>CAWBSI010000025.1:0-594985 GCA_963791375.1 uncultured Alphaproteobacteria bacterium
GAGCCGTGGTAGACCACCACGTTGATAGGCCGGGTGTGTAAGCGCAGTAATGCATTGAGCTTACCGGTACTAATCGCTCGATTGGCTTGATCGTTCTCATTACACAATGCCCATTTCAGGTATCGTGATCGCTATCAGTGATCAGTCATCAGTAATCAGATGATTGAAACTGTGCCTCGATCTGCAAAATGACCAGCTTGCTTCACTTCAGGGAACCGAAATCAGTATCGGTGATCATTCTGATCACTGACCTCTGATTACTGATCCCTGATCTGTCCTTTGCCGGCCTGGTGGTTCTAGCGGGGAGCCTGAACCCGATCCCATCCCGAACTCGGCCGTTAAACTCCCCAGCGCCGATGGTACTAAGTCTCAAGACTTGGAAGAGTAGGTCGCTGCCAGGCCTGCAAAGGACGGATACTCTTCATCACGATGATCGAATTGAAACAGCCCGCCGCGGGAAACCGCGGCGGGCTGTTTTTATTTTGGGATCGCCTCGAAAATACTATTATGTCACGCCATACGCGGCAACTCAGGTTGCGTGAATTTTACGCATGAAGCGGATTTCATTATACCTCGCAGGTTCGCTCCAACGGATTGGGAATACTGTTCACGCAAGCAACGTTCCACCCGGGTGCCGGAAGCTGGGGGACTGATTTTGTGGATGGCTTGAATGAAGCGCTTGGGGCCAGTTTGGCGCCCAGAGGTTTTCTTCTTACTCATCGCTATCGCTGGGTGGATGACGTACCCGGACCAATCCGCAAGATATTTGAGTTCCAGTTGCTGAAGGGCGCCAATTATTCCGCACGCTGGGGCTTTTCTCTAAATTTTGTACCCCTTTTACGAAACGGTCGTCTTAGATCGAAGCGAACCGCCAAGGCCGCCCCACCTTGCCTGGGGCCTTGGGCTCATTGCGATTGGTAAGCGTGAGGAAGGTAGAGCGCACATCGAATTGTTCTGCGAGCGGTATGAGGTGGATCCGAACGATTTGGGATTACGGAAGGCCGAGGAGGAAGCTTGTCGGTTTGCCTCAGCGTACCCTTCTTGAAGAGATTGAGCAGGGGGCACGTCATGTCAAGCTCCGCCGCGAGCAACAAGTGAACGCCGTCGCGCTGAGCGAGCTCATAGCGGCAGCATACCGGGACATCCGGTCGCGACTCAGATCGCTCCCGTGACGTTGCGGGAGCAAAATGCGCGGCCAGGGGAGCCGGGCGCGCTGGCTTGCGCGACGCCCTTTCAACAGTTAGCGCTGCCGTTTCGTCATCGAGGGACATCATGACACGACGCGCCACGATTGCTCGGATCGTCATAGCGCTGCTGGCGGTTCCCTTGTCGGCCAGTTGTGTCGTCGCTCAAGCGAAGCAGCAGGTTTCCGTCAGGATACCTTTTGCGAACCTCAAATTTGAAGTTTCACAAAGTGTCGAAGTCGGTGACGTGCCGAACCACATCGTGCGGGTGTTCGAGCTGCACTACACCGTGCCCGACAACAATGCGCCCCTCATCAATGGGCTCAGGCTCAAGGAGGCATGGCAACGCGGCACTGCGGACATAGCCGACGGTGTGGGAACCACCTCGTCATACTTTTTATATCTCATGGAGAACGGCGATAAATTCTTTGTCCGGAACGAGGCCATTATTCAGCGCACAGGGACAGGGAAGCTTGTCTCCACGGGCGCTGGACACATTTTCGGCGGTACGGGGAAGCTCGCATCGATCCAGGGCACCACACGAAACGCCACCACTTTCGATCCTAAGGCCGGTGTTGCGGACGAAGGCGAACTCGACATCGAATACTCGATGGGAAAATGAAATCACTGGCCGCTTGAGTTTGGTGATTTAGCCGCTCCCGCAACGGGGTAGGAGCGGTGCAAAATTTCACCCACTGAGGAGGTTCAGCACGCGGCCCGGAATCACGATTAGCTGAACCGGTGTTCAAGGTTCGAGCAGATTTCGGCTAGGCATTCGGCGGTCGTGCATTTGAACCGGAACATCGCTTTCCTTCGTCGCAAAAAACAAAACGCGGCGATTCCGGTCTCCCGTAATCGCCGCGCGTCGCATTTCAAACTTAGCCGGTGCAGCGCGCCGGCGTCAGCTCATTACGGCTTCACGAACAGGCCGACCAGGCCGGCCGCGCCCTTGACGTGCTTGTCGAGCTTGGCCTGCAGCTCCGGCAGCGTGAGGCCGGCCGGCAGTTCCTTGGGGTCGAGGTCGGTCGAGATGATCATGAAGGTGTAGTGGTGCGGCGAGCCGGGCGGGGTGCACGGGCCGGAATAATTGCCGACGCCCTGGGTGCTCTTGCCGCCGACATACTTGTCGCTGGCCGCGGTGACTTCGCCTTCGGCGAACGAGGTCACGTTCGGCGGGAATGCCGTAGGCCACCCAGTGGAACACGCCGAGGCCGCCGCGGCCTTCCGGATCGACCATGGTGAGCGCGAAGCTCTTGGTGCCGTCCGGCACGCCCGACCACGACAGCTGCGGCGACACGTTGTCGCCGACGCAGTTCGGATTCGCCGGGTTCTTGTTGGCCACCTTCTTCGGCATCAACGTGCCGTCCTTGAAGGTCGTCGAGGTCAGCGTGAACGGATCGGCCGCATTTGCGACGCCGCCGACGCACCACGAAGCCAGGACCATCCCGCTGGCCGCGAGCAGACTCTTTACATGACGCTTGGAAACCATGGGTCTTCTCCCGAAAGTTTTGCTTTCCCGCTCAGTTGTGCCTGCCACGGATCATCTTCGTCCCGAGGCAAGCGGCGATAAGAACATCCCGATTTCGAACAAGCCGGGCTTCTGAGGTCCTTGAGGGGAAAGTTATGACGCCCATGAAGGACGCCCGGAGTTCATATCCCAACGGTGTGTCCTTATCAAGAAAGCCCGTTTTGGAGCCGTTCCAGCGCCCGCCCCCGCACAGGCACCCACCCCCCGTCGCCCGACACCCGCTTGCCGAAGCGGCCGAACTTGATCACTCTGCGCCGCCCGACCCGTGGAGGCGAAGATGGCTCGACTTATGGTGCTGTACAAAACGCCGAAGGATGCCGGCGCGTTCGACGCCTATTATTTCAACACGCATGTCCCGATCGCAAAAAAGATTCCGGGTCTGCGGAAATACGAGGTCAGCAAAGGCCCGGTCGCAACGCCCGCGGGTTCATCCGGCCTGCACCTGGTCGCAACGCTGCACTTCGACGACGTCGCCTCCATCCAGAAGGCCTTCGCGAGCGCGGAAGGGCAGGCGGCCGCCGCCGACCTGCAAAAATTCGCCACCGGCGGTGTCGACATGTTCCTGTTCGACAGCACCGAGGTCTAAAGCGGCATTGCGCCGCGAGGATCGTCATTCCGGGGCGCGCGTTTTCGCGCGAACCCGGAATCCAGGATGCGGTGCAAGTGGCGAGGCCGTCTGGATTCCGGGTTCGCCGCATCCGATCTCGGGTTTACCCGAGATCGGTACTATGGTTGCGCACATCGGCAACAGCCGATGGGCCGCGGCGCCCCGGAATGACGGTCTTCTGCGGCCGCCCCGTATGCTTCCGCGTACGCCGATCTCATCTATAATCCGCGCAATAATCGTCTCAAAACTTTTTTTGAAAATATCGGAGGAAACGATGACCGCGCGCATTGCTCTGCTCGTGATCGCTTTTGTCGCGGGTCCATTCGCCGCGGCCGCGCAGACTGCGGTGTCCGCCGACAAGGGTGTCTACTTTCCCGACGCTACCTGGCAGCACAAGACGCCGGCGGAGACCGGGTTCAATCCCGATCTCCTCAAGCAGGCGATCGACTTTGCCGTCGCCAACGAGACCAAGGCGCCGCGCGATCTCGTGATGAACCACTATCAAACCTTCGGCCGCGAGCCGTTCGGCTATGCGATCGGCCCCATCAAGGAGCGTGGCGCGCCCACCGGCCTCATCATCCGTCACGGCTACATCGTCGCCGAATGGGGCGAGCCGTTGCGCGTCGACATGACGCACAGCGTATCGAAAAGCTTCCTCTCCACCGTGGTCGGCATCGCCTTCGACCGCGGCATGATCAGGAGCATCGACGATACCGTGAAGGACTATGTGGCGCCGGTCGAGCTCTACAATCCGCTGCCGCCGGCGGATAAATCCGCCCGCCTCGGCAAGCCCGATCTCGTTTCGCCGTTCGACACCCCGCACAACCGCACCATCACCTGGGACCACATGCTGCGCCAGACCAGCGATTGGGAAGGCACGCTGTGGGGCAAGCCCGACTGGGCCGACCGGCCGAAGGGCAATGCGGCGGAATGGACCACGAGGCCGCGCCGGAAGTCGGGCGCGCACTACGAATACAACGACGTGCGCGTCAATGCACTCGCGCTCGCGGCGCTCAATGTGTGGCGCCGTCCGCTGCCCCAGGTGCTCAAGGAAACCATCATGGACCCCATCGGCGCCTCGAACACGTGGCGCTGGTTCGGCTACGAGAATTCCTGGATCGTGCTCGACGGCAGCGCGGTGCAGTCGGTGAGCGGCGGCGGCCATTGGGGCGGCGGCATGTTCATCAATGCCTACGACATGGGCCGGTTCGGCTATCTCACGCTGCGTCACGGCAAATGGAAGGACCGCGAGCTCATCTCCACCCAGTGGGTCGACCGGGCGCTGACGCCGACGCCGGCGGAACCGACCTACGGCTTCATGAACTGGTTCCTCAACACCGAGCGCCGGCTGATGCCGAGTGCTCCGCCGAGCGTCTTCGTGCATATCGGCAACGGCGCCAACCTGATCATCGTCGATCCCGACCACGATGTGGTCGCGGTGGTGCGCTGGATCGACGGCGGCGCCGCCGATGGCTTCGTCAAGCGGCTGATCGCGGCGTTGAATTGAGATCCGATTGCGATCCGGTGTCGGTGCAGCCGGCGGTGTGGATGGGTGCGCGGAACCGCCTCCCGAGACGTCAAATTTGATTGCCAGCCGGCGTTTGAGCCCCGATGTGCGAACCCAATACAGTGCGAGCCCAATACCCTTCCGCCGGCCGCCGCAATCGGTGTATCCTGATGGGCCCCCGGTTTAAATGGCCAGGAGAAGGGTCATGCGTTTCTACCGAAGCACGATCGGCGCCGTCGCGGGGACGGCTGCGCTGCTGCTGTCGCTCGCCGGCGCCGCGGCATTCGACGAGACCAAATATCCGGATTGGTCGGGCACCTGGAAGCGCGCCCCCGGCACCGGCATCGGCTGGGATGAGACGAAGCCCCGCGGCCGGGCGCAGCAGCCCCCGCTCACGCCCGAATATCAGGCGATCTGGGAAGCCAGCATGGCCGACCAGGCGGCCGGCGGGCAGGGCGGCGACACCCGCGTCACCTGCATCAGCAACGGCATGCCGCGGCTCATGACCATCATCCGGCCGATCGAGTTCGTCATCCTGCCGGCCATCACCTACGTCGTCTACGAGAACAACCTGCCGCGCCGGATCTACACCGACGGCAAGGGCTTTCCGCCCGAGAACGAGCCGTCCTATGCCGGCTATTCCGTCGGCACCTGGCTCGATATCGACGGCGACGGACGCTACGACACTCTCGAGGTCGAGACGCGCGACTTCAAGGGCCCGCGCAATTACGAGGACAGCGGCATGCCGCTCCACCTCGACAACCAGTCCGTCATCAAGGAGCGCCTGTCGCTCGACAAGGCGAACCAGAACATCCTGCGCAACGAGATCACGGTCATCGACCACGCGTTGACGCGTCCGTGGACGGTGACGAAGAACTATCACCGCGTGCCCGGCGGGCGGATGTACGAAGACCTCTGCAACGAGAGCAACAATCACGTCCAGATCGGCAAGGAGAATTATTTCATGAGCGCCGACGGCTACCTGATGCCCGCCAAGAAGGGCCAGGCGCCGCCGGACCTGCGCTATTTCAAGCAGTCGCAGAAATGATGCGTCGGCGCGCAGAAACTTCCGCACGCTCCCGTTCCGCCACTGCAGCGCCGGGATCGCGAGGCGTCGTCACCGGCATCTTCGCAATCCTGCTGGCCGTATCGGTCGGCGGCTGCAGCGATGTCTGGAGCAAATTCACCTCCAGCTCCGGCTCCGACACTGCGTCAGGCGCCGGAACGGACGCGGACGACGACACCAAGTGCCAGTCGGCCGGAAATCAGTACGGGACGCCGGAATATTCGCAGTGCCGCGAGAGCCTCGCCGCAAAGCGCACGGTCGCGAGAGACATCCCGCTCGGCCCGACCTCCGCGCCGACGCGGTGACGGTCGGAGCATGATCCCGAAAAGTTGCAGACTTTTCGGACAAGATCATGCTCAAAATCAATGGCTTCAGAGCGCTATCCAATTCAACCTGAAACGATAGCGCTCTAGGGGTCGCCGGTTACCTCACCAGCAACTGGTCCGCGGCGTCCCCTGCGCGGGAATGACGCGAGGTTCCGGCGTCAGGCCGGCGATCTCCAGCACGAGCTTGGTGCGTGTCGCCTCCTTGAATTGGTCGCGCTCGTGGATCGCGATGACGAAGGCGCCGGGTCCGCCGATCACGCAATCCTCGTAATAGCTGTCGAGATTGGGGAAATTGGTGCCGTAGCCGTAGGGCCGTTTGAGCATGATCGGCAGGCCGTTGATGGTGATGCCGGCGGCAAGGACGTCGTCGCGCATGATGGTCACCGGGGGGCCGATATTGTTGACGCCGTCCCCGGACACGTCGACGATGCGGCGCAAGCCGTGGTAGCCGCTGGTGTCGAACAGCGGTTTGGCGAATTTCAATGCCCCGAAGATCGAGGTGCGCGGCGCGCGCCGATAGGGCGCCGCCGCGATCTCCTTCGCCACGGCGTCGGCGCTATCCGGCCCGTCGATCAGCCGCCACGGCATGATGATCTTCTGGTCGTACAGACCGGCCCATTCGAAATAGGTCACGGCGATCCTGCCGTGGGCGCCGCTGCGCAGGGCGCTGAGAAATTCGCGCGAGGTGAGCCCGGTGATGTAGCCCTCGCGTTGCAGGGCCTGCTCCTCCGGGTCCATGGAGTTCGACACGTCGACGGCGATGACCAGTTCGGCGTCGACCAGCAGGGCGCCCGGGCGGTTGTCGGCCAACAGCGGGGAATGCGGCGCCGCAAAGCCGCCGGTCCAGCCGGCCAGCGCGAGCGCGGCGGCTCCCGCCGCCAGCACCGCGATCGATGTCCGCCCCAACATGCGCCCTCCTGCTCCCTGGAGCGCTATTGTTTCAGGTTAAATCGGACGGCGCTCAAACGTCACTGATCTTGAGCATGATCTTATCCGAAAAGTCTGCAACTTTTCGCGATCATGCTCTAGCTCCGACATGGTGGCGCGTGCAGGCGACGAGGACAAGGGCGCTGCGCGTCTTTCCGCCGGCCGGCACATGGACGTACACTGCCATGGCGCGGGAAGTTCCGAGCGCCAACGAGATCACGGGAGAAGCGCCATGAATGAACGAGCCATCGGTCGTCGGACCTTTCTGGCCGGAGCGGCGGCACTGACCGCAACCGGCGCGCTCCAGCCGGGCGAGGGCCGCGCCCAGACGCCGGTACCCAACTCGTTCGGGACCGAGCCGGCCAAGGTCAAGGCGCCGGCGAACGCAGCCGACTGCCACATCCACATCTACGATCCCCGCTTTCCGCAGTCGACGCCGCGTCCGGGGAGGATCCCGACCAATGCCACCGTGGCGGACTATCGGCTGCTGCAGAAGCGCAACGGAACCACCCGCGTCGTCGTGGTGACGCCGCGCAATTACGGCACCGACAACCGGGTGACCGTCGACGCCCTCGCCCAGCTCGGCGCGAGCTCGCGCGGCGTCGCCGTCCTCCATCCTGACGTCACCGATGCCGAGCTGAAGGCGCTCGACGCCGGCGGCATTCGCGGCATCCGCTTCACCCTGCAGGATCCCGCCACCGCAGTGGTGACGTGGGACATGGTGGAGCCGCTCGCCAAGCGCGTCGCCGATCTCGGCTGGCACCTGCAGTTCAACCTGGACGGCCAGCAGGTCGCCGACAACGCGGCCCTGCTGGGACGCCTGCCGACCCAGCTCGTGTTCGACCACATGGGGCACCCGACGCTGCCGGCCGGCATCGACCACGCCTCTCATCGGGTGATCCGCGGGCTGATCGACAAGGGCCGTACCTGGGTCAAGCTGTCAGGCGCCTATTCCAACACCAAGATCGGGCCGCCGGCCTATCCCGATGCGACCGCGATCGCGCAGGCCTTCGTAAAGGCGGCGCCGGAGCGCATGGTGTGGGGCAGCGACTGGCCGCACCCCGGCGAGCAGAACAAGCCGGAATTGCCGAACGACGCACTGCTGTTCGACCTGCTCGCGGTATGGGCGCCCGACGAAGCGGTGCGCCGGCGCATCCTGGTGGAGAACCCGGAGAATCTCTACGGCTTCGCCAAGGGGTGAGGTGAGTTCGCCGCTGCGTGGCGGCCTACTCCGCCTTGGCGCCGGAGAACTTCACGACCTTCGCCCATTTCTCGGTTTCGGCCGCCATGAAGGCGCCGAACTGCGCAGGCCCGAGCGGCATCGGCGTGCTGCCGAGATCGGCGAGCCGCGTCCGGATCGCGGGGTTGGCGAGCCCGGCGCTGATCTCGCGGTACAGCCTGGCGATGATGTCCGGCGGCGTGCCCTTGGGCACGCCGATGCCGGCCCAGCCGCTGGCCTCATATCCCGGAATCGTGTCGCCGATGGTGGGGATGTCCGGCAGCTCCTCCGAACGCGTGGCCGTGGTCACCGCCAGCGGGCGCAAGGCGCCGGTCCGGATATGCGGGAGCGAGCCCGGCAACGCGTCGAACGCCGCCTGCACCTGCCCGCTGATGAGATCGGTGAGCATCGGAGCGCCGCCCCGATAGGGGACGTGGACCGTGTCGATGCCGGTTGTCAGCTTGAGCAATTCGCCGGACAGGTGGCTGGTGGTGCCGACGCCGAACGAAGCCATGTTGATCTTGCCCGGATTGGCCTTTGCGTAAGCGATGAATTCCGGCACCGACCGCACCGGCACGGCCGCATTGACCTCGAGCACGAGGGTGAATTCGACGAGGCCAGCGACTGGCACGATGTCGCGCAGGAAGTTGAACGGCAGCGTCTCGTAAAGCGTCGCGTTGGTGGCGTTGGCGGCGGTGATGAAAAGCAGGGTATAGCCGTCGGGCGGCGCGCTGACCACGGCCTGGGTGCCGATGTTGGTGGTGGCGCCCGGCTTGTTCTCCACGACGACCGCCTGGCCGAGCCGCTCCGAAAGCCACTGGGCCATGATCCGCGCTACGATGTCGGCGGTGCCGCCGGCGGTGAAACCGACGATCATCCGCACCGGCTTGGCTGGATAGGTCTGCCCCAATGCCGGCCTCGCGATGGCCGGGAGGATAGCGGCCCCTGCGAGCCGCAGGAACCTACGTCGCGGCAGTCTGATCATGTTCCCTCTCGGCGCCGCAGGCAGTGTCGCGCGAAGCTACACCACTTGTTTGAGCGGGCGAAAGGGGCGGGGGTACAGGGCGGGCGTGCGCAACGCAATCGGGCATCATTGCGCGCCGCGCAGGGAGCTCAGAAGAAATCGGGAAGCGAGCCCGGCGGGATTAGCAGGAAGGCGAGCGCCATCGACACCAGAGCCAGAGTCAGAACAAAGGGAAACGGCTTCATGACGGGTTCCTCATGTTGAAGCGTTGACGGATTTTCAGAGATAGCTGCGGTCCAGTCCGGCTTCGCCGGCCAGAACCGAAAGCCGCTTGCGCGCGTGAAACAGCCGCGTCTTCACAGTGTTTTCGGGGATGGAGAGGATCTGCGCGGCTTCTTCGACCGACTTCTCGTGGTAGTAGACGAGATCGACGATCTCGCGGTGGTCCGCCGAGAGCTTGCCGAGGCAGCGGCGCAGGATTTCGCTGCGGTCCTTCTTCTCGGCGGCTTGTTCGGGATTGTCGCTGTCGTCCTCGATCGCATCGATGACCTCTTCGTCGAGCTGGTCCTCGGTCCGGCGCCGGCGCAAGGCGAGCGCCTTGTAGCGCGCCATGGCGAGCATCCACGTCGAGACCGTCGAGCGTCCCTCGAACTGGCTGGCCTGGCGCCACACGTCGAGGAACACCTCGCTGGTCAGGTCTTCGGCGACGGTGCGGTCGCCGATGAAGCGCAGGATGAAGCGGAAGACGCGGACCTGATGCCCGGTGAACAGCACCAGCATGGCGTCGCGGTCACCCTTTGCGATCCGCTCGATGAGGGCCGCATCATGCGTGGCGCGCGTGGTCGTGCCCGGCAGGACGTTCGACTTGTAATCTGTGGCCGGGGCCAAGGAGCTGCGCATGGGGGTGTCTCCTGAATTTCGATGACACCCGCACTATGGAAGGTCGCGGCCTGATCCTCTGTGATGAGTCTCACACAGGACGAAATCTGTTACCCCACCATTGATGGAACACGCGAAAACGCCACGGCGCTGGGTCGGCCGCTCGCCCGATTTCGGTCATTATTCCCGGAGGGCCGAAGGCCCGGGGCCTCACCGCATCGGAACGAGGCCGAGCTTGTCGAGGAGGGCGAGGTCGTGCCCGCGGTCGGGATTGGGGGTGGTGAGGAGCTTGGGCCCGTAAAAGATCGAATTTGCGCCGGCGATGAAGCACAGCGCCTGGGTCTCCTCGCTCATGTCCTCCCGTCCGGCCGAGAGGCGCACCACGGACGCCGGCATGGCGATCCGGGCGACCGCGATGGTGCGCACGAATTCGAAGGGATCGAGCGGCGCTTCTCGCCGGCGAGCGGGGTGCCCTCGACCCGTACCAGCAGGTTGATCGGCACCGATTCCGGATGGGACGGCAGGCTCGCCAGGGTCGCGATCATTCCGATGCGGTCGGCGCGGCCCTCGCCCATGCCGACGATGCCGCCGCAGCACACGTGAATGCCGGCGCCGCGCACATGCTCGAGCGTGTCAAGGCGGTCGCGGTAAAGGCGGGTCGAGATGATGTCGCCGTAGAATTCCGGCGAAGTGTCGAGGTTGTGGTTGTAATAGTCGAGGCCGGCGTCCTTGAGCCGCTCCGCCTGCTCCACGGTGAGCATGCCCAGGGTCGCGCAGGTTTCGAGGCCCAGCGCTTTGACGCCCTCGACCATGGTGCAGACCGCCTCAAGATCGCGATCCTTCGGCGAGCGCCACGCTGCGCCCATGCAGAAGCGGCTCGCCCCGGCCGAACGCGCGGCCCGCGCCTCGGCGAGCACAGCGTCGACCTCCATCAGCTTGTCCGCCTTCAGGCCGGTGTCGTAATGCGCGCTCTGCGGGCAATAGGCGCAATCTTCCGGACAGCCGCCGGTCTTGATGGACAGCAGCGTCGAAATCTGCACCTCGCGCGGATCGAAATGCAGGCGGTGGATGCGTTGGGCGTGGAAGATCAGATCCGGAAACGGCAGTTCGAACAGCGCCTGGATCTCCGGGCGCGTCCAGTCATGGCGTATGACGCCGTCGAGGCCGCGCACAGCAGCGTCCTCCGCGCCGGCGTGCGAATGGGTGCGATCATCCATGGCTGCGAGGATGGCGGCGCGGCGGCGCAAAAGCAAGCGCGGCGCAGAGTGCCTGGAGTGTGGCGCCGCAATCCATATCCCACACACAGTCATCGCCGGGCTCGTCCCGGCGATCTCGATGCGGAGGTCACGGCATTTCAAAGCGCGGCTTGAGACCGTGCCCCGATAATCGAGATCACCGGGACGAGCCCGGTGATGACACCCCGGAGGGAGGGGGCTACTCCGCCGCCTGGCGCGCCTCGACGCGCTCCACGCGGGCGGCGCAGAACTTGAATTCGGGGATCTTCCCGAACGGGTCCAGCGCCGGATTGGTGAGGAGGTTCGCCGCCGCCTCCACATAGGCGAAGGGGATGAACACGACGCCGTCGGGGATGCCATCGTCCTGCCGGGCCGAGAGCTCGACGGTGCCGCGGCGGGTCGTGACCCGCACGGCATCGCCGGGGGAAAGCCCGAGGCGCGCGATCTCGCCGCGCGAGAGGCTGGCGACCGGGCCGGGCTCCAGTGCATCGAGCACGCTGGCGCGCCGCGTCATCGCGCCGGTGTGCCAATGCTCGAGCTGCCGGCCGGTGGTGAGGATCATGGGGAATTCGGCGTCGGGCACCTCGTTCGGCGGCGACAGCTTCGCCGCAACCAGCTTGGCGAGGCCGCCGGGGCGTGGAAAGCCCTTGTCGAACACCACGTCATGGCCGGGCTTGTCGGGCGCATCGGTCGGATAGGTGACGGCGCTCTCCTTCTCCAGCCGATCCCAGGAGATGTTGGCGAGCGAGGGCATCAGCGACGCCATTTCGGTGAAGATTTGGCTCGGGTGAGAATACGTCCAGGGAAGGCCCATGCGCCGCGCGATCTCCTGGATGATCCACCAGTCGACCTTGGCCTCGCCGGGCAGCGGCAGCGCCTGCCGGCCCATCTGCACCTGGCGGTTGGTGTTGGTGACGGTGCCGTCCTTTTCCGGCCAGGCGGAGGCCGGCAGGATCACGTCGGCATAGGCCGCGGTTTCCGTGAGGAAGATGTCCTGGACCACGAGATGGTCGAGATGGGCGAGCGCGGCGCGGGCGTGATTGAGATCGGGGTCGGACATCGCGGGGTTTTCGCCCATGATGTACATGCCGGTGATCTCGTTGCGATGGACCGCGTCCATGATCTCGACCACGGTCAATCCCCGCTTGGGATCGAGGGTCGTGCCCCAGGCGGTCTCGTACCGGGCGCGGACGTCGGGCGACTCGACCGACACATAGTCCGGGAAGAACATCGGGATCAGGCCCGCATCGGACGCGCCCTGCACGTTGTTCTGGCCGCGCAGCGGATGCAGCCCGGTGCCGGGCCGGCCGACCTGGCCGCAGATCAGCGACAGCGCGATCAGGCAGCGCGCATTGTCGGTGCCGTGGGTGTGCTGGGACACGCCCATGCCCCAGAAGATGATCGCCGACTCGGCGCGGGCATAGGTGCGCGCGACGGTGCGCAGCGTATCGGCATCGATGCCGCAAATCGGCGCCATCTGCTCCGGCGTGAACGCCTTGACGTGCTCGGCGAGCTGCGGGAACCCTTCGGTGTAGGTCTGGATATACTGCTGGTCGTAGAGCTTCTCGGTCACGATCACGTTGAGCATGGCGTTGAGCATTGCCACGTCGGTGCCGTTGGTGAATTGCAGCATGTGGGCGGCGTGGCGCTTGAGCGCCTGGCCGCGCGGGTCCATCACGATGAGCTTGGCGCCGCGCTTGGCCGCCTGCTTGAAGAAGGTCGCCGCGACGGGATGGTTTTCGGTGGGGTTCGCCCCGATCACGATGATGACGTCGGAGTTCTTGCACTCGTTGAAGGTCGCCGTCACCGCCGCGGAGCCGACGCCTTCCAACAGCGCCGCCACCGAAGACGCGTGGCACAGCCTTGTGCAGTGATCGACGTTGTTGGAGCCGAAGCCGGTGCGGACCAGCTTCTGGAACAGATAGGCCTCCTCGTTGGAGCCCTTGGCCGAGCCGAATCCCGCGAGCGCGCGCGAACCCTTGCTGTCGCGGACCGCCTTGAGGCCGGCGCTAGCGCGGTCGAGCGCCTCCTCCCAGGTGGCCGGGCGGAAATAACTCAGCGCATGGCTTGTATCGAGCGCGTCGTCGACGTGCTTCGGCACCCCGTCCTTGCGGATCATCGGCTGGGTGATTCGTTGCGGATTGTGGACGTAGTCGAAGCCGAAGCGGCCCTTGACGCAGAGACGCTGGTGGTTCGCTGGGCCGTCCTTGCCGCTGACGTAAAGCAGCTTGTCGTCCTTGATGTGGTAGGTGAGCTGGCAGCCGACGCCGCAATAGGGGCACACCGAGGAGACCTCGCGGTCGGGAAATTCGGTGCGCACGTTATGCTCGTCGAGCAGCGGTGCCGGCATCAGCGCGCCGGTCGGGCAGGCCTGCACGCATTCCCCGCAGGCGACGCAGGTCGATGCGCCCATGGGATCGTCGAAATCGAACACGATCTTCTCGCCATGGCCGCGGCCGGCCATGCCGATGACGTCATTGACCTGGACTTCGCGGCAGGCGCGGACGCACAGGTTGCATTGGATGCAGGCGTCGAGGTTGACCGCCATGGCAGTGTGGCTGCGGTCGGGCGCCGCCGGGTCGGAGCGCGCCGGAAACCGGCTCTTGGCCAGCTTCTGCGCGTCGATGACCTGCCACAGATGGGATTGCGGATCGTGGGCGACATCGCGGGCGGGCTGGTCGGCGAGCAAGAGCTCCGCCACCATCCGCCGCGCCGTCGCGGCGCGATCGGTCCCTGTGTTGACCTTCATGCCGGCGGTGGGCGTGCGGATGCAGCTCGCGGCGAGTACCCGCTCGCCCTCGATCTCCACCATGCAGATGCGGCAATTGCCGTCGGGGCGATAGCCGGGTGCGGGCGAGTAGCACAGGTTCGGCAGCTCGATGCCATAGCGGCTGGCGGTGCGGAAAATGGTCTCGCCTGCGGGCGCTTCGACCTCGCGGCCGTCCAGGGTGAACTTGATGGGCTGGTTCATTTCGCTCATGGCATCACCTTCCTACCAGCTTCCAAGGGGCGTCTTGAGCTCCTCGGGGAAGTATTTGAGCACGCTCAGCAGCGGATTGGGCGCCGCCTGGCCGAGGCCGCAGATCGAGGCGTCGCGCATCGCGGTGGAAAGCTCGGTCAGCAGCGCTTCGTTCCACGGCCCCGACGCCATCAGCATCGCCGCCTTCTCGGTGCCGGCCCGGCACGGCGTGCACTGGCCGCAGCTCTCGTCCTCGAAGAACTTCATGAGATTGAGCGCGACCGCCTTCATGTCGTCCTGGTCGGACAGGATCACAACCGCGTGCGACCCGACAAAGCAGCCATATTGTTCCAGGGTGCCGAAGTCGAGGGGAAGGTCGGCCATCGATGCCGGCAGGATGCCGCCCGAGGCGCCCCCCGGCAGGTAGCCCTTGAACACCTGGCCTTCGGCCATGCCGCCTGAGAATTCCTCGATCAGTTCGCGGGCGCTGACGCCCGCCGGGGCCAGCTTTACGCCGGGATTCTTGACCCGGCCGGACACCGAGAAGCTGCGCAGGCCCTTGCGGCCGCGGCGGCCGTGGGAGGTGAACCAGTCGGCGCCCTTCTCGATGATGTCGCGGACCCAGAACAGCGTCTCGACGTTCTGCTCCAGGGTCGGCCGTCCGAACAACCCGACCTGGGCCACATAGGGCGGACGGTGGCGCGGCAGCCCGCGCTTGCCCTCGATCGATTCGATCATGGCGGATTCTTCGCCGCAGATATAGGCACCGGCGCCGCGCCGCAGATGGAGCTTGGCGTGGGGCGAGAACTTCGCCGCCTCGAGCTTGGCGATCTCGGCCGTCAGCATCAGCCGGATCTCGGGATATTCGTCGCGCAGATAGATGTAGATTTCCGCGGCCTCGACCACCCAGGCGGCGATCAGCATGCCTTCGAGGAACCGGTGCGGGTCCTGTTCGAGGTAGTAACGGTCCTTGAAGGTGCCGGGCTCGCCTTCGTCGCCGTTGACGGCCATCAGGCGCGGCCCGGGCTCGGCCCGCACCAGCGCCCATTTGCGCCCCGTGGGGAACCCGGCGCCTCCGAGCCCGCGCAGCCCGGCATCGCTCACCGCCTTGATCACGTCATCGCGGCTGCGCTGGCCGGAGAGACACGATTTCAGCAGCTGGTAGCCGCCGCCAGCGATGTAGGCGGCGAAATCATGGGGGGTCTTGTAGGCGTGGGCATGCAGATCCTTGGCGACGGCGGCGCCGATCGCGGTAGGCGTCGCCTTCATCACCTGGACATGGCCGACGGCGGCCACCGGGGCGCGGTCGCAGGCGCCGACGCAGGGCGCGCGCATCACCCGCACATCGGCGCCGAGCAGCCGCGGCAGGTCCGCCAGAAGCTTGTCGGCGCCGGCCATGGCGCAGGACAGGCTGTCGCATACCCGCACCGTGATCGCGGGCGGCGGCGGGCCGTCCTTCACCACGTCGAAATGGGCATAGAACGTCGCGACTTCGTAGACCTCGGCCTGGGCAAGCTTCATCTCCGCCGCGAGCGCGGCGAGGTGGGGAGCCGACAGGTGGCCGTAGCAATCCTGCAGGAGATGCAGGTGCTCGATCAAGAGATCGCGCCGGCGCGGACGGTCGCCGAGCAGCGCACGCACCTCTTCCAGGGCGCGGGGGTCGATCTGGCGCCCCTTCGGCGTGCTGGAGGGGCGGCGGCGCTTTTTGGCGGGCAGCTCGGTCGTGCTCATGCTCGGACTATAGTGGCTGCGACCGGCGGTTGCTTGCCCCGCCGGCGCAAAAAAATTGGGCGATTTGTTGCATTCTCGCTGAGTTCCGCATTCGCGCCCGTCGTTCAGAACAGGCCGACGATCTTGCCGTCGGTTCCGACGTCGATCGAATCGGCGGCGGGAACCTTCGGCAGTCCCGGCATGGTCATGATGTCACCGCAGATCGCCACGATGAACTCCGCTCCCGCGGACAGCCGGACCTCGCGCACCGGGATGATGTGGTCATCCGGCGCGCCCTTGAGGTCGGGATTGGTGGTGAAGCTGAACTGGGTCTTGGCGATGCACACCGGCAGCTTGCCGTAGCCCATCGCCTCGAACGCAGCGAGCTGGTCGCGCACCGGCTTGTCGATGGCGATGTCCTTGGCGCGGTAGATTTCGCGGCAGATGGTGCGAATCTTTTCGACCAAGGGCATTTCGTCGGGATAGAGCAGCTTGAGCTTGCTGCGGCCGGACTCGATGGTCTTGACCACCGCCCTTGCGACATCGGCGGCGCCTTCGCCGCCCATCGCCCAATGGTCCGCCATGAGAGCCTCGACGCCGAGCTCGGCGCAGGCCTTCTTGACGAGATCGATCTCGGCCGGCGTGTCGGCGCTGAACCGGTTGATGGAAATCACCGGGACGAGGCCGAATTTCTGCACGTTCTCGACGTGACGCCGGAGATTGGCCATGCCGGCCTTGAGCGCCATCAGGTTTTCGGTCTTGAGGTCTTCCTTCTTGACCCCGCCATGCATCTTGAGCGCGCGGATGGTCGCGACCAGCACCACGCAGTCCGGCGTCAGGCCGGCCTTGCGGCACTTGATGTCGAGGAACTTCTCGCCGCCGAGATCGGCGCCGAAGCCCGCTTCGGTCACGACGTAATCGGCGAGCTTGAGGGCGGTCGTGGTCGCCAGCACCGAGTTGCAGCCATGCGCGATGTTGGCGAACGGGCCACCATGGATGAAGGCGGGCGTGCCCTCCAGCGTCTGGACGAGGTTCGGCGCCAGCGCATCCTTGAGCAGTGCGGTCATCGCGCCGTGCGCCTTGAGATCGGCGGCGCGGACCGGCTTGCGGTCGCGGGTATAGCCGATGATGATGTTGCCGAGCCGTTTCTTGAGATCGTCGAGATCGCGGGCGAGGCAGAAGATCGCCATGACTTCCGATGCGACGGTGATGTCGAAGCCGGCTTCGCGCGGATAGCCGTTGGCAACGCCGCCGAGCGAGCACACGATCTCGCGCAGCGCACGGTCGTTCATGTCCATGACGCGGCGCCAGGCGACGCGCCGGCTGTCGAGGCCGAGGCCGTTGCCCCAGTAGATGTGGTTGTCGATCAGCGCGGACAGCAGGTTATGCGCCGCGGTGATGGCGTGGAAGTCGCCGGTGAAATGGAGGTTGATGTCCTCCATGGGAATGACCTGGGCATAGCCGCCGCCGGCGGCGCCGCCCTTCATGCCGAACGAAGGGCCCAGCGAGGGCTCGCGCAGGCACAGCATCGCCTTCTTGCCGATGTGGTTGAGCGCATCGGTTAGGCCGACGGTGGTGGTGGTCTTGCCTTCGCCGGCGGGCGTTGGCGTGATCGCCGAGACCAGGATCAGCTTGCCGTTCGGCCGGTCCTTGAGGCCCTTGATGTAGTCCATCGAGACCTTGGCCTTGTAGTGGCCGTAAGGCTCGAGGTTTTCCACCGCGACGCCGAGCCGCTCACGCGCGACGTCCGCGATCAGGCGCTTGGTCGCGGACTGGGAGATTTCAATGTCTGATTTCGGTTGGGCGTGCTGGGAAGCCGGCATCGGGGAGTCCTTGGGTTGAAGTCAATTCAAGTGTTCGAGTGGAAAGTCCGCCAGGGTCACGACAACCGCGCGCCGGCCGCGACACCGGTGGATTTCGCCCATTCGCCGGCTTCGATCTTCTTGCCGTCGGCGGGCTGCACGCGGGTCACCTTGAAGCGCCCGTCGGCGCAGACCACGGTAAAGCCGTCGGCCTCGACGGCGACGATCTCGCCCATCTTGCCGGCGATGCCCTTGGGGTCCTTTGCCGGGAGCGGCTTGGCGTCGAAAATCTTCAGGACCTTGCCGTCGAGATTGGACCACGCGCCGGGCGCCGGGTTGCAGCCGCGGATCAGCGGGTCGATCTGCCGCCAGGACTTCGCCCAGTCGATATGGGCGTTCTCCGCCCCGCAGCGGCCTTCATAGGTCGCCTTGCTCTCGTCCTGCTTGATGCGCGGCGCCTTGCCGGCCTTCACGAGGTCGACGGATTCCAGCATCGCCTCGACGCCCAAGGGGAACAGACGGTCGAAATAGACGGTGCCGAGGGTGTCGGTGGCGCTGATGGGAGTCTTTTTCTGCAGCAGCACGTCGCCGGTATCGAGGCCGTTGTCCGGCCAGAAGATCGACAGGCCGGTTTCTTTCTCGCCGAGAATGATCGGCCAGTTGATCGCGCTCGCGCCGCGATAGGCGGGCAGCAGCGAGGGATGGTACTGGATCGAGCCATAAGTCGGGATATTGAGAAAATCCTCCGGCACGAACAGCGTCACGAAGGCCATCACCTGCAGGTCCGGCTTCAGGGCGCGGAATTCCTCCCACACCTCGGGCTTGCGGTAGGAGGCGGGCTGGAGCACAGGCAGCTTCGCCGCGAGCGCGGCTTCCTTGAGCGGGTCGGCCTTCGCGCCTTCCTTCTCCGGGGCCACATAGACGGCAACGACGTCGTCGCCGCGCTTGAGCAGCGCTTCGAGCACCGCCTTGCCGAACGCCTGTTGCCCGTGAACCACGATACGCATCCGCAACCTCCCGCCCAAATCCTTGTTCGCTCATCGACACGCGAACTCCGCCTCCCGGGGGAGAGGCGGAGCGTCGCGAGCTGCGCCAAGCCTATGCCGCCTCGGCCGCTTTCTTTTCCGGCGCGGTGATCGCGCCGGACGCCTTGATCTCCGCGACCTGCTCGGCCGAATAGCCGAGCACCTTGGCGAGGATTTCCTCGGTGTGCTCGCCGAGCAGCGGGGAGCGCTTCACTTCGGTAATGGAGTCCGACATCTTCACGGGGTTGCCGACGGTGAGATATTTGCCCCGCGTCGGGTGATCGACCTCGACCACCGTTCCGGTGTCGCGCAACGACTTCTCCTCGGCGATCTCCTTCATGGAGAGGATCGGCCCGACCGGGATGTCCTTGGCATTGCAGATGTCCATGACCTCGAACTTGTTCTTGGTCTTGGTCCACTCCTCGATGGTTGCGAAGATGTGCTTGAGCCGCGGCAGCCGCGCACCCGGCTTGGCGTAGTCGGGATCGGTCTTCCATTCCGGCTTGCCGATCAGGTCGCAGATCGGCTCCCATACCGGCGCCTGGGTGATGAAGTAGACGTAGGAGTCGGGATCGGTCTCCCAGCCCTTGCATTTGAGAATCCAGCCGGGCTGGCCACCGCCGGAATCATTGCCGGCGCGCGGCACCGCCTTGCCGAACGGGACACCCTCGCCGTGCTGGCTGTATTCGGTGAGCGGCCCGTGTGCGAGGCGCTGCTGGTCCCGCAGCTTGACGCGTGCGAGGTTGAGCACGCCGTCCTGCATGGCGCACAGCACGCGCTGGCCGCGGCCGGTGCGCATGCGCTGGTAGAGCGCGGTGACGATGCCGAAGGCGAGATGGAGCCCGGTGCCGGAATCGCCGATCTGCGCCCCGGTGACCAGCGGCGGCCCCTCGCGGAAGCCGGTGGTGGAGGCGGCGCCGCCCGCGCATTGCGCGACGTTCTCATAGACCTTGCAATCCTCGTAGGGGCCGGGGCCGAAGCCCTTCACCGAGGCCACGATCATGCGCGGGTTGGTCTTGTGGATGTATTCCCAGGTCAGCCCCATGCGGTCGAGCGCGCCGGGGGCGAAATTCTCCACCAGCACGTCGCAATGCTTGATCAGGCGCTCCAGGATTTCCTTGCCCTTGGGATTTTTGGAATCGATGGTGATAGAGCGCTTGTTGCCGTTGAGCATGGTGAAGTAGAGGCTGTCGGCCCCCTTCACGTCGCGCAGCTGCCCGCGGGTGATGTCGCCGACGCCGGGCCGCTCGACCTTGATGCAATCGGCGCCCATGTAGCCCAGGAGCTGGGTGCAGGTCGGTCCCGACTGGACGTGGGTGAAATCGAGGATGCGCACGCCATCGAGTGCCTTGCCGGCCTGCCCGAACGGCTTGGTCGATGGTGGCGGCAAGGAGGCGACGCCATTCTGCGGAGCGAGCTTTTTTGCGGCGGGCTTCTTCGCCGCCGACTTCACGGCGACTTTTTTTGCCGCCGGCTTTTTGGCGGCGGACCTCTTGACGGCCTTCTTCGAGGCCGTCTTCGATTTCGCTTGCACCTTGGTTTTGGCTTTCGCCTTCTTGCGTGTGGCCATGGCTATTCCCCTCTCTTTGGTTTCTCTTTATTTCTTGCGAAGCACGCTTTGCGGATTGAGATTGCCGATGCGGCCGCTCTCGCTGCCGGCGGCCGGGTCGATCACCGCGTTGATGAGGGTGGGCTTACCGGAGTCCATCGCCTCGTTCACGGCACGCTTGAGTTCGTCGGGCGTCGTTGCATTGACGCCGACGCCGCCGAAAGCTTCCATGATCTTGTCGTAGCGCGAGCCTTTGACGAAGACGGTCGTCGCAACGTCCGGACCTCCAGACGGATTCACGTCGGTTCCCCGGTAGATGCCGTCATTGTTGAAGATGACGACGCACACCGGAAGGCGGTACCGGCAGATTGTTTCCACTTCCATGCCGGAGAAGCCAAAGGCGCTGTCGCCTTCGACCGCGAGCACCGGCTTGCCGGTCTCGATTGCGGCCCCGACGGCAAAGCCCATGCCGATGCCCATGACACCCCAGGTGCCGACGTCCAGGCGTTTGCGCGGCTGATACATGTCGATGACGCCGCGCGCGAGATCGAGCGTGTTGGCGCCTTCGTTGACGAGGATCGCGTCCGGCCGCTCTTTGACGATGGTTCTCAGCGCACCGAGCGCACCGTGGTAGTCCATTGGCGCCGTATTCTTCATCAGCCTCGGCGCCATCTTGGCGATGTTTTCTTCCCGCTTCGCGCTGACGGCGCCCACCCAGTCCGCCGGTGCGGGCGCCCATTTGCTGCCCATGCCCTCAAGGAGCGCGGATACGCAGGAGCCGATGTCGCCGACGACCGGAGCGACGATCTCGACATTGCTGTCCATCTCCTTGGGCTCGATATCGATCTGGATGAACTTCTTCGAGTGAGGCTCGCCCCAGGCCTTGCCCTTGCCGTGCGACAGAAGCCAGTTCAAGCGCGCGCCAATCAGCATCACGACATCGGAGTCTTTCGAGCACCGTCGAGCGCGCCGCACCCGCACACTGCGGATGCGTGTCGGGCAGGAGACCCTTGGCCATGCTCATCGGCAGGAAAGGAATCCCGCTCTTCTCGACCAGGGCGCGGATCGCGTCATCGGCCTGCGCATATGCGGCGCCTTTGCCGAGGATGATCAGGGGGCGCTTGGCGCCTTTGAGGACATCGAGTGCGCGCTTGACCGCGGCCGGCGCGGGAATCTGCGCCGGCGCCGCGTCGATCACCTTGACGAGGGACTTGGCTCCGGCCTCTGCGTCCATCACCTGAGAAAAAAGCTTGGCGGGCAGATCGAGATAGACCCCGCCCGGCCGCCCCGACACCGCCGCCCGGATCGCACGCGCCAGGCCGATGCCGATGTCCGCGGCATGCAGCACGCGGAATGCCGCCTTGCAGAGCGGCTTGGCGATCGCCAGCTGGTCCATCTCTTCATAGTCGCCCTGCTGCAGGTCGACGACCTCGCGCTCGGACGAGCCACTGATCAGGATCATCGGAAAGCAGTTGGTGGTGGCGTTGGCCAGCGCCGTCAGGCCGTTGAGAAAGCCGGGCGCCGACACCGTAAGGCAGATGCCGGGCTTCTTGGTCAGATAGCCGGCGATCGCGGCTGCATTGCCGGCGTTCTGCTCGTGGCGGAACGAGATGACGCGGATGCCTGCGGCCTGCGCCATGCGGCCGAAGTCCGTGATCGGGATGCCCGGCACGCCATAGATCGTGTTGAGGCCGTTGAGCTTGAGCGCATCGATGACGAGATGAAAGCCATCCGTCAGCTCCCGCTCCGCTCCGGCCGCATTAGCATCAATGCTCGCAGGCTTTGCGGTCTTTGCCGCTGCTTCAGCCATTGGAGACCTCCCTCATGTTGATTTGGTCGAGGTAATCGGCGTGCCGCGCGACGTGTTCGGCAAGCCCCAGCGCGTGATTGCGAACGAGCTCCTCTGCCCGCGCGGTGTCGCGGGCCTCGATCGCCTGGATGATGTTCATGTGGTCGCGGATCGAACGGTCGGCGCGGTCCTGCTCGCCGATGGTCTTGCGCCGGATCATCCGCATATGGGCGAACAGGTTTGCGGCGAGGTCGATCAGCACCTGGTTTCCGCTCATGCGGATGATGCTCTGGTGGAATTCGATATTGACCTCGGAATATTCGTCGAGCTTGGCGTGCAGGCGGCCGTTCTCGAAGGTCGCGAACATGGCGCGCAGGCTCGCGATCTCTTCGTCGGCGGCGTTCTGGGTGATGAGCCGCGCCGCCATGCATTCGAGCGCCGCCCAGGCGGTGATCAGCTCGATCACTTCCTGCTTGGTCTTGCGCACCACATAGATGCCGCGCCGCGGCACCGAGCGCACGAAACCTTCGCGCTCGAGCTGGACCATCGCCTCGCGCACCGGGGTGCGGCTGATGCCGAGATCGCTCGCGAGCTGGCGCTCGTCGAGCCGCACCTCGCCGGGCCGGTTGTAGATGTCGAGCGAGAGGATGACGTCCTTGAGCGCGGCATAGGCGCGGTCGGCGAAGGTCGAGGTGTCCTCCAGCGGCGAAATCGCAATCCGGGCAGCGGCTTCGACTGTTCGCGGAGGAGGGGAGCTGTTCATCGCCGATACTCAACATGCCCGCTGGGCTGAACGCTATTATACAATATACCAGCGCCGCGCAACCCCGTGTTGTCGCGATGGGGCTGCGAGAAAGTGACGCCCTCAGACCCGCGTCCGGCACCCCGGAGAAGCTGCTCTAGGCGCCGGTTTTGTGGCCCACGGTAGGAACAGGGGATGCCTGCAAGAGCGTCTCGTCTTTCAGCATGACTCCCGTGCATTTGCGCAGCCTCGCCTGGGTGCAAAGATACACGAGACGCTGAGCCGTCTCGGCATAGGCCATCCCTGCGGGGCGAATATTGGACAGGCAGTTCCGCTCGGCATCGGTGCGGCCGATCGCCGGCTGCCACGTCAGGTAGGCGCCTAGGCTGTCGGGCGAGGTCAACCCGGGACGCTCGCCAACCAGCACGCAGACCAGCGCCGCGTCGAGCATTTGGCCGATCTCGTCGCCGACGGCGACGCGGCCCTGTTCGACGACGGCGATCGGTCCGATCCGCCAACCCTGGCGGCGAAGCTGCGGCAGGCATTCGTCGAGCAGCGGCACGGCATGGGACGCCACAGCCTTGGCTGAGAGGCCATCGGCAAGCACGAACGCCACGTCATATCCGCGCGCCATCGCTGCGATCCGGGCGCGCGAGGTATCGTCGAGGCGACGCCCGAGATCCGGGCGGGCCAAATAAATGGAGCGGTCGGGCGCTGCGCTGTGCAGTTGCACCGCTTCAAGGCCGCGTTCGCGAAGCCGGTCCATGAGCGCGCCCGGATCGAACGGCTCGTGGACTGCGTCGCGGGCCCTCGCATGGGCGAGTTGAAAGGCGAGGTGCCCCTCGGTTGCGACCGAAGCACCCGCCCGCGCCAGGCCGATTCGCGCGGGCGTCGCGTCGCGCATTCGCGTCCAGGGATCATTGCCTGCCGGAACGGTCATGGGCGCCTCAGGCGATGAGCGGCACGAAACGCGACGGCAGCACGTCCGGCCTGACCAGGCCTTTGTCAGTCATCAGACCCATCTTCATGAGCCAGCCGGCGAATTCGGGCGCCGGGGCGAGACCGAGCAACTCCCGCATCGCGAGGACGTCGTGGTAGGAGGTGCTTTGATAGTTCAGCATGACATCATCCGCCCCCGGCACGCCCATCACATAGGTGACCCCCGCCACCGCCAGAAGGGTGAGCAGGGTGTCCATGTCGTCCTGGTCGGCCTCGGCATGATTGGTGTAGCAGACGTCGCAACCCATCGGCAGGCCGAGCAGCTTGCCGCAGAAGTGGTCCTCCAGGCCGGCCCGTATGATCTGTTTGCCGTCGAACAGATATTCCGGGCCGATGAAGCCGACCACGGTGTTCACCAGCAGCGGCTTGAAGGCGCGCGCGACCGCGTAGGCCCGCGCCTCCAGCGTCTGCTGGTCGCAGCCGTGATGGGCGCCGGCGGAGAGCGCGCTGCCCTGGCCGGTCTCGAAATACATGAGGTCATCGCCGAGCGTCCCGCGCTCGAGGGAGAGAGCGGCGTCGCGCGCCTCGCCCAGCAAGGCGAGATCGACCCCGAAACTGCGGTTGGCCGCCTCGGTGCCGGCGATCGATTGGAACACCAGATCGACGGGAGCGCCCTGGTCGACCAGCGCGAGCGTGGTCGTGACGTGGCTCAGGACGCAGGTCTGGGTCGGCACCTCGATGCGCTGGCGCAGATCGTCGAGCAGGCACAGGAGGTCGCGGCAGCGCTCGGGGCTGTCGCCGGCGGGATTGATGCCGATGACGGCGTCGCCGCAACCGAGCAGGAGCCCGTCGATGGTGCTCGCCAGCACGCCTTTGGGATCGTCGACCGGATGGTTCGGCTGCAGGCGCGACGACAGGCGTCCGGCGAGCCCGATGGTGTTGCGGAAGCGGGTGACGACCCGGCATTTGG
Source organism: uncultured Alphaproteobacteria bacterium (assembly GCA_963791375.1). GTDB lineage: Bacteria > Pseudomonadota > Alphaproteobacteria > Rhizobiales > Xanthobacteraceae > JAJPKK01. The sequence goes on from CAWBSI010000025.1 coordinate 24,928, forward strand.
CGGCGATGACCATGAGATCCTGGTTGCGGCAAATCTTGGAGACTGCCGCCACCATCTCCGGGGTGATGCCGGGCGCCAGCGCGGACAGCGCAGCGGTGGTGGCGGCGTCGCCGAGCAGCCAGTCGCGAAATCCGCCCACGGTGAGGTGCGCAATCGGGGAGAAGGCGTTCGCGTCGTGGCTGTCGATGATGAGGCGCGTCACCTCGTCGTCCTCATAGGCGACGACGGCCTCGTCGAGAAAAGTCGCGAGCGGCAGATCGGCGAGCGTCATCTGCGCCGCCACGCGCTCGGCCGCCGTCTCGGCGGCAATGCCGGCCAGCCGATCGCCGGATCGCGCGGGCGACGCCTTTGCCAGCAGGCCCTTGAGGTCGGGAAAGGTATAGCGCGTTCCGCCGATCGCTGCCGCACGCATCGAAGCTGCGCCTTTCAAACGTCTTGCGCCACGCCGTGCAGTCGCATGACGGCATGGGCGCCCCGTCCGGCCACGGTATCAGAGCAAGCAAATCAGCTGGTGACAATCGCCCATGTGGTTTTGTCTCGCTCTGCCTCGGCCGCCGGGCAATCCAGTCGGGTTGACGGCATGGGGGTGAGAATATCTGATGACGAAGGAGATGCCGTCATGGCACGTTTTTTCCACGGCTGGAGCGTGATCGGGTCGACCGGGTTGCGCTCCATCCTCGTTGTTTTTGCGTGTGCTCCTGAAAGCGGTCAGAAGATCACGCGCCTGCAGCCACGGAGTTTGGGAATGAGAAGCGTGCAGCTTTGGTTCGGAGTTCTCGGCGCCGGCGTTATGGCGTTCGCGGCAGACGCGGTTGAATTGCCCGAAGGGGCAAATCGCACGCTCGTCGCCTCGCAATGCACGGCGTGTCACGACCTGCAGCCCCTGTTCGATGCGGCCGGCATCAGCCGCGACGATTGGAACGGGGCGCTCGACGAGATGACCAGCTACGGCCTCAAGGTCACGCCGGAAGAGCGCGCGCTGATCCTCGAATACCTCGCGACCTATCTCGGACCTTCAGCCAAGAAATAGCGCGGGCGCCGTCTCCGGCGATTTCCCGCGCTGTCGGCTGCTGCGAGGCCCCGCGCGCCGGTGCTTGAGCGCCCCAGCGTCTGCGATGCTCAAGCGAGGATCACTTGCGCTCCATCGCCTGCCGTCGCATCGGCTTCAAGACGAACAGGGCCAATCCCACGACCACGAAGTTCATGATCGTGCACACCAGGAACACCATGTGCCAGCTTCCGGTGGCGTCCTTGATCATGTTGGCGACGGGAGTGAGGAAGGCCGACGTGCCCTTGGCGGTGTAGAGCAGGCTGAGATTCACCGTCGCGAATTTCGCCCCGAAGGTGTCGGTGCAGGTCGACGGAAACAGGCTGAAGATCTCGCCCCAGGTGAGAAAGATCATGGCCGCGAACACCACGAAGGCCCACGGGGCCGTGCCCAGCGAACCGAGCAGCCAATACGACAACCCGCCCAACGAAAACGCGATCGCCATCGTATATTCGCGACCGATGTTGTCGGAGATCCAGCCGAACAGCGGACGGGCCGCGCCGTTGGCGACATTGTCGACGATGAGCGCGACCGTGAGGGTCGTGCCACCCAGGAAAACGATTGTATTCGCCACGCCGAAGTCGCTGGCGATGGGCGCGATCTGAGCCGTCGCCATCAGGCCGCTCGCCGAAACCATCACGAACATGATGTACAGAAGCCAGAACACCGGGGTTTTCAACACTTCACCCGGCGAATAGCTTCGCGTCGACTGCTGTACCTTGGGTGGCGTGGCGCTGGGAATCTCGCCGAGTGCGGGGCCTCGCAGCATCCAGGCCAGAACAAAAACCACTCCGCCCTGGAGCAGCCCGAACCAGAAAAAGGCGGCCTGGTAGCCGCTGGTATCGATCACATAGCGAATCGGGATCACGGTCAGCGCCGCGCCCGCACCATAACCGGCCGCGGTGAGACCGACCGCGAGGCCGCGCCGATCCGGGAACCATTTCACCGCATGTCCGACGCTCGTCGCGTAGATTGCGCCGCCGCCGATGCCGGAGATGACTGCACCCGCATAGAGCATCGTCAAGCTCTCGGCCCACGAATTGATGATCCAACCCAAGGCAACCGTGGTTCCGCCGAACGCAACCATCAGTCTTGGTCCATTCCGCGGTCCGAGAATGTCGACGATCCAACCCTCGATCGGGGTGAGCCAGGTCTCCAGGGCAATGAAGATGGCGAATGCAAATTGGATCGATGCGATCGACCAGCCATGCGCCTTGCTGATTGGATTGACGAACAGCGTCCACCCGTATTGCAGGTTGGCGATCATCACCATGCAGACGATGACGAAGATCAATTGCGCCCAACGCGATGCGGTGGCCGTTGATGCGGCGGCCGGCGCCGCCGTGCTGACAGAAGACATTTTCCGCCCCTAGACTTTGTTCGAGTTTCTTACGTCATCGGCGTGGTCCGAACCGACGCGGCCAGGATCAGGATCGCCAGACTGACATCTGCCCCGACGAAAATTGCGATCCCGTCGGTGTTTCTAGGAGTATATTGCCTTTGAAGCAACCGGGTGCCTTCGCTTGCGCGCGCGGCAAATTCACCGGCGGCGGTTGCTGCGCCGCAGCACTTGAAGGCTCATATCGTGGTTTCCACCGTTGTGACGTTCCCGGGAACATATGTCGAGCAGGTGACAGCGGCGGACGCGGCGCGAAATCTCTCGCATGGTGCGGCTTTCCTGACGGCTGCCCCTGTCGAAAGCGCCCGAGCGCCATCGCACCGCGCGCGTTCGTGACGGACGCGTCCAGCCGGTCCCCAATGCAATGCGGCGCTGAAGGCGTCTTGGGCTGGGTGTGCGAAAAACAGTCGCACCACCGCGCCACCTGCCAGCCCGATCCGTTTTCGGGGCAGGACTTCCGTGAAAAAAGTGAAATTGTCTGCGAGCTCAGGCTGGACCATGCGGCAACAACCGGAACAACCAGAACAAAGGCTTTCGTGGCAGTGGCGTGACGCCACCATCGATCTCGGCCTGACCGTGCAGGGGGAGGGGCCGACAGTCGCGATGCTGCCGGCCTTGAGCTCCATCTCGACGCGGCGCGAGATGGCGCCGCTGCAGCAGCGGCTGGCGTCGCGCTATCGAACCGTGGCGATCGACTGGCCGGGATTCGGCGACCTGCCCCGGCCGGCGATCGACTGGACCCCGCCGGCCTATGCGGCCTACCTCGACTTCGTGCTGAGCACCGTGACGCCGAAACCGCATGCCGTCATCGCGGCCGGTCATGCCGCGGGTTACGCGCTCGTCCACGGTTGCGATCATCCCGATGCCTTCGAGCGGCTGGTGCTGCTCGCCCCGACCTGGCGTGGCCCGCTTCCCACGATGATGAAGGGCCGACGTCCGTTCTTCGACCGGGTGCGCCGCATGTTCGACGTGCCGGTGCTCGGCCCGCTGCTCTATGGCCTCAACGTCAACCGCGTGGTGGTCCGCTATATGGCGGCGGGGCATGTCTATGTCGATCCCGCCTGGCTCGACCATGAACGCCTGCAGCAAAAGCTCGCGGTCACCCGCGCCGGCGGGGCGCGCTACGCATCGGTGCGGTTCGTCACCGGGGCGCTCGATCCGCTGGCGAGCCGCGAGGCATTTCTCGACCGCGCACGGCGGATCGGGATTCCGATGCTCGCGGTTTATGGGGAGCAGACCCCGCGGGGTTCGCGGGCTGAGATCGAGGCGCTTGCGGCGGTCCCCGGCGTCGCCAGCGTGCTGCTGCCGCTCGGCAAGCTCTCGTTCTACGAGGAATTTCCCGACGCTGCGGCAGCGGCGATCTTGCCGTTCCTCGCCGAGGGTCGGTGACGCACAAGGTGTGCCTGCTTCTGCGCAAATCTACAACCCTTGCGTGTAGATTCGTGCAAATCCGGTGATCGGCGGCAGCGTTCGGCTTTGGTTAGCTACGTTCTTTGGGCCTTGGTTAGCCATAATTAAACTAATTTTGCGATGAACATAGCAAATGGGGAACATGTTCAGCGGGGGTGCGCATGCGGCACAGACACCAGCAATCGATGCCGTTCGGATGGGTCTTCGTCCTGCTGACGACGCTCGGCGCGATTGGGGGCGTGATTACCGGTCTGAGCGCGAATTCGATTCGGACTTCGAGCGTTCTGCCGGTGGAAGAGCCCGAGCCGTTCGAGCGGACTCATTCGATATCCACATATTCCGTAGCTTCCATAGCCGAAACTTCCCTAACCACGTCATCCATACCCGAATCATCGATACGCGCTTCCGCCCCCGCCCCACAGGAGATGGCGGTGGCCGCGACGAGTAACGAATGGCCCGATGAACCGGCGCTGCTGTTCAGCCCGGTCCCCGCCTATCCCGTGGCGGTCGCTTACGCCCCGATGGCAGCCGCTGAGCCGACTGCGTCCGCGGCGCCGAATGCCGCCCCGCAGGCCGCGGCGGCAAAGCCCAGCGCACAAGCCGTGGCCGCGCGCCGTGCCGCGATGCGTCCCGGCAACGTGCTCAACGATGCCCAGATCGCCAGCATCAAGAAGCGGCTCAATCTGACGCCGGACCAGGAATCATTGTGGCCGGCGGTGGAGACGGCGCTGCGCAACATCTCCTATCGCAAGGACAAGGAGATCAAGGTCGCGAGCGCCGGCAACGGGCCGATGGCCTATGTCGACGCCCAGAGCGCCGAGGTGCAGCAGCTCAAATACGCGGCCGTCCCGCTGATCATGCGCCTCAACGACGACCAGAAGCGCGAAGTGAAATCGATGGCCTATGTCATGGGCCTCGAAAGCATGGCGTCGGGGTTCTGAGCGCATGATCCCGAAAAGTTGCAGACTTTTCGGGCAAGATCATGCGCAAAATCAAAGCCACCGGAACCTGAGCGGATCGCATTTCCCAGCAACGGGCCGGCGCAATCGGATGATCGCGCCGGCGCTATCGCAGCCTACAGGCTGAACACGAACAGCATCGACGCCGTCGAGGTGTTCTTGAGTTCGGGGCTGTGGGGAATGACGTTCACCGATTGCCGCGAGCCCACCAGCACCGCAACGTACTGCTTGCCGTTCACGGAATAGGTGATCGGCGGCGCATTGATGCCAGTGCCGACGTTGAAGCTCCACAGCTCCTGCAGCGACTTGGCGTCATGGGCGGAGAAGGTGCCGTCGGGATGACCGATGAACACCAGGTTGCCGGCGGTCGCCAGTGCGCCGCTGTAGTTGGGATAGGTCAGCTTCAGGGCAGCCTTGATGTCCCCGGTGACGGGATCGACCGCTTTGAGGCTGCCGTAGAGGCGTTCCTTGATCTTGGTGCCGCCTCCGCTGAAGCGCTCGCGCGGCTTCACCGTTCCGCCCTGGTCCATGAAGTCCTTCTGCTCGACCGTGTCGATGAAGTCGCAGCCTTCGATCGAGGGGATATAGAGCAGTCCGAGCTCGGGATTGTATGCGGACGGCTCCCAGTTCTTGCCGCCGGTGTGCGCCGGGCAAAGCTTGTCGCTGTTCGGCTTGGCCCGGGTGCCGTGGCTGCCCTCCGCATAGATTTGGACGCCGGCATCCGGATTGTAGTTGAGCGGTCGGCCGGTCTTGGGGTCGAGGCCGGGTGTCCAGTTCAGCTGGTCGACATACTGCTTGCCGGCGATGAACGAGCCGTTGGTGCGGTCGAGGGCATAGTAGAATCCGTTGCGCGCGGCGTGCACCACGAGCTTGCGGTCCTCCCCGTTCACCTTCGCATTGATGATCGGATGCTCTGAGATTTCGTCGAAATCATAGGGATCGTTCGGCGTGTACTGGTAGCCCCACTTGATCTTGCCGTCATTCGGGCTGAGCGCGAGAACGCTCGCCGCCCACTTGTTGTCGCCCGGCCGGTATTCGGGGTCCCAGTCAGGACCGGCATTGCCGACGCCCTGGTAGAACGTGTCGGTGTCGGGGTCGTAGGTGGCGGTCTCCCAGATCGAGCCGCCGCCGTGCTTCCAACGCTCCTTGCTGTCCTTCCAGGTCTCGTTGCCGGGCTCGCCGGTTCCGGGAATCGTGTAGGTACGCCAGGCGGACTTGCCGGTGTTGAGGTCGGTCGCCTCGATGTAGCCGCGAATGCCGAACTCGCCGCCGGCTGCACCGACGATGGCGAGGTCGCGGATGATCAGGGGCGCGATCGTCAGCGTCTCGCCCAATGCGGGATCGGCGATCTTGCGCTCCCACACGACTTCGCCGGTCGCCTTGTTGATGGCGAACATCCGCCCGTCGAGCGCGATCGAGATCACCTTGTCTTTCCACAGCGCGACGCCGCGGTTGTTGACGCCGCAGCACGCGACGTCACCGGCCCAGGCGCGGTCGGTGCCGGGATCCATCTTCCATTTGATGCTGCCCTTCTTGCCGGCGGTGACGTCGATGGCATAGACCGAGCCCCAGCCGTCCGGCACGTACATGATGCCGTCCTCGACCAGCGGGGTCGCTTCCAGATTGCCGAATGCATAACGCCCGCCGCTCTGGAACCCGCTCAGCGCCACGGTGAACACGGGCTTGAGGTTCTTGACCGTGTCGGCATTGATTTCCTTGAGCGCGGAGAAGCGGTGGCCCTGGTAGTTGCCGTGATGGAGGATCCAATTCTGCGGCTCACGCTGCGGGTTGAGCGCGCGGTCGTTGGTCATGTCGGCGGCGCCGGCCGGCCTCAGCGCGGTCGTGAGCAGCAATGAAGCAACGACACCAAACAGCGATGCTGATCTCATGGCGTTTTCTCCCCTTTGCGCCGGCGTCAGGCGGCCGGCATTCTCGACCTCTCTGCTATGCTTCTTATTGAAACCCAGAATGCCCAGTCGGCCCCTCCGGCACAAGGCCGGCCTTTCGTTCACGGCGCCGCGGCGATGTTGTTGGCGCGAATGACGTCGCCCCAGCGTTTGATCTCGCTGCGCAGCTTGGCGGTGGCGGCCTCGGGCGAGCGTTCATCGGTTGGGAAGGTGCTCATGCCGCTTTCGGCGAAGCTCTTGCGCACTTTCGGGTCGGCGAGCGCGAGCTGCAGCGCCTCGTTGAGCCGGTCGATGACCGGCTTCGGCGTGCCCGCGGCGACAAATAAGCCCTGCCAGAACTGGATGTCGAGATCCTTGTAGCCGAGCGCGACGACGCTCGGCACCTCCGGCAGGGTCGCCATCCGCTCCGGCGAGGTGACGGCGAAGGCCTTGATGAGCTTGCCCTTGATCTGCTCCATGGCGGTGGAAGGCGACGAGCAATAGATGTCGGAATGGCCGGCGAGGATGTCCGTTATCGCCGGCGTGCCGCCGCGATAGGGGATCATCGTCACCTTGACGCCCAGCGATTGCGCCAGCAGCGCCGCGCACAGGTGCGCCAGGCTGCCGGAGCCGGCATGGGCAAACTTCACGTCGGGGCTGGCCCGTTTCATCCAGGCCGCCATCTCGGCCATGGTGTCGGCCTCCAGCGTCTTGCGGCCGACCAGCACCATCGGGCTGAAATTGACGAGACCGATGCCGGTCAATTCCTTCTCGGTGTCGTAGGGCAGGTTGGGCAGCAGGGTGACATTGGCGGCGAGCGCGAGTTGATGGAGGAGCAGCGTGTAGCCGTCGGGCGCAGCCCGCGCCACCCGGCCGGCCGCGATGGCGCCGCCGCCACCGGTGAGGTTTTCGATCACCACGTTCTGGCCGAAGGTCGCCGCCATGTGTTCGCCGACCACCCGCGCAGCGATGTCGGTGGGGCCGCCGGGCGAATAGGGCACGAGAATGGTGATGGCGTGGTTCGGGAAGTTCTGCGCTGCGGCCGGCGCAGCGGACAAGAGGGCCGCCACGGCAGACACGATCAGGCTGCGTGCGAGCATCACGGGCGTCCTCCCATGGTTTCGGCCCGGTTCTCGCCGGATTGGTGGCGTCGGATCAGTGCCGTCCGGAGCCCGATGCTGCGCCATATCCGCAGCTCCTGGCAATGCGAAATGCGGGCAGTGTCAGCCCGACCGCTTCATTTCCCCGCAAGCCGCTGCCGGCAGAATGCCAGATAATCCTCGACGGAGGCGGCGAAGGCGCGCTTCAGATTGAGTGCCGATTTTCCCTGGAAGGTGATGACGTCACGCAGGTTGACCACCTCGCCATGAAAAATTCCAGCGTCCTCGTGGCTTTGTAGCTCATCGTCGTCATGGCGTTGTCTCCGCTTCAGTCAGAAAGTGCCGCGCCCACTTCACCGCGCCTTTATCGCCTCCATGACCTCATCCTGAGGAGCGCGCTCTTGCGCGCGTCTCGAAGGATGGCCGCGAACTCGGCACGCGCAACTCCTTGCCACGAAGTGCCGGTGGCAATCCTTCGAGACGCGCCCTGTGGGCGCTCCTCAGGATGAGGTCGTAAGAAAAACTATAAACTCTAATTCACAGGACGACGGAACTCGAGATTCCATCAGCCGTCAATCGTCGAAGCCGTAGAGCCGCGTCGGGTTGTCGCTCATGATCATCTGGATCAACTCGTCGGAGCCGAGCGCGGCGATGAAATCATCGACCACGGTCTTGTAGGGCAGCGGCCGGTACACGCCGGCGACGTCGGGGCCATGCTGTGCGTCGTGGCCGGGCGTGTGCGGCCAGTCGCTGCCCCACACGCAGCGCTCCCGGGCGCGTTCCAGGATCGCCGCGAGCCAGGCGGGATCAGGCCGCGTGTTCAGGGGATCGTCGGAAACGCGGTAGGGCGCCGACAGTTTCATCCAGACGTGAGGCAATTCCAAGAGTTCAAGCAGGACTCGTCCGGCGGCGCTTTCCCGGCTCGTGTGCCCGTATACCCCGTAGTGATCGATGACGACCGTGACATCCGTGCGCGCAAGCAGACGGGCAGTTTCGGCGAGGGTGGTGATCGGGGCGATCACCTCGACATGCCAGCCCATCGCTGTCGCGAGATCGGCCATCGCGGCGAAATCGCGCGCCAACCGGCCGCCGCTCGCCTTGCCGGGGCTGTAGAGATTGATGCGCAGCCCGCATACGCCGCGGGCGGAGTAGCCGTCGAGCATGGCCTTGGAGGTCTGCGCGGGATCGATCACGGCGACGCCGCGGCCACGCGGGCCGAGTGCGTCGAGGCTTTCCAGGAGCACCGTGTTGTCGTCGCCATAGAAGCTCGGCTGCACGATGACGAAGCGCGAAATGCCGCTCGGCGCGGCGCTGCGCGAGAGTTCGTCGAGCGAAGCCGGCAGGGCGAGATAGGTCCGCGTCGCCAGCTGCGGGTATTTCTCGATCGGCCCGATGATGTGGACGTGGCTGTCGCAACGCATCGACTTGCCGGTCATTCCGCGTTGATCCCGAGCTTTTTCACCGCCGGTCCCCAATAGGCGACGTCGGCGGCGAGCCTTGTCGCGAAGCCGGCGCCGTCCATGGGGGCGCTCAAGCCGCCGGCGTCGAAGCGCTCCTTGATGACCGGCGCGGCAATCACATCCAGCAGGGCCTTCTCGAGGCTTGCCCGCAACGGCGCCGGGAGGCCGGCCGGCGCGAACACGCCGTACCAGTTTTCCATCACGATCTGCGGGTAACCGAGCTCCGCGGTGGTGGGAACGTCCGGCACCAGGGGCGAGCGCTGCGGCGCGAACAGCGCGAGCGCGCGGACCGCATGACTGTTCACCAGCGGCAGCAGCACGGGCGTGTCGGCGACGATGAGGTCGAGATGGCCGCCCAGGAGATCGTTGAGGGCGGGGCCGGCGCCGCGATAGGGAACATGGGTGGTCTTGATCCCCACGGTCGCGTTCATCAACTCCCCGGCGATGTTCATGGTGGTGCCAGGACCGGCGGAGCCGTAGCTCAGGTTCGCCGCGCGGGCCCGCGCGATCAATGCGGCGAAGCTGCCGGCGCTCGACTGCGTGGCCACCACCAGCAGCGACGGCACCGCGCCCACATAGACGATAGGCACGAACGACTTGATGGGGTCGTAGCCGAGCTGCGGCCGCAACGCCGCGCTCAACACATGGGAGCCGAGGCTCGCGAGCAGCAGGGTCTTACCGTCGGGCGCCGATTTCGCCACCAGATCGGTGCCGATGACGCCGCCGGCGCCGCCGCGGTTTTCCACGATCACCTCGGCGTTGATGCGCGGTGCCAGTTCCGCGGCGAGCGTGCGGGCGATGAGGTCGACCGGGCCTCCCGCCGCAAACGGGACCACCAGCCTGATCTGCTCGGCGGCGGCGGGCGTCGCCAGCGCAAACGCGAGAAGTCCCACGGCAAGCAGGCGTCTCATCCCAACCTCCCTTGCGTTTTTGCCGCCAGCTGTCAGCGGAAACCGAAGAACTCCGCGGGATTATCGACCATCATGCGATGCCGCGTCGAGTCGTCGGGCGCGATCTCGGCGATAAGGTCGACCAGCGTGCCGTCATTGGGCACGCGCGCATGGTTGGGATGCGGCCAGTCGGTCCCCCACAGCACGCGCTCGGGCGCGTGCTTGGCGAGCGTGCGCGCCAGCACGACGGCGTCGCGGTAGGGCGGCCCCTGTTTCGACACCCGGTCGGCTCCCGAGAGCTTGACCCACACCTTGCCGGTGTCGATGAGGCCGCGCAGCGCATTGAACGCCTTGCCGTCGGTGCCCTCGGCGCCGTCGACCCGGCCCATGTGGTCGATCACCACGGGCGCCTCGATGGAGCGGATGAAATCGAGGGACTCCAGCAGCTCCTTGCCGAACACGTGGATCGCCACGTGCCAGCCATGGGGCGCGACCAGCCGCATGACTGCGCGCAAATCCTCGGTGCGAGGCATCGCGCCGAGATGGGGGACGAGATGGAACCGCACCCCGCAGAACCCGGCGGCGTCGAGGCGCGCGACCTCGGCCGCCGGCGTATCCGGCTCCAGCAGGGCGACGCCGCGGTAGCGGCCCCCGAGATCGGCGAGCGCATCGAGCACCGCCGCATGGTCGGTGCCGTGGCAGGCCGACTGGATGAACACGCCGCAGGAAATGCCGAGAAAGCGATGCAGCCGCAGCAGCAGCTCTTTCGGCGCGTCATAAGGCGTGAACGTGCGGTCCGCCGCGTAAGGGAATTTATGCGCCGGGCCGAAGATGTGGAAATGCGAGTCGCAGGCCCGCGGCGGCAATGTGATGCGCGGCTTCGTGGGGTTCGGGTCGGGCGGCGGGCAGGTCGGCTCCGGACCCAGACGGGGACGCGTTCCCTCAGCCATGGCGATGATCCTTTGAAACTGTTGCGGCGAACTTCAGTCGCAGCGCGCGGTCATGCCGCCGTCGACCACGATTTCGGTTCCGGTGACGAAGCGCGCCTCGTCGGAGGCGAGGAACAGGGCGGCATGGGCGGTGTCGCGCCCGTCCCCCATGAAGCCGAGCGGAATGCGGCTGACGCGCTGCTTGAGCAAGGCCTCGACGTCGCCGCCGGCGCGCTGCTTGGCGAGCCGCACCTCGACCATGGGCGTGTGCATCTGGCCGGGGATCACCGTGTTCACGCGGATGCCGTGCTTGGCGTATTGCACCGCGACCACGCGGGAGAACTGGATGACGCCGGCCTTGGTGGCGGCGTAGCCGACCTGGGGCGAGCCGGTGAAGCGGATGCCGGAGCTCGACGAGGTATTGACGATGGCGCCGCCGTTCTGGCGCACCATCACCGGCAGCACGTATTTGCAGGCGAGGAAGACGGTGGTGAGGTTGTAGTCGAGCTGCTTCTCCCATCCCTCCAGCGTCAGCTCGACAGGGCCGCCCGCCGCCGAGCCGCCGACATTGTTGACGAGAACGTCGATGCGGCCATAGGCGGCGAGGCAGGCCTCGACCATGGCTTCGACCGCCTTGGCGTCGGTCACGTCGCAGACATGGGTCGTGATCTCGCCTCCGCTGTCGCGCACGCGCGCGACCGTCTCGCGCATCGCCTCGGCGTCGCGGTCGACCGCGAAGATCCTGGCGCCTTCCTGGGCGAAGATCACCGCGGTGGCGCGGCCATTGCCCCAGCCCGGGCCGACGCAGCCGGCGCCGGCGATCAGCGCCACCTTGCCCTTCAAACGTTCGCCCATAAGTCAATTCACCTTGATGCCGGCATCCTGAATCACCTTCGCCCATTTCGCGATCTCGTCGCGCACGAAGGCGGTGAACTGCTCCGGCGTATCCCCGACCAGGATCGCGCCCTGGCCGGTGAGCTTCTCCTTCACCTCGGGCGCCTTGAGGGCGGCGACTGCGGCGGCGTTGAGCTTGGCGACGATCGCGGGCGGCGTCTTCCCCGCGGCAACCATGCCGTACCAGTTGTCGGCCTCGATCTGGGGGTAGCCGAGTTCCGGCATGGTCGGCAGGTCGGGCAGCGCCGGCACTTTCATGTGGCCGCCCACCGCCAGGGCCTTGATCTTGCCGGCTTGCACCTGCGGCAGCAGCACGGGCACGTCAGCGAACATGATCTGGAACTGATGGCCGACGAGATCGTTAACGGCCGGCGCCGCGCCGCGATAGGGCACATGCACGATCTTGATGCCGGCATTGATGCGCAACAACTCGCCGGCGAGGTGCGGCATGCTGCCCGCTCCGGTCGACCCGAAATTGATTTCTCCGGGCTTGGCCTTGGCGAGCGCGACCAGTTCCTTGACGTTGGAAACGGGAACGTCGGTGGAAGCGACCAGCAGTTCCGGCACCTTGGCGACGAGGGTGATCAGGGCCAGGTCCTTGAGGGGATCGTAGAGGATCTTGTCCCCCAGGCTGTAGCTGATGGCGAGCGCGCCGGCACTGGCGATGGCGATGGTGTAGCCGTCGGGATCGGATTTCGCGACATAGTCGGTGCCGAGCGCGCCGCCGGCGCCGGCACGGTTGTCGATGATCACCAATTGCCCGAGCAGATCCTGCATCTTCTGCCCGACCACCCTGCCGATGACGTCGTTCGGTCCGCCCGGCGGGAACGGCACCACGAGGCGGATCGGCTTGGTCGGATAGTCCTGGGCGTGGGCCGCCAATGGCCATGCGCACATGAAGACGAGCCCGGCCGCGCGCAGAAGAGCCCACATGTCTGCCTCCCTTGATTCGTTTTGTCCGCCGGTGCGGCGGTTCACGCTAACTCCCTCCCCTTGAAAAGGGGAGGGTCGGGGAGGGGATCGCGGGCCGCAAGCTCGGTGCTTGTGGAGGGTCCGCGGACCCCACCCAACCCTCCCCCTGAAGAAGGGGGAGGGAGAAACGGACACTAAGCCGAGCCGCCCAGGCTGCGGACGAAATCGATCACCTTCCGCACCGCGCGTCGTGACGGCGCGGCATCGGGCTCGCGCGTCACGAAGGCATGGGGCATGCCTTCGAATGTCTCGTAGACGGCGCGGCCGCCGGCGGCACGCCAGGCGATGACGAATTTTTCCGCCATCTCCGGCGTCACGTTGTCGTCATTGGTGCCCTGGAGCAGGAGCAGCGGCGGCAGTCTGACGACTTCGTGGCGCTCCAGGATTAGTTGCGGATTGGCTCTCCGTCATTGTCGCCTCGTCGCCGAAGAACGCGTCATGGCTCGCCACCAGCCGGTCGATGCCGCGCGCCTTCGCCATCCGATAGCGCGCCAAGGGGTCGGCGATCGGCCAGCACGCGACCGCATAAGCGATCGAGGCGTCGACGCCTTCATATCCGGCGAGTGGGATCGCCGCGTAGCGGGGATCGCCGGGCCGCAGCGCGTTAAGGAGCAACTGGTGTCCGCCGCTCGAGGAGGCGACCGCGCCGACCCATTCGGCGCGGCTGCCGAGCCGCGCCGCATTGACCTTGAGCCAGCGCACGCCGAAATTGATGTCGGCGACGGGCGCAGGATAACGCCATTGCGGCGCCAGCCGGAAATCAATCGCAAGGACGACGACCCCGGCGGCGGCGACCGCGTGGTCGAGCAGCGCATTGTTCAGGCGGTCCCCGCCGGTCCAGGCGCCGCCATGGACGCCGACCACCGCCGGAAACGGTCCGTCGCCGCGGGGACGGTAGAGCCGCGCCAGCAGTGGCACATCGCCGACCTGGAGATATTCGATATCCTCGCTGGTGACCTCGTAGCGCGGAGGATCGGCCATCACGTTCATGCAGGAAGCTCCCGAGACTGCGATTTTCGCGGAAGCTTACCATCCCGCGGGAGACGATGCTAATTCCACGCGGTCGCGCCCTTTGCACGGTGTCATCGCCGGGCTTGTCGCGGCGATCTCGATCGTGAGGCACAGCGCTTCCCATCGGCGCGGTTCTCGAAGCACCGATTCAGAAAAATTCTGATATTACCCGGCCGGATGGGCCATGATGCTTTGGAAGCCGTGCCTGCATAAGCGAGATGGCCGGGACAAGCCCGGCCATGACGATGTTGCTTTTTGACGATACCGTAAGGAAACCATGCCGGGCCTCGCCGAACTCTTCTCGCTCGATGGACGTGTCGCGCTCGTCACCGGCGGCTCGCGCGGACTCGGCCATGGCATGGCGGAGGCGCTTGCCGAGGCCGGCGCCACCGTCCTCATCAATGGCCGCGATGCGAAGTCCGCCGCCGCGGCGGCCGGCGCGTTGCGCGACCGCGGCTTGAAAGCGCAGCCCGCGGCCTTCGATGTCACCGATCGCGCGCCGCCGCGGCGGCGGTCGATGCCATCGTCGCCGAGTTCGGCCGTCTCGATATCCTCGTCTGCAATGCCGGCTATACCCATCGCGCGGCCCTGGCGGATTGGACCCTCGAGGATTGGAACGCCATGCTCGCGATCCATGTGAGCGCGAGCTTCTTCCTGGCGCAGAAGGTGGCGGCGCCGATGCGCCGCAACCGCTGGGGCCGCATCATCTTCACCACTTCGATCACGGCGTTGAAGGGGCGCGCCACCATCCACGGCTATGCTGCCGCGAAGAGCGCATTGGCCGGGCTTGCCCGCTCGCTCGCCGCCGAGCTCGGCGAGGACGGCATCACCTGCAACTCCATCGCACCCGGCTATTTCGAGACCGACCTGACGAAGCCGCTGCTGGCGGACGAGGCTTTCGTCGCGCGCGTCAACAGCCGGGTGCCGCTGCGGCGATGGGGCAAGCCGCGCGATCTCGCGGGTGCGGCCGTCTTCCTTGCCTCCGAGTTCGAGCTCCTATATCACCGGGCAGCAGATCGTCGTCGACGGCGGTTTCACGACCACCATCTAAGGCCGCGCATTGCGCAGGCCGCATGGACGATCCAGCCGTGAATCCGTAGAACAACACCAAATTGCCCGGCAGGAGCACCCATGATCAAAGTCAAACGGATCGGCCACGCCACCTTCGAGACGCCCGACATCGACCGCCAGATCGAATACTACCAGGAGGTCGTCGGCCTCGTGCTGGCGAGTCGCGAACCCGACCGCGCCTGTCTCGCCTCGCCGCTTGGACAACTGGCCATCGTTATCGAAAAGGGCGCGCGTCAGCGCTGCACCAAGCTCGCCTTCGAGGTGGCGCGCGATCTCGGAGCGGGCGATCTCACCCGCAGTCTCGCCGGTCTCGGGCTGCAGGCGCAGACCTGCAGCGATGCGCTGCCCGGCGTGTTGCGCCTCGTCACCTTCGCCGACCCCAAGGGCACCGTCATCGAGCTGTTCTCGGACTGGAGCTTTCTCGACGTCAAGCCGACCGGCGCCGGCGCGGGGCCGCTCAAGCTCGGCCACATCGCCTTCCACCATCCCGATCCCGCGGGCATCGCCGCGTTCTACGAAAAGACTCTGGGCTTTCGCGTGTCCGACTGGATCGGCGACTTCTTCGTGTTCATGCGATGCGGCGTCGACCATCACACCGTCAACTTCCTGCGCCACGACTCGAGCAGCATGCAGCACATGGCATTTCAGCTGCGGGATGCCTCGCATGTCACGGGAGCCTGCGACATCCTCGGACGCAAGCGCATCGAGATTGCGTGGGGTCCGGTGCGCCACGGGCCCGGCCACAACATCGCGGTCTATCACCGCAATCCCGACGACCAGATCATCGAGATGTTCTGCGACCTCGATCTCATGGTGGACGAGGAACTCGGCTACTTCGAGCCGCGTCCGTGGCATCGTGACCGGCCGCAAAAGCCCAAGGTGTGGGACCCCAATCCGTACCGGGACATCTGGGGCCAGCCGCCGACGCCGGACTTCCGAAGGCCGTCACGGTAGTTCTTATCCCTCCCCGAAGTCGGGGAGGGTGGCCGCGCGAAGCGAGGTCGGGTGGGGCCGCGGGCACGGTCGAATTAAGGAAGCAAGAACCCCACCCTGCCCTCCCCGAAGGCGGGGAGGGAGTCGCGAGGCCGAGCGCACCAGCCACTTGTGATTCTGCGCACTAACCCCCGCCGCCCTGGCGCAGCGCGGCGACGCGCGCGTCTACCAGCATGGCGACCAGCGCCTTGAACGGCGTTCGCGGTCGCCAGCCGAGCCGCTGCGCGGCCTTGGCCGGCTGAGCCACCGTGACGAGCGAATCGATCGGCCGCAGCAGGGCTGGATCGACCTCCACATGGGCGCGCCAGTCCTTGCCCACATGGGCGAACGCCAGCTCGCAGAAATCGCGGATGGAATAGGACTGCCCGGTGCCGATCACGTAATCGTCGGCGGTGCCGGCCTGTAGGGCGAGCCACATTGCTTCGGCATAATCGCCGGCGAACCCGAAATCGCGGCGCACGTCGAGATTGCCGAGCCGGAGCTTGCCGTTGCTCACGATGGGACGCCCGACCTCGTCGAGCTCCGCCGTGGTCATGATGCCGAGGCTGACCGCCGCGGCGGCGTGGGCGATTTTCTGGGACACGTATTGCAGCGGTCGGCGCGGGCTCTCGTGATTGAAAAGAATTCCGCAGGCGACGTACAGGTCGAATCGCCGCCGGTAGAAGGCGGCCATCTCGTGGGCAAACAACTTGGCGATGCCGTAAGGGCTCTCCGGCCGGCGGGCGGTCCGCTCGTCCTGGAACGGCTGCTCTGTTGCCCCGAAGATCTCCGAGGACGACGGCTGGAAAATCCGGCAGGCCGGCAGATTGTGCCGGGCGAAATCGAAAATGTGCAGTGGGCCGAGCGCGTTGACGATGCTCGACGCCACCGGCTGCTCGATGGCATCGCGCGGCCGTGAGAACGAGGCGAGGTTGTAGATCTCGTCCGGCCGCACCGCGGCGAGCAGCCGCGACACCTCGGCCGCATCGCCGATATCGCCGAAATGCCAGACGATCCCGCTGCCCTTCTCGTCGCCGGCCTCGCGGCGGGCATGGGCATGGACCTCATAGCCCCGGTCAAGGAGCAGCCTGGTGAGATACCAGCCGTCCTGCCCAGCCCCGCCGGTGACGAGGGCGCGGCGGCTCATGGCGCCCCGACCGGGACCGGCCGCCGGCCGAAAGCGGATTCCGGGTGCAACTCTCCCGGGGCACGTCCGGTCCAGGCGGACCACGGGGCGCAGGGGGCGCGCGTCGATCTATCCGGCACGGTGTCTGGTACCCACCTCAGCTCAAGCCACTGGAAACAACGGCTTAGCGGTCCGAAGCCAAGCCGTCCAGCGCAACGACCGTGTGCAAACATCACGCCGGTTTCCACGCAAATTCAGCGAGTGCTGCGGCGAGGCGCTGCCACGCCGCCTCGGAGCCGGGCAGCCCGAACCGCAGCCATGACGGATGCTCGGCGAAGCTGCGCATCACTATGCCGGCGCGGCCGAGATGATCGAACAGGGCGCCCGCCGCCGGCGTCCGCACCAACCGGAACAGCGATGTCCCGCCGACGATTTCGAGCTTCGCCCCGGCCAGCAGGAGGTCGAGCCGGGCCGCCTCCTGGGCCAGGGTGTCCCGCATCGCGTCCGCCCAGGCGGCATCCGACAAGGCGGCCTGCCCGGTGGCGATGGCCGGCCCCGCGACCGCCCACGGGCCGAGGGTGGCGCGAAGCCGAGCCGCCAGCTCCGGCGCGGCCAGCGCGAAGCCGAGCCGCAGGCCGGCGAGCCCGTGGAACTTGCCGAACGATCGCAGCACGACGATGTGTCCGCGCCCCACCTCGGGGCCGAGGCTGAGGCCGGCCGGGGCAACATCCATGAAGGCTTCGTCGACGACGAGCAGGCCGCCGTGCCGGCGCTTCTCGTCTGCGAGCGCCAGCAGTGCGTCCTTGCTGAATATGCGGCCGTCCGGATTGTTCGGATTGACGATGACGGCGAGGTCGGCACCCATGAGGTCTTCGATCGCAGTTACTTCCTTCGTCTCGTGATCGACGAGCCTGGCGACGCGCACATGCTCCGCATAGGTCGGCCCCAGCACGGCGGCGCGCCCGCCGGGCACCAGCGCGAAGACCGGCGGCAGCAGGATCTGCGTGCCCGGCGCCGCCACGACCTGATCCGGCGACGCCCCATAGGCCCGCGCCGCCGTCGCCGCCAGCCGTTCCAGCGCGGCCGGCTCCGGCAGCCGGGCAAATACCTCGGGCGCCATTTGCGGCAGCGGATAAGAATGCGGATTGATCCCCGTCGACAAATCGATGAAGGGTTCCGGGGCGCCCGGAAACCGCCGGCGCGCGGCGGTGAGATCGCCGCCATGCGGGAGGCAAGCGACACATATGGGGTTTTGCGTCACGCTGGCCTTTCTTGCGCTGCTGATCGAGGCCCTTGTCGGGTACCCGGATCGGCTGGTGGGCGCAATCGGGCACCCCGTGACCTGGATGGGCCGGCTGATCGGCTGGTTCGACGCCAGCTTGAACCACGAGGACACGAGCAATGCCAGCCGGCACCTGGCCGGGGCTGTCGCCCTCGCCATCCTCGTCGCCGTTGCCACTGCGGTGGCCTATGTGGTCGAGCGCGGGCTGCTGCTTCTGCCATTGGGCATCGTGCTGGCGTCGGTAGCCGCGAGCACGCTCATCGCCCAGCGCAGCCTCTACCAGCACGTCGCCCAGGTGGCGGCGGCGCTCGAACAGGACGGCCTTGCGGCCGGCCGCGTGGCGGTGGCTCGGATCGTCGGCCGCGATCCCGAGGCGCTGGACGAGGCGGGTGTCGCGCGCGCCGCGATCGAAAGCCTCGCCGAGAATTTCTCCGACGGCGTCGTCGCGCCGGTGTTCTGGCTGGCGCTCGCCGGGCTGCCCGGCGGCGCCGCCTACAAGGCGATCAACACCGCCGACAGCATGATCGGCCACCGCACGCCGCGCCATGAAGCCTTCGGCTTTGCCGCCGCGCGCCTGGACGATCTCGTCAACCTGCCGGCGTCGCGGCTCTCCGCGCTGCTCATCGTTGCCGCAGCCGCGCTGACGGGCCGGGCCGCCGCTGCCGATGCCTGGCGGGCGGTCGCGCGTGACGCGCGGCATCACCGATCCCCCAATGCCGGATATCCCGAGGCGGCGTTTGCCGGCGCCCTTGGCCTCGCTCTCGCCGGACCGCGCATCTATGGCGGCGTCGAGGTCAAGGATGCCGTCATGGGCAACGGCCGTCGCGCCGCGACCGCAGCCGACATCCGCGCCGCGCTCGCGCTCTACCGCCGCGCCGACGCCCTGCTGATCGCACTGGTCGGCATCCTCGCGCTCCTCATCGCGACAGGCTGAGCAGCCGGTCGAGATCGATGTGGGCGGCGAGATGCGCGGCCAGGCGATCGAGGGTCGCCTCGATCAGCGCGTCATGGGCGATGGCCGAGGGCGCCGCACCGAGCCGGGCCAGCCAGGCGGAGCGCTGCCGGTCATCCCCGAACAGGCCGTGGACGTAGGTGCCGGTCACCCGCCCGTCGGCGGAGACCGCGCCCTCCGGCGAACCATCGGCGAGGCGAGCAAACGGGCGCGCGCAATCCGGTCCGGTCGTGGTGCCCATGTGCATCTCGTAGCCGCAGAACGGCGCGCCGCCGGCGACGCCCTGCACCGGCTCCAGCCGCTTGTCGGCGGTGAGCACCGTCTCCACATCGAGCAGGCCAAGGCCCTCGACAGTGCGGGCCGGCCCTTCGATGCCATCGGGGTCGGCGACGCTGCGGCCGAGCATCTGGTAGCCGCCGCACAACCCGAGCACGCGGCCGCCGCGGCGCCGATGCGCCGCGATGTCGATATCAAACCCGGCGGCGCGCAGCGCGGCGAGATCGGCGATGGTCGCCTTGGAGCCCGGCAGGATCACGAGATTGGCGTCGCCGGGGATCGCCGTGCCGGGCCGCACCCGCACCAGTTCGACGGCGGGCTCGGCTTCGAGCGGATCAAGATCGTCGAAATTGGCGATGTGCGGCAGGATCGGCACAGCGATGCGCAGGCGTGCGCCGGGCTTGAGCGCCGGTGTCCGCTCGAGCGCCAGCGCGTCCTCCGCCGGCAGCAGCCGCGCATCGGGGAAGAATGGCACCAGGCCCAGTGCCTCCCAGCCGGTCGCCTGTACGATCCGCGTCATCGCGTCCGAAAACAGCGCGGGATCGCCGCGGAACTTGTTGACGAGAAAGCCGCGGATCAGCGCCGCATCGTCGGCATCGATCACCGCCTTGGTGCCGACCAGGCTCGCGATCACGCCGCCGCGGTCGATGTCGCCGATCAGCACGACCGGCACGTCGGCGGCGCGCGCGAAGCCCATGTTGGCGATGTCGTTGGCGCGCAGGTTCACCTCCGAGGCGCTGCCGGCGCCTTCGACCAGCACGATATCGGCCTCGCCCTTGAGCTTTCCGAAACTCGCGAGCACGAACGGCATCAGGTCCGGCTTCATCCTCTGATAGGCGGCGGCCTTGGCGGCGCCGTGCACACGGCCCTGCACCACGATCTGCGCGCCGGTCTCGCTCTGCGGCTTGAGCAGCACCGGGTTCATGTGGACGCTTAGCGGTGTGCGGGCCGCGCGCGCCTGCAGCGCCTGGGCGCGGCCGATCTCGCCGCCGTCAGCCGTCACCGCGGCATTGTTCGACATGTTCTGCGGCTTGAACGGCCGCACCTTGAGGCCGCGATTGGCGAAGGCGCGGGCGAGCCCGGCCACGATCAGCGACTTGCCGACATCGGAGCCGGTTCCCTGGAACATCAGGGCGCGGGCGGCCACGTTCAGAACGCTTTCCGCTCAAACGGAATTGTCATGGCCGGGCTTGTCCCGGCCATCTCGATTGTGAAGGCACCGTGCCATCCTGATCGAGATCGCCGGGACAAGCCCGGCGATGATGTCTGTGGGGGCGTCAATTTCATCGCAACATGCCCTAGAACTCGATGCCCGGCTGCGCCTTCACGCCGGCGGCGAAGTGGTGCTTGACCAGCGTCATCTCGGTGACGAGATCGGCCGCCGCGATCAGCTCCGGCTTGGCGTTGCGGCCGGTGACGACGACGTGCAGCCCCTCGCGGCGCGCGCTCAAGGCGGCGACGACGGCGGCGAGATCGAGATATTCGTAGCGCAGCGCGATGTTGAGCTCGTCGAGGATGACGAGGCCGAAGGTCGGGTCGGCCATGAGCTCGAGCGACTTCGCCCAGGCGCGCTCCGCCGCCGCGATGTCGCGGGCGCGGTCCTGGGTCTCCCAGGTGAAGCCCTCGCCCATGGTGTGCCACGACACCTGGTCGCCGAAGGCCGCGAGCGCGTCGCGCTCCGCCGTGTGCCACGCGCCCTTGATGAACTGCACGACGCCGACGCGCTTGCCGCGCCCGAGCATGCGCAGCGCCAGGCCGAAAGCGGCGGTGGATTTGCCCTTGCCGGCGCCGGTGTGCACGATCAGGAGACCCTTCTCGACCGTCTTTTCCGCGACCTCGGCATCCTGCACCGCCTTGCGCTTCGCCATCTTGGCGCGGTGGCGCTCGCTGTCTTCGACGATCTTGGTCATGCCTGTCCCTTTACGATCAGCGGCAGCCCGGCGACCACGAGGACCACGCGGTCGGCGCGGGCGGCGAGACGCTGGTTGAGACGACCCTGCAGGTCGGCAAACCGCCGCGCAAGCGCATTGTCGGGCACGATTCCGGAGCCGACCTCGTTGGAGACGAGCACCGCGAGGCCGCCGCGGCGGGCAAGGGCAGCTTCGACGCCGCCGGTTTCGGCCTCGATGTCGGGTTCGATATCGGCTTCGGCCAGCATGCGGTTGGTGAGCCACAACGTCAGGCAGTCGACGAGGAGCGCAGCCAGCCGGCGCGGCGTCGATGGCGTCGGCGAGATCGATGCGGCGCCTCGATGGTGTGCCAGCCGGCGCCGCGGCGCGCCGGTGATGCGCGATGCGTTCCGCCATCTCGGCGTCCAGCGCCTGCGCGGTCGCCACATAGATCCAGGGCGGCGCGGTCGCCGCGATCAGGCTTTCCGCATAGCGGCTCTTGCCGGAGCGCGCGCCGCCGAGAACCAGGGCGAGTTCGGGATGCAGGCGGCATCGTTCAGTATCGTTTTGTCGGTCGTCGTGAATTCATGACCCGTTGCGGTATAGCCGTTCTCCTAACGATCACATTGACAAAACGTCTCGACGGCCCCCTAAGTGGCCGCATCGACGGCCTCTCGCAAGAGAGCGAACAGGGAATGCGGTGCGGAACGAAGGTTCCTATGCCGCAGCTGCCCCCGCAACTGTAAGCGGCGAGCCCATACCAGGCCACTGGGATCAAACCCGGGAAGGCGGTTACGGGCACGGACCCGCGAGCCAGGAGACCTGCCGTCGTTTCGAGCGTGCGCTGGGCGGGGTGCCTCGGCGCCGATCGAATTGATTCGCGGCCGCCGCGCACCGGATGTTCCGGCGTGGCGCCGTCTCCGCACCCGGGATCCAGGGCTCAGGCCTCAGGAGCGCGCGGGTGACGTTGCGAGACCTTACGCCAAAAGACCTCACGCAGAATGATTCGCGCGAACCTGTCGCTGCGGCGGATGCCGACGTCGCGGCGGCGGTCTCGACCGCGACGACCATCTATGTCTGCATCACCTGCCGCAACGGCGACGATGGCGACCTGGTCGCGACGCCCGGCGCCGCGCTCGCCGACGCGACGATGCGCGCCGCCGCGGGCACCGGCATCACCGTGCTGCGGGTGCGCTGCCTCGCCAATTGCAAGCGCGGGCTCAGTGCCGCCGTGCGGCGCAACCGCGCCTGGACCTATCTGTTCGGCGGGCTCGACGCCGAGCATGGCGCGGGCGCGCTGATCGAAGGCGCGAGGCTGTTTTCCCACGCGACCGACGGCGTGATGCCGTGGCGCGGCCGTCCCGAAGCCCTCAAGCGCGGGCTCATCGCGCGCACCCCACCCATCGATTTTCCCGGAGATGCCTGATGACGAATTCGCTTGCGCGCGTGCCCTGCACCATCGTCACCGGCTTTCTCGGCGCCGGCAAGACGACGCTGATCCGCCACGTGCTGGCCAATGCCGGCGGCCGCCGGCTTGCCATCATCGTCAACGAGTTCGGCGATGTCGGCATCGACGGCGAAATCCTGAAAGGCTGCGGCGATGATTCCTGTCCGCAGGAGAACATCGTCGAGCTCGCCAATGGCTGCCTGTGCTGCACCGTGGCCGACGAATTCGTGCCGGCGCTCGACACCATCCTGTCGCTGCGGCCGGCGGTCGAGCACATCGTCATCGAGACCTCGGGTCTCGCGCTGCCCAAGCCGCTGGTCCAGGCCTTCCACTGGCCGGCGATCAAGAGCCGCGTCACCGTGGACGGCGTCGTCGCGGTGGTCGACGGCGCGGCGCTCGCGGATGGGCGCGTCGCCGCCGACATCGAGGCGCTGGCGCGCCAGCGCGCCGCCGACCCTTCGCTCGATCACGACGATCCGGTCGAGGAGGTGTTCGAGGACCAGCTCGCCTGCGCCGACCTCGTCGTGCTCAACAAGCGCGACCTGCTCGACGCTGCCGGCATGGAGACGGCGCTCGCCGCCATCGCGCGCTTCCTGCCGCGGGCGGTGAAGATCGTCACCGTGGCGGACGGCAAGGTCGATCCGGCGGCGTTGCTCGGTCTCGGCGTCGGCACCGAGGACGACATCGAGAACCGCCGCACCCGCCATGACGCGGAGGCCGAGCACGACCACGACGATTTCGACAGCTTCGTCGTGCCGCTGCCGGAAATCGCCGAGCCCGCGGCGCTTCGCCGCCCGCGTCGCGGCGCTGGCCGATCTCCACGACGTGTTCCGCGTCAAGGGATTCGTCGCGGTCACCGGCAAGCCGATGCGGCTCCTGGTCCAGGCGGTCGGCGCCCGGGTGACCCATCAATACGACCGTCCCTGGCACGCGTCCGATGCGCGCGAGGGCCGTCTCGTGGTGATCGGCCTCAAGGGGCTCGACCGCGCCGGCGTGACCCGCGCGCTGCTGGGCTGAGCGATGCATCTTCTCACCACCACATCCACGAGCTTCGACGACATCGTCGAGCCGGTCGATCTCGGCCAGGCGCCGGGCGACGTGGTGGTGCTGTCGTTCGCCGACAGCGATCTCGCCGCGCTCGCGGCGGCCTGGACCGCGGAGCGGGACCTGCTGCCGAGCGTGCGGCTCGCCCATCTGCGCGACCTGCGCCATCCGATGTCGGTCGATCTCTGGATCGAGCGGTCCGGCGATCCATGCCAAGGTGATCCTGGTGCGCCTCATCGGCGGCCTCGACTGGTGGCGCTACGGCGTCGAGCGGCTGGCGGCGACCGCGCGCGAGCGCGGCATCGCGCTCGCGCGTGCTGCCCGGCGAGGACCGCGACGACCCGCGTCTGGCGGAAGCCTCGACGCTGCCGCCGGAGGAACTCGGCACTCTGCTGCATTTCTTCCGCGAGGGCGGCCGGGAGAACTTGCGCGCGCTGCTGCGCCGGCTCGCGCCGCCATGCCGGCGCCCGCCTCGACGTGCCGGAGCCGCAGCCGCTGCCGCGCCTCGCCGGCTATCTGCCGGGCGATCGGCGCCGTCGACGCTCGACCGGCTCGCGGCGAGCCTTGCCGGCCGGCCGGCCGGTGGTGCCCGTCATCTTCTATCGCGCGCTGCTGCTCGCGGCCGATACCGCTGCGATCGATGCCCTGTGCGAGGCCCTGGCGGCGCGCGGTCTCGCACCGGCGCCGCTGGTGATCACGAGCCTCAAGGAGCCGGCCGCCGCGGCCTTCGTGCGCGACGCGCTGGCGCGGCTTGCGCCTGCGGCCATCATCACCACGACGGCATTCGCCGCCGAGCGGCGAGCCCGGCGAGCCGACGCCGCTCGACGGCCCGGACGTGCCGGTGCTCCAGGCGGTGCTCGCGACCACCAAGCGCGCGGCGTGGCGCGACAGCCCGCGCGGCCTCGGCGCCGCCGATCTCGCCATGCATGTGGTGCTGCCGGAGCTCGATGGCCGCGTGCTCGCCGGCGCCATCGCGTTCAAGGATGCGCTGCCGCGCGCATGGAGGGGCTTGCCTTCACCGCGCTTCGCCAACCGGCCCGAGCCGGACCGGATCGCCGCCGTCGCCGACCGCGTCGCGGCGCTGGTGCATCTCGCCGCCAACGCCGCGGGCAGAGCGCCGCGATCGCCGTGCTGATGCCGGACTATCCGGGCGCGCCCGGCCGCGCCGGCTATGCGGTCGGGCTCGACGTTCCGGCGAGCGTCGTGGCTCTGCTCGCCGATCTCGCCGAAGCCGGCTATGGCGTGCGACGCCGCGCCTGGCACGCCAAAGGCGCCTGCTCGATGCGCTCGACCAGCTGCATGGCGCCAGCCTGCCGCTTCACGACTATGCGCGGCTGACTGCCGAACTTCACCGCTGAGATTCAGGCCGCGCATGCGCGAGGCCTGGGGCGAGCCGGCCGACGATCCCGACCTGCACGACGGCGCCTTCCGCTTCCGCGCCCGCAGCTTCGGCAACATCATCGTTGCGCTGCCGCCCGATCGCGGTCGTCGCTGGCGAGCGGCGCGCCGACTATCACGATGCCGACGCTGCCGCCGCGCCATGCGCTCCTCGCCTTCGGGCTGTGGCTGCGCCATGTGGCAAAGGCCGATGCGCTGGTGCACATGGGCGCGCACGGCACGCTGGAATGGCTGCCCGGCAAGGCCGTCGCGCTGACGGCGGCGTGCTTTCCCGAGGCGATGGTCGGGCGCGCTGCCGGTGTTCTATCCCTTCATCGTCAGCAATCCCGGCGAGGCGGCCCAGGCCAAGCGCCGGATTGCCGCGGTGACCATCGGGCATTTGCCGCCGCCGCTGGTCGCGGCGGGCCTCTCCGGCGATGCGCCGCGACCTCGAACGGCTGGTCGACGAATATGCCCAGGCCGATGGGCTCGACCGCAGGCGCCGCGAGCGTCTCGCCGGACTGATCGTCGAGACAGCGCGGCGGAGCGGCCTTGGCGCGCGAGGCCGGCGTCGCCGGCGAGGCCGATGCCGACGAGGTGCTGCGCCGCATCGATGCCTGGCTGTGCGATCTCAAGGACCTCGCCGTCAAGGACGGCCTCCACGTCTACGGCCGCATGCCCGGTGGCACGGCGCCGATCCGCTATGCAGGCGGCCTGGCGGGCGAGCGCCGACGGCCGAGCGCGCCGCGCTGCTCGCCGCGCTCGACGGCCGGCGGGTCGCGCCCGGCCCGGCCGGCGCGCCGGCGCGCGGACGGCGCGACGTGCTGCCCACCGGCCGCAATCTCTACACCGCCGATCCGCGCATGCTGCCGACGCCGACCGCCATGGAGCTCGGCGCGGCTCGCCGCCGACGAGGT
Organism: uncultured Alphaproteobacteria bacterium; assembly: GCA_963791375.1. Classification (GTDB taxonomy): domain Bacteria; phylum Pseudomonadota; class Alphaproteobacteria; order Rhizobiales; family Xanthobacteraceae; genus JAJPKK01. Next base: position 51,239 of record CAWBSI010000025.1, read on the forward strand.
GATCCGCGGCCATCTGCAGGCCCATGGCGAGATGCCGCGCGCGCTCGTCATCGATCTCTGGGGCAGCGCGACGCTTGCGCACCGGCGGCGAGGAGATCGCCCACGGCCTCGCGCTGATGGGGTGCCGGCCGACCTGGGACCACGCCACCGGCCGCGTCACCGGCATCGAGGTGCTGCCGCCGGCCGCGATCGGACGGCCGCGGGTCGACGTGACCTGGCGCATCTCCGGGCTGTTCCGCGACCTGTTCCCGGCGCAGATCGCGCTCCTCGATGCCGCCGTCCGCGCGGTGGCGGCGCGCGAGGAAACCGACGACGAAAATCCGCTCGCCGGCGCGTGGCGCAACGCCGGCGAAAGCCCGGCTGTGCTCGCGCGCATCTTCGGCACCGCGCCCGGCGCCTATGGCGCCGGCATCGGGGATCATCGGCCGCGAGCCCGATCGCGCCGCGATCGGCGCGGCCTATCTCGCCGCAGCGTCTCATGCCTATGGCGGCGCCGACGGCGGCGCGACGGCGCTGCCGCGGCGAATTCGCGGCGCGGGTCGCGAGCGCCGATCTGCTGGTTCATCCGAGCGACGATCCCGGCCGCGATCTCCTGGAGGGCGCGGAGGACGCCGCCTTCGTCGGCGGCTTCGCGGCGGCGGCAGCAGACGCTCGGCCGCACGCCCGACCTGATCATGCTCGACGTGACCGATCCGCAGCCGTCCGCGCGCGCGTCCGCTCGGCCGGGCGCTGGCGCGCATCGTGCGCGCCCGCGCCATCAATCCGCGCTTCATCGCCGGGCCAGATGCGCCACGGCCCGCGCGGCGCCGCCGAGCTTGCCGAGACCGTCGACCGGCTGATCGACTTCGCGGCAGATGACGGGCGCGGTGTCGAGCACGCTGATCGATCTCGTCCACGACGCCTATCTCGGCGACCCCGCGGTGCGCGACTTCCTGCTGCGCGAGAACCCCGCCGCCGCGCGCGCCATCGCCGACCGGCTCGACGCCGCCCGCCGCAACGGCTGGTGGCACCCGCGCCGCAACGATGTCGACGCCGATGCTCGCGGCAATGCTGGCGGAGGCGACATGACGTGAGCGCGCCTCTGCCCTTGCGCCGCGGCGCCTGCCCCGGCCTGTCGGCGCCGATGCCGACCGGCGACGGCCTGCTGGTGCGGCTCGTGCCCGCGGATGCCGTGCCGCTCGACGCCTTCATCGCGCTGTGCGCGGCAGCGCGCGCGCACGGCAACGGCACCATGGAGGTCACCGCGCGCGGCAGCCTGCAGGTGCGCGGATTGACGCCCGCGCTCGGCGCCGCTGTTTGCGGCCGAGGTCGCTGCGCCTCGACATCGCCGCGGCCGACGGCGTTGCGGTCCTCGCGGGACCGCTGCGCGATGATGCCGAGGCCATCATCGACGCCTGCGGCCTCGCCGACGAACTGCGGCGCGCGATTGCGCAGGCGCAACTCGCCTTGGCGCCGAAGGTCTCGGTCGTCGTCGACGGCGGCGGCCGCCTGCATCTCGATGCGCTCACCGCCGACATCAGGCTGCGCGCCGTCGGACCGGCGAACGCGCCCCGGCTGCTGGTCGGGTTCGGAGTAGGCGTCGGTGCAGCTCTTCTCCCTCCCCGCTGCGGGGGAGGGTCGGGGAGGGGGTCGCGGGCGGCTTGCGCGGTGCTTGTGGAGAGTCAGCGGACCCCCACCGCCAACCCTCCCCCTGAAGGAGGGGAGGGAGTCGCGGCATGGCTCGGCGCGGTCGCACCGGAGCGTGCGGTCGATGTCGTGCTCTCGCTCCTGCGGGAGATCGCGGCGCATGGCCCGGCCGCGCGCGCGGCGGATGTGATTCGCGCCGCGGCATCGACGCGGTTCGCTCGCTGTTCGACTTCGAACCGGTCGCACGCCCCGCGCCGCGGCCACCGGCGGAGATGATCGGACAGCATCCGCTTGCGCGACGGCTCCGTGGCGCTCGGCGTTCGGCCTCGCGTTCGGCCACACCCAGGCCGACGCGCTGGCGGAACTGGCTCGCCTCGCCGCCGCGCATGGCGCGCGGGCGGTTCGTCCCGCGCCGGATCGTGCGCTGATGCTGATCGGCGTTTCCCCCGGCAATGCGGCCGGGCTTACTGCCGCGGCCGAGCAACTCGGCTTCGTCGTGCGTGCCGGCGATCCGCGCCGTCGCATCGCCGCCTGTCCGGGCGCGCCGGCTTGCGCGTCCGGCTTCATCGAGCGCGCCGGCTCGCCGCAGCGCTCGCGCCGCAGCTCGCAGGGCTGCGCCACCGGCATCGCGGTCCATGTGTCCGGTTGCACCAAGGGCTGCGCCCATCCCGCGCCCGCCGCGCTGACCGTGGTCGGAACCGCGCATGGCTGCGGCATCATTCGCAACGGCACGGCGCGCAGGCGATGCCGCACGAGCCACGTCGCTCCCGGCAACCTCGCCGCCGAGGTTGCGCGCGCTTTCGCGGAAGGCGAGGCCGTCCATGGCTGAGCTCGCCTATCTGCGCGACGGCACCGCGATCTACGAGCGCTCCTTCGCCATCATCCGCGCCGAGGCCGATCTCGCCCGCTTCTCGGCGGACGAGGCCGAGGTCGCGGTGCGCATGATCCATGCCTGCGGCCTCGTCGAGGCGGCCCGGCACATCGAATTCGGCCACGGGCTGGTCGCGGCGGCGCGCGCCGCGCTGGCGCAGGGCGCGCCGATCCTGTGCGACGCCGAGATGGTGGCGCACGGCATCACCCGCGCGCGGCTGCCCGCGAACAACGAGGTGGTCTGCACGCTGCGCGATCCGCGCGTGCCCGCGCTCGCCGAAAGCCTCGGCACCACGCGCTCCGCCGCCGCGCTCGATCTGTGGGGCGAGCAAGCTCGCCGGCGCCGTCGTCGCCATCGGCAATGCGCCGACGGCGTTGTTCCGTCTGCTCGAAATGCTCGCGCCGGCGCGCCGCGGCCGGCGGCGATCCTCGGCATTCCCGTCGGCTTCGTCGGCGCGGCGGAATCGAAGGACGCGCTCGCCGCCGGCAGTCACGGCGTGCCCTGTCTGATCGTGCGCGGCCGCATGGGCGGCAGCGCCATGACGGCGGCGGCCGTCAACGCGCTGGCGAGGGCCGGGCTATGAGCGGCCCCGCGCGGCTGATCGGCGTCGGCGTCGGGCCCGGCGATCCCGAACTGATGACGCTCAAGGCCTTGCGGGCGCTGCGCGAGGCCGACGTGGTCGCGCATTTCGCCAAGGCCGGCAATCCGAGCAAGGCGCGCGCCATCGCCGCCGGCCATCTGCGGCCGGACGTCACCGAGGTGCCGCTGCTCTATCCCGTGACCACGGAAATCCCCAGGCACGAGCCCGCCTATTGCAGCGAGATCGCCGCCTTCTACGACGGCTGCGCCGACGCGCTCGCCGCGCATCTCGATGCGCAGCCGCTCGGTCGCGGTGATCTGCGAGGGCGATCCCCTGTTCTACGGCTCCTACATGCACCTGCATGTGCGGCTGGCGCCGCGCTATCCGACCGAGGTGATCGCCGGCGTCACCGGCATGTCCGGCTGCTGGTCGGCGGTGGGCGCGCCGATCGCCCAGGGCGACGACGTCTTCACCGTGCTGCCCGGCACCTTGCCGGAGGACGAGCTCGACGCGCCGCCTGCGCGATGCCGACGCCGCCGTGATCATGAAGCTCGGCCGCAACCTGCCCAAGGTGCGCCGCGCGCTCGAGCGCAGCGGGCATCTCGCCCGCGCCATGTATGTGGAGCGCGGCACCATGAAGGACGCGGTGGTGATGCGGCTCGCCGACAAGGCCGACGACTGCGCGCCCTATTTCGCCATCGTGCTGGTGCCGGGCTGGGAGGGGCGGCCGTGAGCGGGCGTCTCGCGGTGGTCGGCCTCGGCCCGGGCGACGCGCGCTGGCTCACCCCGGAGGCCGGCGCGGCGCTCGCAGCCGCCGATGCCGTCTACGGCTACGGCGCCTATCTCGATCGCGTTCCGGTGCGGCGACGGCCAGGCGCGCCATCCTTCGGACAACCGCGAGGAGGGCGCGCGCGCCGCGGCGGCGCTGCGCCATGCGGCGCAGGGCGCGAAGGTCGCGATCGTCTCCGGCGGCGATCCCGGCGTGTTCGCCATGGCGGCGGCGGTGTGCGCGGAGATCGAAGCCGGCCCGCGAGGCCTGGCGCGCGCTCGACCTCGCCATCGTCCCCGGCATCACCGCGATGCTGGCGGTGGCGGCGCGGGTCGGCGCGCCGCTCGGCCATGATTTCTGCGCGCTCTCGCTCTCCGACAATCTCAAGCCGTGGGAGCTGATCGAGCGCCGGCTCGATGCCGCGGCCGACGGCCGGCTTCGTCATCGCGCTCTACAATCCGATCTCGCGGGCGCGGCCGTGGCAGCTCGGCGCCGCGCTCGAGCGATTGCGCCGCCACCTGCCGGCCGCGACACCCGTCGTGTTCGGCCGCGCGGTCGGCCGCGCCGACGAGCGGGTCGCGGTGACGACGCTCGGCGACGCCGATCCGGCCGCCGCCGACATGGCGACGCTGATCATCGTCGGCTCGCGCGGAGACGCGGGTCGTCGCGCGTCCCGGCGGCGCCGCTGGTCTACACGCCGCGGGCGGCCGCGGAGGCGAGCACATGATCGAGCCACGCCAGCGCTTCCTCCACGCTCGCCGCCGCCGGCACCTGCGGCCGCGCGGGCCGGCGCAGCATGATGACGGGCAGGCCGAGCGCGCGCGCCGCCGCGATCTTGCCGTAGGTCGCCGCGCCGCCGCTGTTCTTGGCGACGATGACGTCGATGCGATGCTGCTGCGAGCAGCGCGCGTTCGTCGGCCTCGTCGAACGGGCCGCGGCCGGTGAGATAGACGGCATGCGGCACCGCAAGCGGCGGCTCGACCGGATCGACGCTGCGGACGAGATAGAGGTGCTGCGGCGCCGCCGCGAACGGCGCCGATCTCGTTGCGGCCGAGCGCGAGAAACACGCGGCGCGGCGGCTGCCGAGCGCCTGCACGGCGGCCGGCATGTCGGCAACCTCGGTCCAGCGGTCGCCGGCGACCGCGACCCAGGCGGGCCGATCGCAGCGCCAGCAGCGGAACTTCGCGCGAGGCCGCGGCCTCGGCCGCATTGGCGGAGATGCTGGGCCGCATAGGGATGCGTCGCGTCGATCAGGAGGTCGATCGCTTCCGCGCCGAGCCAGCGCGGCGAGCCCCTCGGCGCCGCCGAAGCCGCCGATCCGCACCGGGACCGGCTGCGGCGCCGGCGCGGCGGTGCGGCCGGCGAGCGACAGCGTCACCGCGAGGTCGGCGCGCGGCGCCAGGCGCTCCGCCAGCCGCCGCGCTTCCGTGGTGCCGCCGAGAATGAGGATGCGTTTCATGTCGCTCGCTGATCCGCTGTCGCCGGACACTGCCGCATCGCGCGCGCTGGCTGTCCATCGTCGGCATCGGCGAGGACGGCGTCGACGGATTGAGCGCGGTCGCCCGCGGGCTCGTCAGCGACGCCGAGATCGTGTTCGGCGGCAAGCGGCATCTGGCGCTGGCGGCGCCGCTCATCCGCGGCGCGGCGCGGCCATGGCCGTCGCCGTTCGACCGCGTGGCCGAAGAGGTTCTGGCGCAGCGCGGGCGGCAGGTCTGCGTGCTCGCCTCGGGCGATCCCTTCATGCACGGCGTCGGCGCCGTGCTGGCGCGCCATATCGATCCGCAGGAAATGCTGGTGGTGCCGGCGCCGTCGGCCTTCAGCCTCGCCGCGGCCCGGCTCGGCTGGGCGCTGCCGGAGACGGCGCTGGTCTCGCTGCACGGCCGCGCGCTCGATCTCGTGCGCCCGCATCTGCAGCCCGGCGCGCGCGTGCTCGCGCTGACCTCGGACGGCGCGGCGCCGGCCGCGCTGGCGCGCCTGCTCGCCGACACCGGCTTCGGCGGCTCGCGCCTGATCGTGCTGGAAGCGCTCGGCGGGCCGCGCGAGCGCATGCGCGCCACGACGGCGGCGGCGTTTCGATCTGCGCGACGTCGATGCCCTCAATACGGTCGCGATCGAGGTCGTGGCCGCGCCCGGCGCGCGCGTCATCCCCCGCACGGCCGGCCTTGCCGACGCCCTGTTCGAGCATGACGGCCAGATCACCAAGCGCGAAATCCGCGCGGTGACGCTGTCGGCGCTGGCGCCGCGCCGCGGCGAATTGCTGTGGGACATCGGCGCCGGCGCCGGCTCGGTGGCGATCGAATGGATGCTCGCCGATCCTTCGCTGCGCGCCATCGCCATCGAGGCGCGCGCCGACCGCGCCGCGCGCATCCGCCGCAACGCCGCCGCGTTCGGCGTGCCGGCGTCTCGAGATCGTCGAGGGCGAGGCGCCGGCGGCGCTCGCAAATCTTCCGCATCCCGACGCGATCTTCATCGGCGGCGGCGCCAGCGATCCCGGCGTGCTCGACGCGGCCGTCGCCGCGCTGCGTCCCGGCGGCCGCCTGGTCGTCAATGCGGTGACGCTCGCGACCGAAGGCCTGCTGCTCGCGCGCCACGCGACGCTCGGCGGCGAGCTGATCAGGATCGCGATCGCGCGCGCCGAGCCGATCGGCCGTTCTCCCGATTCGCAATCACCGATGGCGTGGCGTCCGGCGATGCCGGTGACGCAATGGGTCTGGGTGAAGCCATGATCGTCGCGGGCATCGGATGCCGCAAGGGCACGGCCGCGGCGGAGATCGAGGCGGCGATCGCAGCGGCGCTCGCCCGTGCCGGGCTCGGGCATCGCGGCGGTCCGGCGTCATCGCGACATCGGCGGCCAAGGGCGAGCGAGCCCGGCATCGCCGCCGCGGCCGCGTTCCATCGGCGTGCCGCTGGTTCTCGTCGCCCAGGACGATCTCGCGGCGGCAGAGCGCCCGCGCCGCGACGCGGTCGGAACGCGTCCTCGCGCTGACCGGCGTGCCGTCGGTCGCGGAAGCGGCGGCGCTCGCGGCGGGCGGGCCGGCGGCGCGCCTGATCGCGCCGCGCATCGCGGTGGGGCCCGCCACCTGCGCGCTCGCCGACAGCGGGGGTGGCGCCGTGACCGTGCATTTCATCGGCGCCGGCCCCGGCGCGGCCGATCTCATCACCGTGCGCGGGCGCGACCTCGTCGCGCGCTGCCCGGTCTGCCTCTATGCCGGCTCGATCGTGCCGCCGGAGCTTCTCGCGCTGTGCCCGCCCGGCGCCCGCATCGTCGACACCGCACCGCTCGACCTCGACGAGATCGAGGCGGAGTTCGTGCGCGCACACGCCGCCGGCCGCGACGTGGCGCGGCTGCATTCCGGCGACCTCTCCATCTACAGCGCGCTCGCCGAGCAGCTTGCGCCGGCTGGAGCGGCACGGCATTCCCTATACGCTGACGCCGGGCGTGCCGGCCTTCGCCGCGGCTGCCGCGGCGCTCGGCAGCGAGCTGACCGTGCCGGAGGTGGCGCAGAGCGTGGTGCTCACGCGCATGCCCGGCCGCGCCTCCGCCATGCCGCAGGCGGAGCAGCTCGCGGCCTTCGCCGCCACCGGCGCGACGCTCGCGATCCATCTGGCGATCCCCGCCATCGAGACCATCGTGCGGGAGCTGACGCCGTTCTACGGCGCGGATTGCCCGGCTGCAGTGGTGGTGCGCGCGAGCTGGCCGCAGGAGCTGATCCTGCGCGGCACGCTCGGCGACATCGCCGCGAAGGTCGCGGCCGCGCCGATCGAGCGCACCGCGCTCGTTCTCGTCGGCCGCGCGCTCGCCGCGAAGGGTTTCCGCGACAGCGCGCTCTACGATCCGGACTATCGGCGCCGGTTTCGCGGCGGAGAAGCCTCGTGATCCGCAGCGAAGGGCGCACGGCCGACCAGCACGCCGTCGCGGTCGAACACCACGATCTCGATGGCGACGCCGCTGCCGGCAACAGGGTCCAGCGCCGTCGCCTGCGCCGCTTGGGCGACCGCGTCACCGAGCGCGACGCCCTCGGCGGCGGCATGGGCGAAGGCTTCCGCCGCGGTGTTCGATGCGGCGATGCGCGCGCCCAGCGCCGCGGAGCCGCCGGCGGTCTCGGCGAGGCGGCGAGTGCCGCGAGATCGACGGTGCCGCGCTTGGAATGCAGATCGAGCATGCCCTGCGCGAGCTTCGTCATCTTGGCGACGCCGCCGGCAATGGTGACGCGCGCCACCGGATGGCGGCGCAGATATTTGAGCATGCCGCCGACGAAGTCGCCCATTTCGATCAGCGCAATCTCCGGCAGGCGGTGGAGCTTTTGCACCGCGGCTTCCGAGCTGGCGCCGGTCGAGCCGGCGATATGGGTGAGGCCGGCGGCGCGGGCGACATCGATGCCGCTGTGGATCGAATGGATCCACGCCGAGCAGGAATAGGGCACGACGATGCCGGTGGTGCCGAGGATGGAGAGGCCGCCGACGATGCCGAGGCGTCCGTTGAGCGTCTTTGCGGCCAGCGCCTCGCCGCCCGGGACCGCGATCTCGACCTCGACGTCGCCGCTCGCCTGCGTCGCCGCCGCGACCTCGGCGATGGCGGTGCCGATCATCTGGCGCGGCACTGGATTGATGGCCGGTTCGCCCGGCGGGACCGGGAGCCCGGCCCGCGTCACCGTGCCGACCCCTTCGCCGGCCCGGAACGTGACGCCGCTGCCCGGCTTGCCCCGACGCACAGTCGCGAGGATGAGGGCGCCGTGGGTCACATCGGGATCGTCGCCGGCGTCCTTCACGACGCCCGCGGTCGCGCAATCCGCGTCCCTTCGGGTGACCGCGAGCGCGAAGCTGGGCCGCTCGCCACTGTGGCAGCGTCACCTCGACCGGATCGGGGAACGCCCCGGTCAGCAGCGCCGGCATAGGCCGCCTTGGCGGCCGCGGTGGCGCAGGTGCCGGTGGTCCAGCCGCGGCGGAGCGGAGGGTCTTGCGAGGTCATCTGCCTAGTGTAGCGACTTTGGCGCTCAGTTCCGATACTCGGCCGATTCTGCTCCCTCCCCCTGAAAAAGGGGGAGGGGGCCGGCTGGGTCGGCGTCTTGACGCCGGAGCGTGGCGGCAATGAACGGCTGGGCGGACCTTGCGGCGCGGCGCAGCGGAATTCCGGTGCTGGAACCCGGCCATGTCTGGCTTGCTGGCGCCGGGCCGGGCGATCCCGGGCTGCTGACCCTCGATGCGCTGGCCGGGCTCACCCAGGCCGACGTGATCGTCCACGACGCCCTGGTCGATCCGCGCGTGCTGGCGCTCGCCGGGCCGCGCGCGCGGCTCGAATTCGCCGGCAAGCGCGGCGGCAAGCCGTCGGCGATCCAGGACGATATTTCGCGGCGCCTCGTGGCGCTGGCGCAGGGCGGCGAGCGGGTGTTGCGGCTCAAGGGCGGCGATCCCTTCGTGTTCGCCCGCGGCGGCGAGGAGGCGGCGGCGCTGGCTGCGGCAGGGGTGCCGTTCCGGATCGTGCCCGGCGTCACCGCGGGGCTCGCGGCGCTGGCCGCGGCCCTGATCCCGGCGACGCTGCGCGGCGTCAACCGGGCCGTCATTTTCGCCGCCGGCTACGGGGCCGACGCCGAAGGCGCGCCGGACTGGGCGGCGCTGGCGCGTACGGCTGAGCCCATCGTGCTCTATATGGCGATGCGCAATCTCGCCGAGATCGCGCAGGCGTTGATCGAGGGCGGGCTCGCGCCGCACACGCCCGCCGCCGCCATCGCCGCGGCCACCACGGCAGACGAACGCGTCCTCGTCTCGACGCTCGATCGTATCGCCGCGGATGCGCAGGCGCAGGGCATCGAGGCGCCCGCGATCGTGGTGATCGGCGACATCGTCACCGCGCGGGAAGGCCTGCGCGCGGTCGCGACGGCAGCGGAGCCGTTGCGGTGACGGCTCGCGGCCTCATCGTCGCGGCGCCGCGCTCGGGGTCGGGCAAGACCACGGTGACGCTTGGCCTGCTCGCCGCCCTCAGGCGCCGCGGCGTCGCCGTGCGCGCGGCCAAGGCGGGGCCGGACTACATCGATGCCGCCTTCCATGCCGCGGCCACCGGCGCGCCGAGCGTCAATCTCGACAGCTGGGCGATGGCGCCGGCGCTGCTCGATGCGCTCGCGCGTGAGGCTTCGCAAGCGGCCGAGATTCTCGTCATCGAAGGCGTCATGGGCCTGTTCGACGGCGTCGCCGGCCCGCCCGGCCGCAGCGGCGCGACCGCCGACCTTGCGGCGCGGTTTCGCCTGCCGGTGCTGCTGGTGCTCGATGTGTCGGGACAGTCGCAGACGGCGGCCGCGGTGGTGCGCGGCATCGCCTCCCACGATCCGGCCGTGCGGGTGGCCGGCGTCGTGCTCAACCGGGTCGGCAGCGAGCGACATCGCGAGCTCGTCGCCGATGCCATGGCCGCGTCGGGAATGCCGGTGTTCGGCGCGGTGCCGCGCGATGCGACGCTGGCGATGCCGGAGCGCCATCTCGGCCTGGTGCAGGCCGGCGAGCATGCCGATCTCGCGGCCCGGCTCGACCGCCTCGCCGACATGGCCGAGCGCCATCTCGATCTCGACGCGATCCTCGCGATGGCCGCACCGCTGGCGCTGGCGGGCACGGTAAAAATGCCGGCGCTGCCGCCGCCGGGGCAACGGGTCGCGCTCGCCAGGGATCGCGCCTTTTCGTTCGTCTATCCTCATGTGGTCGACGGCTGGCGCCGGTCGGGCGCGGAGATCGTTGCGTTCTCGCCGCTCGCCGACGAGCCACCGCCGCCCAACTGCGACAGCTGCTGGCTGCCCGGCGGCTATCCCGAGCTTCATGCCGGCGTGCTTGCCGCCGCCATGCGCTTTCGCGACGGCCTTGCGCGGTTCGCGGCGACGCGGCCGGTGCATGGGGAATGCGGCGGCTACATGGTGCTGGGGGAGGGGCTCGAAGATGCTGACGGCGCGCGCCATGCCATGACCGGCCTGCTCGGACATGCCACGAGCTTTGCCGCCCGCAAGCTGCATCTCGGCTATCGCGAGGCGCGGCTTCTCGCGACGGGCCCGCTCGGGCCGGCCGGCGGCGCAATCCGCGGCCACGAATTCCACTACGCGTCGCTGGTCGCGCCGGGACAAGACGAGCCCCTGGTCGACCTGATCGACGGGCAGGGCCATCCGCTCGGCACGTCCGGCGGCCGACGCGGCCACGTCACCGGCACCTTCTTTCACGCCATCGCGCGGGAGTAGCAAGGTGACCGGAACCGAGCGACCGGAGATGTGGCACCTAAGTTTGATCGCGTGCGGTCGGCTCCCTCCCCCTTCTTCAGGGGGAGGGTTGGGGTGGGGGTCCGCTGCCTCGCCGCAAGCGCCGCGCCTCCGGCGCGGGATCCCCTCCCCAACCCTCCCCTTTTCAAGGGGAGGGAGAAGGGAGCTTGTCCGATACGCCGGCCTCGGCGAAGGTCGCCATTCCGGTGTGACAGGCGAGCGCCGCGCGCAGGATCAGCGTCGCGACGGCTGCTCCGGAAGCCTCGCCGAGGCGCATGCCGAGATCGACCAGCGGCACGAGGCCGAGTTCGACGAGAAGCGCACGGTGGGCGGCTTCGGCCGACACGTGAGACGCCCAGGCGTGGGCGAGCGTGCCGGCGCCGAGCTTCGCCAGCGGTGCGACCGCTGCGGTGCAGACGAAGCCGTCGATCAGCACCGGGATGTTCTGCCGCCGTGCGGCGAGCGTCGCGCCGAGGATGGCGGCAAGCTCGCGGCCGCCCAGGGCGGCGGCGACCTGCAGGGGATCGCCGAGAAGCGGCCGATGCCGGGCGAGCGCGGCATCGATCGCCGCGCGCTTGCGCACGAGGCCCTCGTCGTCGACGCCGGTGCCGCGGCCGGCCCAGCGTTCGCCGCCGCCGCCGAACAGGGCGGCGGCGACGGCGGCGGCAGACGTGGTGTTGCCGATGCCCATTTCGCCGAGACAGACGAGGTCTGCACCGGTCGGGACCGCGGCATAGCCGGCGGCGACGGCGGCGAGAAACGCCGTTTCGTCCATGGCCGGTTCCTGGGTGAAATCAGCGGTGGGGGCGTCGAGCGAGAGCGGGATGACCCGCAAATTCGCTCCCGCGATCGTGGCCAGCTGATTGATGGCGGCGCCACCGGCCGCAAAATTCGCCACCATCTGCGCGGTGACCCCAGCCGGATAGGCCGACACGCCCTGCGCCACCACGCCGTGGTTGCCGGCGAACACGAGAACCTCGACGCGATCGAGCCGCGGCAGCGCCCGGCCCTGCCAGCGGGCAAGCCACACGACCACATCCTCCAGCCGTCCGAGGCTGCCCGGCGGCTTGGTGAGCACGGCGTCGCGACGCGCGGCCGCTACGGCCGCCGCAGCGTCTCCGGCCGGCAGATCGAGACACGCCGCCCGCAGATCGGCAAAGGATGTAAAGCCTGTCATTGCACGATACCGCCGTCCCGGGTTCGTCGCCCCGCGATGCTTGGCAATGACATCAAACCAGCCCCGCCGTCAAAATCTTGCACGTCATTCCGGGGCGCGGGCGAAGCCCGTGAACCCGGAATTCAGACGGCCGTGCCGAAGGTTCCGGGATTCCGGGTTCCGGATCGAGCCTGTCATCGGGCCGGCCAAAGGCCGGACCCGGTGGGCCGGCCCCGGAATGACGGCTCGGGGGCTCGCCTATGATCGCGCCCGGCCTCTGGCATCGTCTCACCACCGATCTCGCGGTGAGCCTCATGTTCTGCACGCGGCTGCCCCTGGCTGGTGCCATGCCAGTGGCAGGCGGGGACATTGCGCGGGCGAGCTGGGCGATGCCGGTCGCCGGCGCGGTGGTGGGCGCACTCGCCGCGCTCGCCTATTGGATGGCCGTGCGCCTGGGCTTGCCGCCGCTGGTCGCCGCGGCGCTGGCGTTGGCCGCGGGCTTGCTGATGACCGGCTGTCTGCATGAGGACGGCCTTGCCGACATGGCGGACAGCTTCGGCGCCGACGGCCGCGAGCGCAAGCTCGAGATCATGCGCGACAGCCGGCTCGGCACTTATGGCGCGTGCGTGCTGATGATGTCGCTGCTGCTGCGCTGGAGCGCGCTGGCCAGCATCGGCGATGCCGGCGCGGTGGCCCTGGCGCTGGTCGCGGCCCACGCGGCGGCGCGGGCGCCGTTGCCGGCCTTCATGGCGTTCGTTCCGCCCGCCCGCAGTGACGGCCTCGCCGCCGCGGCCGGGTCGCCGCCGCGCGAAGCGGTAACAGCAGCCGGCGTGCTCGGCGCAGTGGCGCTGGCGGCGTGTCTTGGTCCGACAGCGGCCGTGGTCGGGCTCGTTGTGCTGGCAGGGGTCGCTGTGCTCATGGCGCGCGTGAGCGTGAACGCCTTCGGCGGACACACCGGGGACGTGCTGGGCGCGCTGGAGCAGGTCAACGAAATCCTGATCCTGCTCGTCGCCGCGGCCCTCGCGAGAACCGGAGCATCGGCATGAGCGAGCCCGCCCCCTTCGACGACGCGTTTCGCGCGCGGCTGCGCGATCTGTTCGTGTGGCGGCGCGACGTGAGGCGGTTCCGGCGCGATCCGCTGCCGGCCGGCACGCTCGAACGCCTGATCGAGATCGCCTGCCTGTCGCCGTCGGTGGGGCTGAGCCAGCCCTGGCGGTTCGTCATCGTCGACGATCCCGGCCGCCGGCAAGCGGTGCGGGATGAGTTCAAGGCGTGTAACGTCGAGGCGCTGAAATCCTATTCCGGCGACATGGCGACGCGCTACGCCGCGCTCAAGCTCGCCGGCCTGGAAGAGGCGCCGTGCCAGCTCGCCGTGTTCGCCGACGGCGCCACCGAGACCGGCCACGGGCTCGGCCGCCGGACGATGCCGGAAATGGCCGAATATTCCGTCGTGACCGCGGTAAGCCTGATGTGGCTCGCCGCCCGCGCCGAAGGCATCGGCATGGGCTGGGTCTCCATCCTCGATCCCGCCCGCATCAACGGCATTCTCGATGTGCCGGGCTCGTGGCGGTTCATCGGCTATTTCTGCCTGGGCCATCCCGAAAGCGAAAGCGACCGGCCGGAGCTGGAGCGCGCCGGATGGGAACGGCGGCACGACACGCAGTCCTGCGTGCTGCGGCGCTGATCAAATTCCAGCGGTTATACTCATCTTGCGGTTTGAGTATAACTCCTGTTGCATCGCTGGCGTTCGGGCTACAGCCCCCTGCCGCCGGCGTTAAAAGCTGGTAGGGTGTGCAAAAGCACGAGCAAAAAACATCAGGGGGAAATGATGAGGTCCAGCACGGCGAGATGGATGGCGGTCGCAGCGATCGCGACGATTCTTACGGCTCAGGGAATCGGTCGCCAGGCATTCGCGCAAGAGGCGGCTGCGCCCGGCGCAAAGGCAGAATCCAGCGCACCGGTCCGGGACAAATATCAGCGCTCGCTCGAAACCTACGAGTTCAAGAAAGCCGCCACCAGCGGACCGGAGCGGGGGCGGGAAATCTTCTATTACAAGTGCTGGTTCTGCCACAACGAGTTTACCACGCACGCGCCGCAGCTCACCGGCCTGTTCCAGCGTGGCACGTTGCTGTCGGGCCTGCCGGTGAACGACGACACCGTGAAGGACCGCATCCGCAATGGCGGTGAAGGAATGGCGGCCTACAGATACACTTTGAGCGAGGCCGATCTCAACGATCTCGTGAGCTTCGTGCGCGACAAGTGCTGCTGGGATTCCGATGCGCCGCCCGCCAATCCGCGCTACCGCGAGCGATGAGACGCGGGGGCAGAACAATTTCATGAACACGTTTATGGGGAGATGGTCATGGCGCTGACTTCAGGACATGCATCGCGGCATCGCTCGCCTGGTCGCGGGCGTAGCGATCGGGTTTTCGCTGGCCGGCGTGCTGCCGGCGCAGGCCGACGCCCGTTTGCAGGGCGGTCCCAAGGGGGTGGTCAAATCCAGCAAGGGCGAGCTGCTGGAAGGCATGATGGTGCAGCTGATCGCGCAGAAGAATGCGGTCCGCACCACCGTCTACACCAATGCCGAGGGGCGCTATGAATTTCCCGCGCTCGACGCCGGCAGCTACACGCTGCGCATCGCGCTGCCGCGCGAGTTCAAGCCCTTCGTCAAGGAAGGGGTGGAGATCAAGGGCCCGGCTGCGCTGGCCGACATCACGCTGGATTACGTGACCAACTCCGACCTGTTGCCGCCGCGTCCCGAGATCGCCGCGCAGATGACGGGATCGGAATGGCTGCTCAGCCTGTCCGGCACCGGCGAGGAAAAGAAGCTGCTGACCAACAACTGCAACTGGTGCCACTCCTATCAGCAGATCTTTCGCAACCATTACGACGAGGCGGGCTGGGGCAAGATCGTCTACCGCATGATCCATGGGGCAGGCTCGCCCCTCATCAACATCAACGAGCGCGGCCGCTGGGGCGGCGACGAGGAGGCGCGCCTCGTCAAATGGCTCGCGAGCGTGCGCGGCCCGGACTCCAAGGACCCCTCATTCGTCACCCTGCCGCGGCCGCAGGGACGCCAGACCCGGGTCGTGATCACCGAATACGAATTGCCGCGCCTGGAGACCGCCACCCATGACGTGAGCGGCGATTCCAAGGGGAACCTCTGGTACTCGACCCACCGCAGTTCCTATGTCGGCCGGCTCGATCCGCGCACCGGCGCGGTCAAGGAGTTCCATGTCCCGCCGGTAGAAAAGGGAGTGCTGCCCGGCACCCATTGGATCTATGTCGACAAGAACGACATCGTGTGGGGCTCGGAAAACTGGGCGCACAGCATCTGGCGGCTCGATCCCAAGAACGAGCAGTTCACCCGGATCCCCTGGAAGGTGCGCGAGCCCGCGAACACCCCCATGGGCGGCAACTACGCGATCGACCCCGAGGGCTTCATCTGGAAGGCGCGCGCGCGCCAAGTCACCAAGGTCGCGCCGCTCACCGGCGAGCCCGTGATCAGCTACGTCCTCAAGAAGTTCGCCGGGCACCTATGGCAGCGCCATGAGCCGGGACGGGCGCTATTTCGGCGGCGGCGCCTGGCCGCGCGACGGCGTCGTGGTGGTGGACACCAAGGAAGCCGAGGTGTTCGAACCCGATACCTCGCCGCGTTCCGGTCCGGCGCGCGGCGAGTTCGACCTGCAGAACAATTACTGGTCGGGCGGTCGCGGCGGCATGCTGGTGAAGTTCGACATCACCGAAAAGCGCATCCACGAATACCGGCTGCCGACGCCTTATGCGTCCATGTATTCCGCCCAGGTCGACAAGAACGGCGAAGTCTGGGCCGGAGAAATGCACTCCGGCCGCTACCTCCGCTTCAATCCGAAGACCGTCGCCTTCACCGAATACGTGCTGCCGGAGCCCTACGGCATCGACCGCGAGACCTGGATCGACAATTCCACCGATCCCGTGACCGTGTGGTATGTCGACCACGAGGGCTGGCTGGTGCGCATTCAGCCGATGGATTGACCTGCCGACGATGAACGTGGATGACACCCTCGAGGGCGCTCTCGTGGCCCCTCGGGTGAGGCAATGCGCGTGCTCCGAGCGGGCAGGCCTAAGAGGAAACATTCGAACATGACCCATGAAGAGGCAAAGCAGAAACTCATCCTTGCCGGCCGGGTGCTGGTGGCGGAGGGGCAGGACGATTTCACCCGCGGCCATGTGTCCGTGCGGGTGCCGGACCAGCCGTCGCTGTTCTTCATGAAGCCGCACAGCGTCGGGCTCGACGAGATCACTTTGGAGAACATCCTCACCATCGATCTCGAAGGCAAGGTCGTCGCCGGCGGCTCGCGCCGCCACAGCGAGGTCTTCATCCACTCCGAAATCTTCAAGGCGCGGCCGGACGTGCAGTGCGTGATCCACACCCATCCGCCCTATGCGGTCGCGCTTTCGGCGACCGGCCGGCCGATGAAATGCTACAGCCAGCCGGCGGCGCTGTTCTGCGGGGAACTCGGCGTCTACACCGACACCATCAACCTGATCCGCACCCATGAGATGGGGGCGGGCGTCGCCCGCGCGCTCGGCCCGCACCGCGCCGCGCTCATGAAGAACCACGGGGTCGCCGTGGTGGGCGGATCGATCGAAGAGGCAGTCATCAACGCGATCATGCTGGAGAACGCCGCGATGATCCAGATGATCACCGAGGCCGCCGGCGATCCCGCCCCGGAATTTCCGAGCGGGGACATCGCCCAGCTCAAGCACGACGTCTCGCGGCCCGACCAGTTCATCGTCAACTTCGATTATCTCGTCCGCCGGCTGAAGCGCTAGCCGTCAATAAGTGGCAAACGAAGCAGCAGACGATGGACAGACATTTGGAAGCCCGCCGCGGCATACACTCGCAGTGCGTCTTCGTTGAAAGCGTGAACGGAGATTTCCACGTGGTCTGCGCCGCGTTTCTCAGCCCACGCCAGGGACGCGCCGATCAATGACTTGCCGATCCCTTGGCGGCGTGCAGACTTGCGAACGACTATGGTAACGATCTCGACGACACGGCGCGGCACGTGCAGGGGGTTTGAAGACGCCGGCTGCTCAACGACGACGGCCAAGCCGAGCAGGATGCCCCCGTCCTCCGCCACCAATATCGTACTGGCAGGCCCGTTGATCAGATTTGATACACGTTCCATCGATCGTGGGGGGCCATCCGGCTTGCGGAAGATATTCGGCCGCGCGCCTCTGTGCAGGGCATCGACCTCTTCGAACAGCTCGCAAAGCTGATCATAATCGCTCGCTGCAGCCGGACGTATTTTCATTTCAAGCCAATGCTCATTGTCTCTGTGCCCATCGCATCGGACATTGCAAGGCGTCAATACCATCTCGATCGACGTGGGCATGATGTCGCTGCTCTTGCCGCAACCCGTCTCCATCCACTGGGGTCGAAAGCCCTTTGGCGGGAATACAGCGGCTTTATCTTACGTCATTTCACCAGGCTCACGGGCCGCCCGAGCATGGAACGCGCGAATTTCTTCGCCGTTGCCGGCTTGCCGAGGAAGAATCCCTGTGCCTTGTCGAAACCCATCTCACGCACAATGAGAAAATCGGCCTGGGTTTCGACGCCCTCCGCGACGGTGCGTGCACCGTAGCCGTCTGCGAGGTCGAGGATCCGGTGGCACACGGTCTGCTTCAAGCTGTCGATCGCGCAGCCGGTGACGAACATTCGATCGACCTTGATCTCGACGAAGGGAAAGTCGTGAAGTCCGGCGAGCAGGGGCCATTCGGCGCCGAGATCGTCGATGGCAATGGCGATGTTGTGGAACCGAAGCCGCCTGGCGAGATCTTTCACCAGCTCCATGTTGCGGACGATCTCGGTGCCGTTGATCTCGATGGTCAGGCCGCTGAACGCCGGGTGGTCGGGAATTTGCCGGCAAAGACTGCTCACCGATTCCGCGTCCTGAAGAAATGCGATGGGCAGGTTGATTGCAATGTCGACGCCGCCGCGCTGGGTGACGAAGTAGCGCCAATCGTCGATGGCGCGGCTGATCACGAACTCGGACAGCGCGCGGAAGTGCGGGTCCCCGTCGGCCGGTATGAAATACGCGGCCGGGACGACCCCCCAAGTCGGATGACGGATGCGCACGAGCGCCTCGGCGCGCTTGACGGCGAGCGATCGCGTGTCGATCTCCGGCTGATACCATAATTCGAGCCAGCCGGCGTTCATGGCTTCATCGACACGGATGGGAGGATCCGGCGCCGGTTCGCTTGGGAGCAGCGTCGCGACGCTGTTGCGCAGGCCCATCTCGCTGAACGGCGTGTCGAGCTTGGGCAGCATGGCGATTTCGAGCGCTTCGGCGAGTTCCTGGATGGCCGCCATGGCGGGGCAGGCGGGGGGACCGAGCAGAAGGATATTGCCGTTGAAAGTTTTGGCGGCCAGCGTCTTCAACATTTCGCTTGCCTCAAGTCCGCCCGCCGACAGCCCGAGCACCACGAGGTCGGGCCGATGCGCATCGAGCACCGCGCCCAAATCCGCCAGTTGCGCGCACTCGCAGGTGACAAACCCGAGTTCTTCCAAGGCTTCGACGAGGAAGGTGCGAATGTGAGTCTTGGCGTCGGCGACGCAGGCGCGTGGCCTGACCTTTCGCCGGCCGAACGTAACGGCGTTGGCTACGTCTTCCAGGCTCTGATGTTTCATGAAAGCCTCCCCCTTGATGGGGGCGGATGCTCACGGCTTCGAGAGCCCAAAATGTGGCGTTCGGTATGAGATTGGCGCAAGCTTGCATCAAGCTTAACAGTCCCAATTTAGCGCAAGTTTTCGCGATCCGCGGTGGGGTGCAATCGCCGGCTGTGGGGCTGGCGGAGCGGCGCGATCGGCGCTCATCCCCCCAGGTTGAACGCCCGCGGCAGGAACACCGTGAACCAGGGGACGAAGGCGACGATCAGCAGCCCCGCGATCAGGACCACGAGGTAGGGGATCATCGCCCGCGAGGCGCCTTCGATGTCGGTGCGCATGATGGCGCAGGCGACGTAGAAGCCGACCCCGGCGGGCGGCAGGAATGCCCCGACGCCCATCGCGATCAGCAGCACGATGCCGTAGTGCAGTTCGCTCAGCCCGATTCCCCCGGCGATCGGCAGCAGCAGCGGCGCCAGGATGATCAGCGCCGGCAGTCCTTCCAGCAGCGAGCCGATGACGATCAGCAGGACGATCGAGCCGATCATGAACAGCGCGGTGTTGTCGTTGATGCCGTGCAGGAGATCGACCAGGCGCTGGGGCAGGTAGGCGACCGTCAGCGTCCAGGAAAATCCCGATGCCGCGGCGAGGATGAACAGCACCATGCCGGCAAGCATGGCGCTGTCGAGCACCGTCCGCACGAAGGTGAGGAAGTCGAGCTCGCGGTAGACGAGGCACGACAGGATCAGCCCGTACACCACCGCGAAAGTCGAAACCTCCGTCGGAGTGGCGACGCCGAAGAGTATTCCGGCGAACAGGATCACCGGCATCAGCAGCGGCAGGATGGCGCGAACTCCGCTCGCCGCCATGACGCGCAGCGGCGCCCGGCGCGGGTGCGTCGCCGTGCGCCTGGTGCGCACGAAGATGAGCGCCATCAGGCAGACGGCGACGACGGCGGCGGGAACGAGACCGCCGATGAACAGCGCCGCCATTGAGAGCGTGGTGACCGAGCCCAGCACCAGCATGGCGATGCTCGGCGGCACGGTCTCGCCCATGGCCGCGGATGCGGCGAGCACCGCGGCGCCCTCGGCGGCGGAATAGCCTTCCTTCCGGAGCATGTCGCGCATGACCGAGCCGACGGCGGCGACGTCGGCGGTCTTCGATCCCGACAGGCCGGAGACGAGGTACATGCTCATCACCATGACGTGGAGCAGGCCGCCGCGCAGGTGCCCGACCAGCGCGTGCACGAACTGCACCAGGCGCAGCGAAATGCCGCCACGCTCCATGATGAGGCCGGCGAAGATGAAGAACGGCAGCGCGAGCAATACGAAATTGCCGGTGCCGTCGACCATGTTCTGGGGCAGCGCCACCATGGGGACGGTGTCGGCGATCCACAGATAGGCGATGGTGCTCAGCAGCAGCGCGAACCCGATCGGCAGCGCGCAGAAGATGGTGACGAAGAACAGCGCGAGCGCGGCGGCGATAGCGCCGTCGCCGGCAAACCACGGCGTCCACAGCGGCCGGGTCGCGACGGCAAGCGCGAGCAAAGCTGCGAATACGGCCGCGACCGTCAGCACTGTCGCGCGGTGCTGACGGGTCAGCCGATCGAACGCGTAGAGCGCGAGCAGCACCATGCTGGCGCTGAGCGGCGCCACGATCCACGACGCCGGTATCTGCAGGATCGGGGTCAGCTCGTCCCACCGCGTCTGCAGCAGAAAGATCGAGGAATATCCGGTGACGACGGCGATCAGCAGCACCAGCATGTCGGACGCCGCGAGGCAGACGCGCTCCTGCCGCGGGCCGAGCGCCTTGAGGAGAACGCGAACATAAGTGTGGTGATGGGCGGCATAGGCGACGGTGCCTCCGACGAAGGCGAGCGTCGACAGCGCGAGCTTGGCGATCTCATCGGCCCACAGGAACGCGGTGTCGAAAAAGGTCCGCGCGATCACATTGGCGAACACCGTTGTCAGTTCGCCGAGCAGCGCAAAGGCGAGCACCGCGTTGGCGGCCGCGGTGACGAAACCGATGATGGCGCGAGGTGGCGCCAACTCGGCGATCGGCTCGACCGCGACGGGCGGCGCGGGTTGCGGCTCCGCTGTCATCGCGGCCTCGCTGCGGAGCCTGTCGACTAGGCCTGGGTCGCCTTCAACACCTGCTGGACGAGATCGGCGCCGATCTTGTCGCGAAATTCGTCGTAGACCGGCGCCATCGCCTTTTGGAACGCGGCGAAATTGGTGGCGTCGATCTGCATGCCCTTGGCGGCGCAAAACTGGCGGCCTTCCTCGGTCTTCTGTGCGACGGTCTCGCGCCACACCGGCTGAATTTCCGCCGCTGCCTCGCGGATCGCCTTCTGGTGCGCGGCCTCGAGCCGGTCGAACTTGACCTTGCTCGCCATCAACGCACCGGCATTGTAGACGTGGTTGGTGAGGCCGACATATTTCGTCACCTCGTAAAGCTTCGAGGAGACCACGGCGAGGAACGGCAGCTCGACGCCGCCCACGGTCTTCTGCGACAGGCCGATATAGACCTCGGACAGATCCATCACGACAGGCACCGCGCCGCAGGCGCGGAAGCTCGCCGCGAACACCGCGCCCGGCTGGATGCGGATCTTGACGCCTTTGAGATCGGCCGGCTCGCGCACCGGCTGGTTCGCCGTCTCGGTCTCGCGCCAGCCGTAGTGG
The DNA here is from genome assembly GCA_963791375.1 of uncultured Alphaproteobacteria bacterium. GTDB lineage: Bacteria > Pseudomonadota > Alphaproteobacteria > Rhizobiales > Xanthobacteraceae > JAJPKK01. The sequence continues at coordinate 72,797 of CAWBSI010000025.1, forward strand.
CCCCACACGAAGCCGTAGATGCCCTTGGCCGGCATGTCCGCGAGAAGCCCTCGGCCGATGGTGCCGTCGAGCAGGGTCTCGGCGGTCTTGGCGTCGCGGAACAGGAACGGCAGGTCGAGCACCTGGATGCGCGGAAAGAACGATTCCAGGAATCCGGTGGTATGGAACGCCATGTCGACGATGCCGGTCTGCATGCCCGACACGATGTTGACCTCGCTGCCGAGCTGACCGCCGGAAAACACCTGGATCTTGACCGCGCCGCCGGTCTTGGCGGCGACCAGCTCGGAAAACTTCGTCGCGATCGCCTGGGTCGGGTGCAGGTTGGTGTCGGGATGGCCGAGCTTGAGGGTGACTGCACCTTGCGCCCAGGCGCGTCCCGGACGCCACAGCGCGGGCATGGCGACGCCTGCGCCCACTGCCGCCCCCGATCGCAGGAAGTCCTTGCGCGTGATGTCCGAGGCCATAAGCGTTCTCCCTGTTGCCCCGCCGTTTAGAAGTTTTTGATTTTGAGTATGATCTTATCCGAAAAGACTGCAACCTTTCGGGATCATGCTCTGGCGGGTGCAGATCGATCGCGGCGGCCCGATTTTCAGCTCAGGCGTTTCTTGAATTCCGCCAGCGTCTCAAGCTCGATGCCTTCTTTCCGGTAGGCCGAGCTCTTGTGGTAGATGCTGGCATACATGTCGCAGCTCTGGCACACCGGCCGGAAATTTCCCTGCTGCTGCTCTTCGATCAACGCCATGTAAACCGGGTTCCGGCTGGAGATGATATCCCGCAGCGGCGCTTCCTTGAGGTCGCCGAGGCGCAATGTCGCATCGGCGTCGCGGCAGGCGCAGCCGTTCACTATGCCGGTGGCCATGATCTGCACCGTGGTGAAGAGCCGCACGCAGGCGCCGTTCTTGTAGATCAGGTCGGGGCCGGCGATGTCGATGGGCAGATCGCGAACGTCGTCATTGGTGACGTAGCCGCCCCAGTTGTTGTAGACGCCTTTCGAAACCTTCACCGTCACGCCGGCCTTGCGGAAACGGTCGAGCAGCCGCGTGATCTCGCTGCTGCGGCCCCGCAATGACGCCACTCCCGGATGAAGCGAGATGTGCAGCCCGAACTTGCGGCGCTCGAACTGCCCGAGGAAGGTCTCGAGATTATAGACGAGCCGGCGGTACACCTTCTCGGTCGACTGGGTGATGGCGACGAAGGTCTCGGCGTCGTAGCCGTAGATGCTGATGGCGAGATGGGACAGCTTGGGGAGGTCGAACAGGCGCTTGACGTCCTGAGCCTTCGGAATGGTGAAATTGGTGAAGAAGCTGTAGCTCAGAACCCCCGGATTGTTCTCCATGTGGTCGAGCTTGTTGAAGATGCCGCGGTCCATGAAGACGTCGCCGGTGCAGGGCGTCAGGTCGAACCGCCGGTACCCCATCTCCAGGGCCTGCGCGATGCAGTTCCTGAAGAACTCGTCCTTCATCGACACCTTGGGGCTCTGCTTCTTGACGTAGGCGCAGAACCGGCATTCCAGGTTGCACAGGCTCGATGTCTCGATGCCGAGCGAGATCGCGGATTTCGGGATGAACTCGCGATCCCGCACGCGATTGATATTGGTCGCAACCGCGTTGCGGACATTGCGCACCGATTTCAGGATGAGCGCGGGTTTCATCGGTGTCCCCAGGGGTGGAGGGCGTTCCGGACCCGCGGTATCGCAACCCCGCCCCGCCCAAACCGTCCCGTTCCCGAACCATAGCAAGCCGCGCCGCGGCCTGAAAGGCTCAGTACGCCATCGTTTCAGGCCGAATCGGACAGCGCGTTGATTTCACACACGATCTTGGTCCGAAAAGGCGGCGGCTTTTTGGCGTCAGGTCGCGCGACGCGGATCACGCCGTGGTCGAGGGCTGCTCGCCCTGCATGTCGGCGAGGCGGCGCTGATAGAGCCCGACGAAATCGATCGGCTGCAACATCAGGGGCGGGAATCCGCCATTGGAGATCGCGCTGGCAATGAGCTCGCGGGCGAACGGGAACAGCAGCCGCGGGCACTCGATCATCAGCAGCGGGCCGAGATTCTCCTGCGGGATGTTGGTCAGCCGGAACACGCCGGCATAGTTGAGATCGAACGCGAACAGCACGCTGCCGTTGAGATCGGCCTTGCCCTCGACCTTGAGCTCGACCTCGAAGTCGGTGTTCGAAAGCTGGTTCGGATTGACGTTGATTTGAATCGATGATCTGCGGCTGCTGTTGCGGCTGCATCAGGGAATTCGGCGCATTCGGATTCTCGAACGAAAAATCCTTGATGTATTGCGCGATCACGCCGAGGTTCGGCTGGGACCCTGCCTCTTCGGCGGAGCTGCCACCGTTCGTCGAACTTGCCATCCGTTCCCCTCCGCTTGCGAGCGATGCGCGTCCACCGATTTGCCGTGTGGCTAACACAGGCGATCCGGCCGAACAAGGACGCACTCCCGTGGGTCGAACGGCCCTAGGGCTTGCGCCGGCTGCGGCGGGGCGGCAACTCCGGATCGGGCAGCTGGCGCCATTCTTCCGGGGCGAGGTCGATGGTGCCGGGCGGAGGTGTCCGGGGGCGCTGGGTGAAAAGCCGCAGCGTCGTTGCGGCGAGCCAGTCCCGGGTCGCCGGCAGGATCATCAGCAGGCCCAGGGCTCCGGTGATAAACCCCGGAATAACCATCAGAATCCCGCCCAGAGCGGTGCCGGTGCCGGAGCCGTCCAGGGCTACCCCGCGGACTTCGCTGCGTCCGGCTGCGGTGCGCAGGCGCGTGACGGCACCGCCGCCTACATGGCGCAGCACGAGCACTCCCGCAAGCGAAATGAGGATCACCAGGCCGAGCGCCGTGGTGAAGCCGACCTGACTGGCGACCAATATGAACGCCGCAAGTTCTGCCAGCGGCAGCACCAGGAGGCCGGTGGCGATCCATTTGACGAGTTGCATCGGCTCAAAATCCTGACCCGTGCGCCGCCCGAAACGACATATGGCCTCTTTTCTGGCGCGATGTTAGTTCATCAACGCTTTTCCAATATGGGAGATCCAGGTGGCGCCCTGTTGGCGCAAGCTGTCCGATCGTCTAAGCTTGCAGTGCAAACAAGCGCCCAGCGGAGTGACCCTGGAACAACTTCACCAGTTCCCTACATTATATATGCGGCAACGGTATGGAAGAACTGGGTTGAGCTCAAAAGGCGCTGCAGCGCGCACTGCGGACGCCGCGAAAGCATAGACGTGTTCGACATTTACACCATCATCTTCTTGGCGCTGGCGGTATTCATCTTTTTGCGGCTGCGCAGCGTCCTCGGACAGCGGACCGGCCGTGAACGGCCGCCTTATGACCCGTATTCGGCGCCCGATCCCGTTCGCAATGCGGCAAACGACAAGGTGATTCCGTTGCCGCCGCGCACCGCCGAACCGGCGAAGCCGGTCGAGGTCAAGGAGCCGGTGGATCGCTATGCCGGGATCGCGCCGGCCGGCTCGGCAATAGCGCGGGGCCTCGACGCCATCGCGGCGGTCGACAAGGGGTTCGACGCCAAGCATTTCGTCACCGGCGCCCGCTCGGCCTATGAAATGATCGTCACCGCCTATGCCGAAGGCGACCGCCGGGCGCTCAAGGATCTCCTCGCCCGCGAGGTGTACGACGGGTTCGATGCCGTGATTCGCGAGCGCGAGGGGCGCGGCGAGACCGCGGAGACCCGATTCGTCTCGATCGACGTCGCCGAGATCACCGCGGCCGAGCTGCGCGGCAAGACCGCCCAGATCACCCTGCGATTCGTGTCCCAGCTGGTGTCGGCGACCCGCGACCGCAGCGGCAATGTGATCGACGGCAGCGCGGACAGCGTGACCAGCGTCACCGATGTCTGGACCTTCGCCCGCGACGTTACTTCACGCGATCCCAACTGGAAGCTAGTCGCCACCGAAGCGGGCGGCTGACCGGAAGACCAGCCCAAAGACCAGGCCATGTGCACGCCGCTGCGAGGTCTCTTGCTCTTCCTGCCGGCGGCGCTCGCGATCGTCGCGGTGACGCATGGTGCTGATGCGCGGCGCTACTCGTCGTACGCGCAACGCCATTCCATAACCGGCTCGATCCCCCGCGCGACCGCCCCTGAGGCTCCACCGGCGGTCGATCGCGGTCCCGGACCGCTGAGAATTCCCAATGCCGCCCTGGAGCCGGCGGGTTGGAGCGATCTTGACGGCTGGGCCGGCGACGACCACGCCAGCGCATTTGCGACGTTCTACGCGAGCTGTCGTCCGATCGTGCGGTCCGGCGCGCTACGCACCGAGCCCGCGCACAACCACGCCGCTCATAATCGGCTCGTTCGTACCCAACCCGCGGCAGAAGCCCGCAATCGGCTCGTGCAACCTCAGCCTGCGGGCGACGCCCGTCCCGTACGCGCCGCGCTCGAAGAGGTCTGCGCCCGCGCGGTCAAGGCGGGGCGGCTCGCGCCGGAGGCGGCGCGACAGTTCTTCGAGACCAATTTCGTTCCGGTGCGAATCCGCAAGCTCGGCGATTCCGCCGGCTTTCTCACCGGTTACTATGAGCCGATCGTCGATGGCTCGCGGTTTCCGACCCGGGAATTCACGGTGCCGATGTACCGTCGTCCGCCCGATCTGACGGCGCCGGGCGTGCCCGACGGCGGCCCGTTCCCCAATACCGGGCGCGCCTTCCGCCGCACCGAGAGCGGCGAGCTCGTGCCTTATTACGACCGCGGCGAGATCGAGGACGGCGCGCTGGACGGAAGGCACCTGGAACTCTGCTGGCTGCGCAGCGCCACCGAGGCGCTGTTCATCCAGATCCAGGGCTCGGCGCGCGTCCGGCTCGAGGACGGCGCGATGCTGCGCATCAATTACGACGCCCATAACGGCTATTCCTATGTGCCGGTCGGACGGGTGCTGATCGAGCGCGGCCTGGTGCCGCGGGAGGAAATGTCGATGCAGCGCATCCGCGAATGGATGCACGACAATCCCGAGGAGGCCAAGGATGTGCGCCGGCAGAACCGCTCGGTGGTGTTCTTCCGCATCATCGGATTGGACGACGACACCGAGGCGATCGGCGCCCAGGGCATTCCGCTCTCGGCGGGGCGCTCGATCGCGGTGGACAAGGCGCTGCACGTCTACGGCACGCCGTTCTTCATCGAGGCCGATCTGCCGCTGGCGAGCCCGAAAAGCCAGTCGCCGTTCCGCCGCACCATGATCGCGCAAGACACCGGCTCGGCCATCGTCGGGCCGGCCCGCGCCGACCTCTATTTCGGCGCCGGCGACGAAGCCGGCCAGGTGGCGGGCCGCATCCGGCAGAACGGGCGCTTCGCCATATTGCTGCCGCGCGAAATCGATCCGTCCGCGGCCGGCGCGCGCATGCCGCTGCCGCCGGTGAAGCCGCTGCCGTCGGAGGTCGCCGCCCGCGCCGTCCATCCCGCCGCCGCTCCGCCTTTGGCCGCGCGAGAGGAGCCGCGGCGTGCGCGGCGCTACTACCGTCAATGAGCGAGAAGAAATCCACCGAGCGCATGGCTGGCGAGCGCATGTCTTGGCCGGTCGCGACGCGCGCAGGCCGTCGCCGCCTGACCGAGGAGGAAGAGCGTCTGTGGGCGCTGGTGGCGCGGTCGATCACGCCGCTGCGCGCCGGCAAGCGGGTGCCCAAGCGGGAGCCAATGGCCGCCCTGTCGAAGCCGTCTCCGCAGGCCGCGCGGCCGGTCAAGAAAGCGGCGGTGGATCATCCGCCCGCGGCCGCTCCCTACCATCCCAAGCCGCCGGCCTCGGCGATCGCGATCGCGCGACGGGAAAAGCAACAGCTCGCCCGCGGCAAGACCGAGATCGGCGGCCGCATCGATCTCCACGGCATGACGCAGGCGCAGGCCCACGATGCCCTGCTGCACTTCCTGCGCCGCTACCAGGCGGAGGGGGCCAAGTTCGTGCTCGTCATCACCGGCAAGGGAAGCGCTGGCGCGGTGGCGCGCGGCGAGCGCGGCGTATTGCGGCGCCAAGTGCCGCTGTGGCTCGGCCTGCCGGAATTCCGCGCTTGCGTGCTCGGCTTCGACGCCGCCCATGTCGGCCACGGCGGCGAGGGCGCGCTCTATGTGCGGCTGCGCAGGGCGAGGGGCGGGGTGTAGGTTTCGAGCGGGTACCGCACGGACGCGCTTTGGGCCTCACAAAATAAACCGGCTCAAATCTGCGTTCTTGGCGAGGTCGGCGACGCGGCTGCGCACGTATTCGCCGTCGATCGTCACGGATTCGCCGGAGCGGTCGGGCGCGCCGAAGGAGATGTCGTCGAGCACGCGCTCCATCACCGTCTGCAGCCGCCGCGCACCGATGTTCTCCACCGTCGAATTCACGGAGACCGCGATGTCGGCGATGGCGTCGATCGAATCCGCGGTGAATTCCAGCGTCACTCCCTCGGTCGCGATCAGCGCCACATATTGCTTGATCAGCGACGCCTCCGGCTCGGTGAGAATGCGCTTGAGGTCCTCGCGGGTGAGCGGCTTTAGCTCGACCCGGATCGGCAGCCGGCCCTGCAGCTCCGGCAACAGGTCGGAGGGCTTGGCGATATGAAACGCGCCCGACGCGATGAACAGCACGTGGTCGGTCTTCACCGCGCCGTGCTTGGTCGAGACCGTGGTGCCTTCGATCAGCGGCAGCAGGTCGCGCTGCACGCCCTCGCGCGACACGTCGGCACCGGCCCTGCCGTCGCGCGCGCAGATCTTGTCGATCTCGTCGAGGAACACGATGCCGTTGTTCTCGACCGCCTTGATGGCCTCCTGGACCAGCTGGTCCTGGTCGAGCAGCTTGTCGGATTCCTCGTTGATCAGCACCTCGTAGGATTCCTTCACGGTGAGCCTGCGCGTCTTGGTGCGGCTGCCGCCGAGCTTGCCGAAAATGTCGCCGATCGAGATCGCGCCCATCTGGGCGCCGGGCATGCCGGGAATCTCGAACATCGGCATGCCGCCGCCGGAGGCCTGCAGCTCGACCTCGATCTCCTTGTCGTCGAGGTCGCCGGCGCGCAGCTTCTTGCGAAAGGTGTCCTTGGTGGAGGCGCTGGCGGTCGCGCCGACCAGCGCATCGACCACGCGGTCCTCGGCGGCGCTGTGGGCGCGGACGCGGACGTCCTTGCGCTTCTTTTCCCGCGTCAGCCCGATCGCGACCTCGACGAGGTCGCGCACGATCTGCTCGACGTCGCGGCCGACATAGCCGACCTCGGTGAACTTGGTCGCCTCGACCTTGAGGAAGGGCGCGCCGGCGAGCCGCGCCAGCCGGCGCGAGATCTCGGTCTTGCCGACGCCGGTCGGGCCGATCATCAGGATGTTCTTCGGCATCACCTCGTCGCGCAGCTTGTCGTCGAGCTGCAGCCGGCGCCAGCGGTTGCGCAGCGCGATCGCGACCGCGCGCTTGGCGTCGCCCTGGCCGATGATGAAGCGGTCGAGCTCGGAGACGATTTCACGAGGGGAAAAGTCGGTCATATGTCTTTCTCAGCCGTCCGTCGCGCGGGGTCAGGCCTGCAGCGTCTCGACGGTCACGCTGGTGTTGGTATAGACGCAAATCTCCGCCGCGATCGCCATCGCCTTGCGCACGATCGCCTCGGCGGTCATGTCGGTGTCGACCAGCGCGCGCGCCGCGGCGAGGGCGTAATTGCCCCCGGAGCCGATGCCCATGACGTCGTTCTCCGGCTCCAGCACGTCCCCGGTGCCGGTCAGGACCAGGGATATCCGGGCATCGGCGACGATCATCATCGCTTCCAGCCGGCGCAGATAGCGGTCGGTCCGCCAGTCCTTGGCGAGCTCCACCGCCGCCCGCATGAGCTGGCCGGGATATTGCTCGAGCTTGGCTTCCAGCCGCTCGAACAGGGTAAAGGCGTCGGCGGTGGCGCCGGCGAAGCCGCCGATGACGTCGCCCTTGGCGAGCCGGCGCACCTTCTTGGCGTTGGCCTTGACGATGGTCTGGCCGATCGACACCTGGCCGTCGCCGCCGACGGCGACGACGCCGCCCTTGCGGACGGTCAGAATCGTGGTTCCGTGCCAAATATCGGGCTGTGGGGATTGCATGAACAGTGCTCTCATACCGGAGCCCTGATTTAGGCACTCGACCGGCGCAACGCAAATAGGGCGGTCTTCAGGCCACCGATGGGCCTCTCGACATTGATTAATCCTTTGCCATCGGCGGCAGTGGCGGGCGCGCCCGGCCCCTGATACAAGGCCGGGATTCAAGCTCGGAGACAGCGCTTATGCGCAAGGCAACGGTCAAGCGCACCACCAAGGAAACCGATGTCGCGGTGAGCGTCGACCTCGACGGCCGCGGCCAGGCCGCGATCGCGACCGGGATCGGCTTCCTCGACCATATGCTCGACCTGTTGGCGCGCCATTCCCGGATCGACATGACGGTCAAGGCCGCCGGCGACCTGCATATCGACCACCATCACACCACCGAGGATGTCGGCATCGCGCTCGGACAGGCGGTGAAGCAGGCGCTCGGCGACATGAAGGGCATCACTCGCTATGCCGACGTGCACCTGCCGATGGACGAGGCGCTGACCCGCGTCGCCATCGACATTTCCGGGCGGCCGTTCCTGGTGTTCAAGGCCGCCTTCGGCCGCGACAAGATCGGCACCTTCGACACCGAACTCGTCAAGGAGTGGTTCCAGGCCTTCGCCATGAATGCCGGGATCACGCTGCATGTCGAGACCCTTTACGGCACCAACGATCACCATATATCGGAGTCCTGCTTCAAAGGGCTCGCGCGGGCGCTGCGGGCGGCGGTGGCGATCGACCCCCGCAGCAAGGACGAAGTGCCCTCGACCAAGGGGTCGCTCGGCGGCTGAGCGACCGCCGTCTTTCGTTCAACACCGGCGTCGCGCCTCACCTGCAAGCGGCGCGCGGCCGCAATCCGGGATCATGCCATGCCAGCCTTCGCAGTGTTGGAGCCTCCGGTGCGTACGGGTCGCCCCGCCGCCAATCATGCCGACCGGTTCGTGTTCCTGCGCGAACGGTTCAGCTGGGCGGCCTTCCTGTTCGGTCCGCTGTGGATGATCTGGCGGCGGCTGTGGCTCGTCCTGATCATCTACCTCATCGTTCTCGGGCTCATCGAGTTCGGCCTGCGGCGCCTGGGAATAGTGTCGCAGGCGCGTTTCACTGTCTATTTCCTCATCGCGCTGCTGGTCGGCATCGAGGCGGCGAGCTTGCGGCGCTGGACCCTGCTGCGGCGGGGCTGGCGCGACCGCGGCATCGTCATCGCCGACGATCTCGAACTGGCAGAGCGGCGTTTCTTCGACTCGTGGTCGCGTCGACAAGGCCGATGCCTGCCGCCGCCGCCCCCGCCGCCGTCCTATGCGCCGACTTCCAACGCCGGCGTCATCGGCCTGTTTCCGGAGCCTGGAGGCGGCCGGTGAGCGTCGCCATCATCGATTACGGCTCCGGCAACCTGCATTCCGCCGCCAAGGCGTTCGAACGCGCCGCCCGCGAGAGCGGCCATGCCGACGCCATCGCGGTGACCAACGACCCCGAGGCGGTCCGCGCCGCCGATCGCGTGGTGCTGCCCGGGCGTCGGCGCCTTTGCCGACTGCCGGCGCGGCCTCGACGCGTTGCCCGGCATGGTGGAGGCGCTGACCGAGACGGTACGCCGGCAGGGCCGGCCGTTCCTCGGCATTTGCGTCGGCATGCAGCTCCTGGCCGAGCGCGGCCGCGAATACGAGGTGACCGAGGGCCTCGGCTGGATCGCCGGCGAAGTGCGTCGCATCGAGCCCGGCGATCCCGGCCTGAAGATCCCGCATATGGGCTGGAACACGCTCGATGAGCGCAAGCCGCATCCCCTGTTCGCCGGCATCCCGCTCGGCCCCGCGGGACTGCACGCCTATTTCGTGCACAGCTACCACCTTGCGGTCGCCGATCGCGCCGATCTCGTCGCCGATGCCGACTATGGCGGGCCGGTCACCGCCTTCGTCGCCCGGGAGAATTATGCCGGCACCCAGTTCCACCCGGAAAAGAGCCAGAAACTTGGGCTTGCCTTGATCGCGAATTTCCTCAACTGGAAGCCGTGACGGCGCCGCCGCGCGCCCGAATAGACGGTTTGAAGAGCCACGCCATTGATCCTGTTTCCCGCCATCGACCTCAAGGACGGCGTCTGCGTGCGCCTGGAGCAGGGCGACATGGCCCGCGCCACGGTGTTCAACCGCGACCCTGCCGCGCAGGCGCTGAGCTTCGAGGCCGAGGGATTCGAATATCTCCATCTGGTCGATCTCGATGCGGCGTTCGCCGGCAGGCCGGTCAATGTGAGGGCGGTCGAGCGGATCATCGAAAGCGTGCCCTTGCCGGTGCAGCTCGGCGGCGGCCTGCGCGACATGGCGGTCATCTCCGCCTGGCTCGAAAAGGGTGTCGACCGCGCCATCATCGGCACCGCCGCGGTGCGCGATCCCGCCTTGGTGAAGGCGGCCGCGCGGGCCTTTCCGGGCCGCATCGCGGTCGGCCTCGACGCCCGCGACGGCAAGGTGGCGGTGCAGGGCTGGGCGGAAAGCTCGGAGCTCTCGCGCGCTGGAGATCGCGCAGCGCTTCGAGGACGCCGGCGTCGCCGCGATCATCTACACCGATATTTCCCGCGACGGCCTGCTCAAGGGCTTGAACCTCGACGCCACCATTGCGCTGGCGGACGCCATATCGATCCCGGTGATCGCGTCGGGCGGCCTCGCCTCCCTCGACGACGTCCGCCACATGCTCGAGCCGCGTGCGGCCAAGCTCGCGGGCGCCATCGCCGGCCGCGCGCTCTATGACGGCCGGCTCAATGCCAGCGAGGCGCTGCGGCTGATCCGCGCGTCGCGGTCGCAGTGAGGGCGCGATGCTGAAGGTTCGCGTCATACCCTGCCTCGACGTCAAGGACGGCCGCGTGGTCAAGGGGATCAATTTCATCGATCTGCGCGACGCCGGCGACCCGGTCGAGGCCGCCATCGCCTATGACGCGGCGGGCGCCGACGAATTGTGCTTTCTCGACATCACCGCGAGCCATGAGGACCGCGGCATCATCCTCGACGTCGTCCGGCGCACGGCTGAGGCGTGCTTCATGCCGCTCACCGTCGGCGGCGGAGTGCGCACCGTCGCCGATATCCGCGCGCTGCTGCAGTCCGGCGCCGACAAGGTCTCGATCAACACCGCGGCGGTCAACCGGCGCGAATTCGTCAAGGAAGCGGCGGAGAAATTCGGCGACCAGTGCATCGTGGTGGCGATCGACGCCAAGAAGGTGTCGCCGCCCGGCGCGCCGGAACGCTGGGACATCTTCACCCATGGCGGGCGCAACCCGACCGGGCTCGACGCGGTCGCCTATGCGCGGGAGGTCGTCGCGCTCGGCGCCGGCGAAATCCTGCTCACCTCGATGGACCGCGACGGCACCCGCGCGGGCTTCGACATCGCGCTGACCCGGGCGGTGGCCGATGCCGTGACCGTGCCGGTGATCGCCTCGGGCGGCGTCGGCACGCTCGACCATCTCGTCGACGGCGTCCGCGACGGCCATGCCGCCGCGGTTCTGGCGGCGTCCATCTTCCATTTCGGCGAGTATTCGATCAGGGAAGCCAAAGCCTACATGGCGGGCGCCGGTCTCTCGATGCGCCTGGATGCTTGAATCTGGACGCTTGAATTATGCGTGAGTCGCATATCCGCATGCTGCCCGAGGTGGTAAGGGAACGACCATGGACGAATTCACGATCTACGACCTCGAACGCCGCGTCGACGAGCGCGCCACCGCGTCCCCCGACGTCTCCTATACGCGCAAGCTGCTCGATCGCGGCGTCGCCCATTGCGCCAAGAAGCTCGGCGAGGAGGCGGTCGAGCTTGCGCTCGCCTCGGTGATCGAAAGCCGCGAGCGGCTGATCGACGAGAGCGCCGATCTCCTCTACCACCTGCTCGTGGTCCTCAAGGCGCGCGACATCAAGCTGTCCGAGGTCGAGACCGTGCTCGGCGCGCGCGCCGGCCAGACCGGACTGCAGGAAAAGTCCTCGCGCAAAGGCGGCTGAGCCGGACGGATGTCGTGATGGAACAACGCACCGAAGACGGGCTTTCGCCCTATCACGTGTTCTCGCGGCCCGAATGGGCAGCGCGTCGCGAAGACACGCCGATGACCCTGACGCCGGATGAGGTGACACGGCTGCGCTCGCTGCACGACCTTCTCGACATTGCGGAGATCGAGGACATCTATCTGCCGCTGTCGCGCCTGCTCTCGCTTTATGTCGCGGCGACCCAGCGGCTGTTCCGGGCCCAGCAGCGATTCATCGCGACCGACGGACGCCAAGATGCCCTACGTGATCGGCGTCGCCGGCTCGGTCGCGGTCGGCAAGTCGACCACGGCGCGCGTGCTGCAGGCGCTGCTGGCGCGCTGGCCCAACGTCCCCAAGGTCGATCTCATCACCACCGACGGCTTTCTCTATCCCAATGCGGTGCTCGAGCGCGAAGGCCTGATGGAGCGCAAGGGGTTCCCGGAAAGCTACGATCTGCCGGCCCTGCTGCGGTTTCTGTCCGACATCAAGGCCGGGCGGCGCCCGGTCCGGGCGCCGGTCTATTCCCATCTCGTCTACGACGTGATGCCCAATCACTGGGTCGAGATCGACCGGCCGGAGATCCTCATCGTCGAGGGATTGAACGTGCTGCAGACCGGACGCCTGCCCCGGGACGGCAAGGAGATCCCGTTCGTATCGGACTTCTTCGATTTCTCGGTCTATCTCGACGCCGACGAGGACGTGCTCAAGCAGTGGTATGTCCAGCGCTTCCTGGCGTTGCGCGAGACCGCGTTCCGCGACCCCAAATCCTATTTCCACCGCTATTCGCAACTCACCGACGAGGAAGCGGTCAAGACCGCGACGTCGATCTGGACCCGGATCAATCTCGTCAATCTGCACGAGAACATCCTGCCGACCCGCCAGCGCGCCGACCTCATTCTCAAGAAGGCCGAGAGCCACACCGTTCAGGAAGTGGCGCTGCGCAAGCTGTGAGCTCATGATCCCGAAAAGTTGCAGACTTTTCGGACAGGATCACGCGCACCTCATTCCGCTGCCTGGTCGATGTCCCGAAATGCAGACTCCGGCGTCCGCGCCACGACCGGAGTCGTGTCGCGCGCAAAGAACGAATACAACGCCGGCAGCACCAGCAGGGTGAGCATGGTGGCGCTGATGAGGCCGCCGATGACGACGGTCGCCAGAGGCTTCTGAACCTCGGCCCCGGTGCCGGTGGCGAGCGCCATCGGGACGAAGCCCAATGAAGCCACCAGCGCGGTCATGAGCACCGGGCGCAGGCGGGTCAGCGCGCCGCGAATGATCGCCTCCTGCTTCGGCATTCCCCGTTCGATCAACTGCCGGATCAGGGTGAGCATTACCAGGCCGTTGAGCACGGCGACGCCCGACAGCGCGATGAACCCGACCGCGGCGGAAATCGAAAACGTGATGTCGCGCAGCCACAGCGCGACGACGCCTCCGGTGAGCGCCAGCGGCACCGCGCTGAACACCAGCAGCGCGTCGCGCGCCGAGCCCAGCGCGGTCAGCAGCAGCAGGAATATCAGCGCAAAGCAGATCGGGACCACGATCAGCAGGCGCTGCCTTGCCGTGACGAAATTCTCGAACTGGCCGCCCCACGCCAGCCAATAGCCCGGCGGCAGCTTGACCTGCTCCGCGATCTTGGCCTGAGCCTCCTCGACCAGCGAACCGATGTCGCGCCCGCGCACGTCCGCAGTGACGACGACGCGGCGCTTGCCGTTGTCCCGGCTGATCTGGTTCGGGCCTTCGGAGAGATTGAACGTCGCGAGCTGACGCAGCGGGATCGTCGCCGCGTTGGCGTTGGGGCTGGTCTCCGGCAGGCTGACCGGCAGGTTCTTGAGCCCTTCGATGTCGTTGCGCAGCGCATCCGACAGGCGAACGACGATCTGGAAGCGGCGATCGCCTTCGAACACGAGACCTGCCGCCCGCCCGCCCACCGCAATGCCGATGACGTCCTGCACGTTCGAAAGACTCAAGCCGTGCCGCGCGATCTCGGCCTTATCGATCTCGATCTGCAGCACCGGCATGCCGGTCACCTGCTCGACCTTGACATCCGTGGCGCCGGGGATGCCGCCGAGAATCCCGGCGATCTGGTCGGCCGCCCGCCGCATCGGCTCGAACTCGTCGCCGAACACCTTGACTGCGAGGTCCTGCCGCACGCCGGCGAGCAATTCGTTGAACCGCATCTGGATCGGCTGGGAGAAACCGAAGCTGTTGCCCGGCAGCCGCGCCGCCTTTTCTTCGATCTGCCGGATCAGCTCGTTCTTGATCAGGCCGGGATCGGGCCATTGGCTGCGCGGCTTGAGAATGATGTAGGTGTCGGTCGCGCTCGGCGGCATCGGGTCGGCGGCGAGGTCGGGCGTGCCGCTGCGTGAGAACACGAAGGCGACCTCGGGAAATTTGCTGATCATTTTTTCGTTGGCGAATTGCATCATCTGAGATTGCGCCAGCGACGTCGAGGGAATGCGCTTGACCTCCATCACGATGTTCTTCTCGTCCAGAATGGGCACGAACTCCTGGCCGAGGCGGGTGAACAGGAGGGCCGCCGCCGCGATCAGCAGCACGGCAGCGCCGATGACCGGTTTTGGGGTCAGCACGGCCCGGGTCAGCGCCGGCCGATAGAGCGCCTTGAGGATGCGCACGAAACGGTTTTCCCGTTCCTGCACGATCCGGGTCATGGCGATCGCGATCATGGCCGGTACGAAGGTGAGCGACAGGACGAAGGCGCTGGCGAGGGCGATGATGACGGTCAGTGCCATCGGCAGGAAGGTCTTGCCCTCCACTCCGCTGAAACCGATCAGTGGCACATAGACCAGTATGATGACGGCCTGGCCGTACACGGTGGGCTGGATCACCTCCCGCGCTGAGGCCGTCACCGTCTCGAGGCGCTCCTCCAGAGTGAGATCGCGGCCGAGCTCATGCCTGATCTCGGCGAGATGTCGCAGGCAGTTCTCCACGATGATGATGGCGCCGTCGACGATCAGGCCGAAGTCGAGCGCGCCGAGACTCATGAGGTTGGCGCTGAGCTTGCCCTCCAGCATGCCCATGGCGGTGATCAGCATGGTGATGGGAATGACCAGCGCCGTGACCACCGCCGCGCGGAAATTGCCCAGCATGACGAACAGCACGAGCACCACCAGCAGCGCGCCCAATGCGAGATTGGTCGCGACCGTGTGGACGGTGGCGTCGACCAGCTCGGTGCGGTTGAGAACCGTGCTCGCGCGAATACCCGGCGGCAGCGTCGCGTTGATCTCCTTGATCTTTGCGTCCGCGGCGGCGGCGACGGTTCGGCTGTTGCTGCCGACCAGCATCAGCACCGTGCCGAGCACGATCTCGTGCCCGTTGACGCTGGCGCTGCCGGTTCGCAGCTCCCGCCCCACCGTGACCTCCGCGACGTCCTTGACGCGCACGGGAACGCCGTTGCGCGTGGCGACGGCGATGTCGCCGATCTCGGCGAGCCGCTCGACCCGGCCGCTGGTCCGCACCACATAGCCTTCGCCGTTGCGCTCGATGTAGTTGGCGCCGCGGCTCGCATTGTTGGCCTCGATGGCGGCGGCGATCTGGCTGAACGAAATCCCGTAGCCGATCAGGCGCGCGGGGTCCGGCTCGACCCGGTATTGCTTGACGTAGCCGCCGATCGCGTCGGCGCCGGCGACGCCGGGCACCGTCTTCATCTGCGGCCGGATGATCCAGTCCTGGACCGTGCGCAGATAGACGATGCGCTGAGAGCTCATCGGCGAGGCGTTCTCCTTCTGGAGTGAGATAGGCGCCGTCACTCTGCCAGCCGGGCTCGCCGTCGCGGACCGGCGCTTCGCCCGGCGGAACATATTCGACCGACCACCAGTAGACTTCGCCGAGCCCGGTCGAGATCGGGCCCATGATCACGTCGACGCCCGGGCGGCAAGGTGGGCTTGGCGGCGGCGAGGCGTTCGCTCACCTGCTGGCGCGCGAAGTAGATGTCGGTGTGGTCGCTGAAGACGGCGGTGACCTGGGCGAAGCCGTTGCGCGAGAACGACCAGGTGTTCTCCAGCCCCGGCGTACCGGCGAGCGCGATCTCGATCGGGAAGGTGACCTGCTTTTCGATCTCGAGCGGCGACAGCGCCGGGGCGAAGGCGTTGATCTGAACCTGGACATTGGTGACGTCCGGCACGGCGTCGATCGGGAGCCGGGTCAGGGACCAGGCGCCGCCGGCGGCAGCCGCGATCGTCAGCAGCAATACGAGCCAGCGCCGGCGCACCGAAAAGGCGAGGATGCGTTCGATCATCGCGTCCTCAATCCTCCGCGGGCGCTTTCAGGAGCTCGGCCTTGAGCGGAAACGTGTTGCTCACCGCGATGATCTCGCCGGGGCGCAGACCCGATACCACTTCGACGACGTCCGCATCCCGGCGGCCGAGCACGACGGGCCGCTTGGCAAACCCCTCGCGAGTGCGCACAAAGACGACGGGGCTCGAGCCGATGGTCTGGATGGCCGCGACCGGTATGACGAGCGGAACCCGCTGCTCCTCGAAGGCGATCGCCGCGGTGACGAAGGAGCCGGGCCGCCAGATGCCGTCCTTGTTGGCGATCTCCGCCACCACGCGCGCGGCGCGGGTCTCCTTGTCGAGCATCGGGCTGATGAACACGATGCGCCCCTCGGCGGTCTCGGTGAGGCCGCGGGCCGCGATCGTCACGGCTTGGCCTTCCTTGACGAGGGCGAGATCGGACGGGCTGACCGAAAGCTCGACCCAGCAGGGGTCGAGGTCGGCGATGACGAACAGTTCGGTCTCGAGATTGTCGCGGCCGACCGCCATGCCGAGATCGACCTTGCGCTCCACGATGCGGCCCGCGATGGGCGCGTGGATCTCTTCGCGACGCAGCAGATGCTCGGGAAGGGTGGGCAGGCTTGCCAGTTCCGCGTCGGTGAGGCCGAGCGCGAACAGCTTCTGCCGCGCGATATCGAGCTTCATCTTGGCCTGGAGGGCGGCGTTACGGGACCGCAGATACAACTGCTCGCTGGTGATGTGCTTTTCCCACAGCACCTTGTCGCGTTCGTAGAAGTCGCTCAGCAATTCATTGTTGAGCCGGGCGGCGAGGTACTCGCTCTTGGCGTCGGCGACCTCGCGGCTTTCAAGCACGGCGATGACCTCGTCCTTGGCGACGGGGTCGCCCGGCTTCTTGAGCAATTCGGACACCGTCGCCGACAATTTCACCGCGACCCGCGCGATCCGGTCGGCATGCGGCACGATGGTGCCGGGGACCACGAGGCGATGGGCGATGGTGCCGCTTTGCGCGGCGGCGACGGCGATGTCCGCCGCCGCGATCTCCTCGGCGGACAGCTTGACGATGTCGGCGGAACTCTCCGGCGCCTTGGCGTCGCGCTCGTTCGATTTCGCTTCGGCGGGCGCCGGCGCGTTCGAGGACGCGACCCCGGCCGCCTGGCGCACGCGGTGCGACAATTCGGGAATGAGGCTCGCGAGCGCAACTCCGGCCACGAGCGCGGCAATCCCGACAACCAGCCGACTGATCATACTGCACGCTCCGGCCTGCAGGCGTCGCGCGGTTCTCGCGCGACCGTTGCGTGAATTCAAAGATATCGCGAGATCGCCTTGAACTCGCCGACGACCTCACGCGCGGTCCGGCCGTGCCCGTTGGCCGCCGTGTCGAGGCAGTGATCGACATGATCGTGGATCAGGCGCCGCTTCGCCTCGCTGATGGCCTTCTCGACCGCGTGAAGCTGCTGGGCGAGATCGAGGCAGGCGCGGTCTTCGTCGAACATGGCGATGACGCGCCTGATGTGTCCTTCGGCCCGCTTGAGCCGTTTGACGATGTCGGGATGGCTTTGATGACCGTTTGCTTTCTTCATGGGCCGTAGACTATCCCCCCGGAGGGGATAGGGCAAACCGACAGGACGGCTTTGTCGGCACAGCGTTAAAGCTGGTTCGAGGCGCCAGCCCCAAAGTGCCGGCTGCGTCCTCGACGTGAAACCCTAGATGAAGCCAAGGGCTGGCGGCGTGATCAGACCGGTCAGGCGGCGTGGCGCTCGGCTCCGGGCCCGAAATGGTCCAGATAGCGCGAATTGATTCCCGCCACCGGCAGGACGATCAGCACGTCGGTGGTGCCGAACTGGCGGTCCACCACCGCGCCGTCGCCGACGAAGGCGCCGATCCGCAGATAGCCCTTGATCAGGGGCGGCAGGCTCTGCAGCGCCGCCTTCGGGTTCACCGCCGATTTCGGCATCCGGTCGAGATCGACATAGCGGCCGCGGCAGCGCGGCGGCGCGCCACGGCTCCGGCGCGCGCGCATAATGGTGGAGGAAGGACAGCGGCAGCGCCAGCCGGTCGGGATCGGTGCCTTCCAGGCTCGCGCATCCGATCATCACGTCGATGCGATGCGCCAGCACATAGGTCCAGATGCCGTGCCACAACAGTTCGACGGTGCGCTTGTTGCGATAGGGCGCCAGCACGCAGGAGCGGCCGAGCTCCAGGAAGCGGCGCTCGCTGTGGCGCGACAGGAGCGCGTCGACGTCGAATTCGCCGGCGCTGTAGAAGCCGGACTGGCGGTCGGCGACCTCCTGGCGCAGCAGCCGATAGGTGCCGACGACCGCGGGCGATTGTCGCAGCCGCGGGGCGGCATGGTCGACCACCAGCAGATGATCGCACACCGCATCGAACGGATCGACGTCGCGTCGCGACAGGAACGACGCCGCATCGGGCACCGCCGACATCTCGCGATAGAACACGCTGTATCGCAGCTTCTGCGCGCGCCGGATTTCCGCGGCGTTGCGCGCCAGCCGCACCTCCAGCGCGCCGAGCCGTCCGAGCGTCCGCAGCGATTCCGGCGTCGCCGGCCTGGCGATGCGAAAGCCGCTATAGGCCTTGAGCACGGGAACGATGCCGGGAATTCCGGCGAAGCGGAGCGGCGCACTCAATCGGCTCGCCGGCCAACTCGGGCCCTTGGCGCGGGACAGCATGGCGGTCGCCCCCGTTACGTTCGGCCTGCGAACAAGCCGTCCGAAATCGCGATACCACTCGCGCGAATCAAGCTACTCATTCTGCAGCCAATAATCACCGCGCAGGCACAGATTTGTGACAAATTCCGCACGCGCTTGCGCAATGCTCTGCAGAAAATCCGTCACGCCGCGCGGGCGGCAGCAAAGCGCGCCAGCGCCGTCGTCAGCCGCTCGCGATCGAGCGGCTTGGTGACGAAACCGTCCATGCCGGCGGCGCGACAGGCGTCGCGGCTTTCGGGAAAGGCGTCCGCGGTCAGCGCGATGATCGGGGTTCGCCGGCCGTCGGTCTCGGCGGCGCGGATGCGGCGGGCCGCTTCGATCCCGTCCATGCCGGGCAAATGTGCAGATCCATCAGCACGACGTCGAACGGCGCGCCCTCGGCCTGCGCCTCCACGAAGGCGGTGACGGCGTCGCCGCCGGTCGCGACCATCACCGGGCGGTGCCCGAGCCGGCTCAGCAGGTGGCGCGCCAGCAGCGCGTTGATGTCGTTGTCCTCCGCCACCAGGATGGTGAGCGCCTTGTCGCTGGCGCGGCGGCCGTCCGGCGATGCTCGGCGGCGCGACCGGTGCGGCGGGCGACCGGCTCGGCGCCGCGCCCAGGCCGGGCCGCCAGCGAGCCGGCGCGCACCGGCTTGACCAGGTAGGCGAAGCCGGCATGCCGGTGGGCGGGAAGTTCGTCGCGGTCGCGTGGCGCGACCAGCACGATCGCGCGGGTCGCTGACGCCGATCAGCGCGCCGATCCGCTCCACCGCGCTGCGGCCGACGGCGCCGTCGACGATTACGGCATCCCATCGGCCGTCGCTGAGCATTTGTTCGGCCGCCGCCGCGGTGACGGCGATGCTCGTCCTGGCGCCCCAGGCACGAAGCTGCCGTGCCATCAGCGGCCCCTCGATCGGCCCCGGCGCGACGATCAGCACGGCGGATCCGGCGAGGTTCACGGATCCATCGGCAGCCGCAGCGGCGTAAGCGGTTTCGGCCGGCGGCAAGGCAATCGTGCAGATGAAGGCTGTGCCCTGACCGGGCGTGCTGTCGAGGCCGATCTCGCCGCCCATCGCCTCGATCAGGCGTTTCGATATCGCGAGCCCGAGGCCGCTGCCGCCGAACCGGCGGCCGGCGCCGCTTTCAGCCTGCTCGAACTCCTCGAAGATGCGGGCCCGCAGTCTCCGGCTTGATGCCGATGCCGGTGTCGCGGATGCGGAACGTCAAGGCGTCGTCCGGCGCCGACTCGACCTCGATGGAGACGCCGCCGGATTCCGTGAACTTGATCGCGTTGCCGACCAGGTTGAGCAGAACCTGGCGCAGGCGGGTGGCGTCGCCGATGAAGCGGCGCGCCGCGGCGTCGGCGACGAAGGCGGCGATCTCGATGCCTTTGGCGTGAGCCCGCGGCGCCAGCAGCTCCACCACGTCCTCGACCAGCGGGCGCAGCGCGAACGGCTTGATGTCGAGATCGAGCCGGCCCGCTTCGATCTTGGAAAAATCGAGGATGTCCTCGATCAGGCAAGCCAGCGCTTCGCCCGACGATTGCACCGCCTTGGCATAGGTCGCTTGCTCCGGCGTGAGCGGCGTATCCAGCAACAGATCGGCCATGCCGAGAATGCCGTTGAGAGGCGTGCGGATCTCATGGGAGACCATGGCGAGAAAGCGGCTCTTGGCGCGGTTGGCGGCATCGGCTTCCCGCCACTCCCATTCCTGGTCGGCAAATGCTTCCAGGCGCTCTTCGAGCAGGTCGATGCGGCGGCGGCGGGCGCGGTCGATCCGATAGAGGGCAAGGCTCACGCCGGCTGCGACGAGCGCCAGCGCACCAAGGCTGAGGTAAAGGACCGCGTTGCCATCCATTGCCGCATTCCGCCGCCGGCGGCCGGTGAAGGCGCGCCGTCATGGGCGAATGTGGCGCGATGTGCTTGCCAATCCCTGCATCCGCGGCACCACGCCGGGCGTCTTGTGGCGCGACGGTTGACGCGGGGTTAACGCGAAACTGCAGGCAATGAAAAGGCCCCACAGCGACTGCGGGGCCGAGAAAGGAAATCAGCCGTCAAGAAGGGGGTGCCGCGGGCATGAAAAAAGGCCCCGCGGAGACTGCGGGGCCACGAGAAGAAAACTCTGAAGGCGGTGTCTAGGAATGGCGACGAGCCCGCTTGTGGCTCGTGGCAGGGGTGCTGGCTGCCTGCGGGCAAGCGCCCCACGAGCCGTAGGTACCGCCATCGGTACCTTTTTGGCCCTTCCAGCACTGGCCGTTTTGCTTGATCGGGCCGCCCTGGATGTGATCGGCGAAGGCCGGCGCTGAAACAAGAGCCGCGATGGCGATGGTTGCTGCTGCAATAGTAAGACGCATGTTGGCTTCTCCTTGGGTTCCGGTGTTCATCGATTGTTGGTCGATATAATTCACCGATAAAAAAATTATGGAATTTTTATTTGGCGTGCAAGCGAAATGAATCTTCCAGACCGCTTTCTGGGAATTGATCTTGGAGTATGAACGGTTGTTTAGAAATCCCGGCTCGACCCTGATTGTGCATTGATGGTGCAGCGCTGCGGTTCTGTGCGGTTGCGGCGAGCGGATGGTGTCCCGGCGGCGCCAAAATCGAGACTTGAAAAGCCCGGCACTGCCTCATTAAAGCGGCATAAACACTTGGTCTTTCGTGACGGCGCGCAGCGCTGGATCGGCTGCGGCCGTCGGTTCGCGCCGGCCGCAAACATCCTCTCGGCAGGACTGCAGGAGAACCGGCGACGAAACGAAGGTTGGGGAATATCCGACACTCGGTGCATCGGCACATCGCGGACGTGCAGTGCCACTAAAATAAAAATGGCATATACTCACTATGTTATTTTTATGCAGAACCGTACCGGTGCAGGCCACAACAAACGCGGTCAAAATCACGCATCACGACTATCTGGGCGAAAATATTTATGCGGCGAATACGTGATCGTAGGGCAATGCGACGCCGTCGCGCCCGGCAGCGCTATCACGCCGCGCGGCGGATCTCGTCGGCGAGCGCGCGGTAGGCGAGCGCCTCGGCGAAATGCACGCGGCGCACCAGCTCCTCGCCGTCGAGATCGGCGAGCGTGCGCGCCACCCGCAACACCCGGTGATAGCCGCGGGCGGACAGCCGCATCGCCTCGGCGGCGTCGCGCAGCAGCGCGAGCCCGCCGCTGTCCGGCTTGGCGACGGTCTCGAGCACAGTGGCGTTGACCGCGGCATTGGTGCGCACGGGAAGCCCGAGTGCGCCGTAGCGCGCGGCCTGGGTGGCGCGGGCGCGGGCGACGCGGGCCGCGACTTCGCGGCTGCCTTCCGCCGGCGGCGGCAGGATGAGGTCGGCGGCGGTCACTGCGCCGACCTCGATGTGCAGGTCGATGCGGTCGAGCAGCGGACCCGACAGGCGCGCCTGGTAGTCCCCCGCGCAGCGCGCCGACCTGACCGCGCTTGCAGGAGTAGCCGGGCTCGCCGGCGCGCCCGCAGCGGCACGGATTCATGGCGGCCACCAGCATGAAGCGCGCGGGATAGGTGACGCGGTGGTTGGCGCGGGAAATCGCGACCTCGCCGGTTTCCAGCGGCTGGCGCAGCGAATCGAGAACGCGGCCGTCGAACTCAGGCAGCTCGTCGAGGAACAGCACGCCGTTGTGGGCGAGCGATATCTCGCCGGGCTTGGCGCGCAGCCCGCCGCCGACCAGTGCCGCCATGCTGGCGGAATGGTGGGGCGCGCGGAACGGCCGTCGGTTGGTGAGCGCGCCCCCGTCGATCTCGCCCGCCACCGAGGCGATCATGGAGACTTCGAGCAGCTCGGCCGGCGACAGCGGCGGCAGGATCGACGGCAGCCGCGCCGCCAGCATCGACTTGCCGGCGCCGGGCGGCCCGATCATAAGCAGGTTGTGGCCGCCGGCGGCGGCGACCTCGAGCGCGCGCTTGGCGCTCTCCTGGCCCTTGATGTCCATGAGGTCGAGCAACGAGCCTTCCGCCTCGCGCACCTTGGGCTGCGGCCGCGACAGCACCTGGCTGCCCTTGAAGTGGTTGGCGAGCTGGATCAGCGAGCCGGCGGCGATGATCTCCATCTCCGGGCTCGCCCATGCCGCCTCCGGTCCGCAGACCGCCGGGCAGATCGAGCCCCTCGCCGCGGGAATTGGCGCCGATCGCCGCCGGCAGTACGCCGGCCACCGCCGCGATCGAGCCGTCGAGCCCGAGCTCGCCCAGCACGGTGTAGCCGCCCAGCGCATCATGGGGGATCGCCCCGATAGCCGCCATCAGCCCGAGCGCGATCGGCAGGTCGTAATGGCTGCCTTCCTTGGGGAGGTCCGCCGGGGCGAGGTTGACCGTGATCCGCCGCGCCGGCAGGGCGAGACCCGACGCGATCAGCGCGGAACGGACGCGCTCGCGGGCCTCCGATACCGCCTTGTCCGGCAAACCCACCACATTGAAGGCGGGAATGCCCGGCGCGACCTGGACCTGGACATCGACCGCGCGGGCCTCGATGCCCTCGAACGCGACCGTGGATACACGCTGGACCATGAAGTTCCCCCAGACGTGTGCCATCCTAGCTCAAGGGCATGGGTCAGGGCAAGAACATTTGCAGAACATTGTTAGTAGCGAGTCATCGGTAGCGAGTCATTTGTCCGCCTGATGCAGCGCGTGAGTTGTCCGCCATGCGGGCCGCTGGTCCGAAGGGCCCGCACCCGATTCCCTGCAGTCCCTTGCTCAAACGCCGCCGGCTCCGCGTGATAGGTTCAACCCATCATGTCCGGAGGACTGCCATGACCGACACCAATGCGAAGGCCGTGGGAATGGGCGTCGCCGGCGGCGCCATCGCCGCGGCGCTGCTCGACCTCCTCATCGCCAAGGGCGTGATCGATGCCGACGAGGGCCGGCGCGTGCTGGAAGACGCCCTCACCCGCGCCGCCATGCACACGGGGACGTGGGAGGGCCACGAAGCCTGCATCCTGATAGGAGACATGCTGGAGACGAAGTTTCCCGCGGCCGGGTGACGGTGCGCAGCGACAGGCACGTCGCGCCAACGCGGGGGTTGAGAAACCGCGGCGAAAAAGGACGAGGCCGCCGAACCGTGGCGGCCTCCGATTTCACAAGGTGCCTAATAGCAGGGACGGCACCAGCATCGGAACGGACCGCATCGCCTCGTATATCCGGGAGGACACCAGGGTCCAAATCCCCGGCAGGCGGCCGGTTTGATGGGCGTGAAGTTCTGCGTGACGGTGGAGAGCGCGTTCCCGTGCAGGACCGCGGCCTCCGCCGCCAGAGCGCCGACGAACAGTATCGCGACTGTTGCAGTGAGGGTAACCACCAGTCGTCGCATCGCTTGCTCCTCGGTTTGAAACATCGCCCCCAAAGCAGCGGCGTGATTTTAATTTGGGGCGTTTGGTCCGGCAATGTCCGTCACGCTGACTGCGTGGCATCGGCCTGAAGCGGAGGAAACGATGGGTGCAATCAACTTCAACGACGGCCCGCCATATGATCGGCTGGACGTTGCGTCGGCCGAAGCAACGCCCACGCCGGACGGCGTCGAAGTGACGCTCAGCGTATTCGCCATGGGGCAACCCACCGCAACGGTTCCCGTTCGGATTCTGTTGAACCCGGCGGTCGCGCGCGCCCTCGCGGGACAGATGGGGCCGGCGGCGGGAACGGCTGAGAGATGGCTGGAGGGCCGGAGCTAGATGGTCTCGACCAGCGCTTGCGGATCGAACTCGAACGAGAAGAAAAGTAGCCGCACTCCGCTCCGCGCCCGGCCGACCGGGCGATCTCGTTCCCTGTGAATTGTCGGGCTCAGCATCGTTCTGCCCCAAGAGAACATTTGCAGAACAAAACGACTCACGTTAACCTTCCGTCAACCCTTCACGAAAGGTTCCCGCCATGATGATCGACCTCAAGGCCGTCGAACTGGAATTGCATAATGCCCGCCGTGCCCGCATCGCTGCCGAATTGGCCTGTTGCGACATCGAGGAATTCGCCGAGGCGATCCGTCAGTCGCACATCATCTGGGAGCAGCAGGTGACGGCGCGCCGTGCCGGCGATGACCCGCGCCGCCTGCACTGACGTCCGCAAATTTCGCGATGCGGCTTTACTTCGCGGTGGCCGCGACCTTGGCGGCGATGCTGTCCCAGATGATCGCCGCGATGTCGGGGCCGCCGAGCCGCCTGATGATGCGGATGCCGGTGGGCGAGGTGACGTTGATCTCGGTGAGGTAGCCGTCGATCACGTCGATGCCGGTGAACAGGAGCCCGCGCGCCCGCAGCGCCGGGCCCAGCCGTTCGCAGATCGCGCGCTCGCGCCCGGACAGGTCGGTTGCCGCGGCGACGCCGCCGCGCACCATGTTGGAACGCAGGTCGTCTTCCTGCGGCACCCGGTTCACGGCGCCGGCGAAATCGCCGTCGACCAGGATGATCCGCTTGTCGCCCTTCGCCACCTCCGGCAGATATTTCTGCACCACCCAGGGCTCTTTGAATGTCACCGCGAACATGTCGTAGAGCGAGCCGAAATTCACGTCGCGGGCGGAGAGCGCGAACACCGCGGCGCCGCCATGGCCGAACAGCGGCTTCATCACGATGTCGCCATGGGCGGCGCGGAACGCCTTGATCTCGTCGAGGTCGCGGGTGATCAGCGTCGGCGGCATCAGGTCGGGAAATTCGGTGACGAACAGCTTCTCCGGCGCGTTGCGCACCTCGGCGGGATTGTTGACGACCAGCGTCTTGGGGTGCAGCCGCTGCAGCAGGTGGGTCGCCGAGATATAGCCGAGGTCGAACGGCGGGTCCTGGCGCATCAGGATCACGTCGAACGCCGCGAGCGCGGTGCGCCTCGCTTCACCCAGTGTAAAGTGGCTGCCTTCGACGTCGCGCACCGTCAGCGGCTGCACGGTCGCGAACACCTCGCCGTCACGCAGCGCCATGCGGTCCGGCGTGTAATAGGACAGGCGATGCCCGCGCGCCTGCGCCTCGAGCAGCAGTGCGAAGGTCGAATCGCCGCGGATGTTGATCCGCTCGATCGGGTCCATCTGCACGGCGACGTCGAGCTTGCGGTGAGCGGTCATGCGGCGGTCGATCCGGGAGCAGGTGTTGAGGCGCGTCTGGGCAAGGAAGCGTGTGGGTGGAGTAGCCCGGGCGGGGCCGTTCGTAAACCCTCGCCGAAATCCCGGTCACATGGAGGCATCGAAGGCGCCTGGCAGATGCACCGGCAGGCGCCCGGGCGCGACCAGCACGACATCGAAGCGCATGTCGCCCATGGCATCGTCGGGATGGCCGGCCAGCCAGAATTCCGCGGCGGCGATGATGCGGCCCTGCTGGCGCTTGCCGATTGCCTCGGCGGCATCGTCGAGCTTCTCGCGCGCCTTGACCTCGACGAACACCAGCACGCCGCGCCGCCGCGCCACGATGTCGATCTCGCCCACGGGAGTGCGGAACCGGCGGAACAGGATGCGGTAGCCCTTGGCGATGAGGAAGGCCGCGGCGCGGCTCTCCGCCGAGAGGCCGAAGCGGAACGCGATGCGGCGCTCCGGATCGGCCGGCGGCCGCGGCTCGCGCTTTTTGGGCGGGCCACCCTTGGCAACCAGCTCACCTTTCGCCATCGGCCTCGCTCCGGGTCAGCGACAGCGCGCGCTGATAGACGAGCCGCCGCTTGTGGCCGGTGGCAGCGACGACGGCTTCGACGGCATTCTTGAGCGACTTCGGTCGCGAGTGCCTGGCGCAGCAGGGCGTCGAGGTCTTCGGCTTCGACGGGAGCCTCGGCGGCGGGCGGGCCTACCACCACGACGAACTCGCCGCGCGTTTCGGCGCTCTCGTCGTCATAGGCGCGGGCGAGGGCTACGAGATCGGCGCGGCGGATTTCCTCGTGCAGCTTGGTAAGCTCGCGGCACACCGCGGCTTCGCGGTCGCCGAACGCGGTGGCGAGATCGTTGAGCATGGCGGCGATGCGCGGCCCGGTTTCGAAGAACACCAGCGTCGCCGGCACCTCCGCGAGTTCGGCGAGCCGCGCGCGCCGCGCCTGCTCCCGCGGCGGCAGGAATCCTTCGAAGAAGAACCGGTCGGTCGGCAGGCCCGCGCTCGCGACCGCCGCCATCACCGCGGAGGCGCCCGGCACGGCAGTCACCATGTGGCCGGCGGCCTGCGCCTCCCGCACCAGCTTGAAGCCGGGATCGGAGATCAGCGGCGTGCCGGCGTCGGACACGAGCGCCACCGCGTCGCCGGCATCGAGCCGCGCCAGCAGCTTCGGCCGTGCCGCGGCGGCGTTGTGGTCGTGATAGGCGACGAGCGGCGTGTGCAGGCCATAGCGGTCGAACAGCCGGTGGGTCACGCGAGTGTCCTCGCAGGCCACCACGTCGACGCCGGCCAGGATTTCGAGCGCACGCAACGTCACGTCCCCAAGATTGCCGATCGGGGTCGCCACGAGATACAATCCCGGCGCCGGCCTTGCAGCCTCGATGTCGTGCGCGAACACGCGATAGTGCCGTGTCGGGCGCACTGTCGCGGTCTGCGTCTTGGTCGCCGTCTTGGTGTGGTCAGGGGTGGCCATGGGATTCAATTCGTATTCGCCACGGGCAGAGGCGGGCTCTTCGCCGATTTGCGGACAATTCGCCGATTTGCCGACACTATGCCTGAATGGCACACTGAAGTAATTGCGATTTGCCGAATGCGGCGCTAACAGCGCCATCATGGAGACCGGTTGATGCCCTGCCAGAGCCACGAGGCTCATCGCGCCCGCGCCCCCTGGTGGCGGGCGGCGGCCTTGGCGCTCGCAGCGCTGCTCGCCGGCTGCGGCGGCGCCTCCAATCTGTTTGGCAGCGGTTCGCCGGCGGCGGATGCCCCGGCCCCGGCGCCGGCGTCGGTCACCGCGCCGCTCGGTACCGGCGGCGTCAAGGTCGCCCTGGTCCTGCCGCTGTCCGCCGGCGGCAATGCCGGCATCGCCGGCCAGTCCATGCGCAATGCCGCGGAAATGGCGCTCGCCGAGTTCAGCGGGGCCAATATCCAGCTGGTGACGAAGGACGACGGCGGCAGCGCGCCGGGCGCCCAGCAGGCGACGACCCAGGCGATCGACGAAGGCGCCGAGATCATCATCGGACCGCTGTTCGCCCACTCCGTCACCAGCGCCAAGCAGGTCGCGCGCTCGCGCGGTGTGCCGATGATCGCGTTTTCCACCGACAGCAACGTCGCCGCGTCGGGCGCCTATCTCCTGAGCTTCCTGCCCGAAAGCGACGTCGACCGGATCGTCGCCTACGCCGTTTCTCAGGGGAAGAAATCCTTCGTCGCGCTGATTCCGTCCAACGCCTATGGCGGCGTCGTCGAAGGCGAGTTCAAGCAGGTGGTGGCAAAGCGCGGCGGCCGCGTGGTCACCATCGAGCATTACAGCGAGGATCGCAAAAACCTCGGCGAGGTGGTGAAGCAGGTCGCCCAGGCAGCCGGCCGCGCCGATGCATTGTTCATTCCCGACGGCGGCGACGGGGTCGCCGATGTCCTGCAGGCGCTGGCTAACGGTGGCGTCAATCTGCGCCAGTTCACGGTGCTCGGCACCGGACTATGGGGGGACGATCAGCACATCCTCGCGAATCCGCTGCTCGACGGCGCCTGGTTCGCCGCCCCGGAGCCGACGGGGTACCGCGGCTTCGCGGAGCGATATCGCGCCCGCTTTCACCAGGACCCGGTGCGCCAGGCGACGCTCGCCTATGATGCGGTGGCGCTGGTGGCGGCCCTCGTCAAGACCCAGGGGCAGCAGCGCTTCGCCGCCGACGTGCTCACCAATCCGTCCGGCTTCACCGGGATAGATGGAGTGTTCCGCTTCCGCAATGACGGCTCCAACCAGCGCGGCCTTGCCGTCATGAAGGTGACGTCCGCCGGCGCCCAGGTGGTCGCGCCGGCGCCGCGCTCCTTTACAGGCTCGGCGATCTAGCTCCTCGCCTCAAATGCCGGCGCCATGAAGACGATCCTGATTCCAACCGAAGATCACGCCTCGATGCAAGCGGTGCTGGAGACCGCGCGGCTGATCGCGCAGCGCTTCGGCAGCTACATGGAGGGGTTTGCGGTTTATCCCGCCGCCGCAGACTTCGTGGCAGTCGATCCCGTAAGCAGCCTGACGATCGCGAGCACGCAGGAGGGCGACGAGGAAGTCGAACGTCATGCGCAGCAGTTGTTCGAGTCGTTCATGCAAGCCCGCGCTGTGCCTAGCGCCCACGCGGTGCCGCGCGCCCAACCGGGGCCCGCCGTCTATTCCCAGGGCTGGGTGCGCCCCAGCTCCCATGGCGATGCCTTCATCGGCAGCCATGGCCGCCTGTTCGACCTGATCGTGCTGGGGCGGCCCGGCCGCGCGCCGCAGGATCCGCGCATGCCGCCGCTCGAAGCGGCGCTGTTCGAGAGCGGCCGCCCGGTGCTGATCGCGGCGGCCGCGCCGCCGACGGTCATCGGTGCGAACGTGCTGGTGGCCTGGAACGGCAGCACCGAGCAGACCCGCACAACGGCGTTCGCCATGCCGCTGCTGCGCGAGGCGAAGGAGGTAACCGTGCTGTCGGTGGAAGGCGGCATGACTCCCGGGCCGACCGGGGAAGAGTTCGCCCATCATCTGCGCATGAACGCCGTCGCGGCCACCGCGGTCACGGTGGCGCCGGGCACGCGCACCACTGGCGAAGCCATTCTCGAGCACGCGAAAGCGCATGGCTGCGATCTCCTGGTGAAAGGGGCCTATACCCAGAGCCGCCTGCGCCAGATGGTGTTCGGCGGAGCGACGCGGCACATCCTGGCGAGTGCGACGTTGCCGGTTTTGATGGCGCACTGACCGCCCGCAACAGGACATCTGGTTCCGCATGAGCCTCGACCCGGACAAAGGCTGCCAAAGCGCGAGCGGTCCGAGCGCCGCGCCGCCTGCCCCGCCGCCGCGGCCGACGTTCTTTGCGGTGTTCCCCTCCATCATGCTGCCGATGTTCCTGGCGGTGCTGGACCAGACCATCGTCGCCACGGCGCTGCCGTCCATCGCGGCCGCGACCGGCGAGGTGGAGCGCGCCTCCTGGATCGTCGTCTCCTACCTGATCGCATCGACCATCGCGGCCCCGATCTACGGCCGGCTCGGCGATTCGTTCGGTCGCCGCCGGCTGATGTTCGTCGCGCTCGCAGTGTTCATCGTGGCGTCGCTGCTGTGCGCGGCGTCGAGTTCGGTCATCTGGCTCACGCTCGCCCGGCTGCTCCAGGGTCTCGGTGGCGGCGGGCTGATGACGCTCTCCCAGGCGCTGGTCGGCGAGGCTTTCCCGCCGCGCGAGCGGGCGCGCTACCAGGGCTATCTCGCCGCGGTGGCGGTGTGCGCGAATACGTTCGGGCCGGTGGCCGGCGGCTATCTCACCGAGCATTTCGGCTGGCAGTCGGTGTTTCTCATCAACATCCCCGTCGGGCTGCTGGCGGTGTGGCTCACGCGCAAGCTCGAGAGCCGCATCCCCGACAAGCCGAACTGGCGGCCGGACCCCATGGGGCTGTTGTTCTTCACCCTGTTCGTGACGATGACGCTGCTGTCGCTGGAGCAGGCCCAGCACATGGAACTTTCCGCCATGCCCACGGCCGGCGCCCTGCTCCTCATCGGACTCATCGCCGCGGTGCTGCTGGTGCGGCAGGAAACCCGCGCGGTGTCGCCGCTGATCCCTCTCGCACTGCTGCGGCGGCCGACGATCTGGCGCAGCGATGCGCTCGCCGCCTGCCACGGCGCCGCGCTGGTGTCGCTGATCACTTTCCTGCCGATCTATCTGCAGGTGGTGCGCGGCAATTCACCGGCGCAGACCGGGCTGCTGCTGGTGCCGCTCACGGTCGGCATCTTCACGGGATCGCTGGTCACCGGGCGGCTGGTCAGCAAGACCGGCCGGACCACGATCTTCCCGGCCTTCGGGCTCCTCCTCGTCACCGCCAATCTGGTGGTGCTGGCCCTGTGGGCGGGCAAGATCGGCACCACCGGCCTCGCCTGGCTGTTGTTGTGGAACGGGCTGTTCATGGGAACGGTGATGGGCGTGGTCCAGGTTACCGTGCAGAGCGAATCCGGGCCGCTCAAGCTCGGCGAAGCCGCCGCCTCGGTGCAGTTCTCGCGCTCGGTCGGGGCCGCATTCGGAACCGCCCTCGTCACCGCGGTCCTGTTCGCGGTGCTCGCGGTGAAAAGTCCGGACGCAGCGCGCGCGTTCACCAACATGGTGGAGCATGGCGGGCACGCAGTGTCAGGGCTGACGCCGGATCAATTCGCCTCAGTCCAGGCGGATATCGCCGAAGCGTTCCGCGCCGCGTTCCTGTCGATGGCGGGCTTCACCACCATCGGCCTCTGCCTCGCGCTGTCGATTCCGCTGCGGCGGATTTAGACCGCGCGCGACGTGCTACGCCGCGAGATCGGCGACGATTGCATCGAGCAGCGGGAACCCCGCTGCGGTCACTCGCAGCCGGCCGTCCGGCGTGGTCTCGACGAGGCCGTGCATGGCAAGGTCGGCGATCTGCTTTTGGGCGAGCGGCGCGCCGGCGAGAGCGGCGAAGCGACCGAGGTCGATGCCCTCGGCGAGGCGCAGTCCCATCAGCAAAAATTCGTCCGCCGCCTCGACGCGGCTCAGCGCGTCGTCGGTGACGAGGCCGGTGCCGGTGGACTCGACCCGCGCGAGCCAGGCCTCCGGCCGCTTTTCCGTCGCGGTGGCGCGGCGGCGGCCGTCGACATCGAGGCGGCCATGGGCGCCGGGACCGATCCCGGCATATTCGTGGTAGCGCCAGTAGACGAGGTTGTGGCGGCACTCCGCGCCGGGGCGGGCGTAGTTGGAGACTTCATAGGCCGGCAGGCCGGCGGCGGCGCAGACCTCGCCGGTGAGATCATAGAGCGTGCGCGCGTGGTCGGCGTCGGGCACCACGAGCTTGCCGGCGGCATGGAGCGCTGCGAACGGCGTGTCCTCTTCGATGGTGAGCTGATAGAGCGAGAGGTGCTCGGCCGCCTCGGCGATGGCGCGTTCGAGCTCGGCGCGCCACATCTGCGGCGTCTGGCCCGGGCGCGCATAGATGAGATCGAACGAATAGCGCTCGAATGCCGCGCGCGCGATGGCGACGGCGTCGAGCGCCTCGCGGGCCGTATGCATCCGCCCGAGCGCCTTGAGCGCGTCGTCGTCGAGCGCCTGCACGCCGAGCGACACCCGATTGACGCCGGCCGCCCGGTAGCCGGCGAAACGGGTCGCCTCGACGCTGGTCGGATTGGCTTCGAGCGTCACCTCGACGTCGGGCGCGACCTGCCAGTGCCGGCCGACCGCGTCGAGGATCGCGCCGACCGTCGCCGGCTGCATCAGCGACGGCGTGCCGCCGCCGAAGAAGATGGTCGATACCGTGCGGCCCGGCGTGCGTGCCGCGGTTGCGGCGATCTCGGCGGTGAAGGCCCGCACGAACCGCGCCTCGTCGATGGCGCCGTGGCGGACATGGCTGTTGAAGTCGCAATAGGGGCACTTGGAGAGGCAGAACGGCCAGTGGATGTAGACGCCGAACGCGGCGTCGGCGGCGCGGCCGCCGGCCGGCTTCGCAACGTGCTCGACGCGCATGCTCAAGAGTTGCCAAGGCAGGCCTCCGCGAGCTTGCGAAACGCGCGGGCGCGGTGGGACAGGCCGCGGCTGCCCGGCGGCAGGCCGTGCTTTTCCTCGCTCGGTCATCTCGCCGAAGGTGCGGTCGTGTCCGGCCGGCAGGAACATCGGATCGTAGCCGAAGCCCTTTTCGCCGCGCGGCGGCCATACCAGGACGCCGTCGACGCGGCCTTCGAATTCTTCCACGTGGCCGTCGGGCCAGGCGACGCACAGCGCCGAGATGAAATGCGCGGTGCGGTCGTGCGGCGCCATCGCGCCCTGGCTCCTGAGCCTGTCGTCGATCTCGCCCATGGCGCGGGCGAAGTTCTTGTCGGCGCCCGCCCAGCGCGCCGAATGGATGCCGGGCGCGCCGCCGAGCGCATCGACGACGAGGCCGAAATCGTCGGCGAAGGCCGGCAGTTGCGCGGCCTTGGCCGCCGCGGCGGCCTTGATGCGGGCGTTCTCGCGAAAGCTCGTGCCGGTCTCCTCCGGCTCGCCGAGGCCGAGATCGCCGGCCGCGACCGCCTCGACCCCATAGGGCGCGAGCAGCTCGCGCATTTCGCGCAGCTTGCCGGGATTGTGGGTCGCGATCACCAGCCGTCCGGCGACGGGGCGATGGCGTTGTGAAGGCATGTGCATGCCTGTGCTACCCCGAAATGTGGTATCGGCGGCGCGGTTCACGCCGTGCTCACGATCGCGCAATGGCGACGTGGTTTCACATCACCGCCATTTTCTGCAGGTCGATCAGCTTGCCGATCCCCTTGCGCGCCAACGCCAGCAACGTCAAGAGCTGGGTTTCGGTGAACGGCGTTTTCTCCGCCGTGCCCTGGATCTCGACGATGCCGCCGGTTCCCGTCAGCACGAAATTGGCGTCGGTGTCGGCGGAGGAATCCTCGGCGTAGTCGAGGTCGAGCACCGCGGTTCCGCTGTAGATGCCGCAGGAAATGGCGGCGACGTGGTCGCGCAACGGCACCGTGCGGATGATTTCGCGGTTCTTCATCCAGCTGAGGCAGTCGTGCAGCGCCACCCAGGCGCCGGTGATGGATGCGGTGCGGGTGCCGCCGTCGGCCTGGATCACGTCGCAATCGACGGTGATCTGGCGCTCGCCGAGCGCTTCGAGGTCGACCACCGTGCGCAGGCTGCGGCCGATCAGCCGCTGGATCTCCACGGTGCGGCCGCCCTGCTTGCCGGCGGTGGCCTCGCGGCGGGTGCGCTCATGGGTGGCGCGCGGCAGCATGCCGTATTCGGCGGTGATCCAGCCGCGGGCCTGGCCCTTGAGCCAGGGCGGCATGCGATCCTCCAGCGTCGCCGTCACCAGCACATGGGTGTCGCCGAACTTCACGAAGCAGGAGCCTTCCGCGTATTTTACCACGCCGCGTTCGAGGGTTACGGCACGAAGCTCGTCGGGTTGGCGGCGGCTTGGTCGCATGAACAGGTTCTCCCGGCGGCTGTGTCGGATCGCGGGCCGCTCCGGCAAGCTTTTAAGTTCGCAGGCGCATCTTCACAAGGGCCGCGGTCGGGAAGGCCTTGAATTGGGCCCCGGGATGGACAAATGCCATGGTCCAAGGCATTGATTCCATGATGCGCTCCGTGTCCCAAGACGTCCCGATCGGCTCGAGCGAAATCAGCCTCGCCCAGCTCAATGACCGTTCGCGCGAGATCTTTCGCCAGATCGTCGAAAGCTACCTCACGACCGGCGAGCCGGTCGGCTCGCGCAATCTGTCGCGGATCATCCCGATGACGCTGTCGCCGGCTTCGGTGCGCAACGTCATGCAGGATCTCGAGCAGCTCGGGCTGATCTATGCCCCGCACACCTCGGCGGGCCGGCTGCCGACCGAGCTCGGCCTGCGGTTTTTCGTCGATGCGCTGATGCAGATCGGCGATCTCAGCGAGCCCGATCGCGTCGCCATCGAGGGCCAGGTCGCCGCGGCCGGAAAAACCGTCGAGAACGTGCTGACGGAGGCCTCCGTCCTGCTGTCGGGGCTCACGCGCGCCGCTGGCGTCGTGCTCACCGCCAAGGCCAATGTCCGCGTCAAGCACATCGAGTTCGTCCGCCTGGAGCCGGAGCGCGCGCTGGTCATCCTGGTGGCCGAGGACGGCCAGGTCGAGAACCGCGTGCTCAACCTGCCGATCGGGCTGCCGGCCTCGGCGCTGACCGAGGCGTCGAACTTCCTCAACGCCCATGTCCGCGGCAAGACCCTCGCGGAGGCCAAGGCCGAGCTCGAGATGGCGCTCGAAGCCGGCCGCGCCGAGCTCGATGCAACTGACCCAGAAGATCGTCGCGGCAGGCTTTGCGAGTTGGTCGGGCGGCGAGCGCGACGAGCGCAGGCTGATCGTGCGCGGCCACGCCAATCTGCTCGACGACCTCAAGGCGGTGGACGACCTCGAACGGGTGCGCCGGCTGTTCGACGAGCTCGAAACCAAGCGCGGCGTTGCCGACCTGCTCGGCCGCGCCGAGCGCGCCGAAGGCGTTCGCATCTATATCGGCTCGGAGAACAAGCTGTTCTCGCTGTCGGGCTCCTCGACCATCATCTCGCCCTACCATGACGCCAGCGGCGGCATCGTCGGGGTCATCGGCGTGATCGGGCCGACCCGGCTCAACTACGCCCGCATCGTTCCCATGGTCGACTACACCGCCAAGGTCGTGAGCAAGCTGCTGGCGCCGGGTTGAAAACTCCCTCCCCTGAAGAAGGGGGAGGGGGCACGGCTTGCCCCGACCGGCCCGCGCGCGGCATAACACGACAAACAAACGCATAGGAGTTCCCGATGAGCACGGCCGGGCAGAAGGCGGCAAAGAGCGCCAAGGAGCAGCGCACGTCGTTCCAGTGGGACGATCCGCTGCTGTTCGACGACCAGCTCACCGAGGACGAGCGGCTGATCCGCGACACCGCGCGCGGCTATGCCCAGGAGAAGCTCATGCCGCGGGTGATCGAAGCCTACATGCAGGAAAACACCGACCGTTCCATTTTCGCCGAGATGGGCGCGCTCGGCCTGCTCGGAGTCACCACCCCTGAGGCCTATGGCGGCGCCGAGGCGAACTATGTCTCCTACGGGCTGGTGGCACGCGAGATCGAGCGGGTCGATTCCGGATTTCGCTCCATGATGAGCGTGCAGTCCTCGCTGGTGATGTACCCGATCTACGCCTATGGCGACGAGACCCAGCGCAAGAAGTATCTGCCCAAGCTCGCGACCGGGGAGTGGGTCGGCTGCTTCGGGCTCACCGAGCCCGACGCCGGCTCCGACCCCGCCGGCATGAAGACGCGGGCCGAGAAGGTCGCCGACGGCTACCGCCTCACCGGCAACAAGACCTGGATTTCCAATGCGCCGCTCGCCGACGTGTTCGTCATCTGGGCGAAGTCGGCCGCCCATGGCGACGAGATCCGCGGCTTCGTGCTTGAGAAAGGCATGAAGGGCCTGTCGGCCCCGAAGATCGGCGGCAAATTGTCGTTGCGCGCCTCGATCACCGGCGAAGTGGTGATGGACGGCGTCGTGGTGCCGGAAGCAAGCCTGCTGCCCAACGTGTCCGGCCTCAAGGGGCCGTTCGGCTGCCTCACCCGGGCGCGGTTCGGCATCGCGCTCGGCGTCATGGGCGCGGCGGAAGAGTGCTGGCACCGGGCGCGGCAATACACCCTCGACCGCAAACAGTTCGGCCGCCCGCTCGCCGCGACCCAGCTGGTGCAGAAGAAGCTCGCCGACATGCAGACCGAGATCGCGCTCGGGCTGCAGACCGCGCTGCGGGTCGGGCGCCTGCTCGACGACGGCCGCGCCACGCCCGAGATGGTGTCGCTCATCAAGCGCAACAATTGCGGCAAGGCGCTGGACATCGCGCGCACCGCCCGCGACATGCACGGCGGCAACGGCATCCAGATCGAGTACCACGTGATGCGCCACATGCAGAACCTGGAGACCGTGAACACCTATGAAGGCACCCACGA
The DNA here is from genome assembly GCA_963791375.1 of uncultured Alphaproteobacteria bacterium. Classification (GTDB taxonomy): domain Bacteria; phylum Pseudomonadota; class Alphaproteobacteria; order Rhizobiales; family Xanthobacteraceae; genus JAJPKK01. The sequence goes on from CAWBSI010000025.1 coordinate 109,214, forward strand.
CATCCACGCGCTGATCCTCGGCCGCGCGCAGACCGGGTTGCAGGCGTTCGTGTAGGGGAGGGGCGGGCTACTTGCTCGTTCAGGGACGAACCGCCGCGATGGCTTCGCTGCGGTCGAACAGGATCGGCATGATGAGGTCGATGCCGGCGGTCTTGAGAACGCTGTAAACATATTCGTCCGGCGACAGGATGATCAGCTTGCCGCCATTGCCCTTGACGGCTTTGGCGCCGGACAACAGAAACCGGATGGCGAGCGAGGCCACGTAGTCGACATCGGAAAGATCGACGATGACCCCTCGCTTGGTGCTGACGTGAGCATTGAAACGCTGGCCGACGGACGCGGCGCCGATGAAATCGAGCCGGCCGCTGAAGATCACATTGGTGATCTCGTCCCCGAGGTCTTCCACGGTCATCATGTCCATCGATCGGTCCCCGCGGCTTCCCAGCCGCCGTCGCCTTCGACGCGATGAGCGGCGCCCGGAGAGGTAAGGCCCAACGCTCTCCGAGTCGAGACAGCTTTGCGGTTTCGGACGAGAAATTGCCGATGATTGTCGGCTGCCCTTGATCTCCCGCTAGATCGCTGTCTATGATATACGTTAATAACGTATATCATCTTCGCTTATCAATGGGAGTGGCCATGCATGTGTCGAAGTGGGGCAACAGCCTCGCCGTCCGCCTTCCTCAGGCGGTGGTGGACGCGCTCAAGCTCAAGGAAGGGGATGAGATCGAGATCACAGTCGCCGGTACGCGCCACTTCGAGGTTTCCCGCGACCGTAGGCGTGAGGAGGCGCTGAAGCGATTGCGCGCACTGAGACGGCCCTTGCCCCCCGGATTCAAATTCGACCGGGAAGAGGCAAATGAACGCTAAGCCGTTCCTCGACACCAACGTCGTCGTCTATGCGTTCAGTTCAAACGATCCCCGCAACGAAAGGGCGGCTGCCTTGCTGGAAGGCGGCGGTGTCATCAGCGTCCAGGTCCTGAATGAATTCGTGAATGTTTCGCGTCGCAAACAGGGACGCGGCTGGGACGAAATCCATGACGCCCTCGGCATCCTGAAAGTCCTCCTCGATCCGCCCCTGCCGTTGACCGTGGAACTGCACCAAGCGGCAGTCGAAATCGCGCGCGATCGCGGTTTTTCGATCTACGACAACCTCATCGTTGCCGCGGCGCTGCGAGCCGGTTGCTCCATCCTCTATTCCGAGGACCTTCACCATGGGCAGACGATCGAGCAACTAACGATTCAGAATCCCTTTATCGAATAGGCTGGATCAGGATGAGCGGGTAACGAAACCGCATGCCTATCCCACCAGCCCGCTCATCGGCTTCACCGCGGCGCTGTCGGGGAAGATCTCCGCCGCCAGCACGTCGTCGTCGAGGCGCAGATGGTCCTTGAGCAGGCCCTTGAGCACGGCGCGCAGGTCGGTGGTCGCCTTGAGGTCGCGCTTCTCGTAGAGGTCGGCCTCCTTGACGCCCGGCCAATCGGCCACCACCCGTCCGCCCTTGAGCGCGCCGCCGGCGAGCAGCGCCACCGTGGCGGTGCCGTGGTCGGTGCCTTCGGTGCCGTTGACGTGGGCGGTGCGGCCGAACTCGGTGACGAGCACCACGACGGTCTCGCTCCACGCCGGGCCCATGCCTTTCTCGATCGCGGCGATGGCGCCGTCCAGCGCGCCGAGAAGTGACGCGAGGCGTCCCTTGACGGCGCCTTCGTTGATGTGGGTGTCCCAGCCATCCAGCGCGAGCGCGCCGACGCGCGGCCCGTCGGCGCTGGCGAGGAACTTCGCCGCCGCGCCGGAGGCCTCGGCGAAATAGGCGCGCACCTGCTCGATGCCGCCGACCTGCACCACCGGGCCCATATCCTCGGGCTTGCGCTCGATGCCGCCGGCCCGCGCGATGGCGGCGAGGCCGATGCGGTCTTCGAGCACCCGCGCCAGGGTCGGATCGGTGTGGCGGTAGAGGTCGAGGAGCCGCATCGTGGTCTCGTCGCTGACCGGCGCTCCCCGCGGCGGCACCCATGACAGCACCGGCGCCGGCCCGCGCACCACCAGCGGCGTGATCGGCCCGACCGCAAAGGTCCGCCGTCCCCGCGGATCGACGCGCCCGCCCGGCTCCAGCGCCACCAGCGCGCGGTTGAGCCAGCCGCTGTCGGCGCGCGCGACGCCGCCGAGGCCGCTTTCGAGCACGTCCTGGCCGTCGAAATGGGAGCGCTCGCGATAGGGCGTCGCCGCCGCGTGAACGATGGTCGCCTGTCCCGCCTTGTAGAGGCGGTGGAGGTTCGGCATCGCCGGATTGAGGGCGAAGAAGCCGTCGAGCGGCAGCGCCGGAGTATCGCCGTCGAGCTTGAGCGCGTTGTCGCCGCGCAGCTTGATCCAGTCGGGATCGCCGACCGGCGCCACCGCGGCAAGCCCGTCCAGCGCGCCGCGCAGCACGATGGTGAGGAAGCGCGGGTCGCGGCCTTCGGCGCGGGCGATGCGCGGCACATGGGCCCAGGCGAACAGCGCGCCGGAGGCGAGCAGCAACTCGCGGCGGGTCGAGGCGTGAAGCGTCGGGGTATGGAGCTTGGACGACATGATCATCTCCACTGGAATTCGGGCGCCATCAGCACCAGGGTCAGCGCCTGCGGCTTGCTCTCGGCGCGGGCGACGGCGCGGCGCGTCTCTTCGGAGGCGAGCGGCCCGAGCGCGGTGTCCAGCATCGCCGCCGCGTCGAGTCGTTCGGCATTGCGTTGGGCGAAATTGTTGGCGATGTCGAGCCGGTGGGAGAGCCCGTCGAGCCAAGTGGCATTTTCGTCGGGGAAGCCGCGCGGCGCCGGCGGGCGCCACAGCGGCTGGCCCAGCCGGTTCATGGTCCCGTTCATGAGGCGTATGTCGCCGGTGAACCGCGCCGCGCGCAGATAGGCGACCACCCATTCGCTCGGCCGCTTGATCTTGACGCGCTCCTCCGACCACGATTCCGGCGCGGCGACGAGGGCCTTGGATACCTCATAGAGGTCGCCTTCGGTCTCGTTGAAGCGCTGCTCCAGCTTCGCCACCAATGCCGGCGGCGGATCGTCGGCGACGAAGTGGCGGGCGAGCTTGAAGGCGATGTGCCTGGCGGTCGCCGGATGGCGGGCGAGATCGGCCAGCACCGCGCGGCCCTGCTCGACGCCGGTGTCACGATAGGACTTGCCGATTACGGTCTGCGAACCCGGCTCGTGCAGGCGCCGGTGGAACTGGAACTCGCCGCCATGGTCCGGATTGGTGTCGGTGGGCAGGATGGTCCATCCGGTGATCACCTTGGCGAAGCTCGTCACGTCCTCCTGGGTGTAGCCGGTGCGCACGCCCAGCGTATGCAGCTCGAGAATCTCGCGGGCGAGATTCTCGTTGAGCCCCCTGGTGCGATTGATGCCGGCGACCGAGTTCGGGCCCATCGAGAAGGTGTTGGTCAGGTAGATCAGCATCGCCGGATGGCCTTCGGCGGCTTGCAGCAGCTCGACGAAATGCCCGAGCACGTGAGGGCGGATCGCCTCGCGCTCATAGGCGCCGGCCATCACGGTGTCGTCCGCATTGACGCAGAAATGGTTCGACCAGAACCACACCAGGCGCTCGACGAATCCGCTCTCCGCATTGATGGCCGCATCGAAACGCGCCCTCGCTTCCGCAAAGAAGATCTGCTGCGGCACCGTCTCCGGGGGCGGGGTCGCGGCCTGCGTGGCGGCCGGAGGCTTGTTGTCGGGCGGCTTGCTGTCGGGCGTTTTGGCGGCCTCCGGCGCCATCTCCGCCTTCGCCTCCATCATCATCGCCGTGCCGGCTTCCGCCGCAACGCGCTTGGCCTCCTCTTCGCGCAGGCGTGCGACCCGCGCCTTGGCGTTGCGCTCGGCAAAGAACTCGAAGGCCGCGCGATTGGCCGCGCCGCTGGTCATCAGGCCGGCGGCGGCGAGGATCTGGCCGGCATTGGGCCGGTCGAGCTCCGCGAGCAGCGCGCCGCGCGGATCGGAGGCGATGGCGGCGATCGAGCCCGGGCGCGGCCCGAAGCCAAATCGATGCAGTGCCAGTGCCGCTCCCTTGGGATCGAGGGCCATGACCTTAGTCCTTGGTAAATGGATATGGGTGGCCGAGCGGAGTCCGCCGCGAGGCCGCCAACGCCCGGATTATAGCCGCGTCGTTGTGACGCTGCAACGACGGGTTGCGGGCAATTTTGGGGCCTTGGGACTTGGTCCGCTATTGCTTCAATTCGCTTGATCGAACGGCCTTTTACTGCCTCTCCCGCTTGCGGGGGAGGGTTGGGGAGGGGGCTCTTGCGGCGAGTCTGTGCCGCGGAATTGCCCCCTCCCTGACCTCCCCCGCAAGCGGGGGAGGGGGCCAAAACTGATCCGACTGTTGGCGGACAAAGCCTTAGTGCCCGCCCTTGCGCTCGTCCCGGACCCGCACCGCCTTGCCCTGGGAGCGCGGCACCTCGCCGGGCGGCTTGACGACGACTTTGCAGGTTACCCCGACCAGGGACTTGAGACGGCGCTGCACCTCGCCGGACTTCGCGGCGGAAAAGCCGGCGTCATCAGGCGTGTCGGGCGTGCGCTCCACCTCGACGGTCATGGCATCGAGGGCGCCTTCGCGCCTGAGCACGATCTGGTAATAGGGCGCGAGGCCGGGATACCCGACCAGCACCGCTTCGACCTGGGAGGGATACACGTTGACCCCGCGGATGATGAGCATGTCGTCGTCGCGGCCGGTGACGCGCATGATCCTCACATGGGTGCGCCCGCAGGCGCAGGGCTCGTCGGAGAGCCGCGTGATGTCGCGGGTGCGGTAGCGGACCATCGGCAGCGCCTGCTTGGTGAGCGTGGTGATGACGAGCTCGCCGGTGGCGCCCATGGGAAGCGGCGCCAGCGTGTCGGGGTCGATGATCTCGAACAGGAAATGGTCCTCCCAGCCATGCAGCCCGTTCTGCGCCACGTGGCACTCGCTGGCGACGCCGGGGCCGATGATCTCCGACAGGCCGTAGACGTCGACCGCCTTGATGCCTAACGTGCGCTCGAGGTCGTGGCGCATCGGCTCGCTCCAGGGCTCGGCGCCGAACGCGCCAAAATGCAGTGGCAGCTTGGCGATATCGACGCCCATGGCCTCCGCCACCTCGGCGATGTTGAGGGCATAGGACGGCGTCGCGCACAGGATGGTGGCGCCGAAGTCCTGCATCAGCGTCACCTGGCGCTCGGTGCCGCCGCCGGACATGGGCACGACGGTGCAGCCGAGACGCTCCGCGCCATAGTGCATGCCGAGCCCGCCGGTAAACAGCCCATAGCCGTAGGCGTTGTGAACGATGTCGCCGGGGCGCGCGCCGGTGCAGGCGAGCGTGCGCGCCATCAGGTCGGACCACAGGTCGAGGTCGTCCTTGGTGTAGCCGACCACGGTCGGCTTGCCGGTGGTGCCGGAGGAGGCGTGCAGGCGCAGCACCTGTTCGCGCGGCACCGCGAACATGCCGAACGGATAATTGTCGCGCAGATCGGTCTTCATCGTGAACGGGAAGTGCGCGAGGTCGGCGAGCGAACGCAGGTGCTCCGGGGTGACGCCGGCCGCATCGAACTTGCGGCGAAACGCGGGAACGCACTCGTAGGCGCGGGCGAGCGTTTCCTTGAGCCTTGCGAGCTGCAGTGCCGCGAGATCGCGCCGCGGCATGGTCTCGGCGGCGCGGTCGAACATGAAAGGCGCCAAGTGAGACGTGGCTTGGGGCGCGCCATGAGGAGCCATGCAATTTCCATCCCGGGGTTGGCCGCGCCGGCTGCGAAGTGGCGCGAACTCATCTCAGACGCTTCTGTTCATCCTCATTCTATTCGTCATATTCTCCAGGCGCAGTCGCCTTGTGATAAAAAACAAGTGGTGAGGAACATGGACGCCCAAGGTCTGGATTCCCCCGATCCGGATGATCGGGATATCGCGACGCCTGCCGCCGCCGGCGCTGCGGAGGCCGCCATTCCGCGGCGCTACAATTTCGCCGAGGACATCCTCGCCCGCAATCTCGCCGCGGGGCGCGCCGGCAAGTCCGCCTATATCGATCCGCGCGGGACGTGGACCTATGGGCAGCTCGCCGAGCGGGTCGCGCGGTTCGGCAAGCTGCTGCGCAGCCTCGGCATTGCGCGCGAGCAGCGCATCCTGATCTGCCTCACCGACACCATCGACTGGCCGACCGCATTTCTCGGCGCCGTCAAGGCGGGCGTCGTCGCCGTTCCCGTCAACACGCTGCTGAGCGAGGCCGACTATCGATTCATGCTCGAGGACAGCCGCGCCCGGCTGCTGGTCGTCTCCGAGGAGCTCTATCCGCGCTTTGCCGGCCTGATCGGATCGTGTCCGGACCTCGCGCACGTGATCGTGTCGGGCAAGCAGGGCCACGGCCACACGCTGTTCGAGGACGCGCTGCAATCGGCCGCGGGGCCCGACCTCACGGCGCCGACCACCCGCGACGACATCTGCTTCTGGCTCTACACCTCGGGCTCGACCGGCCAGCCCAAAGGCGCGGTGCACGTGCATGCCGCGCCGCGGCTGACCGACGATCTCTATGGCGCACCGGTGCTCGGCCTCACCGAGAACGACGTCGTCTATTCGGTGGCGAAGCTGTTCTTCGCCTACGGCCTCGGCAACGCCATGAGCTTTCCGCTCGCGGCCGGCGCGACCACGGTGCTGATGCCGGAGCGGCCGACGCCCGATGCGGTCGCCGCGCTGCTGCGCCGGCATGGCGTCACCGTGTTCTTCGCGGTGCCGACCTTCTATGCCGCCTTTCTCGCGGCGAACCCGGTGGAGCGCGCCGCGCTCAAGCTGCGCAGCTGCGTCTCCGCCGGCGAAGCGCTGCCGGTCGATGTCGGGCGGCGCTGGAGCGAACGCTTCGGCGTCGACATTCTCGACGGCCTCGGCTCGACGGAAATGCTCCACATCTTCCTGTCCAACCGAATGGGAGAGGTGCGCTACGGCACCACCGGCAAGCCGGTGCCGGGCTACGACATCCGCCTCGTCGACGATGACGGCGCGCCGGTCGCGCCAGGCGAGATGGGCGAGCTGCAGGTGCGCGGTCCCACCGCGGCCGTCATGTATTGGAACAACCGCGAGCAGTCGCGCGCGACCTTCCTCGGCGAGTGGACGCGTTCCGGCGACAAGTACATCGAGGACAAGGACGGCTACTACCTCTATTGCGGGCGCCGCGACGACATGCTCAAGGTCGGCGGCGTCTACGTGGCGCCGTTCGAGGTCGAGGGCGCGCTGATGACGCCATCCGGACGTGCTCGAAGCGGCGGTGGTGGCGTGGCCCGACGAGGATCGCCTGATCAAGCCCAAGGCGTTCGTGGTGCTCAAATCCTCCGGCACGGCCGAGCGAGGAAACCGCGCAGGCGCTGCGCGAGCATTGCCGCAGCCAGCTTGCCGCCTTCAAATATCCGCGCTGGATCGAATTCCGCACCGACCTGCCGAAGACCGCGACCGGCAAGATCCAGCGCTTCAAATTGCGCGCGGAGGCGCCCTCAAGCTGATCGAACCGGGTTCTGCAGCAATGAAGTTGGCCGCAGAGGGCTTCATCGAGATCGGTGCGAGCCGCCTGGAATACCGGATGATCGGGCCGCAGCCCGACGAAGCCGCGACCTTCGTCCTGCTCCATGAAGGGCTCGGCTCGGTCGGCCTGTGGGGCGATTTCCCGGACCGGCTCGCGGCGGCCACCGGGCTCGGCGTGTTCGCCTATTCCCGCGCCGGCTATGGGCGCTCCAGCGCCTCGGTGATGCCGCGGCGGACCACTTTCATGCACGAGGAGGCGCGCGAGGTGCTGCCGCACGTGCTCGACGCCATCGGGCTCGAACGCGGCATCCTGCTCGGCCACAGCGACGGCGCCTCCATCGCGGCGATCTATGCGGGCAGCGTCGAGGACCACCGCATCGGCGGCCTCGTGCTGCTGGCGCCGCATTTCTTCACCGAGGCGTTCGGCGTCGCCGAGATCGCCCGCATGCACGAGCTCTACGGAACCGGCGATCTGCGCGCCAAGCTCGGGCGCTGGCACCAGGATCCCGACAATGCGTTCTACTCCTGGAGCGGCCCCTGGCTCGACCCGGAGTTCCGCAAATGGGACATCACCGAGGAACTCGCCTATATCCGCGTGCCCATGCTCATCATCCAGGGCGAGGACGATCAATACGGCACGCTGAAACAGGTCGAGACGGCAAAGGAGGAATGCCATTGCCCGGTGGAAGCGGTGATCCTTCCCGGCGTCCGCCACGTTCCCCATCGCGAGGCGGCTGCCGAGACACTGCGCGCGATCGTCGATTTCACCGGCCGGTTGCGGCTATGATGATTGGACGGGTGTGAGCACTCCTGCGTCAAAAATGGATCGTCAGGTAACGGGGCCCGGTTTTTCCCTCTCCCGCTTGCGGGGGAGGGTCAGGGAGGGGGCGCGGGCGGCATGGGCGACGCGTCAGCGGGCCCCCTCCCCAGCCCTCCCCCGCAAGCGGGAGAGGGGGATCGCAGGCCCGCACTTGTGACGAAGAAGGCGAGGATGGTAATGGCGGAAGCCGCGCACAAGCTCGCGAATGGACTGAGCCGGATCGATTTTGCGACCGAGCCGGCGCGCTATCGCCATTGGACGCTCGCCGTCGACGGCGCCGTCGCGACGCTCACCATGGACGTGGACGAGAAGGGCGGGCTGTTCGAAGGCTACGAGCTCAAGCTCAATTCCTATGACCTCGGCGTCGACATCGAGCTGGCCGATGCGTTCGAGCGCATTCGGTTCGAGCATCCTGCGGTGCGGGTGGTGCAACTGCGCTCGGCCAAGCCGCGGGTGTTCTGTGCCGGCGCCAATATCCGCATGCTGGCCGGCACCAGCCATGCCCACAAGGTCAACTTCTGCAAGTTCACCAACGAGACGCGCAACGCCATCGAGGATGCGAGCGCAGCCTCGGGCCTGCGCACCATCGCCGTGATCAACGGCACCGCGGCGGGCGGCGGCTACGAGATGGCGCTCGCCGCCGATTATATCGTGCTGGTGGACGACGGTTCCTCCACGGTGTCGCTGCCGGAGGTGCCGCTGCTCGCGGTGCTGCCCGGCACCGGCGGCCTGACGCGCGTCACCGACAAGCGAAAGGTCCGCCGCGACCATGCGGATGTCTTCTGCACCACGGAAGAGGGCGTGAAGGGCAAGCGCGCGGTGGAGTGGCGGCTGGTCGACGCCGTGGTGCCCAACAGCCAGCTCGAGACCGCGGTCGCCGCCAAGACGCGGGAATGGGTGAGTGCGGATGGTGCCATGCGCGGCGTTGCGCTGACGCCGCTCGCGCGCAGCATCAGCGACGACCGCCGCGACTATCGCTATGTCGCCGTGGCGTTCGATCGCGAAGCGCGCCTCGCTACCATCGTGCTGCGCGGGCCGGCGGACCCGCCGCCCGCGTCGGCGGATGAAATGGTCGCGCAGGGCGCGGCGTTCTGGCCGCTGCAGCTCGCCCGCGAGCTCGACGATGCCATCCTCGACATCCGCCTCAACGAGCTCGACGTCGCCGCCATCGTGTTCAAGTCGGAAGGCGATGCACATGCGGTGCTCGACCACGACGCCTTCCTCGATGCCAATGCCGCGCATTGGCTGGCGCGGGAAATCCGGCTCAAATGGCGCCGCGTGCTCAAGCGCATCGACCTCACCTCGCGCTCGCTGGTCGCGCTCATCGAGCCGGGCTCCTGCTTTGCCGGCACGCTCGCCGAGATCGTATTCGCCGCCGACCGTTCCTACATGCGCATCGGCACCATCGACGGCGACAACCGCGCGCCCGCAGCGATCACCCTCGGCGCAGGCCAATTTCGGCGCGCTGACCATGAGCAACGGCCTTTCCCGTCTCGCCACCCGCTTCCTCGGCGAGCCCGTGCTGGTCGAGGCGGCGCGCGGCCGGGTCGGCGTGGCGCTCGAAGCCGCAGGCGGCGCAGGCCCAGGGCCTCGTCACCTTCGCGCTCGACGAGCTCGACTGGGACGACGAGATCCGCGTCTTCCTCGAGGAGCGCGCGAGCTTCTCGCCGGACAGCCTCACCGGGCTCGAGGCCAATCTGCGGTTCGGCGGCCCCGAGACCATGGAAACCAAGATCTTCGGCCGCCTCACCGCCTGGCAGAACTGGATCTTCCAGCGCCCCAACGCGGTCGGCGAGGCCGGCGCGCTCGGCCGCTACGGCACCGGCCGCAAGCCACAATTCGACACCAAGCGGGTGTAGTATCCGCGGCGCGGAGGGGCGGAGTACAGGAGCGTGCCATGAGCCTCATCGAGGTCGACTACTCGACCAAGATCCCGAACAATGTCGGCCTGACCGAGGACCGCCGCATCCTGCGGGCGCTGGAAGGCTGGCACCCCGGCTATCTCAACTGGTGGCGGGACATGGGGCCGGAGGGCTTCCAGGAGGCGATGGTCTACCTGCGCACCGCGGTCTCGGTCGATGCCAAGGGCTGGGCGAAGTTCGACTATGTGCGCATGCCGGAATACCGCTGGGGCATCCTGCTGGCGGCGCAGGAAGAGGACCGCAAGATCCCATTCGGCCGCCATTTCGGCGAGCCGGTCTGGCAGGACGTGCCGGGCGAATACCGCGCCATGCTGCGGCGGCTCATCGTGGTCCAGGGCGACACCGAGCCCGCCTCGGTGGAGCAGCAGCGCCATCTCGGCAAGACCGCGCCGTCGCTCTACGACATGCGCAACCTGTTCCAGGTCAATGTCGAGGAAGGCCGCCATTTGTGGGCGATGGTCTATCTCCTCCACAAATATTTCGGCCGCGACGGCCGCGAGGAGGCCGAAGAGCTGCTGCGCCGCCGCTCCGGCAGCGCCGATGCGCCGCGCATGCTCGGCGCGTTCAACGAGCAGACGCCGGACTGGCTGTCGTTCTTCATGTTCACCTTCTTCACTGACCGCGACGGCAAGATGCAGCTCGAAAGCCTGGCGCAATCCGGCTTCGATCCGCTCTCGCGCACCTGCCGCTTCATGCTCACCGAGGAAGCCCACCACATGTTCGTGGGCGAAACCGGGGTCGGCCGCACCATCCAGCGCACCTGCGAAGCGATGCGGGCGGCCGGCATCGACGACCCCGCCGATGTCGCGCGCGTGCGCGGGCTCGGCGTCATCGACCTGCCGACCCTGCAGAAGAAGCTCAATCTGCACTACACCCTGTCGCTCGACCTGTTCGGCTCCGAGGTCTCCACCAACGCCGCGAACGTTTTCAACGCGAGCCTCAAGGGCCGTCACCGCGAGACCAAGATCGACGACGATCACCGCCTGGAGAACGCGACCTATCCCGTGCTCAAGCTGGTCGACGGCGTGATCAGGCTGGTCGACGAGCCGGCGCTGACCGCGCTCAACATGCGCCTGCGCGACGACTACTCCGCCGACTGCGCCAAGGGCATCGAGCGCTGGAACAAGATCATCGCGCGCAGCGGCGTCGATTTCCGCCTGCAGCTTCCCCACGTGGCATTCCATCGCGGCATCGGCGAGTTCCGCGACGCGCGCGCGACGCCTGATCGGGCGAACTGATCGACGCCGCCGCCTGGGAGCGGCAGCGGGACCAGTGGCTGCCGTCGAAGGCGGACGGCGATTTCATCACCGAGCTGATGAAGCCGATGCAGGAGCCCGGCCATTTCGCCGGCTGGATCGCGCCGCCCAAGGTCGGCATCGACAACAAGCCGGGCGAGTTCGAGTATGTGATGATCGCGGAGTGAGATCGGCGCGACTTGCGCCAACTTGAGACCCGTCATACGCGGGCTTGTCCCGCGTATCCCGCTGGGAGGGCACGGCCGTATTGTCGAGGTGGCCGGGACAAGCTCGGCCACGACAATCAATATTGGCGAAGTTGGTGTTGGATTTCCGCCAGCAAGTTCGCCAAAGTCACCTCTCCATCCGTGATGTAGTGGTTGACCTGTTTGGTGCCGAGATGCTGGCCGGATTGGAACGATTGCACTTCCTCGATGACCGGAATTTTCCTCAATTCTGCGACGATGAAGTCCCGCTCCGCATTGGTATCGGAATCGGTGGCATGGGTGATCTGGAACGTGAGCTGGGTCAGCGAGAAACCGGTATCCCTGGTGCCGGCTCCCACCCAGAAGACGCGCGCATCTTCCGGTGGGCGGTCGGTGTTCAGCCAGAAGCCGGATGTTCCCAACGTATCCTCGGCACGCGCGAGGCTCAAAGCCCAGAATCGGATGTGATGACGCTTGCGTGGGCTGTCGCCGATCGGCTTCTGGAAACCGATGTCCTGGCCGCGTCCGTATAGATAGAGGGTGCTGAACGGGGCGGTCGGATAGGGCGAGTTGAAGACGAATGCGCGGACCATGCGCCAGGAGCTTGCGAGGCCCAGGCGGTCGGCCCCGGACCAGCCGGCGGCTGCAAAGCCGGCGCGAAGCTGTTCGAGCGTGCCTACCAGCACGAGATTGACGGGGTCGCCGGGCAATCCGTCGCCGGTGATGGTGAAGCTGGGCACACGTTTGCGCTGGAGGATCTTGAGGCCCATGCGAACGGCGCGCGGGAGGATGACATACGCCCCGATTGCGTAAGTGAAGCCCAAAGCCAACATCCAGGGCAGCCTGCGGTCGGCAAATTCGAAGACGACAAAGACGATCAGCCAGACGCTGAAGACGCCCAGCCCGAAAATCAGCAAGCGCTGCAGGAGGCGTTTGAGAAACCTCACCACCTGGCCACCTCAAAGCAATCCATCACGATGTCGCGAGAACGAGGCTCATAGCCGACCTTCAGCAATCAGGCCCTTGATCTTGAGCCCTCCGAGCTTGACAACCTTCCTCATCGCGCGGATGGCCGCCGCGGCATTGCGGACCCGCTCGCGATCGACGGCAGGGCGCGGCGGCACTAGCCGCGCCACGATCCGGCCCCGCCGGGTGATGACGACTTCCTCGCCAGCCTCCACCCAGTCGAGCAATTGACCCAGCTTGTTCCTGGCCTTGAAGGCTCCGATCTCGCGCATAAGCAATCGTAGCCCGGATTAAGCGCGAGCGAAATCCGGGACTGCCTTATCCGATGGGCAAAGCCACCCCGGGTTTCGCTGGCGCTCAAGCCGGGCTACGGCCCAGCGACTGACCGTGCCTTCGGGTCCGCCGTTGCCACGGCTGGTCCATGCGGGGAGACATCTTGTAGACCGAAGTGACGCTGTAGGGCGCAATAGCGCAGCGTATTGCGCCATTCCGTGGGCGGCGGGATAAAGCGATCCCGCCCTACGCGCCACATGTTGTTGCCGCGGCTGCATCGAACCGGCAAAAGCTGATATGCAAAACCTCGAAGGTGCCCCGCCGCGACGGCCGGCGGGCGGCAGTCGGAGCGTAGTGCAACATGAGGCAGCAGGTGAAGTGGGCTTGGCCGGAAGGCCGCAAGATCGCGGTGGTGTTCAACGTCTGCCTCGAGGCGTGGTCCGACGGCAAGGCGCCCGGCATCAGCCCGATGGGCAATCCGCTGCCGGCCGGCGTGCTCGACACCATGGCGATCTCCTGGGCCGGCTATGGGGTCAAGCGCGGCATCTATCGCCTGCTCGACGCCTTCGCCCGCCACCGGGCGGTGGCGAGCGTCATGGTCAATGCGGTGATCGCGGAGCGCGCGCCCGAGGCGGTCAAGGCGGTGGCCGACGCCGGCCACGAGGTGCTGTCCCATTCCTATGCCATGGACGTGATCCCGGCGCTGCTCTCCGATGACGAGGAGCGCGCCAACATCGCGCGCTGCACCGCGCTGCTGGAGAAGGCTTCGGGCCGCAAGGTGGTGGGCTGGCTGAGCCCGCGCGGCACTTCGCGGGCAGAGACGCCGCGCCTCCTCGCCGAGGCCGGGTACACCTGGTACGGCGACGTGTTCGACGACGACCTTCCCTATGTGCGGTCATTCGGCGACAAGAAAATCGTCGCGATCCCGCTCGGCACCGATGTCAACGACATGCCCTTCATGAAGTACGGCAACGCGCCGCGCACCATGCTGGAGTCCTTCACCGAGAACGTCGCCATCGCGCGGGAAACCGGCGAAGTGACCATCATCGATGTCACCTGCCACGCCCACATCTTCGGCCATCCGCGCGGCGCCTTCTACTACGGCAAGATCGTTGAGGCGGCCGCCGCAGACGCGGACGTGTGGATCGGCACCCGTGAACAGATCGCCGGCCACGTGCTGGCGCAAAAGGTATCGTGATGGCCGCGTTCGACCACGACGACGATCCCCACCGCGAAATTCGCGACGGCGTGCGCCGGCTGTGCGCCGATTTCCCCGGCGAATATTGGCGCAAGCTCGACAGCGAGCGCGCCTATCCCGCGGAATTCGTCAAAGCGGTCACCGCGGCCGGCTATCTCTCAGCTCTGATCCCGGAGGAATATGGCGGCTCGGGCCTGCCGCTCGCCGCGGCGGCCGCGATCCTGGAGGAAATCCAGCGCGCCGGCTGCAACGGTGCCGCCTGCCACGCCCAGATGTACATCATGGGAGCGCTGCTGCGGCACGGCAATGCCGAGCAGAAGCGCAAATACCTGCCGCAGATCGCCTCGGGGACATTACGCCTGCAGGCGTTCGGGGTGACCGAGCCAGGCAGCGGCACCGACACCTCCTCGATCAAGACGGTGGCGCGCCGCGACGGCGACCATTACGTGGTCAACGGCCAGAAGATCTGGACCTCGCGCTCGGAATATTCCGACCTGATGCTGCTGCTGGCGCGCACCGCGGTTAAAGACGAGGGCAGGCGCACCGACGGCCTCTCGGTCTTCATCCTCGACATGCGCGAGGCCAAGAAGGCCGGGCTGACGATCCGGCCGATCCGCACCATGATGAACCACTCGACGACCGAGGTGTTCTTCGACAATGTCCGCATCCCCGCCGAGAACCTCATCGGCGAGGAAGGCAAGGGCTTCCGCTACATCCTCTCCGGCATGAACGCGGAGCGCATCCTCATCGCCGCGGAATGCGTCGGTGATGCCAAATGGTTCATCGCCAAGGCCGCGGCCTATGCGAGCGAGCGCGTCGTGTTCGGCCGTCCGATCGGCCAGAACCAGGGCGTGCAGTTCCCGATCGCCAAGGCCTATGCGCAGATGCGCGCGGCCGAGCTGATGGTGCGGGAGGCCGCCGCCTTGTTCGATGCGTCGAAGCCCTGCGGCGCCGAGGCCAACATGGCGAAGCTCATTGCTGCCGACGCGTCGTGGGCGGCCGGCGAAGCCTGCGTGCAGACCCATGGCGGCTTCGGCTTCGCCGAGGAATACGACATCGAGCGCAAGTTCCGCGAGACCCGGCTCTACCAGGTGGCGCCGATCTCGACCAACCTGATCCTCAGCTTCCTTGCCGAGCATGTGTTGGGTATGCCGCGCTCGTATTGACGGGGCGGATTTCTGCCGCTTCGGGTGCTATCCTGCGACCAACCGCAATGGCCGGTGCCGCCCGGCTGCGGGCAAAAATGCGCGCGGATGCTTTGGGAGGAACGCCATGAAACGAAATGCGATGATCGCCGCCTCAGCCGGATTTGCCATGATGCTCGCCGCCGGTTCTGCGAGCGCCGCCGAGATCAAGGTGATCAGCTCCAATGCGTTGAAGACAACATTGGAACAACTTGCGCCGGCCTTCGAAAAGGCGACCGAGCACAAGCTCGTCTTCACCTGGGGCGCGGCCATCCCGCTGAAGGCTGATATCGAAAAGGGCGCAACCTTCGACGTCGCGGTGCTCACCACCTCGGCGATCGACGACCTGATCAAGCAGGGCAAGCTGGTCGGCGCGACCCGCGCCACGCTCGCGAATTCGGGCGCCGGCGTCGCGGTCCGCAAGGGCGCTCCCAAGCCCGACATCAGCACGGTCGACGCGTTCAAGAGCGCGCTCCTCAACGCCAAATCGGTCGCCTATGTCGAGCAGGGCGGCACCGGCGTCTACCTCAAGGCGCTGCTGGTGCGGCTCGGCATCGCCGACGCGCTCAAGGACAGGATCAAGCTCCTGCCGCCTTCAAACCCTGCCGCCCACGCCATCGCCAATGGCGAGGCCGAAATCGGCATGACCCAGATCAGCGAGATCCTGCCCTACACCGGCGCCGAACTGGTCGGCCCGTTCCCGAAGGAAATCCAGCTCACCACTTCGTTTGCAACGGCCGTCGGCGCGAACGCCAAGCAATCGGAACCCGCCCAGGCGTTGATCAAGTTCCTCACCGCGCCGGCCGCCGCCGCAGTGTACAAGGCCAAGGGCCTCGATCCGGCGGGATGAGGCGAAGGCTGCGACCCACCCAAAGACGTCATCGCCGGGCTTGGCCCGGCGATCTCGATCAAGCGTGAGGGCGCAGTGCCCCAGATGCGGCTCCTTGCCACCGCGATCGGCCAGATACCGAGCGAAATCGCGGCTGCGAAGGACGCGCCTATTTTTGGTTGATGCAGCTCGGATACAACGGAGCTTCGTTCGCCACAATTCGGCAGAGCTTGATCGGACTGAGCTCTTTCAATCTCTCCGCCCACTTCGAGTCGTCGAAGGTCATCGGCTGGCTCGACGCGCGATCTCGCTCGGCCCATTGAATCGTATAGTAATCGGCCGATCCCTTGATGCCGATGAGCAGGGCGGATTCGCTGTATTTGGCTCCGTCTGCCTCCATCATCCCGCAGGCGGATAGTGCTATGAACGCATCGCGTCCGCTGAACTTCGTCGTGCCCACCATCTTGCTGGAAAAGGTGTCGGGGCAGGCGCCCTTGAAGCCGCTTGCGATCCGCTCGATAAACGATTGCGCGCTCAAGTTCGGGTTGGCGGCAAGCCCTTTGGCGCCGGTCACCGTGATCATTTGCGACCATTGGTCGGCCGTCTCGCCGTCAAGCACGGCTTCCCTAATGTAGCGGCCGCCGTTGGTATTCTCAAAGGCCGTCTTGAATCCCTTTGGAAACGAGAACGTTACCAGTTGGCTGAAAATTGGAGAGATAATTCTTACCCTGTATCCCTTTGCCCTCAAGGCGTCGATGTCATCCTCCGTCTTCTCCTCCGCCATCGCAGAGAACGAGGCGCAGAACATGATCATCGCAATGGCGGTTACAGCGATCGGGAGATGCTTGCGCATGACGAAGCTCCGAAGCTCCTTCCTCGAGGCAGAAGGACCGGGCGCCACTGTAGAACAGGATTCGATTATGAAAGATGATAAACGCAATTTTACGCTAAGAATTCATGGCGCCGATGGCGCCGAGGCGCCGACGGCCGACCCGAGCATGATCACGAAAAGTTGCAGGCTTTGCGGACGGGATCATGCTCAAAAAAACTTTAAGGCGCTATCCGATTCAGCCTGAAACGACAGCGCTCTAGCCGGCGCGCGCCGGACGGCAACTTCTCCCCCGTCGCGTCCCGGCGAATGCGTTCCGATGGCTTTAAAGCGATTGCAACAATTACTAGGTCTACTCCGGTTCGGTCGTGCCGGATTCGGCAGCCTCGAACCTGCACGTCAATCTCATGTCGAGGGCCGTTGCATGAAAGCAATTTCGTTTCCAGCTGTCTCCACTCTTATGACCATTGCGGTCGCGACAGTCTCCGCGACCGGCGCCACGTACGCCCGTACGTCGTTCGACGGCGGGTGGACGGTGCAGATCATGACGCAGCGCGGCGCCTGCGATCCAAACTCGAGCTTCGGCGTCGAGATCCGGGATGGGATCGTCTACGGCTCCGGCGGTTTGCCCGTTCGCGGCAGGGTGTCGGGCAATGGCGCAGTCAACGTCAGTGTCGCCTCCGGCGACCAGAGGGCCGACGGCAGCGGCCGGTTGTCCGCAAGCTCCGGCGGCGGTGCCTGGCATGGCGTGGGCTCGCGCGGCACCTGCGCCGGCAGATGGTCGGCAAGCCGCAGGTGACGTCCTGGGTTATCGGCTCGCCGCTGCGGCCGGCTGGAGCATGATCCAGAAAAGTTGCAGACTTTTCGGACAAGATCATGCCCAAGGCCAAAGACTTTAGAGCGCTATCCGATTCAACCTGAAACGATAGCGCTCCAGCTTCCCGGCCGCAGGCCGCCGAACCAAATGCCTTACGGCAGGTTGAACACCATCAACTCGCCGGTCGGGCCGCCGCCCATGCCGCCCGGCATGAAATTGCCGCCGCCCACATAGAGGTTCTTGCCGTCGCTGGTGGCGCCGGCAGCGTGGCGGCCGTGCGGCATCGGCGCCAGCGCGTGCCATGCGTTTGCCTTGGCGTCGTAGCCTTCGTTTTCCGCGAAGGTCCGCTTTTCCTGCGGGAACTCGCCGCCGAGCACGACCGTCATGCCCTTGTAATAGGTGGAGGCGAGGCCGCTGCGCGCCGTCGGCAGCGGCGGCCCTGACGTCCACGTATTGGTGGCGGGATCGTAGACATCGTGCATGTCGGTGCGGTCGGCGGGGCTGGTGAAGCGGCCGCCTATGACGTGGATTTTTCCCTCCGCGGCGACGACCGCCGCGTGGTCGCGCGCCTTCGGCAGCGGCGCGAGTTCGGTCCAGATGTTGGTCGCGGGATCGTAGACCTCGTTGGTGGCGACGGTCTCGCCCGTCGGCGTGCGCCCGCCGATCGCATAGACCTTGCCGTTGAGCACGGCGACGCCGACGGAACCGCGCCCGGCCCTCATCGGTGCGCGGGTGCGCCAGACATCGGCCGCGGGATCGTATTCGAACACCAGGGCCTGGCCGTCCTTGTGCACCGAGGCGACGAAGCCGCCGACGGTGATGATCTTGCCGTTCACCACCGCCACGCCCATGTGGTCGAGCCCTTTCGGCATCGGGTAGCGGGTGCGCCATTTGTCGGTGGCGATGTCGTATTCCTCGTTGTGGGGGACCGAGGTGCCGTTGATGCTGCCGCCGAGGGCGTAAATCTTGCCGCCGACCTCCGCGAGCGAGACCTCGCCTCGGGGCGTGATCATCGGCGTCTTCTGGGTCCAGGTGCCTTTCGCCGGCGCCGCGGTCTGGCCGTGCACGATCATCGGCATGGCGCCGACGGCGGCGATGAAGGCGCATGCGGCGGCGAGTTGGACTGCTTTCATGATGTTCTCCTCCCTATGTTTTCTTGCCCGTGTTTCTTGCCCGTGTTTTTTGCCTGTGTTTTTTTCAGTGTAACGCGGGCAGGGCGGCGAAGCCAGCCGACGACCATTGAAGGACTTGCATCGATGTGACCGCCGGCGACGGTCGCGGTGATCGGGCCATCACGCCTTCGGCCGTTCATGTTCGACGACGCGCAATTTGCGAACCGTCAATTCATCGACTTGCAGCGCGCCGAAGCGGGCCTTCTTGATGGTCAGGCGACCGACCGCGAGGCGGCCGATGGCCAGCGCACCGATGGCGACGGCGCCCACCGCTGCCGCGCCCAGCGCGAGCGCCAGCAGGCTGGCTGCGGGGCTGGCCTTGGATTGGGTCGTTATTTCGCGCGCCATTGGGAGCCTCCGTCATGTTTGGGCAACACCCGGGCGGGAGCACGGCCCTGGCGTTGCGGGCCAGTGTACTGCGTCTCAAGGGTCGATCCGAATTTTGTGCGTCGTGCGCCGCGAACATCCGGTAATGGCATGGTTCCCAACTGCCCGGACGCCGCGCGCCGGATGTTGGGATCGGACCCCCGCAATGCTATCGTTTCAAATTGAGTTCGGACAGCGCTGTAAAGTCTTTGATGTTGAGCAGTATCTTGATCGAAAAGTTCTACGACCTCTCATAATCTCGCCCCTGGAGGAGATCAGCCCATGTCAAAGCTTGCTTGGATCGTCACCCTCGCCACGCTTGCAGCTGCGCCGGCGGCGGCACAGACCGCGGTGCCCGACGTTCGCGGCACCTGGAAGGGAGAAAGTGAATCGATCGTGCTCGGCCGCGGAAATCCGCACCATGCCGGGCCCAAGGCGAGCAAGCCGCGACTTTCGGCCATTTCGTTCACCTTGACGGTCGACATGCAGGACGGTCGCCGTTTCTCCGGCAGGTTCGCCTCGCCGAAGAGCAGCGAGCCGGTGATCGCCGTCATCTCGCACACCGGCACCATCTACATGGTCGATGACGATGGCTGGACCTCGGGGACGATGCTCGCGCCGGACAAGATGGAACTCTGCTATATGGCGAGACTGACGGCCGATCGCGTCGCCTCCTGCACAGTGCTGACCAAGCAGTGACAGCTCCGACCAGATGACGGTACAGATCGGCCGCTCGATTCCGCGCCTGGAAGCGCGGGCCAAGGTTACCGGGCGCGCCGAATACGCCCATAATCTGCGCCTTCCCGGGATGCTGTACGGCAAGGTGTTCCGCTCCACCGTCGCCCATGGCCGCATTCGCGCGATCGACACGAAGGCGGCCGCGGCGCTCGCCGGCGTCGTTCGCGTGGTGACCGGCGAGGACATCCGGGCGCTGATCCCGTCGCCCTATTACGGGCCGGCGTTCCACGATCAGCCGATCCTGGCGCTGGACAAGGTGCGCTTCGTCGGCGAGCCGGTGGCGGTGGTGCTGGCCGCCGATCCCCATGTGGCGGAGCAGGCGGCGCAACTGATTAGTGCGGAGTATGACGAACTGCCGGCGGTCTATGACGAGATCGAAGCGCTCGACGGCGCCGTCATCGTCCATGACGTGCTCAAGCCGGCCGGGACCTTCGCCGATCTCAAGCACCTCGCTGGCCGCCGCGACACCAACGTGGCGCTCGACTTTCATTTGCGCCGCGGCGATGTCGATAAGGCCTTCGCCGCCGCCGACCGCGTCATCGCGCACACCTTCAAGACCCAGCAGTGCCTGCATCTGCCGTTCGAGCCGCAGGTCGCGGTGGGCGATCCCGTCCATCCCGGCCTGACCATCCATTCGGCGACGCAGACGCCGTCCTTCGTGCGCACGGAGATCGCGCGGCTGCTGGGGTGGCCGGAAAACCGGGTGCGGGTGAAGGTCGCGTTCCTCGGCGGCGGATTCGGCGCCAAGGTCTACATCAAGCTCGAGGCGCTGGTGGCAGCGCTCGCTCTCCTGGTGCGCCGTCCCGTCAAGGTCGCGCTCACCATGGAAGAGCAGTTCTACATGATCACCAAGCATCCGACGACGTTCCGCATCAAGAGCGCCGTGACGGCGGACGGCCGCATCACGGCGCGGAGCTGCGACGTCCTGTGGAACGGCGGCGCCTATGCGGATATCGGGCCGCGGGTGACGCAGAAGTCCGGCTTCACCGCCGCCGGGCCCTACGACATCGACAACGTGGCGATCGATTCCTACGAGCTCTACACCAACCGCCCGCCCGCCGGTGCGCTGCGCGGGTTCGGCATCCCGCAACTGGTGTGGGCCTATGAGAGCCACACCGATCTCTTGGCGCGCGAGCTCGGCATCGACCCGGTCGAATTCCGCCGCAGGAACATCCTGCGCGACGGCCGCCCGCAGGCGACCGGCACGGCGATGCAGGATGCCGCCATCGGCGCGGTGCTGGAGACGCTTGCCGCGCGGATGAACTGGAGCGCGCCGTTCGATCGCGGCAGCGGCGTGGTCCGGCGCGGCCGCGGCGTCGCCATCGGCTTCAAAGCCTCGATCTCGCCGACCACCTCGGTCGCCATCGTCACCATCGGCGCCGACGGCAGCGTCGCGCTCGCCATGAACACCGTCGACATGGGCCAGGGCGCCGATACCGCGATGGCGCTGATCGTCGCCGAGGTGCTCGGCCTCGCGGCGGAAGATGTACGTGTCATCCTGCCGGATACCGATGTGACGCCGTACGACATGGGCACGCTGGGTTCGCGCTCGACCTTCCACATGGGCAATGCGGTGCGGCTGGCGGCGGTGGATGCGCGCGTGCGGCTCGCGGCGCTCGCCGAGGAGGCCGGCCTGCCGCCCGGGACCAACTATCCGACGGCGGAGATTTTCCGCAAGCGTTACGGCATGCAGGCCGGCAATGTGGTCGGCACCGGCACCTATATTCCGAGCTACGCGCCGCCCGATGCCGCGACCGGCGCCTCGGGCAACGTGACGCCGTTCTGGATGGTCGGCGGCACCGGGGCCGAGGTCGAGGTCGACACCGAGACCGGACATGTGCGGGTCATCAGGCTCGTCAACGTCGCCGACGCCGGAGTACCGCTCAACCCGGAGGTCGCCCGCACCCAGCTCTCCGGCGCGGCCATCATGCAGCTCGGCTTCACCTTGCAGGAGAAAATGGAGTTCGACGGCGGGCAGGTCACCAACGCTTCCCTCGCCGACTACAAGATCCCCGGCATCCACGACATTCCACCCATGGAGGGCGAACTGGTCGCGGCGGAGCAGCGCAACGGCCCGTTCGGCGCCAAGGGCCTCGGCGAGTCCGGCACGTTCGGGGTTTCTCCGGCGATCGCGAACGCCATCCACGACGCCATCGGCGTGCGCCTGACCGAGCTGCCCATGAAGCCCGAGGCGGTGCTGCGGGCGATCCGTGCCGCCCAAGGCCGCCCGATCGCGGAGGGGTGACGCATCTTCTCCCTCCCCCTGAAAGGGGGAGGGTCGCGGGCGGGTTCACCTACAGTGCTGACCCCCACCCCAACCCTCCCCCTTTCAGCGGGGAGGGAGACTGCCTCTTTCAGGGGGAGGGAGATCGCAAATCCCACTCGTGATAGAAGGAACGCGCGGGCGAGACGATAAATGAAACGCGTGGGAGAGATCATGAAACGCCTTCGTGCCGCGCTCGCGGCCTTTGCCATCGCGGCCACGCTGATTCCGCCGGCAGCCGGTGCGGCCGAGTGGCCGACCAAGCCGGTGAAGATCATCGTTCCCTACGCGGCGGGCGGGGCCGGCGACCTGCTGGCGCGCGTGTTCGGTGAGCGCCTGAGCGAGGGGCTCGGGCAGCAGTTCGTCGTCGAGAATCGCACCGGCGGCGGCGGCCTCATCGCCACCGAGGCGGTGGCGCGCAGCGAACCCGACGGCTACACGCTGATAGAGTTGGGCATGCCGTCCCACGTGGTCGCGCCGGCCATGAACGCCAAGAATGCGAGCTTCGATCCGGTGCGCGATTTCACCCACATCGCCTATCTCGGCGGGCCGCCGAACATGTTCGTCGTGCATGCCTCTTCTCCGGTGAAATCCTTCAAGGAGCTGATCGAACTCATGCGCAGCCAGCCGAACGGCGTCGAATACGTATCGCCGAACATCGGCTCGGTCGGCAACATGGTCACCGAATATGTCGCCGCCAAAGAAAAGGTGAAGCTGGTGCACGTTGCCTATCGCGGCGGCGGCGCTGCGATTCTCGACCTCGTCGCCGGCCACGTGAAGGTCGGCAGCATGACACTGGCGACGACGCTGCAGCATATCCGCTCCGGGGTACTGCGCCCGCTCGCAGTCTCGTCGGCCGAGCGCGTGCCGGAGCTGCCGGACGTGCCGACGCTGGTCGAGCTCGGCTACCCCGAGCTCGTGGTCACTACCTGGTATTCGCTGTCGGGCCCGGCCGGGCTGCCGCGCGATATCGTGGAGCGGCTCAATCGCGAGGTGAACAAGGCCATGGAGGTGCCGAAGGTCCATGATCGCCTCGCCCAGGAGATGGTGCAGACGCGGCCGATGACCCCGGAGCAGATGACGGCGTTCATGAAGAGCGAAGTCGACAAATGGGCGCCAGTCGTCAAGGCGATGAACATTCAGCTGCAGTAGCGGCGGGCGGCGTTCCGCCGGCGCGGCAAGCCCGCGCGCTCCCTGCGACCTCATCCTGAGGAGGCGCGAAGCGCCGTCTCGAAGGATGGCCACACGCGCTGCGGCCTATTGCCATCCTTCGAGACGCGCGCAAGAGCGCGCTCCTCAGGATGAGGTCGTAAGGAATCTAACTGGCGTTCAGGGGGCCGTCGTCTGTTGGTTGTTCGCTGCCAGCGCCTCCACGAACCGCAGCTTGATCGCATGCCCGTCGCGGCTCGGCAGCACGCGCGGGGTGTCGCCGCTGGCGATCCGCGCCTGGACCAGGATCGGCCCGCGTCCTCTGTGCAGGAGATCGCGGATCGCGCCGGCCTCGCCGATGTCGGCAGATCGCGCGCGCCTGCGGGAACTTGCAGGCGCGCGCGACGGCGACGAGATCGACGCCCGCCTGCGTGTGGCTCGGCTGCATGCCGGTTTCGCCGTAATGCTGGTTGTCGAGCACGACGATGGCCAGATTGGCGGGCTGCTTGACGCCGATGGTGGCGAGGCTGCCGAGCCCCATCAGCGCCTCGCCGTCGCCGGTGAGCACGGCGACGCGGCGGTCGGGCCTCGCCAGCGCAAGGCCGAGACCGATCATGGCGGCGCCGCCCATGGCGCCCCAGAGATAGAGGTTGAGCGGATGGTCGCCGGCGGCGGCGACGTCATAGGTCGGCGAGCCGAGGCCGCAGACGACGGCGAGGTCGCCGCGGTCGGCCAGCAGCCGCCTCACGAATTCGCGCCGCTCCATCATCTGGCCGCTCATTTGGTCGCTCACTTGGTCCAAACCTTGCGGCCGATCAGCCGCTGCGACAGCAGGATCGCGACCGAGAGATCGCCGGAGAACGCCATGTCGCAGCCGGCGCCCGACGATGTCCTCGACATCCGCCGGGTTCTCCACCCGGTAGGTCAGGAAGCCGCACAGCTTCAGGCTCGCCTCGGTGATCGATCCCATCGGCACCTGCCACGGGTTGAACTCGGCAAACTCGCCGCGCATGGTGACGAGGGTCAGGCAGGGAAAGCCGCAGTTCTTCATCAGCGAGAACATGTTGACGCAGTTGCCGACGCCGCTGCTCTGCATCAGCAGCGCCGCGCGGTGCCCGCCCAGCGCCGCGCCGGCGGCGAGCGCGACGCCTTCCTCCTCGGTGGTGAGCACGACGTCATGGATGTCCGGGTCCTTGACGCAGAGTTCGATCAGCCGGCTGTGGCCGGCGTCGGGGACGTAGCCGACCTGGCGGATGCCGACGCGGCGGAATTGCCCATAGATCGCGTCCGGCCAGCTCAGGCTCAAGGTCTGATCGTCCACCTCGTTCTCCGGTCAGTTGCGGGTGGCTTCGGAAGCGGCGGCGATGCGCGCCGGCTCCAGCGGCGGCTCGCCGCGGATGAAGTCGGCCGCCTTTTCCGCGATCATGATGATGGGCGCATTGATGTTGGCGCCGACGAGATCGGGCATCACCGAGCCGTCGACCACGCGCAGGCCGTCGACGCCATGGACGCGCAATTCGCCGTCGACGACGGCCATCCGGTCGGAGGCGAGCCCCATCTTGCAGGTGCCGAGCGGGTGATGGACGGTGATGCCGTTGGCGCGGATATGGGCGTCGAAGTCGGCATCGTCGACGGCGTTCGCGCCGGGAGCGATCTCGCGGTCCATGAACGGCGCCATCACCGGCTGCCGGCACACGTCGCGGGCGATCCGCAGGCCGTCGCGCAACGTCTTCCAGTCCGATTCGGTCGCCAGGAAATTCTGCCGGATGCGCGGCGCCGCCGTCGGATCGGCGGAGACGAGCGTGACCTCGCCGCGGCTCTGCGGCCGCAGCACCGCGGCGCGGCAGGCATAGCCGTCCTCATAGGCGCGCTTGAAGGGCCAGAAATACGGCGTCGCCGTCATCGGCGCGGCGTTGAACAGAAGCTGGATGTCGGGGAGCGCGACGTCCGGCGCGCGTCTTGAGGAACGCCATGATCCCGGCCGGCAGCCCGGTCGCGATGCCGGTGCCGCGGAAATGCGCCTTGGCGAGCGCGGGAACGATGCGGTCGAACCGCATCGCCCTGTGCAGCACGCCGGGCTCCTTGCGCTTGTAGGCGACGCTCGCGGAGATGTGGTCCTGCAGATTCTTGCCGACGCCGCGCAGCGCCACCTTGACCTCGATGCCGAGCGCCCGCAGCGCGTCGGGATCGCCGATTCCCGACAGCATCAGCAACTGGGGCGAGTTGATGACGCCGCCGCACAGCACGACCTCGCGGCTGGCGCGCGCCGTCATGGGTCGCCCGTTTCTGAGATATTCGACGCCCACCGCGCGGTTGCCCTCGATGATGAGCTGCGTCGTCAGCGCATTGACCTCGACCGTGAGATTGCGCCGCGCCAGAAGCCGGCCGGAGATAGGCGTCGGCGGCGCTGCAGCGGCGGCCGTTGCGCACCGTCATCTGCCAGACGCCGAAGCCTTCCTGGCGGGCGCCGTTGTAGTCGGGCGTCGAGGGATGGCCGGCGTCGCGGCCGGCGGTCGCGAAGGCCTCCACCAGCGGATCGTCGAACGGCGCCATCTGCGTCGACAGCGGGCCGTCGCCGCCGCGATAATAGCTCGGGCCGTCATGCCAGGATTCCTGCCGGCGGAAATAGGGAAGCACGTGGGCGTAGGACCAGCCGGAGAGCCCGGACGCCGCCCAGCGGTCATAGTCGCCGCGGTTTCCGCGCACATAGGCCATGGCGTTGATCGAGGACGACCCGCCGATCACCTTGCCGCGGGCGCATTCGAGGCCGCGGCCGTCCATGGTGGCCTCCGGCTCGGCGAAATACATCCAGTCGTGCTTGCGCTTGAGCAGCAGGCGCGGCCATGCGAGCGGAATGTGGATCCAGGGGTCGCGGTCCCAGCCGGCCCGCTTCGAGGAGCAGGACCTTGGTGTCCTTGTCCTCGGTCAGCCGGTTCGCCAGCGTGCAGCCGGCCGAGCCGGCGCCGATGATGATGATGTCGTAGCTTCCCCTGGGCATTACGCAACACTCTCAGGTCTGTGTTGCGCCATCAAGCAGCCAGCCGAACCTTTCGCGGGCCTTGCGCGCCACCTCTGCGCTCGGCGCATTGCTGGGCGGAAACTTGTGGCGCCAATGGTATGGCTTGCAAGCATTTATGATGGCGACGGAATGGGTCATGTCGCCGGCGGCGCGGCGCTCGGGCGACAGGCGGGGGTCGGCGGGCGAATCCCAGGAGCCTTCGATGAACTGGATCGATTCCTTGGGGTCGGTGCGGGTGAGCATCGCCCACAACAGGTGCTCGAGATTGGTGACGTCGACATCCTCATCGACCACGATGATGTATTTCGACGCGTAGGCGGCGGCGCCGCACTGCGCGGCGATGTGGCCGGCCTGCACCGCATGACCGGCATATTTCTGCCGGATCGAGATACCGTGCAGCATGCGCGAGCCGCCGACCTCGTGGCACCACACCTGCTACCACCTCCGGCACCCCCGCGCTGGTCATGTTCTGCTTGACCATGGCCGAGCGCAGCACGGCGCGGTAGCGCGCCATCTCGTCCGGGCCGGCGCCCATGGGCGGCACGCCCAGCAGGATCGGATCGTTGCGGTGGTAGATCGCCTTGATGTCGAGCACGGGATGGGGCGCCGCGCCGCCGGCATAGTGGCCGGTCCATTCCCCGAACGGACCTTCGATCTCGCGCCGGTCCGGCGTGACGTAGCCTTCGAGCACGACCTCGGCATCGGCAGGAAACGGCAGGCCGGTGACCTTGCCCTTGACCATCCGCACCGGCCGGCCGCGCAGCCCGCCGATGATGTCGATCTCGAACACGCCATAAGGTGCTTCGGTGCCGCCATAGAAGAAGGCGAGGGGGTCGCCGCCGAGCACCATCACCAAAGGCAGGGCCTCGCCCTTCTTCCAGTATTTCTCGCGGTGCAGCGCGCCGTGATGGCCGGGCGCCATCAGCACGCCGACGGAGGTCTTGTCGTGCACCTGGGCGCGGTAGGCGCCGGCATTGAGCCAGTTCTCCTCGGGGTCGCGGGTGATGCTGTAGGTGCCGGTGCCGATATAGCGGCCGCCATCGAGCTGGTGCCACACCGGGGCGGGGAACTTGAGCACGTCCACCGCGTCGCCCATCATGATGTTCTCGAACACCGGGCCGGTGTCGACGATCTCATGGGGGATGATGCGCATCTCCTTGAGATAGGCCTCGCGATAGGCCTCGCTGAGTTCCCATTTGGTGAGGTCGTCGGGAAATCCGAACGTCATGTTGCGGCGGGTTCCCGCGAACATGTTCAGCAGCAGGCGGAAGCCCTTGGGGCAGCCGGGGATGTCGTCGAACACCACGCAGGGGCCGTTCTCGGCACGCAGGATGGCCTCGGCCGCCAAGCCGATGTCCTCCTGCCAGCTCGCCCCGCGCACGGTGCGGACCTCGCCGAGCCGCTCGGCGAGCGCCAGCCATTCCCGCAGGTCGTCATAGGCGATGCCGGACTTGAAATTGCTGCGCGCGTCCATCCCTGTCGGCTTCTCGTTGTCGTGTCTTCAACCCGCCGGGCTTGCTTCTGCTTCGCAAGATTTTGACGGCCGAATTATATCCGGGTCGTAGTGCACTGTCTCTGACGGTTCAATCTGAATTCTGCGGTGTCATGCTCCGCGAAAGCGAAGGCGGAGGAATCCGGTACTCCGTCCTACGCCTGCTCCCGCAGCAGCGAGACCGCGTCGGCGAGCACTTCGCAGCCGAACACGATGTCGGCATCCGAGGTGTTCTCGGTGACGTCATGGCTGATGCCGCCGATCGATGGGATGAACATCATCGCCGCCGGCATGTAGCGCGCCACCACCATGGCGTCGTGGCCGGCGCCGCTCGGCAGCGACACCGGCTTCTCGCCACGCGCGGTCGCCGCTTTGGCGATCACTGCGGCAAGCTTCGGCGCAAGCGGTGTAGGTGCGAGCTTTGCCGTCGACTCCACGTCGATCCTCACCGGCCCACGATTGGCCTCGGCGACCCGCGCGAGGAACCGCTCCTCGAGCCGCTCCATCAGCGCGCCGTCAATGTCGCGAAATTCGAGCAGCATCTCGCCCTCGCTCGGCACCACGTTCGCCGCGCCGGGGCGGAAGATCATGTTGCCGAAGTTCCATACGGTGTCGGGTCCGGCGAGGCGGCGCATGTCGTCGCCGATTCCCGCGGCGAGCGCGATCAGGGCCGCGCCGGCATCCTTGCGCATCGCCATCGGCGTGGTTCCCGCGTGGTTGGCGGCGCCGTGGCTGAGCAGGCGGAACCGCCTGATCCCGACCAGCCCCGTCACCACCCCGATGCGGTTGCCGGCCGCTTCCATGCGCGGGCCCTGCTCGATATGGGCTTCGAGGTAGCAGACCTCGCGCCCGGCATCGAAGCGATGCGGCGCCGGCTCCGACGCGATGGTTGCCAGGGCCGTTGCGAGCGAAGCGCCGTCCTTCGACTTGGCGGCCGCGATCTCCTTGTCGTCGAGATCGCCGAAGAAGCTGCGGCTGCCGAGGAACGGCAGATAGGTGCCTTCCTCGTCCTCGAACGAGATGGCGTCGACGCCGGTCGCATGTGGTTCGTTCGCCTCGATGGCGCTGCGCGCAATCTCGAGCGCGTAACCGACGCCCAGCGCGCCGTCGAGCCATCCGCCCTTGGGCACGGTGTCGGTGTGCGAGCCCATCAGGATCGCTTTTTTGGCATTGGGGTCGCGCCCGAGCACATTGCCGACCCGGTCCATCGACGCCTTCAATCCGGCCGCCTCGAGCTTGCCCACCAGCCAGCGCCGCGCCTCGATGTCCTTTGCCGACAGCGCGATGCGGTCGACGCCGGTCTTGTATGCGCCGATGCTGGCGAGCTCCCGCAAATCCATGAGCAGCCGTTTGCCATTGATGCGTATCATCTGATCAGTCCCGCACGATTCCCGTCTGCCAAAGCATGTTCCGGGCCTGGAGTCGAATGTAGTCCTCGAACGGCCGGCCTCGCAGGAATATGCGACCTGCGAGGAGAGCGCCATGCGGCGTTGCGATGTGTTGCCGCCCAGGCGGGCAAAATTTTATGCCCACGGCCAAACCACAAAATGCATAATGAGTGCCGCCGCCCGCGAGCGGCAGGACATGGGCGCAGAGTAAGCGCGGATTTCAATGAGACTGTGCGGCGAGCGCGTAGGGTGGCAAAGGCGCGGAGCGCCGTGCCCACGCGCATTCTCGTCGGCATAATCGATCCGATGACATTGGGAGAAACATGATGAACCAGCGAAAGCTTCTGCAATCCGCGGCCGTCGTGCTCGGCCTTGGCCTGCTGGCCAGCCCGGCGGCGGCCCAGACCGATGCGCGCAAGGCGCTCGCCAATGAAGTGATCGATCGCAATGCCGATCAGATCGCCACCATCGGCGACACCGTCTACTACTTCGGCGAGCTCGGCATGCAGGAGATCGAGAGCAGCAAGTTCGTCAAGGGCGTGCTCGAATCCATCGGCTTCACCGTCGAGACCGGCACCGCCGGCATGAACACCAACATCTTTGCCCACTGGGGCACCGGCAAGCCGCAGATCGTGATCGTCTCGGAAATCGATGCGCTGCCCGGCGGCTCGCAGGCGCCGTTGAGCATCGATCACAAGCCGCTGGTGTCAGGCGCGCCCGGCCACATGGAAGGCCACAACACCCATGCCGGGCGTGGCGATCGGCGCCGCCTACGCGGTCAAGCAGGCGATGCAGCGCTTCAACATTCCCGGCAGTGTTGCGATCTCGTTCGGCCCCGCCGAGGAGCAGATCGTCAGCCGTCCCTTCCTCGTGCGCGCCGGCCTGTTCGGAAATGCCGACGTCGCCATCCTCCTGCACATCGGCGACACCTTCGCCGCCGGTTACGGGCTGCTGAACTATGCCGCGATCAGCTCCAAGTTCACCTTCCACGGCAAGAGCGCTCATGGCGCCGTCGACCCCTGGAACGGCAAGGATGCGGTCGATGCGGTGGAGCTGATGGACATCGGCTTCGACAAGCTGCGCGAGCACCTGCACCCGACCTACCGCGCCCACCGAGCCATCACCGCGGGCGGCATCCAGCCCAACATCATCGCCGACTACGGGCAGATCTGGTGGTTCGTGCGCGACGCCGACATGCCCTCGGCCAAGGAAACCTTCGACAAGCTCCTCAAGATCGCCGAGGGCGCGGCGCTGATGACCGGCACCACCTGGGAATACAAGATCGACGCCGCCGCCTGGCCGCAGCTCGGCCTCAAGCCCGTCGCTGAGACGATCCAGGCCAACATCGATGCGATCGGCATGCCGCAGTGGAGCGAGGACGAGCAGGCGTTCGCGCGCAAGTTCCAGACCGCCATGGGGGCGAAGCCGATCGGGCTGCGGACCACGCAGACGGCGCTCGGCCAGCGCCCGCAATCGGCGTCGTCCAACGACAATGGCGACGTCACCTGGGTGGTGCCGAGCGCGGCGCTGAACTTTCCCGCAAGCGTGCCCGGCATCGGCTATCACAATTGGCAGGCGGCGGTGACGCCGACCAGCACGATCGCCCACAAGGGCATGGTCGCCGGCTCGAAGGTGCTGGCCGGAACGATCCTCGATCTCCTGACCAAGCCGGAGCTGGTCCAGGCCGCCCGCGCCGAGTTCGCGAAGCGGACGGAGGAGATGAAATACTTCGCGGTGCTGCCGGCCGACGCCAAGCCGCCGCTCGACCTCAACAAGGAGACCATGGATCGCTACCGCCCGGCGATGCGCCAATTCTACCTGGACAAGCCCGTCAAGTTCGAGTGACCGCAGCGGCGGCGCGGTTTGGCAGCGGATCGGTCGTAGCAGCGCAGTGCTGTGTGGGTCTGCGGGTGCGCCGCACCATCAAGCCGGGGTCACCGTGATGTGACCGCAAAGCGCGTCGGCAATCTTTGGACGTTCACGCAATGGGGGTAAGGTCGGGTCGGTGGGTGCGAGGCTGACAGGAGGCCACGATGCGCTTGCCGATCCTCTCGCTTGTCGTCGCCGTTTCCGCGCTCGCCGGAGCAAGCCAAACGGCGTCGGCCCAATCCGCCTCCTCCTATCCCTGGTGCGCCAAGTACTATGGCAAGCTGGAAGGGACGAGTTGCTATTACAGGAGCTATCAGCAGTGCATGGCGACCGTTTCGGGCGTCGGCGGCTACTGTTACGAGAGCCCTTACTACCACGCTGAGCCCGGCGCCGGCGCTCGGCGCGCGCGCCGTTAGAGCATGATCCAGAAAAGTGCCCGCGGCTCGGAGGCGTCATCGCTGACAAGGGCCGCCTGACAAAATGAGGAGACAACGATGCGCCTGCCGATCGCCTCGCTCATCATCGCCGCGGCCTTGCTCGCTGGAGCAACCCATACGGCGTCCGCACAGTCGCCCAATTCCTATCCGTGGTGCGCCAAGATCATCACCAGGACGGCGGCGACGAGCTGCTACTACGCGACCAAGGAGCTTTGCATGCTGTCGGTTTCCGGCGTCGGCGGCTATTGCTACCTCAACCCCGGCTACCGTGGGCCGGTCGCCGGCGTGGCCCGGCCCCTCCATAAGCGCCGGCGGGTAGCCACCTACTGATCGCAAGCGGTGCGTCTCATGAAGCCGGTGCTTTCCCTGTTGCTCGCCGCGGTCGCCTGGTCCGGCGCGGTCACGGCAGCCGATGCCCAGTCGCCGTACAACTACTCATGGTGCGGCACCTATCCGGGCAAGTTCTATGCACGCTCCTGCTATTACAACAGCTATGAGCAGTGCATCGCGACGATGCGGCCGGCCGGCGGCTTCTGCTCCCAAAACCCGGCTTACCAGGGCCCGGCCGCCGGGACCGCCCAGCCCCGCCGCAAGCGTCGCGCGAACCCCTCCTGATCCGCCTTGATCGGCGCCCCTGCTCGCCTATCTGGTCACCGAGAGAGGCACCATGGCAGGCACCCCCGATCATCCGATTACGATTTCCCCGGCCCCGCAACGCGTGCGTGTGCGTTTCGCCGGGCGCACCGTTGCCGACACGGTCAGGGCGCTGTCGCTGCAGGAGGCGTCCTACGCGCCGGTCC
The DNA here is from genome assembly GCA_963791375.1 of uncultured Alphaproteobacteria bacterium. GTDB lineage: Bacteria > Pseudomonadota > Alphaproteobacteria > Rhizobiales > Xanthobacteraceae > JAJPKK01. The sequence continues at coordinate 141,690 of CAWBSI010000025.1, forward strand.
TGTATATCCCGCGCGAAGATGTGGATGCGTCGCTGCTGGTGCGCAGCAACCACAAGACCCGCTGTCCGTATAAGGGCGAGGCTTCCTATTATTCGATCAAGGCCGATGGCGGCAGCGCGGAGAACGCGATCTGGACCTACGAGCAGCCGTTTGCCGACGTGGCCGAGATCGCCGGCCACATGGCGTTCTACCCCAGCCGGGTTGACGGCATCGAGGAGACGCCTGTCTGAGCCGCCGGCGGGGCTGCCGTGGGGACGCCCGGGAACTCTACCGCAGCGGGAACCGGGGTGAATTCCTTATTTTTTCACCGATCTTTACTGTTTTTTCGCCTTGTTCCTGCCCTATCAGGTTTACAAGAGTTACAGGGGTCATCCCGGGGGGATGTGGAAGATGAACGTACGCGTTATCGCAGCGAGCCTGTTCGCGGTGGTGGGAATGGCTGGCGCCGCCAGCGCCCAGTATTACCCGCCGCCACCGCCGCCCGGCTATGGCCAACCGCTGTATCCGCCGCCGGGATACGCGCCGCCGCCGGGCTATGCCCCGCCTCCAGGCTATGCAAGTCCGGGATATCGCGGCCGTCGGGTCGTGGACGACGATGATGATGATGTCGGCGCATTGCCGGCGCCCGGTCCCTATGGGCGGCCCCGCGGCTATCAGGGCTATAACGCCCCACAATATGACGGCCCGCAATACGGCGCCCCGCCGCGTCCGCCATCCGCCATCCAACGGGATGCCCTGCCGGCGCCCGGCCAAGACCCGCGCGACACCTATGCCCCGCAATACCAGGATGGTGCGTTTTCGCCCCCTCCGGCACGCCGCGACTATGGCCTTGCGCCGTCGGACCCGGCGCGGCCCCCTGGCGATGTCGGTCCCAACGCGTTCCCGTCGCCGCCGTCCGCCCAGCCCAACGGCTATGCCGGCCTGCCTCCGGACTACCAGCCGGAGGTCGGCAAGCCCAAGGAATTGCCGCCGCAGTTCCGCCGCCAGCTGGTCGACTTCGCGACCAAGGAGCCGGCCGGCACGCTGATCATCGATACGCCGAACACGTACCTGTACCTCATACTCGGTAACGGCAAGGCGATGCGCTACGGCATCGGTGTCGGCCGCGAAGGCTTCACCTGGACCGGCCGCGAGCGCATCAGCAAGATGTCGGAATGGCCGGATTGGCATCCGCCCAAGGAGATGATCGAACGCCAGCCCTATCTGCCGCGCTTCATGGCCGGCGGCGAGAGCAACCCGCTGGGCGCACGCGCGCTCTATCTCGGCAACACGCTCTACCGGATCCACGGCACCAATCAGCCCTCCACCATCGGCTCGTTCGTGTCGTCGGGCTGCATCCGGCTGACCAATAACGACATCGAGGATCTCTACAGCCGCGTGAACGTCGGCACCAAGGTCGTCGTCTATCCGGGCAAGCCGGCGTCCGAGGCCACCGCGAGCGTGGTGCGGTAGGCTCAAAATTAAAGCCTCCGCCCTCCTCGACGGGCGGGCCCGGCAGCGGCGGATCCCACCGGGCCAGTTGACTGCGCGGGCTTGCTCGCGCACCATCGGTCCCGGCGACAACGGGATGGGGTGTGGCCGATGCGCGGGATGCGGCAGTGGCGGCAAGCGGTGGTGTGGGGCTGCGTGGCGTGGTTCTCCAACTGCCCCTGGAACGACGTCCGCACCAATGCAATTCCACTCGAATTCGGCATGACGCCCGATGTGGTGGCGACGGCGCTTGGCGTGCCGCTGGTCCACGTGTCGGGCGGTGCCGGCAACGAGGTCTATTATGCCGAGCACTCGACCCTGATCCCCAGCCTGTTCACCTATGACAGGCAGCTGTGGCTGCAGTTCCGCAACGGCAAGCTCACCGGCTGGAAGAACGACTATAAGCGCGGCGGGCCGTGGTAGCCCCGGCGTCGTAAAGGCGTCTACGCCAGCGCGGGCTGGAGCGGCCAGCCGAAAGCATCGGGCAGGTTGGCGGCGGCGACCAGACGATCCGTCAGCAGGCCGTGAAGGCGGCCCCATTCCTGCCGGGTGTCGCGCGTGGGCGAGCCGTGCAGCAGGTTCGTCATCTGGCCGGGATCGTTCTTGAGATTATAGAGCTCGTATTCGAGCCCGGAGCCGTCGAGGCCGAAATAGACCGCATAGGTCCAGTCGCCTTCGCGGACCGCGCGGATATGGCCGCCCGCCGTGCTGGCCGGAACGAAGAAGCGGTCGTCGAAGGAGAAGATCGTGTGGTCCTGCACGCTCTGTGACGGATCGCGGATGATCGGAACGATGCTCTTGCCGATGCCGTAGGAGTCCGCGTCGGGGACGCCGGCGAGATCGAGGATCGTCGGCAGCAGATTGAGGTGATCGTAGAACGCCGTGGTCACGAGCGGCTCGGGAAAGAGCTTCGGATTGTGCACGATCACGGGGATGTGGATCATCTCCTCGTAGACGGTGTAGGCCTTCTCCCGCATGCCATGGGAAAGCCCGCCTTCACCATGGTCGGCGATGCGCAGGATGATGGTATCGTTGGCGAGCCCGGTTTCTTCCAGTGTATCGAGTACGGTCGTGATGTGCTTGTCGACGACGGTGTGGAGATAGGCGTAGAAATTGACGTAGTCCTCGCGTGCCCGGGCGCCGTCGAGCGGCGCGAACTTGTTGTAGGCGTCGCGCGCGATCTTCTGGATCTTCGGCTTGGTCGATAGATTGTCGTTGTAGTTGTCCGGCAGCTTGATGCCCATGCCGGAAAAATCCTCGCGCCGATATCCCGCCTGCACCCACGCCGCCGGCTTCATCCAGGAACCCGGGTAGACGCCGATGTCGTGCGGGTTGACCAGAGATACGAACATGCAGAAGGGCTTGCCGAGCTTGGGAGCGCGGTTTTTCAAGAACGCGACGACGCTCTCGCCGCCGACGCCGGCGGTTTGACCGCGGTCGGACGGGTCTGGCCCGGTGACGAAACGGCCATCATTGTTGGGATGCGCGCCGCCGAGCGTGCGCAGGCCGTTGAACTTGCCGAACGGCGTGGTTTCCCATTCCTGGATGGCATTGCCCGCGTCGGGTGGATTCCAGCCGGACCAACCCCAGTTCTTCTCCATCGTCTCGATGTCGGCCGGGCCCCAGTCTTCGCCGCCGTTGCCCATCGCTGCGTTGGAGGCGTAGCTCAGGTGCCATTTGCCTTTCCACACCACCTCATAGCCGGCCTTGTCCTTGAGCATCGAGGCGATGTTGGGCTGACGGTCCACGTGCGGCAATCCTGGCCACAGGAAGGTCTGGGTCACCCGGTTCACCGGCGCGAAACGGCCGGTCAGCATCAGCCCGCGCGACGGTGAGCATTGGCACGCGGCCGTGTAGGCGCGCTGGAAATAGAGACCGTGGCGCTTGAGCCGCTGCAGCGAGGGCAAGTTCCTTTCAGGCCAGCCTTGCGGCCAGTGCACGTGATGGCGCTCCTGGTCCGTCATCAGCACGATGATATTCGGCGCCCGCGGGATGGCGATGGGATCGCGTGCGACGGCGGGCGAAACGATTCCGCGCGACAGCCCGGACGCCGCCGCGAGCCCGGCTCCCATCTGCAGCAGATTGCGTCGCGTGGTGGCGGAACCGCATGTGCCGCCGGATGACCCAACATCACCGCCGCCGCTCCCGCCCTGGCCCTGTCCGGACTTGTCGATGCGTGTCGAATTGCCCATTCATTCCTCCCGGCCACGGCGGCATGGCGACGTCGCCTGCGACGGCGCTTGGTATCAAACATGCTTAAAATATTTCCGATGCCGCAAATGCAAATTGTCATTGCTTGCGGCATTCCGCTCCGGACGCCTGGCCTGCACGGTCGCAAAGCGGGCGCCCCGAACCGGACCGCCTGCCGGACACCGGCGCGGCAATCGCCGCGGTCCATAGAAGGCTGAACTTTCGCGCCCCGGCTCCCGACATGTGGCAGCCGTCATAGCGGTCGGAAGCGGAATTCAGCTCGGCATCCATGTCGGGCCCGAGATACACGCCTTCATGAGCGGCGATCAGGCGCCTCTGGGCCGACGCGATGGGATTGTCCGGCATTGGAGGTGTCGCCGCGCTGTCGCAGTAGCCGGACTCGATTGCGACGAAGATCGGCACGCCGATTCCGTTCTGCCGCAGCGCCGCGATGACCTTGGCAAATCGCGCGAAATATTCTTCCGCCGGCGTGCCCGCCATGAGATCGGACTCGCCCTGTTGAACGAAGACATGGGTGAACGCGAGCCCGGGGCCGATGGAATTGACGGTCGCCATGAGATGGGCGTGCAACCGGCCTCCAGGCGCCCACTGGCCGATGTATGATCCCGATACGCCGATGGTGACGAGAACCACGCTCTCGTAGAGCTTTTGTCGCACCAGTTCGTTCCCGACCAGCGTCCACACATTTCCGCCGCCGTTATCCGTGCCGAGCAGCGGATCGGCAGCGGCGTAGCAATGGCCCTGAAAATAATTGAAGACCCTGATGTCGCCGACAAAGCGCTCCTTGACGACATTTGCGGCGTGCGACTGGCCGAAGATCAAAGCGACCATGGTGCGATCGCCGGCCGGCGGGCACGCCACCGGCTGGCGTCCGGAAGCGTTGTCCTCGGCGTTCAATGCCGATCGGCTTTCCGCGGCGGGTCTGACCGCGCGGGAGAGAAAATCCGGCCGCTGTCCTGCCTGCGTCCACACGGCGAGCATGATCGCGATCGCGCCTGAACCGATTGCGATGGAAACCCGGTTCCGCACCGAATGCTCCGAAGCCCGACCAGCACATGACGGGATGCTACCCGTTTCCTCCTTCGACGGATTTGAAAAATAAAAGGGCGTCCGGGAAGGGACGCCGGCCGCTCCGTGTCAGCGCATCGTCGCTCTACTCGGCCGCTGTGCGCATGGGCGGATTGTCTTAGCCTTCCGATCAGCTTAACTTATCGACATGGTCTCGTTACGGCAGTTGCGCTACCTCGCTGCGCTGGCGGAGCACCGCCATTTCGGGCGGGCTGCGGACGCGTGCGCCATCAGCCAGCCGGCGCTGTCCATGCAGATCCGCGACCTGGAAAAGACGCTGGGTGTCACCCTGGTCGAGCGGCGGCCGGGCGACGTTGCGCTCACCGAGATCGGCGGCGAGGTCGCCCGCCGCGCCGATCGGGTGCTGGTCGCGACCCGCGATCTCGAAGAATTCGCCCGCCATCACGGCCGCGTGCTGTCCGGCCGCCTGCAGCTCGGAATCATCCCTTCGCTCGGGCCCTATGTGCTGCCGCGGATCCTGCCGGTGCTGCAGCGCCGGTTTCCGGAGCTGCGCATCGAGGTGCGCGAGACCCAGACCAAGCCCCTCGTCGAAGAGCTCATTCACGGCGCGCTCGATGCGGTGATGCTCGCGCTGCCGGTCGACGAGCCCGATATCGAGACGCTGGCTTTGTTCGAAGACGCCTTCGTGCTCGCGATTCCCGCCAGCGACGGGCCGCCTCATCGCGGCCGGGTGACGCCGCAGGAAATCGATCAGTCGCGGCTCATCCTCTTGGAGGAGGGGCACTGCCTGCGCGACCAGGCGCTCGCCTATTGCGCCGGTGCGCGCCCTCACTCGGCCATGGGCCTCGGCGCGTCGAGCCTCGCGACGGTGATGCAGATGGTTGCCAACGGCTACGGCATCACGCTGGTGCCGAAGGTCGCGGTCGATGTCGAGGTGCGCGACGAGCGCGTGCGTCTGGTGCGCTTCGCCGCGCCCGAGCCCGGCCGCACCGTCGGCCTCGCCTGGCGGCGCACCTCGCCGCGCAAGGCGGACTTCGTCGCGCTCGCAGATCTCGTCAGGCAGACCCTTGGGTCCCCCGCGGACGCGCGGCGCGCGGGCAAGACCCGGCGGCCGGCGGCCGACGCGCGGTCATGAAAACGCCGGCGCCCTTGTGAGGGCGCCGGCGAATTTTCTGGCTCCTGGAAGGAACGAGCCTTATTCCCCCGCGGCTTCGCGGTGGCTCTCTTCTTCCGCCTTCTGCTTGGCCTCGAGGTCCTCGCCGGTCTGCTGATCGACGATCTTCATGGAGAGGCGCACCTTGCCGCGCTCGTCGAAGCCGAGCAGCTTGACCTTGACCTTGTCGCCTTCCTTGACGACGTCGCTGGTCTTCTGCACCCGGCGCTGAGCCAGCTGGCTGATGTGGACGAGGCCGTCGCGCGAACCGAAGAAGTTCACGAAGGCGCCGAAGTCCATCACCTTGACGACGGTGCCGTCATAGATGTGGCCGACCTCGGGGTCGGAGGCGATCGACTTGATCCAGTTGATCGCCGCCTTGATGGAATTGCCCGAGGACGACGCGACCTTGACCGTGCCATCGTCGGAGATGTCGACCTTGGCGCCGGTCTTTTCGACGATCTCGCGGATCACCTTGCCGCCCGAGCCGATCACTTCGCGGATCTTGTCGGTCGGTATCGAGAACACCTCGATGCGCGGCGCGTGCTCGCCGAGTTCGGCGCGCGCCGAGGTGATTGCCTTGCTCATCTCGCCGAGAATGTGCAGCCGGCCGTCCTTGGCCTGGGTCAGCGCGACCTGCATGATCTCCTCGGTGATGCCGGCGATCTTGATGTCCATCTGCAGCGAGGTGATGCCCCTCTCGGTGCCCGCCACCTTGAAGTCCATGTCGCCGAGATGATCCTCGTCGCCGAGAATGTCGGAGAGCACCGCGTAGCGCTTGTCCTCGAGGATGAGGCCCATGGCGATGCCGGCGGTGGGCGCCCGCAGCGGCACGCCGGCGTCCATCAGCGCCAGCGAGGCGCCGCACACGGTCGCCATCGAGGACGAGCCGTTCGACTCCGTGATCTCCGACACCACGCGGATGGTGTACGGGAACTCGTGGCGCAGCGGCAGCACCGGGTGGATGGCGCGCCAGGCGAGCTTGCCGTGGCCGACCTCGCGCCGCCCGGGCGCTCCGATGCGACCGGTCTCGCCGACCGAGAAAGGAGGAAAGTTGTAGTGCAGCAGGAAGTGCTCCTTGTAGGTGCCTTCCAGCGCGTCGATGAACTGCTCGTCCTCGCCGGTGCCGAGCGTCGCCACCACGAAGGCCTGGGTTTCGCCGCGGGTGAACAGCGCCGAGCCGTGGGCGCGGGGCAGTACGCCCACCTCGGACACGATGGGCCGTACCGTCTTGAGGTCGCGGCCATCGATGCGGCGGCTGGTGTCGAGAATGTTCCAGCGCACGATCTTGGCTTCCAGCTCCTTGAAGACGCCGGCGACGCGCTCCTTGTCGGGGGCGGTTTCGCTGCCCGCCGGAATGAGCTCGGCCATCACCTTGGCCTTGGCGGCCTCGACGGCATTGTGGCGGGCCATCTTGTCGGGGATCGCATAGGCGGCGCGCAGGTCCTTCTCGACGAGGCCGAGCATCTGCTTTTCCAGCGCCGCATTGTCCGGCACCACCAGCTCGCGCGGCTCCTTCGCCGCCTTTTCGGCAAGCCGGATGATCGCTTCGATCACCGGCTGGAAATGACGGTGGCCGAACATGACAGCGCCGAGCATGACTTCCTCGGGCAGTTCCTTGGCCTCGGACTCCACCATCAGCACCGCGTCCTGGGTGCCGGCGACGACGAGGTCGAGATTGCTCTCGGTCATCTCGTCGATCTGCGGATTGAGGACGTATTCGTTGTTGATGAAGCCGACCCGCGCCGCGCCGATCGGGCCCATGAACGGGGCGCCGGAGAGCGTCAGCGCCGCGGACGCCGCCACCATCGCCACGATGTCAGGAGAGTTTTCCTGGTCGTGGGACATGGTGGTCACGATGATCTGGGTGTCGCAGCGCCAGCCGTCGGCGAACAGCGGACGGATCGGGCGGTCGATCAGGCGCGACACCAGGGTCTCGCGTTCGCTGGGCCGTCCCTCGCGCTTGAAGTAGCCGCCGGGAATGCGGCCGGCGGCATAGAATTTTTCCTGGTAGTTGCAGGTCAGCGGCAGGAAATCGATGCCTTCCTTCGGCTTCTTGGCGGCGACGACGGTGGCGAGAACCGTGGTCTCGCCATAGGTGACGACGACCGCGCCGTCCGCCTGCCTTGCTATTCTGCCGGTTTCGATGACGAGCTTGCGCCCGGCCCAATCGAGCTCCTCACGATGGATATTGAACATTTTTGCTTTCTTTCATGGTTTTGCGGCCATGAAAGCCATGAGCAAGACGGCGAGAGGCTGCGTGGGGCGGGAATTCCGCGTCCTGTCGCAGCGTCCGGCGATCCTGCCATGACCTTCATGCCCTTCGAGCGCCGGACGCTCATCGCCCGGCGTTGCGGCGGCCTCGGCCGCCGGCACTGCAGCGGATGCAACCAGGCGTCCGCCGAAATGCGCGCGTATGTCGCGCGCAGAATAGTCAGCGGCGGATCCCGAGCTTCTCGATCAGGCTCTTGTAGCTGCCTTCATTGACGCGCTTGAGATAGTCGAGAAGCTGGCGACGCTGGGACACGAGCTTCAACAGTCCCCGCCGCGAATGATTGTCTTTGACATGGGTCTTGAAATGCTCGGTGAGGTTGACGATGCGCTCCGAAAGGATCGCAACCTGCACCTCCGGCGACCCGGTGTCGCCGGCCTTCTTGGCATACGTCTTGATGACTTCCGATTTGCGTTCGGCAGTGATCGACATCGTCAACGACCTTCCTGTCGGCCGGCTCTGCCCTGCAGGCCGGCGAGATTGAACACGCGCTTGGGGACGACTTCGCCGCGGTCGACTTCGGCAAGGGCGATCAGGCTGCCTGACGCCGTTACGTAAACCGTGCCGCGAACCATGGGGGCGTCCCGTCCGCGCAGCAAAACGGCTTGGCCCCGCTGGAGCCTTGCCGCATCCGCCCGGGAGACGGCCAGTGCCGGGATGTCGTCCAGCGCGGTCGCAACGGGCAGTAGCGCGTCGGCGAGGCTCAACTCGCCGAACGCGGCTCTATGGCACAAAGCCTCGAGCCGTTCCAGCGAAATCATATCGGCCTCCGCGAACGGCCCGACCGCGGTCCGCCGCAGCGCCGACACATGGCCGTAGCAGCCGAGCAGCCGGCCGAGGTCGCGGGCCAGCGCCCGCACATAGGTTCCCTTGCCACATTCGGCGAGGAACCGGCTGTGGTCGGGATCGGGCGTCTCTTCGAGCTGCAGGCGGTCGATGTTGACCACCCGCGCCTTGAGCTCGAATTCCTCGCCGTCCCGGGCGATGTCATAGGCGCGCTCGCCCTCGATCTTGATGGCGGAATAGCGCGGCGGCACCTGCTCGATGGCGCCGATGAAGCCGGGCAGCAGCGCCGTGATCGCTTCCGGTGTCGGCCGCTGGTCGCTCGAATTGACCACCCGGCCCTCGGCGTCGTCGGTATCGCGTTCCTCGCCCCAGCGCACCGTGAAGCCGTAGGCCTTGCGCCCGTCCATCACGAACGGCACCGTCTTGGTGGCATCGCCGAGCGCGATCGGCAGGCAGCCCGAGGCGAGCGGATCGAGGGTGCCGGCATGGCCGGCCCGCTTGGCGGTGAACAGGCGCTTGATCACCGACACCGCATGGGTCGAGGTCATGCCGACCGGCTTGTCGAGCACCACCCAGCCATGGACGTCGTGTTTTTCGCGCTTGGCCTTGGGCCCGGGGGGAGGTGGCGCGGCCGCTGCCGGCTCGAATGCAGCGGCTTCGGCAGCTTCCGCCGCGATCGGGTTGACCTCTTTGTTCATGGCTGAATTCATTTCGTCTCGTTCGGGTCCCGGTCGGAATCCGCGGCAGGCGAATCCGCGGGAGATTTGTCCAGGTCCCGCTTGACCTCGGGCGAACGCAGCAGCCGCTCGATCCGTTCCGCCTCCTCGAACCGCTCGTCGATGCGGAAGCGGATGTCGGGGGCGAATTTCAGGTTCACCCGGTGGGCGACCTCGCCGCGCAGATAGCGCTTGTTGCGTTCGAGCGCGGCGAGCACGTCCTTCTCGTCGGTGCCGCCGAGCGGCATCACATAGACGGTCGCGAGCCGCAGGTCGGGCGACATGCGCACCTCCGGCACCGTGATGAGATGGGTTGCGATGACGGGATCATGCACGTCGCCGCGCGCGAGAATTTCGGCCACCGCATGGCGGACCAGTTCGCCGACCCGCAACTGGCGCTGTGAATTGCCCTTGCCGGGCGCTTGAACATGTCGAGACATTTGCGCTCCTGCCCGCCTTGCCGGGACTCGAACCCGGCGGACGGGAAATAATCATTTTTGTCCGGAAATCCCGGCTAGAGCATGATCCCGAAAAGTTGCAGACTTTTCGGACAAGATCAGGCTCAAAATCAAGGACTTTAGAGCGTTATCCGATTCGACCGGAATGGATAGCGCTCTGAGCGGCGCGCGGAGGCGCGCGCCGATCTGCGGTCTCGCTATAGCGAACGCTGCACCAACTCCACCCGGTAGCATTCGATGACGTCGCCGGCGCGCATGTCCTGGTAATTTTCAAAGGCCATGCCGCATTCCTGTCCGGCGAGCACCTCCCGGGCGTCGTCCTTGAAGCGCTTGAGCTGGGACAGCTTGCCTTCGTGGATGACGACGTTGTCGCGGATCAGGCGCACATTCGCGCCGCGTTCCACGGTGCCGTCGGTGACCCGGCAGCCGGCGATCTTGCCGACCTTGGAGATGTTGAAGATCTCGAGGATCAAGGCGTTGCCGAGCATGGTCTCGCGCAGCGTCGGCGCCAGCAGGCCGGACATCGCCTTCTTCACGTCGTCGACGAGATCGTAGATGACGTTGTAATAGCGGATCTCGACGCCGTCGCGCTCCGCCATTTCGCGCGCTTCCTTGTGGGCGCGCACGTTGAAGCCGATCACCGCCGCGCCGGAGGCCTGCGCCAGCGTGATGTCGGATTCGCTGATGCCGCCGGCGCCGGCGAGGATGATGCGCGCGCCGACTTCCGGCGTTCCGAGCTTGTCGAGCGAGCCGACGATGGCTTCCACCGAGCCCTGCACGTCGCCCTTGATGAGGAGCGGGAATTCCTTGCGCCCCGTGGTCTTGAGCTGGCTCATCATCTGTTCGAGCGAGCCGCGCATCCCGCTCGCCCGCGCGGCGCTCTTCTCGCGCTTCTGGCGGGCGCGATAGTCGGTGACCTCGCGTGCGCGCGCGTCGCTGTCGACCACGGCCAGCCGGTCGCCGGCCTCCGGGGTGCCGTTGAAGCCGAGCACCTCGACCGGCGTCGACGGGCCGGCGTCGCTCACGGGTTCGCCCGACGCGGACAGCAGCGCGCGCACCCGGCCCCATTCGGCGCCGGCGACGACGATGTCGCCAACGCGCAACGTGCCACGCTGGACCAGCACGGTCGCCACCGGCCCGCGGCCGCGGTCGAGCTTGGCTTCGATCACGGTGCCTTCGGCCGGCCGTTTCGGATTGGCCTTGAGGTCGAGGATTTCGGACTGCAGCCCGAGGGTCTCGAGCAGCCTGTCGAGATTGGTCTTCTTGGTCGCGGACACCTCGACGTCGAGCACGTCGCCGCCCAGCGACTCGACCTGCACCTCGTACTGAAGCAGTTCGGTGCGCACGCGGTCGGGCCGCGCATCCGGCTTGTCGATCTTGTTGATGGCGACGATCATCGGGACCTTCGCCGCCTTGGCGTGCTGGATCGCCTCGATGGTCTGCGGCATCACGCCGTCGTCGGCGGCGACCACCAGCACGACGATGTCGGTGACCTTGGCGCCGCGCGCGCGCATCGAGGTGAAGGCGGCGTGGCCGGGCGTGTCGATGAAGGTGATCTTCGAGCCCGACGGCGCGGTCACCTGGTAGGCGCCGATGTGCTGGGTGATGCCGCCCGCCTCGCCGCCGGCCACGTTGGTGACGCGGATGGCGTCGAGCAGCGACGTCTTGCCGTGATCGACATGGCCCATGATGGTGACCACCGGCGGCCGCGGCTGCAGATCGGCCGGATCATCGGCCTTGTCGAACAGGCCTTCCTCGACGTCGGATTCGGCGACGCGGCGCACCGAGTGGCCGAGTTCCTCGGCGATCAGCTGGGCGGTATCGGCGTCGATGGTGTCGGTGATCTTGAGCATCTGGCCCTGCTTCATCAGAAGCTTGATCACATCGACCGCGCGCTCGGCCATGCGGTTGGCGAGCTCTTGAATGGTGATGAGTTCCGGGATCGTCACCTCGCGCACGAGCTTTTCCTTGGGCTCGTTGGCGGCGTGACCCTTGGTCAGGCGCTGCATGCGGCGCTTGTAGGACGCGACCGACCGTTCGCGTTCCTCGTCCGCCGTGAGCGCGGTGACCAGGGTGAGCCGGCCGCGGCGCTTCTCCGGGCCGGTCCGCGTCGGCTTCGGGGCCGGTGCGGGCCGTACTGCGCCGCCGGGGCGGCGCACCGTTCGCGGGCCGTCTTCTTCGTCGGGTTCCTGAACGGCGGTGCGCACGTTGATCGGAATGGAGGGAGCCGAGACGGGAGACGCCGCGGCCTTTGCCTTCTCGTCCTCGCCGAACCGCTTCTTGGCTTCGGTCTCGGCCTTGCGCTTGGCCTCCTCGTCGTGGCGGCGGCGGTCGTCCTCCTCGCGCTTGCGCGCCTCGGCGGCCTCGCGTTCGATCTGCTCGCGGGATTCGCGCTCGTTGCGCCGGCGGGCATCTTCCTCGGCGACGCGGCGTTCCTCGGCTTCGCGGACCTTGGCGTCGGCGAGCGCATGGGCGCGGGCGCTGCGCTCCTCTTCGGTCAGGGTGCGCAGCACCACTCCGGACGGCTTGCTGCCGGGGGCGGTCGGCGGCGCAGCCGGAGCGGAGGGCGCCGGTGCGGCCCTGCCGCTCGGCGTAATCGGGGCGCGACGGGGAGGCGCTGCCGCCGGAGCAGTCGGGGGCGCGGGCTCGGCCTTCGCCTCGCCCGGACCGTGCAGTCGGCGTTTCACCTTTTCGACCACCACCGCCTTGGTGCGGCCGTGACTAAAACTTTGACGCACGACCCCCTGCTCGACGCCGCTGCGCTTGAGCGTCAAGGTCTTGGTCGGGGTGACGGTCAACGTCTCGCCGGGGTTTTTCTTATCAGTCATTACGATCCTGGTTCTACTGCGTCAGTGTTCGGGCGCCACGCGCCGGATTTCCGGTCGTCCGGTTCAACCGCTCGAAAACATTCGAGAATTCGCCAGCGCGCGAGAAACGTCTCAACTGCCCGCCCGGCCAGCAGCGCTGCATGTACCACATTTAGGCGGCCCAATGCCAAATCCAATTGAGCCGTTGTGAACGACGATAAAATTTCGACCGGGGGTGCACCTTCGCCGCGTCGCACCAGCGCCGCCGCCAGCTTGCGCGAACCCTCCGCGCCCGCATCCCTCGCCTGGAGCAGGCCGACCACCGCCCGCCCGGCGATGGCCGCCTCGACCCGGGTAAAACCCGTGACCACCAGGGAGGCCTTGTGGGCGATGGACAGGGCGTCCAGCGCGGCACGCTCCAGCAGCCCATCGACCATTTCCGCCAAGTGGGACGGAACCTTCACCTCGGCACGCAGGCTCTTCTGAAACGCGTGGCGTTTGACCGCGGCTTCGACCTGGCAGCGGCGGGCGGTGACCCACACCCCGCGGCCCGGCAGTCGGCGCTTGAGATCGGGAACCAGGCCGTCGGGCCCGGCGACGAACCGGATCAACTCCCCGACCGGACGCACCGTGCGGGTGGCAATGCACATGCGCTCGGTCGCCGCGGCCGCATTGCGCGGGCCGCGGTCGGCTTGATCGAGATCGAGGTCTTGAACCTCTGCCAGCATGTCGGTTCCGGTCAGTCCTGCACGTTCAGGTTTGCCAATGCGTTCGATATGGTCCTGCGGCTACTCCGCCTCGGCCGGGGCTTCCTCGGGCGCGTCCTCCGCGGCCGGCTTGGGGGCGAGGTCGGCTTCGGTGATCCAGCCGGCCTTGACCCGGGCCTGCATGATCAGGCTCTCGCATTCCTCGCGGGAGAGTTCGAAGCCGTCGAGGAAGCCGGGGGTGCGGACCGCCTCGCCATCCTTGCGCTCGGTCCAGCCGGCGAGATCGTCGGTGGCGCAGCCGGCGAGATCCTCGATGGTCTTGACGCCGTTTTCGCCGAACGCGACCATCATCTTGCCGGTGACGCCGGGAATCTCGCGCAACTCGTCGGCAACCCCGAGCGCAGTGCGCTGGGCGTCGTATTCGGCCTCGACCTGGGCGAGATAGTCGTTGGCGCGGGCCTGCAATTCGCTCGCGGTCTCCTCGTCGAAACCTTCGATCGAGGCGATATCCTTCTGGTCCACCATGGCGAGTTCCTCGACCGAATTGAAACCTTCCGAGGCGAGCAGCTGGCCCACCACCTCGTCGACATTGAGCGCTTCCATGAACATCTTGGTGCGCTTCTCGAACTCGGCCTGGCGGCGCTCGGATTCTTCCTGCTCGGTGAGGATGTCGATGTCCCAGCCGGTGAGCTGGGAGGCGAGTCGCACGTTCTGGCCGCGGCGTCCGATCGCCAGCGACAGCTGCTGGTCGGGGACCACGACGGAGATGCGTTCGCGCTCTTCGTCGAGCACCACCTTGGCGACCTCGGCCGGCGCCAGCGCATTGACGACGAAGGTGGCGACGTCCGCCGACCACGGAATGATGTCGATCTTCTCGCCCTGCAGCTCGTTGACCACCGCCTGCACGCGCGAGCCGCGCATGCCGACGCAGGCGCCCACCGGATCGACCGAGGAATCCCTGGAGATCACCGCGATCTTGGCGCGCGAGCCGGGGTCGCGGGCGACCGCCTTCACCTCGACGATGTTGTCGTAGATCTCCGGCACTTCCTGGGCGAACAGCTTGGCCATGAACTGCGGATGGGTGCGCGACAGGAAGATCTGCGGTCCGCGCGGCTCGCGCCTCACGTCGTAGATATAGGCGCGGATGCGGTCGCCGTTGCGGAACACCTCGCGTGGCAGCAATTCGTCGCGCCGCACGATCGCCTCGCCGCGGCCGAGATCGACGACGACGTTGCCGTATTCCACCCGCTTGACGATGCCGTTCACGATATCGCCGATGCGGTCCTTGAATTCCTGGTACTGGCGGTCGCGCTCGGCCTCGCGCACCTTCTGCACGATCACCTGCTTGGCCGACTGGGCGGCGATGCGCCCGTATTCGAGCGGCGGCAGCTGCTCGGCGATGTAGTCGCCGACCTGGGCGGCCGGGTTGCGCCGCCTTGCATCCTCGATGCTGATATGGATGGCGTCGTTGTCGACCTGCTCGACCACGAGGAGCAGGCGCGACAGCCGCATCTCTCCGGTCTTGGGATTGATCTCTGCGCGCACTTCGGTCTCGCTGCCATAGCGCGAGCGCGCTGCCTTCTGGATGGCATCTTCCATGGCGGCGATGACGATGCCGCGGTCGATCGACTTCTCGCGGGCGACCGCATCGGCGATCTGCAACAGTTCGAGCCGGTTGGCGCTGACGGCCATCGGTTATTCTCCTTTGGTCTCTGCCGTGGCCGGAGTTCCGGACACGCGGCGTTCGTTCACATCTTCTTCGTTGTGGGGTGTCGGGCCGCCGCGGCGGCGCGCGGCGCGGACCTCGGACTTGCCGCGCCGCAGAGAGGCCGCAATCAGTTCGTCGGTGAGGACGAGCTTGGCGTCGGCCATGTCGTCGAACGGCAGGACGAATTCGGCCGAGCCGTCCTTTGCATCGTCGGAGCGGATGCGCGCAGCGGCGCCTTCTATTCCAAGCAGCAGCCCGCGAAAGCGCTTGCGGCCTTCATGGGCGACGTCGAGCTCGATCTTGACCTGCGCTCCGGCGTGCCGCGCAAAATCCGAGCGGCGTACCAGCGGCCGGTCGAGCCCGGGCGACGAGATCTCGAGCCGGTAGGCGCGGTCGATCGGGTCGGCGGCATCGAGCACCGGCGACAGCGTGCGCGACGCCGTTTCGCAGTCCTCGATCGTCATCGAGCCGTCGGGCCGCTCCGCCATGATCTGCACGGTGCAGCCGGAAAGCCCGGACACCTTGACCCGCACCAGGCGGAAGCCGAGATCCGCGAGCACCGGCGCGGCGATCGATGCGACGCGCGCCGCCACCCCGGTGTCCGCGATCACGCGCGGTTCGCCAAGCGCGGTCGTGCCGACGCTGGTTGCGTCGGTGCCGGTCTCAGTGTTCGCCGCGAAGGTCGCAGATGTCATCAAGCGTCAGCTTGCCGTTGTCTCGAGTTCACGCCCGGCCAAATCCTGCATGCAAAGTCCTGCATGTTGCAGGTAATAAAAAAGAGCGGGTCCCGGGCGGGGCCCACTCTCACGATCCGATCGAAAATTCGACCGTTATGAGATGTCGGTTTAGACGTGCGTAATATAGCGATTTGCCGCCCCGGCGCAAGATGCGGCGCGCAGCAGGTTGTGGGATTTTCTGGCCAAGCCGCTGGCTTCTCAGGTCGAATTGGACAGCACTCTTGTCCGAATAGCCAATAATTCTACCGGGCGAGGCGCCGGAGCACAGTCGTATCAAGCTGAAACGAATAGTGCTCCAAGGTTTTTGACCCTGAGCATGATCCGGACGGGTCCGCAGCTTTTCGGGGTCATGCACTATCCCAGGCGGCGGAATTCGAGATAGCAGGGGGTGCGGCCCTCGCGCCTGGCCTTGGCCTCGTAGCGGGTGCCGCCAAAGTCCGCCCAGGGCAGACGCCAGTCGTCGGCGCGTTCGGCGGTCCAGGCAAATCCGGGCGCGCGGAGCAGGCGCTCCAGGGTCCAGGCCGCATAATCGGGAATGTCGGTGGCGAAGCGGAATATCCCGCCCGGCCGCAATGCGCGCGCGATCTTCGCAACGGTGTCGTCCTGCACGAAGCGCCGTTTCCAGTGGCGCCGTTTCGGCCACGGGTCGGCATAGAGCAGATCGACGCGCACGAGCGCGGCGGCAGGTAGCCAGCGCAGCAGGTCCACGGCGTCTCCGGCAAACAGCCTGATATTGTCGGTTCCAGCGGCCTCGATCAGCGCCAGGATCTTCGCCAAGCCGTTGACGAAGGGTTCGCAGCCGATGAAGCCCGTGCGCGGATCGGCATTTGCCTGCGCAAAAAGATGTTCGCCGCCGCCGAACCCGATCTCCAGCCGCACCGCATCCACCGCGTGCGGGAACAACGCGGCGAGATCGCCGGGCGCCGCGGTTGCGATGTCGATCGCAAGACGCGGCAGCAACGTATCGAGCAGGGCGCTCTGATGCGGCCGCAGCCGGTGCCCCTTGCGGCGGCCGAAGAAGGCGCGGTCGCGTTCGCTGGTATGGTGCCCGCCGCTGTGGCGCTCGCCGGTGGTGCGGTGCTCGATCATCCACGTAGATTTCGCATGGACGTAGGATTTCGGCTCGACCGGTCTCCCGATCAATGGAAATCCGCGCAGCTACCCCGGTTATTTCACCACGCGGCGCAACTCGTCGACCAGGTCGGTGCGTTCCCAGGAGAAACCGCCGTCCGGCTCCGGTGCGCGGCCGAAATGGCCATAGGCGCTGGTGCGCGCATAGATCGGGCGATTGAGGCCGAGGTGCTCGCGAATGCCGCGCGGCGTGAGATCCATCACCTCGTCGAGCGCCTTTTCGAGGCGGGCCTCGGCGACCTGCCCGGTGCCGTAGCAGTCCACGTAGAGCGAGAGCGGCTTGGCGACCCCGATCGCATAGGCGATCTGGATGGCGCAGCGATCGGCAAGCCCGGCGGCGACCACGTTCTTGGCGAGATAGCGCGCGGCATAGGCGGCGGAACGGTCGACCTTGGTGGGGTCCTTGCCGGAAAAAGCACCGCCGCCATGGGGCGCCGCGCCGCCATAGGTGTCGACGATGATCTTGCGCCCGGTGAGCCCGCAATCCCCGTCCGGGCCGCCGATCACGAACTTGCCGGTGGGATTGACGTGCCACACCGTCTGCTTGGTGATCCAGCCCTGCGGCAGCGCCTTGCGCACATAGGGCTCGATGATCGCCTTGATGTCGTGAGACGACAGGTTCTCGTCGTAATGCTGGGTCGAAACCACGATCTGGGTGGCTTCGACCGGCTTGCCGTTCTCGTAGCGGATCGTCACCTGGCTCTTGGCGTCAGGCCCCAGCGCGAGAGTTTCTCCGGAGCGCCGCGCCTCGGACATCACCTTGAGGATGTGGTGGGCATAGAAGATCGGCGCCGGCATCAGCTCCGGGGTTTCGCGGCAGGCATAGCCGAACATGATGCCCTGGTCGCCCGCGCCTTCGTCCTTGTTGCCGGCCGAAATCGACGCCCTGGGCGATGTCGCGCGACTGCGCGTGCAGATGCACCTCGATCGAGGCCTTCTCCCAGTGGAAGCCGGCCTGCTCGTAGCCGATGTCCTTCACGGCGAGGCGGGCGATGTGGGCGATGTAATCCTTGGTGATCGCGGACGGCCCGCGGGTCTCGCCGGCGATCACGACGCGATTGGTGGTCGCCATCGTTTCGCAGGCGACCCGTACCTGGCGCGGGTCCCACCCATGCTTCGGCGCGATCGTAAAGAAGGCGTCGACCACCTCGTCGGAGATGCGGTCACAGACCTTGTCCGGATGACCTTCCGAAACCGATTCACTGGTGAACAGATAGCTCGCGCGCGACACAGATGATCTCCCCGCAGGACGCGATACCGCTCGCGCCGTTAACCAGGGGCGTGTTCTTGCAGCGGGGCTGCCTGCGGTCAAGGTGTGGGCGGAGGAGGTGGGCTGGGGCCCCGGCGGGATGGCGGTGGGCTGTGCGCTGCGGCCCGGCGGCGCCGGCTATTTGCGCTCTTTGACCTCGATGTCCTCGCCGGCGATCTGCTGGACGAGATCGACGATGCGGCGTCGCAATTTAGCATCCTTGATGCGCATGAACGCCTTGGTCAGCGACAGGCCGTCGGAGGTGGCGAGGAAGTCGGATACGTAGGCGGGAGAGGGAGCTTCCTGCATTCCCGGCGCAGGTTCGTACTCGCCCGATACCAACGGCGCACCCTCGAAAAAGAAGGCAACCGGCACCTGGAGAATTTGGGAAATCTGCTGCAGCCGGCTGGCGCCGATGCGGTTTGTTCCCTTTTCGTATTTCTGAACCTGCTGAAACGTCAGGCCGAGCGCGTCACCGAGCTTTTCCTGGCTCATCCCCAGCATCATTCGACGCATCCGCACCCGGCTGCCCACATGCTTGTCAATTGGGTTCGGAGCCTTCTTTGCCATCCAGCCTCTCCTTGCATCCCCTGGGGAATTTCGGCGTCATGCACCTGACACAACCAAAGTGCAATCGGTGATTTCCCCGCGGCAATTCCAGAATGTTGATACACCTGCGAATTAGTGTTCGAAATTGTAATTATATGCAGTTTTTGGACAATTAGACTTGCCCAACACAACCACACGTCATCGTTGTACTTGGAGTTCCTGCTATTTTCGCAAGCGCACGACCAGCGCGGACCCCAACATCACCGCCGCGGCGATCAACAACCAGAGGTCGCCAATTCGCGCGTAAATCGTGGCGGCAATTGGTCGCGGAAGTTGAGCGTCGAGGACGCCCTCGCTGCCCAGCGGCAGCGAACGCACGATTCGCCCAAACGGGTCGACCACCGCCGAAATCCCGTTGTTCGCCGCCCGCACCAGCGGCAGCCCCTCTTCGATGGCAAGCACGCGCGCCTGCGCAAGGTGCTGGTAGGGCCCCGAGCTGATGCCGAACCAGGCGTCATTGGTGAGGTTCAGGAGCCAGCCCGGCCGTTCTCCCCGCGGCACCGCCTCGCCGGGAAAAATGACCTCGTAGCAGAGCAGCGGAAGCATCGGCGGCCCGCCCGGCACCGCGAGCCGGCGGCGTCTTTCGCCGGCGAGAAAGCCGCCCTGCACCTTGGTCAATTGCATCAGGCCGAGGCGCTCGAGGAAATTCTGGAACGGCAGGTATTCGCCAAACGGGACGAGGTGCAGCTTGTCGTAGATCGAAAGGATCGAGCCGGTGTGGTCGATCACATAGATCGAGTTGTAGGCGCGCAGCCCTTGGACGCCGGCAACGGGCTCGGCGGCGCGAGCGGCCCCGGTGATCAGCACGGTGTTGGCCGGCAGCATTTTGGCGATCGCCGCCAGCGCGTCGGGTTCGCGGGTGAGGAAGAACGGAAACGCGGATTCGGGCCAGATCAGATGGGTGACGTCGCCGAGGCCGGCGCCCGGCGCGGTGACGCGTTCGGACAGTCCCACATAGTGCCGCATCACCTCGTTCTTGGCGCCGTAGTTGAATTTCACGTCCTGCTGCAGGTTGGGCTGCATGATGCGCAGGCGCACGCCCTCCACCGTCTCGGTCGGATTGAGCGCCAGCCGGACCGCGCCGAAAACCGCGAGCGCCGCGAGCACGGCGAGCGCACCTAGCACGGGAGCCCAGCGCCGGCCTTTGCCCTCGTCCGCCAGCACGGCCGGGCTCGCGAACACCGCGACCGCGATGCAGGTGAGGCCCCAGATGCCGATTACCGAAGCGCTCTGGGCCAGCGCCAACGGGGACGTCAGCGCATAGCCGAAGGCGTTCCACGGAAATCCCGTCAGCACATGGCCGCGCAGCCATTCGCTGCAGGTCAGTGCGGCCGCGAGCGTGAGCACGCGCAACGGCCCGGGCGTCCACAACGCGCGCGCCAATGCAACGCCCAAGCCGGTGAACACGGCAAGTCCGGCGGGCAGGATCGTGACCGCGACCGGCAGCAGCCAGCCGAACGTCTTGGCATCGACCAGGAACGCGTAGCCGACCCAGTAGAGGCCGGCGAGGAAATAGCCGAATCCGAACCACCAGCCGGTCAGGAATGCGGCGCCGACGCCGCCCCAACGGCCGGCCGCGGCGCCGTCGATCAGCCACACCAGCGGCGGGAAGGTCACGAACAGCGCGGGCCAGAAATTGATCGGCGCCATCGCCAGCGTCGATGCCGCGCCGGCGAGGCATGCGATCGCCGCCCGGCGCCACCCCCAGGCGAGAATGACGGGTTGGGCCAGGCGAAACCAATTCACGGCTGCGGTGTCGTCCCGGCTGGCGGCTCGGCCTCGGAAGCTGCGGGCGCCGGCTCGCTCTTGTCCGGCGCGGGCGCCGGTGCCGCAGCAGAGGGGATGCGAACCTCGGGGCGGCGGGCCGCAGTGCGGTCGGCCCCGCGGCGGCGCTCCTTGCTCGGATAGATGCGCACGCGCTTGACCCGGCGCGGGTCGGCATCAAGGATTTCGATCTCGAAGGCGCCGGGACCCGGCACCAGCTCGCCGCGCACCGGCACCCGGTTGACCAGGGTGACGATGTAGCCGGCGATGGTGTCCACCTCTTCGGCGGCCTGGCCGACATCGAACTCGGGGCCGATCACCGCGACCGCCTCTTCGAGGCTGGCGCGGCCGAGTGCGAGGAACGAGCCGTCGCTCTGGCGGATCACGGTCTTGGCGGCGGCCTCGTCGTGCTCGTCCTCGATCTCGCCGACGATTTCCTCGACGATGTCCTCGATGGAGACGATCCCTTCGCTGCCGCCATATTCGTCGATGACCAGCGCGAGATGGATGCGGGTCGCCTGCATCTTGGCGAGCAGGTCGATGGCCGGCATCGAAGGCGGCACGAACAGGATGGTGCGGATGATCCTGGTGGCCGACAGCGGCATCGCGAGATCGATCGCGGCGAGGTCGAGGCCGGCCGGATGCGGCTCGTTGCGGGCGGAATGAGCCTCCGGGTTGACCGCGGCCTGGGTCATCATGAAGGCGATCATGTCGCGGATGTGCACCATCCCGACGGGATCATCGAGGGTGTCGTTGTAGACCACGAGGCGCGAATGGGCGGCGTCCTTGAACACCTTCAGGAGGTCGCCGAGCGCAACGTCCTGCTGCACGGCGATGATGTCGGTGCGCGGCACCATCACGTCGTCGACGCGGCGCTCGCGCAGGCTCAGGATGTTCTTGAGCATCCTGCTTTCTTCGGGCGAAAAGCCGGTTTCCGCGCCCTCGCCCTCGAGCAGCACCTGGAGGTCCGACCGGATCGAGGTCGGGCTCCAGCCGAACACCGCGCGCAGCAGGCGGTTGAACCAGGACTCCGGTTTTTCCCGTGGCGTGCCGCCGGAGCGGCGCGCCAGACCCGGAAAGTCGCGCTGGCCGGTCCTCGCGGAGTCGGTGTCGCTGGTCGCACGCGCTGGGCTGTCGGTCATGGCACTGGTTTCAAGCATCGGGGCTGACATAGGGATCGGGAATGCCCAGGGAGGCCAGGATCTCGCGCTCCAGCCGCTCCATCCGCTCGGCCTCGTCGTCCGTCAAATGATCGTACCCCAAAAG
This sequence comes from uncultured Alphaproteobacteria bacterium, assembly GCA_963791375.1. GTDB lineage: Bacteria > Pseudomonadota > Alphaproteobacteria > Rhizobiales > Xanthobacteraceae > JAJPKK01. The sequence goes on from CAWBSI010000025.1 coordinate 163,763, forward strand.
ATGCAGAAAGCCATGGACCGCCAGGTGGGCGAGGTGCTGCGCTACCGGCAGATTGTGGTCGCGCGCCTCGCGGACAACGGTTTCGCAGGCGATGGCGATGTCGCCGAGATGGGCGGGCGCGGCCGGATCGCCGGTCGGCACCGCCGGAAACGACAGCACATTGGTCGGCTCGTCGCGGCCGCGCCAGCGGGCATTGAGCGCCGCAATGACGGCATCGTCGCACAACAGCACCGAGACCTCCGCGGCGGGATCGGCGGTGCCCTCTACCGCGGCAGCCTGCACGATGGCGCGGCGCACGGTTTCCTCGGCGCCGGGCTCCGCGTCCCATTGCGGCGATTCCGTCAGGACATCGACCGTGAGACCCTGCGCCATGGTGCGCTCAGCGGCGGCCGTCATTCCCGTCCACTTGCCCGCCCACTTGCCTGACCGCTTGCCTTCACGTCTGCCTTTGCCTCGGTGTTTCCAACCGGCTTCTCGGCCGGGCGCGGGCCGCGGGGCCGGTCATAGGCGGCGACGATCTTGGCCACGAGGTCGTGGCGGATGACGTCGTGGTGGGTGAAGACGACGTGGCCGATGCCGTCGACATCGGCGAGCAGCCGCACCGCCTCGGAGAGACCGGAGGTCTGGCCGGGCGGCAGGTCGACCTGGCTCGGGTCGCCGGTGATGATCATCCGGCTGTTCTCGCCGAGCCGGGTGAGGAACATCTTCATCTGCATCGAGGTGGTGTTCTGCGCCTCGTCGAGAATGACGACGGCATTGGACAGCGTGCGTCCGCGCATGAAGGCGAGCGGCGCGATCTCGATCTCGTTGGTCTGCAGGGCGCGCTCGACGATGCGGGCGTCCATCAGGTCGGCCAGCGCGTCGTAGATCGGGCGCAGGTAGGGATCGACCTTCTCGCGCAGGTCGCCGGGCAGGAAGCCGAGACGTTCGCCCGCCTCCACCGCCGGCCGCGACAGGATGATGCGATCGACTTCCTTGCGCTCGAACAGGGCAATGGCGTGGGCCACCGCGAGCCAGGTCTTGCCGGTGCCGGCGGGGCCGATGCCGAACACCATGGCGTGACGGCGGAGCGAGCGGATATAGGCGTCCTGCACGGCGGTGCGGGCGCGCACCGGGCGCTTGCGCAGGTTGATCTCCTCGAAGCTTGCGCGCGACGCGGCGGGGTCGAAGTCGAACAGCGAACCCTGGGCGATGGCGAGGCGGATCGCGCCCTCGACGTCGCCGGTGACGAGATCACGGCCGCGCTTGAGCTGCTCATAGAGGCCTTCGAGCACGCGCCTTGCCTGCTCGCAGCCGTCGCGGCTGCCTTCGAGGGTGACGTGATTGCCACGCTGCTCGGCGACGACGCCGAGGCGGCGTTCGATCAGGGCGAGGTTCTGGCCGTATTGGCCGAACAGCGCCGAGGCGAGGCGGTTGTCGTCGAAGGCCACCACGATCTGGGTCGCGGCTTCCGTGGGTGCGGCAGGTATGACCGATCCGGGATCGGTTGCGCGTCTCGCCAAATGAATCAGGCTCCCATTGCGGCCGGCGCCGGCTCCCGCTCGCGCGCGGAAGGCAAGGCGCCGAACAGGCTGTTCGACCCGACGCTGGTGATTCCCACCGTCGCGATTTCACCGATCAATGATGACGGCGCCATGACTTGCACCGGCTGCAAATAAGGCGAACGTCCGACGACCTGTCCGGGCAGGCGTCCCGGCTTCTCGAACAGGACCTCGAAGCTCTTTCCGGCGCAGGCCCGGTTGAATGCATCCTGCTGGCGGTCGATCAGCGCCTGCAGCCGGGCCAGCCGTTCGACCTTGACCGCTTCCTCGACCTGGTCGTCGCGCTCGGCCGCGGGCGTGCCGGGCCGCGGCGAATACTTGAACGAATAGGCCCCGGCATAGCCGATGTCCTCGACGAGGCGCAGCGTGGCGCGGAAGTCCTCCTCGGTCTCGCCGGGAAAGCCGACGATGAAATCCGAGGTAAAGGCGATGTCGGGCCGCGCCGCCCGCAGCCGGTCGATGACGCGGAGGTAGTCGGCGCTGGTGTGGCGGCGATTCATGGCGGCAAGAACGCGGTCGGAGCCCGACTGCACCGGCAGATGAAGCTGCGGCATCAGCGGCGCAAGGTCGCGATGGGCGGCGATGAGGCTGTCGTCCATGTCGCGGGGATGGCTGGTGGTATAGCGCAACCGCTTCACCCCCGGGACCGCGGCAACCGCGTGCAGGAGGTCGGCGAGCGTCGCCGGCCCGGCCGGTCCCTCGCCGTGATAGGCGTTGACGTTCTGGCCGATCAGGGTGATCTCGCGCACCCCCGCGGCGGCAAGTCGCGCCGCCTCGGCGACGATCTTGGCCACCGGCCGCGACATCTCGGCGCCGCGCGTATAGGGCACCACGCAGAAGGTGCAGAACTTGTCGCAGCCTTCCTGCACGGTGACGAAGGCGGTGACCCCGCGGCCGCGGATCGCGGCGTTCGTGGCCGGAGCGAGATGGTCGAACTTGTCCTCAGCCGGAAATTCGGTGGCGACGACCTTGATGCCGCCAGCGGCCTGCGCCAGCAGTTCCGGCAGGCGATGATAGCTCTGCGGCCCCACCACGAGGTCGACCAGGGGCGCCCGGCGCACGATCTCCTCGCCTTCGGCCTGGGCGACGCAGCCGGCGACGGCCACCGTCACCGTGCGGCCCTGGCGCGCCGCGGCGTCCTTGAGCTTGCGGATGCGGCCGAGCTCCGAATAGACCTTCTCGGCGGCCTTCTCGCGGATATGGCAGGTGTTGAGGATGATGAGATCGGCATCCTCGGGGCCGGCTTCGGCGTATCCCTCGCGCGCCAGCAGATCGGTCATACGATGGGAATCGTAGACGTTCATCTGGCAGCCATAGGATTTGACGTGAAGCTTGCGCACCCCTCCGGTCACCGTTGCGATCGATCCTGTTCCGTTGCGCCCGCTTGCCAACGCGCTGTAATTCCTGCCGAATTCGTCGAGCCAGACGAGCCGCGCCCGCCGTGCTGCTGTCATAACGCCTTTCCCGGCAAAAAGGAATTGTCAGTTCGTTTCTAACCACGTCTCATCTCATGACGGCCTGGCTCAGGAACTCGCGGCGGGCTCCGGCCGACTCCCTCCCCCGCAAGCGGGAGAGGGGACGTGCGCCCCCGCAGCGCGGCGACGGTGAGGCTCCGCACCGCCTGCTCCAGGTGCCGGGCCACCGTCTTGCGGTCGGAGGCCTCGTCATAGGCGAGCGGCTCACCCCAGGTCACGATCACGTCGACCGCGCCGTGCGCCACCAGCCACGAAAAATGCGGCCACATCGCCATGCCGCCATACCAGGCGACGCGGGGACGGGCGTGGCGGTCGAGCGGCAGGCCGAGGAGGCCCGTATAGGCGACCGAAAGCGGCTGGATCCACACCCGCTTGGCATGTTCGGCCTCGGCAAGCGCGTCGCGCGCCGCGCCGATCAGCGCGGTGCGGAAGGCGAGCACGCGGTTGCCGTCGCTGGAGGTGCCCTCGCCGAACAGCACCACGGGGTCGCCGTCGGCGAGCCGCCGGGCGATCTCGCTGTTGACGTCACCGGTCTTGTGGCGCCGGGTGCGGTCGACGAACACCGAGCGCTGCAGCTTGGCGAACAGCCCGAACACCGGCCAGTTCGCGACCTCGCTCTTGGCCACGAACACCACCGGCGCCACCGCGGTGATCACGGAAATGTCGAGCCACGAGGTGTGGTTGGAGACGATCAGCAGGGGATGCTCGGCCATCCGGCGGCCGATTTCGGTGATGCGGATGCCCAGTACCCTGCATACGAAGCGGTGATAGAAGGTCGGGATGCGCCGCCGCAGCGGCCATTCCAATCGCACCGCGAGCCATTGCACCGGAATGAGCGCGAGGCTGACGATGGTGATGACGCCGAGCGAGAGCACCGCGCGCAGCATCGCCGAGGTCCGCTACGCGAGATCGCGGCGCAGCACCAGCGCCGCCGCCGCGCCGCCGACCGACGCATAATAGCTTTCGCGGCGGCCCACTTTCGCAAAGCCGAACCGGGCATAGAGCCGGCGCGCCGGCTCATTGCGTTCGTCGACCTCGAGAAACACCGCGGCGACGCCGTAGCCGGCGAGACGGCGCAGGTGGACGTCGAGCATCTTGCGCGCGAGCCCCGCGCCGCGATGGGCTGGCGCGACCGCGATGGAGAGGATTTCCGCCTGGTCGGCGGCGATCCGCGACACCACGAAACCGGCGAGCTCGCTGCCCGCCATGGCACGGTCGGCGACGACGTTGTGCTCGACCAGGAGCCGCTCGAATTCCTCGCTGCTCCAGCCGCGCTGGAACGCCGCAGCCGTGCAGGGCGGCGAGCTGCGGGGCGTCCTCGAGCCGCGCCTGCGACACCGCCGGCGCGGCGCCGCCGAAGCGTTGTCTGAGCCAGGCCGGGAACAGGGTCATTGCCGCGGCAGCACGCCGGCGGTCTGCGGACGGGCGTCGGCCTCGCGCAGATAGAGCGGCTTCACGGATGCAGGATCGGGGTCGGCGGCGGCGCCGAGCCGGGCGACCCAGACGATGTCGGGCGCCTTGACCTCGTTCACCAACAGCGGCCGGCGCTCGTTTTCCGGCCATGCCGCCTCGACCAGTTTGGCCGCATTGCCCACGATCCGCGTCGGGCTCGCCATGGCGGCGCGGATGGCATCTCGCACATGGGCGATGCGGGGCGGGATCAGAGTGCGCCCGCCCGGACCGAACAATTGCATGTAGACGTGGTCGTGCCGGGCGTCGATGACCACGAGCAGGGACTTGGAATCGTCGGCATCGATGAACGGCACCGCGATGGCCGACAGCGTGGTCAGTCCCACCACCGGCTTGCCGGCGGCAAGCGCGATGCCGCGGGCGGCGGCGACGCCGACCCGCAGGCCGGTGAAGCTGCCCGGCCCCACCGTGACCGCGATTCGATCGAGCTCGGAGAATTCGGTGCGCGCATCGCTCATCACCATGGCGATGAGCGGCATCAGCGCTTCCGCATGGCCGCGCGCCATCGGCAGCGACCGGCTCTTCGCCCGGCTGCTGCTCTCGGTATCGAATACCGCCGCCGAGCAGGCTTCGAGTGCGGTGTCTATGGCGAGAACTCGCATCAGCGGGGAATTCGTTGATCCGTCACCGTTGCGGGCGGCGCATGCCGGCCACCCTTTGGACCGGCATCCTAACCGATTCCCGATCGCCGAACCTACATGGGCCGGACTTCGACCACGTCGGGCACGAAATGTCGCAGCAGGTTCTGGATGCCGTGCTTGAGCGTCGCCGTCGAGGACGGGCAGCCCGAGCACGAGCCCTTCATGTTGAGATAGACGACGCCGTCCTTGAAGCCGCGGAACGTGATGTCGCCGCCGTCATTGGCGACCGCCGGGCGCACCCGCGTCTCGATCAGTTCCTTGATGGTGGCGACCGTCTCGGCATCCTTGGTCTCGAAGAACTCGTCGTCCGCCGCTGCTTCGCCTGCACCCGCCGCGAGGATCGGCGTGCCGGACATGAAGTGCTCCATGATGGCGCCGAGGATGGCGGGCTTGACGTGCTGCCAATCGCCATCCGCCTTGGTGACGGTGATGAAGTCGCTGCCGAGGAATACGCCGGTGATGCCGGGGATGGCGAACAGGCGTTCCGCCAGCGGCGACTTGCCGGCCTGCGCCGCGTCCGGAATATCGAGCACGCCGTCGGGCAGCACCGGCCGTCCCGGCAGGAATTTCAGCGTGGCGGGGTTGGGGGTCGCCTCGGTCTGGATGAACATTGTTTTCTCCTCTGCCGGGTTCAAGGCCCGGCGGGCAAACCAGAAGATCGCAGCCTCTTAGATGGGATTTTCCGGCGGAGGCGTCAACATGGGCCTCTCCCTCTCCCCGCGCGCGGGGAGAGGGTCGGGGTGAGGGGGCTTTTCCACGAGTTTGAGCGTCTGAGTAGGGGGCGACTTGATAAGCTCGGGCTTCGCGGCGATCCGACCTCCCCGCGCGCGGGGAGAGGTGCTGCGGCGCGGCCGTTGTCATCGGCAGTATGGCATGGGAGAAGTATCCGCGCGTGAAGGGTGCGCGATGTCCTCTATCACCATCAATGCGGGCGCTACGGCGGCTTCGGCGAACGACGATCGCGCCACCGCCGGGATCGTTTATGCCTACACGTCGTCCGCCGTGTTCTGGCTGCTGGTGGGCTCGGCCTACGGGACGCTGGCGGCGTGCAAGCTGGTGTGGCCGGACCTGCTGCCGTACGAGTGGCTGTCATTTGGACGCATCCGGCCGATCCATACCGCGAGCGTGCTGCTCGGCTGGCTCTCGGTCGGCCTGACCGGCATCGCCTATCTCGTCGTCTACCGCACCGCGCGCCGGGCGTTGTTCTCGAACGCACTCGCCCATGTCGGACTCTGGCTCCTCAACCTCGCGCTCGTCGCCGGTCTCGTGACGCTCTCGCTCGGCATGACCCGCGGCCCGGTCGAATACCGCGAATGGCTCACGCCCATCGCTGCGGTGTTCGCGGCGGGCTCGCTGGCGAACGGCGCCAACATCCTGGTGACGCTGCTGCGGCGGCGCACGGAAGAGCTCTACATCGCCGACTGGTTCATCCTCGGCTCCTTCACCTGGCTGCCCATGCTCTACGTGATCGGCTACCTGCCGGCGTTCGATCGCGGCGTCGGCAATGTGGTGATCCAGGGCTATTACATGCACGTCGTGCTGGGCCTGTGGTTCACGCCGCTGGTGCTCGGCATCACCTATTGGGCGCTTCCGCGCATGCTGCACAAGCCGATCTATTCCTATGCGCTGGGCGTGCTCGCGTTCTGGGCCAATCTCGTGTTCTACCCGCTGATCGGCGCGCACCATTTCGTGTTCGCGCCGCTGCCGTGGTGGCTGCAGACGACGGCGATCGCGACCGGCATCGGCATGATGATCCCCGTCGATCGCCTCCAGCGGCAATTTCCTCCTGACCATGAAGGGCTCGTGGCGCCAGATCCGCCGCGAGCCCGCGGTCTGGTTCATCGCGGTCGGCGCGGCTTCCTATCTGCTGGTCTCGCTGCAGGGCAGCCTGCAGGCCTTCCGCAGCGCCAATGCGCTTCTGCATTTCACCAATCACACCGTGGGTCACGCCCATTTCGCCGCCTATGGCTTCGTCTCGTTCCTGCTGTTCGGTGCGGTCTACGGCCTCGTGCCCCATCATCACGGGCGCGCAGGACGTCCCGGTGCGCATCCGGCTCCATTTCTGGCTCGCGCTCAGCGGCATGGCGCTCTACGTCGTCGTCGATGGTCGTGGCCGGCGTGCTGCAGGGGATGAGCTGGGCCGACGGCAGGCCGTTCATCGAATCCGTCGTCGCCATTAAGCCCTGGTATGCGATCCGTGCCGTCGGCGGCGCGCTCATGACCCTCGGCCATGTGGTGTTCGCCTGGAATCTCTGGCTGATGCGCCCGCAGCCGCGCACGCTGCGAGGTCTGGGTCGCGCCCGGCCTGGAGGCGGCGCGATGATCGATCTCAACGCGCTGTTCCATCGCCGCCCGGCGGCCATCGTCGTCATCGGCGCCGCGGTGTTCGGCGCGCTGTCGTTCCTGATCGCGTTGCGTCCCGCCCTCGACATGAACGCGGCAGCGGCCGCACGTCCGGCGGCGAGCATCGATCCCGCGGTGGCGCGCGGCCGCGCGCTCTATCTCGCCGAGGGCTGCGGCTACTGCCATTCCCAGTTCGTGCGGCCGCTCTTCATCGATGCCGCCTATGGAAGGCCCTCCGAGGTCGCCGACTATGCCGGCGCGGCGCCGCCGCTGCTGGGCACCGAGCGCACCGGCCCGGATCTGAGCAATGTCGGCATCCGCCAGCCGAGCGTGATGTGGAACCTGCTGCATCTCTTCAATCCCCGCAGCATGGTGCCGGATTCGGTCATGCCTCCGTTTCCCTGGTATTTCGAGATCGTCGACCGGCCACGCGCGCCCGATGGCGGCCCTGGTGGCGACTATGTGCTCGTGCTGCCGGAGCCGTTCCTGCCGGCGGGCAAGGTCGCGCTGCCGCGCCGCGAGGCGCTCGATCTCGTCGCCTATCTCCAATCGCTGCGCCAAGAGTGAACAAGGAGTGAGCGATGCTGGATCGCCTTGTGCTCTATCTCGATCTCGTCATCAGCCAGTGCCTGCCGTCGGCATCCGACGCGCCGCCGGGGCTCGCGGATTATCTGTTCGCCGCCGTGGCGGCGGCGCTCGGGCTGCTGGCGCTGTGGATGCTGGTGCAGGGCCTGCGCGGCCGCGACGATGCCCGCAGCCGGCGCATCAAGGCGGCGGTGCTCGATGACTGACACGACTGCATCGGAAAGGGGCTGTGCATGACAGGCGAGACGCGTCTTCTCCCTCCCCTTAAAAAGGGGAGGGTCGGGGGAGGGGATCGCGGGCCGCAGGCACCGCGCGTGTGGACCGGCCGCAGACCCCCTCCCCAACCCTCCCCCTTTCAGGGGGAGGGAGGCTAGAGACCCGGGGCGACGTTTATGATCATCCAAATCTATGTCGATGGCGACACGACGCCGGTCGCGGAGCTTCCCGGAAGCTCGGGGCGCCTGAAGCTCGACACGACCTCGATTCCTGACGGTCCCCACCGGCTGCGCATCGAGACCGCTCGACGGCGATCGCGTCACCGGAAAGCGCGAGATTGCCTTCACCGTGCGCAACGGGCCCGGCATCGCGGTCGCCGGCCTCTCCGAGCGCGACGAGGTGCGCGGCAAGCTCGGCCTCGTGGTCGACGCGACCGCGGCGGGGATCGACGGTGAGCTCGACGTGAATTCGCTCGAGCTGCATCGCGGCCTGCCGTTCTGGACCGGCGCGCTCGCCGTCGCTGATCATCATTCTCGGCGCGCTCTATCTCGCCGTCGACCCCTTCGCGTTCCGCGCCTATCGCGCGGAGGAACTCGCGATTCGCGGCGAGCCCGGCGCGCCGCTCGCGCGCGTCGCCGATCGACGCGCGCCGGCCGACCCGATGCAGGTGAGCCTCACCGAGGGCTCATTCCTGCCGATCCTCGACTTCGACGCCGGCAAGGCCGACTCCGCCCGCGGCGCCGCGACCTATCGCGCGAAATGCGCGGGCTGCCACGGCGATGACGGCCAGGGACGCACGGCGCAGTCCGCAACGCTGGGCGAGCAGGGCATCTTTCCGCGCCTCGCCGGCCAGCCCGCGGCTTATCTCTACCGCCAGCTCTGGAGCTTCGCCCATGGCTGGCGCATGAGCGCGGCGATGCCGCCCATGGCGGACGGACTGTCCGAGGCGCGACTGGGCCGACATCTCCGTGCATCTGGAGCATCTCGCGTCCGCCGGCTATCCGCCGCCGCCCACGATGGCAAACGACGTGCTGGAGCTCGGCCGTTCCATCGCCACGCTCGGCCGTCCCGATCGCGGCGTGAGCCCGTGCAGCCGCTGCCATGGGCCGAGCGGCATCGGCGTCGCGCCGTATTTTCCCGGCGCTGATGGGGCAGGACGCCCACTACATCACCGCGCAGATCATCGCCTTTCGCGGCGGGCAGCGTCGCAACGCGATGCTGCGGCTGATGGACCCCGTCGCGCACGGGCTCGAAGCGCAGGAAATCGAAGCCGTCGCCGGCTATTTCGCCAGGCAGCGGCCGGGAGCAGCGCAATGAGCGGACACCGCGCCATGAAGCAAAGGGCCGTGACGCTTCTCTCCACCGCGCTTGCTGCGTTGCTGCTCGCGACCGCGTCGCATCGCATCGCGGCCCAGTCGGCGCGCGAGCCCGATCTCGCGGCAATCGACCAGGCTTGGTCCGACCCGGGCCTCGACGTCGATCCCCTCGGCGTCGCCATTCCGTTCGCGCCGCCCTCGGAAGCCGAGATTTCGAATGACGTGTTCGGGCGCATGGTCCGGCGCGGCATCGCGATCTTTACCGACACGAGCAAGGAGGCGAAGCCCTATGCAGGCGACGGCCTCAACTGCTCGAGCTGCCATCTCGACCGCGGCCGGCGGCCTGGCGCGGCGCCCATGTGGGCCGCCTGGGTGCAGCTATCCGCGCTTTCGCAGCAAGAACGACGCCGTCAACACAATGACCATGCGCATTCAGGGCTGCTTCCGCTTCAGCATGAACGGCACCCCGCCGCCCGACGACAGCGAGATCATCACTGCGCTGCAGACTTATTTCTATTGGCTCGCGCGCGGCGCACCGACCGGCGGCCGTCTCGCCGGCGCCGGGTTCACCAGGCTGCCGGAGCCGGTCGAGCCGCCCAGCATGGATCGCGGCGTCACGGTGTTCGCGGGCAAATGCGCGGCGTGCCACGGCAGCGATGGCCAGGGGCGCAAGGTGGCGGGCGCGATCGGCTATCAGTTTCCACCGCTGTGGGGACCCAACTCCTACAATTGGGGAGCCGGCATGACCTCGATCGCGACGGCGGCCGCCTTCATCCGCGCCAACATGCCCTACGGGCTGCGCGATGCGCTCACCGAGCAGGAGGCGTGGGACGTCGCCATGTTCGTCGACAGCCACGAGCGGCCGCAGGACCCGCGTTTCAACGGCAATCTGGCGGAGACTCGCGCGCGCTACCACGACAACAAATGGTCGCTCTACGGCACCGAGCAGCGCGGCATCCGCCTCGGCGATCCCACGAACTATCCGCTGCCGGGCGGGCGGTAGAGGCTATGAGGTTTCATCCATTTCACTGTCATGCTCCGCGAAAGCGGGGCATCCAGTAAACCCTGTGCCATAAGTGGAACTCAGCGCCCAAATCTCAGTCTGGTGGTTACTGGATCGCCCGGTCAAGCCGGGCGATGACAACGACGGGTTGGCGATCGGGCACTAACTCATCGCGTCGAGGTCTTCGTCGCTCAGATGCCCGGGCACGATGGCCACGGGAATCGGAAACGAGCCGGCGGTCTTGCCGAGATTGGCCACCAGCGGTCCCGGCCCTTCGCTGTCGGCGGCGGCGGCGAGCACGAGCACGGCGATGTCCTCGTCCTCCTCGATCAGCTTGAGGATCTCCTCGGCGACGTTGCCCTCGCGGATCACGCATTCCGGGGTGATGCCGGCGATGCCGTTGGAGCGCGCCGCGAACTTCGCCAGCATGGCGTTGGCTTCCTCATGCGCCTCGGCGCGCATGATGTCGGCGACGCCAAGCCATTGCTGGCCGTGGTCGTGGGTTTCGATCACCCGCAGCATGACGACGGTGACGGCGACCCGGGCGGCGCGCCGGCTCGCGAAATAGACGGCGCGGTCGCATTCGGGCGTGTCGTCGATGACGACCAGGAATTTCGCCTTGTGACCGGCCTCGTAGCTGCGGCGCTTACGGATCATCGGACCCCCCAGGGCCGCGGACCGCTCCGACCTTCGATCGGCGCATCATGGCGTGATGCTGCCACGGCTTCGCGCTGCAGCACAAGAGAATGGTTTGCGGCAGCGCAATCCGCAGTCCCGAGTGCCCCCATCGGTGTCATTGCCCGGCTCGACCGGGCAATCCAGTACGCCCGGTCGGTGTTTACTGGATCTCCCGGTCAAGCCGGGCGATGACAGATGAAGTGTGGGGCAACTGAAACGATTAGCGCCTCAGCGCCGGATGAACCCGACAATGTCCTTGACCGGTTTCATGGTCTCCGCCGCGAGCGCCTGGGCGCGCGCGGCGCCGTCGGCGAGCACGGAGTCGATATAGGCGGTGTCGGCGACCAGCCGTTTCATCTCCGCGCCGATCGGCCCGAGCTTGGCCACCGCAAGGTCGACCAGCGCCGCCTTGAAGGTCGAGAACTGGCCGCCGCCGAATTGCGCCAGCACGGCGCCCTTCGGGGTGTCGGCGAGCGCGGCATAGATGCCGACGAGATTGTCGGCTTCTGGACGGCTCTCCAGGCCCTTTTCCTCGCTCGGCAGCGGCTCCGGATCGGTCTTGGCCTTGCGGACCTTCTGGGCGATGGCGTCGGCGTCGTCGGCGAGGTTGATGCGCGAATAATCCGATGGATCGGACTTCGACATCTTCTTGGTGCCGTCGCGCAGCGACATCACCCGCGTCGCCGGCCCCTGGATCAGCGGCTCCGGAAGCGGGAAGAAGGCATCCCCCAACCCGCATGACGCGATCGAGGGCGCGAAGTCGTTGTTGAATTTCTGCGCGATGTCGCGCGCGAGTTCGACATGCTGCTTCTGGTCGTCGCCGACCGGCACATGGGTGGCGCGATAGACCAGGATGTCCGCCGCCATCAGAACCGGATAGTCGTAGAGCCCGACCGAAGCGTTCTCGCGGTCCTTGCCGGCCTTGTCCTTGAACTGGGTCATGCGGTTGAGCCAGCCGAGCCGCGCCACGCAGTTGAATACCCAGGCGAGCTCGGCATGCTCGGCGCACCTGGCTCTGGTTGAAGACGATCTGCTTTTTGGGATCGATGCCGCAGGCGATGAAGGCCGCGGTGACCTCGCGGATGTTGCGCTTGAGCTCGACGGGGTCCTGCCACGCCGTGATGGCGTGCAGGTCGACGACGCAGTAGATGCATTCATAGCGCTGCTGCAGCGCGACGAATTTCACGATGGCGCCGAGGTAGTTGCCGAGATGCAGATTGCCGGTCGGCTGAACCCCGGAAAACACCAGCTCCTTGAACGCCATCGCTTCGCTCTCCTTCATGGAGCCGGTGAATCTCCGCGGGGACCTCATCCTGAGGAGCGCGCTCTTTGCGCGCGTCTCGAAGGATGGCCACAGGCCGCAGCGTGTTTGGCCATCCTTCGAGACGCCGTGCTGCGCGCGGCTCCTCAGGATGAGGTCGTAAAGATTCACAGGCTCGTTGTTGCGGTGCATGCCATGCCGGGGCCGGCGGCAGGCAAGAGGCGGACTCCATCTGTTTGGATCGCGCCGCTACAGCCGGGTGCCGATGGCGGTCATCAGCACCTTCAACGAGGTCACGCCGAACGCCTGCAGGGCGCCGAGATAGACCGCGAGCCCGGCCACGACCAGGACGAACAGCGTGACGATGCGGGCGAGCTGGGAGCCCGACAGGTCGAGGAGCGAGGTCAGCGCTGCGTCGCCGTCGGCGATGACGGCGCCCATGATCGCGGTCGCGATCACGATCCGGGTGGCCCGCCGCAGCGCCGCCGGCTCGATGCGCAGCCAGTCGCGCCGCCACAGGATGACGGCCAGCAGGATCGCGCCGACCCATCCGGACAGCCCGATCGCCGCCGCGATCCCGACGTGGCCGTAACGTGGAAACAGCAGCAGCGCGCCGGTCACCGCGGTGGCGAGCCCGCACAGCGCCGCGTACATCGGCGTGCGCGTGTCCTCATGGGCGAACGACACCGCGCCGAGCACCTTTTCCAGCGAGTGGCCCGGCAGGCCCGCCGAGATCGCGGCCAGCGCCGCCGCCACCATGGCGGTGTCGCGCGGTCCGAACGCGCCGCGCTGGAACAGGCCGCCGGCGATCGCTTCGGACAGCACCGCGAACGCCACCGCGGAGGGCAGCGACAGCGCCAGCGCGAGCTCGAGCGCGCGCGATTGCGAGGCGGCGTCGTCGGCGTGGTCGCCGCTGCGCAGGCTCGCGGCGATGGCGGGCACCATGACCGAGGAGATCGCGATCGAAATGACGCCGAGCGGCAGTTCATAGAGGCGGTTGGCGTAATAGAGCCACGACACCGCCGCCTGGGACGACGACGCCACCATCGCTCCCGCCATCAGCTTGAGCTGCGGGATGCCGCCGGCGACGACGCCGGGGATCGCCTGGATCAGGAACCGGCGCACCGCCGGCGAGGAGGTGAACGCCAGCCGGCGCGGCCGTTCGTCCGTGCGCATCCAGGCGGCGCCGACGCACAGGAGCTGCGCCGCGCCGGCCACGACCATCGACGCCGACAGCAGCGCCGCGGCACCCGGCGTTGCCTGCGTCTCGAGCAGCAGCAGCGCGACGACGGCGGAGACCAGCACGCCGTTGAACACCACGAGCCCGAACGCGGCGGCGGCGACGCGCCCCTGCGCATTGAGGGCCGATGCCGCCACCGCGACGATGCCGGACAGCGCCACATAGGGCACGGAAAGGCGCACGAAGGTGACCGCAAGCGGAAACCGCTCGCCCGCGCTCGCAAAGCCGGGCGCGATCAGATGCACGACGACCGGCGCACCCAGCAGGCAAAGCACCGCGACCAGGCCCAGCGCGCGCGTCATGGCGCCCAGCACCTGTTCGCCGAACCTGCGGGTGCTCTCGGGGCCGCTTTCCTCGCGGATGCGAATCCACATCGGCACGAAGGCGGAGTTGAGCGCGCCTTCGGCCAGCAGGCGCCGAAACAGATTGGGGATCTGCAGCGCGGCGAAATAGGCGTCGGACAGCACGCCGGCGCCGAGGATCGCGGCGATGCCGGCATCGCGCAGGAACCCAAGCAGGCGAGACGTCAGCGTGGCGGCGCCGACGGTGGTGACATCGCGCGCAAGGGACATTCGGTGGCCTCCGGATCGCAGTGTAGCCGGGCAGGGTGCGCCGCGTCATCCAACGAAGGGAGGAGGCAACACCGCGCCGTTGCAACGCACGGAGCGGTAGCTATAGTGCGCGTCCTCATCCACCAGCCCTGTGAAACCCACATGACCGCCGTTCGCTACGACGTTCTCGGCCTCGGCAATGCCATTGTCGACGTCATCACCCGCGCCGACGACGCCTTTCTCGCCGCGCACGACATGCGCAAGGGCGGCATGGCGTTGATCGACGAAGCGCGCGCCGCGCAGATCTACGACGCCATGGGGCCGGCGGTCGAAATCTCCGGCGGCTCGGCCGCCAACACCATCGTCGGCGCCGCCGGATTCGGTGCGCGCGCGGCGTTCGTGGGCAAGATCAAGGACGACCAGCTGGGCGCGGCCTTCGCCCACGACATCCGCGCCGCGAGCGTCGATTTCAATACGCCGCCCGCCGCGGACGGCCCTTCGACCGGGCGCTGCTACGTTCTGGTGACGCCGGACGGCGAGCGCACCATGAACACCTATCTCGGCGCCGCCCAGGATCTCCATCCCCGCGACATCGACCCTGATACAGTGGCGGGCGCGGCGATCACCTATCTCGAGGGCTATCTGTGGGACCCCGCGCACGCCAAGGAAGCCTTCGTCAAGGCCGCCGCCATCGCCCATGAGGCCAAGCGCATGGTGGCGCTGACGCTGTCGGACGCCTTCTGCGTCGATCGCTGGCGCCACGAGTTCCTGCATCTCCTGCGTTCCGGCACCGTGGATCTGCTGTTCGCCAACGAGAATGAGCTGCAGAGCCTCTACCAGACGTCGGATTTCGACGCGGCGCTCGCTGCCTTGCGGACGGATGCGAAGTTTGCCGTGGTGACCCGCAGCGAGAAGGGCTGCGTGGTGCTGGAGAACGCCCGCATGTTTGCGTCCCCGGCAGTCCCGGTGGCGCGGGTGGTCGACACCACTGGCGCCGGCGACCTCTTTGCCGCCGGCTTCCTGTTCGGGCTCGCCCGCGGCGCCACCCACGAGAAGGCGGCCCGCCTCGGTGCGCTGGCCGCCGCCGAGGTGATCAGCCACATCGGCGCCCGGCCCGAGGCCTCGCTCAAGACGCTGGCGCGAGAAAACGGCCTGATGGCGTGATCCAGACAGAAGCCCGCATGAGCGGGATCGATATGCGGGGATCACGCGCATTGAGGTATTACATCACTCCGGCGGTCACTCCCGGATGTCGCCTCGTTCATCCGGGCTCCGCGCTTCGCGCAACCTTGCTGACCTAACCAAATGTTAAGGTTGGACGACCGGAAAAGTAACCGGTTGGTAAGCATCTTTGCTTAGCGTCCGCACCGCGTGGAGCATGCGGAGCAGGCCATGAGCGAGTCCAACGATCACAGCGCCAATTCGAGCCCAGGCGAAGGCGCCGGGCCGGTCTCGGGGCTTCCCCATGTCGAATCCCCGTCGATTGCGGCGGACGACCTGGCCGGGAAGCCGGCCGAGGCGCATGCGCCCGAAATTTCGATCCCGGAGCCGGCAAAGTCCGAAGCCGCGATGCCCAAATCCGCGCCGCCTCTTGCGGCGATACGCAGCACCGCACTGGTGCTGGCGCTTCCGCGCATCGAAGAGGCCGCGGCCGGACCCGCACCCCAATCGGCCGCGCAGCCGGCGAAGTCCCGGCGCTTCGCGTTTACGCCGGCAGCGGCGAGCATGGTCGCGGTGCTGCTCGGCGCCGCGGTCGGATCGGGCACGACCGCCGGGCTCCTCTATCTCAACGCCGCGCCGGCTGCAGCGCCGGCCGACCCGACGACCTTCACCGCGGCGCTCGGCCGGATCGACCGCGAGCTCGCGAGCCTGAGATCGAGCGTCGAGGGCTCCGCCAAGCAGGCCAACACCCAGATCGCCAAGATCGCCGACCGCATGGATCGCGCCGAGAAATCCCAGGCCGACACCGCTGCCAAGCTGGCGCGGACGACCGAGTCGCTCGATCGCCTGGACCACCGCCTCGCAGCCAACGGCGCCCCGGCCGGCGCAGATGTCACGGGATCGGTCCCACCCGGGACGCTGTTGTCGACGGGAGAGCGTACCGCCGCGCTGGCCGATCCGAAGCGCCCGGGCGGCTCCGCCCAGACGGCGATCCTCGAGGGCTGGGTGTTGCGCGATGTCTTCAACGGCGCGGCGCTGATCCAGACCCCCCGCAACGGAATCCTCGAAGTCATACCCGGTGATACGCTGCCCGGCCTCGGCCGCATCGAGGGCGTCAGGCGCCAGGACGGCCGCTGGGTCGTGGTGACGAGCCGCGGGCTGATCGTTTCGCGCTGATCGCTCAGCCGGTTCTTCCGCCGGCTGTTCCCGGCAGTCGACAAAGCTTGCGCTCCCCGCCTGATTTTGGGCTAAGCTGTGAGGGGTGTCTCACCTCACGGAGCGCTGCATGGCCGCCCTTGTCGCCTTGACGCGACGGCTATTCCTTGTCGTTGGCCTGATCGGGCTTTTCCTCGCATCGGCCCAGGCTCAGGTTCCCGCCCCCGGCGGCAAGCCGGAGATGCGGGAGAGCTGTCCGGGCCTCGTCGCTTCGGACCGGCCGCCCGCGATTCCCGCCGCATTCAACCTCGCCGCGCTCGCCGACGGTCAGGTCCGCATCACCTACAGCGGCCACTCGACCTTCCTGCTCGAGAGCCCGAAGCTGGTGCGCGTCGCCACCGACTACAACGATTTTGTCAGGACGCTGGTGCTGCCCGACATCATCACCATGAACCACGCCCATTCGACCCACTACACCGACCGGCCCGATCCCGACATCAAGTTCGTGCTGCGCGGCTGGCGCGACGACGGCAAGCCGGCCGGCCACGACGTTTCGTTCGGCGACGTCCGGGTGCGCAGCGTGTCCACCAACATCCGCAACTGGAACGGCGGCACCGAGTTCAACGGCAATTCGATCTTCATCTTCGAGATGGGCAATCTGTGCATCGCCCATCTCGGCCATCTCCATCACACCCTGACCCAGCAGCAGCTCGACGAGATGGGCCGCATCGACGTCCTGCTGGTGCCGGTGGACGGCGCCTTCACCATGGACATGGACGGCATGGTCGAGGTGGTGCAGGCCATCAAGGCGCCGCTGATGGTGCCGATGCATTTCTTCATCGACCTTCACGCTGCGCCGGTTCCTCGAACGCGTCAGCCGGCAATACGAGATCGAATACGCCGAGGTGCCGTCCTTCGTGGTCTCGAAGGAGACGCTGCCGACGAAACCGAAATTCCTGGTGCTGCCGGGCCATTGAGCACTTCCTCCTCCCCCTTCTTCAGGGGGAGGGTTGGGGTGGGGGTCCGCGGACTCGCGGCAAACACCGCGCATGCGGGCCGCGATCCCCTCCCCAACCCTCCCCTTTTCAAGGGGAGGGAGAAGACGGCCGAACATCGAAACGACACGAGGATTGCTCCCATGTTGCCGATGCCGATCGTCGATCTCCTCGAGCGCGGCCGCGAGCTTGCCGCGCGCGGCGAGCGCGTGAGCGTGCTGTGGCAGGAGCCGGAATCGCTCGCCTTCGTGGCGCGCGGCCGCGAATACCGCTCGGAGTTTCACATCAATCCCAGCGACGAAGTCATGCTGATGATCCATGGCGACATGCGCCTGCATTACCGCACCCCCGACGGCAAGGAGGAGGTCGCGCTGGTCCCCGAGGGCTCGACCATCTACACGCCGGCGGGCACGCCGCATTCGCCCCGCTTTCCGCCCGACGCCTATCTCCTGGTCATCGAGCGCCAGCGCCGCGCCGGGCGAGGTCGACCGTTTCCTGTGGTTCTGTCCGAGCTGCGACGCGCCGCTGCACGAGGAAACCGCGGAAGTGCGGGATTACCGTGCCGATCCCGTGTCGAAGGCCTATGCGCGCTTTTTCGACAGCGAGGAATTCCGCACCTGCAGGAAATGCGGGCACGTGATGCCGAAGCCGTAGCGGCGGCCGTTTCAGCGCGCCGACATCCCGGCGCGGGACGTTAGCAATTCCGAAAGCGGTTCATGGTTATCAATAACCATGTTGCGTATCGGAGTGTTTGCATGGCCGCGTTGGAAAGTACCGCTTCCCCGCCGAAAGATACCGTCGCCTTCGCCTTCCTCATCGCAATGATCCTGGTGGCCGCCGTCATGTTCGGCGTCGGCGTGAGCGGGTTTGCGAGCGGCGCCGCGCAGGACCTGCTGCGCGCGGCGGGGTTCGGTGCGAATGCCGAAATCCGCGCGGAACTCGGCCGGGATAAGGCCGACATCGCCGACATCGGCGCTTCGCTCGACCGGATGATCGGCGAGACCGCGGCGCTCGGCGCCCGCACCCAGGATCTCGTCGACAGCGATGCCGCCCAAACCGAACGCCTCGCGACGCTCGGCGACGAGGTCGCGATGCTCAAGGCGAAATTCCACGCGCTGCTCCCGGACGACCCCCTGGAAAGTCTCGCCAATGGCGGCACCGACGTGCTCACCCTGCGCACGACGCTGGATGCCCAGGCCGAGCGCAGCCGCCATGAATACATCGCCCTCAACAAGCGCATCGATTATCTGGAAAACCTGATCGCCGCTCTGGCCCCGCCCGATGTCACCGCTTCGGTCCGCCCGCCGGAAAGGCACAAGCGGCATGGCGCGCATGGGATTCAGGGGTCGAACATGTCGCGCGGGAACTAGAACTCCGCTCCTGGGCTCAGTTGAGCGGGCTCATTCAAATCCGGCCAATGTTCGCGATTGCGCTTGTTCCCAAATTGGGAACGCGCTATATGTAGCCATGCGAGTTATCGCTCGAAACGTGCTGGTCGCCTTTTGGGGTCAGCATCCGGAAACGAAGGTCTCGCTCGAACGCTGGTACAGGCTGACCAAGGTGGCACATTGGACATCTATGGACGATGTTCAGGCCGCCGCCCCGAAGGCAAAGGTGCTCAATCGCGAACGCGTAAGGTTCGAGGTTGCCGGCGGAAACTTTCGTCTCGTGGTCGCCTTCGATTTTCGTCGGCAAATAGCCTTCGTGAAATTCATCGGCACGCATGCCCAGTATGACGGCATCGACGCGCTGAGCGTGTCGCAGTTTTGACGGGATCTGCAAATGGACATTCGACCGATCCGAACTGATCAGGATCACCGCGCGGCGCTTAAGGAGATCGACGCCTGCTGGGGCGCGCCGGAGGGCAGCGAGGAGGGCGACAAGCTCGATGTGCTCGTCGCGCTCGTCGAGAGCTACGAAGCCAGGCGATGGCCGATCGAGGCCGAGAGGAATTTCGATCCTGTCGACGTGCTCCACTATGCCATTGACGAGCTGGGGCACACGCAAACCGAGCTGGCCGACCTTCTGGGCTCGCGTTCCCGTGCGTCCGAAATCCTCTCGCGCCGGCGCGCGCTCACGGTCGATATGATCCATAAGGTAAGTGAGGCGTGGAAAGTTCCTGCCGACCTTCTGGTTCGGCCTTACAAGGTCGACACCGCGGCTTAGCTCGCAGCGGTCCCGAGCGTGGTTCTCGCGCGAGCGTGCGGGCTCAACCGAGCGGCGCATCTCGGTAGACGTCCCTGACCAAACAGGTCAGCCCGAACTCCGGCAGGGCGAGTTTGTCAGGGCCATTTAGCACCTGCGAGCGCCAGCCATCGCCGGTTCGGCGATCCATCTCCGCGCGGTCCTGACGGACCAGCAGAATGCATGTGCAGGATGGATGCGCGCGATAGATGTCCCGACTGCGGTCGACAATAGGCCGCTCGTCAAGAGGAAGGAGCGACGACGACGTAGCGAACGAGATCCCGGTTTAACTACACGTCCACGCTCGCCGTCAGCGCGTTGTCCTGGATGAACTCGCGGCGCGGCTCGACCACGTCGCCCATCAGCTTGGTGAAGATGTCGTCGGCCTCGTCGACCTCCTTGACCTTCACCTGCATCAGCGAGCGCGCATTGGTGTCGAGCGTGGTTTCCCACAGCTGGCCGGGGTTCATCTCGCCGAGGCCTTTGTAGCGCTGCAGGGTGACGCTCTTGCGGCCCATGGCGATCACCGCCTCGAACAGGCTGACCGGGCCGTGGATCGCGGTCTCCTCGCCCTTGCGGCGCAGCGTGCCGGGGCGCGGATAGACCTCCTGCAGCGACGGCGCCAGCTCGTCGAGCTTGCGGGCGTCGGCCGAGCCGAGCAGCGCGTGGTCGAGTGCGGCCACTTCCTTGACGCCGCGCACGGTGCGCTCCAGCACGAAGCCTTCGCCCTCGAGGAAGCGACCGTCCCAGCCGCGTTCGGTTTCCTCCGACAGCGCGTCGAGCCGGCGGGCGATGTAGAGCGGCGGCCTGCTGGCCCTTGTCGGGGTCGCGGAAGATCGCTTCGCGTTGAGCACGCCGGCGATCGCGGCCTGCTCGACGGCCTTGCGGTTGTAGCGGCTGTGCAGGCCGACCAGGATGTTGCGGACGATACGGGCGTCCTCGACCAGCTTGAGCAGGTCGGCGCCGGCGCGCTCTTCGCCGGAGCTCGAGCTTGAACACCGCTTCCTCGATGCCGCCGGCGATCAGGTAGTTCTCCAGCGCACGCTCGTCCTTGAGATATTGCTCGGACTTGCCGCGCGCGACCTTGTAGAGCGGCGGCTGGGCGATGAAGAGATGGCCGCGGTCGATGATCTCGCGCATCTGGCGATAGAAGAAGGTCAGCAGCAGGGTGCGGATGTGGGCGCCGTCGACGTCGGCGTCGGTCATGATGATGATCTTGTGGTAGCGCAGCTTGTCGGCGTT
The DNA here is from genome assembly GCA_963791375.1 of uncultured Alphaproteobacteria bacterium. Lineage (GTDB taxonomy): Bacteria > Pseudomonadota > Alphaproteobacteria > Rhizobiales > Xanthobacteraceae > JAJPKK01. The sequence continues at coordinate 184,820 of CAWBSI010000025.1, forward strand.
GAACTCTTCGCTGATGCCGGCGCCGAGCGCGGTGATCAGGGTGCCGATCTCCTGGCTCGACAGCATCTTGTCCATGCGGACGCGTTCGACGTTGAGAATCTTGCCGCGCAGCGGCAAGCACGGCCTGGAATTCGCGGTTGCGGCCCTGCTTGGCGGAGCCGCCGGCGGAATCGCCCTCGACGATGAAGAGCTCGGATTTGGCGGGATCGCGCTCCTGGCAATCGGCGAGCTTGCCCGGCAGCGACGCCACGCCGAGCGCGCTCTTGCGCGTCATCTCGCGCGCCTTGCGGGCGGCTTCGCGGGCGGCGGCCGCCTGGATGACCTTGCCGACGATGACCTTGGCCTCGCTCGGATGCTCCTCGAACCAGGCGGCGAGCGCCTCGTTGAGCACGCCTTCGACCACCGGCCGCACTTCGGAGGAGACCAGCTTGTCCTTGGTCTGGGACGAGAATTTGGGGTCCGGCACCTTGATCGACAACACCGCGGTCAGGCCCTCGCGGCAGTCGTCGCCGGTGAGCGCGACCTTCTCCTTGCGGGTGAGGCCGCTCGCATCCGCATAGCCGGTCACCTGGCGCGTCAGCGCGCCGCGGAAGCCGGCGAGATGGGTGCCGCCGTCGCGCTGCGGGATGTTGTTGGTGAAGCACAGCACGGCCTCGTGATAGCCGTCGTTCCACCACATCGCGCATTCGACGCCGGTGCCGTCGCGCTCGGCCTTGACCACGATGGGATTGGGCACCAGCGGCGTCTTGTTGCGATCGAGATATTTCACGAACGCCTCGACGCCGCCCTCGTAGATCATCTCCTCGCGCTTCTCGACGGCGTGACGCTTGTCGGACAGCACGATGCGGACGCCGGAATTGAGGAACGCCAGTTCGCGCAGGCGGTGCTCCAGCGTCGCCCAGTCGAATTCCGTCATGGTGAAGGTCTGCTTGGAGGGCAGGAACGTCACCTCGGTGCCGCGCCGCTCGAAGGCAGGGCCGACATCGACGAGCGGGGCGACCGCCTCGCCGTCGCGGAACTCGATGATGGATTCGCGGCCGTCGCGCCAGATCGTGAGCTTGAGCACGCTCGACAGCGCATTGACGACGGAGACGCCGACACCGTGCAGTCCGCCCGACACCTTGTAGGAATTCTGGTCGAACTTTCCGCCGGCATGGAGCTGGGTCATGATGACCTCGGCCGCCGAGACGCCCTCGCTGTGCATCTCGGTCGGAATGCCGCGGCCGTCGTCGCGCACGGTGCAGGAGCCGTCCGGATTGAGGGTGACGGTGACTTCCTTGGCATAGCCGGCGAGCGCCTCGTCGATGGCGTTGTCGACGACCTCGTAGACCATGTGGTGCAGGCCGGAGCCGTCATCGGTGTCGCCGATATACATGCCGGGACGCTTGCGGACGGCATCGAGGCCCTTGAGGACCTTGATGCTGTCGGCGCCATAGTCGGAGGCATCTGATCTGCGGGCGGATTCAGCCATGAAAAGTGTTTCGAATCGCTGTTGAAATTGCACTTTAACTGACTGTTCGTGTGACACGAATCGGCACGGTCGTACAGCCCAAAGTGATGCTGATTAAGTGGTTGTTCCCCAAGCGAATTTCAAGGCCGAATCGGGCCTCCCCGGGGGCTTTTGCCGCAGCGCGAAAATGTCGGCACGGGAAGGGTCGCCGGAGGCGTCTTTCGGGCCCCAATCCAGGGTGTCGAAATGATCGACGCCGGCGCCGCTTCGGGCCTCGCTCCCGCGTCGCCCGGCCCGGGCTGACGTCGATGATTTCCGCGCGTCCGTGACATCGGCGAACAGCGCCGCGCGGCAAAATGCCGAGGCTTACGCGTCGGGGTCGAGCGTAAACAGCTCCTGGGGGTGGGACACGCCGCGCAGGGCATACCGTCCCACCGAAACGAGGCGGCGCCTCATGTCCCCAACGTGAGCAAATGACGCCGATATCAGAACGGGCTGATCGAGCGAACGGCACATCGCGGTGATGCGACTTGCCTCGTTGACGGCCGGGCCGATGACGGTGAAGTCCAGCCGTTCGCGACTTCCGACATTGCCGTAGAAGACTTCACCGACATGCAAGCCGAGATACATGTCGGTCACGGGCTTGCCGTCGGCCGCCCGCCGCTTTTTCAATTCGGCGACGCCTCGACGCGCGGCGATCGCAGCGGACAACGCCGCGCTGCATGCATGCATGCGGTCTTCGGCAGTGAAGATGGCAAGCGTGCCGTCGCCGATCAGCTTGAGCACGTCGCCGCCATGCTCGTGGATCGCCGAGACGATTGCATCGGAGTAGTCGTTCAGCAATGGAATGACCTGCTCCGGCGCGGTGTCGGTGATACGCGTGAACCCCCGCAGATCGCTGAACCAGACGACGGCGTCGATCTGCTCCGCGATACCGCGCATGATCCGTCCGCCGAGCACGCGCTGGCCGGCGTCGCGGCCGAGATAGGTTTCCATCAGCGTTGCGGTCATGCGTGCGAGCGATACCGACTTGATCGCGAGCGCGAGAGTACGGCGCGATGCGCACAAGCGCCGCGATGTGGCCGTCATTGAACCCGTCGGCCGCTCGTGTCGCCCATGACGTGTACACGCCGTCCATCTCGCCGATCGTGCCTTCGGCGGCAAAGCGCGTGATGATGGCGACGTAGTCGGTCATCCCCGCTGCGAGCAAATCCGGCAGCAGCGAGAACTCGTCCATGGTCGCGGCGCTCAGGCGGCGGCGCAGAAGCAAGTCGCCGGTTTGCAGCATCCTGTAGAATGGGCTGCCCCGCCAACTCTCGGCGGCCCTGACATCGTGAGGATTGGCGCCGGCCTGCGGCGACCGCGTCCAGGCTGGTGCGGCCATATTCGAGCAGCGGAGATTCGGTGGGGTCATGTCCCCAGCGGAACAGGCGGCCCTCGTGCACGGGATGGAGCGTGTCGATGAACACCTGGGTGCGATCCAGCGGAAGTCCAGCCGCGACGCATCGCTCGCAGAATCCGAACACGATGTCGGTTTCGGACGTGCCGGCCAGGCCCGCCTGGGTCAGCCATTCCGACAATTCGGTGAAGGAGGCTTCGTTCATATGGGGATTATACAGACGGATGGGCGCAAGGCAGCGCTCGGGATGATCCTCAGGAGACTGGCGATCGTAGGGCGCAATCGCTTTATTGCGCCGTAGCAAGATAACGAATGCCGGCGTCGCTAATTGCTCCGCTAGGGCGCACGTCGGTTCGGCTCACTTCGATCGAAGCGTGGCTCGGAACGGGAACGGCGCAATAAAGCGATTGCGCCCTACGGCCCTTCGGTCAACGCGGGATTTCCGAGTGCGGGCAACGAAGCCGCCTGAGCCACCGCCTCATCCGCTTACTTAAGCTAGGCTGCCAGATGGGGCGTAAGGCAGTGTCCAGGACGATCCACATGCGACATCAGCGATGCCAAATCACGGTCTGTGGCGTCGTCTTCGCGTAAGGGACCGGCCATGGCCGCGTCAGTCTGGCTTGATATTAGCAGTCCGGATCACCTTTCCCCACTTTTCGGTCTCGTCTGTGATGAGCCTGCCGAAATCGGCGGGCGAGCCTGCAAGTATCGCGGCGCCCAGGTCAGCAAGCCGCGCCTTAAACCGGGGATCGGAAAGTCCCGCATTGATCTCATTGTTCAGCCTCTCGATGACCTCAGCCGGCGTGTTCTTGGGCGCGCCAATACCGAACCAGGTACCTGACTCGTAGCCCGGCACGAATTCGCCTACGGTCGCGATATCCGGTAGCACCACCAAACGCGTCGCTGTCGTCACCGCAAGCGCGTGCAACTTGCCCGTCTTGACGTGTTCGAGCACTTCGATCGGCCCAATGAACATGACCTGCACCTGTCCGCCGATCAGATCGGTGAGCGCGGGCGCGCCCCCACGATACGGCACGTGCACCATATTGACGCCAGCCATCATCTTGAATAGCTCGCCGGCTATATGGGGCCCGGTCCCGTTGCCGGCCGACGCCATGTTGATCTTGCCGGAATTGGCCTTGGCGTAGGCGATGAACTCGGGAACCGTCGTGGCTGGAAACGATGGATTCACAAGCATGATTTGGGGTTGGCGAACGGTGCTCGCGACGGGTGCGATATCGCGGATAAAATTAAAACTCAGCTTTTCGTAGAGTGTCGCATTGATAGCGTTCGCCGAACTGACGAGGAGGAGCGTGTAGCCATCAGCAGGCGCCTTGATGACAGCCTCGGTGGCGATATTGCTACCAGCGCCCGACCGGTTTTCGATGATGAAGGGTTGGCCGAGCCGCTCCGAAAGCCATTGACCTATGAGACGTGCGAGGATGTCGAACGCGCCGCCCGGTGGTGCCCCGACCATGATGCGCAGCGGCCGCGACGGATAGGGTTGCGCCGCCGCAATCCGCGAGATGGCTGGGACTACCGCAAAGCTGGCGGCTAGCCGCAGAAGTCGGCGACGCGAATGGTTCATGGCGTTCTCCCAGATTGGCCAAAAACTTGTGCATCGGATTTCGGTAGCTGGCAATTTCTAATGATGGACACTACGGTATCAATTCAGCTATCGAGACGAGGTCGCGATGGAGTGGTCGGAGCGCATCGGTCGCCGCATCAGGTTGCGCGATCTCCATATTCTGCTCGCCGTCGTGCAATGCAAAAGCTTGGCGAAAGCGGCGGAGCAACTCGCTATCTCCAGGCCTGTCGTATCAAGGGCGATTGCAGACCTTGAATATGTGCTCGGGGTGCGGCTGCTTGAACGCGACCGGCATGGCGCCGAGCCCACGGCCTATGGAGCTGCGCTGCTCAAACGCGGGATCGCGGTTTTCGACGAACTGCGGGAGGGCGTGAAGGACATCGAGTTCCTGGCGGATCCGACAGCGGGGGAAGTGCGAATTGGGAGCACGCCACCGTTGTCCGCAAGCTTCGTTGCCGCTGTCGTCGAGCGGCTCTGCGAACGCTATCCGCGCATCACCTTTCAAATTGAAGTCTCGGAAACGGAATGGCTTCGACGTGCCTTGGTCGAGCGTAAAGTCGACCTGTCGATCGTGCGGAGATATGGCGCCCACGTGCCCGACGAATTGAGTTTCGAAGCTCTCTACGATGACCCCTTCGTCGTGACGGTCGGCGCGCAAAGCCCTTGGGCCCGCCGCCGCAAGGTCGAGCTTGCAGAACTGGCCGACGAATGGTGGGCGATGCCGCCACCGGAAAGTGAGCCCGGATCGTTCTTCGCGGAAATCTTTCGTGCCAAGGGACTCGGCTATCCACGTGCGAAAGTGGTGTCGTCTCCGATTGGGGTGAGAACCAGTCTGTTGGCGACCGGACGCTTTCTCACGATTCTTCCTCTGTCCGTGCTGAGATTTCCTACCAAGCCTCTGTCCATCAAAGCACTGCCGATCGAACTGCCGACGATTGGACCGATAGGAGTTGCCACGCTGAAGAACCGGGCGCTCAATCCTTCGGCGCAACTTTTTATCGACTGCGCCCGCGAGGTTGCCAAGCCCCTCGCAAAACACCGGCGATAGCTGTCCCGCACGATCCACCGCCGCAAACCCGCGCAGCTCGAAGATCGCCGGGAGAGAATCGTGCGCCGTCAGCACGGCCGCGCCGCGGCCGGCGAGCATGAACGTGGATGCCAGTAAGGCCGAAGACCCGCGTGACGATGCCGGCCGTCTAAGCTAAGCAGAATTCCACCGTTAGCCATCTAGCTAATACACCCCGCGACGCACGGCGCGTCGGGTCTGGCGATAGTCGCGCCGGTCCACTCGCCGACTTACGCGGCGCGCATGCCCATAGGTGATTGCCTGAGCTTGATCGACATTGAGTGCGAGACCACGCGAGGTGACTTGCGGTGAAAGCGGAATGGTGGCGAAGACGGTCGCCGCGAACACCAAACCTACGATTGTCCAGGCTTTCATGTTCTTGTTCTCCCTATGCCGATGGGCGCGCGGGTGGCGATCACCCGCCGACACGCAAGACTAAAGGGGGCTGCGGAGCCAGTGCTGTTCAATATTGCTCACTCGCGATCGGCGCCATTTTCGCGGAAGGCCCGCAAAGTCCATGGAGCGCCGACGGGATCGGTTCCCCCACCCAATGGCGCCTCATCGTATCGGTTCTGCCCCCGACCAGCGCAATGGCTGAACTGGTGCCGCAGCATCGCCGCCCAGGACGGCCTTCGTGCCGGCACTCTTGCCGGCAGACCGAATCCTAGCCAGCACGATCCATGACGGCGAAAGCGGGTTCAAAGTTGCTCAGCTGTTGATATGCGGTTCGTCATGCAAAACGACATTCAGCAGTGAGCTGTGGATTTCCAGGTGGCCGTTGTAGTCAATCAAGCCCAGCTTTCGAAACTTGTTCATGAAAAAGCTCACGCGCGCTCGCGTCGTACCGATCATCTCCGCCAGCGTCTCTTGGTTGATCTTCGCTGCGATGGGCTCGGGCCGACCTTCCTTGCCAAAATTCGCCAGCAAAAGAAGGGCCCGCGCCAAGCGTTTCTCGCTCGAATTGAACAGTTGATCCACCAGGTCCGCTTCAATCCGGATGGTGCGCGCCAAGAGATGCGAGACGAACATCTCGGAAAGGGCCGGCTCCTCGTGGAGAACGCGGATGAAAGCCGCCTTCTCCAGCCGCATGATCTCGCACTCAGTCATTGCGGTGGCAGTAGCCATGCGCCGCGGCTGTCCTGTCAGACACCCCTCTCCGCAGAATTCGTCGGGCCCCAAGACCGCAAAGATGGCTTCCTTCCCTCGCTCGGAAACGACAGACATCTTGACCTGACCCTTTTGGATGTAGAACACCGCATCCGCAGGATTGCCCTGCGAGAAGATGACTTTATCCTTCTGGAACTTGGACAGGGCTCGGCCACCATTCGCGGTGGCGAGAAATACCTTCGGGTCAAACGGGACTTTTTTCGGCTTCTTTGTCATGACCGACCCACTCCGAAGGGCCCACGGTCCGCGTCATCTTGGATAAGAGTCGCTTGCTGCCATCTGTAGTTGTGAAAAAGTTAGTGGCGAGGCGTGCACTTTTGCGCGGGTGTGCACCGCAATCGAACGCATCCAGATCAACAAGCCAGCATTTCAAGGCTGCACCGAAAATGGGTGCAATAGGGCGCCACGCACGAGACGGTACTCCTCAACGCGACAGAGTACCTTGTGGCGGCGACAATGTGCCGATCAGATTATCCTAGAAATCCGCCGGTCGGCAACTGCTCGCACTCCAAGATGAAGCGATCAACACGCTGCTCGCGAACTGGACCGAGCATTTTTGATTCAAAAGTTCGATCGCCGGCGCAAGGTCGATTCCAAAATCAGGCATCCTCGATTCAATTGTTGCACACGCGGCTCGTGCGGCCGACTTTTTCAACAGATCGGCCCACAGCGGCTCAGCGCGGTCCGTCCGGTTCCGGTGTAGTGCGGACAGTAGGAGCCCCATCGGGGTTGACGCGTCTCCAAGACCCCCGCTTCAGGCCTCGCGCCGGATCGCGTTTCCTGGGCTGACATCGAAAGTCTCCGCACCATCCGCGACGTCGGCGAACGCGGCCGGATCGGCGCCGGTCATCCACACCTGGGCGCCGAGCCGCCCGAGCGCGGCGAACAGCGCGGCGCGCCGGCCCGGATCGAGATGCGCCACCACCTCGTCGAGCAGGATCACCGGCGCGGCGCCGGTCATGTCGGCGACCAGGGCCGCGTGGGCGAGCACGAGGCCGATCAGCAGCGCCTTCTGCTCGCCGGTGGAGGCGTCGCGCGCCGCGATCCCTTTCGGCTCGTAATACACGGCGAGATCGGTGAGATGGGGTCCGTCGAGGGTGCGCCCGGCGGCGGCATCGCGGCCGCGATTGTCGCGCAGCACGGCGCGGTAGCGGTCCTCCACCTCGACGGCGGGCTGGGCCAGCACCATGGCCTCCATCCAGCCTTCGAGCGCGATCTCGGCGGAGGGAAACGCGGTCTCGCGCGGCCCGCCGCGCCGCCAGCGCGGCCGCAAGCCGCCGCACCGTCTCGGCGCGCGCGGCGGCGACGGCGACCGCGATCTCGGCGGTCTCGTGCTCGGCGGCGTCGAGCCAATGGGCGTCGGGGCGCGGGCTTTCGAGCAGCCGGTTGCGCGAGCGCAGCGCGCGCTCGAGCGCGGACACCCGCGCGGCATGGGCGGCATCGACCGCGAGCACCAGGCGATCGAGGAAGCGCCGCCGCTCCGAGGCGGGACCGGCGAACAATCCGTCCATGGCCGGGACCAGCCAGATCACCCGCAGATGGTCGGCGAAGGCCGCGGCCGAACCGGCCGGCTCGCGGTCGATCCGGTACTTGCGAAGCGGCGCGGTCTCCGCGCCGCCGGGCGGCTCGATGCCGGTGCCGAGCGTGGCGAGGCCGAGCGCGCCGTCGACCTCGGCCGACACCGCCCAGGAGCTCGTCGCCTTCGTTGAAGGCGAGTTCGCCGATCTCGGCGCGGCGCAGCCCGCGGCCCGGCGACAGCAGCGAGATCGCCTCCAGCAGGTTGGTCTTGCCGGCGCCGTTGGGCCCGACCAGCACGACGAGGTCGCCGGCGACGGCGATGTTCGCGGCGTGGTAGCTGCGAAAATTGGAAAGCGTCAGTCGGCAGATGCGGGCGTTCACGAACGCGGCCTCACCGACCCGGCCTCCTCGAGCCTATCGCGATGCATGCCGCTACACCCGCATCGGCATCAGCACATAGGTCGCGCCCTTGGCGTCCTTGTCCTGGATCAGGGTGGGGGAGCCGGGGTCGGCGAGCTTGAGCACCGCGGCGTCGCCTTCGAGCTGGGCGGCGATGTCGAGCAGGTAGCGCGAGTTGAAGCCGATATCGAGCGGATCGGCATCGTAGCCGACCTCGAGCTCCTCGGTGGCGCTGCCGGAATCCGGATTGGTCACCGAGAGCACCAGGCGGCCCGCCGACAAGCGACAGCTTGACCGCGCGCCCGCGCTCGCTCGCCACCGTGGAGACGCGATCGACCGCCTGCTCGAAGTCGCGCTTGTTGACCTCGAGCTGCTTGTCGTTGCCGACCGGGATCACCCGGCCGTAATCCGGGAAGGTGCCGTCGATCAGCTTGGAGGTCAGCACGACGGCGTCGTGGGTGAAGCGGATTTTCGACTGCGACAGCTCGATGCGCGACCTCGCCTTCGATGCCGTCGATCAGCCGCTGCACCTCGCCGACGGTCTTGCGCGGCACGATCACCCCCGGCATGCCCTCGGCGCCGGCCGGGGCTTCGAGATCGAACTGGGCGAGGCGATGGCCGTCGGTCGCCACCGCCCGCAGCACCAGCGCTTTGCCGGTGCCCGGCGGTGTGGAGATAGATGCCGTTGAGATAGTAGCGGGTCTCCTCGGTGGAGATCGCGAACTGGGTCTTGTCGATCATGCGCTTGAGCGCGGCGGCCGGAAGCGTGAACTTGTGGGTCATGTCGCCGGCGGCGAGATCGGGGAAGTCGCTCTCCGGCAGGGTCTGCAGCGTGAAGCGGGAACGCCCGGCCCGGATCGACATCACGGCGCGGTCGCCGGCGGCCTCCAGCACGATCTGGGCGCCGTCCGGCAGCTTGCGCACGATCTCGTAGAACATGTGCGCCGGAACCGTGGTGACGCCGCCCGGATTGACCTCGGCGGCGACGGTTTCGATCACTTCGAGGTCGAGGTCGGTCGCCTTGAAGGCGAGCTTGGCGCGTTCGGCGCGCATCAGCACGTTGGCGAGGATCGGAATGGTGTTGCGCCGCTCGACCACGCGATGAACGTGAGACAGCGATCTCAGAAGCTCGGAGCGTTCGACCGTGACCTTCATGGGAAATCCTGCGCGGTATGAGCTCGCCCGGCGAAGGGGAGACACCGGTTCCAGCGCGCCGTCAGGCTGAGTGGATACCGTTCAGCCGCCCCGACAGCGCGCCCGACCCGGAGATTCGGGCGCGTTCGAGGACGTCAGACCGGATACCACTTTTGCGCCGGGTGCGCTCCAGAAAATGCATCAATATCAACAAACCGGAACCACCGGCGCGGCCGGACGCGGTTCGCTCGCCCCGGAATTCGCGGGCGCTTCCCGGCCCTCGGGGTCAGCCCAGGCGCCCGGGCCGTCGCTCATTCCTGCAACTGGCTCTTCAGGGACTCGATTTCGGCGGCCAACGCGTTGTCCGTGCCGATCAGGCCTTCGATCTTGCGCACCGCATGGAGCACCGTGGTGTGATCGCGCCCGCCGAACCGGCGACCGATTTCCGGCAGCGAGCGCAGCGTCAGGGTCTTGGCGAGGTACATGGCGATCTGGCGCGGGCCGCACCACGTTGGCGGTGCGGCGCGACGACAACAGGTCGCTGCGGCTGACATTGTAGTGGCGCGCGACGATGCGCTGGATGTCCTCGATCCGGACCCGCTTGAGCTCCAGCGGACGGACCAGGTCGCGCAACTCGCGCTCGGCGAGTTCCATGGTGATCGGGATGGCTGGTCAGCTTGCTGTGGGCAAGCAGCCGGTTGAGCGCACCTTCGAGGTCGCGCCCGTTATGGGTGACCGAGCGCGAGATATAGGCGAGCACCGGCTCCGGCACCGTGAAACCGGGGTGGTGGGCGCGTGCCGCCTGGACCCGGGCGGACAGGATTTCGAGCCGCAGTTCCTCGTCGAGCGCGCCGATCTCGACCGCAAGGCCGCCGGCGAGCCGCGAGCGCATGCGCTCGTCGAGGCTTTCGAGCTCGGTCGGCGGCCGGTCGGCGGCCACCACGACCTGGCGGCCGCCGTCGAGCAGCGAATTGAGGGTATGGGAGAATTCCGCCTGGCTGTTCTTGCCCTGGAGGAACTGCAGGTCGTCGATCACCAACACCTCGATGCCGCGCAGCGCGTCCTTGAAGGCGAGCGCGGTCTGGCTGCGCAGCGCCGACGCAAAGCCGAACATGAAGCGCTCGGCGGTGAGATAGAGCGCGGTGCGCTCGCCGCTGGCGTTGGTCTTCAAGGCGATCGCCTGGAGCAGGTGGGTCTTGCCGAGGCCGACGCCGGCATGAATGAACAGCGGATTGAACATCACGGGGTCGCTGCGCCGCCCCATCGCCACCTGCTTGGCGGCGGCATGGGCGAGCGTGTTGGAGCGCCCGACCACGAAGGATGTCGAACGTCAGCCGCGGATCGAGGGGCGAGCCGCCATGGGAATCATGGATGGCCCCGCTGGGCGAGGCCGAGCGTGCGGATGTCGGTCTTGTAGTGGACCCGGCTTCGCGCTTCTCTGCCGGTGCGGCGTATCGGCCTGGGCCGTCGCGCAGGGGGGCGTGGTGCGGATCACCGCCGAGCGAACCGAGAGGTCGATGCGCCGCACGGTCGGCGCGCTCGGCCTGCCAGCAGGCCAGCAGGCGCTCGCTGTAGTGCGACTGGATCCAGCTCTTCAGGAAGCGGGTCGGCACCGAGATGCGGGCAGTATCGAGATCCAGGCTCTCGAGTTCCATGCGTGCAAACCAGCTCGTGTAGATGGCCTCGCCGAGTTCGGCGCGGAGGCGTTTCTTAACACGAGACCAGCATTCGTCGGGAACGTCCGGCATTGCGATCTTCTCGTCGGGATTTCGGCGTCGATATGGACGCGGCAATTCGGTGACCGGAGACGGCGACGCCGGCCTGTCCGCCAACGCGGACGGCTGACGCCCAAAAATGATTGGATTCATCGGAAGCGGGAAGACGCGCGCGAATTGTCCGTTTCGCCGCCCCCGCAGTGTGGCTCGTAAACGACTGGTTGTGGCGGTGACGACACGAGCCCGGCGCTGTTCGCGCCAAGGCTGTGCATACTAGTGAAGGCACCACCGCAGCGATGTCAGTCACAAAATTTTGCCGCAGAAATTTCATAATGGCCCCTCTGTTACCGCAAATATATCTCGAAACGTTCAAGACCAATCGTTTCGGATATTCGAAGGCTTCCCCGTGATCCCTCGACACGTCGTCTAGGCAATGGAAAGACTTAGCACAGTTTTAGTTTCTTCAAGTCCCCCAATTGCCGCGACTATACTCAAGACACTTCGGAAGAAAGCTTCGCGATCTCATTGTCGATGAGAGCCGAACGCAACCGATTACTGAAGAAGACCCCGGAGAGGCCGAGTCGATTAAAATACACGCCTCCCTCCGGTGAGGCAACGGCCTTGATCCCGCCTCGATTGGGCATCCGATTGACGCCACGACAACGGTTTTGCGACCGTTCTGCTCAAGAATTGCAAAGGCCTGAATTCGCAGCCTTAATTACCAGGATCCGGGCTTTCATCGGTGCACCCTGCGACCGCGGACGATCAAAACGGAATGAGCATCGTGAGTCCGGGTCGCAGGGATTTTTCCAACCGCAGCCCGACGCTATCTTCATAACACTTTGTTATTGAAGTTAATTTCTTTGGGCGAATTGAGCGGGTAGCCAGGCCTTTAAGAGCCGGAAAATCGTGCTTTGGCGGGCTTTCTGCTGCATATGACGCTTTTGCATCGACTATGTGACATTATCGCAACAATCATATGATGCAATTTTACGCCACGCGCAGGCCGGCAAAATGAGCTGCGGCAGCGGGCAAAGGCCTGAGGCGGGCGGGACACAACTGTGCCCGTCATAAACTCGTCCAACCGATCGCAGCCTGCGCGGCATCCGCCAAGTCGCAGACCTGCGGGCAAGATCAAGCGCAGAATCGATACAGATCTAGGCGCGAATCCGATCGATCCGAGCCGGCCGCGTTCCGCAAGATCAGCCGAGCTTGGCGATCCGGTGGGTCAGGCGCGATACCTTCCGGCTCGCCGACTTCTTGTGAATGATGCCATTGCGGGCGGCGCGCATCAGCGCCGGCTCGGCGGCGACCAGCGCCGCCTGGGCGGCCGTCTTGTTGCCGCTCGAAATGGCGTCTTCGACGGTGCGCAACGAGCTGCGCATGCGCGAACGGCGCGCTTTGTTGATTTCGGTGCGATGCGCGATCTTGCGCGTGGCCTTCTTGGCCGATTTCGTGTTGGCCATCGATGTTCCGTTGCTTCGCCAGTGGCGGAAAAAGCAGCGGCGGCGTGAACCGCCGCCGGATTGGCGATGCTTATAGTGGGGTGGCGGGAGGGCGTCAACGCGCACCTGCGCGAAATCGGCGGCCGCGCTTGATCCCGCCGATCCCCGAGATGGCCGGCATCACGGCCGGACCATGCGGGAATCGGGAGCCCGGTCACGCCACCCGCTTGGCCCGCACCTGATCGTAGCCGGCGACCACCGCCGCGCGGTCGGCGGCGGAAAAGGCGGCGAGCGGAGGCATCACCTGCGCCCAGGCCTGGTCGCCATGGATGTGGCCGAGCAGGGACTTGATGCCGGGCACCAGCGGTCTTCCTTCGAACAGCTTGCGGATCGTCACCGCCGCCTCCAGCGCGGCCGCGTCGCCGTGATGGAAGGCGCGGGCGCAGAGGTCGGCATTGAGGTTGGCGGTCGCCGAAATGCAGCCGGCGAACGCGCCGCCGCGCGCCTCCAGCAGCACCGCCTCGGTGGAGGGAAACACGTGGAAGCCGGGATCGATGGCCGCGGCTTCCCGGGCATAGGCCATGTCGCCGGAGGAATCCTTCAGGCCGAGGATGCGGGCGCCATGGGCCTCGCGCAGCCGGCGGATCAGCTTGGCGTGCCAGGGCAGGCCGGACAATTGCGGGTAGTGATAGAGATAGATCGGGATCGGCCGGTCCGCCGTCGCCGCGACGATGGTGCCGATATAGGCGGCGAGCCCGTCGTCCGGCACGCCCTTGTAGTAGAACGGCGGCAGCACCAGCGCGCCGGCGAAGCCGAGTTCGGCGGCGTGGCGGGTCAGCGCCACCGCGTCGGCGGTCGCCGCCGCGCCGGTTCCCACCATCATGGCTTCGAGCGGCAGGCCGGCGGCGCGGTAGGCGTTCATCACGGTCTTGCGCTGGGCCAGCGAAAACGAGGTCGCCTCGCCGGTGGTGCCGAGCACATTGAGGCCGTCGCAGCCGTTGCTGAGGAGAAAATGCGCGAGCGCGGTGGCGCGGCCGCAATCGGGTTCGCCGTTGCCGTCGACCGCGGTCGCGATCGCGGCGATGACCCCACGAAGGGCTTGCTTGGTCATGTCCGTCTCCAGCATGTCACGAGCAGTAACGTCGCGCGCGGCTCTACCCGCTGATGCCGTAGGCGGCGAGCGCCGCCATGTTGACGAGGTCGCTGTCCTTGGCCGACAGGCCGACGATCTGCACCGAGCGGTCGAGGCCGACCAGCAGCGGCCCGATCACGGTCGCGCCGCCGAGCTCCTGCAGCATCTTGGTGGCGATCGCGGCCGAGTGGAAGGCCGGCATGACCAGCACGTTCGCCGGGCCCGACAGGCGGCAGAACGGGTAGGCCGCCATCAGATCGGGATTGAGCGCCACGTCCGCCGCCATCTCGCCGTCATATTCGAAGTCGACGCGGCGCTGGTCGAGGATCCGCACCGCCTCCTGGACCCGCGCGGCGCGGTCGCCCGGCGGACGGCCGAAGGTCGCGAAGGCGAGCAGTGCCAGCCGCGGCTCGTAGCCGAACTTGCGGGCGACCGTGGCCGCCTCGATGGAAATGGCGGCGAGCTCCTCGGCGGTCGGCATCTCGGTGACCGCGGTATCGGCGACCAGCACGGTGCGCCCGCGCGCCAGCACCAGCGACACGCCCATCACCCGGTGCCCGGGCTTGGGATCGATGCATTGGCGCACGTCCTCGAGCACGCCGGAGAAACTGCGGGTCACGCCGGTGACCATGGCGTCGGCATCGCCGAGCGCCACCATGCAGGCGGCGAAGTGATTGCGGTCCTGGTTGACGAGGCGCTGGCAGTCGCGCGGCAGATAGCCCTTGCGCTGCAGCCGCTCGTAGAGATGGGCGGCGTAGGCGGCGTTGCGCTGGGACAGCCGGGCATTGTGGATCTCGATGCCGTTGCCGAGCTCGATGCCGGCGATCTTGGCGGTCTCGCGCACGCGGTCCTCGCGCCCCACCAGCATGGCGCTGCCGAGCCCCTGGTGCACGAAGCTCGCGGCGGCGCGGATCACCGGCTCCTCCTCGCCTTCGGCGAACACCACGCGCTTGGGCTCGCGCCGCAGCCGCGCGAAGATGTGCGCCAGCACGCCGGCGACGGGATCGCGGCGCGAACGCAATTGCTCGCGATAGGTCGCCATGTCGACGATCGGCTTGCGCGCGACCCCGGTTTCCATCGCCGCCACGGCGATCGCCGGCGGCACCGCGTAGATGAGGCGCGGATCGAACGGCACCGGAATGATGTAGTCGCGCCCGAATTTCGGCCGCGCCCCATAGGCGGTGGCGACTTCGTCGGGCACGTCCTCGCGGGCGAGATCGGCGAGCGCGTGGGCGGCGGCGATCTTCATCTCCATGTTGATGGTGGTGGCGCGCACGTCGAGGGCGCCGCGGAAGATGTAGGGAAAGCCGAGCACGTTGTTGATCTGGTTCGGATAGTCCGAGCGCCCGGTCGCCATGATGGCGTCGTCGCGGACCTCGGCGACTTCCTCAGGCGTGATTTCCGGATCCGGATTGGCCATCGCGAAGATGATGGGATTGGGCGCCATTCCCTTGACCATATCCTTGGTGACCGCGCCCTTGACCGACAGGCCGAAGAAGACGTCGGCGCCCTCCATGGCCTCGGCCAGCGTCCGCGCCGAGGTCTTCACCGCGAGCGCCGGACTTCCACTGGTTCATGCCCTCGGTGCGGCCTTCATAGATGACGCCCTTGGTGTCGCACAGGATCAGGTTCTCGGGCCGGAAGCCGATTGCGCGCAGCAGTTCGAGGCAGGCGATGCCGGCGGCGCCGGCGCCGTTGCAGACGAGCTTGGTGGTGGCGATTTCGCGGCCGGTGAGAAACAGCGCATTGAGCAAGTCCGGCCGCGGAGATGATGGCGGTGCCGTGCTGGTCGTCGTGGAACACCGGAATGTCGAGCAATTCGCGCAGCCGCTGCTCGACGATGAAGCACTCGGGCGCCTTGATGTCCTCGAGATTGATGCCGCCCCAGCTCTTGCCCAGCACCTTGACGCAGTTGATGATCTCGTTGGGGTCTTCCGACGATATTTCGAGATCGATGGAGTCGATGTCGGCGAAGCGCTTGAACAGCACCGCCTTGCCTTCCATCACGGGCTTGGCCGCCAGCGCGCCCGAGATTGCCGAGGCCGAGGATGGCGGTGCCGTTGGTGATGACGGCGACGAAGTTGCCCTTGGTGGTGTAGTCGAAGGCCAGCGCCTCGTCCTCGGCGATCGCGAGCACCGGCACGGCGACGCCCGGCGAATAGGCGAGGGAGAGATCGCGCTGGGTCGCCATCGGCTTGGTGGCCACCACCTCCAGCTTGCCGGGGCGGGGATGGCTGTGAAACAGCAAGGCTTCCTGATCGGTGAAGGTCGGCCGATGGTTGGCCTTAGGCGGTTTGGCGGCCATTGCTACTCCTCAAGCATGATCCCGAAAAGTTGCAGACTTTTCGGACAAGATCATGCTCAAAATCAAAGACTTTAGAGCGCTGTCCGATTCAACCTGAAACGATAGCGCTCTAGTGCCCGGGTTCGGGCGGGGCGGCGGAACTTACCGGAACGGATGGCGATTGCTCAAGGCATCTCGCAGGCAAGCCTGTCGAGACGCCAAACAGGTTGAACCGAGTTGAACGTTACGCGGGGTGGGAGTAAGCCGAAGGGCCAATTCCATCCCCATTGATCCGCGACGGCCCGCCATGATCCGCTTCTTCTTTCGCGCTCTCGGCCTGCTCTTCCTGGCCGTGGGCTTTGTGTTCTTCGTCTATGACGGCACCAAGTCGATTGCCGGCAATGCGGTGTTCTACACCCCGTTGACCGATACATGGAATTCCGTTCACGCCGCGAGCCTGCAGCAGTTGCAGCCGACGATCGAGCACTACGGCGGCAAACTGGCGTGGGACCTGGTCGCGCAGTGGATACTCGCCGCCCCGACCTTTGCCGTGTTCGGAGTGATCGGGGCGGTGCTGGTGCTGATCGGCCGCAAGAAGAAGCCGCTGATCGGCTACGACCGCTGACGCGGCCGACATTGGCCCGCGCCCGCTCGGGCGTGCGCTCACTTGAGCGCGTCGGCGCCTGCCATGCATGTCTGCGCGTCCTGCGCCCCGGCGCCGCCGCTGCAGCCGATGGCGCCGACGATCTTACCGCCGACCACCAGCGGCACGCCGCCCTGCGACCCGATCATGCCGTCGAGCGTCATCTGGTAGATGAATTCGAAGCCCTTGCCGAGATTCTCTTCGAACGCCTTGGTGGGGCGGCGGAAGATCGCCGAGGTCCGGGCCTTGTGCTGGGAAATGGTGACCGAGGCATATTGGGTGTTGTCCATCTTCTCGAAGAAGACGAGATCGCCGCTCGGGCCGACCACCGAAATCGCCATGAACCAGTTGTTCTTCTTGGCTTCCGCCATGGCGGCATCGGCGGCCTTGCGGGCCATCTCGAGATTGATCGTCTCGCCGTAGGGCGGCGTGCCGGGAGGCGCCTGGGCGAAGGCCGGCGCGCCGAGCGCTATCGACACCGCCGTCAGCAAGCTGGAAATAACCAATCTGGACATGGACGTCCTCCCCGAATTTCTATTGTTTGTCGGAAAGCGCCTGATGAGGCCGTCAGGCCGGCGCGGGCGGAGCATAGGGCGTCGGCCATCATTACGAAACAGAAATGTTCACCCGGAATTGTTCACCGCCGCCTCAAGGCAGCGTGACCACAACGGGGCGCGAGCTGGCCTCGATGTGATGCCTCGATGTGATGCTGGGCGGATGCGAAATCGCGCGCCTGCGCTTATATTTGCGTCATCCAAGCATCAGGAGCCCACCATGTTCATGTCCAGGAAGAAGCCGGAGATGCCGACCGCCGCGACCGCTCTCAAGGGCCGCGCCGAGCCGATCCCCACGGCGTCCGAGCATTTCGTCCTCAAGGGTCGCCCGCTCAAGGGCCCGTGGCCGGCAGGGCTCGAGACCGCGATGTTCGGCATGGGCTGCTTCTGGGGCGCCGAGCGCAAATTCTGGGAACTGGGCGACGGCATCTACACCACGGCAGTCGGCTATGCCGGCGGCCTGACACCCAACCCGACCTACCGGGAAGTCTGCAGCGGGGAGACCGGCCACAACGAGGTGGTGCTCGTGGTGTTCGATCCCAAGAAGATTTCATATGAGCGCCTGCTGAAGACGTTCTGGGAGAACCACGATCCGACTCAGGGCATGCGCCAGGGCAACGACGTCGGCACCCAATATCGCTCCGGCATCTATGCCGCGACGCCTTCGCAGCGCCAAGCCGCGGAAGCGTCCAAGGCGATGTACGAGAAGGCGATCAAGGCCAAGGGCCACGGCGCCATCACCACCGAAATCCTCGACGCGCCGCCGTTCTACTACGCCGAGGATTACCACCAGCAATATCTCGCCAAGAATCCGTTCGGCTATTGCGGCCTCGGCGGCACCGGCGTGAGCTGTCCGATCGGTCTCGGTACGACCGCGGCGTGAGTGGGCGCATAGTTCGAAAGCTAGCGGCGGGATCATACGATCTGGCGCTCAGACTCGCGGATGCGCTCCCTCACCCGGCGCGCGAAAGCGCGCCGACCTCTCCCCGCAATCGAAATCGGCTGTTGCCGATTTCGATCCTTCTTTATGTGCCGAAGTCGGGTAAACCCGACTTCGGTCGGGGAGAGGTGCCCGCGGACTACGAATCGGGTGCTTCGACTCCTTCGATCGCGCCCACATCCGCCCCTATTTCGCCAAGTATTACCTTCGGTTAGGGTTTGTTAACCATAAATCGTTAATCCGGCTTAAGGCTCTGTTCCAACCCGCCGGATTTCGCATGCGGCACGTCCGCCTCGCTGTTCTCCTCATCGCCGTGCTTGCGGTCGCGGGCTGTGTCCGCACCGTGGTTCCGGCTGCGGTTGCGCCGGCCCCGGCCGGCCGGCATCGCCTACGGCCCGCCGCCCCCGCCGCCACCTCCACCTGTCGCTCTCGTGTCCGGCGCACCGCTGCCACCCTACACCCTCGATTCCGGCGACCGGCTGCGCGTCGTGGTGTTCGGCCAGGACTCCCTGACCAACAGCTATGGCGTTGACGCCGCCGGCAACATCACCCTGCCGCTGATCGGCGCCGTGCATGCGCGCGGCCTGACCACGTCCGAACTGTCCAGCGCGCTCGCCGCCCGGCTGCGCCAGGGTTTCCTGCGCGAGCCCCACGTGGCGGTGGAGGTCGAGCTCTACCGTCCGTTCTTCATCCTCGGCGAAGTCAATTTCCCCGGGCAATATCCTTACGTGCCCAACATGACGGCCGAGACCGCCGTCGCAATCGCGGGCGGGTTCACGCCGCGCGCCTGGCGTCCCACCGTCCAGCTCAGCCGGACCGCCGATGGCATGGTGGCGCGCCAGCTCGTGCCCGTCATCACCCAGATGAATCCGGGCGATACGATCGTGGTGGACGAGCGCTGGTTCTGACGCGCCGCGCCACGCGCCTTGGCACGAATCCCCTGACGACTTTTGCCGTCGCCGCGCGTGTTGAAGACGTCATGGCGGCGGCGCATGATGCCGGCACTGCGCACGGTCTTGTCCGACAGGTTGGCAACCTTTCGGGACCGCGCGCTCAAAAACAACAGGGAGGATCATCATGAAGCTGCTGTTCGCGTTTCCTTTGCTGCTCGCCGCCACCATGGCCGTCGAGGCGCAGACACCGTCCTGGCTGCCGCCCGCGGACAGCGCGCGCTGCCCGTCCAAGTGGGGCGCGGGCGACGAGCGCGGCGCCGGCAACCACATGAAGCCGCAGACCGTGCTCAATGCGGCGAAGCTCATCAAGACCGGCGAGGTGATCGAGCTCGCCCATGATTTGCGCAGCTCCATGCCGCTGTCGCCCGGGCGCGTCTACGACATGCAGGTCAAGCGAACCGCGATGGGCTCCGAAGCCAACAAGCGCAACGGCAACGAGGAGATCATGATCGCGGAGATGGGACAGGTCGGAACCCAGTTCGACGGCTTCGCCCACCAGACCCATAACAACAGCCACTACAACTGCTTCAAGACTGAGGACATCGCGACCCGCAACGGCTTCACCAAGCTCGGCATCCAGAACGTGGGCATGCTGATGACCCGCGGCGTGCTGATCGACGTCGCCGGCTTCAAGGGCGTCGACATTCTCGGCGACAATTACGAGATCACCGTCGCCGACCTCGAAGGCGCGATCAAGAAGCAGAACCTGACGTTCCAGCCCGGCGACGCCATCATCATCAACACCGGCTGGGGCAAGCTGTGGGACAAGGAGCCGGCGCGCTACAGCAAGGGCAATCCCGGCATCGGCGTGAAGGCTGCTGAATTCCTGATCGCCAAGGACCCGATGCTGCTCGGCGCCGACACCGCGCCGGTCGAGGTGTCGCCCAATCCGGACAAGCTGATCTCGCTGCCGATCCACCAGATGGCGCTGGTGGTCAACGGCGTGCATCTCCTGGAGAACCTCAAGCTCGACGAACTCGCGGCCAAGAACGTCTCCGAATTCGCCCTGGTGGTGCAGCCGCTCAAGCTGTGGGGCGCCACCGGCTCGACGGTGACGCCGGCCGCGCTGCGGTGAGGCTAGAATCCCTCCCCGTCTTCGGGGAGGGTGGCCGAGCGAAGCTCGGTCGGGTGGGGGCCGCGGGTACGGCCGAGCGAAGCAAGCAAGAACCCCACCCTGCCCTCCCCGAAGTCGGGGAGGGAGAACGCGTCACCCGACGTACTGTGCCGAGAACGTTTCACCCGACGTACTTCGCGAGCCAGGCGAGCGTGCGCTTGAGGGCTTCCTGGTGTGCGGCCTCGTTGTAGGCGCCGCGCTCGTCGCAGGAGAAGCCGTGGCCGGCGTGGTAGACGTAGATCTCCACGTCGGGGCGCTTGGCCTTGACGATCTCCACGTCGGTAAGCGGGATCGACTGATCCTGGTCGCCGAAATGCAGGAGCGTCGGCACCTTCGGCACGAGGTCGGCGTTCTTGGCGATGGCGCCGCCGTAATAGCCGACCGCGCAGGAAAGGCCGTCGAGCTTGCACGCGGCGAGGAAGGCGACGCTGCCGCCCATGCAATAGCCGACGATGCCGACCTTGCCGGCGGACTTGACCGCATCGATCGCCGCCGCGGTGTCGAGCATCATCTTGGCCCAGTCGATCTTGGGGATGAAGGTGCGCGCGTTTTCGACCTCGGCCGGCGTGTAGCCGCATTCGAAGTCCGGCTGGATGCGGTCGAACACGGCGGGCGCCACCGCGGCATAGCCCTGCGCGGCAAAGCGGTCGCACAGGCTGCGGACGTGATGATTGACGCCGAAAATCTCCTGGATCACCACCAGGCCGCCCTTGGGCTTGCCCGCGGGGTCGGCGCGATAGCCGCCGAGCTTGAATCCGTCCGAAGCGGTGAGTGTAATCGTGCCCAAGTGAAATCTCCCATGAAGTCGTGCCGGCGATCGGCGGGCCTTCTATATTCGCGGCGGGGGCGGCGAGGCAACATTGAGTCGGTCATTCACGGGGCGCGCTTCTTGGCGTGAACCCGGAGTCCAAGCGGCCTCGCGGTCCGCAGCCTGAGATGAGGATACTCTGGTCCGGTCAACGCACGTTCGGCGGCAACGCGAGCAGGGCCGGCGTCAATTCGCGCGACTAGCGCCAGCGGCGTATTTCTCGTTGAACGTAGCCCTGCGCTGCCGCGCTTGCGAGATATGGCTTCGATTATCAGCGCGGCCAAGAAATCCAAAGCATGATCGGTCGAGCCTGTCGGCCACGGTTCCTGGATCCCGCCCGCGACGAGCTTCGACGATCGTGGCGGATGCGATCGTCAATGTCGCATTGAACGCAATGTCAGGTGATGCCATGCTTTTTGACGTCACACGAGAATCGGATCGGTGCACATCCGCAGATGGGCGGAGTTTCAACTCGAATATAGGAACTCTCGAAATTTGCTGCCTGAAATTCGGATCGCCCGGACCGTTCGTGTTTCGAAGTATGAGGTCGAGAAACGATGCTGGGAAATAGGGCGGCGTACTCATCGGAATGACCAATCGGCGCCAAGGCTCAGCTTAGATCTTTCGCGAGCGTGCTCGAACCGCATGCCGACGAAAACCTTGACTGCAGCTCAGTGGCGTTCGCAAGTCAGCTATCCGATGCAGCCGAGATCGGAGCCAGGCGACAGCTCACACGCGAGTGTCACGGCCAGAATCCTGGACGTAGCGCACGCGCCAAGCTTTGCTTTGCGACCGCAAATTTGAACGACGTTCTGCAATCCTCGCCACGTGCCGCGCGTTTCACTTACGATGACGAGTCAGAATCGGTGCGACGCGGCCAGTTTGGGTCGGCTTTTATCGGATCAATCTGCACGCGCGCCGCCATTCCCCCGCACCGCGCCCGCCAATCCGAACGCCTGCGCGAGCAACTCATAGGACCGCCGCCGCGCCGCGTGGTCGTAGATCATCGTGGTGACCATCACCTCGTCGGCCTTGGTGGCCGCGAGCAGCGGATCGAGCCGCTCCCGCACCGTCTCCGCCGTTCCCGTGAACACCCGCGCGCGATTGTGACGGATGCGCTCGCGGTCGGCGGGCGTGTAGGGATAGGCGGCGGCTTCCTCGGGGCTCGCCAGCGGCAGGTATTCGCCCTTGGAGCGGCGCACGAAATTGAGATCGATGGTGGTGGCGAGGCGGTCGGCCTCTGCTTGCGTGTCCGCGCACACCGCGGCGACGCCGAGGATCGCATGGGGATGCGCCAGCGCCGCCGACGGGCGGAACCGGTTGCGGTAGCTCGTCATGGCGTCGACCGCATCGTGGGTCGCGAAGTGATGGGCGAAGGCGAAGCCGGCGCCGATCGTGGCCGCAAGCTCGGCGCTGTAGCCGCTCGAGCCCAGCAGATGGATCGGCGGCAGCGCCACGTCGGCGGGCATGGCGCGGATGTTGCGGAACGGGTGGCCTTCGGGAAAGCCGCGGGCCTCGATCAGCATCAGCTCCTGGAAGCGCTCGAGGAAATCGTCGTCGTCGCGGATGTCCTGCCGGCGGCGCAGCGCCACCGAGGTGACGGGATCGGTGCCCGGCGCGCGCCCGATGCCGAGATCGATGCGGCCGGGAAACAGCGCCTCCAGGGTGTGAAAGCGCTCCGCCACCGTGAGCGGCGCGTGGTTCGGCAGCATGACGCCGCCGGAGCCGACCCGGATGCGCGCCGTCGCCGCCGCGATCTGGCCGATCATGATGTCCGGCGCGGTGCTCGCTACCGACGGCAGATTGTGATGCTCGGCGACCCAGTAGCGGGTGTAGCCGAGCTTGTCGGCGAGCTTGGCGAGATCGATGCTGTTGCGCAGCGCCGCCGCGCCCGAGCCGCCTGTGGTCACCGGAGAGAGATCGAGAACGGATACCTGCATCGCGCATAGATAGTATGCGCGTGACTGGTACGGAACCAGGGGCGGCCGCGCTGCTGCGCCCCGAGCCCTGCGATGAACTTCGATTGTCGTCCCCTCTCCCGCTTGCGGGGGAGGATCAGGGAGGGGGCAAGTCTACGGCACAGACTCGCCGTGAGCTCCCCCTCCCCAACCCTCCCCCGCAAGCGGGAGAGGGAGCAGAAGGGGCGTTGATGCATCTGGCTGTGAGTAACCTGTGCGAGCCGCGACGTGGCGTTTGTCTGTCGGCGCCGCGCGTGCATAAGCTCGAGCCCGTGAGCGACTCGGAGGCGGCTCTCGGCTTTCGAGTGATTGCACTGAATTGGGGGAATCCATTGAAACCGCAAACACCTTACGCAACGCGCCGCTCGAACGCAGTGTACCGCGGCCGCGGACGGTTCCTGCCGCCGACCGGCTGGGCGCGGTCATCCTTGACTCACGGCCTCCGGTTTCTCGCTTTGGCGGTCGCCTACGTGGTCGCGAGCCCGCATCCGGTTTTGGCGGCGGCAGATTGGGTCCTGGTATGCCCTGAAGGCGGCCCGGGTGAGCCCCACTTTCGGGATCAGAGGGGGCGTGCTCTTCCCATCCTCATCCCCGGGGAACGAGCGATAGCCGAGAAGCTGTGCAACCTCAGCCTCCCGGTGTCGGCGGTGAATGTCAACGTCAGCGTCACGAACAGCGGCGCGAATACAATTTACCTCGCCTTCACCGACTACTCGACCCAACTGCCTGGTCCGATTACCTGGACCACTTGCACGGTCGTCAATAACCAAGTCGTAATCCCAGGGGCGAGTGCTACACCAAATAACACCTGCAGCGCACTCGTACCGGCCACGGCCGGCAAGACGCGGTTTTGCGCGTTCACGAGTCAGGTGCCCGTCGGGCAGACGCCGAATTGCAATCTTGCGCAAACCTATAATCAAACCATGATCGAAACGAATTTCGGAACCGGATCGAACGGGGTTTGCTATCCCGCCAGTCTGAGCAGCTGTGTCTGGTACGACATAAGCGTGATTCCCCAGAACTGTACGCCCGCGGCTTGGACGACCAACAATTGTGCGAATACCGGTGGCGCTTCCTACAATCTCCCGGTCGCGCTCTCCAGCCCCGGCCAATTGACGTATACGTGCCAGGGGCCACCGAGCAACACTTATGGAAACGCGAATTACCCGAGCAATTGCGGTATCCCGACAGCAAGTTGCGTTGGCAACCTTGCGGCCTGTGACAATGCCTATTTTTGGCCGACGCCTTCGCCGGCGCCCAATTCCGAAGCTCAGCCCGGACAGACATTGTACATAACCTTCTTGGCTGGATCTTAAGTGGGCATCGCGGTCTTCGAGGTTACGGTGACGCGACCGGCGGCACCGCTCACCAGGTGAGCTTGTCGGCCCGGCTCATCAAGATCGGGCGGCGTCGTTTCTTCAGGGTGCGCGAGCGCCGATGTTCGATCCGGCACCGCCTCGGCTCATGCAGCCCCGGTCGATCGGCCGTTGCCGCGGTTGCGCACTCACCTGATGCCGGCATGCAGGGCGAGCTTGCGCCGAGTCGGCGACGGTCGGTGCAAAATAGGTGTTTCCATACCAGCCGACACGGCCGAATGTACTTTGCATGGGGTTGTTTTTCAAAAACCGGAGTTGCCCCACCCCTCAGCCCCATGTCCTGGGGGCTGGGCGGCGATGCACCCGTCCCAGTCACAAGTTTTTCTTAAGGCACCGCGCGTAAGCCTGGAGCGGGCATACAGGCTTGGTGAACAAGATGTTGGAGCTGGTCGGGCCGTTCTTGGCCAAGATCGCCGAGACCCTTTTGACCGTTCTACCCAGCGCGATCGGCTTTGCCATCGCTTTCGCTGTGCTCAGCCTGTTTTCGAGCCAGGCCTGCAATCCCGGCCGCACCTGGTGGCGCAACCCCGGGCTGGCCACCGACATCTGCTATATCCTGCTCATCCCCTTTGCCGCGCCCTATCTGCGCATGAGCCTGATGGTGGGCGGCGCCGCGCTGCTGTCGGGGGTGATGACGACGCAGGAGATCGTCGATTATCTCGAGCACGGCCGCGGCCCGCTCGCCGTCCTGCCGTTCTGGGCCCAGCTCCCGATCTATGTGGTGGCGTCGGATTTCCTGCTGTATTGGAGCCACCGCCTGTTCCACGGCGCCAAGCTGTGGCGTTTCCATGCCATCCATCATTCGGCGGAAGAGGTGGATTGGACCACGGCCTACCGGTTCCATCCCGTCAATCTGTGGCTCGGTCCGTTCCTGGTCACCACCGTGATGGTGTTCCTCGGCATATCGCCGACCGTGCTCCTGTTCCTGGTTGCCTTCGACACCACGACCGCGGCCTTCGTCCATGCCAACCTGAATTGGACGCTCGGACCCCTGAAATACGTCGTGGCCACGCCGGTGTTTCACCGCTGGCATCACACCCCGCTCGACCAGGGCGGCAACTCGAATTTCGGCTCGCTGTTTTCGGTGTGGGACGTGCTGTTCGGCACGTTCCATATGCCGGAGCGTGCGCTTCCGGCCCATTACGGCATCGACGATCCGCAGTTCCCCCACGGCTTCATCGGCCAGACCGTCCATCCGTTCCGCGATCTGGTGGAGACCGCGCCCGGTCGCGTCAAATCCCAGCCGCCTGCGCTTTGATCTGCCGGATCGCCGCGAATATCTTGATGTTGAGCAGCGCCCGGCCGCGCTCGACCGTCGCCTTCATCGGGTTGCCGGAGACGCCGGTCGGCTCCATCGTATAGGGGGCATCGGCATAGCGTCGGATATCGACGCCGTCGGGATGCACCGCCATCAGTTCCGAGGTGTCGGCGATGCCGGCGTGCTGGCCGATCGCTTCCGGCGTCTCGCCCTGGCTCTTGAGATATTCGGTCTGCGCCGCGTCGGCGAAATAGTCGGACACGTCGATGACCCGGACGCCCTGCTGCGCCCATTCCTGGGTCAGGCGCCGGGCCACCTCGCCCTGGGTTTTCAGGCTGCCGGCATGGTCGGCGATGAGACAGATGGTCTTGAAGCCGCCGGCCTTGAGGCTGCGGGCGATGCCCTCGAGCATCTTCGCATAGACGTCTTCAGGGACTCCAATGGTGCCGGCAAAGCGCAGGTGCCCGGTCGGCGGGTCGTAGTCGCCCTCCGGCACATAAGGGATTACCGGCGCCACCAGCGTCCGGCCGAGTTCCTTGGCAATCTGTATGGCGGCCCAGTCCACGATGTAGTCGTGCTTGCCGATCACCATATGCGGGCCGTTCTGCTCGATGCCGCCGCTCGGCACGATCACGGTGGTATAGCCCCGCGAAACGGCGCTGCGGACCTCGACCCAGGTCATGTCGGTAATCCGCAGCGTGTCGGGCAGCGGCGCGGTCAGGGGTCTCTGCACGAATAAGAACGCCAGTGCCAATCCCGCCACGCCGGCCGCCGCCACTTTTGCGGCCGCATAGCGTCGCGCGGGCTTGGGGGACTGCTGCATCTGCTCCTGAAGCGGGTCCAATCGAAAATTGCTTCCGCAGGGGCGCCGCTCCCGGGCGAGCGGACACACGTTCCGGCCAGGACGCTATAGGAGGTATATTGCTGCAATCTTAATCAGATTCGGTTGCGCCGGGCTCGGATTTCAACCCGTCGGGATGCGGCATGGCGATGACGTTGTAGCCGGAATCGACGAAATGGATCTCGCCGGTGACGCCGGTGGAGAGGTCGGACAGGAGGTAGACCCCGGCGCCGCCGAGCTCCTCCAGCGTCACGCCGCGGTGCAGCGGCGAATGGCGCTGCTGGAATGCGAACATGAAGCGCGCGTCGGAAATGCCGGCGCCGGCGAGGGTGCGGATCGGCCCCGCCGAAATGGCGTTGACGCGGATACGGCTGGCGCCGAAATCCACCGCGAGATAGCGCACTGACGCCTCCAGCGCGGCCTTCGCCACACCCATCGCATTGTAGTTCGGCATCGCCCGCAATCCGCCATTGTAGGTGAGCGTCAGCATGGCGCCGCCGTCGGGCATCAGCGCGGCGGCGCGGCGCGCCACCTCGGTGAACGAAAAGCACGAGATCACCATGGTGCGGACGAAGTTCGCCCGCGTGGTGTCGGCATAGCGGCCCTTGAGTTCGTTCTTGTCGGAATAGGCGATGGCGTGGACGAGGAAGTCGATGCTGCCCCAGGCCTCGCGCAACTGCTCGAACAGAGCATCGACCGACGCCGGATCTTCGACATCGCAGGGCAGCACCAGTTGGGAGCCCACGGATTGCGCCAGCGGCTTGACGCGCTTGCCGAGCGCTTCGCCCTGAAAGCTGAAGGCGAGGCTCGCGCCGTGTGCCGCGAGCGCCCGCGCAATTCCCCAGGCGATCGAGTGATCGTTCGCAACCCCCATCACGAGGCCGCGCTTGCCCTTCATCAGCATGTGAAACGCCCCTGCTGCTTCCTTACGCCCTCGAGGGCCGAACGGAAGCCCCCGAACTCCCGATCTTACGCATCGAGCCGTTTGAGCACGATCGATGCGTTGGTGCCGCCGAAGCCGAATGAGTTCGACAGCACGCAGGACAGCGCCACGTTGTCACGACGCCTGCGCACGATCGGCATGTCCTCGAATGCCGGGTCGAGGGTTTCGATATTCGCGCTTTCGCAGATGAATCCGTTGTTCATCATCAGGAGCGAATAGATCGCCTCCTGCACGCCGGCGGCGCCGAGCGAGTGGCCGGTCAGCGACTTGGTCGCCGAAATCGGCGGACATTTCGCCCCGAACACTTCGCGCATCGCCTCGATCTCCTTGAGATCGCCGATCGGGGTCGCGGTGGCGTGGGGGTTGATGTAATCGATCGGCGCCTTCACCGTCGACAGCGCCATTCGCATGCAGCGCACCGCACCTTCGCCGGACGGCGCCACCATGTCGTAGCCGTCGGAGGTCGCGCCGTAGCCGGCGACCTCGGCGTAGATGCGCGCGCCTCTCGCCTTGGCGTGTTCGAGTTCCTCGAGCACCAGCACGCCGGCGCCGCCGGCGATGACGAAGCCGTCGCGGTCGACGTCATAGGCGCGCGAGGCCTTGTGTGGGGTGTCGTTGTATTTCGACGACATCGCGCCCATGGCGTCGAACAGCACCGACAGCGTCCAGTCGAGCTCCTCGCATCCGCCGGCGAAAATGATGTCCTGCTTGCCGACCTGGATGATCTCGGCAGCATTGCCGATGCAGTGGTTGGAGGTCGCGCAGGCCGACGAGATCGAATAGTTGACGCCCTTGATCTTGAACCAGGTCGCGAGCGTCGCCGAGGCGGTGGACGACATCGCCTTCGGCACCGCGAAGGGGCCGACCCGCTTGGGCCCTTTCGCGCGCGTGATGTCGGCGGCCTCCACCACGGCGCGGGTCGAAGGCCCGCCCGAGCCCATGATGATGCCGGTGCGCTCGTTGGAAATCTCGTTGTCCTCGAGACCGGAGTCGCGCAGCGCCTGTTCCATGGCGACGTGGTTCCACGCCGCGCCGCCGCCGAGGAAGCGCATCGCGCGCCGGTCGACCGATTCCTGGGGGTCGAGGGTCGGGGCGCCATGAACGCGGCAGCGGAACCCGAGCTCGGCATAGGTGTCGGCCCGCGAAATGCCCGATTTCGCCTCCCGCAGGCTCGCCAGAACTTCCTGTGTGTTGTTGCCGATGGAGGAGACGATGCCCATCCCGGTGACGACGACCCGCCTCATGACTTACCTTCCCCGCCTCACTGGTCCGACCGGGCACGCTCAGCCCGGTGCATCCGATCAGGTCGCCGGCTGCAGCACCGCGATGTCGCGGAACAGGCCGACCTTGAGATCGAATGCGCGGTAGATAATCGATCCGTCCGCCGACAGCCAGCCGTCGGCTATCCCCAGGACCAGCTTCGAGCGCATGACCCGCTTGATGTCGATGCCATAGACCACTTTCTTGACAGAGGGCTGAACCTGGCCGGAGAACTTGACCTCGCCGAGGCCGAGGGCGCGGCCTTTGCCCTCGCCGCCGGACCAGCCGAGAAAGAAGCCGACCAGCTGCCACAAGGCGTCGAGGCCGAGGCAGCCGGGCATTACCGGGTCGCCCTTGAAATGACAGGGAAAAAACCACATGTCGGGCTTCAGTTCGAGCTCGGCTCGGGCGAGGCCCTTGCCGTGCTCGCCGCCCTGCTCGGAGATTTCGCTGATCCGCTCGAACATCAGCATCGGCGGCAGCGGCAATTGCGGGCCGCCCGGGAACAATTCACCGCGCCCGCAGGCCAGGAGGTCCTCGTATTCGAAGCTCGAACGCCGGTTCTGCATGCCGTCACGGTCCTCAGTGCGCAGTGGGGGCCGCTGACCAACGTTCAGCGCTGCATAGTGTGAAGTCATATGGGGCCTCTCCCTAACATACGCCATTGGGCGGGCAAACCCCGATGGAATCCGTCCCACGAATTCCTATCTGTGCTGACGCGAAACGATGCGACACAGTGTTCGACGCGCTTGCAACATGGCGCATCGGGCGATATGATTGCAAATGAAACGATCTCTCAAATCGATGTGAGTTGAAAATCCGCGTCATGGGGTCACGTCCAGCCATTACCGTCAGCCAGGTGTCTTCGGACGCGCTGCACGGCGAATCGATTCCCGACGCTCGTAACGGGTGTCCCTGGCACGACGTGCTCGCGCTGCTGCGTCAGGTCAAGCTGCGCCCGACCCGACAGCGCATGGCGCTCGGCTGGCTCCTGTTTGCCAAGGGCGACCGCCATCTCACCGCGGAAATGCTATACGAGGAGGCGAACCGGGCGAAGATCGCGGTGTCGCTCGCCACCGTCTACAACACCCTGCACCAGTTTACCGACGCCGGGCTGTTGCGCGAGGTCGCGGTCAACGGCTCCAAGACCTATTTCGACACCAACGTGTCCGACCACCATCACTTCTTCATCGAAAGCGAGCACAACCTCGTCGACATCCCCCATGCGGATTCGATCGTCGGCGAGTTGCCCCCGGTGCCGGAAGGCTATGAGATCAGCCGCGTCGATGTGGTCGTGCGCCTCAAGCCCAAGAAGCGCTGATAAGAAGCGCTGAGAAGAAGCGCTGAGCGGGCCGGAACCCGAAAAATCACTCCACCTTCTCGTTGGGGTAGACGCCCCACAGGCGCTCCTGCTCGATCCAGCCGTCGAAGCCGCTGCCGAGGAACCGGCACCAGCGGCCGCTGCAGTGCTTTACGACGCCGAGCACGCCGGGCTCCAGCATCGCCTTCAACGGACTTTCCGGATCGGCGGATTCGCGCAGCGCGGCCGGCGCGCTCGCGGCTTTCGATTTGGCGACGAAGGCGGTCCGCTTGCCCGACAGCAGGGAATGATAGACCCAGCCCTCGGCGCCGTCCCAGTCGCGGATCCGCCGCCAGTTCTCGTAC
This sequence comes from uncultured Alphaproteobacteria bacterium, assembly GCA_963791375.1. Taxonomy (GTDB): domain Bacteria; phylum Pseudomonadota; class Alphaproteobacteria; order Rhizobiales; family Xanthobacteraceae; genus JAJPKK01. The sequence goes on from CAWBSI010000025.1 coordinate 215,430, forward strand.
TCCGCGGTGATCTCCACCGGCAGTCCCGGGCGGGTATAGACCCAGGCGACGTCATGGTCCTTGTTGGGGCCGCCGCGCACGTTCACGTGGTCGGATTTCAGGCTGACGAAACGCGGCACCGGCAACCCGCTGCCGTCATTCGGGTCGTTCGCCCCCCAGACCGGGCCGGTGATCGCGGCCGGCGCCAATATGGCAACAACGACGGCGAGAACGGATGTCATCGGCCGCAGGGCCGGTCGCGCTACGCATGCACACATCATGGCTTTACTGGATTCGCACTCTGGTTCCCGTCACCCGACCCGGCGCCGCCGGGCCACCCCACGAACGCTTTGTCTTGATCCGGCCATCTGGTACAGAAGGGCCGGATTCCCGGGCACCGGATTCCTGGAAGTCGGATTCCTGGAGGCCCGGGATCCCTGGTATCTCGAAGTATAAAAAATTACGCCCGCACCGGCGCCCGTCGCGATCGCCGCAGTGTCGGCGATGAGGGTTAAGGAGGGCTGAACAAGCGTCTTGCGTCCGCTGCGGACGCGAACGCAAGTGGTCTGACCCCAACATTTGGTCGCCAAATGTTGGGACAAGTCAGCCCACTCGCCTATCAAAGTCGTGGGGCGACTTATCCAAACAGATGGGATCATCTGTTTGGGTCGCACCACGTGGTCTGACCCCGACCTTCGGTTCCCGAATGTCGGGACAGGTCAGCCCACGAACTTATTGAAGTGGTAGGGCGACTTGTTCGATTGAGTCGCACCGCCAGGGGCATATGAATGGCCAACCGTCGCAAGCCGCTCGTCGTCGTCACGCGCAAACTGCCCGACCATGTCGAGACGCGGATGCGCGAATTGTTCGACACCCGTCTCAATGAAAACGACAAGCCGATGGACCGCACCGAGCTGATCGAGGCGGTGAAGACCGCCGAGGTCCTGGTGCCGACGGTGACCGACCAGATCGACGCCGCGGTGCTGACCCAGGCCGGCGAGCAGTTGCGGCTGGTCGCCAATTTCGGCAATGGGGTCGACAACATCGACGTGACCGCGGCGCTCGCGCGCGGCATCACCGTCACCAATACGCCGGGCGTGCTCACCGAGGACACCGCGGACATGACCATGGCGCTCATCCTCGCGGTGCCGCGCCGGCTGGCCGAGGGTGCCGCCGTTATGACCGGCGAACGCGAATGGGGCGGCTGGTCGCCGACCTGGATGCTCGGCCGCCGCATCGGCGGCAAGCGGCTCGGCATCATCGGCATGGGGCGGATCGGCCAGGCCGTGGCGCGGCGGGCGCGGGCGTTCGGGCTGCAGGTGCATTATCACAACCGGCGCCGGGTGGCGGCCAAGATCGAGGCGTCGCTGGAGGCCACCTATTGGGAAAGCCTCGATCAGATGCTGGCGCGGATGGACATCATCTCGGTCAATTGCCCGCACACGCCGGCGACCTATCACCTCCTGTCGGCGCGCCGGCTCAAGCTGCTGCGGCCCGAGGCCTATGTGGTCAATACCGCGCGCGGCGAGGTGATCGACGAAAACGCGCTCACCCGCATGATCGAGGCGGGCGAGATCGGCGGCGCCGGCCTCGACGTGTTCGAGCACGAGCCGGCGGTCAATCCGAAGCTGGTGCGTCTCGCCCGCGCCGGCAAGGTCATTCTCCTGCCCCATCTCGGCTCGGCCACCATCGAAGGCCGCGCCGACATGGGCGCCAAGGTCATCATCAACATCCAGACTTTCATGGACGGTCACCGGCCCCCGGACCGGGTGCTGCCGTCGATGCTCTGAGGGCGAGGGGTGCAAGGGGTGCGAGGGGTGAACGTGCACAAGATCCGAGCGGCCACGCTGCTGGCCTTGCTGGCGCTCGCCGGGTGCGGCGATTCGGCGCCGACGCTGACCGCGACGGCAATGAACGTCGATGATTTCCGCCGCGAGCTCGTCAACCTGCCTTTGTGCGGCAAGCCCACCACCGGCCCGCTCGCCGGCAAGGCCATGTGCACCGTGCACTCGTCCGACGGCTCGGCGACGCTCGCGGGATCGGGGCTGGTGGCGCGGGGAGTGTGGGACACCGACGGCCGCTCGATCTGCCGCCGCGACGTCAGCGAAGCCGCGAGCCAGCGGCGCTGCGTGACCTATGAGCGCCTGTCCAACGGCCGCTATCGCAACAGCGACGGTGTAGAGTTCTGCCTCGGCCCGTGTGCGGAGCCGAAGTAGGGCGGACGTCCGGTTTCTCGATTAAGATTAAGACCCCCGAGCGCGTGCGCCCGCCAGAAATCCAGTGCTTTCGCGCCGATTTCACCTATACTGATACTCTCCGCGTTGATTTCGGGTGACTGCGATGCGTGCACTGATTACGGGGATTCTCGTCTGTGCCGTGTTCCCGCTGGCGCAGGCATCGGCCGCCACCAAGCTCATGCCGGCCGAAATCCAGTCGACCTTCTTCACCGGCGAGGCCTTTACCGCGACGACGCCGTCGGGGGGCGTGAAGTTCAAGATGGTCTTCACGCCCGACGGCAAGGTCACGCGCACGCCGCTCGGCAAAGGCGGCGCCAAGGGCGAGGGCAGCTGGAAGCTCGACAATGAGGGCTTCTGCAACACCTGGAAGGGCAAGATGCCCAATTGCTTCATCATCATGTCCGAAGGCGCCAACAAATGGTCGGTGATGAAGGGCCCGGCGCCGGTCGCGGTGTGGAGCAAGTAGCGGCTACGCTTCTACGCGCGAGACCTCACCTGTGCACCGACAGGTCGCGAATGGTTGGATTCGTTCCTGACAGCGGGTTGTCGGGATCGAAGCCATAGGTCAGCGTTTCGAATCGCATTGCCCTTGCGTCGATCATCAGGAGCCGGCCGACCAGTCCGTCGCCGAAGCCGACAATTTCGCGGATCACTTCGAGCGCCATCATCGAGCCGACCACGCCGGTCAGGGCCCCGAGAATGCCGGCTTCCGCGCAGGCTGGCACGGTGCCCGGCGGCGGCGGCTCCGGGAACAGGCAGCGGTAGGTCGGGTTGGGCTTGCCGTCGCGGTCCTTTTCATGGGCGCGGATGGTCGTCAGCGTGCCGTCGAAGATGCCGACCGCCGCGGTCACCAGAGGCTTCTTCGCGAGATAGCAGGCGTCGGCCACGAGATAGCGGGTGGCGAAATTGTCGGAGCCGTCGGCGACGAGATCGTAGCGCGACACGATGTCGAGCGCGTTCGCCGCGGTGAGCCGCGCCGCATGGGGCTCGATGTGCACATGGGGATTGAGGCGGCCGAGCGCCGCCACGGCGCTCTCCACTTTGGGCCGGCCGATATCCTCGGTGGCATGGATGACCTGGCGCTGCAGGTTGGACAGCGACACCGTGTCATCGTCGATCACGCCGAGCGTGCCGACGCCGGCCGCCGCGAGATAGAGCAGCACCGGTGCGCCCAGTCCGCCGGCCCCGATCACCAGCACCCGCGCGCGCTTGAGCGCCGCCTGGCCGGGGCCGCCGACCTCGTGCAGCACGAGATGGCGGGCGTAGCGCTCGATCTCGTCGGCATCGAGCATGGGGCGGTCGGACGCTTTCATGGGAACTCTCGTTTCATCCCGGTGCGCGCAATCTCGCGCCGCCCCGACATAGTGTTCGATGCCGGCGCTTTCCACTACACTCCCGGCGATCCATCAAGTCCATCATGGGTAGGGTCATGCGACTTCTGACGCCGGCGCTGGTTCTCCTGCTGTGCCTGCCGGCGGCCGCACAGGCACCGCCCGAGGCCGGCGCGGCCAAGCCCGCGGCAACGACAAAGCCAGCGGCAACGACAAAGCCCGCGGCGAAGGCCAATCCCGGCAAGGCCGCCAAGATGGCGCTGGCGCCGGCCAAGGCTTTCTACGCCGCCATGCCCGAGGCCGAGCGCAACGCCATCCAATCCGATCTCGTCTGGACCGGCGACTACAACGGCATGATCGGCGCCGTGTTCGAGGACCGCGCCATTGCCGCGGTGCAGTCGTTGCAGAGGCGCAATGCCGGCAAGGAGACCGGCATCCTCAATCCGGACGAGCGCAGCCGCCTCGCCCAGTCGGCGAAGGCGAAACAGGAACAGGTCGGCTGGCGCGTGGTGGACGATCCCACGACCGGGGCGCGGCTCGGCATCCCCGCCAAGCTCGTGCCGCAGGCGATGCCGGGCAAGAGCGGCGGCCGCTGGCAATCGGGCCGCGGCGAAGTGCAGGTCGAGACCTTCCGCGTCGCCGCGCCCGGCACCACGCTGGCCGCGGTGTTCGAGCAGCAGAAGAAGGAGCCGTCGACGCGCCAGGTCGAATACAACGTGCTGCGGGCTGATTTCTTCGTCCTGTCCGGCCTGCAGGGCCTCAAGAAATTCTATGTGCGCGGCCAAGTGAAGGCGGTGAAGGATCAAGCGAAGGACAACGACGTCCGCGGCATCACGGTGCTCTATGACCAGGCGATGGAAGGCATCATGGACCCGGTCGCAGTCGCGATGTCGAGCGCGTTCGTGCCGTTCCCGATACAGGCCGTCGCCGCCGTGCCGGCCGCGCGCCGCCCGGTCGAATACGGTACCGGTGTCGTGGTCAGCTCCGCCGGTCACATCGTCACCGACGCCGACCTCCTCGCCGGTTGCGACCTCATCGTGGTGCCCGGCTTCGGCCACGCCGACCGGGTCGCCGAGGATGGCGGCCTCGCGCTGCTGCGCGTCAACGGCGCGCGCGACCTTGCACCCGCGGCGCTCGCCGCAGGCGCGCCGTCGGGCGATGTCACGCTGGTCGGCATTGCCGATCCGCAGGCGCAGAACGGCGGCAAGGCGGTGTCGACCGCGCGCGGGCGCATCGTTCCTGCGAACGGCGCGCTCGATCCATTCCCGGCGGCAGGCTTCGCCGGGGCCGCCGCAATCGACGCCACCGGCAGCGTGGCTGGCATCGTCGGCCTGCATGCCCCCGGCACGGCATCGGTGGTTTCGGCGCCCGCGATCGCGAAATTCCTCGGCGCCCAGAACGTCGCCCCCGGCGACCGGCCGCGCCGGCCTCGACGCCGTCAAGGCCGCGGCGGTGCGGGTGATCTGCATTCGGAAGTAGGGGCGGGAATAAGCCTGTCGCGAGGCGACGCGCCGAAGCCGTTATTGCAGCCCCGGGCAAATGCTATGATTGCTCGCTGAATACAGTTTGGCGGGCGATCGATGCTCGCAAGGCCACCGGAGGGATAATCCATGCGGACGGATCGTCGTCAATTTCTGGCCGGCGTCGCGGCGCTCGCACTTGCCGGCTCGACTTCGGCGACCGCGCAATCCGCTTATCCGAACCGGCCGGTCCGGCTGGTCGTGCCTTATCCGCCCGGCGGCGGCACCGACTATTTCGCGCGCCTCGTCGGCACGGCGATGGGCGACGCGCTCGGCCAATCCGTCATCGTGGAGAACCGCGCCGGCGCCGCGACCATCATCGGCGCCGAAGCGGTCGCTCGCGCGGCGCCCGACGGCTACACCATCCTGCTCGGCGACACCGCGACCTTTGCAGCCAACAAGAGCCTCTACCAGAAGCTGCCCTACGATCCGCAGAAGGATTTTGCCCCGATCACGCTGACCGGCCGCTTCGCCATCGTGCTGCTCGTCAATACCAACAAGCTCAAGGTCGCCTCCCTCAAGGACCTCATCGAGGCGGCCAGGCGCGCGCCCGGCACCATCGATTATGCGAGCCCCGGGGTCGGCAGCCCGTTCCACCTCGCCACCGAGCTGCTGGCCGGCGCCGCCGGCATCAAGCTCAACCATGTGCCCTATCGCGGCGTCGCCCCGGCGCTGCAGGACCTCGCGGCCGGGCAGATGGGAATGATGTTCGTGGATTTCGCCAGTGCCCGTTCGCAGCTGGCGACCCCCGGCATCAAGGCGCTCGCGGTCGCATCCCCCGCCGAATTGGCGGGCTTGCCGGGGGTGCCGACGGTGGCAGCGAGCGGATTTCCGGGCTTCGAAGCCTGGGCCTGGCAGGGTTTCGTCGCGCCGGCGGGAACCTCGCCCGACATCGTCGGCAAGCTCAATGCGAGCTACCGCGCCGCCGTCAAGAGCCCGGAGATCGTGGCCAAGCTCAACGGCGCCGGGATCGACGTGCTGCAGAGCACGCCGGCGGAGTTTTCGGCCTACATGCGCAGCGAGACCGAGAAATGGGAAAAAGTGGTCAAGGCCGCCAATATCCGGGCCGACTAGCGCTGGTTGGGCGGAAGACGGCCAGTCAAATCAGTCGGAGGCAAACGTGGTCAGTTGGATCGTTCGTGGACTGCTCATCGTCTCCGGCACCGTCACGGGATGGTTCGTGTCCAAGGACGCCCCCAATTTCAGCTTCATCCAGGGCATGGCGTCGCTGGTGGTGATCGCGGTGATCGTCCTGGTGCTGGCGTTCTGGCCGGCGCGGTGGACGCACCTGCTCGACCGCCGCAACAAGCCGGATTAGACTAAAGTCGCCTTTCCGCAGGTGCCGCGCGCGGTAGCCTGATCCCGAAAAATTGAACGGCTTTCCAATAAGATTCTTGTTCAAAATCCGATTCAGCTCGAAACGGTAGGTTTCCACCACGTTTCCGCTCCAAAAGCATCGTATCGATGGGGAGGGGCCGCATTTTTCTGTGGGTTGCGCGCCCCGGCAAGCAATGAGATATTGCAATTTCAAAGGGGGGGCGCTGGCAGAAGGCCGGTGCGCCGGGAAAACTGATGACTTCGCCGAACGGACATGACCTGCCCGGAGCCACTCAAGATTTGCCGGGAGCCGCTGCGTGGGACCTGAAGGGTGTGAGCATCCTTCTGGTCGAGGACTCATGGCATCTCGGCATCGCCCTCAAAAATCTGCTCAGGTCCTGGGGTGCCGACGTGTCGGGCCCTGTCGCCACCGCGGCCGAGGCCGATCGCATGACCTCCGAACAGATCCCCGTCGTCGCCCTGGTCGACCTGAATCTGCGAGGCGGCGAGCGGGCTTACGACCTGATCGACCGGCTGCATGATCGCGGCATCAGCGTCATCGTGACCTCCGGCTACGAGGTGCTTTCGCGCCCGCCGGGAAAGGCCGTGGCCATCCTGCAGAAGCCGTTCGGCGAGGCGCAGCTGCTCGCGCTTCTGCGCCCGCTGGTTGCGCAAAGAGCGGCTCCGTAGCGGGGCGTAGATGCGCGACGGCACGGCACGAATCTCCAAAGGCTTTCTGATGGCCCTGGCGTTCGGGCTCGCCGTCTCCGGATGCTCCGGCGCCGCCCGGCTGGGCGATGATCAGCAGACCATGGCGCCGGCCACCTCGAAGCTGCAGGCCGGTGACTGGATCAAGGTCACGGTCTACGGGGAGGCTTCGCTGAGCGGTGACTTCCAGATCGACAAGACCGGCACCGTCATGCTCCCGCTGGCTGGCCCGACCAAGGCGGCTGGTTTGAGCCCGATCGAGCTCGCTGATGCTTTGACGAAGAAATATCGGGCGGAATACGTCAGGGACCCGAAGGTGACTGTTTCTGGCCCGAGAGGTTAGCTAGGCGCGATCGAGCGGGATGACGATCGTGCAGCGCACACCGTCCGGCGCCATGACGAGGTCGACGGTGCCGCCGAGCTCATGAGGGATGAGATCGCGGATGAGGCTGGTGCCATAGCCCGATTGCGTCGAAGCCGCGATCGGCGGGCCGCCGGTCTCGCGCCAGGCGATTGACAGCGTCGCCGACCCCCCGTCGGCCGGCGGGTCCCAATGCACGGAAATCCGGCCGTTGGGGTTCGACAGCGCGCCGTATTTCGCGGCATTCGTCACGAGTTCGTGAAGCACCATCGCCACCGCCTGGGTCGCCGCCGCGGAGAGCATGACGTCCGGGCCGCTGACCGTCATGTTCGCCTCCGTCGCATAGGGTGCGAGCTGGTGCCGGACGAGATCGGTGAGGCCGGCGCCGTTCCAGCGGCTCTGGCTCAGCAGCGAATGGGCCGTGGCCATGGACTGGATGCGCCCATCGAGCGTCTGGATGAACTCGTCCATGGAGCGGCTGCCCTGGCGGGTATACATCGCGACCACGGCGACCCGTGCGAGGATGTTTTTGACGCGGTGATCGAACTCCGCGATCAGCATGTCCTGGCGCTCTTCCGCGCGCTTGCGCGCGGTGATGTCGCGGGTCAGCCCCTTGAGGAGCACGAAGCGCCCCGTCGCGTCGAACTCGGCTCTCGAGGTTTCCTCGAGCCAGACTTCCTGGCCGTCGGGACGCACGAAGCGGAAGGTGAGCGCATAGGACGAGCGGTCCGGGCGCACCCCGCGTATGTGCGCTTTGAAGCGGGCGCGGTCGTCCGGGTGGACCCGCGCCAGGAAGCCGGACGCGGTAAAGGGTTCCCTTGGATCGAATCCCAGGATCTGGGCAGCGTTCTTGCTGCGCCGCGACGCACCGGTGACGACGTCCCATTCGAAGGCCGTCACCGCCCCGGCCGTCAGCGCCTCCTGCAGCCGTGCCTCGCTCTCCATGAAGATGCGCTCGTGATGACGGCGCTCGGCGAACAGGGACGCCAGCACGAATGCACACAGCGATACCGCCAGGATGCCGGCCTGGGCGCCAAGGATGCGGTCGGCGGGCAACAGGCTCGGCTCGCCGAACAGGCCGATCCCGAAGGTCGTCGTCCAGACGATCGTGAGGGTTACGATGAATGCAGCCGCTGCGGCGAAGACCGGCCGGCAACGCGCGGCAAGCCACAGCAGCATCGGAAACAGCAGGGCGACGGGTATGACGGTCGCCCACGGCTCCTGCGGCAGGCCGATGACGAGCCCGCCCATCACGGCCAGAGCCGTCAGCACGGCGCCGCCTTCGATGAACTCGCTCCGCGAGGGCGGCTTGCGTGCGGCTGCGGCGAGCCCGATCAGCAGCGGTGCAACCGTGACGATGCCCAGCGCGTCGGATGCGAACCAGTGGTGCCAGGTGGTCAGGAGCGGCGCCGTCGAGTGCTCGAAGTACTTGAACCCCACGACCCCGCCGATCCCCGAGACGGCGGCCCCGATGATTGCTGCCGCCAGCAGGCCCAGCACGTGGCGCAGCCGGTCGAGGCTGAAGTTCGCGCCGAAGTAGCGCTCGATCAGCCCTGCCGTGAGCAGGGCTTCCCCTGCATTGCAGAAGGCGAAGGTGACGGCGCCCGGGAAGGTCCGGTCGCCCATGAGGTTGGCCACGATGGTCGCGACCATCGCCCCGATGGCCACCGGCCATCGCGCCGCATGCCCGAGAGCGACCAGGGTGCCGGCGGAAACGCCCGCGGCGGGCCAGAACACCGCCACGCCATCGGGTTTGGTCAGCAGGAGAAGGCTCAGCTGCGCCGACAGGAAGTAAGCGATGCCGACCGCAGCGGCGAGCCCGACCGAGCCCACCCACGGCTGCCTTTCAGCGGCGGCGGACCACTGGCTTTGGGCCCGCTTTCGCAAATCCTGCAGCATGTTGCACCCTCGCGCGAATTGTAGCACAGGAAATACGACGCAAGTCGATATGGAGTTTGGTCGCGGTAGCCCCGGTTGCGGAGCGCTTGCGCCCTGGCGTCGGTTGCGTCGGAATGGGTGGGGTGCGGCCTGCCCGGAGGAGGATTCGGCCGGAGAGTCGGGGCGGCGAGGGTGGGTGAAATGCCGATCTCCCCTCGCGCACGGGACGCCGCGGATTTGACAGTCACAACGAAGAAATGGGCCAAAATGGCGGGGTATCCAGCCGCGCCGGCGTGCCCGCATTTTGGTGCAGGAGATCATGGATGGCAAAGAAGACGGTGAAGCGGCGGGAGTGGACGAAGGACGATATCCGGACGCTCAAGACGATGGCTCGCGAGAAGGCCGAGACCACGGCCATCGCGCGCAAGCTCGAGCGCAGCGTCGGAGCGACTTATCAGCAGGCCTCCAAGCTCGGCGTGTCGCTGGGGGCGCCGCGCAAGAAACGGAAGCGGTGAGTGGAAGGGATGAGTATCTGCGAGCAGAGAAGATGGACCGGAGGCAGAGGCGCATGCGCATTGCGATCGCTGCGATCGTCCTGATCTGCAGCTTTGCCCTGTCCGGGCAAACGCGGCCGGGCGCGACTGCGGTCCGGCTTGCGCAAGGCTCCGATGCCTGCGGCTGGATCGGCGTCGCGGTCAGTCCGATGACGAGGGCGTTCGCAGAAAGTCTCGGCATGGCCGAGCCCTACGGCGCCATTTTCGGCCAGCCCGAACCCGGGAGCCCCGCCGCTCGTGCGCGAATCCAGGCGGGCGACGTGATCACCGCGATCAACGGCACACCGGTCATGCGGTCCAGCGATTTCGCCGCGATGATTTCCGCGAGGGCGCCGAATTCGACGGTTTATCTCAGCACGTTTCGCGATGGCCAGATGATCGAGGTCCAGCTGATGCTCGGTTCGGGCAAATGCCCGAGCGGGCAGCGCGGCATGCTCATCCCGGCACGAACCGCCTGACCTCAGCCCGCCGACGCCGCGGCCGACGGCACGAAGCGCCGCGAGATTTCCGTGCGGTCGTCGAAGCTCGCCTCGAAGATCGGCGCGGCCAGCGTCGCCTGGACGTGGAGCGTCGCGGTGCCGATGTTGCGGAAGCCGTGCCGGTGCCCGGCCGGCACGATCACCGACTGTCCGGCCGACAGCGCGGCGCGTTCGTCGCCGACCCAGAACTCGGCCTCGCCTTCGAGCACGGTCAGCACCTCCTCGACGGCGTGCAGATGGGTCGGCGCGCCGCGGCCCGGCGTGCACCATTGCTCGAACACGCAGAGCTGCACCGCGCCGGTGACGGCCGACACGGTCATGCGCGTGAGCACGCCTTCGCGCCACTCCTCGCGCGGCTGGCTTTCATGGTCGACGATTCGCATGGCCGTCATCTCCGGGTATTGCGTGTGATTTCAAATCAGGTGCGCGCGAGCCTGGTCAGCAGCCGCAGGGCATTGTCGCGGCCGATCGCCCTGAGATCGTCGGCCGAGAAGCCGAGTGTGGCCATGCCGGTCACGGTTTCGCCGAGCGGAATATAGGGGTGATCGGTGCCCAGCAAGATCTGGCTGACCGGCACGAGCCTGGTCAGCGCCGCGATGGCCGGCCCATAGGCGGTGCCGGCGATATCGTAGTGCAGGCATCGCAGTTCGTGGTCGACGCCGTGGGGCGCCTTGGTGGCGAGATCGGCCGGACCGTATTGCGCCATGCGGCCGCCGACCATCGGCAGGCTTCCGCCGGCATGGGTGAAGATGAAGCGGACGTCGCGGGTGCGGGCGAGCGTGCCGGTAAACATCAGATTGATCACCGCGCGCGCGGTGTCCTGCGGCACCTCGGCCACCAGCGGGATGACGTCCGGCATCAGGTTCTGGCAGCAGGTCGGCGTGGTCGGGTGGACGAAGACGACGGCCTTACGCCGGTTGAGCTCCTCGAACACCGCGGCATAGGAGGGGTGGCCGAGCCAGCGCGCGTCATAGCTGGTGAGGACACCGACGCCGTCGGCGCCCAACACATCGCAGGCATGCTCGATCTCGCGCAGGCTGCCCTCGACGTCCGGCAGCGGGATGGTGGCGAAGCGGCCGAACCGCCCCGGATGCCGCGACGCGAGTTCTGCCGCATATTCGTTGCAACGCCTCGAAATATCGCGGGCCTGCTGCTTGTCGCCGAACCACACGCCGGGCGTCGACAGCGAGATCACCGCGGTGGCGACGCCGTGCTTGTCCATTTCGCTGAGCGCGCGATCGGGCGTCCATTCCAGCCACGCCGGACTGATGCGCCCGCCGCGCGACGCGGCGATGCGGTCGCCGTATTCGGCGAGATAGAAGGGTGGCACGATGTGATGATGGACGTCGATCAACCCGCGCCCGTGATTGTGTGAATGTTCCGCTGGCATCTCGCTGTCTCGTCTGAGCGGGTCAAAGCCCGCTGCGGAACGCCTGATAGGTCTTGCTGTTGCGCAGCGCGACCGCGCCGCCGTCGATCAAGAGGTCGACCTGATCGGCCGGAAGGGTGAGCCGCGTCGCCACCGACTCCAGAACGGCGGCGCGCTCCGGCCCCAGGCGCTCGAAGCTCAGGCGTTCGACGAAGGTGTTGAGGTCGTTGCATTTCCAGTCTGGAGCCAGTCCGAGCCTGGTGCGGTCGGTGGCCGACAAACCGCAGCGCCAGCGGCGTACCTTTCCGGCCCACTCGGTGACCAGCGTACTGAATGCCGCGTAGCTCGAACGCACGCTGGCGTCGATGGCGGTATCGGCCGCCGCCGCCACCAGCTCCTTGCCGTTCGGCCCCTCCAGACTGTTGGCCCAATCGCCGGACAGACCGCGGCCGGCATCGACCACCAGGAACAGCAGCCGGCGCACCCGCACCGCTTGTCTTTCCGTCATCGGATCATGGGCCCGCTGCGCCGCCAGCATCCCGATGCTGAATCCCGACAGGCCGTAATTGTCGACCAGCCCGCCATCGAGCAGCTTCACATATTTCATCGAGCCGTCGTGATAGCGCGCGGTCGCTTCCGCGAACGAGCGCAACAAAGGCTGCGCATCGGGATTGTGCCGTGCGCGCTCGATCCAGTCCGGCAGCCGGGTCGAGCAGCCGCCGGGAAAGGTTTCCAGCACGATGGGCGCGAACGCCAGCGGCACCGCCGCCGACGCCGCCACCGCATCGGCGATCTTGTAGGAGCGGATGTCGCTGCACAGCGCATTGAACGCGACCGGGCCGAACACGAACGGCGTGCGGTTGTAAATGTCGGATGCGTTGATCCAGACGATCGGCCGGTGACCTTCGTGAAATTCACCGAACGTCGCGCCGTCGAACAAATTTTCATCGAGCCAGCGCGGAAACTGGTCGTCGTTTACGCCGCCGTTCAAAGCGCGGCCGATGTTTGCGAGGCTCACCGCGGTCTTGAGGTTTTCCTCCGCGTTGCGCAGCAGGAAGCGCTCGCGGAAGTCCTCGAGCGCGGCGCGCTTCTTCAAGCCGAAATAGGCCGCCGTGATCGATCCGCCGGACACGCCGGAGACGAAGTCGACGCGGTCGAGCAGCGATTTGGCCGACTTCGAGCCCGAACGGGAGCGATCGAGCTCCTTCAATACGCCGAACGAAAATGCGGCTGCGCGAGTACCACCCCCCGAAAACGACAACAGCAGCAGAACGTCGTCTTCGGCGCTCGGGTCGGCCTGGCCGACGGCAACAGGCGTCGGCGTCAAAAGCTGTCGATTGCTGGGAAGATTGTACACCGACGCGCAGCCCGCCACCGCAAGCGCGCCCATCAACAGCAGCGATGTCACGGCCCGCGAACGCAAGTTACGTCTTACCCCCACCTCGACATGGCTGCGTGCATATTGGCCCTGCGCCACGCACGCGCAACCCGGCCGCGGCTATACCTTAGTCCGGCCGCGGCGAATGTCCTATCGCTGGGTTTGCCGCTGCCCACGGAATGACAAGGTAAAGCCGCGGTGTCGCCTCAGTCGGGTTCCTGCTAGCTTCAAGAGTGGGCGCGATCGGCCCTACCTGTGCTTGAACTTCGCCGGGCGCTTCTCCACGAAGGCGGCCATGCCTTCCCCCTGGTCTTCGGTGGCGAAGAGCGCATGGAACGCGCGCCGCTCGAAGCGCACGCCTTCGGCCAAGGAGACTTCGAAGGCGCGGTTGACGGCTTCCTTGGCGACCATCACGGAGGGCAGCGACATGGCGGCGATGGTGTCGGCCGCCTTCATCGCCTCGGCCATGAGATCGGCGGCGGGCACGACGCGAGCGACGAGGCCTGAGCGCTCCGCCTCGGCGGCGTCCATCATCCGTCCCGTGAGGATAAGGTCCATGGCCTTGGCCTTGCCGACGGCGCGGGTCAGGCGCTGGGTGCCGCCGATGCCGGGGATGACCCCGAGCTTGATTTCCGGCTGGCCGAACTTCGCATTGTCCGCGGCGATGATGATGTCGCACTGCATGGCGAGCTCGCAGCCGCCGCCCAGCGCAAAGCCCGCGACCGCCGCGATCACCGGCTTGCGCACATGGGCGAGGCAGTCCCAGTCGCCGACGAAATCGCCCATGAAGGCTTCCATGTAGGTCTTGGTCGCCATTTCCTTGATGTCGGCCCCGGCGGCGAACGCCTTTTCCGATCCGGTGACCACCATGCAGCCGATGCCGGCATCCACCTCGAAGGCGTCGACCGCGGCGGCGATCTCGGAGATCATCGCCGTATTGAGCGCGTTGAGCGCGTTGGGGCGATTGAGGCGGATCACCCCGACCCGGCCCCTGGTTTCGACGATGATGTGCTGGTGGCTCATGGCGCTGCCCTCGTTGTTGGGAAACCGGTAGCGGAGGCGGGCGGGGCTGGCAATCCGGCCCGCGAATTGGTTAACGCAGCTCTTTCCCTCCCCGACTTCGGGGAGGGTGGCCGAGCGAAGCTCGGTCGGGTGGGGGCTGGGGCACAGCGAAGCAAGCAAGAACCCCACCCCAGCCCTCCCGAAGGCGGGGAGGGAGAAGTCGTCGCCATCGAAAGCTTAATGAGTCCGTGCTAAGAGCGCGGCCGAAACGATGCCGCCAGATCACCGCAAAAATGACCAGCGCACCCCCCGATATCTATTCGCAGGCCGACCTCCTGGTCGGGTCCTACGAGCGCGCCGGCTATGCCCGGGTGGCGCCGGCGGTCCTGCAGCCCGCCGAGCCGTTCCTCGACCTCGTTGGCGAGGACATGCGGCGGCACATGTATCTGCTGGCCGATTCCGCCGGCCATGAATTGTGCCTGCGGCCCGACCTCACGATCCCGGTGGCCCGCGACTACCTCGCCTCGGCACAGGCGGCGCGGCCGGCGGGCTTTTGCTATCTCGGTGCGGTGTTCCGTGACCGCGGGGGCGGCTCCGGCGAATTCCTCCAGGCCGGGATCGAATCCTTCGGCCGCTCCGATACCGCGGCGGCCGATGCCGAGGCGCTGTCGCTCGGGCTCGAAGGCCACCGCCCATTACGGCGTCAACGATCCCTCGATCCTCACCGGCGACGTCTCGCTGTTCATGGCGCTGATCGCGGCGGTCGATCTCGCGCCGGCGTGGAAGCGGCGCCTGCTCAAGGATTTCAACCGCAAGGCATCGCTCGCCGACGATCTCCAGCGCCTGGCGCTCGCCACCCCCAACGGCCGCCCGGAGCATCAGGGCGTGCTCGCGGCGCTGGCCGACGCCAATCCCAAGGCGGCCCATGCTCTCGTCACCGATCTCCTGTCGATCGCCGGCATCAGCGCGGTCGGCGGCCGCACCATCGGCGAGATCGCCGACCGTTTCGTCGAGCAGGCCGAGCTCGGCGCCTCCAACGCCTTGCCGGGCGAGATGCGCACGCTGATCGAGCGCTTCCTGGCGGTCGCCGGCACGCCCGACGATGCGGTCGCGTCGTTGCGCGCGCTCACCGAGGATGCCGGGCTTTCGCTCGATCCCGCGCTCGACCTGTTCGAGAGCCGCACCGGCTTTCTCGCCGCCAGCGGCGTCGACGTCACCCGTATCCGTTTCGAGACCGGCTTCGGCCGTGGCGTCGATTACTACACCGGCTTCGTGTTCGAGCTGCACGACCGGCAGGGCCGGGTCGACGGCCAACTGGTCGCGGGCGGCCGCTACGATGCGCTGCTGACCCGGCTCGGCAGCCCGCGGCCCGTCCCCGCCGTCGGCCTTGCGGTGTGGATCGAGCGGCTCGCCGCGCTCAGCGGCGGCGCGAGGGGAGGGCGGCCATGAGCGCGCTCGTTCTCGCGGTGCCCGCCAAGGGCCGGCTGCAGGAAAACGCCGAGCGCTTCTTCGCCCGCGCCGGGCTCGAGCTCGTCAAGCCGCGCGGCGTGCGCGACTATCGCGGCGCCGTTGCGCGGCTCGACGGCGTCGAGGTCGCGTTCCTGTCGGCCTCCGAGATCACCCAGCAACTCGCCGCCGGCGCCGTGCATTTCGGCATCACCGGTGAGGATCTCGTGCGCGAGATGATCCCGGCGGCCGACGCCAAAGTGGTGCTCGTCGACGCGCTCGGCTTCGGCCACGCCAATGTGGTGGTCGCGGTGCCCGAGGCCTGGATCGACGTGCGCAACATGGCCGATCTCGACGACGTCGCGACGTCGTTCCGCGCCAAGCACGACCGCCGGCTGCGGGTCGCCACCAAGTACATCAATCTGACGCGCGGCTTCTTTTCCGGCCACGGCATCGTCGATTACCGCATCGTCGAGAGCGCCGGCGCCACCGAAGGCGCACCCGCCGCCGGCACCGCCGAGCTGATCGTCGACATCACGACCACCGGCACCACGCTCGCCGCCAACGGCCTCAAGGTGATCGAGGACGGCACCATGCTGCGCTCGCAGGCCAATCTCGTCGCCTCCCGCGCGGCGACAATGGGGCGAGGGCGAACTCGCCACCGCGGCGGTAATCCTCGACCGCATTGAGGCGCAGGCGCGTGCGCGCCGCTACAAGGAAGTGCGCACCCGTTTTGCCGGCTGCAACGACACCCTGCTCGATCTCGCCAGATCGAAGTTCGGCATCGCGACGCCGTTCGGCGGGCCGACCTCGTCGGGAATGCTCACGCTGCATTGTCCTCCCGACGCCATCCACGGTCTCGCGCTGTTCCTGCGCGAGCACGGCGCGCAAAGCGTCATCGTCGCGGACATCGAATACGTCTTCACCCGCGACAATCCGCTGTTCGCCAGGCTCGAAGCGGCGGTGCGGCCGCGGTAAAGCCAGCGACCACGTGCGCCGCTACCATCTCGGCTGTTGGGTTTCGAACGAGTTGTCGCGAGCAAGAGTGGCGGCGGGAAAGTTGTCCTCGCACTTTTTTGTCCCGTCGAACCAATCGCACAGCACCAAACCGCGCTCCACAACCCGCACGGTCATCGCCGGACCGCCCGAATTCAGGCGAACGACGTCGCCCGGCTTGAAAGACACGTCTGACATCCAAATCCTCCCGGCGCAGTATGATCGTATTTATGGGAAAGTGCGCCGATCTATTCTGGTCGATCGGGCGCGCTGCAGCAAGCGTCTCGCGCGTTTGCGACTGGGCAGGGGTCAGCCGCCGGCGGGCCCGCCGTCGGCGTTGCTCGCTCCGAGTCCGTCGTCCTGCACCCAGGCCACCAGCAGTGCCCAGGTCACCGACAGCACGATCGGGCCAAGAAACAGGCCGCTGATGCCGTATGCCATCGTACCGCCGATGACGCCGACGATGATGACCGGCATCGGCGTGGCCAGTCCGCGCGCCATCACGAACGGCCGGCAGACATTGTCCACCAGGCCGACCGGGATCATGTAGGCGGTGAACAGCAGGGCGGCCGTCGTGTCCATGACCCACCAACTCCACACGATGATCGGGATGAACAGTATCGCCGGTCCGATCTGAATGATCCCCAAGACCAGAGCAACGAAGCTCAAGAAGCCGGCAGCGGGAATACCCACGGCCAGGAAACCCAGCCCGGCAAGGAACGATTGCACCAGCGCGACGCCGACCACGCCGCGCGACACGTTGCGTATGGTGGCGCCGGCGAGCTTGAGCATTTCCTCGCTGCGCTGGCCGAAGATCCGGCGCAGGAACGCCCCGAGCGATTGGACCAGGCGTGGCCCGGGGGAATACAGAAAGCCAGCGATGATGATCGCGGCTACGAACTCCAAGAGGCCGAATACCACGTTTCCAGCGATGTCGAGGAGTTTGCCGCCGACAGGTTTGAAACTCGGAGCCACATCGAGCAAAATCGCCTTCATGTCGCTGGCAGCGCGAGTCCACAGCTGATACGCCTGCTCGCCGATGAGCGGCCAGCCTTTCACCGATTCCGGAGGCAAGGGAATCGAGAAAAGGTTGGAGTCGAATCCTTTTACGACGTACTCGGCGCTGCCGATCAGGCCGAATCCAAGCCACGTCACCGGACCGATGACGATCATCAGGCACAGCAGGGTGATCAGCGTCGCGGCGAGCCGGCGGCTGCCAAGCCGCCTCGCCAGCCAATCGAACACGGGATAAAGCGCGACGGTCAGTATCGCGCTCCAGAGCGCGACCGTCACGAAGGGACCGACCACCTTCCATGTCCAATACAACAGCAGTCCGAGGAGGCCGATCCGAATCACGGAATCGACGGTGAAAGTCCCTCCCGGAGGGGGAACGCGAGCCTCGTCTTGCTGTGTCGCCATACTCGCCCCTTCGTGGCCGACATCGCCGGCGAAGCGGTCAGGCAACCATAACCGACACATGGATCGTGGTTTGTCTCGCCGCCGCGAGCGCGCTATCCCGAACTTTCGGTCATGTTCGATGTCGATCCGGCCTCCTTCATGGCAGCCCTTTCCGCCATCGCTTCCGCTTGACGAGGAACACAGTCGCTGAGGCGCGAGCACCTCATCAGGATGACGGTCAACGCAATTCACAAGGCCCGAGGAGCACGCGCTCCTTGAAGCGAGAACTTACTTCTGCGTCTGTTTGAAATATCGCAAGTCCGGCGGCGGCTGGTCCTTGCGGGCCGGCATCAGCATGCCGTCGCCGCTCAGGAAATAATCGTCCTTGCCGATGCCGATATAGACCGTGTTCTCGGTGCAATAAAACTCGGGCCAGTCAGGATGCTCCTCCGGTTCGAGCACATATTTCTTGTCGACGGTCCACGGACGCGTCAGCGCATGGTCGATCACGGTGATTTCGTCGTGCAGGATCTTGGGATTGGCCTTTTCGCGGTAGATCCGCTCCTTGAAGATCGACTGATTGTCGAAGTGCAGCGGCAGGCCGCTTGCGTCGTAAGCGCGGGGGCCCTTGAAGGGGCCGCGGGTCTCGACGTCGAGCACGTCGTAACGGCCGTCGCCGTCCTGGTCGATCCATTTGCCGATCGAATAGCCCGAAAAGGTCGGCTCGGTTTCCTTGGGCCAGTCGCGGCCGTCGGTGAAGATGCGACGATAGTGGTCGGAGCCGCCGATCAGAACATAGGTGGTCTCCGGCGTGACGACGAATTCCAGCGGCCGGAACGCAACCATCATGAGGGGCATGCCGGCGGGGAGGCAGCGGGCGTGGCCGATGAAATTGCCCTGGCCGCCTTGCGCCTGATCCGCGAGGCTCGCCTCCAGGACCTTCTTATATTCCTCCGTCAGCGGGGCCTGCTGACCGAATCCCCAGGGCTTGGTCTGGTCGAATGAAGGCTGGCCCCCGAGACCGCGGACGACGAACCGGGCCCATGAACCCTTCCAGTCGGGGTATTTCGCATCATCGGCCGCCCGAACGCCGATCGGCGCCACCAGCGCCGCCACCACGATTGCACCGATCAAACCGCGATAATGCATGAAATCCTCCCCTGTTCGCGTCTCGCTTCACTCCCCGCGCATAAGCGCCGCCAGGATTTTTGGATGTCCCGGCTCTTTTTGTTTCGTTTGCCAATGTTAGCGCATTTTTTGCCACGTTGCACGGGTCGGTTGTTTTCTTGTGGGCATATTCGACGGATTGGAACCGGTGAGGAGCCCCGCTAACGCCATCAGATCATCAATCGGAAGGCCCCGGCTTCGCGCCGCGGCCGAGCGCAAACTGACCGACCGCGCCTTCGACGTGGAATTCGAGCCCTGTCATCTTTGCGAACAGCTCGATATTGGTGCTCCCGATGGCACATCCGCCGAGCCCCATGTCGGTCGCCATCAGGTAGAGCGTCTGCATCAATACGCCGACGTCCTTGAGGATGAGCGCATAGGCGAGCGAGCTGTACTTCCACGAAATCCGGCCAAAGCGTGCAGCGATCGTGATCAGGATCTGGGGTGCGCCGGCCTCGCCCATCGCCTGTCCGGCGCCCTTCAGCATCGCCTCGAACTCTTGCGTACGGACCTCGATCGGCACCAGCGCGTGTCCGCCGGCGTCGTAGTGATAGAATCCGCGAGGAAGTCCTTCGCATTTGTCGACGGCGAGATAGAGCTCGAGCTCGTAGCTGGCGCCGCCAGAAGGATACGGCCTGACTGTGTAGGTGAGCATCGGGCCGCCGCCGCCGGGGTCGAGCGGCGTCTTGAAACTCGACTGGACCCGCGCGGTGCTGTCGAGAAACCGCGAAAGCTCGGCGAGTGCGATTGGCCGCCGGTCGTCGAACGTGCGGGTCGAGTGACGTTCACGCAGAAGCTTCGCGGCCGGCGAGATTGCCTCCGGATTCGCGGCCGAGAACTTGCGCAGATCGATTTTCTTTCCGGGCCAGCGGGGCCGCACCGCCGGCAACGGAGGCATGACGTCGGCATACGCATAAAGTCCGCCCAGCGGGTTGGCGTGTCGGCCTTCGGTGCTGCGCGCGTGGAACAGAAGATCGTGAAAGTCCCAGAGAACGAGATTGTCGTCGCCCTCGGTCGCTCGGAGGCCATCGCGCGCGGGGTCGACCTTGAAAAGGATCAGGCAATCCACCAGCAGGGCGAGAAGCTCGACCCCCGGAAAACCGTCGTCCCTCCGAAGCTGCTTGATTTGTTGCGGTGCGGACAGTCTGGCCAGGGCGGCCGCGATCTTCGGATCGCAAAGTTTGAACAATGCGCCGGCGCGCGGCGATTCCAGCACCATCTCGTTGCCGCGCCGTCGCATGTAGGCGAACCGCGACAGGACGAGAACGTCGGCATTGCCGAGCTTCGGCGTTCGCGGCCAATAGTCGGGAACCTGCGGTTCGATGACGACCTCGTCCTCGTCGTCTCCCGCGTGCCCGAGGCGGTACTCCACCAGTCCGCGCGCGGACAATCGCCGGACCAACAGGTGAATTTCCTTGTCGATATTCCGGCTGCCGGACGCAAACGTGCTCAGCGCCAGACCGGTGCGTAGCTCCTGCGCGCGTTCCGCCGCGGCCGCGCTGAACTTTCCCAAGCCGACCGAAAATCCGTCGAAGCGGGCGGCGATTTCTCCGCTCGGCTGCGCTTCGAGCGTGACATGACCGAGGAGCCGGGCGGAAAGAGTTGCCGGCGCTTTGCGTCGCCCACTCTTTGGTGCGGGAGCGCCCAAGCCGCGATGACCTCAGGTGTGGGGGTGAAGCGGATTGAGCTCGTTTTCCAACACCGGCCGGTCGCGCCATCCGAGCGCTACCGGAACATCATAAAGCCGGCCGGGTCCGAAGCGGCGATAGAAATGCCGCAATCCCGGAACGATCACTCTGACGACGGGGACCTCGATGTCGGGACGCGTCTGATCCAGGACAAGGAAATCGAGGCCCGCGCGCTTGGCGAGTTGCACGCAGGCCATCACCTGCTCGCGCTTGTCGAGGCGGCCGAACTTGGTGCCGAAGTCGGGCCGGACCGGCGGACTGCCGTTCGGCGTCAGGTAGGAATGGTCCTGCAGGCGGAACGGACCGGAGCCGTCATGGCTCCCCGCGTTCCGGGCGCCCATGAGACCGATGGAAAGAAATTGGTTCAGCTCGGTCAGCGAGCGCAACAGGGCTATGCGCGCATCGAAATGCGAGCCGGAGCCGTACTCGACGAAATCATTCGCGCCTTCCTTCGCGTGCGACATCGCCACAAAGCTCGGAACCCCGAGATCGCTGGTGATGTCGATCACCCAAAGCCGGCGTCCTGTTTCGCCAAGCTGGGTCAGCAGGTCACGGACATAGGAATCGTCGAACTGGCCGAGATCCACCTCCGGCCTCTGCAACCGGTTGTACCACCAGATCGCATATGAATCCCGTTCCACCAGTTCCAGGAATCCCTGGACGATGGCCTCCTCGAGCGAGTTGCCGGCCGCGCAGCCGTTGGAATCCGCGTGGATATGGTCGGCGCCAGGGCCGCCCCGGTAAAAGAAATACAACAGGCTGGTCGGAAGATACTTGAAGCGCCCGTCGCGCAGGGACCAGACCGGCGACCATTCGACCTCGGCCGACGGATCGAACGGGGGCGGCGTCGGCGTCTCGTCCTCGCCGGCCATCGACGACAGGCTTTTTCGGTATTGCGCGTCGCTGAAGAGAAGGACGTCGTTGGGAAGAATCGCGTCGCCCGACGGGAAGTCGGCGAACCGCCGTCTCACTCGGATCTCGTCGCCCTGAAAAATCCCGGAATAGCGCTCGATCGACTCCATCAGCGCGCTGGCTTCGCCCTGCTCGGAGGTGCTGCCCTTGCCGAAGCTGCCGCCGCTCAGCCCCGCCCTGAGGTCATCGACCGTCTCGGCGGGCGCAGAAAAGTTGTGCGCCGCGTAGTAGTTGGTGTTCAGGGGCAAATCGACTTCGATCCGTTCGAGACGCGAGACGACGCCGGTGAGGGGGCTCACGTGCTTTCGGAAACGCGCGACCGTGGCCCTCGGCGAGACGGCCCGGTAGCCACCGCTCGTCGCGACCAGCTCGGCGCCGGCGGCAAGCTCGATGGGCACCGGCGCGCGGCGCGGGTCGCGCAGCTTCTTGCGGCCGCAGGTCGGACATTGCGGGCGGGCCGCTACGTAATGCTTCGCGACGGTCGAGCCCAGCAGGTCGAGGCTGACGATGTGATCGCGCAAGTCGGTGCGAAACTCCGTGGCGATCGCTTTCGCGATCTCGACGGCCGCGAGCTGGATGGCGCTCTGCCCGAATGGGCTGTGGGCGAGCGGCGCAACGGCGACGCGGTGCGCCGGTCCGCGGTCGAGCAGCGCCTTGACCTCGCGGTTCCGTTTCATCCGGTCGGCGAGACAGCTCCAGCACGCGCTCTTCCCCGGGGTGAACACCGGCCCCACCAGGGGAAAAATGCCGGAGGGCTGGACGAGCAGCCAGGACGTCTGGTCCGACAAATGCTGCCGGTTGTGTTCGTCCAGTTGTCCTTCGAGGTAATCATTGACCAGCGTGACGGTGAGATCGGCGGAGCGTTTCACGACGCGAACGCCCAGCCTGCTCAGGGCGGCGCCGAGTTCCTTCGCGCCCTTCACGTCGATCGATTGAATGCGCACGCGGCATTTCTGGAGATTTTTCTCCGCGGTCTCCGGCGGCAGGCCGAGGCTTGCCCAATAGGCGTCCGTGGCGCCCGCGGACGACCGCCGCTTCGGGCCGATATAGCGGCGATCGACCAGCCGCTTCAGGGCTTCGTGGATCTTGTCGGGCGGAAATTTTTTTCCGAGGACGCGAACGATCTCCCCGACGCTCTTTCCGGCTCCGATCGCCGTCGCGAGCGCACAATAGAGTTCGCCATGGAGAAAGAACTTGCGGTCCTCGGAATAGAGGCACACGACGTTGTGCGGCAGCACGTAGACGGAGAAGTTCTGCGCGAACTGCGGAACGACTTTGCTGTTGAGCTGCGTTGGGCTGTTACCGCGATCACCGGTCACGAGGTCGGCACGCGCGCCTTTACGCTTATTGCCACCAGTGTGAATCGCCATTGTAAGGCAGGTATTCTTCGGGTTGCGAGAGCGCCATCGTCTGGCTGCGCGCGAGCGCTTGTCGATACAATTGGCCGCTCACTCGGACATATTTCGCAGCGCTGACCCGCGCTTCTGCGCAGCCAGCGCGGCAAATAAAACAGAGTTGGCCGGGTCAAGCAAGGCCCGGCCAAAACGATGTTCTGTCAACGTGGTTGGAAAGTGCTCGCGTCTAGCAGACGCGGCAACGTCCAATGGACCAACAGCAGCCTCCACAGCCGCCGCAGCCGCCGCAGGCTCTCCAGCCGCCGCACCTGCAGCCTCTGCAGCCTCGGCAACCTCTGCAGCCCCAAGCGAGCTTTTCACCGAGCTGAGGCTTCCCCGCGTTTTCCTTGTCGAAAACGTAGAACGTCGCCAAGCTGACGTCGGAGATTTCCTCTTCACCGAGAGTGATCTCGTGACTCGGCGCCACGTTTGTAGTCGCCGGCATATCTGCCGGTGGTCCGCCGGTCGCTGCGGATGCGACCCCCGCCAGTGATAACGACAATCCCGCGGCCCCTAACGCCGGTACGGTTTTCGTCCGCTTTCGCTTCGGAGCTTGCTTCGCACGTGGCATAGTCGACTCCTCCATGCCTTGTATAAAATATCAGCATCCACCGCATCATTCGTACGCTTCGCAGAGTTGCTTGGCAAGACCGATTGCCGACTCGGCATTGTCACGATGACGCGCAGAACAGTGGCCGCTGCAAGGTGACCGCTCAACTAACTTTCCATTGCGCATTGAGTTCCTCGATTTCGGGAACGACATTGTGGCGAGATTCATTCGGAGAAAAATCTCGGCGCGATGCGTCTCTTCACGCGTCTGTCAAAAAAGTCATAAATCAGATCGAAACCTGCAATCAGCACGCCAAGCCATTCGCCTGGACCAACGCGGAGGTGTATCGCTGTCTCGCCATGGTCAAGGCCAAAGCGACTTGGCGTCTCATCATGCGCTGCAAAAAAGCTAGGTTCGGCCCAAATACGAATCCGCGACTGTTCGACGCCCGAATGGAGAAGCAGACATGGTCGACTATCACGGCCGTTTCGTCTGGTACGAACTGATGACGACCGACGTCGCTGCCGCGAGGGACTTCTATGCCAAGGTCGTGGGCTGGGGTACGCAGGACGTGTCGACGTCAGGCGGGGCCTACACCTTGTTTACCGTTGGCAAGGCCTCTGCTGCCGGGCTCATGGACCTGCCGGAGGACGCGCGGCAAATGGGCGCGATGCCCAGGTGGATCGGATATGTCGGGGTCGACGACGTGGACGCTGCCACCGACCGGGTCAGGCGCCTTGGCGGAACTGTGCATGTCCCGCCGACGGACATTCCCGACATGAGCCGCTTTTCGGTCGTCGCCGATCCGCAAATGGCGACGCTTGCGTTGGTCAAGTGGCACCACCCCGGCCAGCAGCGGCCTCCCGAGTTGGACAGACCGGGGCGCGTCGGCTGGCATGAGTTGCTCGCCGCCGACTGGGAGAAGGCGTTCGCTTTCTACGGCGAGCTTTTCGACTGGCAGAAAGCGGATGCCGACGTCGGACCGATGGGCACCTATCAGGTGTTCTCCGCCGGAGGGCAGTCGATCGGCGGCATGTACACCAAACCAGCGTTGGTACCGGTGCCGTTCTGGCTTTACTACTTCAACGTCGGCGACATCGACCAGGCCGTGGAACGCGTGAAGGCCGGCGGCGGGGAGATTCTCGAGGGCCCGTTTGGAAAGCCGGGCGGCAACTGGATCGCCCGATGCACGGACCCTCAGGGCGCCATGTTCGCGCTGGAGGGAAAGCGCAAGCAAGACGCCATCGGATACTTCGAGCGCGCCGCCCCGCGCGATCCTTCCGAGGCCCGTTTCGGCTCGCGCAAATGAGTTGCGCAGTGCGCCTGCTTGCGACGGCGCGCCCCGCGCCGTCGGCAAGGAGGTCGTGCGGATCGGGTCGGGCGACATTCGACATTCGCTCGCGTAAGCTCCGCTTTCCCCGAAGGGAGGCGTGTCATGTCAAGAATGCAATTCGAGTTGGATGGATGGTGTTGAGCGGGATCGTATCGTTGCTCTGCACCGATCTCACATGTTGGGCCCAGGGCCCCACCGAGAATCCGTACCGCCCCGTCAGAGGATTGGCGGATGGAGGCGGCCCCAGCACTCCGGGAGGCGAGTGGGCAAAACTTCCGGGCGGTCGGGAGATGGGACCGCCGGCTTCGGTGCATGTTGACGTCGACGGGGAGAGTATCTGGGCTCTTGATCCGGTGCGATGAGACCAATCCGGTGCCGGCCGCGAGGGGCGGTCGGTTCGGTCTCGACTGCATGTATCCCGACGGCAGGCTCAAGCCCCACGACACCATCTACAAGTTCGACCGGACGGGCAACGTCGTCAAAAGCTTCGGCGCCCAGATGTTCATTTGGCCTCACGGGATGCATGTGGACCGCGATGGCAATATCTGGGCGACGGACGGGGCCGCCGAAGACGCGGTGGCAACCGCCGCCAAGGCAGGAGTGAAAGCGGGGCACATCGTCCGCAAGTTCAGTCCCGATGGAACGGTGTTGATGACGCTCGGCGAACCCGGAGTTGCCGGAAACGACGAGTATCATTTCCGCTCGCCGGCGGGCGTCGTGACGGCGCCGAACGGGGACATATTCGTCGCCGACGGTCACGGCTCGAACAACCGCATCGTGAAGTACTCGAAGGACGGGAAGTTCATCAAGGCCTGGGGGAAGACCGGATACGCGCCCGGCGAGTTCCGGGTGGCACACTGCATCGGCATGGATAAAAGAGGCCGTCTGTTCGTGTGCGACCGCGCCAACACGCGGATACAGATCTTCGATCAGGACGGCAAACACCTGGCGACGTGGCACCAGTTCGGAATGCCGAGCGGAATAGCGTTCTCCGCGAACGACGAAGACCTCATCTATGTCTTCGACTCCGAGTCGGACAACGTGGACAACCCCGGCTTCGAGCAGGAAATCAGGATCGGCGACGCGCTGAACGGCTGGGTGAGATATTTCATTCTCGATCCGGGCGGCAATCCGGGCACGACAACGGGCAGCGGAGCCGAGTTCGGCACCGTGGACAAGTTCGGCAACGTATTCGCGGGAGAACCCCGGCCGCGCGTTCTGCGCAAATACGTCAAGGTCAGGTGAGATCGCCGACCCAGGTGCGTCACCGCCGGGCTCGTCCCGGCGATCTCGATCAGGATAGCACTGTGCCATCGACATCGAGATGGCCGGGACAAGCCCGGCCATGACGATTTCGCGTGTGTGAAAACTGTTGCAGAGCAAGCCGGCTGAGCGCGCTTCCTACGGCCAGGCCGAGTAGATCGGCTTGCCGATCAGCGTCGCAGGATTGGCGCCCGCGCGCGGACGGAACTTCTGGAAGCGCCCGGAGTCGACCTCGGCGACGTAGAGGTTGCCCTCCTGGTCCGTGGCCATGCCGTGCACGCCCCACAGCGTGCCCGGGAAATCGCCGATGGTTCCCCACGAGTACAGGAGATGTCCGTCGAGGTCGTACTTCAGCATCTTGTGGGTCAGGCGATCGAAGGTCGCCAATGTCCGATCCGCGCCGATCACGACGAAGTGGAGGCTCGAGGGCTTCACGGCGATCTTCCACTCGGAGAGGTACTTGCCGTTCTCGTCGAAGATCTGGATGCGGTGGTTGTCGCGATCGTTGACGAACACGCGCCGCGTCTGGACGTCGACGGCGACGCCGTGCACGTTGTTCATGTAGCCGGGTCGCGTCTCCTTTTCGGGTTCGCCCGACTTGCCGAAGTCCAGCAGGAACTTGCCGCTCGCGTCGAACTTCGCGACGCGCGTGCCGTTGTAGCCGTCGGCGACATAGAACGTCCCGTCGGGCAGCCACGCCATGAATGTCGGCCGGTTGAAATGCGTCCCGTCGGCGCCCGGCACGTTGGGCGTCCCGATGGTCTGCACCAGTTGCTTGCCGTCGTTGGTGAACTTGTAGATCGCATGGGTGTGGTCGTCGACCACCCAGACATGCTTCTGCGCATCGTAGGGGCTGATGTAGATCGCGTGCGGACGCTTGAACAGGTGGTCCCACTGGGTCCAATCTTCGATGAAGTTGCCCTGGGCGTCGACGACGATGATGCAGTGGTGCCAGCGCGCATCGACGCCCATCTCGCGGTAGGGCGGCGAGGCGCCCCGCCACATCTCCATTCCCTTCGCCGGATCCTGGCGCGAGCCTCCGGCGCCCGGCGGGCGTCGCGGAGTTGGCGTTGCGCCACGGCAGGCCGGCAATGGGAAACTGCACGTTCGGACCGATATCGGTCAAAAGTCTCGCCGGCGGACGCTTGCATGTTCGGCAGTTCGCCGCCGCCGAGCAGAAACACGCGGTTCGGGCTCTCGGCGAAGATGCCGCGAGCGCCTCCGTACGTCCACTTCTCGTGGCCCGGCAGCGTGCTGAGATCTTTCGGCCAACCCTCCTGCACCTCGTAGGGGCCGGAGATGTCCTCTGCCCCGATGGCGCCCGGCACGGCGCTGAACGAGGCCGGTGCCGTCGCCATCTGGGCTTCCGCCGGCGGGTTCATCAGCCGGCTGCCCCCCGCAACGCCGACGGCCACGCCCACCGCCAGCGCCAATACGATCGTGACAGTCTTGCTCATCGTGGTTTCCTCCCAGCATGACCCAGCGTTGTTCAATTATCCGAATTTGCGGGTCCTGCGAGCACGAAAAGTACCCTGGGAATGTCGCGCCGCCAACCTTGCCGTTGTCGTCGGCCAACGCGTCACGGCGCGACGTCCTCCGGCGTGGGCCGGCGGGTGCGGAACACCACGAAATGCGACATCGAGAAATTGACGACGAAGCTCGCCAGGATGGCGAGACCCTTGGCGGGGAGCACCGGCATGAACTTGGCGGCGATGACGAGGGTCGTGGTGTTGGCGACGGCGCCGAGCACGCCGGAAGCAAGGAAGGTTCCATACGACTTCCAGCGCAGCTGCCGTCCCGATTCCGCCGCGAAGGTGATGTGTGAATTCATCACATAGGAGCACGACACCGCCACCAGCCACGCCATGATGTTGGCGGCGATGAGCACGATGCTGTCGTGGCTCGTGCACTGGCAGGCATCGGCAAATGCGTCGAGCGGCCGCAGCGCCGCTGGGGTGGCCTTGAGATAGGAATAGGCGAGCAGGAAAACCGTCGTGTCGATCAGGACGTTGATCACGCCGATCAGGGCGAAGCTCACGCTCTTTCGCAGTACGTCGAAATACGGCTCGACCAGGGCCGTGGCGCGGGGAAAGGCTTTCCGGAATCGCTCGACAGGGATCATGGCTTTTCGCTTAGCACGTCCCGTGCTGCACTGCGATGCTACTTGCCCTACTAAATGGAACCCATTTAGGGCTATGATGTTTCCGACAAGGCACGCGGATGCGACGGCAAAGCGATGAGCCCTGACCAACGTAACGGCGCCAGCACGGTCCGCCGCCATCCCGCCCCGGGTGGTGGCAGCCAAGGTGCTTTGGGCCTGTCGATCGTCGTGCCCGTCTACAACGAGGCGGCCGGCCTCGCCGCCCTGCATGCGCGCATCTGCAAGATCGCGGCGGCGCTTTCCGCCGCGCGTGGGCTCGCCTGCGAGATCGTTTATGTGGATGACGGCAGCCGCGACGCTTCGCTCGCGACCGCGCAGGCATTGCCGGCTCAGGCGGTCGACGTCCAGGTCGTCTCGCTGTCGCGCAATTTCGGCAAGGAGGCCGCGCTGCTCGCCGGCCTCGATCATGCCCGTCTCGGCGCGGTGCTGTTCATGGATGCCGACGGCCAGCATCCGCCGGCGCTGATCGAGACCCTGGTCGGCCACTGGCTCGATGGCGGCTATGACGTCGTGTACACCGCCAAGGCCCATCGCGAGAACGAGTCGATGGTGATCCGACTCGGGGTGAGAGCATTCTATTCCCTGATCAACTGGGGCGCGCGCCAGCCGATCCCCGAAGATGCCGGCGACTTCCGCCTGCTGTCGCCGCGCGCCGCGGCGGCGCTGCGGCAATTGCCCGAGCGCAACCGCTTCTTCAAGGGCCTCGCCAGCTGGATCGGCTTTCGCCAGTTGCGCGTCGACTACGAGCCGGCCGAGCGCAGCCATGGACGCTCGACCTGGAATCTCGCCTCGCTGGTCGGGTTGTCGGTCGAGGGGCTGACCTCGTTCTCGGTGGCGCCGCTGCGGATCGCGAGCCTGCTCGGCATCCTGCTGGCGACCGGCGCGCTGGTGTTCAGTGTCTGGATCCTGATCGAAACCTTCGTCTATGAGCAGACGGTGCCCGGCTATCCGTCGCTCATCATCGGCATCATGGTGATCGGCGGCGTCCAGCTCCTGATGATCGGGGTGATGGGCGAATACATCGGCAAGGTGCTGTCCGAGCTCAAGCGGCGTCCGGTCTATTTCGTCGCCGAGCACAGCGTGAAGCGCGCCGCGGATGCCGACGAACCGCCGGACGCGGCGGAGGCGGCGCGGAACGCGGCCGAATGACGCTGCGCCGTTTCCGGCTGTGCGCCGACGATTACGGCATCTCACCGGCGGTGAACCGCGGCATCCGCGAACTCATCGCGCGCGGCCGCATCAATGCGACCTCGGTGATGGTCACGGCGCCGAGCTTTGACGCCGGCGAAGCGCGCGCGCTCGATGCTGCCAATGGTGCCGCCATCGCTGCCGGTTCCGGCGCGGGTTCCGGTGCGGCCTTGGGTCTGCATTTCACCCTCACCGCGCCGTTCCGGCCGCTGAGCGCATATCGTCCAGTGACGGTGGACGGGGCTTTCCCATCGCTGCGGCGGATGCTGGCGCGCGGGCTCGCGCGGGCGCTCGACGGCCGCGCCGCCGCTGTGGAAGCGGAGCATCAGATCGCGGCGTTCCGAGCCGCCTTCGGACGGCCGCCGGATTTCATCGACGGACATCAGCACGTCCATCTGTTGCCGCAGGTGGGCGATGCGCTGCTGGCGGTGATGAAGCAGCGCACGCCGCAGGCCTGGGTCCGGCAATGCGGGCGGACCTCGCCGCTGATGAAACGGCGCGGCCATGCCAAGGCCCATCTGCTCGATGTGCTCAGCCGGCGCATGCGCAGGCGCAGCGCCATCCTCGGCGTCGCCACCAATCCGGGCTTTGCCGGCGCCTACAATTTCGGGCGCGCCACCGTCTATGAAGACGTGTTCGCTTCGTTCCTGGAGGGCCTGCCGGAAGGGGGTGTGGTGATGTGCCACCCCGGCTTCGTTGACGCAGAGCTCGCTCGCCTCGACCACCTCACCGCCATGCGTGAGCAGGAATATGCCTTTTTCGCCGGTGAACGGTTTCCGCAACTGCTGGCGGAACGTGGTTTCGCCTTGGCGTGAACGCAGTAAAGCCGCCGTCATTGGGGATTCATTGAGTGATATTGGCGCTTGATCCCGAAAAGTTGCAGGCTTTTCGGACAAGATCATGCGCAGAATCAATGCCATCGTCACCCCCACTTCCGGCGCCCACAAGGCTCCCCATATGAAAGCCGCGCCGGGCCACCCGGCCAGAGGAGAGGAACAATGACTCCGCAGGAACGACAGATGGTCGCCGACCTGTTCGACCGCCTTGCGTCACTGGAGGGCGAGGTCCGCGATCCCGATGCCGAGCGCGTCATCCGCGAAGGGCTAGGGCGTGCGCCAAATGCAGTCTATGCGCTGGTGCAGACGGTGCTGGTTCAGGACGAGGCGCTCAAGCGCGCCAACGCCCATATCGAGGAGTTGGAGAACGCGGTCAGCCGCGAGCCCGCCCAGGGCGGCGGTGGCTTCCTCGACAGCATGCGCAACGTGCTCACAGGCGGTCAGTCGCGCGGCTCGGTCCCCTCGGTACGGCCGGGCGGCCAGGGATCGAGCGGCCAGGGCTCGAGCGGCGCTTGGGGCCCGCGGCCCGATGCACCGCCCCCCGGCTATCAGCAGTCGGGCTATCAGCAGCAGCCGGGCTATCCGCCCCAGCCGGGATACATGCAGGGCGCCCCGATGGGCGGCGGCATGATGGGGGGCCATGGCGGTTCGTTTCTCGGCACCGCGGCGGCGACGGTCGCCGGCGTGGTCGGCGGCGCCATGCTGATGAACGGCATCCGCTCCGCCTTCGGCGGCGGCGGCAATCACGCGTTCGGAAGCGGGCTGGGATCTTCGCCGACGCCTTGGGGCGGCGGCAGCGACGGCGGCGCACTTTCCCGCGACGCCGGAGTGGGCGACATCGGCGGCCGGCACAATGCCGCTTATGACGATACCGTCGCCCAGCAGGATGCGCTGCAGGATGCCCAACAGGATCTCGCGGACGACGACCAGGCTGAAGATTACGCCGACGATAACGCGGACTTCGGCGACGGCGGCGACAGCGACGGCGCGTAACGCTCCGGCGAATCGAAAAGCGCAGGGCCTTATCTTCTCCCTCCCCGAAGTCGGGGAGGGAATACGTGGTCCGCCGGTTTCAAGCCTCAGATCACGATCACCCGGGCGCCGACCGGGACGCGGCCGTAGAGATCGATCACGTCCTCATTGCGCATGCGGATGCAACCCGACGACACCTGGGTGCCGATGGTCCAGGGCTCGTTGGAGCCGTGGATGCGGTAGAGCGATTCGCCGAGATAGAGCGCGCGGGCGCCGAGCGGGTTTTCCGGTCCGCCTGCCATGTAGTGCGGCAGGTCGGGCCGGCGGCGCAGCATCTCGTCGGGCGGCCGCCAGTCCGGCCATTCCTTCTTCATGGTGACGGTCTTGACGCCGGCCCAGGTGAAGCCGGGCCGGCCGACGCCGATGCCGTAGCGCAGCGCCTTGCCGTCCGGCTCGACCAGGTAAAGCATGCGCTCGGGCGTGTTGATGATGACGGTCCCGGGCTTCTCCTGGCCGTGATAGTCGACGATCTGCCGGTTGTAGCGCGGATCGGCGGCGTAACGCATCGCCTCGGCATCGGGTGCATAGGCCTGGCGCTGCGGCGCGGCGGGCTGCGAGACGCCGGAGAACAGGAACTCGATCAGTCCGCCGCCGAGACCCCCTGCCGCAGCGTCGGTGGTGGCCGCAGCCACCGCGGCACAGGCCGTGAGCGCGACGGCAAGGGCATGGCGCCGTGAGGGGAAGGGGATGGGAGGGTCGAGACAGGAAGTGGGGAGACAGGGGATGCGGGGAGGGCGGACACACGACATGGGGGCGTACTCTCTACATTTCGCCTCCTGGAGCCCGTCGGTTTTGCGCATGATCTCGTCCGAAAAGTAAGCAGCTTTACGGGATCAGGCGCGCCTCGAACGCACTCCAGCACTGGCCACCTGCGCATTATGGTCAAGAAACCCCCACCGATCGGTAAATAAAAATTGCCGAAAAAGTAAGTATATCCGCATACGAAACGTTCATCACAACATGGTTTATTCCTGGTAAATCCGAAGTCTCATGGTTAATATACTGCGTAAGTTCATGGTTAAAAGGGTGTTAAACGCTACGATTATTATCGATGATCGAGGTTGAGCAAACTATTCACCCGGCCGGGGCTTCAAACCACGATGGTTCATCGTGCCGATCACGTGCGCAGCTTCGCGGGCGGCGCCCGGATCACCAGGAAACACACGAGCGCCGTCGCGGCGAAGCAGGCCGTGAGGCCGAGCGCGGCGGCGTCGGAGACGCGCTCGACGACGAAGGCGAGCACCAGCGGCGCCGCCGACTGCATCGCGAGCCATGGCGCCGCGAGCCGTCCCACCAGCCTGCCATAGCCGGCGGCGCCGAACATGGTCAGCGGGACGGTGCCGCGGGCGATGGTGATGAGGCCGTTGCTGACCCCGAACATGATCGCGAACAGCGCCGCTGGCCCGGTTGAAATGCCGGCCAGCGCCAGCAGGACGAACGCGCACATCACCAGCGTCACCGCCGACCGCGCGATGGCGAGCGGATGGGTGTTGCCGCCGAAGGTGAATTCGAACAGCCGCGACGCGACCTGCGACGGGCCGAACAGCGCGCCGATGGTCACCACCGTGCCGGCGTCGATGCCGGCGCGGCCGAAGATCGCGAGCAGGTGCGCCGACATTCCCGACGGCACGAAGGAATAGGCGGCAAATCCGGTCGCCACCAGGACGAACGGCAGTCCCCGCGCCGGCAGCACGGCGGCGGGTGGCGGCGCGCCCGCGGGCGCCGGCGCAGCCTCGACCCGCATCCGCGGCAGCGCGAAGGCGTGCAACGGCGCGGCGACGAAGGCGAGCAGGCCGGCATAGACGAGATAGGTGCCGCGCCAGCCATAGGCATCGAGCAGCACATGGGTCGCGGGCCAGCTCACCGTCGAGGCGAAGCCGCCGGCAAAGGTGAGCAACGTGATCGGCCGCCGCGCCGCGGCCCCGAAAATCCGGCCCAGCGTCGCGAACGCTGCGTCATAGAGCGAGGCCGAGAGCGCGATCCCCAGCACCACCCAGACGCCGAGATAGACCGCGCGATTTTCGCTGTGGGCGAGCGCGAATAGCCCGACGGCGCCGACCAGCGAGCCCACCGCCATGATGACTCCGCCACCGTAACGATCGATCAGGCGGCCGACGGTCGGCGAGGCGAGGCCGCCGCAAAACAGGCCGAGCGACAGCCCACCCATGCAGAACGCGATCGACCAGCCGAGATCGGCGGCGATCAGCGGCATGGTCAGGACCGGTGGGTAGAACAGCGTGCCCCAGGCCAGGATCTG
Source organism: uncultured Alphaproteobacteria bacterium (assembly GCA_963791375.1). GTDB lineage: Bacteria > Pseudomonadota > Alphaproteobacteria > Rhizobiales > Xanthobacteraceae > JAJPKK01. Next base: position 249,164 of record CAWBSI010000025.1, read on the forward strand.
CGTCACGCCGAGCACGGCGACGGCGCGCCATGGACCGAGCACGAACTCGCGCAGGCGTGGCATCGGCGCATGATAAACGGTTCGCCCGCAGCGCCGCTACAATATGCGCCAAGGAACTACAGGATTTCCTGGAGCCGCTCCGGCGGGCGGCACAGGCGCGTGCCCTTTGGCGTCTGCACCACCGGCCGCTCGATCAGGATCGGATGGGCGTGCATCGCCGCGATCAGCGCAGCGTCGGAGAGAGTCGCGTCGTCGAGGCCGAGCTCGTCAAAGGGCGTCCCCTTGCGGCGCAGCAGCGCGCGCGGCTTCATCGCCATCGCCTTGAGCGCCGCCTTGATGGCGGCGGCGCTGGGCGGCATCTTGACGTAGTCGACAACTTGCGGCGTGACGCCCGCGGCGCGGATCATCTCCAGCACCTTGCGCGATGTCGCGCATTTAGGGTTGTGCCAGATGGTCACCGTCATCGCGGCGGCGGCGGCTCGGCTGCATCCGGGGCAGGCACCGCCGGGCGCTTGGCGCGGGCGGTCCGCGCCGGCGTGGTTCCCTCGGCGCCGCAGCGCACCAGCACCATGTTGCCGTAGCGGCCCGCGATCTCGGGATCGACCCATTTGAGGATCAGGACCCTGCCGTCGAACGACAGCACCTCGCGGTCGTCGCCGCTGGCCGGGGTCGGGCCGGGACCGATATAGGTCTTGTTCTCGTAGCTGCCCTTGATCGCCATGTCCTGCACGGCCGGATTGTCGTGGCCCAGCATCATGACGCCGCCGGACGGCGAGCGGTTGATGACGTAAGCTTGGTTGCATTGTCCCCGCGCCGCCGCCTCGGTGCGGGCGCGGTCCTGGTCGCGGTGATACGAGGCGAGCCCCCAGCGCCCGACGATGTCGTCGGCCCGCAGGCTCGGCGGCGGCAGCGGCGTGGAAGGAGCCTCCGGCGCCGAGGTGGAGAACGGGTTCGAGTTGAAGGGATTGTTGGCCGAGGTACAGGCGGCAAGCATCACCGCTGCCGCTGCAAGAACGGCCGCCGTGAGCAGATGGCGCGTGCGAAGCATCGGTGTCTCCTCCCAACCACGCAACTCGTTCAGGCGAATTCGACACCGGTTCGCCGCCGGATGTGGAGGGCGTATCATATCGAGTAACGTTAAGATTCTACTGAATCCGGCTTCCCTGCGCTCACTCTGCGCAGCCTTTGCGGCGAGCGCAAGGGCGGAGCACTTGGCGCGGGTTCCTTCGCGGCCGGATTGGCCCTACACCCCGATACCGCTCAACGCGATTGCGCGGGGGCTCCCGGCTTCACGTTGGCGCTCGCCATCACGTCGGGATCGGTGAAGTCGGTGCAGGTCTTGTAGCCGACCGCATGGATGCCCGCGATCGCGCAGACATCGTCCATCTCGCCGGCATCGCCGGTCACTCCGATCGCACCGATAACCTCGCCGGCGGCGTCGCGAATGAGCTGGCCGCCGGCCTCCAGGAACATCGGGCCGTCGGCCAGCGCCAGCAGGTTGTCCATGAACACCGGCTTCTCGCGCTGCTTCTGCAGCACCATGCGCGACGGCCGCCCCATGGACAGGGCGGCATAGGCCTTGCCGTAGGCGATCTCGAACCGCAGCATCGCGCAGCCGTCCTGCTTGAGCGCCGCTTTGAGCCGGCCGCCGGCATCGAGTATGACCGCGGTCAGGGGTCGCAGCTTGCGCTCCTTGGCGGTTGCGAAGCAGGCGTTGATGATGGTCACGGCCTCATCGAGGCTGATAGCGCGCATTCCGGTGCGTCCCCAACATGATCTGGTTGATGATATGGTTGATGTCAGAGTTTCCGCCGCACTAAGGCAGGAAACGCGGAGGTGTCAAATGCCCGTTACGGTGAAGCCGCCCGCCCTCGCGCTGGGCGCGGTCCTCGCGCTTTGGTTGGCAATGCCGGGATCGCCGGCGACCGCCGCGGACACCGCGATCCGCGTCAACACATTTCCCAACGCCAAGGCGCTGCCGGTCTATGTGGGCATCACCAAGGGCTTCTTCGCCAAGCACGGGCTCGCGGTCGAGGTGGAGCACACCCAGAGCTCGCAGAGCCAGCGCGACGGCCTCGCCGCCGGCCGTTTCCAGATCGCCCAGGCGGCGCTCGACAATGCGGTCGCCATGATCGAGGTGGCCAAGCGCGACGTCGTCATCGTGTCGGGCGGCGACAGCGGCATGAACGAGTTCTTCGTGCAGCCGGGGATCGCGTCCTTCGCCGATCTCAAGGGCAAGACCATCGTGGTCGACGCGCCCGACACCGCCTATGCCCTGCAGGCCAAGAAGCTGCTGCTGCGCAACGGGCTCAAGGAGGGCAGCGACTACACGGTCAAGCAGGTCGGCGCGGTGCCGTTCCGCTACAAGGCGATGATCGAGGACAAGTCCAATGCGGGCGGCATCCTCAATCTGCCGTTCACGGTGGAGGCGGCGGCCAAGGGCCTCACCAGCCTCGGCCGCCTGGTCGACCTGCTCGGGCCCTACCAGGCCGCCGGCGCCTTCGTCATGCGGCCGTGGGCGCGCGACCACGGCCCGGAGCTCGAGAAATACCTCGCCGGCTACGTCGAGTCGCTCCGCTGGATCCGCGACACCGGCAACCGCACTGCGGCGGTCGACCTCCTGGTCGACAAGCTCAAGCTCCAACGCGACATCGCCGAGCGGACCTACGACCTCCTGATCGACCCGGTGTCGGGCTTCACGCCGGACGCGAAATTCGACGTCGAAGGCTTCCGCAACATGCTCGCGCTGCGGGCGGAGATCGAACGCAAGGCGGAAACCGAAGCGGTGTCGCCGGAGCGCTATGTCGACCTGCACTACTACGACCAGGCGATGAAGCTCGTCGGCGGGCGGTGAGGAACCAAGCAGACCACGTCAGCACGGTCCCTGCGCTCATGGAACGTCAGCGGCTCGGCAATTTGGAGAAGAAATCCCAGATCGCGACGGGCGAATCCAGATCTTCGCCTGCGAGCGGCATGGCGTGCCCGCCGTTCTGCACAGAATACAACACGACCACGGGGGTGCCGTCTTTCACCCAGGTCATGCTGTCGACTGAGGTGCTCCCGCCTTTATGCGGCAGCTTTGCACGCTCCGGCATGGCTGTCACGCCCAGCAGCTTCGCCCAATATTTTGCGGTGTCCTCGCTGGAGAGCACATTGCCCAGCTTGGCGCCGCCCAAATTGACCATGCCGCCGCGATAGGGATTGATGGGGTCGGCGGTGCCGTTGACGATCATCACCGGAATCGGCTTGTCGACCTGGCCGCAATCGAGGTTCTCCTTCACGGGCAGGCTTGCCGAAATGGTGGCGACGCCGGCGAAATCCTCGCCATGCTCCAGCGCCAGCCGGTAGGCGAGCTGTGCGCCGTTGGACCAGCCGGCGGCGAAGACGCGCTTCCTGTCGATGGCGTGCACCGTGACCTCGTGGTCGAGAAGGGCTTCGATGAAACTGGAATCGTCGATCTTCAGCCGCTTGGACGAAAACGGCGAGCCGCCGCGGCAATCGTTCCAGGTGTTCTCGAACCCGTCCGGATAGACGACGAGGAATCCGTATTTGTCCGCCAACTCGTCGAATTCGTATTTGGAATAATTGCGCATGCCCGAGGCATCACCCCCCGAGGGATGCAGCACGAACAGCAACGGCGCGCCGGGCTTCAAGGTCTTGGGAACATATTCAATGAAAGTGCGCTCGCGGCCCCCCACCGTACCTACGTTGTGTGTCGCCTCGCCCATCGGCTCGGCGGCGACGGCGGTGCTAAAGAGCGCCAGCGCGGCGCCGATCGTCCAATGCGGGACTGTGGTCTCAGCCATGATTTCGGGGCTCCGTTTTGCAGGCGCCGAACCATACCACGCCGGACGATATGTCCACACGGCGCCCCGCGATTAGTCACCCTCATCATCCCGCGCCAGACGACTGGGATACCCGACTATGACGACCGACGCGCCAAACAACGCGATTGCGGGCGAACTGTCAGCCGCCGCGGTCGGACGCCAGCGAGTAGCAGGCAATGTTGGTTTTGGCCAGGAGCAGACCCTCAGCGGCTTTTTTCGCGTGAGGTCAAATGCTGCTCGCGGGGCGGCACGAAGTGGCTATTTCTCCACATTCTTACTTCCAAATCTCCCGTAACCACGGAACCGCCTGCCTTAATGCATCTCTGAAGCGGGAGATTTCGTAATGCGTGATGTCGCTCAGTGCGATCAGCTTTGCGTTCACACCGGCCTTCTGGAGCTCCGCAATTCGCGCCGCCGCCGGGTCAAAAGGTGCGACCTGGTCGTCGCGCGAGTGAATCGCCAGAACCGGAAGCCGCCACCCGGCGGCCGATGCCGGCGGCCGGCTGGCAATTGGAATCGCCGCGCTGAAGCGTTCCGGGAATTTCTCTGCCAAATGCCAGGAGCCAGTGCCTCCCATGCTGTAGCCCGTGACTGCAATCTTTTTCTTGTCGATTGCGTAGTGGGCGATGACGAAGTCGAGCAATGCGTTCACGGCCTTCTCGTTTTCCCCGCTGCTCCAATTGCCGCGAACAGAATCCGGCGCGACGATAATGGCACCGAGTCCCACGAGCGCTGGACCGATGAGGCCATTCACCACGTCGGCACCGACGCCGGTCGAGTCTCGGTCGCCCACTCCGAAGTGCAGCGCAAGAATGAGAGGGACTGGTGTCGTGGGAGAATAGGTGGGCGGAATGGAGATCGCGTAGCCAATCGCAGGTTCGCCCACACGCGCCAACGTCAGTTCATGCAGTCCCGGAGCAAGCATGGGGGGATCACCTGCCCCCTGCGCAGCTGCACCGATCGGCAACGCGGATAGCAGCGCGAACGCGGTGATCGCGCAAAGCGGACCAATCCATCGAAAGGGGGCAGGTCTGCAAATGCTATCACGCGAGATCATCGTTGCTCCTCAATTCGGCAAAGGGCGATGCCAAATGTATCACAAGAGGCGCCGCGATATGCGCACGACAGCCGGCATGGACGCCGCTTACGCGAACGATCTCCCGCCGCGCGACGCAACCTGCGTCAAGCGCTTGCGCCATTCCGTCGCCTGACTTCGGACCGGTGCCGGAGGAGTGACACCTCCTGGGCGCGCGGCGTCGTGGTCTGATAGACTGCGCGATCCAACCAGGAGGAAACCATGCGTGCCAGAAGCTACCTGATCCCGCTCACCGCGATTGCGACCGTGGCGTTTGTCACCCAAGCATCTGCTCAGTCTATGATCCGTGAGCAGAAGGTCATCTCCAGCGCCGGCGCGCGCGCCATGGTGGACGCCTGCACGACTTGGGCCGAACGCAATCACGTGATCCTCGCGATGTCGGTGTTGGATTGGGCCGGGAACCTGATCGAATCCCACGCCATGGAAGGCGCGGCCGCCAATGCGATCGACACTGCGCTCCTCAAGTCGAAATCGGCGCTCCGCTGGCGCCGGCCCACCTCGGAAATGAACAAGGTCGTGCGCAGTGGCCAGAACCTGGCACCGACTTTCATGCACGACTTCCCGCAACCCGGGGCCTTGCCAATCATAATCGACGGCGAGGTGATCGGCTCGATGGGGGTGTCCAGCGCCGACGGCGAAAAATGTGCCCAAGCCGCCATCGACGCGGTGTTCAAGAAGCCCGGAACCCCGCCTGCGCCGTAGGGCAGGCGTGTTGGAGCCGTGCGACGCACCAGCCGGCAATGGGGTCGTCTAGCGGCGTCGCCACGTTGCTTCAAATAGCTCGCTGCAGCTGGACAGAGGGCTTTGACATTCGCCGCCTTGATGAGATGACGGGCGTCCAGCGCGCGAGATCGCCGGACGCTTACGACGTTCGCAAAAGGTGGCGGCCATGTCGGCCGTCACTTTGTCGTTTGACCCGCGCTTTGGCGCGACGAAATCGCTCCCGCTTTACTGGGTCGGGGTCACCGAGTCCCAGAAGTCGCAGTGGCGACGCGCCGCGTATTGGGCATCCGTCAAGGTCGACAGACCCGGGAGGTCTTGGATCAGCCAGGCGGGCGATTCGGCGCTGGCCGTGTAGCGCGGCCACGGACTGTTGCCTGATCCGTTCGGATTGCCCGTCCGGGCAAAATTGGCCCAGGCGGAGACAAGTTGATCGGACAGTATCGCCTGCTGGCGGTTGAGCGGATGGGGAGTGCCGAGGGGCCCGCCATGCCAGAGCGGGAACAGATACTGGATATCAGACGTGTGATAGGCCAGCGCCTCCATGCCCGGCATGTCCGGGAGGAAGAACGGCGCCGTCTTATCGGCGAACTCATAAGTATAGACCGGGATTTGCGGAGCGAGGATTTTGTCGAGTCTTCGCTGGTTGCAGATCCCTGAGTCGGTTCCGACCCGATCCCAGGCCAATTGCGGACTCTTGAAGCCGTTGAGCGGATAGACGGCGAGAACCTTCGCTGCGGTTCCGCTGGGATACGCCGGCGGGGTGTAGGTCGTGTTGACGTAGTTTAGATATTGCTCCGGAGTTGGCGGGGTGCGAAGCGCGTTGTCCGTGTTGGTGAAGTACTCCGTGTTCGCCAGGCCGAAGTTCGTCTCATCCGCGGTGTTCCCGTTTATCAGCGGCATGCGGTTGAACCGGCCGTTGGTGAAGAGCGTCAGCGGCTGATCGGGGATGATCTGGCCGTCCACCAGACCTCGCCCGGTTATGAATTTGCCCTGAGTGCTTGCCGTGCCTGCGAGTTCTTCGACCCGAGCCGCCGTGAGATTGCGCAGGCATTGGGCTACGTCCGCACCGGTGCCTGAGCCGCAACCGGCAGCCACCGCGAAAGCGACTCCGGTGGCCTCGGCCGCCGCCTTCGTGGGCAGCGTGAAGGCCATGCAGAAGCTCTGGCAAATGCCCCGGTGGAACAGGCCGGCGGCGAGCGGCGACACCATGTGGAGGCCGGTGTCGACGGCTCCCGCCGATTGGCCGCCGACCGTGACGTTGTCCTTGTCGCCGCCGAATCTGGCGATATTGCGCTCGACCCATTTCAGCACGGCCTGCTGGTCGAGAATGCCGTAGTTGCCGAACAGATGGCCTTCGTTATCCAGCGCAGGATGCGCCAGGAAGCCCATGAGGTTCAGGCGGTACTCCATGGTGACGACGACGGTCTTGCCCTGCGAAACCAGCTTGCTGCCGTCGTAGCCGGGCGTTTCGCCGTCGACATTGCCGCCGCCGTGAATCCAGACGATCACCGGAAGCCGCGCCGCCGGATTGAGATCATCCGGCGTGAAGACGTTCAGGTAGAGGCAGTCCTCATTGTTGTTCGGTGGGCCTGAGAAGACTCCCAGCGTCGTGATCAGCGCGCAGATCGGCGCAAATTCCGTAGCCTTCAGAACATGCGGTCCACGGCGCATGATCCTTCGGCGGTTGCCACCGCAAATTGCCGACCGGCGGCTCGGCATAGGGAATGCCGAGGAACTTGGTGACGCCGTTCAAGATGAAGCCCTGGACCGGTCCTTCTTTCGTTTCAACGACCGGGCTCAATTTCTTTTCGGTCGTTTGATCCGGCCCGGCGGCCACACCAGGCCATGAAGCGCATAGCGCTCCGAGCGCGACGGCAAGCCCAAAGCTGAGGCTTGTCTTCCTTGACGTCTTGCGTGGACGTGCGCTGTGTGGACTTGGGCCGCGTGGGCTCATGTGACGTGGGGCTGAGGCTTGTCGTGCATCAGCCGGCAGGCACAAGGCCGTCCGCAGCTGCGAGAGCTGGAGCATGGCTTCCTCCCTGGTTTCGCCACTTCGAGGTGGTGTCGGGAGGCTAGCAGGTTCACTTACGCGCGGTCTTCACGAAATTCGTCCTTCAAGCAGAATCTTGCTATCGGAAAGCCGATCCGAGGCACCGTCTTTCCCCGTGGAGGTCGGTCGACCGACGCAGCAATGCTGCGGGAAAGGGCGTGGAACCCTGTGGGGTACCGCGATCGGTTCTATTCACGGCCAGGATAATCAGGTAGTGCTCGAACCCATGCTTTCATTCCCGATCCGGCTGCTGGGTTTTTATTCTTGGCCGCCGTGCGGCCGAGCGGCGGTCCATCGGCCAGCGCACCGGCGGCTCCACATCCGTCACGTGATCGGCGGCGTGTTTGCCCTCGTCGCCGTGACAGGTTGCGGGTACGCCGTTTCGCAGGAGCGCGCACCCGAACCGACCTCGCAAAGCGCCGGTCCGCGCCACTCTGGTTCGCCGGAGGGGAATGCTGCCGCATCACCCTCCAGTCCCTCCCAGGAAACGCTTTCGACAGCTGCCCCCGATGCTTCTGAAGAGCCCGTCGCCTCCTCTGCACCCGTCGACGAAGTGAAGGCGTATCTATGGAGCGCGTATCAGCGCTCCCCCACAAAGGTGGATGGGCATGGAGATTTCACGTGGAAGGACGTCTCTGCAGCAGGGCATGTCGTTCTTTCGGTCGAGGACTATGTGATCGGCGGCATCGATCCGGATTTTCGCGAGCTGCTGTTTGCCGCTGGACATGCGATGGATGCGGCCGGCGTCGAGTGGACGATTCTAAGCGGGTTTCGTGACGACTTCAGACAAAACCTGGCGGCCGGACTCAAGGCCCGCGTAAATAATTCATTTCATGGGGGCAGCGAGGCAACAGGCGGATACGGCCACGGCTGCGCGGTCGATCTGGCAAGCGTCGACAGGCATTCCGACGACAAGGTGTGGAACTGGGTGGATCGGAAGGGCCGTGAATTCGATCTCAATCGCCCACTGCGTGCAGCCGATCCCGCGCATACTCTACCCATGGCAGGATGGCGTGAACTGGCGGCAATACTGCGGAACAAGCGGCTTGGGACCTCTGCCGAGGCTGACCCAGAGCCTCTCGGCGACCTTGTTACGCTGGAGCAATACTTGTGTGTCCGCCCGCTCCCCCCTGAGAACCCCGCTGCGGGAGCGCAAGTGGCGGAAAGTGGTCGCCATGCAACCGCAAACTGGGCCGCCGCCCATGTCTCGCGGCACGACACCAAGGGGAACGGCGCTTCTCACAAGCCGAACAGCGGCCGTGAGAATGAGACCAAGAAGTCGGCTGTGCGGGCCGCGTCGAAGCGATGAAGCTGGCCCGGAACGCGTGAGCCCGAAAGTGGCCCGTTGCTGCCCAGCGCAAATGCAGCGCATGTCCGCGGCCGGCGAAAGCAGACGCCGCAGGTCGGCGCCTCGATGCAGGCCGCGCTTGCGCCGGTCAGCTCTGAGAGATTTGCACGTTGATCCCGTCGGGATCCTTGATGTGCAAGCCGGCATAGTCGCCCTGCAACGGTGTAGCGCCGCGCTGGGTCAAATAGCGCGTAGCGGAATCCCTGCTGAAGCGGGGTATCCCGATCGCGAAGTGATCCACGAATTCCGGCAGGGCTTCCATGGTTGAGAGAGACCAGCACCTTGGTGTTGCCGAGGCGAATAATTCCTTGTGACTGCTCCTGGCTGACCACGGAGAAGCCGAACATCCTCTGATAAAAATCGACGGAGCGCTGCAGGTCGGCGACGTGAATGCTGACGTGGTCGATGTCCGCGCCTTTGAAATCGATGTCTTCCTGAGCGGCGGCGGCCGTGCCGCTGGCAGCCAACATCGCGAGGCCTCGGACCAGTTCTCGGCGGCTGAGCGACCCCTTCTCGAAGCGCGTCAAAAGATCGGAAATGATCAATTCCATGTCGCCTCCCTTTCGCTCGAAAGATGGACTTGGCAGCAAGATTATGGGGATCGAGTTTGAATCCGAATGCAGGCTGCGCTTCCGCCGGTCACCTCTGATTGAAGATCTGCACGTTGATCCCGTCGGGATCCTTGACGTGCAAGCCGGCAAATGGGTCGTCGAGTGGTGTCGCGCCACGCTGCTTCAAATAGCTCGCCGCAGATTCCTTGGTGAAGCGGGGTATCCCGATCGCGAAGTGATCCACGATTCCGGCCGGGCTTTCATGGTTGAGAGAGACCAGCGTCCTGGTGTTGCCCAGGCGAATTATTCCGTGCGGCTGGTCCTGGCTGATCACCGTAAAGCCGAACATTTTCTGATAAAAATCAACGGAGCGCTGCAGGTCCGCGACCTGAATGCTGACGTGGTCGATGTCGGCGCTCTTGAAATCGATTTCCTCCTGGGCGGCGGCGGCGGTGCCGCTGGCAGCCAACATCGCGAGACCTCGGACCAGTTCTCGACGGCTGAGCGACCCCTTCTCGAAGCGGGTCAAAAGATCGGAAATGATCGGTTCCATGTCGCCTCCCTTTTCGCTCGAAAGATGGACTTGGCAGCCGCGCAACCGGAAGGGGCTCCGCAATTGACCTGGGCCGGTCCCACTGGAGTCCCGCGCGGCCGTGCATCGGTGCTCCCCTTTATAACGCAAACCGCGCGGGCCAATGCGGGGCGGGCGGCACGTTGCATATCAACATTCTTACACCCAACTCGCGCGCCGGTTCTTGACAGGCCCGCGCGCAGGCCATATTTCCGCGCAGGCTTGGCACTCGATCAAACTGAGTGCTAACAAATCTTTGCTGCATTGCAACAATAAGCCGCAGAAGACGCGGCATTCGAGGTCCCCCATGGCAAAATCCAAGTTCCGGCCCCTGCATGACCGCGTCGTCGTGAAGCGCATCAATCCCGAAGCCAAGACCAAAGGCGGCATCATCATTCCCGATACGGCGCGCGAAAAGCCCCAGCAGGGCGAAGTGGTCGCCGTCGGCCCCGGCGGCCGCGACGAGTCCGGCAAGCTGATCCCGATCGACGTCAAGAGCGGCGACAAGATCCTGTTCGGCAAGTGGTCCGGCACCGAAGTGGTGCTCGATGGCGAAGAGCTCCTGATCATGAAGGAGTCCGACGTCATGGGGGTTCTTTCCTGAACAGGCGAAACGCGATCGATCCAGCCGTTTCCCAAAGAGGCACAGCCCCGGGCGCGGAACGGCTCAACCCAGAAAACCAGGAGTGAATGGACATGGCTGCGAAGGAAGTAAGATTCTCGACCGACGCGCGCGACAAGATGCTGCGCGGCGTCGAGGTGCTCGCCAATGCGGTGCGCGTGACGCTGGGCCCCAAGGGCCGCAATGTCGTGCTCGACAAGTCGTTCGGCGCCCCGCGCATCACCAAGGACGGCGTCACTGTCGCCAAGGAGATCGAGCTCGAGGACAAGTTCGAGAACATGGGCGCCCAGATGGTTCGCGAGGTCGCCCAGAAGACCAACGACATGGCCGGTGACGGCACCACCACCGCGACGGTGCTCGCCCACGCCATCATCAAGGAAGGCGCCAAGTCGGTTGCCGCCGGCATGAACCCGATGGATTTGAAGCGCGGCATCGACATCGCCGTCACCGCCGTCGTCAAGGACATCGAGAAGCGCGCCAAGAAGGTCGGCTCGTCCGCCGAGGTCGCCCAGGTCGGCACCATTTCCTCCAACGGCGACGTCAACATCGGCAAGATGATCGCCCAGGCGATGCAGAAGGTCGGCAATGAAGGCGTGATCACGGTCGAGGAAGCGAAGTCGCTCGACACCGAGGTCGAGATCGTCGAAGGCATGCAGTTCGACCGCGGCTATCTCTCGCCCTATTTCATCACCAATGCCGAGAAGATGGTGGTCGAGCTCGAGGACGCCTACATCCTCCTGCACGAGAAGAAGCTGTCCGGCCTGCAGGCGATGCTGCCGGTGCTGGAGCAGGTGGTGCAGTCGGGCAAGCCGCTCCTGATCATCGCCGAGGACGTCGAAGGCGAAGCGCTCGCCACCCTCGTCGTCAACAAGCTGCGCGGCGGCCTCAAGGTCGCGGCGGTGAAGGCGCCGGGCTTCGGCGATCGCCGCAAGGCCATGCTCGAGGACATCGCCGTCCTCACCAGCGGCCAGCTCATTTCCGAGGAACTCGGGATCAAGCTGGAGAGCGTCACCGTCGCCATGCTGGGCCGCGCCAAGAAGGTGGTCATCGAGAAGGAAAAGACCACCATCGTCGACGGCGCCGGCAAGAAGAAGGACATCGAGGCCCGCGTTTCCCAGATCAAGTCGCAGATCGAGGAGACCACTTCGGACTATGACCGCGAGAAGCTCCAGGAGCGGCTGGCCAAGCTCGCCGGCGGCGTCGCGGTGATCCGCGTCGGCGGCGCCACCGAGGTCGAGGTGAAGGAGAAGAAGGACCGCGTCGAGGATGCGCTCAACGCCACCCGCGCCGCGGTCGAGGAAGGCATCGTGCCCGGCGGCGGCGTCGCGCTGCTGCGCGCCAAGAAGGCGGTCGGCAAGATCAACCACGACAACCACGACGTCCAGGCCGGCATCAACATCGTGCTCAAGGCGCTGGAGTCCCCGATCCGGCAGATCGCCGAGAACTCGGGCGTCGAGGGCTCGATCGTGGTCGGCCGCATCATGGACAACAAGTCCGAGACCTACGGCTTCGACGCCCAGACCGAAGAGTATGTCGACATGGTCGAGAAGGGCATCATCGATCCGGCCAAGGTGGTGCGCGCCGCGCTCCAGGACGCCGCCTCGATCGCCGGCCTGCTTGTCACCACCGAGGCGATGGTCGCCGAAGTGCCGAAGGACAAGCCGGCGATGCCCGCGATGCCGGGCGGCGGCGGCATGGGCGGCATGGATTTCTGATCCACGGCGTTACGAGCGAAAGACAAAGAGCCGCCGCGAGGCGGCTCTTTTTTGCACCCGAACCAAGCTCATCTTTCGTCATTCCGGGCAGGCCGGAACCCGGAATCCAGCTTGCCTGAGCCACCCACTGGATTCCGGGTTCGGTGCTTCACTTCGCACCGCCCCGGAATGACGGCCAGAGTATGCGATTAATTCGTCGGCACTCGGAAGCGCAGGGTGCGGCTGCCGGTGAGCACGAGCGCAGAGCGTTCCATCCGCCAGCCGGTGACGTCGTTGAGCGCGGCCAGGAGATCCTCGTCGGCGCGGGCGCGGTCGGGCGCGCATTGGCGTGCCGAGGTTTCGCCGGTGATGATGGTGATGGTGTCGCCGGCGACCACGAGCTGCGCCTTCACGCTGTTGCACCACAGCTCGATCTCGGCGGAGCCGGCGTCGCCGATGTCGAGGATCGGCACCTTCTTCGATCCGCGCATCGGCGAGGCGTCGAGCAGCAGCTCGCGCCCGAACGGAAACCCTTCCGCATGCGCCGGCGGGGGCGCGGCCAACATGACGAGGCCGAGCGCGGCCAAGAGGACGCAAACGAGGGGACGAACGAACGGACGACCAAGTGGACGAACAGACCGGCTACGCACCACCTCAGAATTCATGTTACTTTCTCCACGTACATTCCCGAGACATACAAAAGCATTGGCAACAACGCCATGACGGGAAGCCGCCGCGTCGATATTCCTGCACCGGCCGGTCAATGAAAACACACCAGGAGGGCTACATGGATCAGCGCATCATCAATCTCTACCACCACTTCACCCACGGTGGAATGAACCGCCGCGAGTTCCTCGACCGGCTCGCCGAGCTGGCGGGGTCGGCGGCCGCCGCCGCGGCGCTGGTGCCGCTGCTGCAGAACGATTACGCCCGCGCGGCGATCGTGCCGGCGAACGATCCGCGGCTCGTCGCCGAGCGCGTGACCTACGATTCCCCCAAGGGCAAGATCTCGGGCTATCTGGTGCGGCCCAAGGACAAGAGCAAGCGTCCCTCGGTCGTGGTCATCCACGAGAACCGCGGCCTCAACCCGCACATCGAGGACGTGGCGCGGCGCTATGCTGCCGAGGGCTTCCTCGCGCTCGCGCCCGATCTCCTCTCGGTCAATGGCGGCACGCCGCCCGATGAAGACAAGGCCCGCGACCTCCACACCAAGACCGAGCGCGAGGATATGATCGCGGCCGCGGTGGCGGGGATCTCGTATCTCGGCAAGCATCCGGAATCGACCGGCAAGGTCGGCGCCGTCGGCTTCTGCTTCGGCGGCGGCGTCGTCAACCGGATGGCGACCGACAGTCCCGATCTCGCCGCCGGCGCGCCCTATTACGGCACCCAGCCGCCGGCGGAAAAGGTCGCCGCGATCCGCGCGCCGCTGCTGCTGCATTATGCGGAGATGGACGAGAACATCGACAAGGGCATTCCCGCTTTCGAGGCCGCGCTTAAGGCGGGCAACAAGCGCTACAGCGTCTTCATCTATCCCGGCACCCAGCACGCCTTCAACAACGACACCGGCGCGGCGCGCTACAACAAGGCGGCCTCCGATCTCGCCTTCAGCCGCACGCTGGCGTTCTTCAAGGAAAACCTCGGCGTGCCCAAGGCGGCGTGATTCGCACCGTCGCCCTGAATCTTTTTCGACCTCATCCTGAGGAGCGCCTGAAAGGCGCGTCTCGAAGGATGGCCACAAGCACCTCGCTCGCATGAAGTTGCGCATGCCGTGCTCGCTGCCATCCTTCGAGACGCGCGCGAGAGCGCGCTCCTCAGGATGAGGTCGAAAAATGATTTGCAAGCCCGGCTACTTGAGCATGACCCAGGTCGGCTGCAGCAGCGGGTATGCGACGAGGCCGATCACCGCCGTCGCGGCGATGAGCAGCGGATTGTTGACCTTCCACCGGAACAGAATGGCAAGCGAAACGACGCCGATCAGAGCCGTCAGCCAATCGCCGATCGCGATGCGGCCGAGCAGGATGCAGGCTCCGAGGATCGTCCCGATCGCCGCCGCATAGGCACCCTTCACGAAGCCCTGGACGTTCGGGTTTCCCCGGTACTTCGCCAGCAGCGGCGCGGCGACCAGCACCAGGATGAAGGACGGCAGGAAGATGCCGATGGTGGAAACAAGCGAGCCCCAGAAGCCCGCGACGAGATAGCCGACAAAGGTGGCGGTGATGACCACCGGCCCCGGGCTGATCATGCCGACGGCGACCGCGATGAGGAACTGCCGCTGATCGAGCCAGCCATATTGCTGGACCAGCCCCTGCTCCAGAAACGGCACGATCACCAGGCCGCTGCCGAAGGTGAGCGAGCCCGCTTTCAGAAAGAACAGCAGGAGCTTGCCGAGCGTCGAGCCCGACGCGACCGGCGCAATCTGCGCCAGCACGGGCGCAGCCGTTATTCCGAGCATCACCGGGGGCGGACGCTTGAACCTGCCATAGTAGATGATGCCGACGATCCCGGCGCCGATGAACAACAGCGCCACCTCGGCCTGGAGGATCACGGTGACGACCAGGCAGGCCCCTGCGATCGCCCATTGCACCCAGTCTTCCATGCCGAGCTTGGCCAGCCGGTAGCAGGAATGCAGGATCAGCGCGATGACGGCGGGGCTCACGCCATAGAAGATCGCAGTGACCGGCTGGAGGTCGCCGAGATGGACGTAAAGTGCGCCCAGCGCGGCGACGATCACGAAATTCGGCAGGATGAACGCCCATCCGCCCGCCCACGCGCCCCAGAAACCGCCGCGCAGATACGAGATATAAACCCCGACCTGGATCGCCAGCGGCCCGGGAAGCGACTGGCAGATGGCGATCGCTTCGCGCATCTGCTCCTTCGTGAGCCACCCGCGATCCGCCACGAGTTCGCGCTCCATCTGGCCGACCAGCGCCACCGGCCCGCCGAAGCCGAGCAGGCCCAGGCGCAGGAAGTAGGTCACGAGCTCTCCCAGGCGTTCGCGCGTCGGAACGGCCATCATCGTCATGCGGTTTTGCCTCCGGTCATTGAGGGGCCCAGATTGGCCGCGGCAGCCGGCACTGCCGCGGCCGACAGGCGAATTCAGGTCCCCGGTTTCTTCGAATGCCACGTGTGGGTTTCTTCCGTGGCGTCGCGGCACCACCGATAGAATGCGTCGTAGAGCGTCATGCCGGCCTCGAGCTGTTCGAGGTCGTCGGCATACATGCGTGACAGCCCGAGCGAAGCGGCGAGCAGGCCGGCGGCCTGCGGCGCGGCGTCCATGCGGCCGGTGTCGGCGCCCCGCACGATGGCGGCGAGACGGAGCAACGGTTCGGTCGCA
This sequence comes from uncultured Alphaproteobacteria bacterium, assembly GCA_963791375.1. Taxonomy (GTDB): domain Bacteria; phylum Pseudomonadota; class Alphaproteobacteria; order Rhizobiales; family Xanthobacteraceae; genus JAJPKK01. The sequence goes on from CAWBSI010000025.1 coordinate 264,980, forward strand.
AGACCGAACTCGTCCACCATGACGTCGAACGTGCAGGTTTCGCCGCGATGGCTCCAGAACACGCCTTCGACGTCGAAGGGTGTGGCAGCAAACCGCTCGGCAACGCCTTCGACTTCTGCGGGCGCGACGAACAGGAACACCGCGCGGGGATCGATGAAGCGGCGGATCAGCCACGGGCAGGCGATGCGGTCGACCTTGGGCCGCGCGCGTGTCACCCAGACGGTGCGCCGCTGACTGTCGAGGGGCGGCATTCTGGTGGTGGTCACCAGGGGCAGGTCGGCCTTGCGCCAGCCCTCGAAGCCGTTTTCCAACGTGTCCGCCGGCACGCCTACGTGGCGCAACCAGGCCGCCGCGCCCTCGCTGAGCTTGGCGCCTTTCTGGCAGATCACGATGGCGGAGCGGCCGGTGAATTCCCCGGCCCATGCCGAAGGATCGGCATGGGGCCGGCGCATCGAACTCGGGATCAGACGGGGATTGGTCTTGTAATCGTCGTCGGTACGAACATCGATCAGCGCCGGGCAATGGGGCGTGCCGACGAGGCGCACGAGCTTGTCGATGGAGATGGTCGTTGTCGAGGGCATGCTGCGTCCTTGCTGTGAGCGGGACGCGATTCTTGGGCATGACGCCTCATGGGGAGATCGCATTCCCCATGGACGCAACGTATTGGGAACGTTGCGGTGCTGTCAAGGACGTGCGGAGAAGCGCGAGCACGTGTGCCAACGCCGCCCGCCCGGATCACGGCGCCGTCGTTCGGTTCGAATCACCGCAAAGGAATGGCGGAACCGGCGGGCCCAAGGCGGCATGGCAGGCGCGGGAGGTGTGTGGAACCGACGCCCGCCCTCGAACCGCCTCTGCCGATGGCATGTCTCCGAATGAACCAGGACGCCGCGAACGACGTCGCTACCAGCCCGTAATCTTCTTGTTGTTCCGGTCGACAATCGTTGATGCCGCCTCTTCAAATACCAAGTCTCCCGGGCCCACCAGGTACTTGTTGCCGGTGCTGACGAACTGCGCCAGTTTGTTTTGCATGCCCTTCGACGGTTTGCCGCCGCTGCTCAGGAAATCCTTGGTCCGAAAGCAGAAATCCGGGGGCTTCAATCCGTTCAAGTAGCTCGAAAGACTGCCGGTCACCGTGCCGTTTTTCTTCTTTACCGAGTAGTCGCTCAGCCGACGAAAGATCTTTGGAAACACCACCGGTCCGCGATCCTTCGCGGCGTCCACCGGTCCATTCTTCCGGAACACCATGCTCCAGTCGAGCGTTCCAATGTTGGACGTCGCAAATTGCCAGATGCCACGCTTGGCTTGTTTCGCCGAATTTGCCTTCGCCTGCAGCCGGGTGATTTCCGCGACCGACATCGAATTGTAGAACGCCTGAAACGCCCAGCCTTGTTCAACGAGCCAATCGCAGATGTTCCATTCCTTGGATGAGCCGCGGTTGAAAACGATTTCACCGACAAACCGACCGAATTTGTCGACGACGTCCTGCGGATGATCGACTGCCGTGACGAACTGGCACGCAATCACCTTCTGCCCGCCTTTTTTCAACTGATTGCCCAACGAGACCGTACACGTCTCGCCCTGGAACTGGCGGAAATTGGCCGACCCTTTCACTCGCGGCAGATAGTGGAGCTCCGGCGCATCTATTCCCTGAAGCCGAAGCGTGATTGCGCCTTTCCGAATGAGCGGCTTGAAGGTGCGTTTCCCCTTGACCGTCTCGAACATGCCCGCGTTGTCGAATGCATGAGTCACCTTGGCCGGAGCGCCAGGGCTGGCGCGAAATTGAAAGGCGCTCTGAGGCTTGGTGATGGTGAGCTTCACTGTATCGGCATCCGATTCCCCGCTCGGCCAAAACTGCGAGACGTCCACCGCTCCGTCCACCGTGAGAACTCCACTCATGTGCCGGTCCCTCCAGACGTGAACTCAATTCAATTCAGGTCTTCAACTGTTTCTTGATCGTGTCGGCCGCCCTCAGGGCAAAGGCTGCGATGGTCGACGTCGGATTCGCCGTCGAGCTTGTTGGAAAGACGCTGCTGCCCAGAATAAATAGATTGGGGTGGTCGTGCGCCCGGCATTCCCTGTTGACCACCGACGTTTTCGGATCGCTGCCCATTGTGGTGGTGCCCATGATGTGACCGGATCCGCTGTAGATCGTCGGATCATCCTGCATGAAGCGATCCTTTGGATCGGCCCCGAGCCGATCAAAAACATGCTTGTGCAGCTTGAGGATCGTCTCGAAGCTGTTCCGCACGTAGTTCTTGTCGTCATAGAGACGATATTGAATCTGGGGCCTCGGTATCCCGAACGCGTCGTTCTTGTCTTTGGCCAAGGTGACGCGGTTCTCCTTAACGGGAAGTTGCTCGCAGGCGCTGTTGAGCGTTATTTGCCGCGTCGCATGGTCGTAGAGCCTGTTTCGCAATTCGGAACCGACGAGCTTTTGATTGACGACAAAATCCAGAAGCGTGCCAGCCGAATCCGGATTGTCCGGGTGGGGCTTGGGAATTGAATTGCCCCGCGGCGCACTGGTGTTCGCCGACGTGCTCGACCAGCCGTCGTTCTTGATGGAAGTCTTGAACCCCGCCATTCGACGCCGGAACGGCCCATCTCGAAATGCCGCGATGTCCGACGTCGTCTGGGGACCTCTGAACGGATACAAGCGGTCGCGCGCGAGCGCAAACGACTGCTTTATCGGGTGATCCATAAGATAGCACCCGACAAGCCCGCTGCTGTTGGCGGCGTTCGACAACAGAAGGAGCCGGGGATTCTCGATCCCGTTGGCGGCCATCACTATGATGCGGCCCGACACATGATCGGTTTTCCCGTCCGATGTGCGATACCATACGCGCCTGACCCGCTTGTTGTTCTCGTCGAGTTCAAGCTTCGTCACCACCGACTGTGTCCGCAACGCCGCGCCCTCTGCGAGGGCCTTCTCGACGTGGATGACGGCTTCATAACGGGCCTTGATCGGACAAAGCGGGACGCAGGACGTGTGTCCGTCACAAACAGGGCGGCGGTCGAACACACGCGAGTTGATCGCGTGCGGAACGGTATTCACCTTCAACGGATGGGCACGGAACCCCTCGATCGTGCCTCCATCCACGGCGGCAGCGATCTTCTTGTCCAGATAACTCGGCACCAACGCCGGCATCGGATAAGGTCTGCTCCGGTGCGCTCCGAAGTGTCTTTGGTAATAGTTGCGGTTCTCCTCGTCGCTGCCGGCGATGCCCATCTCATATTCGGCGTCGACATACCACGGCTCGATGTCATCGTACGAAATCGGCCAGTCGAAACCGACGCCGTAGTCCGTGTTCATCCTGAAATCGCGCGGCAGCATGCGGATATAGATGCCCTGCCAGTGCCAGGTCGATCCACCCACCAGCCGCTCGTAAAAGCTCTTGAACCTGTCGCTCTTCTTGGCAGGATCGGAATCGTCGTAGAAATAATAGTTCTCGCCGTTGGCGATCGGGTTGGCCTGCACAAACCGATAGTCGGTCGGCAAAGCCTTCGGATCGATCGGTAAAACATCGTCACCGCAGAAGGGCGCATCGGGCGCCTTCGGAGATGAATTGATGTAGTTGTGAACCATCGCCCAGCGACCGAGAGAGTCCGGGGCAACTCCACCCGCTTCCAAAATCAAAACACGATGCTTCGCGCGCGCCAGCCGGTAAGCGACAAGCGCCCCTGCAATTCCCGACCCGATCACGATGACGTCAAACTCCGGCTCATCCAGTAGCGGCCTCATGACATGCCCCCGATCGACAGTGGATGGAGTGGCTGCAGCGGCTTGATGCTAGCTTGTCGGCGCGACTGCCCAGTGGCCGGGCGCACCACCGGTCGTCATGGGCGCATGTGCCCGTATGACCGACCAAAGCAGCGCGCGACCATATTGCTCCGGCGTACCGTACAGCCACACCCGTTTCCGGGTGTCCTGGGGATTGTCCTCCAGAGGAGGAGGAATCGGTGCGGAGGCATCGGAATTCGGCAGCGGAACGTAAAATGCCGAGACATACCAGACGTACAGGAGTTGCTGCGCCGCGGCCCTCACCTTCGGATCAGGCGAGAGGACAATCTCCTGCTTCACTTCAGCTTCGCCAGGCCGCGGCTTTCCGGAAAGCTTCCGATAGGCCTGGATCATCAAATCGAGATTAGTCGTCAATTGACGATTGGTCGCAAAACGTTCCATGTATTGGTTTGCCAGGTGTCGGTCGAGCCGAGCCACGCCGGTCATGGTCTCGGACAATTCCACGAAGCTTTCCAGGTACTGGCCATCCAGCTCATAGCCGCTGGGCTTTTCGAGCGGCAGGTCGGGCAATGCGCAAAGCGGGTCGCCCTCTTCCCACACCTCGGTCATCGCCTCGGCCAGCGCAGGCCACATTGCGGTGGCCGCACCAGTCAGCGCCAAGCGTGAAAGAAACTCTCTTCTGGGAAGCGAATATTCGCGACGCAATTGCGATTCGTATGGATATTTCGCACTCATAAATAGCTCCCAATTAAGTTACGCCATAAGGAGCGAAGAAAACTCAGTATAACAAAAAATATTATCGGACGATAGCCGGAAAACAAATCATTAAATGAAAGCGCGCGGCAATATTAACACGATCCCGACCAATGTGATCCCGTTTCAAGCGATCCCCGACGCGCATAGCACAGCCGTTGCCGCTCAGTGTGGCGCGTTGCTGAATAGCCCGGCCGGTAATGAGGAGTGCCTGGCGCCGTGCCTCCCTGGTTGGTTAGTATTGATCAACAAAGAACCTCGCGGCGACGGACATATCTGTCGGCCTGGGTATTCTGATTACCGCGGTCCGAGATTGTTCGCGAGATAATCGACGATCTTTGCCCGCTCCTCCGCAGTGATGTTCATGCCGTAGCTTGTCATTTCGTCCATCAGGGCGTCCCAACCGTCTCGGTTCAATCCGGCTGCGGCGATAACCATGCTCAGGTCATGACAGGCCTGGCATTCGCGGGAGACGACCTCCCGATTTGGCCCGGCCGGCAGTTCCGGCTGCTGCGCCGCGGCCGTGCCGAGCATTAAAGTGGCGGCACCGAGGATGCCGAACAACAGTCTCGCCGCATTCATCACGCCGATCTCCCTTGGTCGGTGATTCTATTTGTACTCTTCGCACCAGTCCTGCTGGTCGTCGTAGTAAGCGAGGCATTCCGCTTTCGTGATTCGGCCCTTACCGACGATGCGTGCCTGCAAGTACGCGACGACGGCATCGATTTCGACGGGAGTGAGCGTGCGAGGTGCCGGGTAATCCCCGCTCGCCTGCCCGCCGCAGGCTGATGCGGAATTTGCGCCTTCGATGAAGGCTGGCATTTCGGCGCCAGAACGCCCGCAACCGATCACGCGCTTGAGCGCTTCCGCATCGAGCCGCGTCGTTCGCAGATTTGCCCCAGTCGGTGACTCGTCGCGTTGCTTTTCGCCATTTGCGAAGGCGCCGTGGCAATCGGCGCATCCGCTGCCTCGCCAAAGCGCCAATCCGGCTTTCACCTTGTCTTCGTTCTGGGCAAGGGCGGCGCCCGACCAGGCGAGCGCCGTCGTCGCGAGGACGAGGAGCGCAACGCCGGCACGCGCGCGGCTTCTTGTGTGTGCAGTTGATGCCGGTCTCATTGTCGATGCCATGCCGTTCTCCGATTGAGTTTCACCGTGTGGGTTCGTCGATTCGCACGATCGCGCGATGCGCAATCGATTGCGCGCAACCGGACGCCTCCGTCGTCATCATCGATCATCCTGTCCTCGCGCTCGAATGTTCCCGGTCGTTTCGTCGAACAGCCTGTCGGCGTTGCCCCAACGAAGCGCACCCATGAACGCATCGACGTAGCCGCCTGCCTTGGCGCCGAAGTCGATATGGTAGGAATGCTCGTACATATCGAGCGCAAGGATCGGGGTGCCGCCTGCCAAAGTGTGACAGTGGTCGGATGCCCATTGGTTCACGAGCTTCCGATCCCGCCGAGACCACGACAACAACACCCATCCGGAACCGCCGCCGAGTGCTTTGCCCATCGCCATGAATTCGGAGCGCCACCGCTCGTACGAGCCGAAATCGTGGGCGATCGCATTTCTGAGAGGCAACCCAGGCTCGCTTTCGTCCCCCAAGCCGTCGAAGAAGAGCTCGTGAAGAATCATCGAGTTCATCGCGATGAGTTCCTCACGCTTGAGTCCGTTGATCAAAAAGCCCGAAGCATTCGCATGATCGAGGCTTGCGAGCTGCTCTTCGATCGAATTCAGCCGCCGCACCGCACCGCAGTAGTTGTTCTCGTAGTGGCTGACTATCAAGCGTTCCGACATGCCCTTGACCCGGGCCGGATCGCATCCGAGAGGCTTGATGTTGTACGGCATCATCCTCCTCCACAGGCCGAAACAAGCAGCGCGAGTTCGAAGTTCCGTTTCTTCATGCCTGTGCCTTCGCCGGCTGGTCGCTCGCTGCGACGTGTTTGCGGCACCACGTGTAGAGCGCGTCATAGATGACCAGGCCGTGCCGCAGCATTTCATGATCGTCGGGGAAATTCGCGGACAGCCCGAGCGATATGGCGTAGAGCCCGTCGCATTGGGGCGCGAGGTCTCGGCGTGAGGTATCGGCGCCGCGCACGATCGTCGCGAGATAGTCGAGGGCCGGATCCTTGATGTCGAAGATGCGGACGATCGCGTCGAACGAGCAGCGATCGCCGACGTGGCCGAATTCGGTGCCCTTGATATCGTATGGAATTGCACCGGTTTCCTTGGCGACGGCCGCGACCTGGTCCGGCGGTACATAGATGAACCGCGCGTTCGGGTTGATGAACCGGGAAACCAGCCACGGACAGGCGATGCGATCGATTTTCGGATGCTCCCGGGTCACCCAGTCTCTCTCGCCGGCGCCGAGCTTGCGGCGCGTGGGCAGGTTCTTCGCATTCCACGCGGAGACGCCTCCTTCGAGATAGGCGGCCTTGATGCCCGCGGCGCTGAGCGTCGCGGTCACGCCCTGGCTGGTCTCACGTCCCTGGCCGCAATAGGCCACCACCGGGCGGCCGACCGGCAATTCATTCAACCAGCGGCTCACGTCCTCGGGCGGGCGATGGTACGCGCCGATGATCAGCTTGTCGTCGGCGCTGAGCGCCTCCCGCCGTCGAACGTCGACCAGCATCGGCGCCGACGCGGTGCCGAGACGCGCATAGAGATCGCCCGGAGAAACCGTGGTGAGATTTCCGTCCATAGTCAGCCTCCTCGTCGCAATCGAACGTCACTCAGGCCCTGGCTGCAGCACTTGGATTCTCTCTGACGTCATCCAAACCTATTTCCCGACGAATTTCGCGAATATGTAGTCGGCGACCGCTTCGATTTCGCGCTTCGTCAAGCTCGTCGAATGTGGATCGTGCGGGGTGTCGGCGCCAAGCTCGGCAGCCGTGTGGCCGTAGCAACTCTTGTCTTCGTAGGCGAACTTGTCGAAGTGCGGCATCTCTGTTCCGGGGCGTCCGCACGCGATCACTTCGATCAATTGCTCGCGGTTGAGAATGGTCTTGTGCAGATTGGCCGCCTGTCCCGGTGAGCGCGGATCGCCGCGACCGTCGCCATCTATCCCGTGGCAGAATTGGCAATCCGCCTTGTCCTGGAACAGACGCTGTCCGAACGAAGTATCCTGCGCAAAGGCCGATCCGAACGAAAGCAACAGGATCGCAGCCGCCGCGAACGCGCAGCGCGGCCGTGTCCGGCCATCGGGCGCACCAATCAGCCGCTTTCGGCTTTCGGCAGAAATGAACTTGATCGACGGCATGCTATTTCTTCCGGCAATACTTCATGCAGATGCTGTACTCATTGTTGCAGGCGTCCTTCGTGTGATTTTTCACGCACGCCTGCTGATACTCGCGGCATAATTTGCAGTCGCTGGTCTGTTGGGCACGCGCTGCGGTGCTGGTGTTGAAGGCGACAATCAGCACTGACAGAATGGCAATCGCTCGCATGACCATCTCCTCTCAAATACGGTACGACGCGATTCCACGCCGCCGGCCGCCCCCGCTGAGCGGAACCGCATGCATCTTTCGGGTGGAATCCTGCGCATAGGCCGGACCGAGCGAAAGCAGGACGATTGCAGCCGCCGCATCCTCGCAATGCGGGCGCATCCGTTCATCGGGCGCACCAATCGAACGCGTTCGTTCTTCAGCGGAGATGGATCTGATCGACGACATGGCGCGTCCTTGCACGTTGACAAGTGCAGATTATTCGGACGCGATGCTTCAGCTGTCGCCTCATGGGGAGATCGCAGTCCCCATGGCGGTCAATAAAGAGAACACCGCTCGCGCTGTCAAGATCGCGCAGCCGGTGGCGGTGGCCGACGTCGCGCGGTAGCGCCTGCGGTTGACGCCGCAATAAAATTTCCGATGAGCCGGCAGGGAACCGCCCGCAACCCCTGTTTTCTCACCACGCGCCCCCGAAGGTGCGCGCTTTTTCGCAGCATCTTCCTGCGCTTGCGACGGCTTGCGCTTCGACCCCTTGACACCGTGCAGCGTTCTTCCTTAATGGGCGGTATGGGGATTGCGATCTCCCCATGAGGCGACAGCTGAAGCATCGCGTCCGATAGTCTGCACTTGTCAACGTGCAAGGACGCGCCATGTCGTCGATCAAATCCATTGCCGTTGAAAATCCGTCAGACGTGGCCGTGCGCGCGACCGCGCGCGGCGGCTTGCTGCGTTGCAAGGCGGCAGCGCGCCGGGCGGTGTGCGGCCTGGGCATCAGGACGCTTATCGCGACCCTTGCCCCTCAGAACCAGCAAGCCAACGAAACAAGCGGCAACAGTCCTAGGGAGATTCAAATGAACGGAAACCTGAAGTTCGCCTCCATCGTCGCATTGATGACGTTTATGAGCGCGTTCGCCGCACGGGCGGACGACGCCGAGCAGGCGACGCTCATCAAGGCCCTCGCAGGGGCCAAGATCACCCTGCAGCAAGGCATCGCCCAGGTCGCCAAGGGGACCGAGGTGCCGACCGAAGCCAAATACGAGATGGACAAGGGCAAGCTCGCGCTGACGGTCTACACCTCCGGAAAGGGCTTCGACACCGCTGCGGAGGACAACTCCTTCAACGAGTATGGCGGCGACGCGACCGCGGCGACTTGGAAACCCGACAAGGAGGTGTTCGCCGACCTCAAGCACATCGCACGATCGGCGCAGTACCACACGCTGTTGTCGATGACGAAAATGACAATCCCGGCAATCATCCAGAAGGCCTCCCCGCTGGGTACCGTCTTTTCCGTCAAGGAAAAGATCCGCAACGGCAAGCCGGTTTTCGAGGTCATGACCGCCCAGGGCGGTGCGGCGAAGACGACCTACTATGACCTGATCACCGGCGAGGTGGCTGCCGGGATGTAGAGGGCGCATGCCCCATCGGAAGGCATCGTGAGCGGCGCGCGGACCCAAATTCCGGTCTGCGCGTTTCTCACGATATCCAGGGAACCCTGTATCGACGCAGTGAGGCGTAGGAGTGCGAAGGTAATGACGAGAAGTCGGGTAAATTTCCTCGTTCACAATGCGTTTGGTGGCGGCTTCAAAATCGCCGCGGCAGCCTTGCTGTCGCTCGCCTTTCTCGCTGGCGGCCCGGCCGCCGCTCAGACCGCGCCAACCGCGGAAGAGGCCCGTCAGCTCGAGTTCGGCAAGGAAATCTTCAAGAGCAAGGCAGTCTGTCAGTATTGTCACAAATGGGATGCGTCCGGCGACCAGGGTTACGGCGGCAACGCGTTGTCGCTGCGCAAGACGCAGCTCACGCCCGAGCAGCTCACCGAAGTCGTGAAATGCGGCCGGCCCGGCACCGGCATGCCGTATCACGACCGGTTCGCCTACACCGACAAGCGCTGTTACGGCCACACCCGCGAGGAAATGGGCAACGACATGCCGCCCGCCGGCAATGATTTCCTGTCGAACCGCGAGGTCGAGGCGGTCGTCAAGTATCTCTTCGCCAAGGCCGTGGGGCGCGGCCCGTCGACCTATGAGGAGTGCCTCGACTTCTGGGGCAAGGACACGCGGCAATGCGAGCCGATGAAGAATTGAATGGGCGATGAGGTCGGTGCTCGCCAATTCCCTGGCGAGCACCGGCGCACTGCCAACGGGATCAGACATGGACGTTGTTTACAGTCATCTTGTTCGGATCGCGATCGGAGCCGCGATGCTCGTGCCCGGCACGTCGCGTCTCGGCGCGCAGCCGGCTGGGCCGCAGCCCTTGAGCCTGGAAGCCAAGATCCCGCTGGGCGACGTGCGCGGGCGGATCGACCACATGGCGATCGATCCCGTTCGCAATCGGCTGTTCGTCGCCGAACTCGGCAACGATTCCGTCGGCGTCGTCGACCTCGTGGCGGGCAAGGTCGTCTATCGCATTGCGGAACTCAAGGAACCACAAGGTGTCGCCTATGAGCCGTCGGCCGACGCGCTGTATGTCGCCAATGCCGGCGACGGCTCCGTACGCTTGTTCCGAGGCAGTGACTTCAGGGAGGATGGCCGCATCGAACTGGGCGACGACGCCGACAATATCCGGATCGATCCCGACGCCAAGCGCGTGCTGATCGGATACGGCAACGGCGCCATCGCCGCGATCGATGCCGTGCAAAGGCGCAAGACCGCGGAATTCGCCGTGCCGGCGCATCCGGAGGGTTTCCAACTCGACCGCAGCACCAACCGGATATTCGTCAATATTCCGAAGGCTGGAGCGATTGTCGTGGTCGACGGCCAAACCGGAGAGCGGATCGCAGCGTGGCCCTTGAAAGGCGCTGGCGGCAATTTTCCGATGGCGCTCGACGAAACTGCGCAGCGTGTCCTCGTTGCATTTCGTTCCCCCGCTAAGCTTGGCGCTTTCTCGACCGCCGACGGGCAGAACGTCGGAAATTTCGATCTCTGCGGCGATGCCGATGACGTCTTCGTCGATGCCAAACGTCGCCGCGCCTATGTCAGTTGCGGGCAGGGTTTCATCGACGTTTTCGACATCCACGATGCCACGTATCGCCGCCTTGCGCGCATCCCGACTGCCCCCGGCGCGCGCACGGCGTACTTCGAGTCCTCCACCGACCGTCTCTTTCTCGCCGTGCGGGCAACCTCCGCCGAGCCCGCCGCCATATGGGTGTTCCGTGCGGGACCTTGAACCGAGCGCAACATGATCAGCAATCGTTGTTCTCAGCGACAATTGCGAGGCAGTGTGGGACGCCTTTCGTCCCGGCTGTTTTTTGCCGCGCTGGCGGGTGCGGCGACGGCAGCGGGGTCGACGGCGGCGTTGGCGTACCGGCCTTTTGTCGGCACCGATGCGGCGGTCGCTGATGTGAACGAGGTCGAAATCGAGCTGCAGCCCGCAGGTACGTTGCGCCAGGACTCGCAAACGAGCCTGATCGCCCCCGATGTCGTCTACAACTATGGCTTTGCAAAGAACTGGGAGATCGTCTTCGAGGGCGTGGGCCAGTTTCCGCTTGGCAATTCAGAAGATCATCCGAGCCTTGCCGGCGTGGGCGCATTTCTAAAATACGTCGCGCGCGAGGGAAGCCTCCAGGACGCAAAAGGACCAAGCATCGCCGTCGAATTCGGGCCACTGCTGCCGGGGATCCATGCCGATGAGGGCTTCGGTGCGAGTCTCGATACGATCGTGTCGCAGCGTTGGGACTGGGGAACCGTTCACGGGAACTTCGCCACCACTCTCACCCGAGACCATCATGCTGATCTTTTCGTGGGCGCGATCGTCGAAGGGCCGTTCAAATGGAAAGTGCGGCCGGTGATGGAAGTCTTTTACGAAGAGGAGATCGGGCAGACGACCACGATTTCCGGCCTCGTAGGGGCGATATGGCAGGTCAATGACAAGCTGAGCTTCGACGTCGGCTATCGCCATGCCCTCGTGAATTCGCACCCGGTCGACGAAGTCCGGGCCGGAGTCACATTCGGATTCGACGTGCCTGCTTTCGACGGCAGAAAGGCCAAGTGAGCGTCGTGGGAAACGCCCGACCCGGTTCAACCGACTTCAAGTGAAGTCAACACGCAGGCGCCGAGCCTGATTTCAAGGAGGAGTATCATCATGCGAGTTGTTCAACTCGTCACCGCTTGCGGCATCGTTCTGTCGACGGCGGCCACCGCCGATGCGCAAGGCATCGATTGGGCCAAGGTAGACGCGACGCTCGGCAGGGCCCCCGCCGGGGTCGCCGGGGCCGTGCATCGCTACGGATTCCCGCGCACCGACCTGCAGGTTACGCTCGATGGCGTCACCATCCGTCCTGCGCTCGCGCTGGGCGGCTGGATCGCGTTCCAGCCGATGGGGAACATGGCGATGGCAATGGGCGACCTCGTGCTGCTTCAGTCCGAGGTCAATCCGGTGATGGCGAAGCTCCTGGAGGGCGGCCTCGAAGTCACCGCGGTTCACAACCACCTGCTGCGCGCCGAACCGCTGACGTTCTACATGCATGTCGGCGGACACGGCGATCCCGCGAAGATGGCGGAGACCATCCGCAATGCATTGGCGGTGAGCAAGACACCCCTCACGGTTTCACCGCCGGCCGGCCCGCCGCCTGCGATCGATCTCGACACCGCGCAGATCGACCAGATCATCGGGGCAAAGGGTGCCAACAACGGCGGGGTCTACGCGATAAACGTGCCCCGCCGTGATCCGATCCTGGAGCAGGGAATGGCGGTGGGTGCGCCGATCATGGGCGGTGCGACCGCCATCAACTTCCAGCCGACCGGCGGCGGCAAGGCGGCGATCACGGGCGACTTCGCGCTCATCGGCACGGAGGTCCAGGACGTGCTCCGCACGCTGCGGGCGAACGGCATCGAAGTCACGGCGATGCACAGCCACATGCTGACGGAAGAGCCGAGGATCATCTTCATGCACTTCTGGGCCAACGACGATGCGGTGAAGCTCGCCAAGGGACTTCGGGCAGCACTGGACAAGACCGCGAGCGCGAAGAGCTGACGTTCTCACCGCGGCCGAAGGTGGGTCGCTATGCGATCCACCTTCGCGCGGATGTACGACGATATCCAAAGCACCCAAAGCACCGCAAAGCACCCAAAACCATGGATCCCGGCACCCTCGATCTAACGCTGTTCCTCGCCGCGACCTTCCTTGCCGCGGTGGTCGCGGGCTTGGCGGGATTTGCATTCGGACTCGTGGCCGCCGCGGCATGGCTGCATGTGCTCACGCCCGTGCAGACCGCGAGCCTGATCGTCGCGTTCGGGCTCATCGTGCAGGGCGTGGCGGTCTGGAAGCTGCGCAATGCGCTGCAATGGACGCGGCTGTGGCCGTTCTTGATCGGGGCGGCGATCGGCGTCCCGATCGGGGTGAATATCCTCGCCTGGGCCGACCCCGGCGCGATGCGGCTCGGCGATCGGCGCCTTCCTGATCCTGTACTGCATCTACGCCCTGGTGCGCCCGACAATGGCGCCGATCAAGGGCGGCGGGTCGACGGCCGACGCCGGGGTCGGCGTCCTCAATGGAATTCTCGGCGGCGCCACCGGGCTCGCCGGGATCATCGTGACCATCTGGTGCGGGTTGCGCGGCTGGCCCAAGGACGTCCAGCGCGCGGTGTTCCAGCCCGCGGGCGTCGCCATCTTCGCCATGAGCGCCGCCTGGCTCGGGGCGCGCGGCGAAATCGATCGCGCCACGATCTGGCTGTTCGCGCTCGGCCTGCCGGTGCTGCTGGCGGGAACCTGGCTCGGGCTCAGGCTTTACGGCCGGCTCGATGAAGCCGGCTTCCGCAAGGTCGTGTTGCTCCTGCTGATGGCCTCGGGGCTGGCGCTGGTCCTGGCGCGGCGATGACGAGCATGGCGCGATCGGAGAAAGAGATGCCACCGGCCATGAACGGTGAATCCCAGCCCGTGCTGGAGGTCGTTTCGCTGACCAAGCGGTACGGCGATCAGGCGGCGCTCAGCGACGTCGGATTTGCCGTGCGGGCCGGCGAGGTGCTGGGGCTCATCGGCCCCAACGGCGCCGGCAAGACGACGTTGCTGGAGTCAATCGCCGGTCTTCTCCCGGTCGATTCCGGTGGGATCATATGGCGTGGCCGGCCGCTGCCGCCGCAACAGCGCCGCAAGGCGATGTTCTACCTGCCGGACGGCGTTCGGCCCTATGGCGATCAATTCGTGGAGCAGGTGCTGGCGTTCTTTGCCGGCACATACCGGCGCTCGGCCTCGAACGTTTCCGACATCATCGCCGCCGTCGGGCTCGGGCCGGTGCTGGCGAAGCGCGTTCAATCCCTGTCGAAGGGTTACAATCGCCGGCTGATCATCGCGCTCGGGCTGATCACACCGCATCCGATGCTGCTGATGGACGAGCCGTTCGACGGCTTCGATCTCCGGCAAACCCGCGACATGATGGCGGTGTTGCGGCGCGTGGCGTCGGGCGGCCGCACCCTTCTCCTTTCCATCCATCAATTGCGGGACGCCGAAGTGGTGTGCGACCGGTTCGCCTTGCTCGCGGATGGACGGATTCGCGGGATCGGCACGCTCGACGAGCTGCGCGCACGGACGGGACGCCCGAGCGCCACTCTGGAGGACATCTTTCTTGCCCTCACCTGACACATCCGTGGTGCGCAAGCCGCCGATCGCGCCGCTGCTCGCGAAGGAGCTGCGCGAAATCCTCGGCGGCCGGGCGCTGTGGATTCTGCTGCTGCTGGAATGTCCGCTGGTCGGCTACAGCTATTTCCAAGCGGTGTCGCTCTACGGCGAGGCGAGCGCGGCAGCAGCGCAATCCCCCGTCCTCGCCACCAGCCTTTCGCCGTTGGACGGCGTGCTGGTCCCGACCTTCGGGTCGTTTTACGTGGCGGTGACGTTGCTGTTTCCGTTCGTGGCGATAAGGGCCCTGGGCGCCGAAAAGGAGTCGGGCGCGCTGCGCCTGCTGATCCAGCTGCCGTATCGACCGGGGACGCTCATCGCCGTCAAGCTCGCGGCCGTGCTCGCGGCCTGGCTGGTGTGTGCCATCCCTGTGCTGTCGGCGCTGCTGGCCTGGTGGCTGTCCCGCGGCCATCTGTCTCCCGGCGAGACCTCGAACCTGATGTTCGGACACCTGCTTTACGGCGCGCTGATCGGCGCCATCGCGCTGTTCGCGGCGTCGATCGCGGAAAGCAGCGCCACCGCGGCTATTGTGACGCTCGCGTTCACCATCGGCTCCTGGGTGCTCGACTTCACGCTCGCCGGCCGCTCGGGCGTGCTCGAATGGATTGCGGGCCTGTCGCTGACGCAGATTGTCCGCGGCTTCGAGCAGGGGCTTCTGGCTTTCAACGTCGTCGCCGGCGTCGCCGTCATGATTTGCGGATTCGCCGCGCTCGCGACCGTCTGGCTGCCGCCGGGGACCGCGGTCCGGCAGAAACTTATCCGCTCGGCGCTGTGCGTTGCGGTTGCCGCGGTCGCGCTCGCCCTGGCGGCCCAGGTCAGGACGACCCGCGACGTGAGCGAGGATCAGCGAAATTCGTTCTCCCTTGCCGACCAGCGCCAGCTCGCAATGCTGGCCGAGCCGCTCGCCGTCACCGTGCGTCTCGCACCCGAAGATCCCCGTTACGTGGATCTGCAGCGAAACGTGCTCGCCAAGCTCGAACGGGTGATGCCGCACGTTTCCATCCGCCTCGGCGCGGAACGACGGAGTTTTGCTTCGCCGGCCGGCGACGACGCCTATGGTGAAATCGAATACCGCTATGGCGGACGTACCGACATCAGCCGCTCCACCAGCCCGCGCGAGATTCTGCCGCTGCTGTACGGCCTCGCCGGCATGCGGTCGCCCGCGCCAATTCCCGCGGCGGACTATCCGGGATATCCGCACGTCGCCGATGGCGCGTTCGCACTCGCTTGGTTTCTGGTCGGGCTGCCCCTCCTGATCGTTCTCGCATGGTGGCGCAGCCGCCGCCCTCCAACCCCAAATGAAAAATTCACCAAGGAGGACATCATGAATAGCAGCACCAGAGTTCTGTCGATCATCTTCGTGAGCACCGTCGTCTTGCTGCTGCCGGCGTTCGCAGCGGTCGTGAAGGTGGATCTCGCAAACGAAACCGCGGGCGCCGAGCCGAAGGCACTGGTCCCGGTGGTCGGCGTCTGGCGCATCGAGAATGCAGGCGGCAAGAAGGTATTGGCGGTGGACGGACGCCAATGGAAGGAGGGACAATCCTCCGCCGGCATCGCCGACAAGGCGCGCGCGCTCTACGGCGAACGCTACGCGGAGTTTCTCGACCGGGTGCAGGCCTATGCCTACTATCCCTACGTGGTGGCGAAGGACGTCGAAGACTTCAAGAACGGCGAGATCACAGTGCGGTTCGAATGCCTGTCGGGCCGGATCGATCAGGGCGCCGGTATCCTGTTCAATCTGAAGCCGAACGGCGATTATCTGACCGTCCGGGCCAATTGCCTCGAAAACAATCTCGTGTTGTGGAAGTTCGAAAAAGGCAGGCGTTCGCAAGTGGAATGGGTTCGAAACACGCCGACCGCCAGCCGGCAGTGGCACGATCTCAAGGTCCGCACCACCGGCAACAAGGTCGAAAGCTATCTCGACGGCAAGCTCTATCTGCAGCACACGCTGCCTGAGCCCGTGTCCGGGCGCATCGGCCTGTGGTCGAAGGCCGACAGCTACATGCACTTCGACGACTTCGCCGCCGCGCCCAGCGAGTAAGGGGGCAGCTCCACGGGGATGATGCAGGTGACGGCGATAACGCAGGTGAATGAATCCCCGCAGGAGCGGCGCTTGGACATAAGGCTGCTTTACGCGGCGCGCAGTTTGCGCGGCTTCGGCGACGGCTTTGCCGTCGTCATCCTTCCGGCCTATCTGACCGCGATCGGTATGAGCCCGGTGCAGATCGGGTTCATCGCGACAATGTCGTTGCTGGGAACCGCGGTCCTGACGCTGCTCGTCGGCCTGATCGCCCCGCGGCATGACCTGCGCAACATGCTGCTGCTGGGCGCCGGCCTCATGGCGTTCACCGGGATCGCGCTTCCGGGCTTCGAATACCTGACTTTCATCGCCGCGGTGGCCTTCGTCGGCACCATCAATCCTTCCACCGGCGACATCGGCGTGCTGGTGCCGCTGGAGCATGCGATGCTGGCGCGGAACGCGGCGGACGAGGAACGCACCCGCATCTTCGCGCGCTACAGCCTGATCGGCGCGCTGTCGATGGCGGCCGGCGCATTGGCTGCCGGGCTCGCCGACATTTTCGTGGCCTGGGGGTTCACCAGGCCGGCGGCGTTCAAGCTGATGTTCTACCTCTACGCCGCGCTCGGCGTCGGCGCGGCGCTGGTCTATCGGCGCCTGCCGCACGCCAAGGCGGAACCGTCCCGGCCGCATGCGCCGCTCGGGCCGTCGCGCGGCATCGTCTACAAGCTGGCGGCGCTGTTCAGCCTCGATGCCTTCGCCGGCGGCTTCATCGCGCAGTCGCTGCTCGCGCTGTGGCTGTTTCAGAAGTTCGATATGTCGGTGGCGGCGGCGAGCCTGTTCTTCTTCTGGTCGGGCGTGCTGAGCGCGTTCTCCTATCCGGTCGCGGCTCGGCTCGCCGGCCGCATCGGGCTTATCAACACGATGGTCTACACCCACATTCCCTCGAGCATCTGCCTGATCCTCGCGGCATTCTCCCCCAGCCTCGCGCTCACGCTGGGACTGCTCCTGGTGCGATCGGCATTGTCGCAGATGGATGTGCCGACCCGGACGTCCTACGTGATGGCGGTGGTGACACCGCCCGAGCGGACGGCGGCCGCGAGCGTCACGGCGGTGCCGCGCAGCCTCGCATCCTCCATCAGTCCGGTGTTCGCCGGCGTGCTGCTGACGCTTCCGTTCTCCGGACTGCCGCTGGTCTTCTGCGGCAGCCTCAAGATCATCTACGACGTCGCGCTGCTGTTCACCTTCCGGCACGTCAAGCCGCCGGAGGAAAAGCGCAAGTGAGTGACGCCGGGCGCCGTCCCTTTACGTGCGCTCCACGATCGTCAGCATGTAGGGTGGGCAAAGCCAACGGGTCCGGCCTTCGGCCGGCCCGATGACCGGCTCCGCGTGCCCACGTCTTTTTCAAGCCGCGCGGTCCGCGTGGCCCACCCTACATTCGCTACATCCGCTCGACGATCGTCAATCCACGCAGGCGGTCGATCAAATAGATCAGCCCGCGCGCGTCGACGGTGACGTCGTTGCTCTGCACGCGGTCGCAGCCTTGGGCGACGTCGGGCATGAAATGGGCGACTTCGCGCGGCGCATGGGGATTGGCGATGTCGATGATGCGCAGGCCGTGGGAGAACCAGGCGAACGGGATCTCGGTGCCGGTGACTTTTTCGCAGGGCTGGTGGCAGGCGGTCATGGTCGGCTGCTGCTTGCCCTCGATGCCTTCGACCTGGAAGCTCGCGACCGGCACCGGCCGCGTCTCGTCGGTGATGTCGACCATCCACATGAAGGCCGGCACGGCGTCGACGGGGCGGAACACGTCCTCGTCGGCGACGACCAGATAGCGCCGTCCGCGGATGTCGAACGGGATCGGCAGCGCGGTGTGGGTCGGGCAGGCGAACGGCGGCGACCAGTCGAGACCGGAGACGAGCTTCGGCTTCTTCATGTCGTCGATGTCGAGGATGACGAAGCCGCCCAGCCAGTAGCTGGTGTAGAGCCGGTTGCCGAGCCGCAGCGGATGGTGGCAGCGGTGGGCGGTCTTGTCCCAGTTGGGCTTCTCGCCGCCGGCGATCCATTGGCCCGGCATCCACCAGCGGCCGACCTCGGCGGGGTGCGCGGGGTCCTCGAGGTCCATGATCATGGCGACGTTGCCGACATAGCCTTCGAGCGTCGGCGACATGTAGGCATAGCGGCCGTCGAAATCGAACCGGTGCACGCCGCCGCCCACCGTCTCCCAGCGCGTGATCAGGCGCGGCGCGCCGGGCTTCGCTATGTCGTAGATGCCGAGCCCGGGGCGGAACTCCGGCGGGATCGGCCGCGTGTCGGCGAAATTGCTCTCATGATTGACGACCATCAGGCCGTTGCCGACCCGCACCTTGTGGGAGTGGGTGCCCTGGGGCATGCCGATGGTGGTGAGTTCCCTCGGATTCTTGGGGTCGCTTACGTCGATCACCGAGGTGCCGTGCGGGCTGCGCATGTGCGCGACATAGGCGATGTTGTTCTCGACCACGACCTGCCCGCCGCCGGCGCAATCGAAATAGCCGACCTGGCGAATACCGGCACCAGACCCCATGATGTTCTCCCGTGCTGCAGGGCTCTATGGCCCGGATGAATCACGCAAAAACCGGGGGACGCCCGGTTTGCGGCGGCGACCTTAGAGCAAGATCGCGAAAAGTTGCAGCGTTTTCGGACAAGATCATGCTCACAATCAAGGACTTGGGAGTGCCGTCCGATCGTGCTCGAAACGATGGCCGCAATCGCTTCGAGTTGAATCAGAATCGCGCCAAGGGTCTGCAACTTCCGCGGATCATGTTCCCGGGCTATTTCCGCTAAGCTCGGCACCGGCCGGCGGTCGGGCCGGCAACGAGGACAACAGAATGCCTGCGAAAAGCATTGCTTCGACGCTCGTCACCATCTGGCGGCTGGCGGTTCCCTATTTCCGATCCGAGGACCGCTGGCCCGGGCGCATGCTGCTGGCCGCGGTGATCGCCGCCGAGCTCGGCCTCGTCGCCATCAACGTGCTGCTCAACGAATGGAACAACCGCTTCTACAACGCCCTGCAGGATCGCAACTGGGACAACTTCGTCCGCGAGCTCCTGTATTTCTGCGTCCTCGCGGTGCTCTACATCCTCGCCGCCGTCTACCAGCTCTATCTCAATCAATGGCTGCAGATTCGCTGGCGGCGCTGGATGACGGTGCAGTTCCTCGGCGAGTGGCTCAAGGGCAGCAATCATTATCGCATGCAGCTGCTCGGCGACGTCGCCGACAACCCCGACCAGCGCATTGCCGACGATCTCAAGCTGTTCGTCGACAGCACGCTGTCGATCGGCATCGGGATGCTGTCCTCGATCGTCACGCTGGGCTCGTTCGTCATCATCCTGTGGAACCTGTCGGCCGGTGCGCCCCTGATGTTGTTCGGCGGCGAGTGGAATATTCCGGGCTACCTCGTCTGGGCGGCGCTGTTCTATGCCGTGTTCGGCACGGTATTCGCGCATCTCATCGGGCGGCCGCTGATCGAGCTGAACTTCTTCCAGCAGCGCTACGAGGCGGATTTCCGCTTCAACCTCGTTCGCGTGCGCGAGAATTCCGAGCAGATCGCATTGCTCGCCGGCGAGCGGGCCGAGGACACCCGCCTGCTCGATCGCTTCGCCCATGTGGTCAGCAACTGGCGCGCCATCATGACGCGGCAGAAGCGCCTCACCTTCTTCACCGCCGGCTACAACCAGGTCTCCAACGTGTTTCCGTTCCTCGTCGTCAGCCCGGTCTATTTCGCCGGCCACATGGCGCTGGGCGGAATGATGCAGACGGCGTCGGCGTTCTCGAGCGTGCAGACGGCGCTGTCGTTCTTCGTGACCTCCTACCGCACCATCGCGGAATGGCTCGCCGTGGTCGACCGGCTGTCCGGCTTCGAGACCGCGATCATCGCGGCGCGCGACGTGACGAAGGCGCCGCCCCATATCATCGTCGCGCCGCAGCCCGCCCAGGACGTCGCCATGAACTCCCTTGAGGTGCGGCTGCCGAACGGCACGCCGCTGGTCGACGTCGAAGAACTGCACCTTCCGGAGGGTCAGAACGTGCTGGTCACCGGGCCGTCCGGTTCGGGCAAGTCGACTCTGTTCCGCGCCATCGCCGGCATCTGGCCGTTCGGTTCCGGGCGCATCCTGGTGCCGCAGGGCGCACGCGTGATGCTGCTGCCGCAGCGGCCCTATCTGCCGGTCGGCAGCTTGCTTGCGGCGGTGAGCTACCCGGCATTGCCGGACCGGTTCGGCGCGCCCGCCGTCGCCGCCGCGCTCGCCGCGGTGGGGCTCGAAAAACTCGTCCCGCGCCTCGAGGAGGAGGCGCACTGGAACCGGATGCTGTCGCTCGGCGAGCAGCAGCGCGTCGCCATCGCCCGCGCCCTCCTGCTCGCGCCCGATTATCTCTTCCTCGACGAGGCGACGGCGTCGCTCGATGAGGCGACCGAGGCGCGGCTCTATCATCTGCTGACGGAGAAATTGCCGCACGCGACGCTGGTCTCGATCGGCCACCGCGCGTCGCTCGAGGCCTTCCACCGGCGCAACATGGTCCTCGTCCCCGACGGCAACCACTTCCGCATGCAGGAACGCGCAATGGCCCCGGCGGCGGGGTAGGGCGTCTTTTCTCCCTCTCCCCGTGTGCGGGGAGAGGGTCGGGGTGAGGGGGCGTTTTCACGAGTTTGAGCGTTGACGAAGCAGACTCATCTCAAACGCGCTCAGACTCGCGGCGAGGCCCCCTCACCCGGATCGCTTTGCGATCCGACCTCTCCCCGCACGCGGGGAGAGGTGTTGGCGGCCGCCGTTGATTCGAAAAAATTCACTCCCAGAACGCCGGCCGTGCCTCTTCGAGGCGGCCGCCGAGGCGGACGGCGGCGACGCGCTGGGCGAGGCCGGTGGCGTCGTCGGTTTCGAGCGCGAGGGCGCACAGCGTCGCCGGCCCCATCGCCGGCTCGAACTTGCTGCCGGGGATGCGGCGCAGGAACCGCGCCAACGGCTCCTCCTTGGTCATGCCGATGCAGGAATCATAATCGCCGGTCATGCCGACGTCGGTCATGAAGGCAGTGCCGCCGGTCAGGACATGGTGGTCGGCGGTCGGCACGTGGGTATGGGTGCCGATCACGAGGCTGACCTTGCCGTCGAGGAAAAATCCCATCGCCTGCTTCTCGCTCGAGGCTTCCGCGTGCATGTCGACGATGATGGCATCGGCGGCGGTCTTGAGCGGGCACGCGGTGATCTCGCGCTCCAGCGCGGCGAAGGGATCGTCGAGCGGGTCCATGAAGATGCGGCCGAGCGCGTTGACGACGAGCACGCGCTTGCCGTTGCGCGCGTCGAGCAGCGCGGCGCCGCGCCCCGGCGTGCCCTTGGGATAGTTGACCGGACGGATCAGCCGCGGCGCCCGCTCGATGAAGACGAGGGCTTCCTTCTGGTCCCAGGCATGATTGCCCAGTGTGATGGCGTCGGCGCCGGCGCCGGTCAGGTCCTGGTAGATCGCCTCGGTGATGCCGAAGCCGCCGGCGGCGTTCTCCCCGTTGATCACGACGAAATCGAGCTTCCAGTCGCGGATCAGTCCCGGCAGGCGGTCCAGCACGATGGCGCGGCCGCTGCGCCCCAATATGTCGCCGATGAACAGAATCCGCACGCGCTTCACGCCCTCAAGTCGATGATCTCGCGCTCCGTTAGCACGAGATCGAGGCGGGCGTCGCGGGGGGTCGTGGGGACCTCGTCGATTTCCTGGGCGGCAAAGGCGATGCCGATGGCGGTGACCGGCTTCATGTCGCGCAGCCTTGCGATCGTCATGTCGTAATAGCCGGCGCCATAGCCGATCCGGTGGCCTCTGCGGTCGAAGACGAGCAGGGGAACGATGAGAATGTCGGGGAACACCTCCGGTGCCGCCGGCGTCGGCTCGCGGATGCCCCACACCCCGGATGCGAGCGGCGCCCCGAACGCCCACGCCCGCATCACCAGCGGCTTGCCGCGGCCCATGACCACCGGCAGCGCCAATTCGGCGCCGGCGTCGGCGCACAGGCGCAGCAGGGGTATCGGGCTGATCTCGCTCTTGAGCGGCGAATAGCCGGAGACGACCATGCCGGGGGCGACCGGCACCGGCATGCCGCGCGCGGCGATCGCCTGCGCGGCAGCGACCCGATCGGTCGCCGGCAATGCCTCGCGCCGCGCCATCGCCATGCGGCGAAGCTCGGCTTTGAGGTCTCTCGTGTGTTCCAGGTCTGTCATGAACTCAAAGTGCGGAGCCGCATAAGCCGTCGGAGCTGCGATCCCGGGTTCCCTACGTTAGTAGGTGGGCGCCATGTGCCCGGACCCACGAGCCCGGACAGGGACAGCTCCCTTCAGGATCGATAAGGCCCCGGGGAATTGGCTCCTGACGCACTCAGCAGCCCCGCCCGGGCAATGTAATGCTGTCCGACGGGTTTCGCCACCGGCAAAGTTCGACCCGGCGGGCTTCGCGATCGTGTGACGAACGACCCGGCCCCGCTTCGGTGGGTTGAAATCGCCGGGGCGGAAACCCCCGCTCCGGCGATCCCATGATCGCGTCGATCAGTTGTGATTGCGGAACGAGTTGTAGACGTTGCGCGGGAAGATGGGCTCGGTTCCGAGCCCCTGCGCGGAGGCCCACTTCTGGGCGAGATCGGCCAGCGGATCGCGCCGCGAGCACTTCCTGTTCGGTCTTTCCCTCGTCGTAGAGTTTCTTCACCCGGTCGCGCGCCGTGACCAGCATGTCGTGGAATTCCTGCAGGTTCGCCTTGGTGGCGAGCGCGACCGTGGCCGGGCACGATCTTGGTGGTGTCGTTGGCCGCCTTGAGGTAGCGCGCGTTGGCGAGGATCATGCCGTCGATGCCGCCGCCATTGGCCCAGTCGATGTTGGGAAAGAACCTCGAGAAGGTGTCGCCGAGCGCCAGCACGTTGGCGTCGGGGAAATAGACCCAGCTGTCGCCGTCGGTGTGGGCGTTGATCACATGGCTGATCTCCGCGACGCGGCCGCCGACCTGGACCTTGGTGGCGCCGACCTGGTAGGTGTCGGTCGGGAGCGCATCCGCCTCCACCGGCGGCGACTTGTTTCCGGTCAATCCGTTGGTGGTGCCGGCGGCGAGGCGGACCCTGATATTGTCGTGAGCGACGATGGTTGCGCCATCCTTGTGGAAGGCCGCGTTCCCGCCGACGTGATCGGCATGGTAATGGGTGTTGATCAGGTACTTGATCGGCAGCGGCGAAATCTTCGCGATCGCGGCCTTGATCTTGTCGTGGAGCGGCGCGAATTGGCCGTCCACCATGATGATGCCGTCGGTGCCGACCGCGACCGTGATGTTGCCGCCCTGGCCCTCCAGCATGTAGGTCTTGTTGCCGAGATCGGTGGTCTTGATCTCGACCTTGGAAAAATCGCGCGCTGCTGCGCGTTGGCGGCGCCCGCGAACAGCACCGCGGTGCCCGCCAATGCGGCGATGGTGATCCGTTTCATGATTGATGTCCTCCCTCGATTGATGACTGATTTGACCTGGATGTGCACCTTTGCCGATCTCATCCGGACTGCGCATTCGGAGCTTTGGGCGGATAATGGATTGATCGAGGTGCGAGTGCGCTAGCGGCACTGAACGGGAAGCTACAACGACCGCGCGCGCCACGGAAGGGTCGATCCCGCGGTTTCAGGCCGCACGCGATCGGACTTGAGCGCCGGACACGAACGTTGCACGCGCCTTGTCCGATGGACCTGCGTGCCAGTGCCCGACAAGCACGCAACTCACCTCGGCTTGGGCCGATGTCACCGGTTGTATTTTCTGAAATAGCGCAAATCCGGCGGCGGCTGGTCCTTCACGGCCGGCATCAGGAGGCCGTCGCTGCTGAGGAAGTAAACTTCATTTCCGATGCCGACATGGACATTGCCTTCGCCGCAGACGCTGTGGCCGAACCAGATCGGCTTGTCGCCTGCGACACGCCGGTAGGTCTTTTTGACCAGCCATGGCCGGGTCAGTGCATGGTCGATGGTGGTGATGTCGTCGTGCAGCAGCTTCGGATCGGCCTTGTCGAGATAGATGCGCTCCTTGATCACGGTCTCGTTGTCGGCATGCAGCGGAATGCCGGTGGCATCGTAGACCCGGGGACCTTTCAGGCCGCGAGTCTCCACCTCGAGCACGTCGTAGCGCCCGTCGCCGTCCTCGTCGCGCCAGGTGCCGATGGAGTAGCCCAGAAATCGCGGCTCCGACGCCATGTTGGCGGGATAGCCGCGCCCGTCGGTGTAGATGTGGCGGGAGAAATCATGGTCCCGTTCCATCAGAATGTAAGTGGTTTCCGGAGTGACCAGGAATTCCATCGCCGAGTATCCGATCATCACGCGCGGCATGCCGGGAGATACGCACGAATAGGTCGGGTCGATGCCCTGGCCGCCCTTGGTCATATCGTCCAGGTTCGCCTGGTAGATGGCCTGATACTCGGGCGTCAGCGGCGGTTCCTGCCCGAGCGAAGGGGTGGGGGCCGGAGGCTTGCTCTCGTCCCAGCGCAGTCCGCCGGCGCCGCCGGCGAGGAGACCGGTATTCCCGGCGCGCCGCCACAGGCCCTTCAAATCAGGGTATTTGGTTTGTGCGGACGCTCCGGTGCCGCCCATGATGATTGCCAGGACCGCCGCAAGCACGGCAGAACCGATCGCGCCACGAAAACGCATGTTGTCCTCCCTGAGATTTCGGGCGCGTCGCGGGCCGCAGGTACGGCACGCGCGCGCTTTTATCGAACGCGAACATCAAACGCGAATATCGCCGGCGTCAGAAGCGATCCGCCCAATAGGATCGACACGACAAGCCGCTGAAGGGGCGACGCCACGACACCGCGTCCTTCATCAGGCTACATCAGTCGGCTGGCCGCGTGAAAGGGGCGTCGCGGCAAGTCGCCTTGCCACCGGCCGATGCGGCAGGGGGGATGATCCGGCTTTGTGGCTAGTTTGAGGATTTGATCGGATCGACCGACACAAATTCCGCCGAAATTGTGGATTTTATGGCGCATGGGGGCGCCTGATCTCCAGCGCTACAAACCTGGACGCGTGGTCGGGCCCGTTCTGAGGAGGTTCGGATGCGTATTCAGTCCGTACATGCATACGTTGTCGTCGGTGCCATGCTGATTGCAGTGCCTGGAATCGGAAATGCCGGCCTCAGCGACAGGGTCGACGCGCTTCGGCAGATTGCCACCGACGTCGGACGCGTTATCGGCGCCGCTTCGGTGTGTCGGGAAATATCGCGGCCGCGCATCAAGGCGATGACCGACAAGCTTTCCGATCTGATCAAGAATTCCGTCGCCAACCGCGAAGAGTTTTCCTCGATTCAACAGGCGTACGACCAAAGCGCCGCCGCGGGCCAGCGGACCGTATTCAGCAAGCAGATCGATTGCGCCGCGGCCGACCGCGATCTCGCTGATTTGGAGCGCAACGTCACCTCGCAGCCACCGGCCGCGGCCGCCACCGGCGCCGCTCCGGCACAGACGCGGGCGGCGACCGCCGCTCCGCCGCCGCGGGCCCCGGTGGCTGCCGGGGCTTCGCCGCCGCCTGCCGGGGCGACCACCGTGGCCGCGCTGGCGCAGGCCCCGGCGCCTGCCGCCGCGCCGCCCCCGCCGCCGTCGCCATCCCGCAGCTTGGCGACCCTTCCTTCGAGCCCGGCCGCGACCGATTTCCCGTCATTGTCCGCGGCGACCAACATTGCCGCCACGCGGGGGATCACCGACCGGGAGATCGTGTTTGGAGTCTCGGCGCCGCTCTCCGGATCCGCCAAGGAACTCGGCCGCCAGATGAAGATGGGCATCGAGACCGCCTTCAACCTTGCCAATGACACCGGTGGAATCCACGGCCGGCAGCTCAGGCTCGTCGCCGCGGACGACGGCTACGAGCCCGCCCGCACCGCCGAGACCATGAAGCAGCTCTACGAGAAGGATCAGGTTTTCGGCATTGTCGGCAATGTGGGCACCCCCACGGCGGTGGTCGCGGTGCCGTATGCCCTCGAACACAGGATGCTGTTCTTCGGGGCGTTCACCGGAGCCAATCTGCTGCGGCGCGACCCGCCCGACCGCTACGTCTTCAATTATCGGGCGAGCTACGCCGAGGAGACCGACGCCGTGGTCCGCTACCTCGTGAAGATCCGCCGGCTGCGGCCCGAGCAGATCGCCGTCTTCGCCCAGCAGGATTCGTACGGAGACGCGGGCTTCGAAGGGGTGGCCAAGGCGCTTCGCTCGCTGCGCTCAGGCAACGACGAGGCCATCCTGCGCCTCAACTACAAGCGCAACACCATCGACGTGGACGATGCGGTCGCACAGCTGCGCAAGTACCGCGGCTCCATCAAGGCCGTGGTCATGGTGGCGACCTACCGGGCCGCGGCCAAGTTCATCGAGAAGACCCACGATCTCTTCCCCGGACTGGTCTACACCAACGTCTCCTTCGTGGGCAGCACCGCATTGGCTGAAGAGCTGATGCTCCTGGGCCCGAAATATGCGGCCGGGGTCATCGTGACCCAGGTGGTGCCGGCGGTCGACGGCTATTCGAGCGTCGTTCTCGACTACAAGAAGGCGCTCGCCGCGTACTTCCCGGGAGAGGCGCCGGACTACGTGTCGCTCGAAGGCTACCTGAGCGCCAACGTGCTGATCGAGGCGTTGCGACGTACCGGACCGCAGCTCGACACCGAACGGCTGGTGGCGGGGCTGGAGAGCTTGCGCGATCTCGACTTGGGGATCGGCACGCTGGTCAATTTCGGCCGGTCCGAGCACCAGGGCTTGCACAAGGTCTGGGGCACCCAGATCGACGCGAATGGCCACTACCAGGCGATCGAGCTGCAGTAGGGCCGATCGCGTCCGCGTGGGTCGCGGGGTCGTCGGCGAAAGACGACTGAAGTGGGGTGCCTGCGCGGACGCTTGATGGTGTAGTCGGCAGCCGATTCGGTTGCCGACTGGGTCCCTTCGTTGCCACCGCGGACTGCGGTAAGGTACGTGTTGGACCTATCGTCGTCCGCCGTGCCGCACCAATTTGGGAGCGATCGGGGGGAAAGCAAACTCGCTAACGGCGCAAATAGATCGACCCTGTTGACCCCGAGCCGACGCCAACTGTGCATCGCAGTAGTCCAAAAAATATGACTTGGGCTGGGGCGAGAAGAAATCGCAGCCCCACCAGGACCATTGGGGAACCGCTATTTGATAAGCTCGTCGGCGATCGCGAGGAGCTTTTCCGGCACCTCGATCCCGAGCGCCTTGGCGGTTTTGAGGTTGATAACAAGCTCGAATTTGGTCGGCAGCACCACTGGCAGGTCGGCTGGCTTAGCGCCTTTGAGCAGGCGGCCCGCATAGAGACCGGCTTGGCGATAGGCCTCGGTGATGCTGGTCCCGTAGCTCATCAGCCCGCCCTCGCCGACGTAGTCGCGTAGCGTATAGCAAGCGGGCAACGCATAGCGTGTCGCCAGCCCCACAATGTAGGCGCGATGGCTGTTGTAGAAGGGATCGGCGGAGACCATCACAGCGACCACGCGGTGTTCTGCGAGCGCGGCGAAAGCCGCGTCGAGTTCGGATTCGCTCGTGGCGTTCACGACCTCGATTTGATCGCCCAGCGTATTTGCTGCCGCGTGGATGGCCGCGCGTTGGTCGGGGGTGTTCGCCCCATTGGTCGGGTTGGCGACGAGCCCAACTACGCCGGAAGTTGGCACCAGCGTGTGTAGCAGCTCCAGGCGCTTGGCCTCCAACGGGCCGGTGAACATGCTGACGCCAGTCACATTGCGCTCTGGCCGGCTGATACTGGCAACGAGGCCGCTATTGATCGGATCACTGCCGTTGCTGAATACGATCGGAATCGTCGAGGTCGCGGCCTTTGCCGCAAGAGCCGGCAAATGGCTGCCGCCGGCAACAATCACTGCAACCTGGCCGCGCACCAGATCGGCAGCGAGCGCCGGCAGCCGATCGAACTGTCCCTCGGCCCAGCGAAACTGGATCGTCGCGTTCCGCCCCTCGACATAACCTGCTTCGCCCAGCCCGCGACGGAACGCCGCCAGGATATGGCCATACTCGCCCGGCGAAGCACTGCTGAGGAACCCGATCACCGGCACCGCCGGCTGCTGCGCCCGCGCCACCATCGGCCACGCTGCCGCCGTGCTCAGCCCCGCAATGAACTCCCGCCGTCTCATCGGTCATCCCCTCAGGCTGCTTTGTGAACAGCCTATCGCGGCCGGGGTTGTATGGGAACGGGCTGCGTCTTCACGGGCTGCGTCTTCATCTCGCCTTGGGGCGGAGGTCTTCGATTGTTTTTGCAGCGCGAGAGTCGGCTCCTAGCCGATTGCGTCGTTCGCTGCGATGCAGCACTACGGCGGCTATCTGAGGTCAAACGGACCCGTCATGGAAGCGGTTGATCGACTCTTCGGCCGCAGCGAAAACTCGAGCTCAGACACGATCTGTCGGCGATGCTTCTTGCGCCATTACCCGCCCAGTCCCGCCTTGCGCGCACAGCGCGTCGAACAGCGCCGGCTTGACGAACAGGAAATCGGCCTGCAGCACGCCCCCCGTGATGGCCGTATGCGGTGACCGGTCGGAGCGAGCCGCGCCTGGACCCTTCCTGGTCGCGCCGCGCCGCTTCGGCGCAGCGCGACACTGGGGGGAGACGCGCTAAGCGCCGTACTGGCCGCCGAACGTGGCGGGCTGGGGCTTACCGACGTGCCCGGCTTCCTTGATGATCGCCGGGACCTCCGGGTCGGAGAGGAAGTTCTTGAAGCCCTGCTCGTCCCAGTCGAAGATCACCCAGACCCGGTCGGGCTCCATGGGATCGCGAAAGACCGCCGCGCCCTTGGATCCGTGCTGCTTTCGCTTCTCGGCGCCCTTGGTCGAGAAGATTTTCAGGAAGCGGTCGAAGTCCTCGACCTTCGTCGTTGCGAGCATCATGTCATTTCTCCTTTGTTGGACGTGTCGTCGCGCTCTCGCGACTTCGTTTCCGATTCGGATTGTGGGACTTCTGATCAACCGGCGGCGCGCATCCGGCTGACTTCAGCAAGGCGCAGCATTGCGTTCCTTCGGATCGATGACGCCGAGGTTCTTGACGATCTTGAAATGGCCGTTGCTGGCCTGGGCGATGTACATGTTCATGCGAACGTGATGCTGACCGGGCACCATTTCGGCCGCGACCGCCCGGTCCCTCGGCGATCTTTGCGTGGTCGAGCGCCTTGATGACATCGTCCTGCTTGAGCGAGCCCGCCTCTTTCACGGCCGCCTCCCAGAGCTTCAGACCCCGGTAGAGACCTGAGCACGCGCTGCCGGCGGTGAACTTGGCATCGCCCGGATAGAGCGTGTCGTACTTGACCGATCAGCTTCTGGCTGAACGGATCGCTGACGGTCTGGTAGTAGTCGAGGCAGCTGTACAGGCCCTCGACATGTGCGGCCGGCACCATGTTGAGGAAGTTCTCGTCGAAGTACGTGCAGACGATGTGCCCGCCGCGCTTCGTGAAGCCGGAGTTGTAAAGCTGCTCGAGGAACGGCGTGACACCCGGCGGAACGGTCGTATTGAAGACAACCTCGGCGCCGCTGGACGTGATCTTCTCGATCGTCTGGCTGTAGTCGGCGTGATCGAGGGGGAAATACTCCTCGCCGACGATCGTGCCGCCGTTGGCCGTGACCACCTGACGGACCTTCTTGTTCATCGTGTGCGGCCAGATGTAGTCGGCCGACGGCAGGTAGAATTTCTTCGCGCCGGTCTGCTGCATCAGCCAGGGAATGAGCGGATCGACCTGCTGCGCCGGCACCGGGCCGGTGCAGAAGATGAGCGGGTCGCATTCCTGTCCCTCGTATTGCTCCGGGTAGATGTAGAGCTTCCTGCCCTTCACGACCGCGGGACCCTTGATGGCCTGCCGCGTGGAGCTGTAGATGCCGCCGAAGATCACATCGACATTGTCGTGCTGGACGAGCTTGGTCGCCTTGGCTTCCGCGACGCTGTCGATTGTTGCGCTGTCCTCGAGATACAGATCGATCTGTCGCCCCAGCAAGCCGCCCTTCGCGTTGATGTCATTGATGACCATCCTGGCGACGTTGGCATTGGCGATACCCACGAACGAGAGCGGACCCGGTCTGGTCCGCGATGACTCCCACCTTGATGGGTGATTCCTTCATGGCCTTCTCCTCTCACGTGCCGCGGCCCAATGGCCCGGTTCACGCCTGGAGGATGCCGGCGGCCCCCCGCCCGCACATGGGGTGGATTCCCTATGCGGCGGATATGCCGTGCTGCACCAAGCCCCGCTCGAGGGCGTAGAGGGCCGCGCCCGCCCGGGTGGTGACGCCGATCTTCGAATAAAGGCTCTGGATATGGTTGTCGGCGGTCTTGGGCGCGATATCGAGCTTGCGGGCCGCTTCCTTCGCCGTATCGCCGGCTGCGATCAGCCGCAGGACCTCGATCTCGCGCGGGGTCAGTCCCGCCAGCCGCTCGGCCGTGCCCCGGCGCGCGGGTTGCCCGGCGCAGGTGAGGACCGCCTCGACGGCGTCGGGGCAGAGCCTTCCTTCCCTGACGGCGCTGCGGAGCTTTGCGGCCGCGGCCGCGTCACTCATCGCCGGCCGGTGGGGCCGCGCCTCGCGCGCGGTCTGGAAGGCTTCGGCGGCGGCAAGGACGCGGGCGGCGGGCGAAAGATCGGGACCACGCGAATTGCGATGGTAGCCGCTGCCGTCGAGGCGCTCGTGATGGCGCTGCACCAGCGCCGCAACCGCTTTGCCGTCCCCGCCCAAAGACGCAAGCGCGCGCTCGCCATGGTAGGGATGAAGCCGCGCCGCGTCGGTCTCGCGCTCGGTCAGGGCGCCGGCTCTCATCCAGGTCGAGACCGGAATCGCCAGCTCGCCGATATCGTGGGTATAGGCCGCCCACCGGACATCGCGAATGTCCGAGGCGGGAAGACCCAGCTGCTTGGCTGCCGCATCGGCGAGAGCGACGCGACGGCGCGCGAATGTCCGAATGTAAACGGCATCCTCATGTCGATCATGTCGGCGATGGCCAGATAGGCTTCGTCGCACGCCTCCTCATCGAGCATCGAATGGGGAATTGGTTCCAGCGCCAGGATCGTCTCGCGATCGACGGGGCCGTCGAGTCCCGCGAGCAGCCGTTCCGCATGAGTGAGGAAAAGCTCGGCCAGTTCCGGTTCGTAGCCGCCGCCGGCGCGCTTGGCGATCATCGTGGTCATGGTCTCGAAGCCGTGGGCTTCGGTCAGCGCGATGGCATCCTGCGCCAATGTCACCAGCCGGACCGGAAGCTTCACGGCGTTGCCCGACAGTCCCCGCGGCAATCCCTTCCCGTCCCAGCGCTCGTAGAGCTGGCCGAGGTTTTCGCGGATCTCGTCCGATAGGCCGATCCGTTCCGCTATCCTCTGGGCGACCTCGCAGTGGCCGGACAGAATGGGGACGCTCACCTGCATGGCCTCGGCAAGGCCGCGCTCGACCGCCTTGGCCAGTTCTGCGGGCGGCGCGTCCGCGAAGGTGCGCGTGATGGCGCGCACGATCGATTTCGGCGAAGCTCCGACTTGTTGCCGATGTCGATGCGTTGAAGGTCACGGCGAAGAGCAATCTCGTCGCCGAACGCCGCCGCCAGCAAGTGGGTGTCGGCATTGCACCCGATATAGCGAAGCAGGGCCTGATGGTAGACGTTGCGGCGCGTGTGGTCGTCGAGGCCCGCGACCTCGGCCAGCCGCATCGCCAGCACGCAGGATCGCAGCGCGAAATCCCGCGAGTGTCCCGTGGCCAAGTCCGTCGCATAGGCCAGCGTCATCAGGAAGTCGGCGCGTCGAACCGATGGTTCCGCCATTTGGTGTTGTCCCCAGTAGCGACGAGCGGCGAGTTTATCCTAATTTCGGCCTTCATGAGCTGTCGCTTCGACCCGAATTGGCGGGAGCGGCAGCTGACCGCAAGGAGCTTCGCCCGGCCCGGTGGGTCGCCGTACCAGGGCTGCGCTGAGTTTTTGCGGCGCATAAGTCTCTTGTTGGCCGATCGCGTCGTTCGCCGCGATGCAGCACTATGGCGGCTGGCTTCAAGCGGACCCGTCATGGACGCTGCTGATTGACTCTTCGGTCGCGACCTTGCGAACGACGAGATTGTCGTTGCCGTAGTGGGCGGAGTTCTCGCAATAGAGCGAGGCGCCGGACTACGTGTCGCTCGAAGGCTACCTCAGCGCCAACGTGCTGATCGAGGCGCCGTCTTCGTTGAGATCATTGCTCCAACCGGCCGCCCGCCCCTGGCGACCGCGCGTGCGGCCTCGGGCCCGAGACGCCGCCGAGCGCGTCCAGAAGCGCCTTGGCAGCTTGCAAATCCGCGGTGCCGAAACCCTCGACGAACCAGCGGTAAATCGGTTCCAGGAGCGAATAGGCCTCGGCCGGCTTGCCTTCCGCGTGCCACTGCTGAGCGAGACTGGTGGCGGCGCGCAGCTCCCACCAGCGGGCCTGCTGTCGCCGGGCAATCGTCAACGCCCGCAGCATGCAAGCCTCCGCCTCACCGCGCCTCCCCAGCGTCAACAGCACCGTGCCCTTCAGCCGAAACAGTTCGGCTTCAAAAAACCTCTCATTGTTGCTTTCCGCCGTTTGAATGGCTTCGTCCAATAAACTCGAGGCCAACCTCAGGCCGGCCGAGCCGCGTGTGGGCCGAGGCGACATGGCCAAGATGCAGCGGGCGGAGGCGCTTGCGGGCGACGTTGCTCTCGGCGGCCGCAATGGCGGTACCCATGAGCTCGATCCCGTGTTGCGGATCGCCGCCTTGCGCCAGCAATGCGCCCTGATAGAAACGGGCCCGGTGCTCGGGCCCGGCAAGCTCGTGCTCGACGCTGTGGGCGACGGCTTCTTCGGCGTAAGCCGCGGCGCCTTGCGGGTCCCAACCCATCACGCCGAGGAACGCCACGTGGCCCAAAGCCAACGCCGTCGTAAACGCGAGCCCCATCGTGCGGGCACGCGACACGGCTTGTTGCATCGTCGCAGCCGACTGCTCGGGATAGCCGAGAAGCAACAGCGTCGTGGCGAGAGACGACAAGGCCATGACTTCGTCGTCGGTGCCGAACCGCCGATAGGCCGCGATGGTCTCTTGGTGGGCGGCACAAAGCGCGAGGGTCCGCTCCAGTTGAGGGCGGGCGTCGGCGAAGGCGCCCATGTAGTTCAACGTCTGGCCCATGAACCGGTTGGCGAGCGCTGATATCCCAGGGTGCTCGTGATGGTCGGCCAAGGCCAGGAATTGCCGGGCCACCTCCAGCGCGGAGCTATGCTCGGCCCTCTCGCTGTGGGCGAGATAGGCACCCCACAGCACCGTCATCTGTTCCGACGGCGTGCCTGTGTCGCCCAACAGTTCACGGGCGTGGGAGAAAATCCGCAAGGTTTCCGGCGCGGCATCTCCCTCGGTCGCCGCCGTTGCCGGCCCCAGCGCGAGGTAGAAATCGAGCTCCTGGCGAACCCGCTTGGGCGAGTGCGCCTGTGTTTGGATCAGATCGATCCCCTGTCTGAGATGCTTGACGGCCTCCGCATTGGCCGAGCGGCTCAGCGCCAGATTGCCAGCCTTGAGCCAGTAGTCGATGGCGGGGTCGACGAGGCCGGCTTCGGTGAAGTGGCGCGCCACGATTTCCGGCTCGCTCTCCACCACGTTGGGAAAGTGCCGCTCCAGCGCCCGTGCAATCTCGCCGTGCAACTGCTGCCGTCGGCTCTTGAGCAAACTGTCATAGGCCACATCCCGCACGAGCGCATGCTTGAAACTGTAGACGGCTTCCGGCGGCTCGCCACGGCGAAACATGAGTTCCGTCTGCTCGAGTTGCGCGAGCGCATGCTTCAAGGCGGTATCGTCCCATCCGACCAACGCGCTCATCAAGGAATAGGAGAACTCACGCCCGATGGCAGAGCCGATTTGGGCGATCTCCTTGACCGGCCCCAGGCGATCGAGCCGCGCCATCAACGAATCTTGGAGCGTGGCCGGGATTGCGAGCGGCGGCAAAGGCCCGCGAGGCCGATAGCTACCGCCATCCTCGATCAGGATTCCCGCTTCCAGCACGGCCTTGGTGAGTTCCTCGATGAACAGCGGATTCCCGTCGGTCTTGGCGACGAACTGTTTCATCACTTCGACGGGTAGCACGCGACCGACGGCCACCTGCGTCACCATACTTTCAACGTAGCGGCGGGGAAGACGACCCAGCTTCAAATTGCTGACGTTGGGGAGACCAGCCCACGGCGGCTCGAAGTCCGGTCGAAAGGTGAGGAGCGCAAGGACAGGAAGTTGGCGCACCCGCTCGACCATCAGATTGAGCAGCTCGAGGGATGTGGCATCCGCCCAATGCGCATCTTCGAACAGCAACAAGATCGGTTGCTGGCGTGCGAGAGCCTCGAACAGATCGAGCAGCGCCGCGAGCGTCCGGCGGCGTTGCTGCGTGGGACTGAGTGCCAGCGGCGGATACCGCTCTGCGAACGGCAGCGACAGCATCGCGGCAAAAAGCGCCGCCCCTTCTTGAACCCTCGACAAGCCATTGGCGACGATCGCTTCCAGCTTGTCGAGGCGTTGCTCGGACGTATCGTCGGCCCTGAACCCGGCAGCTCGCTCCATCTGGGCGATGACGGGGTGCAGCACGCTGGTGGAATGGTACATAGAACATTGGAAAAGCAGGCGCGTGTGCCGCTTGCCGGCGATGCGCTCTGCGAGAGCTGCCATCATACGGGACTTGCCGATCCCCGGGTCGCCCGAGATCAGCACGATCTGCCCTTCGCCCTTCCAGGCGCGGCGTTGGCGGTCCAGCAGGAAATTGATCTCGTCTTTGCGATCGATGAGTTCAGTCAGACCCGCCACATGGGCCGCCTCGAAGCGGCTCTCTGAGGCCAACACGCCTTCGACCGACCACGCCGCGACAGGTTCGGCAATACCCTTGACCTCATGCTTACCGAGATCGCGCAGACGGAACAGATCCCCGAGCAGCCGGCGCGTCGAGCCGGCGATGACGATCGTCCCAGGCGCGGCCAAGGCCTGAAGGCGAGCTGCAAGGTTCGGCGAGTCCCCGACAACGGCATGGTCCCACAACGCGCCCTCGCCGCTGAGGTCGCCGACGACCACCAAGCCGGTTGCGATGCCGATGCGGACCGCGAGCGGTTCGCCGGCCCGCGTCTCGAGCCGCGCAACAGCATCAATTATATCGAGCCCCGCTCGTACGGTTCGCTCGGCATCGTCTTCGTGCGCGCGGGGATAGCCGAAATAGGCCAATATTCCGTCGCCGCGGAAATCGCCGAGAAAGCCGTCATAGGCTGTTATGATGCGGGTGCAAGCGGCGTGGTAGGCCTCGAACACCGCGGCCATATCCTCCGGATCGAGTCGGGCCGATAGGGCAGTAGAGCCCACCAGATCGCAGATCATCACGGTAAGGTGTCGGCGCTCGGCAACAGCCGCACGCGGTTGCCCGCTTTGTGCACTCCCTCCAATTGCGCTTGTGATGAACGCACTGGGAGAGCCGGTGAGCATCCCCCTGATGGCCTTCATGAGCCGTTTTCTGTCGCCCAGGGGTATCCCAAGCTTTTCGAGATCGGCTTCTGTCAACTCTGGCAGCACATCCCTATCGATCGCGTTCTCAACGAATACCGGCTCATATCGTTCGAAACCCAGGTCTCGCAGCCAGCTGCCAATGTCCATGACGAGCGCCCTGATCCGTTCGAAGCTTTTATCATGATTTTGGGTAAGGCGTTGCTCTCGGGCTGACGATGAACCACCTGGTCATCTCGGCGCCCGCAAAGTGCACCAGGCGGCGCCCCGTGACCCAAGCGGTATGTCCGGACCTAACCATCGCGTCGCTCACTGCGACGCGGCCTTATGGCGGCCGTCTGAGGTCAAGCGGACCCGTCATGGACGCTGTTGATCGACTCCTCGGCCGCGGCGAAAATTCGAACTCAGATACGATCCGCCGGAGATCCTTGTTGCGCCATCACCCGCCAAGCCCCGCCTGCGCGCACAGCGCGTCGAACAGCGCCGGTTTCACGAACAGGAAATCGGCCTGCAGCACGCCGCCGGCCGGGGAGCGGTGCAGCTCGCAGATGTCGATGCAGCGGAACCCGTGCTGGGCGATCGCCGGTATGGTTTCGGCGATCAGCGGCGCGTCCTTGTTGTAGCTCGCCAGCGACAGCTCGACGATCAGCGCCTGGCAATGGGCGAGCGCCGTCTTCGCGCCGGCGATGACGTCGAGCTCGGCGCCCTGGACGTCGATCTTGATGAGCGCGGCGGCGGGCAGTCGCTGCGCCGCCACCAGCGTGTCGAGCCGCGCGGTCGCGACCTTGCGGACGACGAGATTGTCGTTGCCGTAGTGAGCGGAGTTCTCGCGGTAGAGCGAGGTGCCGGTGGCGTCGCCCTGGCGCGGCAGGAACAATGCCTTCTCGCCGTCTTCGGCGGCGAGCGCCACGGTGAAGTGGGTGAGCCCGGCGCGGCGCAGATGCGCGGCGTTGTCCGCATTGGCCTCGAACAGGATGAACTTTGCGTCGGGAAAAACCTGCGCGGCGAGACGCGTCCAGCCGCCGCGATAGGCGCCGATGTCGTAGACGGTCGCCGGCGCGAAGCCCTGCGCCTTGAGGCGCAGCAGCGCATTGCGATGGGAGAGCTTGGTCGCCTTGCGTTTGACCCAGGGCAGGCGTGACAGCAATTGCGCGATGGGATTTTGCGCGATGAGGTCCGCCATTGCCGCCGTCAGCCCAGCGCGACGTGGTGGGCGTCGCTGGTCTCGCCGAGCAGGCGCGCCGCCTTCTCGATGCGTTCGGCCGCGGCGTTGAAGGCGGCGGCGACGCCGGCCTGCGCGGCATCGGCCTGGCCGGCCGCCGCGAGGCGTTCCTGCTGCATGCCCAGAAGCTCTTCCTCGACCCGGCGCATGCGCTGGCGCGCTTCCGACAATTCGTCGGCGATGATCAGCGCGGCCATGACCGTGAGCCGCATGTCGCCGATCTCGCCGAACGTCGTGCGCAGATGGGCGATGCGCTGGTCGAGTTCATGGGAGAGCCGGGCGAGGTGGTGTTCCTGGCCGTCGTCGCATGCCATGCGATACTGGCGGCCGCTGATGGTTACGCTGACATGAGCCATGAGCAGGTCTCGTTACGCCGTACACAGTCGACACGACCTTCAACGCCAGCTGCACTCAGCGCTGATTGGCCACGATGATGTCGCGGATCACGCCCATCGCCTCGTCGAGGCGCCGCGCCGCCTCCCGGTTGGTCGTCTCCAGCGCCCGCGAATGGGCCTGCATATTGTCCAGTTCGGCCGCGAGCCGCGACCGGTCCATGCTGAAGTCGTAGACCTCTTCCGCCAGCATGCCGCGCCGGCGGTCAGCTTCCAGCCGCAGCTCCATGACCGCGTCGAGCGCATCCAGTGCATCGCTGAGGCGCTTGACCGCCTGATCGACCGCGTGGGTGTCGCTCATCGCCTCCTCGGGGCAGGCTAGGAATTACGGCCACACTTTCGTCCCGTGGCCGCCGATCCGGTCGGAAGCTTACGGGCATTGCAGGTTTGGCGTCAACGCGTTGGCCCCATGCGAGGTGTGGACAGCGTGCCTTTCCGCTTGGCGGGGCGCTTGCCAAGTCCCTTGCCAAGCCCCTTGCGTTGACTCGGCGGGCTCACATCCCTAAGCAGTCCGCAGCGCTGGGCGGCGGGGTTTCGCCGCGATCCCGCGCCTTGCAGGGGAGTTCCTGGTCATTTCGAGCCCTTCCACCGTGGCCGCTTCGCGCGCGGCCCATGACCGCCTCGCCAATGCCGTTCGCGCCCTGGCGATGGATGCCGTCGAGGCGGCGAAGTCGGGCCATCCCGGGCTGCCGATGGGCGCCGCCGACGTCGCCACCGTGCTGTTCACGCGCTTCCTTAAATTCGATGCCGCCGATCCAAGCTGGCCCGACCGCGACCGCTTCGTGCTGTCCGCTGGCCATGGCTCGATGATGCTCTATGCGCTCCTCCATCTCCTCGGCTACGAGGCGATGACGATCGAGGAGATCAAGCGCTTCCGCCAGATGGGCTCGATCACCGCAGGCCATCCCGAACACGGCCATGTGCCGGGGGTCGAAACCACCACCGGCCCGCTCGGCCAGGGCCTCGCCAATGCGGTCGGCATGGCGATCGCGGAGCGCCATCTCGCGGCGGAGTTCGGCGCCGACGTGGTCGATCACCGCACCTATGTCATCGCGTCCGACGGCGACCTCATGGAGGGCATCAGCCAGGAGGCGATCGCGCTCGCCGGCCATTTGCGGCTGGCGCGGCTCATCGTCTTGTTCGACGACAACGGCATCTCCATCGACGGTCCGCTGTCGCTGTCGGATTCGGTCGATCAGCTCAAGCGGTTCGAGGCCTGCGGCTGGAATGCCTGCCGGGTCGACGGCCACGACCCCGAGGCGATCGCCGCCGCGATCGCGAAGGTGCAAACCTCCGATCGCCCCAGCCTGATCGCCTGCCGCACCGTCATCGGCTTCGGGGCGCCGACCAAGGCCGGCAGCGAAAAGGCCCACGGCTCCCCGCTCGGGGTCGACGAGATCAAGGGCGCCCGCGAGAAGCTCGGCTGGACTTCGCCGCCCTTCGAGGTGCCCGCAGACATCAGCGCGGCCTGGCGCGCCGCCGGGGCGCGCGCGCGAACCGCGCGGCTTTCGTGGGAGCAGCGGCTGGCGAGCGTCGACCCGGATCGGCGCGCCGAATTTGAGCGCCGGCTCGCAGGCGACCTGCCCACGGAGGCGCTCGCCGCCGCGGTGCGCGGCGTCAAGGAGAAGCTCGCCGCGGCGCCCAAGGAGATTGCGACCCGCGTCGCCTCGGAATCCGCCCTCGAAGCACTCACCGCCGCGGTGCCGGAAATGGTCGGCGGATCGGCCGACCTCACGGGATCCAACAACACGAGGCCGAAGGGCATGGCGGTGTTCACGGCGGCCAACCCGGCCGGCCGGTTCATCCACTATGGTGTCCGCGAGCACGGCATGGCCTCCGCCATGAACGGCATGGCGCTGCATGGCGGAATAATCCCGTATTCCGGCACTTTCCTGGTGTTCTCGGACTATGCGCGGCCCGCGATCAGGCTCGCCGCGCTGATGGGCCAGCGCGTCATTCACGTGCTCACCCACGACTCCATCGGCCTCGGCGAGGACGGCCCGACCCACCAGCCGGTCGAGCACCTCGCCGCGCTGCGGGCGATCCCGAACCTCCTGGTATTCCGGCCCTGTGATGCGGTGGAGACGCTCGAATGCTGGCAGCTTGCACTGGAAGCGCGGACGTCGCCCAGCGCGCTGGCGCTGACGCGGCAGAACCTGCCCCAGCTCCGCACCGGCGTCGCGGCCGAGAACCGCTGTGCCGCAGGCGCCTATGAGCTGGTGCCGGCGGAGCGCGGCGCCGCGCAGGTGTCGCTGTTTGCTTCCGGCTCCGAGGTCGCCATTGCCGCCGAGGCGCGCAGGCTGCTCGCTGCCCGCGGCGTCGCCGCCCGGGTGGTGTCAGTGCCGTGTTTCGAGCTGTTCCTGGCCGCGCCGGCCGCACAGCGGGCCGCCGTGGTCGGGACCGCCCCGGTCAGGATCGGCATCGAGGCGGCAATCCGCCAGGGCTGGGACGCCATCATCGGCTCCGACGGGCTGTTCGTGGGCATGAGCGGATTCGGCGCCAGCGCCCCATATAAGGACCTGTACCGCCATTTCGGCATTACCCCCGAGCGCGTGGTAGAGGCGGCGTTCACCAAACTGTCCACCGGCTGAATTCTGCACTGGAAACGGCCGACTCTTATGATATCAACGCCGCAAAATTGAGCAGCCGGCCCCGCGCCGCGCTTCGTCGCCTCCCGTTCGATGCGATACGCGTGGTCGCCGGAAACCGGCGGTGAACCGTCGAATGGAGGATGCAGGAAAATGTCAGTGAGGGTCGCCATCAACGGGTTTGGCCGCATCGGCCGCAATGTCCTGCGGGCTATCATAAAGTCCGGCCGCAAGGACATCGAGGTGGTGGCGCTCAACGATCTCGCTCCGGTCGAGACCAATGCACATCTGCTGCGCTTCGATTCCATCCATGGCCGCTTTCCCGGCGAGGTCAAAGTCTCGGGCGACACGATCGATTGCGGCACCGGGCCCATCAAGGTGACAGCGATCAAGAACCCAGCGGAGCTGCCGTGGAAGGCGCTGGGGATCGACATCGCGCTCGAGTGCACCGGCCTGTTCGCTTCCAAAGAGAAAGCCAAGGCGCATCTCGATGCCGGCGCCAAGCGCGTCCTCGTCTCCGCGCCGGCGGACCATGCCGACCTCACCGTCGTCTACGGCGTCAATCACGACAAGCTGACCCGCGAGCATCTCGTGGTCTCCAATGCCTCCTGCACCACCAATTGCCTGGCGCCCCTTGCCAAGGTGATGAACGACGCGGTGGGCATCGAGAAGGGCTTCATGACGACGGTGCACGCCTACACCAACGACCAGCCCTCCCACGACCAGTTCCACAAGGATCTCTACCGCGCGCGGGCGGCCGCGCTGTCGATGATCCCGACCTCCACCGGCGCCGCCAAGGCGGTCGGTCTCGTGCTGCCCGAGCTCGACGGCAAGCTCGACGGCGTCGCGATCCGGGTGCCGACCCCGAACGTGTCGGTGGTCGATCTAAAATTCGTCGCCAAGCGCAAGACCACCAAGGACGAGATCAACGGCGCCGTGAAACGCGCCGCCGAGCAGCAGCTCAAGGGCATTCTCGGCTACACCGACCAGCCCAACGTCTCCATCGATTTCAACCACGATCCGCGCTCGTCGATCTTCCACATGGACCAGACCAAGGTCATGGACGGCACGCTGGTGCGGGTGATGTCCTGGTACGACAACGAATGGGGCTTTTCCAACCGCATGGTGGACACCGCCGTCGCGATGGGCAAGCTGATCTGACCGTGCCCGACTTTCGAACCCTCGACGACGTCGATCTCCGCGGCAAGCGGGTGCTGCTCCGGGTCGATCTCAACGTGCCGATGGCCGACGGCGAGGTCAGCGATCCCACCCGCATCGAGCGGATGGCGCCGACCGTCGCCGAAATCGCAGCCAAGGGCGGCAAGGTCATCCTGCTCTCCCATTTCGGCCGTCCCAAGGGGCGCAGCGCGACCGAATTCGCTCAAGCCCGTCGCCGCCGCGCTTGCCCGCCATCTGCGCCGCGACATCGCTTTCGCCGACGACTGCATCGGTCCGGTGGCGGTCGCCGCCGTCGCCGCCATGAAGAACGGCGACATCCTCTGTCTCGAGAACACGCGCTTCCATCCCGGTGAGGAGAAGAACGAGCCGGGTTTCATCGCAGCGCTCGCCGCGCTCGGCGACATCTGGGTCAACGACGCTTTCTCGGTCGCCCACCGCGCCCACGCTTCGACCGAAGGCCTAGGCCATGCGCTCCCGGCCTATGCCGGCCGCACCATGGAGGCCGAGCTCCGCGCGCTCGAGAAGGCGCTGGAGGCGCCGCAGCGTCCGGTGGCCGCCATCGTCGGCGGCGCCAAGGTGTCGACCAAGCTCGAACTCCTCGACAATCTGGTCGCCAAGGTCGACGTGCTGATCATCGGCGGCGGCATGGCCAATACCTTCCTCGCGGCTCAGGGCACGGCCGTCGGCATGTCGCTGTGCGAACGCAGTCTCGCCGCCACCGTCCAGCGCATCCTCGCGAGTGCCAAGGCGCATCATTGCGAGGTGGTGCTGCCGGTCGATGCGGTGGTCGCCAAGGCGTTCAAGGCCGGCGTGCAGTCGCGCGCGGTGCCGATCGACGCGGTCGGCGCCGACGAGATGATCCTCGATATCGGTCCGCGCTCGGTGGAGCACGTGATCTCGGTGCTGGCGCGGGTGAAGACGCTGGTCTGGAACGGACCGTTCGGCGCGTTCGAGCTGGAGCCGTTCGACATCGGCACCATCGAGGTGGCGGAGGCCGCGGCCGAATTGACCGCAGCCGGGAAGCTCACTTCGGTCGCCGGCGGCGGCGATACCGTGGCCGCGCTCAACATCGCCGGCGTGACCGAGCGGTTCACCTATGTTTCGACCGCCGGCGGCGCGTTCCTGGAATGGATGGAAGGCAAGGCGTTGCCGGGGGTCGAGGTTTTGTGGGCGAAGGGCCCGGCGGCGGCCCGGTTGGCGGTTTCTACGGCGAAATGAGCGGGCGCGCCATCGGCGCAGCC
The DNA here is from genome assembly GCA_963791375.1 of uncultured Alphaproteobacteria bacterium. Lineage (GTDB taxonomy): Bacteria > Pseudomonadota > Alphaproteobacteria > Rhizobiales > Xanthobacteraceae > JAJPKK01. Next base: position 307,625 of record CAWBSI010000025.1, read on the forward strand.
CCGCAGCGAAGCAGGAGGAGAGTGCGATGGACCTCGATGCGTTGAACAAGATCGCGACCGCCATGGTCGCTCCAGGCAAGGGAATTCTGGCCGCGGACGAATCGACCGGCACCATCAAGAAGCGGTTCGATGCCATCGGCGCCGAGTGCACCGAGGACAATCGCCGCGACTACCGCGAGCTGATGTTCCGCTCCACCGAGGCGATGCGCAACCACATCTCCGGCGTCATCCTCTATGACGAGACCATCTGGCAGAAGGCCAAGGACGGCACGCCGCTGATCAAGATCATCGCAGATACCGGCGCCATTCCCGGCATCAAGGTCGACGAGGGCACCAAGCCCTTGCCCGGTTGCCCGGGAGAGCTCGTCACCCTCGGCCTCGACAAGCTCGCCGACCGGCTGCCCAAGTATTACACGCAGGGCGCGCGCTTTGCGAAGTGGCGCGCGGTGATCGACATCGGCGCCGGCATCCCGACCTATGATTGCCTGCACGCCAACGCCCATGCGCTCGCGCGCTACGCGGCGCTGTGCCAGGCCGCGCAGATCGTCCCGATCGTCGAGCCCGAGGTACTGATGGACGGCGACCACGACATCGACCGCTGCTACGCCGTTTCGGAATGGATGCTCAAGGAGACCTTCCAGGAGCTCTATTACAACCGGGTCGCGCTGGAGGGTATGGTGCTCAAGCCGAACATGGCGGTTCCCGGCAAGAAGAGCGCCAAGCGCGCCGGGGTCGAAGAGGTCGCCGAGATGACGGTGCGGCTGCTCAAGAACTGCGTGCCGGGCGCGGTGCCGGGCATCGCGTTCCTGTCCGGCGGACAATCGGATGAGGAGGCGACGGCGCATCTCGATGCCATGAACCGCCTCGGTGATCTGCCCTGGAAGCTGACCTTCTCCTATGGCCGCGCCTTGCAGGGCGCCCCGCAAAAGGCGTGGTCCGGCCGGCCCGAAAACGTCGCCGCCGCCCAGCGCGCGTTCTCCCACCGCGCCCGCATGAACGGCCTCGCCAGCCTCGGCCAGTGGAAGGCGGACTTGGAGAAGAAGGCGGCGTAGGAGCCGTTCAGGAGGCCCTCCGTCGAGAAACGCGTGTAGGGTTCATCGCGGTCGTGAGCTGTCCGTGACGACAGTGAATTTTACTCCGAGCGCCCGCAACACCGCATTGACGGTTTCGTAGCGAGGATGCGCGCCGGCGCCCAAAGCTTTGTAAAGGCTTTCGCGGCCGAGCCCCGCGTCCTTGGCGATCTGCGCCATGCCCCGCGCTTTAGCCACATCGCCGAGTGCGGCGAGAAACACGTCGGGGTCGAGATCTTCGACGGCCGCAGTAAGATATTCGGCGATGACCTCGTCGTTGTCGAGGTAATCGGCCGCGTCAAAGGGGGCGTAGGTTGTTTTCATCGCTTCGTCTCCTTCAGTTCGCGGGTCATATTCTTCGCGCGGGCAATGTCCTGCTTTTGGGAGGATTTGTCGCCGCCGGCGAGCAGCACATAAATGGTCGCTCCCGTTCGCACGAAATACACCCGGTAGCCTGGTCCGAAATGAATGCGCATCTCGGAGATGCCTTCGCCGACTGGTTCGCAATCGCCAAAATTACCGAGCGTTGCGCCGCGGAGACGCGCCAAAATTCTGGCCTTCGCCTTCTGATCGGCAAGTCCGGACAGCCACGCATCAAAATCGGATGACCGGACAAATGTATTCATTGGCCCTCAATGTATCCAATCGGATACATTGAGCAAGCGCTTATTTGGGTCAGGCGGCTTCGCAGAATGCGTGACGTTCAAGCTCTGCTGCCCGGCTTTGCAGCCGACATCACCCCTTGAGCGACGCCCCCAGCCGGTCCAGCAGGAGACCGGTGCCATGCTCGCGCGATCCGGCATCGTCGTAGCCGTCGAGGAAGGCGCCCTGTTCCGTGACCCTGAGCCGGGTGCCCGCGCCCTCTGGCTTGAGTTCGATCGTGGCCAGGGAAACCGAGATTTTTCGATCGTCGAGGTGCATCTCGTAGGTGTAGACGAGCCGCTGGTTCGGCACGACGTCGAAATAGACCGCGTCGAAGGTCGTGACCATCCCGCTCGGCCAACGGCCCTTCGCGCGCTCGCGTCCGCCGGGGCGGACGTCCATTTCGCGCTCGAGCGCTGTCCAGCCGTCGCCGCCCTCGAACCAGCGGGCCTTGGCCGCCTTGTCCGAGAGGGCGCGGAACACCTGTGCCGGCGAAGCGTCGTAGATGCGCTCCAGCGAAAAGGTCGCGTGAACGACGGATCGAGCTTGCGCGTCCCGGATACGCGCCACCTCCTGCTCCAGCTTGTCGAGCGTGGTGCGCCAGCCTTCCAAAGCACCGTCGACGGCGTGTAGGAATGCTTCGTCGTGAATGTCGTAGACTTGGCGCACCGTCATGCGCGTCCCGCCGCCCTCGGCCTCGAAGGTGACGGTGGTATGCGCGGTGAATTTCTTGGAGCCGTCGACCACGACCCCCGCGGTGAACACCAGCCGATCTGGCGGCGAGACTTCGATGTAGTTGCCTCTGGACCAGAAGTCCTGCCCGTCGGGCAAGTGCATGCAGATGACGAAGACGCCGCCGGGCCGAAAGTCGATCTCGGCCTCGGGCACGGTGCAGCCTTCAGGGCTGAACCAGCGCTTCATGTGCTCGGCGCTGCTCCACGCCTTGAACACGAGATCGCGCGGGGCGGCAAAGGTGCGCGAGATCACCAGCGGTTTGGGCTTCAAGCCGGTATTGACGTCATTCGTGCGGGCCATCGCCGCCTCCTTCTTTTTTCAGGTCTTCGAGATAGGCGCCCAACCGATCGAGCTTGTGTTCCCACTCGGTGCGCCGGGCATGGATCCATTGTTCGGCGAGGCTCAACGCCCGGGGTTCGATCCGGCACGTCCTGACGCGCCCGATCTTTTCGGAAACCACCAGACCCGAACCCTCGAGGACGGCCAAATGTTGCATCACCGCCGGGAGCGACATGGCGAGCGGGCGCGCCAGATCGCTGACCGAGGTCGGGCTGCGCGTGAGGCGCTCCACCATCGCCCGACGCGTCGGATCGGCGAGGGCCTGGAAGGCGAGGTCGAGGGCAGACGATTGGTTAAGCATTTGCTTTAGTATCATGGTCCGAATAGTTAAGCAATAGCTTTAGTGATAATCAGGGTTGGGAACCTTTGGGGCTGCCCGGGGGAGCGTCAGGCGGCAATCCGAGATCTCAGAACAAGGGACCCGGCGAATCTCTGCCGCAAGCGACTTTGCTGCAATCGACCGGGTTTGTGACCAGGTCGTAGGTGGCAACAGCCGACAGAATTCCAACGGTCAGCGCGACAATCAACTTGATGACTGTTCCAGGGCGCATTGGTCAAACCTGCTCACTCGCCAAACTCTCGGGCCGATACCAGTCTGAGGCTAAAGCGCTCGAGGTGCGGGAAGCGCTTGAGCACGCGACCGACGCTCGACACGCACGAAATGGGTCCATCGGAAAAAGTAAATCGGATCGACGGATCGCCGAAGCCCGCTGTGACGAGTCCTGCCGGGACCCGTTCGACGACAAAAACCAGCAGCTCTTGCCTGCTGGCAGCGAAGGTCGTGAGCACGGCAAGGTTCATGGCGGGACGCCTCGCGAAATACCGGGCGAGAATATCTCGCAAATTGTAGCCCAATCGTTTCCGGCAGCCCGTGCGAGCGACAACGACGCGGCCTTTCCGTGGCCGTTGTTTCTACGAAGACGTTTTCGTTTCGATAACCATCCAGCCTAACTTCAATGACATTCCCGTTCGATGGCGTGATACTCGCTGACGGGGCGGCGCAAGATCGCGCCTGAGGCCAAGTTGTGCGTCGAACGATTGCCGTGTCCTCAGCACGACGGATGGAAGCCAGGAAGGCTCACGCAATTCAGGCCGGATATGTCCCTCTGTTCCACTTCGCGCCGAACGCCCACCTCGAGAGCGCCGTTCGATCAATTCAAGGCGACATGCCGCGGCACGTCGATCGTTGGCGGCGCTGATGGCGGCCAAATCGTCGATCGGCAAGTCGTCGACAGCAAAGTCGCCGGAGTCGGGGCAGGCTTGAGCGCGACGAACGCATCCTTCGCGATGTAGGGATCGCAATGATCAACAACCTGTCGATCAGACAGCTACTGTACCTGGTGCTGGTGGTTCTTTTGGTCCCGCCTACATTGCTCCTCGGTTATTCCATCAATGAACGTCACCAGCAGGAGATAGGCAGCGTCCTTGCGAGGGCGCAGACCTTGGCGCGAATCAGCGCAGACGAGGCCGCTTCCCTGATCGGCGATGCGCGATATGTCCTCGACCGTTTGACGGCGCGGCCGCTCGTTCGTGCGCTCGATCACGATCGGTGTGATCCGATCCTCCACGACTTGAGCTATTGGTATCGGCAATTCGCCAATCTCTCGACCATCGCCGGATCGGGGCAGGTCATTTGCAATTCATCGTCCACGCCGGATCAGAAATTGCCGAATTACCGTGGACGCGAGTGGTTTGGACGCGTTTTGGCCAGCAAGTCCTTCGTCATCGGGGCGCCCGTCGTCGGCGGCACGACCAAGCTCTGGATCGCGCCGCTGGTGCAACCGATGCTCGACGCAGGCGGGAGCCTGACCGGTGTCTTGTCGATGACGATAGACTTGGCGCGCTTCAAGCCCGAGTTCGTTCGTGACGAGTTTCCGCCCGGAACCGAAGTCTCGATCGTCGATTCCACGGGCACATATGTCGCGCGGTCGATCAAATCGGACGCCGAAGCCTGGCTGGGCCACAAATTTCCGGACCGACAATTGCTGAGCACCGTCCTCGACAGCCCGCAAGACGCGCCCACATCCATACGTTATCGAAGCGAGGACGGAACCGACGGCGCGGCAGGTTTCATCCGCGTGCCGGGAACGGATTGGTACGTGATCGCCGCGATTCCGACGCAGACGATAACGGCCGGCGCCCGCAAGGTCGCCGTTCTGAATATGATTGCGGTTGGCCTGGTGCTGGCGATAGCCCTCGGCGCCGCGGCATTCGTGATCCGGAAGATCCAAGGCCAGATCTTTTCGATCGCCGCGACGGCCGACGCGCACATGCGCGGTGACGCCACGGCACGCGCCGCCGAGATCGGCTCGAAGGAGATCGTAACGGTCGCCAGGCAATTCAATCTCATGTTGGACGCGCGCCGTCATGCCGAGCAGGAACTGCTTCGGCAAAAGGAGCAGCTGGACGTGGCCGTCAACAATATGTCGCAGGGATTATTGATGTTCGATGCGCAGCAGAAAATGGTCCTTTGCAACAATCGCTACATCGAAATTTTCAAATTGAGCCCGGATGTCGTGAAGCCGGGTTGCACGCTGCGCCGGCTCATCGAGCACCGCAAGGAGGTCGGGCTGTTCTTCGGCGATCCGGAACAAGAGCATCGTGAAGTTACTGCCCGCGTCGCGCAGGGACGGATGTGGACGAGGCTCACCGCGATGCCCGACGGGCGGTCCGTTCAATCGGTCACTCGCCCGATGCGGGGCGGCGGCTGGGTCTCCACCCATGAGGACGTGACTGAGCGCGCGGTGGCGCAGAAGCGGATCGAATACCTCGCGCATCATGACGAGTTGACGGGACTTCCGAACCGGTCCGCGTTCAACGACGGCCTGTCCCGGGCGATTGCGGATGCCAAGCGGCATGGCGACAAATTCGCCGTCGTCTGCATCGACCTGGATCGCTTCAAGGAGGTGAACGACGTCTTCGGGCACCCCACCGGCGACGGCCTGCTGCGCGAACTCGCAAAGCGCCTGAAGGCGGCGGCCGCCCGCGCGTTCCTCGCGCGTCTCGGGGGCGATGAGTTCAGCATCATCGTCACCGGCGGCGCGCAGCCCGGCGTCACCGAGGAGCTGACGGAGCGGCTGCAGGATGCGGTAGCGTGCGAGTTCAATGTGGATGGACGTGTCGTGCGGACCGGATTGAGCATCGGCGTCGCCATCTATCCCGCGGATGGTGCGGACGCGGCGGCGCTGCTCGCCAATGCCGACGCCGCGCTCTACCGCGCCAAGCAGGAAGGCCGAGGCTCGATCCGGTTCTTCGAGGCCGAAATGGACCAGCGGCTGCGGGAGCGCCGGGCGCTGCAGCACGATCTGAGATCGGCGGTCGAGCGCGACGAAGTGCAATTGTATTATCAGCCGCAAGCGCTGACCGACGGCACCATCATCGGTTTCGAAGCGCTGGCGCGCTGGCGCCATCCGACGCACGGATTCATCTCGCCCGATGTCTTCGTTCCGCTGGCCGAAGACAGCGGGCTTATCATCGACCTGGGCGAGCAAATCATGCGCAAGGCGTGCCGCGAGGCGGCATCTTGGCCGCGTCCCCTGCGAATCGCGGTAAATCTGTCGCCGGTGCAGTTCCAGCACGGCGATCTGCCGGCGATCGTGCATTCCGCGCTGCTCGAAAGCGGGCTGGCGCCGCGTCGTCTGGAGCTCGAGATCACCGAAGGCGTCCTGATCGTCGATTTTTCGCGCGCCCTTTCCATCCTGGGCCGCCTCAAGGCGCTCGGAGTCCGCATTGCGATGGACGACTTCGGAACCGGATATTCCTCGCTCTCCAGCTTGCAGGCGTTCCCCTTCGACAAGATCAAGATCGACCGGGCGTTCATCGCCAAGCTCAGTCAGAATCCGCAATCGGCCGCCATCATCCGGGCGGTGATCGGGCTGGCGCACGCGCTTTCCCTGCCGGTCATCGCGGAAGGCGTGGAGACCGAGGAGCAGCTTGCTTTCCTCAAAGGCGAGGCCTGTGACGAAATCCAGGGCCATCTGGTCGGCAGCGCGCAGCCGATCGAGCGCTACGCCGCGGCGATCGGGCGAGAGCATCCGGCGGATCGCGAATTGAGGTCGATCATCGCCTGAGCCGAAGGCGCGAGTGGCCAGGCGCCTCCTGCCGGACCGTGGATTTGCCGCGGGTGCGGCAATATGGCGGCGATCCCTGCCGGACGGGATCGGGAACGCCTCGATCGCCCTTCGGCCGCGGCAGTAATTCAAACCGAGATATGGCCCCGCAGCCCAACGGCTCGCGGACCGCCGGCGAATTGTGTGATATTGAATGCCGCCAATTTGCCGGAATAAGGCATCATCGACGACACGATGAATCCGCGATCTCGACCAGGAGCGCCGCTTCCTCGCCTCTACCTGCTTACCCCGCCGGTGGAAGACCCCGCTGCGGTTGCCGGTCTCGCCGACGCCATGAGCGGGACCGATGTGGCGGCCGTGCTGCTGCGTCTTGTCGATGCCGACGAGCGGAGCCTGATCAACCTCGTCAAGAAGATCGCACCCGTCGTCCAGGATCGCGACGCGGCGCTGCTGCTCGCCGGGCGCGACGACATTGTCGCCCGCTCCGGCGCCGATGGCGCCCATCTCGGCAATGTCGATGCGCTCCGGGATGCGGTGCCGCGGCTCAAGCCCAAGAACATCGCCGGGGTCGGTGGCCTTCATACCAGACACGACGCCATGACGGCGGGGGAGGCCGGCGCCGACTACGTCATGTTCGGCGACCCCGATGAAGCCGGCAACCGGCCCTCCTTCGATGCCATCATCGACCGGGTCGGCTGGTGGGCCGAGGTTTTCGAGGTGCCGTGCGTCGCCTATGCGGCGCGGCTCGATGAGATCGGCGCCTTGGCCGCGGCCGGGGCCGATTTCGTGGCGGTCGGCGGGGCGGTGTTCGACGATCCGCGCGGGCTCAAGGCGGCGCTGGCCGAGGCGGCGGCACGGCTCGGCAGCCGGGGACTTGCGCCATGAGAACGCGATCGGGCCGATTGCGCATGATGCTGGCGGCGGGCGTCATCCTCCTCGCTGCACCCGGATACGCCCAGGCGCCCAGCGAACCGGTTCCGCCCGCGCCCAAACCGGCCGCTCCGCCGGCCCTAAAACCGGCCGCACCGCATTCGGTGCCCCGCACCAATCCTTTGCCGCCCCCAAGAGCCAGCAATTCAGCCAGCAATCCAGCCAGCAAGCCGCCGACCCCGGTGGCGGCAACCCCGATGTCGCGGTCGGGCGTGGAGCCGGATCTCGCCTATGGGGCCTACCAGCGCGGCTACTTCCTTACCGCTTTTGCCGAGGCGACCCGCCGGGTCGACGAGAAGGGCGATCCGCGCGCCATGACGCTGCTCGGCGAGCTCTATTCCGCTGGGATCGGAATCCCCCAGGATGATACCAAGGCGGTAGAATGGTACCGCCTTGCCGCCGAACGCGGCGAACGCGATGCCATGTTCGCGCTTGCCCTATTCCACATGACCGGGCGTGGCGGCTTGCACGACCGGGCCGAGGCGGCGCGCTTGTTCGCCGAGGCGGCCAAGCTCGGACATGCGGCGGCGGCCTATGATCTCGGGCTCCTGTACCTCGAGGGCCAGCAATTTCCTCAGGATTTCGGCCGTGCCGCAGAGCTGTTCCGGTCCGCCGCGCAGGCCGGCAGCGCGGAAGCCCAGTACGCCCTCGCCACGCTCTACAAGGACGGCCGCGGCGTCGAGAAGAACGAGACCGAGGCCGCACGGCTGCTGGCGGCGGCGGCGTTGGCGGAGAACCCGGATGCCGAGGTGGAATACGCCATTGCCTTGTACAACGGCACCGGCGTCACCAAGGATGAAGTCAAGGCGACCGCGCTGTTCCGCCGGGCCGCGTTGCGCGGCAGCCCGATCGCCCAGAACCGCTTGGCGCGCATCTTCAGCATCGGCCGCGGCGCGCCCGCCAGCCCGATCCAGGCGGTCAAATGGCACCTCATCGCCAAGGCCGGCGGCAACAGCGATCCCTACCTCGACAAATATGCTGCCGACCAGACCGAAGAGGTCCGCCAGGCGGCGCAGAAGGCGGCACGCCCGTGGCTCGCCGTGCTGCCGCCCAAGTCCTGATCCGAAGTCCTGATCCGAAGTCCTGATCCGGCCGCCGAGCGGCGCTCCCTTTTGCACCCTTGCCATGCCTTGACGTGGCAGGCTGTGGCATGCACACCACCGGCGCCGCCTGCTGCGCGCTCCCGCGCTTGAAACATGATCAACCCATGCTCCGGTCTGCCCTCCTCAACGTCATGATCGCGGCCGCGCGCAAAGCCGGCCGCAGCCTCAAGCGCGACTTCGGCGAGGTGGAGCACCTGCAGGTTTCGTTGAAGGGGCCCGCCAATTTCGTCTCCGCGGCCGATCACCGCGCCGAGGAGATCCTGCGCGCCGAGTTGACCAAGGCGCGGCCCGGCTATGGCTTTCTCGGCGAGGAAGGCGGCCGCCAGGAAGGCGCGGACAAATCCCACTGCTGGATCGTCGATCCGCTCGACGGCACCACCAACTTCCTCCACGGCATCCCGCAATTCGCCGTTTCGATCGGGCTGGAGCGCGACAACGTGATCGTCGCCGGCGTGATCTACAACCCCGCCAACGAAGAGCTGTTCATGGCCGAGCGCGGCAAGGGCGCCTTCCTCAACGACCAGCGCCTGCGCGTCGCCAACCGGCGGCGCATGAACGAGGCGGTGGTGGCGTGCGGGCTGCCCCATCTCGGCCGCGGCGATCTCGCCTTGTTCCGCAAGGAGTTCGCGGCGGTCCAGGAGCACGTCGCGGGGCTGCGCCGGTTCGGCGCCGCCGCGCTCGATCTGGCCTGGATCGCGGCCGGCCGGGTCGACCTCTTCTGGGAGCGCGACCTTTCGTCCTGGGACACCGCGGCCGGCATCGTCATGGTGCGCGAGGCTGGTGGCTACGTGACCGATATGGACGGCGGCGATGCCGTCTTCGCCAAGAAGCAGGTCATCGCCGGCAACGAATTCCTGCACAAGGAGTTGCTGGCGATGCTGAAAGAGGCGCGAAACTAGCGGGCTGGCCCTACCGGCACTCATCGTGCCCGGCAGGCCGGTTCGGCACGCGCCCCCCGATCGGCCGCCGGTGCCGCATCAAGGTGCGGGACAGGTCATAGTTTCGTGCCGTTACGGCTGTTACTTGCGTATCGTCATCCGCCCGACCTGTGCCATATTGGCGGTCGAGGCGATTGCTTTCGGCGGGACATCCATGCTGCGGCAAGATATCGATCCGTTCAAAGTTTCCTCACCTCGGATTTTCCTGGTGCGGATGCTGGTGTTTCTCGTCATCGGTGCGCTCCTGGTGGTGATTCTCAACCGCCAGATCTGGGCGGCCTTCCTCGCCAATCCCGGGCTCAATGCCCTGATCGTCGGCGTTCTCCTGATCGGCATCCTGCTCGCCTTCCGCCAGGTGATCCGGCTGTTTCCGGAGATAGCCTGGGTCAACAGCTTCCGGCTCGCCGACCCCGGCCTCGCAGTCGAGCGAGGGCCGGTGTTGCTCGCGCCGATGGCCGCGATCCTGCGCGACCGGGTCGGCCGCATGGCGATGTCTTCGCAGACCATGCGCGGTATGATGGATTCGATCGCGAACCGGCTCGACGAAGCCCGCGACATGTCCCGCTACATGACGGGCCTGCTCATCTTCCTCGGCCTGCTCGGCACCTTCTGGGGCCTGATCGAGACGGTCGGCTCGGTCGGCAAGGTGATCGAGGGCTTGAAGGTCGGCGGCGATGCCGGCGCAATGTTCGAATCCCTCAAGGAGGGTCTCGCGGCGCCGCTGGGCGGCATGGGGATTTCGTTCTCCTCGTCGCTGTTCGGCCTTGCCGGGTCGCTGGTGCTGGGATTTCTCGATCTGCAGACCAGCCAGGCCCAGAACCGTTTCTACACCGAGCTCGAAGACTGGCTCGCCACCACTGTGCGCGATCTCGGCGCCGAGAGCCCGGTCGTCGCGGGAGGCGGCTCCGACATCCAGGCCTCGATCGAGCGGCTGCGCGAGGTGATTTCGGAAGGCGGCTCCAACAAAGCCGCGACCGGGGCGATGGCGAACCTCGCCGAAGCGATCCAGGGGCTGGTCCACCACATGCGCAGCGAGCAGCAACTGATCCGTGAATGGGTCGACGGCCAGGCTGTCCAGCATCGGGAAATCCGGCGGCTGTTGGAAATGCTGGCGCGCGCCCCCGCCCACCGGGAGTGAACCCATGGCACTCGCACGCGGACGCCGCGAGCGCGGCATCGACTACTGGCCCGGCTTCGTCGACGCGCTGTCGACGCTCGTCCTCGGCATCATCTTTCTGCTCACCGTGTTCGTGGTGGTGCAGTTCTTCCTCTCGCAGGAGGTTGCCGGCAAGGACACCGCCCTGGTGCGCCTCAACGTCCAGATCGCCCAGCTCACCGATCTCCTGTCGCTTGAGAAGACCGGCAAGGTCGACCTCGAGGACGAAATCGCGCGGATGCGCGCGAACCTCGCCGGCGTGGAGACCGAGCGCGATCGCCTGCGCGCGGGCGCCGATGCGGGATTGAGCGCCGCCTCGGCGCAGAGCCAGCTCGCCGAAGCGCAGGGCAAGATCACCGCGCTGTCGGGGTCGCTCGACAACGAAAAAAGCATGAGCGCCCGCGCGCTGGCCCAGGTCGAAATCCTCAACCAGCAGATCGCGGCGCTGCGCCGGCAGCTGGCGGCGCTCGAGGCCACCCTCGACGCCTCGGAGAAGAAGGACAAGGACTCCCAGTCCCGGATTGCCGATCTCGGCCAGCGGCTCAACGTGGCGCTGGCGCAGCGGGTCCAGGAGCTGTCGCGCTACCGCTCGGACTTCTTCGGCCGGCTGCGCGAGATCCTCGGCAACCGCCCCGATATAAGGGTGGTCGGCGACCGCTTCGTGTTCCAGTCCGAGGTGTTCTTCGACTCCGGCCAGGCCGTGCTGAGCGCGGAAGGCCGCAGCGAGCTCGACAAGCTCGCGAGCGCGCTGCTCGATCTCGACCGCAAGATCCCGGCGGAAATCCCCTGGGTGCTCCGGGTCGACGGCCACACCGACGTGCGGCCGATCGCGAGTTCGCAGTTCCCGTCGAACTGGGCCTTGTCCGCCGCCCGCGCCATCTCGGTGGTGCAGTATCTCATCAGCAAGGGCGTGTCGCCGCAGCGCCTCGTCGCCGCGGGCTTCGGCGAATTCCAGCCGCTCGACCCCGGCAACACCGACGAGGCCTTCCGCCGCAACCGCCGGCTCGAACTGAAGCTGACGGAGCGGTGAAGGCTCGATCGCGCACGCTCCGATGAGATCGACCCACCCACAGACGTCATCGCCGGGCTTGACCCGGCGATCTCAGCGACAATTCGCTTCGCGAATTGCGCGGCGATCTGGAGGGCACAGTGCCTCGGCAGTCGAGATGGCCACAAGCCCGGCCATGACGAATCCGTGTCGGCGGAACGCCTGATCTTGTCTGAAAAGCCTGCCCCTCCGGCGCTTGCGTTGCGTCCCTACACCCCGGCCGATGAGGACGCGGCGATCGCGCTGTGGCAGCGCACCTGGCAGCAGGCCTATCCCCAGATCGACTTCGGCGCGCGGCTCGCGTGGTGGCGAGAGCGCTGGCGCGGCGAACTCGTGCCCGCCTGCGCGATCACGGTGGCGATGGAGGGAGAGGCGATGGCAGGCTTCGTCACGGTCGATCCCAAGACCTTGTATCTCGATCAGCTCGTCGTCGCGCCGGAGTCCTGGGGCGCCGGCGCCGCGGCGGCGCTGGTCGACGCCGCCAAGCTGCTGTCACCCTCCGGCCTCGATCTTCACGTCAACCGCGACAATGCGCGCGCCATCCGATTCTATCAGAAGCACGGCTTCACGATCAGCGGCGAGGAGCTCAATCCGCGCTCCGGCGCGCCGATCTACAAGATGAGCTGGCGATCGTAAGTGCGCCGGCGCGCCCCAGCTCGTAGCCCGGATGAGCAAAGCGAAATCCGGGAGCAGCGGCTGGGTTCATATATGTGGCCGCTCGCAATCCCGCATGTCGCTTCGCTCATGCGGGCTACGGATGCGCCGCCGGCGTGGCCGCGCGCCGCAGCACCAGCCGCGCCGCCACCAGGAACGCATTGAGGCCGAGCCCGATCGGCACCAGCGCCTGGGGAATCACCAGCGGAATATCGGCGGCCTGGCTGCGCTGGTCGAATTCGGCCAGCATCTCGATCGCCGGCCAGCCCAGCACGATCAGCGCGACGCAGACCGCGATCATGGTGAGATCGGCGAGCACTTCGAGGGCATGGCGCAGCCGCGGCGGCAGCGCGTGGAGCAGCACGTCCATGCGCAGCTGCTTGCCCTCGAAGCCGACCACGCTGTTGCCGAGAAACACGATCCCAACCAGCAGGAACAGCATGATCTCCTCCGCCGAGGCGATCGGGCTCATGAACACATAGCGGCCGATGATATTGGCGAAATTGATCGCCACCGCGACCAGCAGCAGCGCCGCGCTGAGTGCCTGGATGAAGGCGGCGAGCGCCTGCACCAGGGCGCGTGGCGTGTTCGCCCGGTTGGCCGTCGCGGCGTTCAAGGGCGCTCTCTCAATTCGAACGCTTGGCGGTGGCGACGAGCTGATCCCACAGCGGCTTGAGCTCGGGCTTGGTCTTGACGATGTCGCCGCCGATCGGCGCCATCTTCGCCATCAGCTCGGCATGATCGGCCGCCGACAGCGCGATCACTTCGCCGCCTTTCTCAGTCCATACCTTGCGCTGCTGGCCGAGGAAATCGAGCGACCACGGAATCACCTCGCCGCGAACCTGGTTGGCGGTCGCCATGACGATGCCCTGGAGGTCCGCCGGCAGGCTGTCGAACCAGCGCTTGCTCAGCATGGCGATGCTGAAGATGTAGGCGTGGCCGGTTTCGGTGACGTATTTCGCGGTGTCGTGATATTGCAGCGCGCCGAACACCGGCAGCGCACCGAGCGCGCCGTCCAGCGTGCCCTGCTGCAGCGCCGGCAGGACGTCGCCGAGCGAGAGCGGAACCCCGGTGCCGCCCAGCCTCGTGATCTGCTCGGTCTGGAACGGCGAAGCGAGCACCCGCACCTTCTTGCCCTTGAGGTCGGCGAGGCTGCGCATCGGCGCGCGCATGTCGAACACCATCGGACCGGTGATGAAGAGGCTCGCGCCGACCAGCCCCTTGTTGGCACCGAGCGCCAGAAATGCCTTGGAGAAATCGGGATCGGAAATGATCTTGATCGCATGCTGGTCGTTCTGGATGAGGCCCGGCACGCTGAGGAGCTCGTAGCGCTGGTCGACACCGACCAGGAATTCGGGCGGGCCGACCCAGGCCTGGATCGAGCCGAGTTGGGTGCCCTCGATCTGGCGCGGGATGGTGCCGAGCTGGCTCGCCGGATAGACCTCGCCCTTGATGCGGCCATTGGTGTTCTTTTCGATCGCCGCGGCGAACCGCTTCATCCATTCGTGCTGGGCGTCGTTGAGCGTCGCGGTGCTCATCTTCATCACGATAGTCTTGTCCTGCGCGGCGGCGGCCCCGCACATGGCCGTCCACGCAAGCGCGACAAATCCCAGGACCTGCGCGCAGAAGGCGTAGCGCCCTCGCGCTGCTCTCACCGGTTTCGCCATGGCACGCATCTCCCTTTGCTCGTCGCCGCTTCACCGCGAATTTTGCGCATGATCGCAAAAACTCTGCAACTTTTCAGGAGTATGCGCGAGCCGGGGACGCCAAAAAAGCCGCCGCCGGCACCTGGGACGTATCGACGCGCAGCGCTCTATCCACGGCCGCCTTTGCCGCGCAACGGCAGGTCGATGATGCCGAGGAGGAAGAAGGTGAAGGCGAGCTGCACGCCGGTGGCGATGAGGACCAGCGACAAAGTGAGCACGCGCATCACCGCGGGCGCGGTGAGGGGACCGAAAGCGACCGCCGCCCATTGCCACAGCGACCACGCGACACCGCCGATACCGGCGCAGATGACGCCGAGTGCGATCATCAGGCCGCGCTCCATGGTCACGAGCGACATCAGCGCGTCGAGCGTGCGCGACCGCGGCAACAGGCCGTTCGCAGCGGCGAAATGACGAGCGATGATGCCGAAGCCGACCACCTGGACCCCGACCAGGATCGCGATGGTCGCGACCAGGAAGGTGTGCTCGTCGAGCCCGAAACCGGGGGTCAGCATCAGCGGCCCCGGCAGCAGTGCGAGCGTCCCGATCAGCCCGAGCACGACCAGCATCGCGCCGGGATAGAGGAATAGCCAGCGCGGGCTGAACATCAGCAGGAACCGCAGGTGCCGCCAGCCGTCGGACCAGGTGCGCAGGTGCGGCGGGCGGGACCGCCCGTCGACGGCGAGCGTGGTCGGCACCTCGGCGATGACGAGCCGGTTGAGCGCGGCGCGCACCACCATCTCGCTCGCGAACTCCATGCCCGAGGTCTTGAGGTCGAGGGCGCGGATGGCGTCGCGGCGAAAGCCGCGCAGGCCGCAATGGAAATCGCCGATGCCGGAACGGAAGAACATGCGGCCGATCAGGCTGAGCACGGGATTGCCGAGATAGCGGTGCAGGAACGGCATGGCGCCGGGCGCGATGCCGCCTTTGAAGCGGTTGCCCATGACGAGGTCGCAGCCATCCCGCAGCTTTGCCAGATACGGGTCGAGGCGGGAGAAATCGTAGCTGTCGTCGGCGTCGCCTATGACGACGAAACGGCCCCGCGCCGCGGCGATGCCGGCGCGCAGCGCCGCGCCATAGCCGCGCTCCGTCACCGCGACGACGCGGACGCCGCGGGCCAGCGCGTATTCCACCGAGCCGTCGCTCGAGCCATTGTCTGCGATCAGGATCTCGCCGGCGACGCCGGAACGGGCGAGGAATTCGCTCGCCTTGTCGATGCAGGTCGCGATGGTCTCGGCTTCATTGAGGCATGGCATGAGAATGGTGAGCTCGACGTAGTGGTCCGCCGATGGGGGTCTCTCGGCCGGCTCGATGGCGTCAGGGGGTAATGCCAGGGTCATGGGAATGGCAGTCCGGTCGGAGCGTTCGCCAGAACGCTGGCGGGGGTACCGGCTGCAATCGCGGTCGCGCCGGCTTCATGATAAGGCTGCCAACCACCATGACAAGAGTTCAGCCCAACGCCCAGTACAATGTTGCCGCAGCCGACAGCCTGCCGGTGAAGGTCGCGGCCCATCAGCGTCGCAAGATGTTCGCCCGCTTCCTCGCCGACACCGGTGCCGCCGCCACCGACGCCGTGCTCGACGTCGGCGCCACCTCCGACACCAGCTACGAGGCCTCGAACTATCTGGAGGCGTGGTATCCGCACAAGCACATGGTGACCGCGGTGGGGATCGACGACGCCTCGTTCCTGCCGGCGCAATATCCCGGCATGCGTTTCGTGCAGGCGAACGGGCTCAACCTGCCGTTCCGCGACGGCGCCTTCGATGTCGTGCACGCGGCGGCGGTCATCGAGCATGTCGGCTCGTTCGAGCGCCAATGCGGCTTCCTGCGCGAATGCGGTCGGGTGGCGCGGCGCGCCGTCTTCGTCACCACCCCGAACCGCTGGTTCCCGGTCGAATTCCATACCGTGCTGCCGATGGTGCACTGGCTGCCCAAGCCGATGTTCCGCGGCCTCATGCGCAGGAGCGGCCGCGACTTCTTCGCCGAAGAGGCCAATCTCAACCTGATGACCGCGCGCGAACTCGTCCGCGCCGCCGCCGGGATCGACGACTTCGAATTCGAAGTGTCCTCCGTGTTTCTGGCGGGCTGGCCGAGCAATCTTCTCCTGACCATGCGGCGGCGTCGCCGCCCCCTGGCCTGAGCGCGGCGGGGGGCTTGATGGCGGCGTTTCCCGACAACAGGCATCGCCTGCTCGCGTTCGCCCTGTTCGCGCTCGGCTTCGCCCTGGTGTTCCGCGGCTGGCTGTTCACCGGCTTCGACGGAGCCTTCGGCGACGAGGAGGACGGCTATCTCGCGCTCGCCATCGTCGAGCATTGGCGCCATGTGTTCGCCGGCGAGGTCAGCTGGACCGATCCCATCATCTTCTTTCCCGCGCACGGCACGCTCGGCTACACCGATGCCTTCTTTCTGCTCGGCGCAGTTGCGGCCGGTCTGCGCCGGCTCGGCTTCGATGCCTTCAATGCCTTCATGCTGGTCATGGCCGGCCTCTCAGTGGTCGGTTTCTTCGGCTTCCGCCGCCTCGCCATGCGCCACTTCGGCGTGCCGCCGGCCACTGCCGCGATGGGCGCCTTCCTGTTCGCGTTTTCCAATGTGGACGCGGTGAAGCTCATTCACGTGCAGGCCTATTGCGCGATGCTGCTGCCGGTGCTGTGCGACCTCGTGCTGTCGGCCTGGAATGGCGCGCGGCGCGGCCCGGTCCTCGCGGCCGCGGCGGGGGCGCTTTATGGCCTGCTGTTTCTCACGGCGTACCAGACCAGTTGGTTCTTCGCCTGCTACCTCCTGCTGATGGCGCTCTTCTATCCGGCGGTGTTCGGACTGCCGGCGACGGGCGCGCTGCTGCGCGAGATGCTGGCAAAGCGCGCGGTGGTGCTCGGCGCGGCCGCCGGCTTTGCCGCGGGCATCGTGCCGTTCCTCATTCTCTACGTGCCGGTATTTCTCTCCGGCCATAGTCGCGATTTCGCGGAAGTGGCGTCCAACATGCCGCTGTGGCGCGACCTTCTCAACGTCACCCCGGAAAACGGCGTGTGGGGCGCCTCGTTCAAGTCGCTCGGCATAGCAGGGCGGCCGGACCGCCCGGTCTGGGAGGTCGAGCTCGCCTTCACCCCGGCGGTGCTCGCGGTCTTCGCGGTGGGCGTGGGCGCGGCTGCGGCGCGGCTATGGAAGCGCGGGGCCGCCCAACTCCCTCCCCTTGAAAAGGGGAGGGTCGGGGAGGGGATCGCGGGCGGCAGGCGCAGCGCTCGCCGTACCTCCGCAAACCCCCACCCCAACCCTCCCCCTGAAGGAGGGGGAGGGAGCACACGCGACCGCTTCGTGCTCCTCATGGGGCTCGCGGTCGTCGTGTTCTGGCTGCTGCAGATGGACTATTTCGGGGTGCGGCCGTGGCGGGCGATTTGGAGCGTCGTCCCCGGCGCCAAGGCGATCCGTTACACTTTCCGCTCGCAGCTGGTGGCGAACCTGTTCGTCTCGCTCATCGTCGCGCGGGCACTGGCCACGTTCGCAATCAACCGCGCCGCGATCCTCGTCCTCTGCGCTCTCCTGATCATCGAGCAGATCAACCTGGTGTGGCCCCCCACGATGTCGCGGCGCGCGGCGCTTGCCTGGATCGACGCGGCGCCGGCACCGCCGCCGGGCTGCCGTGTCTTCTATGTCGTTCCCAATGCCGGGCCGCGCGGGCGCAGCGGCCCGCAGCACCAGGACGACGCCATGCTGTTCGCGCAGATCCGCGGCATTCCGACGGTCAACGGCTATTCGAGCTTCTTTCCCGATGGCTGGGCGCTCGACGAACCCTCGAGCCCCGGCTATCCCGCCGCGGTGCGCGGCTGGGCGCGGCGCAATCACATCGAAGGCGACGTGTGCGGCCTCGAGCCGCGAATCGGGCGGTGGATGCCGGGATTACCGGAGGCGACGAGCAGGTAGCCCGCATGAGCGGAGCGACATGCGGGGACAGGCATTGATTCGGCCGTTGCTCCCGGATTTCGCTTCGCTCCTCCGGGCTACGGGTCCGCAATCAGGCCCGTCACCGCGCCTCCTTGCTTCGCTCCACGATCCGCAGCACGTCGCTCATCACCTGGTTGAGCTCGAAGTCCTTCGGCGTGTAGATGGCGGCGACGCCGGATTCCATGAGCTCGGCGGCGTCGTCGGGCGGGATGATGCCGCCGACCACGACCGGCACGCCGTCGAGGCCGGCGTCGCGCAGGCGCGCCACCACGTCCTTGACCAGCGGCATGTGCGAGCCCGACAGGATCGACAGGCCCACCACGTGCACGTCCTTCGAGCGCGCGGCGTCGACGATCTCGGCCGGGGTCAGGCGGATGCCGTCATAGACGACGTCCATGCCGGCGTCGCGCGCCCGCACCGCGACCTGCTCGGCGCCGTTGGAATGGCCGTCGAGGCCGGGCTTGCCGACCAGGATCTTCGGCCGCCGGCCGAGCTTCTTGGTCATGCGGTCGACCTCGGCGCGCAGGTCGTCGATGCCCTGGCAGTCGTTGCGGGCGGCGTGGGACACGCCGGTCGGCGCGCGGTATTCGCCGAAGCCCTGGCGCAGCACCTCGCCCCATTCGCCGGTGGTGACGCCGGCCTTGGCGCAGGCGATCGAGGCCGGCATGATGTTGACGCTTCCCTGCGCCGCGCGCCGCAGTTCGGCGAGCGCCGCGGTCACCGCCTTGGGGTCGCGGGCGGCGCGCCACTCGTTGAGCTTGGCGATCTGCTCGGCCTCGACCTCCGGGGACACCGTGAGGATCGCGCCTTCGCCGGCGGCGAGCGGGGAGGGCTCGGTCTCGGTGAAGCGGTTGACGCCGACCACGATCTGCTCGCCGCGCTCGATCGCCTCGACGCGGCGGGCATTGCTCTCGACCAGCTGGGACTTCATGTAGCTGTTCTCGACCGCGGCGACGGCGCCGCCCATGCCGAGAATGGCGTCGAGCTCCTGGCGCGCCTCGTGCTTGAGTTCGGCCACCTTCTTCGCGATCTCGGTCGAGCCGGCGAAGATGTCGCCGTATTCCAAGAGGTCGGTCTCGAAGGCGAGGATCTGCTGCATGCGCAGCGACCATTGCTGGTCCCACGGCCGCGGCAGGCCGAGCGCCTCGTTCCAGGCCGGAAGCTGCACGGCGCGGGCGCGGGTGTCCTTCGCCAGCGTCACCGCCAGCATCTCGATGAGGATGCGGTAGACGTTGTTCTCCGGCTGCTGCTCGGTGAGGCCAAGCGAGTTCACCTGCACGCCGTAGCGGAACAGGCGCTGCTTGGGGTCGGCGACGCCGTAGCGGTTGGCGGTGATGTCGTCCCACATCTCGGCCAGCGCGCGCAGCTTGCACATCTCGGTGATGAAGCGCAGCCCTGCATTGACGAAGAACGAGATGCGCCCGACCACCTCGCCGAACTTCTTGTCGTCGACGTCGCCCGCGGCCTTCACCGCATCGAGCACGGCGATCGCGGTGGCGAGCGCATAGGCGAGTTCCTGCACCGGCGTCGCGCCGGCTTCCTGCAGGTGATAGGAGCACACGTTCATCGGATTCCAGCGCGGCAGCTCCTTGGTCGTGAACAGGATCACGTCCTTGGTGAGGCGCATCGAAGGCCCCGGCGGAAACACGTAGGTGCCGCGCGAGAGATATTCCTTGATGATGTCGTTCTGGGTGGTGCCCTGCAGGTCCTTGCGCGGCGCGCCCTGCTCGTCGGCCACCGCGATGTAGAGCGCCATCAGCCATGCCGCGGTGGCGTTGATGGTCATCGAGGTGTTCATGGCGTTGAGCGGAATCTGCTCGAACAGCGCCCGCATGTCGCCGAGATGGCAGATCGAGACGCCGACCTTGCCTACTTCGCCGGCGGCGAGGGGATGGTCGGCGTCGTAGCCGGTCTGGGTCGGGAGATCGAAGGCGACGGAGAGGCCGGTCTGGCCTTTCGCGAGATTCTTGCGGTACAGCGCATTCGACTCTTTGGCGGTCGAATGTCCGGCATAAGTGCGGATGATCCAGGGCTTGTCGCGCATGCCTCTCCGTTCCGTTTCTTCAGCGCATGATCCCGAAAAGTTGCAGACTTTTCGGATAAGATCTTGCGCAAACAAAAGAGACTAGCGCGAGTTCCGGCTCATCTCGCGCCTACCTTTTGAACAGTCCGATGATCACCAGCAAGATCACCGCGCCGATGGCGGCGCTGAGAATCTCGCCGATCATTCCGACCGGCAGCCCGATGCCCAGTTGCGGAAACACGAATCCCGCGATCAGGGCGCCGACGATGCCGACCACGATATTGCCGATCAGACCGAAACCGTAGCCCCGAACGATCTGGCCCGCGAGCCAGCCGGCGATGGCGCCGACCAGCAGAAAGATGATCAAACTCATGGTCGAGTCCTCCCCAGGACAGTCGGGCGCTGCTGCCCTTCCGCTTATGTTGCGCTGCAGCGACAGAAGGATAGGGTATTTCGGTATGAATGTCAGCTATGCCGGTGCGTTTTTCCGCATCGCAACACGGGTTGCGCCGCGGAATTCGGCGTCGGCGCGCCGAATAATCAGTGCCGTCACCACCAGGGCGGCGATGAAAGCCGGTCGGGATCGCGAGGAACGGGAACGCCAGGATGAGGCCGCAGGCCAATGCGATCCCCGGCAACTCGTAGGGCAGGAAGCCGTCGCGCAGCCCCATCCTCATGAGGAAGGCGAGCGGGATGGCGAGCACGGGAAAATCGTAGATGTAGAGGTAGGGCGTCGCCAGCATCGCCGCGACCGCCAGCGCCGCGGCCTTGATCTCGTAGCGCACGCGCTGACGCCACAGCCATGCGAGCGCAACGATCGCGCCGGCGATCAGCACGGCCTGGGCGACCCACGCCGCCGTCATGCTGCCGCCGAGCCAGCGCACCACGCCGAGCAGGCTTTGCAGCTTCTGCAGGCCGGCGCGGCCTTCGGCGAACACGGCGTTGCTCGTCACCGGCATCCATTCGAAGAACGCGTGCCAGCTTTCCAGGCCGAACGCTGCGACCGACGCCGCCGCAAGCGCCGCGGCGGTGACGCTCGCCGCAATAAGGACGCGCCAGCGCCGATCGGCCAGGAGGACCAGCGGAAACAGCAGGCCGAATTGCGGCTTGTAGGTGAGGAGGCCGAGACATATCCCGGCGAGCAGCGGCCGGCGTTCGAGGCAGATCAAGGTGCCGCCGATCAGCGCCGCCGTGAGGAAGCCGTTCTGGCCCACCGATATGTTCCACAGCACGCCGGGGAAGCCCAAGGCGAGCACGATGCCGATGCGCTCGCCGATGATGGCGCGCACCGCCGCGACGTAGGCGGGCAGGGTGATCGCGAGCCACACCGCCCACGCCGCGAGATAAGGCAGCGTCGCGAGCGGCGCCGCCACGAACAGGAAGGTCGGCGGATAGTGCCAGCCGTAATAGCTCGCGAAATCGCGGCCGGCGACGGCGACCTCGACCTCGCGATGCAGGCGCCCAGTCATAGGCCGCGGCGGGATGGCCTTCGAGCACCAGGCGGCCCGCCGCCCATACCCCGATGAAGTCGTTGTCGATGATCCGGCCGAGGCCGTCGATCAGCCACACGCGCTCGAAAGCGCTGCCCACGAGAAACACCGCATAGGCGAGCGCCAGCGAAAATCCGATCAATTCGAGAGAGTGGCGAAGCTGATCTTTCGGCGTCGCGGGAAGCGCCGGGTCTAGGGCGGCCATGGAGACATCCTGAGCCGGAGCGCCGGCATTCCCGCCACCATGCCGCGCCGCTGTTTCGGAACCTTTAAGCCGCCTGTGCATTTATTGCAGTGCAGCATCAACTGAGGCATAATGCTTGCTTGGCGCTAATGCTTGCCGGCTGTTGGCGAAGTCACCGCCCGCGCCAGGCCCGGAGGTTCCGCATGCCGGCAGTCGTCGAGTTGAAACCCGCCCCGATCCTCAAGGACCTCTATGCCATCGGCGAGATCCCGCCGCTCGGCCATGTGCCGGCGAAGATGCATGCCTGGGTGATCCGCAAGGAACGCCACGGTCCGCCGATCACTTCGATGCAGCTCGAAGTGGTGCCGACCTGGACCATCGGCGAGGACGAGGTGCTCGTCCATGTGATGGCGGGCGGCGTCAACTACAACGGCGTGTGGGCCGGCCTCGGCATCCCGATTTCGCCCCTCGACGGCCACAAGAATCCCTATCACGTCGCCGGCTCCGACGCGTCCGGCATCGTCTGGGCGATCGGCGCCAAGGTGAGGCGCTGGAAGGTCGGCGACGAGGTGATCGTCCATTGCAATCAGGACGACGGCGACGACGAGGACTGCAACGGCGGCGATCCCATGCTGTCGCCGTCGCAGCGCATCTGGGGCTACGAGACGCCGGACGGCTCGTTCGCCCAGTTCTGCCGCGTGCAGTCGCGCCAACTCATGACCAAGCCGAAGCATCTCACCTGGGAGGAGGCGGCGTCCTACACGCTCACCCTCGCCACCGCCTACCGCATGCTGTTCGGCCATCCGCCGCATATCCTCAAGCCCGGCGACTACGTGCTGGTGTGGGGCGCGTCCGGCGGCCTCGGCGTGTTCGGCGTGCAACTCGTGGCGGCATCCGGCGCCAACGCCATCGGCGTCATTTCCGACGAGACCAAGCGGCAATACGTGCTCGACATCGGCGCCAAGGGCGTCATCAACCGCAAGGATTTCAACTGCTGGGGCCAGATGCCCAAGGTCAATACGCCGGAATACGACGCCTGGGTGAAGGAGGCGCGCAAATTCGGCAAGGCGATCTGGGAGATCACCGGCAAGCGCGACCCCGACATCGTGTTCGAGCATCCGGGCGAGCAGACCTTTCCGGTGTCGTGCCTCGTGGTCAAGCGCGGCGGCATGGTGGTGTTCTGCGCCGGCACCACCGGCTACAACCTCACCTTCGACGCGCGCTATGTGTGGATGCGCCAGAAGCGCATCCAGGGCTCCCACTTCGCCCATCTCAAGCAGGCGAGCCAGGCCAACCAGTTCGTGCTCGACCGCCGCATCGATCCCTGCACCAGCGAGGTGTTTCCCTGGGAGAACATCCCGCTCGCCCACCAGATGATGTGGAAGAACCAGCACAAGCCCGGCAACATGGCGGTGCTGGTCAACGCGCCGCGCGCCGGCCTGCGCAATTTCGAGGACGTGCTGGAGGCGGCGGGCGGGGAGTGAGCGCACGATCCCGAAAAGTTGCAGACTTTTCGGACCAGATCATGCGCCCAGTCGGGGAGCCGGCGCCGCCTTCTCCTTGCGGCTCGCTCGCGCCTTGCGGATGGCTTGGTTGAATTCGCCGCCGTAGATGAATATTCCCGCGGTCCAGTACAGGAACACCAGCGCGATCATTGCGGAGGCGAGTCCCGCATAGGTCGTGACATAGGCGCCGGAGAACTGGGCGAGATAGCGCCCGAACGCGACGCCGAGGACGATCCAGCCGACCAGTGTCACGATGATGCCGGGCGCGATGTCGACGAGGCGGCGGCGGCCGTAGGGCAGCCATTTGTGCACCAGCACCAGCGCGACCACGAGCACCACGGTGGCGACGCCGAACCGGGCGAAGGTCAAGGTCGCCTCCAGGCCGGCAAGCCAGGGCGCGTAGGGCAACGCGGTGTGATAGATCAGCGGCGCCAGCACGATCAGGAAGGAGAGCGTGATCAGCCCGGCGGCTCCGACCAGCACATAGGCGATCGACTCCAGTCGCAGCACCCACCACGGCCGCATCTCGATCTCGTCATAGGCGCGGTTGAGGCCGATGCGCAGGCTCTCGATGCCGCTGGAGGAGAAATAGACCGCCAGCACCACGCCGAAGGTCAGGGGCCCGCTATGGGCGGTGGTGAGCACGCTCGCGATCTGGCTCGCGATCGGCCCCGCGACCTCCTTGGGCCATGCCTCGAGCAACAGGCCGGCGACCTGGTCCGCGAGTTCCTCGGTGCCGAACAGGAAGCCGGTCAGCGCGGTGATGAAGATCAGGAACGGAAACAGCGACATCAGGGTCGACAGCGCGATGTGGCTCGCGATCGCCCAGCCGTCGTCGCGCGCGAGCGCGAGAAAGGCATCGCTGGCGATGCGGTACCACAGGGCGATCACGTGCAAAGGGCGTTCCTTGCTCGTTTGGAAGAGGGTTTGGCTCATTGCGAACAGGCTCGGTTCATTCGGCACAGGGGCCGCTTGCTTGATAACGCGCGAACCCTGCGGTGGCGAAATTAAATTCGGGGAGCGCCGGGGAAAGGCTGGCGCAGGCAACGGAAATGGTATTATGCTGCGCTGCAGCATGGGCGATCCGGGCGCCCGGCTTCACCTGACGGGCGGAGGAAATGATGTCGAACGCTGCGCCGCTTATGGAGACCGGAACGGATTTGCTGGGATTGATGCAGGAGGCGCGCGCCGCGGCGGATGCGCTGCTGGGCGACGCCACCTACAAGGTCCGCGAACGCGTCACGGTGAACGGCCGCACCGACTCAGGGCTGGTCGAGCGCGAGCAGCGCGCGACCCACGGGCTTGCGTGGCTGGCCACCTATGCCGAAGCGATACGCCAGCTCCTGAGCTATGCGGAGCGGATGAGCGCGCAGGGCCGCTTCGGCGAGATCGAAGAGCTTCTGGTGCGCATCGGCGCCGGGGAGTTCCTCGCCCAGATGGCCGGCGGCATCCTGATGAGCCAGGGCGAGTTGGTCCGGCCGGCCGATCTCGGCCTCGATGCCAAGGCGGTCGCGTCGCGCTTCACCGCCGGGGTCGAGGATCTCATCGCCAACGGCAACACCGCGGAAAATCGTGCCCGCCTGATCGCGCTGATGGCGAACCACAGCGGCGCCACCGTCGGCGATTGCGGGCTCGACGACATGCTCGACACCATGCGCGAGGAGATGCGCAAATTCGCCGACAGCGAGGTGATGCCGCACGCCCAAGGGTGGCACCGCACCAACTCCTACATTCCCCTCGAGGTGATCGGCCACATGGCCGAACTCGGCGTGTTCGGCCTCACGATCCCCGAGGAATATGGCGGACTCGGTCTCGGCAAGGAGTCCATGTGCGTGGTCTCGGAGGAGCTGTCGCGCGGCTATATCGGCGTCGGCTCGATCGGCACGCGCAACGAGATCGCCGCGGAGCTGATCCTGGGCAGCGGCACCGACGAGCAGAAGACCAAATGGTTGCCCAAGCTCGCCTCCGGCGAAGTGCTGCCGACGGCGGTGTTCACCGAGCCCAATACCGGCTCCGACCTCGCCTCGCTGCGCACCCGCGCCCAGCGCGACGGCGACGTCTACAAGGTCAATGGCAACAAGACCTGGATCACCCATCCGGTGCGGGCCGATCTGATGACGCTCCTGGTGCGCACCGATCCCAAGGAGCCGGGCTATCGCGGCCTCTCCATGCTGCTCGCGGAAAAGCCGCGCGGCAGCGACGAAAATCCGTTTCCGGCGCCCGGCATGTCCGGCACCGAGATCGAGGTGCTCGGCTATCGCGGCATGAAGGAATACGAGATCGCCTTCGACGGCTTCGAAGTGAAGGCGGAGGGCCTGCTCGGCGGCGTCGAGGGCCAGGGCTTCAAGCAGCTCATGCAGACGTTCGAAGTCCGCGCGCATCCAGACCGCGGCGCGCGCCGTGGGCGTCGCCCAGGCGGCGATGGACCAGGCGATCGCCTATGCCAACGACCGCGTGCAGTTCGGCCAGAAGCTGATCGAATTTCCCCGCGTCGCCGACAAGATCGCCATGATGGCGGCGGAGATCATGATCGCGCGCCAGATCAGCTATTACGCCGCCCGCGAAAAGGACAAGGGCCGGCGCTGCGATCTCGAGGCCGGCATGGCGAAGCTGCTCGCCGCCCGCGTCGCCTGGGCCGCCGCCGACAATGCGCTTGCAGATCCACGGCGGCAACGGCTTTGCGCTGGAATACAAGATCTCGCGCATCCTGTGCGATGCGCGCATCCTCTCGATCTTCGAGGGCGCGGCCGAAATCCAGGCCCAGGTGATCGCCCGGCGCCTGCTCGACGGGCGCAACTGAGCCAGCGGGCGACGTGCAGCGCCGGTAGCGCTGTATTATTGATTGATGCGCGGACCTTGAGATTTGTATCATTAAATGATACAGTTGATCCGTGATCAGGAGCTTCCGGGACAAGACCACCGAAGCCGTCTTCAACGGCGAAAGTCCGAAGGGCTTTCCGGCCGATCTGGTCAAGGTGGCGCGCCGGAAATTGCGCTATCTCAACGCCGCGGGCGATCTCGGCGACTTGAGGTCGCCTCCGGGTAACCGTCTCGAGGCGTTGGCGGGCGATCGCAAGGGGCAACACTCGATCAGGATCAACGATCAATTCCGGGTGTGCTTTGTTTGGACCGCAGAAGGCCCGGCGGAGGTCGAGATCGTGGACTACCACTAGAAGAGGACGCGACAATGGCCAAGAAGCTCAAGCCCATGCATCCCGGTGAGGTTCTGCGGGAGGAGTTCCTGGTACCGCTGAAAATGTCGGCGGGCGCTCTTGCCAAGGCCTGCAGCTTGCCTCGCACGCGGATCGAGAGGATCGCCAGCGAACAGGCCGGTATTACCGCCGATACTGCGCTTCGGCTCGCCAAGGCACTCGATACAACGGCAGAGCTTTGGCTCAATCTGCAGAACGACTATGACGTTCAGATCGCGAAGCGCTATCTCGGCAAGATTCTCGATCGCATCGAGACCGTAAACAATCCGAAGGCGGCCTAACCGGCGGTGCCTCCCCGGCTTCAGCGCGGCAGTATGCATGGAACGACCTGCCAGCCGTGCCGCCTTGACGGCAACGGCTGTCAATCTGTTCTGCTAGAAATTCTAGCTAGCAGGAAGGGGGTGACTGACGCTCAGCGACTTGGTCGGTGCAGGATGCGAAGACACCGATTCAGCGATGTCGTCGAGGCCGCGCGGCGCATGCCGCAGCGGTCACCGAGCACGGCAAGCCCACCGTGGTCGTGGTCGACGTGGCGGAGTACGAGCGCTTCGGCGCGAACGCGCGCAGGCATCGATCCTTTGCCGATGTGCTGCTCGCCATGCCGCAGGATGACGGCGAATTGCCGCTCCGAATGTGCGGATGCGCGATCTGATCTCTGATGTTCCTTATCGATATCGTTACGCATCGGAGCAGCGCAGGCGGCAGCGCGATCCGGTACTTGGCTGGTTCGAACGCCAGCGGACGACCGATCTTTTCCTCAGCGTCATCAGCATTGGCGAAATCGAGCGCGGCATTGCGCGACAGCGCGCGACTGATCCAGCCTTTGCCGGCGCGCTTACGATCTTGCTGGACCGAGTACGCGCTTTACGGCCGGCTGATCGGCCATTCGACCTTGCGAAGACGTTCGGATCTTGGGGCGCCCAGCAGCGTTGGCTCGGCGATGCCAGTGCGATCTCATGATCGTGGCCACGGCGCTGGAGCAGGCCTCACCGCAGTAACGCGCAACGATCGATTTCGAGCCCATCGCGGTCGCAGTCCGCGATCGCGGCAGACGTCGGCGACGGAACGTCATCGCATCGGCGGCGATTTCGCTCGCCGCCCGGCGGAATCGTTGATTGCATCTCGCAACCTATCTCTGCCGCATATCGTGGCGCAGGCCCAGCAAAGCGACAGCCGAGTATAACCGGCCTGCGCAGGTCGCCAGGCGTTCCGGTGCTGAGCGGGAGCTGAAATTTTCCGCCGCGGTGATGAAATCGTATTGCGCGAAAAGGGGAAAGGATTGGCGCGGGCATTTGAAATTCTAGCCAATCTGCCCGACGACTTCTTGCCGGACGGTCGACAAGACACTCCGCCGCAGGAACGGGAGACGTCGCGCCTGGAACAGCCGGCGCCGCTCGATGCCATCGCCGACCTCGTCGGCTCGATCGATTGGCTGCCGCGTGATCTGAGCGCGCGGAGTCGCCGCCGACCATGAGTTACAGATCCACGGCCGCAATTGAGCCCCAGGCCGGCTTGCGGCCAATTTGAGGAACATCAAGGCCGGCCCCCGCGTTTGCGGTTTCATGGGCTGATCAGAGCGCCATACCGGGCGTCCAATCCGGCCGCGCCCTGGTGGTCTACACTTGCGCATGATCCCGATTTTTCGGAATCATGCGCAGCTTTCTTTAATTCGCGCATGAATTGAATGGCCTGTAACCATTCGAAATCATGCGAGAACCGAGGGCTCATGAACAAAATCCAAATTCCCCACGATGCCATCGTGTTCGTCGGCGACGGACGCAAGGCGCTGTTCCTTCGCAATGAAGGCGACGAGAAGTTTCCCAACCTCAAGACCGAGCGCGTCTTCCTCGATCACAACCCGCCGACCCACGAGCAGGGCACCGACAGGCCCGGCCGCAGCTATTCCAGCATGGGGCCCGGCCGCAGCGCGGTCGAGCCGACCGATTGGCACGATCTGGAGGAGCACCATTTCGCCCGCGTGGTGGCTGAAGCGCTCGAGAAGCTGGTGCGCGATCGCAAGGTGAAGGCCGTCGTGATCGCCGCGCCTCCGCGCACGCTGGCCGATCTGCGGCAGGCGCTGCACAAGGACGTCAAGGCCCACGTCATCGCCGAGGTCGACAAGGACTTCACCAAGCAGCCGGTCTACGAGATCGAGAAGCACCTCGCGGGGTAGCGATACATTCCTGCGTCATTCCGGGGCGGTGCCAACGGGTCCGGCCTGTGGCCGGCCCGATGACAGGCTCCGCACCGAGCCCGGAATCCAGACGATCTTACTGTCTGCACCGCCGCCTGGATTCCGGGTTCGCGTAAGAGCGCGCCCCGGAATGACGGAGATGAGCAACCGGCCGGGCAACCGCGAATCGTCGTATCACTGCTTGCCGTCCGTCCGGCGCCTGATGCCCAGATTCAGCAGAGCCGATGCGACGGCGCGGTCGAGCGGCGTCAGGGGAGGCTCGCCGATCACGGCCGCCAGCCGCGTGCCGTCGATGGCGTGCGGCGTCGACCACAGGTAGGACACTTCGGACAGCTCGCGGAACATCGGCACCGCGAGACCGAGCAGGCGCAACATCGTCCACGGCATGCCGTTCACTTTGAACCCGCGTCCGCACGCCCGCGCGATCGCGCCGACCAGGGCGCGGCCGGTCACGGCGTGGCCTGGAAATCCGAATTGCGCGAAGGGCTCGAGCCCGGCGCGGGCGTCGACGAGACGCAGCATGGCCTCGCAGAGATCGGGGACATAGGCCCATTCGTGCACGACATCGAGCGGCCCGGGATAGGTGAGGCGCCCGATCGAAATCTCCCGCACCAGGATGCGGTCGAAATACGAACCGATGCCGGCGCCGCCGAAGAAGTCGCCGCTGCGCAGGATGATGACGCGCACGCCTTGATCCGTTGCATCACGCAGGCGCGCTTCGATGGCGGCGCGGATCTCGCCCTTGCGCGAGGTCGGACGGACCGGCGTCGCTTCGTCGATGATGGCCGGAATGCCGGCGCCATAGATGAACAGGTTCCCCGGGAACACCAGCGTCGCGCCGCTGACGCGCGCCGCTGCGATCGCCGCCTCGGCCAATGGCATAGCGGCCGCCGCACCATTGCGTATAGGGCACGTTGAGGGCGTGAAGGACGACGTCGGCGCCGCGCGCCGCCTCGATCACCCCGTCGGTGTCACGGGCATCGACCTCGACCACCTCCGTGCCCGGCGCCACGTCGGCCGTGGCGTGTCCGCGCACCAGGCTCGCGACCTGCCACCCGGCGGCGCGAAAGGTCTGCGCCGCGGCGCGGCCCAGTTGCCCGGCGGCGCCGAGCACGAGGATGCGCCCGGTGCGGGAGGGTTGCGGCGAACTGTCGTCGGGCAATCCGTTCTCCATCTATCTTGCGTGTCGAACATTGCTGCCATGGGCATTTGCCGCCACGACATCCATGGCGGCGGGATGTTGCAGATGCTAAATGGTTGTAATGGCGAATGTGCTTTCGAACTACATCGTTCCCGTGGCGATCGGCGCCGTCGCCGTCGTGCTGGTGCTCGGCCTCTACAACATGCTGCGCGGCGGCTCGCCCAACCTGTCGCAGAAGCTGATGCGCTGGCGGGTGGTGCTGCAATTCGTCGCCATCGTCATTATCATGCTGACGGTCTGGGCCATGCATCGCTAGCGTGATCCCGCGCGCGGTCTGGTCCGAAGGGTCTGCAATCGCATGGTCGTTCTCAATCGCATCTATACCCGCACCGGCGACGACGGCACCACTGCGCTCGGCACCGGGGAGCGGCGCAAGAAATATGATCTGCGCATCGCCGCCTACGGCACCGTCGACGAGCTCAATGCCGCGATCGGCCTCGTGCGGCTCTCGACCGCCGGCGACGCCGAGATCGACGCCATGCTCGGCCGCATCCAGAACGACCTGTTCGATCTCGGCGCCGATCTCTGCACGCCGGAAACCGCCAAGGGCAAGGGGCCGGGCGGCGAGCGGCTCACCGTCACCGAAGCCCAGGTCGACCCGGCTCGAGGCCGAGATCGACCGGCTCAATGCGGACCTTGCGCCGCTGCGCTCCTTCGTGCTGCCGGGCGGCACCGCGGCCGCGGCCTATCTCCATCTCGCCCGCACCATCTGCCGCCGTGCCGAGCGGATGATGGTCGAACTCGCCGACACACCCGACGAGACGGTGTCGGCCAGCGCCATCAAATACGTCAACCGTCTGTCGGATTTCCTGTTCGTGGCCAGCCGCTTCGCGAACGCCAAGGGCAGCGGCGACGTGCTGTGGGTGCCGGGCCGCAACCGGTAACGCAACCCCTAAGCAGAATGGAATGGCCTGACCAACGGATACTTCTCTCGTGGACCATGTCCGCGTACGGCGAAAGGAGATATCCGAGCGCTGGAGATGGAAGCGGGATTTGGCGCCAAGCGGACTCGCCGGGGCTTATCAACAAGTAGCGAAAAAAGGGCGGGTGGACCGCCCGCCCTTTCGCCCGTTGCGGTCATATCACTGCGGCGGGGGGATTTCCTTTTCGACCTGGATCGCCGCGACATCGAGTGAGCCATCGGCCAGCTTTGGCGCGCCGGCAACGAATACTTTCAAGCCTGGCTTGAGATCCGCCTTGGTGCCGGGAACCGTGGTGGCGATGATGGTCTTCGGCGTTACGACGATCTTCTTTTCCTCATCGGCCTTGCCCTGGACCTTGTACTTGACCGTCAGCATCTGGCCGTCGACGCCGGCGATCGAGGTCTGCAATGAGCCGTTGGTCATGAAGCTGTTCGGCATCAAGTCCCAATCGGCATGGAATGAGTTGAAGGGCTGCCCGGCGGGAAAGATGCGCAGTTCGATCGCCTCAAACGTTCCATCGGGTCGTGGCCGCGAGGTAATGGCCACGTTGGCATCGGGCTTGACGTCGGCGAGAGAGGCCTTGACGACGCCGCCAACGCGGACGTTGTCCTTGAGCACGAGCTTGAGCTCGGCTCCGTCGCGCGACTTGACCGCCAAGTTGTTGCCGTCGAGCTTCTCGATAGTGCCGCGCACGCGCACGTTCTGGGCTTGAGCCGAGACCGAGCTCAGCGCGAACGTCGCGGCCAACATCGCAACAACGAAAACTTGTGACCTGATTCTCATGTCGTTTCTCCCTCATTCAAGGTGCGCACGGTCGAAGCGTGCGCATCCAATTGTGTTACGAATGGTTGCTGGTCTATCGCATGCGACCAAGACACGGCACCGTGGCGGTCGGACCGGCAGGCAACCTAATCGGGGGCAGCCCCCCTCGACGAAGGCCGGAAACATAGTCGACAAAAGCGTTCTTTGGAAGCCATGTGGTGCCGGGCGCCAAACAGGGACGATTTGGACCACGCGTCCGAGGGATTTGGCCGACGATCGCCTAACGCAGGCATGGCGGCCGCGTGATGGCCGATTTTGGGCCGCATCGCTGCCCAGGGCGTGTGCCGCGACAATGTCTGCAACTGGGAAAGCTGACGCCGCATCCGCAGCCAATCCATTGGTCGCCCCACCGAAACTTGCCTGGCGCAACCGGTGACGCCGCCCATGATTTATGCTGCAATGCGGCAAACTCGTTGACATGCCCCGGCGCGGGTCATAGTTTGCGCGCCGCCTCCTGGAGAAGACCAGAATGAAGGTTTTGGTGCCCGTCAAGCGGGTGGTCGACTACAACGTCAAGATCAGGGTCAAGACCGACGGCTCCGGCGTCGAGCTCGCCAACGTCAAGATGTCGATGAATCCGTTCGACGAAATCGCCGTCGAGGAGGCGATCCGTCTCAAGGAAGCGGGCAAGGCGACCGAGATCGTGGCGGTCTCGATCGGCAACGCCCAGGCGGCCGAGACGATCCGCACCGCGCTCGCCATGGGCGCCGACCGCGGCATCCTGGTGAAGGTCGACGGCATCGTCGAGCCACTGGCGGTGGCTAAGATCCTCAAGGGCGTGGTCGAAGCGGAGCAGCCGGGACTCGTCATCCTCGGCAAGCAGGCGATCGACGACGACTGCAACCAGACCGGCCAGATGCTGGCGGCATTGCTCGGCTGGCCCCAGGGCACCTTCGCGTCCAAGCTGGTGATCGACGGCGACACCATGGCGGTCACCCGCGAGGTCGACGGCGGCCTGCAGACCGTCAGGCTCAAGACACCGGCGATCGTCACCACCGACCTGCGGCTCAACGAACCGCGCTATGCTTCGCTGCCGAACATCATGAAGGCGAAGAAGAAGCCGATCGCGGACAAGACGCCGGCCGATTACGGGGTCGACACCGCGCCGCGCCTCGAAGTCCTCAAGACCACCGAGCCGCCGGTGCGCAAGGCCGGCGCCAAGGTCGGCTCGGTCGCCGAGCTCGTCGGCAAGCTGAAAAACGAAGCAGGAATTCTTTAGAGATGCCGACCCTCCTCGTCGCCGAGCACGACAACAAGAGCCTCAAGGACGCGACCGCCAAGGCGCTGACCGCGGCCACTGCCATCGGCTCCGAGGTTCACGTGCTCGTCGCCGGCAAGGATTGCCGCCCGGCGGCCGAGGCTGCCGCCAAGCTCGCCGGGGTTTCCAAGGTGCTGATCGCCGAGGGCGCGCCCTTCGAGCACATGCTCGCCGAGCCGATGGCGGCGCTCATCGTCGCGCTGGCGCCGGGCTACGACACCATCATGGCGCCGGCCACCACCAATGCGAAGAACTTCATGCCCCGGGTCGCGGCGCTCCTCGACGTCATGCAGGTCTCCGACATCGTCAAGGTGATCGCCCCCGACACCTTCGAGCGGCTGATCTATGCGGGGAATGCCGTGCAGACCGTGCGCTCCAAGGACGCCAAGAAGGTGATCACGGTGCGCACCTCGACCTTCCAGGCGGCCGGCGACGGCGGCTCGGCCACGGCCGAGGCGGTGACGCCCCCGGCCGATCCCGGCCTGTCCAGCTTCGTCGGCGAGGAGCTGTCGAAGACCGACCGGCCCGAGCTGACCTCGGCGCGCATCATCATCTCCGGCGGCCGCGCCATGCAGTCGCGCGAGAACTTCACCAAATACATCGAGCCGGTGGCCGACAAGCTCGGCGCCGCGGTCGGGGCCTCGCGGGCCGCCGTGGATGCCGGCTATGCGCCCAACGACTGGCAGGTCGGGCAGACCGGCAAGGTGGTGGCGCCCGAGCTCTATGTCGCGGTCGGCATCTCCGGCGCGATCCAGCATCTCGCCGGCATGAAGGATTCCAAGGTCATCGTGGCCATCAACAAGGACGAGGAAGCGCCGATCTTCCAGGTCGCCGACTACGGGCTGGTCGCCGATCTCTTCAAGGCGCTCCCTGAACTGGCCGAGGAGCTCGGCAAGCTCGGCCGCTGAAAGGGCGGTTGTAAACGTTAACGGCATGATTCCGGGAAGTTGCATCCTTTTCGGCCTAGATCATGCGCAAAGACGGACAGGTGAGTGCGCTGTGCGCGTCGGCTCGAAGCGGCAGCGCTTTGAAGAGATGGCGCCGGTAGGCGGTGGTGATGCGAGGCCTTTCGCAGTAGAACATCGCCTCGGCGCATTATGCAGGATGGCTCAAAAGGCCAGCGGACGGACATGAACATTCACCGGGTAGGCGTCATCGGCGCCGGTCAGATGGGCAGCGGCATTGCCCATGTGTGCGCGCTTGCGGGCTTCCACGTCGCGCTCAACGACGTCTCGGAGGAGCGGGTCAAGGCGGCGATCGCCACCATCAACGGCAACATGGCGCGCCAGGTGGCCAAGAATGCCATCAGCGAAGGCGAGCGGCAGGCGGCGCTCGGGCGCATCTCCCCGGCGCCGGCCATCGATGGGCTGGCCGACTGCGATTTCATCGTCGAGACCGCGATCGAGAAGGAAGACGTCAAGCGCAAGATCCTCGCCGCCCTGTGCCCGGTGCTCAAGGAGAGCGCGATCATCGGCACCAACACCTCGTCGATCTCGATCACCCGGCTCGCCGCCTCCACCGACCGGCCGGAACGCTTCATCGGCGTCCACTTCATGAACCCGGTGCCGGTGATGGAGCTGGTCGAGGTGATCCGCGGGATCGCCACCGACGACGCCACCTACGAGACCACCAAGACCTTCATCACCAAGCTCGGCAAGAAGATCGCGGTGGCCGAGGATTTTCCCGCCTTCATCGTCAACCGCATCCTGCTGCCGATGATCAACGAGGCGATCTACACGCTTTATGAAGGCGTCGGCTCGGTCGATGCCATCGACACCGCCATGAAGCTCGGCGCCCATCATCCCATGGGCCCGCTCGAGCTCGCCGACTTCATCGGCCTCGACACCTGCCTCTCGGTGATGCAGGTGCTCCATGAGGGGCTGGCCGACTCCAAGTACCGCCCGTGTCCGCTGCTGGTGAAATACGTCGAAGCCGGCTGGCTCGGCCGCAAGACCAAGCGCGGCTTCTACGACTATCGCGGCGAGAAGCCGGTGCCGACGCGGTAGCGCCCCTTCCGTTCAAACGTTTAGGCCGTCATTCCGGGCGCCACCGCACATCGGCTGTTGCCGATGTGCGCAACCTATCGTCCCGATCTCGGGTAAACCCGAGATCGGATGCGGCGAACCCGGAATGACGCAGTTCTGTAATGGAGGACGTCGCCCCGCCTACTGCGACCGCGTCGCCGGCTTGATCCCCATCTCCTGCGCGATCGACCGCGACGACCGCGCGCTGCTGGTCGATCGAGGCGGCGAATTCGGCCGGCCCTCCGGGGCTGACGACCTGGCCGGTGGAGAGCAGGCGGGCGGCGATGGTGGGGTCGGCGGCGGCCGCCTGCACGTCGGCGGAAATGCGGTCGCGGAGGTCGGCGGGAAGGTCGCGCGGCCCGAACAGGCCGACCAGGCCGTCATATTTCAGCGTGGGAAAGCCGGCTTCGGTGACGGTGGGAACGCTCGGCTCGTCGGGCGCCCTGGTGGTGTTGCTGAAGGCGAGCAGCTTGGCCTTGCCCGCCTGCACCTGCGGCCGCACGATCGCGAGCGCTCCCCAATAGAACTGGATGCGTCCCTCGGCGAGGTCGGTGGAGGCCTGCACGACGTCGCGATAGGGCACCTTGGACATGTCCAGGTTGGCGTTCTTGAGGAACGACGCCATCAGGAAATCGCTGATGCCGGTGGCGGTCGCCCAGTTGAGCTTGCCCGGCTGCTGGCGCGCCTGGGCGAACAGTTCCGCGAGCGACCCGATCTTCGTGGCGGCCGGCGCCACGATCGCCACCATGGTGTTCGAGACCCGCGCGATCGGCGCCAGATCGGCGACATCGTAGGGCAGCTTGTCGTGGAGATAAGGGTGCGCGGTGAAGGTCGCGGCCGGCGTGAACAGCAGCGTGTGATCGTCATGGGCGCTGACGAAGGCGGTGATCCCGACGATGCCGTCGCCGCCCGGGCGGTTCTCGACTACCACGGGCTTGCCCCAGCGCGCGGTCAGCTTGTCGGCCAACAGCCGCGCGGCGATGTCGGCGCCGCTGCCCGGGCCCAGCGGCACGATGAAGCGGACGTTCCGCTGCGGCCAGGTTTCGGCCGAAGACGGCAATGCTGCCGCCATGAACGCCAGCGCGGCGCAGATCGCCGAGATCACGAGACGAAGGGGCATCACGAACCTCCCGGTTTTCCTGGCGTCACTCGCGCCCGGCTTCCCGCGGAAAACTACCACAGGGCGGGTTCGCGAACATGGGCCCGCATGTCACAGGAGGGCCGGCCGCCGCAATTCACCCGTGCTTGATGAAGGTGCCGTTGTTGAGCTCGGCGACCGCCTGCTGCAGCTCCGCCTTGGTGTTCATCACGATCGGCCCATACCAGGCGACCGGTTCCTCGATGGGCTTGCCCGAGACCAGCAGAAACCGGATGCCGTCCTCGCCGGCTTCGACCGTCACCTCGTCGCCCTTGTCGAACAGCACCAGCGAGCGGTTACCGGTGCGTTCGCGCACCAGCGTATCGCCGGCAGCGGTTTCCTTCTCGGTCAGCACGCCGAACGGCTTCGACGCACCGGAGAACGTGCCGGACCCTTCGAACACATAGGCGAAGGCGTGCCGCCAGGTCTCCACCGGCAGGGTCTTGCGCCGGCCCGGCGGGACGTAAATGTCGAGGTAGCGCGGCTCCGCCGCGATGCCGTCCACCGGGCCGCGCTTGCCGCGGAAGTCGCCGCAGATGACCCGGACCCGGGTGCCGTCGTCGTCGACGAGGTCGGGAATCTCGATCGCCGGGATGTCCTGGTAGCGCGGGTTGGTCATCTTGAGGGAGGCCGGCAGGTTGGCCCACAGCTGGAAGCCGTGCATGCGGCCGCGCGGGTCGCCCTGGGGCATTTCCTGGTGCAGGATGCCGCTGCCAGCGGTCATCCACTGCACGTCGCCCGAGCCGAGCCTGCCCTTGTTGCCCAGGCTGTCGGCGTGCTCGACCGTGCCGGACAGCACATAGGTGATGGTCTCGATGCCCCGGTGCGGGTGCCAGGGAAAGCCGGCGCGGTAGTCCTCCGGCCGGTCGTTGCGGAAGTCGTCGAGCAGCAGGAACGGGTCGAATTCGCCGGTGTCGCCGAACCCGAAGGCGCGGTGAAGCTTCACCCCGGCCCCTTCCATGGTGGGCGTGGACTTGACGATACGCTTGACTGGTCGGATGGACATGGCGGCCCTCAATCTCTGAGCCGCTTATCTGGATACGGAGGGGCGCGTCGTCCAGATCGCCCCCTGCATGGGCGGATTGCACCGCCCGACACGCCGAAACCGTAAGGCGGGCTTATTTCAGCCCGCCGTTCTATCGAGGCAAGGGCGGACCGGGTTTCCCCGATCCCGCCGGCCGCGTCTCAGTAGTACCGGCGCGGCCCGTAGGGACGGCGCCAGGCCCGGACCGGCGGCCCGTAGGCGTAAGGCGGCGCGTAGACGACGGGCGGTCCGACGACGACCTGCACCTGCGGATAGATCAAGGCGGGGAGGGGTTCGACGTAAGCCGGGGCGACGTAATCCGGGACGATGTAATAGGCAGGTCCACCGCAGCCGCAGCCCCAGCCGCCGTCGAGCAGGCCGGCGGACGCGGGCAGCGCCATGCTTGCGACGGCCACGGCGGACAGAAGACCCAACGCAACGCAACGAACACTTTGGCGCACGGAAAACCTCCATGATCAACACCGCCGTTCACCGCAGCGCGAATCACGCGGGAACAACGTGCATGCTGGTTATGAAGGGGGGCGGCCTTAAATCAAGCGAATGGCGAGATTACTATTAATTATCAGTAATTTCTCCATAACCCGCGGTATTTTTTTCGCCGTGAACGCAGGCGTCGAAACCCCTTTTTAATTGTTCGGTCGGACGCCGGAAAATCGCGCGCATATACCGCGCCACGGCGCAGGTATCGTGATGCATTTTGATGTGGATTAGTGTCCTTGCGGTATCACTCGCGCCAACAGAAATAGCTATAGTCGAATGTTGCCAATCTGGGGGACGGGTGTATCAGCGATGAAAGATGGGCTTCCCGAGCTCGCCGGTTCGAGCGCTCCGATCGCACGCTCGGAGACACAGATCGCGCGTCAGCGCGTGTTGATCTCGCGGCTCCACGCCCAGGGCAAACCGACCGCGACCGCCGAGCAGGTGCTCGCGCAGATCGAGTCCAATCTGCGCCTGATGCACAAGGTCCACCAGTTCATCAGTGCACGCAGGCCGCAGCCTTCGCAGGGCGACGGAGCGTAGTCCGCCAGCACGCTGCCGGTTGAATTCGCTCGCAACACTCCAGCGGGGACTCGACCTCGCTGCCGCGTTCGGGGCATGCTCCGGCGTTCGCCCGTTTCCTGGAAAACCGGCATTCTCGACCGCGGTGCTTGCCGCGGCGGATGGGTGCGTGAGGGCGAGCTGCAGGGAGGAAAACATGAAATGCAGAACCGGTCTGCCCGGAAAACCACGTCTGTTCGGAAAGCCACGTCTGCTCGGAAGGCCTTTGGCGATGGCCGCGTTCGGCTGTGCCGCCGTTGCGGCCGCCATGCCCGCGCCTGCCGCGGACCTGACCTATGAGCGCCTGCTCAATCCGGAGCCGCAGAACTGGCTCATGAACCATCACGACTACACCTCGCAGCGCTTCTCCGCGCTCGATGCCATCAACAGGGCAAACGTCAAGAATCTGCGGCTGCTGTTCGCCATCGGGCTCGGGGGCACCTCGACCAATGAAAGCCTGGAGGCAACCCCGCTGGTCGAGGACGGCTTCATGTACATGGTCGACAGCTGGGGCATCGTCTCCAAGATCGACGTGCGCTCCGGCGCCGCCGGCAAGTTCGTCTGGAAGATGGACCCCAAGCTGGAGAAGCAGGACCGCAACCGCGGGGCCGCGCTGTGGGGGAATCTGGTCATCTCCGTCACCGGCTATGCCGGGCGGGTGATCGCCACCGACAAGGAGACCGGCGTCATCGTGTGGGACAAGAGCCTGCTCGACCAGGCCGACCTGGAGCTCACCGCGGCACCGCTCGCGCTCAAGGATTCCATCGTTATCGGCGGCTCCGGCGGCGACCGCGGCCTGCGCAACTGGGTGGCCGCCCTCGATCCCAAGACCGGCGACATCAAGTGGAAGACCTATTCGATTCCGGCCCCCGGCGAGCCCGGCAACGAGACCTGGAAGAACGGCAATTCGTGGGCCACCGGCGGCGGCGCCTTCTACGTCACCGGCTCCTATGATCCCGCCACCAATCTCACCTATTGGGGCTCGGGCAATGCGGTGCCGGCATTCGATGCCACCTATCGGCCCGGCGACAACCTCTACACCTCGAGCGCAATCGCCTTCGACGTCGCCGACGGCAAGATCAGGTGGTGGCACCAGTACACGCCGAACGACAACCGCGACTACGATGAGACCGGCAGCCACATCATCGTCGACACCAAGGTGAACGGCGAGAACCGCAAGATCCTGACCCATGCGGGCCGCAACGGGTTCAATTACAGCTTCGATCGTCTCAATGGCCAGTTCCTCAATGCGGTGCAGACCGTCCGGCAGGTGAACTGGACGAAGGGCATCGACGCGAAGACCGGGAAACCGGTCGAATACGATCCGACCAAAGACATCCAGCTCTATGCCGAGCCGGCCAATACGGTGCAGGACAAGCTGGCGCGGCGGATCTGCCCCGAGGTTGCCGGCGGCACCAATTTCTGGCCGCCGGCCTATAGCCGCAAGACCAGCCTGCTCTATGTGCCGACCCACGAGGGCTGCAGCCAGGTAACACCGGACGCCAGCGCCCATGTGAAGGGCAAGTTCTTCGGTGGAAGCATCGGCGGCGGCGGGCCCGTGCTCGGGGGCCTGATTGCCCTCGATCCCGGTACCGGCGAAGTCAAGAAGCGCGTCGAGACCCCTTATTCCAACTCGGCCGGCGTACTTTCGACGGCGGGCGGCATCGTGGTGACCGCGCTCGTCGACGGCACCGTTCTCGCCTATGACGACCAGACGCTGGACGAGCTGTGGCGGATCAATGTCGGCTCGGGCTTCAACGCCCCGCCGATGACCTATGCGGTCGACGGCAAGCAATACATCGCCATCGCCTCGGGCCTGTGCTGTGCCGGTCCCGGCGCCGCCCCGCCGCGCAACACCAGGGGCCAGGTCGCCCGCAGCCCCGACCTGCGGCTGCAGGGCAACGCGACGATGGTCTGGGTGTTCGGGCTGTAGTTCGGCTTTCGGACGCGGCTCAATCCATCGCCGTCATTCCGGGGCGCGCGCAGCGCGAACCCGGAACGATGTATCCTCTATTGCTTCTTGATTTGCTTGAAATAGCGCAGGTCCGGCGGCGGCTGGTCCTTCTGCGCCGGCATCAGGTAGCCGTCCGCGCTCATGAGGTAATTGTCCTTGCCGATCACGACGTGCTGGTTGTTCTCGCCGCAGTCTTCCTCCAGCCATTGCAGCTTGCGGTCGCGGCGCATGTTCTTGATCACCGTCCACGGCCGCGTCAAAGCGTGGTCGATCACGGTGATCTCGTTGTGCATGAGGTCATGGTCCGCCTTGTCGATCGTGAAGCGCTCCTTGATGACGGTCTCGTTGTCCGCGTGCAGCGGAATGCCGCTCGGCTCATAGGTGCGCGGCCCCTTGAAATTGCGGGTCTCGACCTCGAGCGCGTCGTAGCGGCCGTCGCCGTCCTCGTCGAGCCATTTGCCGACCGAATAGCCCATCAGGTTGGGCTCCTGGTCCTTGGGAAAGCCGCTGCCGTCGGTGTGGATGCGCCGCGGAAAGGCGTTCTCGAAATGGATGTAGGTCATATGCGGCAGGATCACGAACTCGATCGGAAACGTGACCGTCATGATCCGCGGCATGCCGTTGCTGACGCAGGTGATGTGGGTGTCGGTGCCCTGGCCGCCGGCGGCCTGGTCGGCGAGGCTCCCCTCGAAGATCGCCTGATATTCCGGGGTCAGCGGCGGCTGCTGGGCGCGGCCCGGAGGCTTGGTCTGATCCCACTGGGTCAAGAGTCCTTTGGGCCGCGTCCACAGGCCCGACCAGTCCGGATATTTCGAGTCGTCGAACGCCGCAGCGCCGGCGATGGTGAACGCCAGCACCGCGATGACCGCGGCCCCGGCGATCTTGCATCGATGAGACATGTCGGAAGCTCGCTTTGTGAATTTGCCCGAACCGTGCGGGATGCGCCTATCTCTGCGTCTGCTTGAAATAGCGCAGGTCCGGTGGCGGCTGGCTCTTCTTGGTGGGCATCAGGAAGCCGTCGGCGCTGAGGAAATAGTTTTCCTTGCCGACCACCACGTGATTGTTGTTCTCGGGACAATTGTCTTCGACCCACAGCACGTTGCGGTCGCGGCGATAGGTTTTTGTGGTCGTCCAGGGCCGCGTCAGCGCGTGGTCGATGATCGTG
Organism: uncultured Alphaproteobacteria bacterium; assembly: GCA_963791375.1. Classification (GTDB taxonomy): domain Bacteria; phylum Pseudomonadota; class Alphaproteobacteria; order Rhizobiales; family Xanthobacteraceae; genus JAJPKK01. Next base: position 349,125 of record CAWBSI010000025.1, read on the forward strand.
AACTCATCGTGCAGCAGGTCCGGGTTCGCCTTGTCGAGCGAGATACGCTCTTTCAGGATGGACTGATTGTCCGCATGGAGCTGCAGGCCGCTGTTCTCATAGGTGCGCGGGCCCTTGAAGTTGCGGGTCTCGACCTCGAGGGTGTCGTAGCGGCCGTCGCCGTCGGTATCGATCCATTTGCCGATGGAATAGCCGAGATAGCTCGGCTCCTCGCCGGTGGGGAATTCGCGACCGTCGGTGTAGATGCGGCGCGGCATGAAGGCTTCGAAATGGACGTAGGTGACGGCCGGCAGGATCACGAACTCGATCGGGAAGGTGGCCGTCATGATCCGCGGCATGCCGTTGGTGATGCAGCTGACGTGGGAGTCGGTGCCCTGGCCGCCGGTGGCCTGGTCCTTGATGCTCGCCTCGAGCTTCGCCTGGTATTCCGGCGTCAGCGGCGCCTGCTGGCCGAGCCCGGACGGCCTGGTCTGGTCCCATTGGGTGCCGACGCCGCGCGGCCGCTTCCACTGGCCGCCCCAGTCCGGATATTTCGCCTCGTCGAATGCTGCTGCGCCTGACAGCGTCACCAGCACGGCGGCGGCGAACGCGATTGCGCCGGTCATGTATCGGTCGAGCATGATCGTCCTCCCTGCGGTGCGACGATGCAAGACGGACCATCATCCGTCTTGCATCGTCCGTCCTGCGTCGTTCGTCATTTGCCGGCGGCGGCTTTCTTGAAGTAGCGCAGGTCCGGCGGCGCCTGGTTCTTTTTCGCCGGCATCAGGTAGCCGTCGCCGCTCATGAAGTAGTTTTCCTTGCCGATGATGACGTGGTTGTTGTTCTCGTTGCAATTGTCCTCGTACCACATCACCTTGCGGACGCGGGCGTAGCGCTTGTCCACCGTCCAGGGCTGCGAGAAGGCGTGGTCGATGATGGTGATCACGTTGTGCATGACTTCGGGGTTGGCCTTGTCGAGGGAAATCCGCTCCTTGACGACGGTTTCGTTGTCGTCATGGAGGGGAATGCCGCTGAATTCCACCGTGCGCGGTCCCTTGAAGTTGCGGGTCTCGACTTCGAGGGTGTCGAAGCGTCCGTCATTGTCGGTGTCGAGCCATTTGCCGATCGAGTAGCCCATGAAGCTCGGCTCTTCATCCTTGGGGAAGTCGCGCCCATCCGTATAGATGCGGCGCGGCATGAAGGCCTCGAAATTCACGTAGGTGATGTTCGGCAGGATGACGAATTCGAGGGGGAAGATCGCCGCCATGACCCGCGGCATGCCGTTGGTGAGGCACTTGTAGCGGGTATCGAGGCCTTGGCCGCCGTTGGCCTGGTCGGCGATGCTCGCAACCAGCCGCGCCTGATATTCCGGTACCAGCGGCGCCTGCTGCCCGAGGCCGGCCGGCTTGCCTTGGTCCCACTGGGTGGCGAGGCCCGGCGGCCGCTTCCACTGCCCGCTCCAGTCCGGATATTTGGTCTCGTCGAACGCCGCGGCGCCATCGACAGCCGCCATCATTGCCGCCGCCATCAGTGCCGCTGCCAGCGCAACCGCGCCGATCGAGCTTCGGTAAAGCATGGATATCCTCCCTGCGCCGGTTCGCCCGGCCTGTCGCTGTTCACGCCGCCTTCCAGGATACAGCACACGGTCCGTCCAGCGGAAGGCGCTTGTTCGGGGATATGTCGTGTCCTCCGGGTCCGCAAATGCGGCGGCAGGCTGAAGTGAGCCCTCCCCCAAGCGTTGCGGTGTGCATTTGACTCCTCCCGCATCAAGTGTTCGAGTCCGCGCGCCCGCAATACGGAACCCGCCATGCCGCAGACCCTGTTCGACAAGATCTGGGATTCCCATCTCGTGGCGCGCCGCGCCGATGGTCGCGATCTCATCTATATCGACCGGCACGTGCTCCATGAGCTGCATGGCCCCCATGCCTTCGAGAAGCTCGCCAAGACGAACCGACCGGTGCGGCGGCCCGATCTCACCTTCTCCATGCAGGATCACACCATCGCGACCAGGCCCGGCCGCGACGACACCACCAACCCCGAGGGCGCGCCGTTCCTGCGCGCAATGCGCGAAGGCAGCCGCCGTCACGGCATCCGCATCTTCGATCTCGGCGATCCCGAGCAGGGCATCTCCCATGTCGTGGCGCCCGAATTGGGCATGGTGCTGCCGGGCGCGACCCACGCGGTGCCCGACAGCCACGCCTGCACCGTCGGCGGCCTCGGCGCGCTCGCCTTCGCGGTCGGCACCACCGAACTCGAGCATGTGCTCGCGACCCAGGTGCTCGCGACCAGGCGGCCGCAGCGCATGCGCATCCGGCTCGACGGAACGCTCGCCGATCACGTCGGTGCCAAGGACGTGGCGCTGCGCATCATCGCCGAGATCGGCGTCGCCGGCGCCCGCGGCTACGCCGTCGAATATGCCGGCGCGGCGGCGCGTACGATGACGATCGAGAGCCGGCTGACGCTGTGCAACCTCGCCATCGAAATGGGCGCCCGCTCCGGCTTCGTCGCCCCCGACGACACCACCTTTTCCTGGATCAGCGGCCGTCCCTGGGCGCCCCAGGGGGCGCTATGGGACCGGGCGCTCGCCGATTGGCGGAATCTCGCGAGCGACCCCGATGCGACATTCGATCAGGACATCGCCGTCGATTGCGCGGGGCTCGAGCCGCAGATCACCTGGGGCACCGATCCGAGCCAGGTGATCGCCGTCACCGGCCGGGTGCCGGATCCTGACGGCGCCGCCCCGGAGCGCCGGGCGGCGATGCGCCGGGCCCTCGAATACATGGGGCTCTCGCCGGGCACGCCGATCGCCGGACTGCCGGTCGACCGCGTCTTCATCGGCTCCTGCACCAATGCCCGCCTGCCCGACCTAGCAGCCGCCGCCGCGGTGGCTCGCGGGCGCCGGGTTGCCGAGGGTGTCGTCGCCATGGTGGTCCCGGGATCGAGCTCGGTAAAGCGCCAGGCCGAAGCGGCGGGGCTTGACCGCGTGTTCCGCGACGCCGGCTTCTTCTGGGGCGAGTCCGGCTGCTCCATGTGCGCCGGCGGCAATGGCGACCGCGGCCAGCCGGGGGAGCGCTGCGTGTCCACCACCAACCGCAATTTCGAAAACCGCCAGGGCCCCGATGTGCGTACCCACCTGGTCGGCCCGGAAATGGCGGCCGCGGCTGCGGTCACCGGCCGCATCGTCGACGTGCGCCGACTGGCGGAGGTGGCGTGATGGCGCCCTTTACGACGGTCACCGGGGTCGCCGCGCCGCTCCTGCGCGACGACATCAACACCGACGAGATCACGCCGATCCAGATCGCGCGCATCCTCAAGCCCGATTATGCCGAGCTATTCTTCATGCGCGCGCGCCAGCGCCCCGACGGCAGCCCGGACCCCGATTTCGTTTTCAACCGGCCGCAGTTCCGCCGGCCCGCCATCCTGGTGACCGGCCGCAATTTCGGCTGCGGCTCCTCGCGCGAAAGCGCGGTGTGGGCGATGCTCGCGGTCGGTATCAGCTGCATCGTCGCCAAGAGCTTCGCCGACATCTACCGCGAGAACTGCCTGCAGAACGGCGTGCTGCCGGTGGAACTCAGCGATGCCGATGCCGACGCTCTGGCGGCGCGCGTCGTCGCCGCCGACGGCGCCGTGCCCTTCACCGCCGATCTCATGACGCAGCGGCTCAGCGGCCCCGGCGGGCCGGACATCGGTTTCGAGATCCCGGCGGCCGATCGCACCCGCCTCATCGAAGGCCTCGACGACATCGGCCTGACGCTCAAGCACGCCGCCGAGATCGCCACCTTCGAACAGCGCGCCCGCGCCGAGCGGCCGTGGCAGCAGACCGCGGCCGACAGCCGGCGGTAAGATGACGATGGCGGTAAATTGTCCGAACTGCGAGGCCCCCAGTGGCGTGATGCGCTTCGACGGCGAGGCTCTCGCCATCGAGCATGCCGGTATGTCGGCGATGTTGGAAGGTCTCTCGGGCTGGCGCTGCGAAGTCTGTGATGAGGTCGTATTCGACGCTGACAGCGCGGGGCGCTATGCAGCGGCCGGCGATGAATTGGTGTTGCGATCGCGAGCGGCGGAGCAAGGAAATAAAGGACGACCATGAGCACAAGGAAGCGGTTCCGGGAACTGATCGCGCGCGGCCGTCTGGTGCCGATGCCCGGCGCCTATGATGCGCTGTCGGCGAAGATCATGGAGGCCGAGGGCTTCGACGCCATCATTGCCGGCGGCTATGCCGCGATCGGCAGCATGATGGGGCAGGCCGATATGGGCCAGTGCAATGTGCGCGACTATGCCGACCACTACGCCCGCATCTGCGCGGCGGTGAACATTCCGGTCTATGTCGACGGCGACACCGGCTTCGGCGGCGTCAACAATGTCCGCGAGATGGTGCGCGCGTTCGAGGCGGCTGGAGTTGCCGGGCTGTTCTTCTCAGACCAGGTGTTCCCGAACCGCTGCGGTTACCTGCCGGGCAAGCAGGTCGTGCCGGTCGAGCAGATGCTGGCACGGATCAAGGCCGCGCTCGATGCGCGGCGCGACGGCGACATGCTCATCGTGGCCCGCACCGACGCCGCCGGCGTCGAAGGGGTCGATGCCGCCATCGCGCGCTGCCGGTTGTTCATGGCGGCCGGCGCCGATGCGGCCAAGCCTCAGGGCATCGACGCCATCGCCGACATCAAGCGCGTCATCGCCGAGGTGCCGGGGCCGCATTTCGCCACCATTTCCCAGGCGGCCGGACCCAAGCACCGCAGCCTGACGGAACTCGAGGAAGCCGGCGTCGCCACCGTGAGCTTTCCCTCGGTGGCGCTGTTCGCCGCCGCCCACGCGGTTCGCCACGTGGTGGCGAGCCTCAAGCGCGACAACTCGCTTGCGAAGGTCGGCGACGCGCTGATGGCGCTCCCCGATTACTACGCCCTGGTCGGCCTGCCGGCGATGCTGGCGCGGGAGGAAAGCTACGACCGCGCCGCCACCCTTCTTGCCAATCCAATCGCCGCGGAATGACGTGCAGGGCGTTGCAAAATCGCCACGGCGGCTGAAAATCGGCGCTCGGCGTCATCATTGCCTGCCCCAACGTCTGACGCTCCCCTAAAATCAAATTAAAGTGGAGCCGGAATTCGGAAGGGGGCGACATGCTTGATCGGGATGCACACGTCGTGGTGACGGCGGGTGCTGCAGTCGCAGCGGCTGCGCGGGCGTGACCGCGCGGCCCGGACTCGTGCGCCATCATGCGAGTGCAGTCGGCGGTGGGGGTGCGCGAGAGTTGGACAAATCCCAGTGGTGGAGGGCGTGTGCTTGAATTTAAGATCGCGGCGGGTCGCCATGTGCCGCGCTGGTTCTCCTGCCGGCAAAGGGAGGGGGCGCGATGAAATCCTTGGTGCGGGCACCGCTTCTCGCTGCCTTCCTGGTCTGCGTCCTGACACTGGGCGCGGCGGCCGCCGACGGGCCTTATCCGGTGGCGGGACCCTATTCGCCGGTGCCGCCGGACGTCCAGGTGGCGCAGTTCACCTATGCCTTGCAGAGCCTTCCGCTGCTGCCGCGGCGGTTCCAGAATCACTGCGCTTTCTATCGCGGGCACTTCTACTGCGCCGACCACTGCGGGGCGGACTACCAACTGTATTACTGCTCGCCGGTGGCGTTCGGCTGCTGTCACATCGGGCACGGCTATTGCGGCGGCGACGGCAGCGTGCGCTGCACGACGTCGCTGTTTCCGTTGGATTGAGGGGGAGCGCAAACACAGGGAGCCGTGCGGCGGGGGAGGTGCCGCGGAATTGATCAATGACCCATCCGGTGCCATCATACCGGCATCGGCGAGGGCCGCCGAGTTGACGCCCGAGCGGGCGTCGGGCAGGGGAAGCCGGCGGGCGCGGGCGCGGAATCTATCCACGGATTTCGCTGCGCGGCTGCCGTGCCGGCGAATCTGTTAATGCTAGATTCACTGCGTTGCGTCGCTTGGAACTTGTGGGCTGGTACCGTGTGACGGTTGGGGACGACGGGTTTTCCATGGATTTTTCATCTGCGCCATCGGGGCGATCCGATCGTGTTGGCGTGTCCGGCGCTGGGCCGGCGCACCGGCGTGCCGGCGGCCCGGCTGCCGCCGGCGCAGGCGTGGCGTTCAGCCCGACGGCGTGGCCGACCATCGCCGTCACCTGCCTTGCCTTCGAATCGCGGATCGCGGCGGGCCCCGGGGTCGCCGTCCTGCACGGCCATATCCCGAACCTGCGCACGGCTCTCGAGGATGCGATCGCGCGCGGCGCCAGCGGCATCATCAGCTTCGGCATCGCCGGCGGGCTCGCGCCCGACCTCGCCCCCGGCGCCTGGGTGGTGGCATCGGGCGTCGTCGCGGCGCACAAGCGCTATCCGACCGACCGCGACTGGGCGCGGCGGCTGCTGCAGGCGCTCGGCTGCGCGGTTCACGCCGACATCGCCGGCGTCGACGCCCCGGTGATCGAGCCTGCCGACAAGCGCGCGCTGCGCGATGCCACGACGAGCGTCGCGGTCGACATGGAATCCCACATCGCGGCCGAGGCGGCACAAGCCCACGGCCTGCCGTTTGCCGCCTGCCGGGTCATCATCGATCCCGCGCACCGGGCGCTGCCGCCGGCCGCGCTGGTCAACCTGCGTCCGGACGGAACGCCCGACGTCGCCGCGGTGCTGCGGAGCGTGATCCGCCAGCCGCGCCAGTTGCCCGCGCTGCTGCGGGTGGCCGCTGATGCGCGCGCCGCGCAGCTTGCGCTGCGCGCCGGCCGCCAGCGCCTCGGTGCGGGCTTGAGCTTTCCGGGTTTCCAGACGGCGCCGGGCGTGACCGTGGCGCACGCGCCGGCGACGGATCGCACGCCTGCGATCGTGCTGGGACCGGCCGAGTAGACCTTCCCTCCCGTTTTCGGACTGTTTTCGGGGAGGGTAGGGCGGGGTTCTTGCTTCACACAAAAACGCAGTGCCGGCGTCCCCCACCCCGGCCCCGCCCCGTTTTCGGGGAGGGAGCAGGCCTCGCCTACCTGATCCGCTCGAGGATGCTGACGTAGTTGGCGACGGCGGCGCCGCCCATGTTGAAGAGGCCGCCGACTGTGGCGTCGCGCACCTGCATGTCGCCGGCCTGTTCGCACAATTGCATCGACGCGAGCGCGTGCATGGAGACACCGGTGGCGCCGATCGGGTGGCCCTTGGACTTGAGTCCGCCGGACGGGTTGACCGGCAGCGGGCCGTCCTTGAGCGTCATGCCCTCGGTGATGGCGCGCGCCCCTTCGCCTTCGGGAACGAGGCCCATGGCCTCGTATTCGATGAGCTCGGCGATGGTGAAGCAATCGTGGGTCTCGACGAAGGAGAGGTCGCCGAGCGCGATCCCGGCGGCCGCGAGGGCGCGCCGCCACGCCTCGCCGCAGCCCTCGAATTTGAGAATGTCGCGCTTCGACATCGGCAGGAAATCCTGCACATGGGCGGCGGCGCGGAAGATCACCGCCTTGCGCATGGCGAGCGCGGTTTCGACGTCGGCGAGCACCAGGGCGGCGGCGCCGTCGGAAACAAGCGAGCAGTCGGTGCGCTTGAGCGGGCCGGCCACGAACGGGTTCTTTTCGCTTTCGGTGCGGCAGAACGCGAAGCCGAGGTCCTTGCGCATCTGCGCATAGGGATTGGCGACGCCGTTCTTGTGGTTCTTGGCCGCGATCAGCGCCAGCGCATCGGATTGATCGCCGTATTTCTGGAAATAGCGCGCGGCGATCTGGCCGAATACGCCGGCAAAGCCGCCCTGGATGTCCGCCTCCTCGCGCACATAGGACGCCTTGAGGAGGTTGCGGCCGATCTCGGCCGGCGGGGTGGTCGTCATCTGCTCGACCCCGACCACGAGCACGATGCGCGCCGCCCCCGCCTTGATGGCCTGCAGGCCCTGGTGGACCGCGGCCGAGCCGGTGGCGCAGGCGTTCTCCACCCGCGTCGCCCGCTTGAAGCGAAGGTCCGGGGAGGCCTGCAGGACCAGCGATGCGGTGAAATCCTGGGCCGAGAACCCGGCATTGAAATGCCCCAGGAGGATTTCGTCGACCTCGCTGGCGGCGACGCCGGCATCCGCGAGCGCGCCGGTCGCGGCACGGACGATCAGGCTTTCGACCGTCTCGGTATCGAGCCGGCCGAACGGGGTATGGGCCCAGCCGATGATGCAAGCGGTCATGGAACACTCCTTTGCCGAACTTTGGTCGCTTTATGAGCGCTTGTTCGTCGCGTTTACGGGGAATCATAGCCCCGGTGGCAATCGACGCCAGCACCTTTGCGTTCGACGTCGAAGATGGGGTAAAAAGGGCCGTTGGGGTAGGCTCAAAAATTGCCGTTCTGACCTCCTGATACGAGACATCGGACCGTATAACTTGCCCGCTATGCACAAAACGCTTGTCGCAATCGCGTCCGCGCTCCTGATCGCGTCGGTGCTCCATGCGGGCAAGGCCCGGGCGGAGGCGCGGCTCCTGATCGACGCCGAATCGGGCAAGGTCCTGGAAGGCGAGAACGCCACCTATCCGTGGTATCCGGCCTCGGTCACCAAGCTGATGACCACCTATGTGACGTTCAAGGCGGTGCGCGAACAGCGCATTACCCTCGATACCGTGTTCACCTACGGGCCCAATGCGGCGGCCCAGCAGCCCTCCAAGATGGGGTTCAAGGTCGGCACCCAGGTCACCGTGGACAACGCCCTGAAGATGATGCTGGTCCATTCGGCCAACGACATGGCGGTGGTGCTGGCCGAGGGCGTTTCCGGTTCCGATCGAGAAATTCTCCGGCCGAGATGAACGCCAGTGCGCAGCGTCTGGGCATGACGCAGACGAGCTACGTCAATCCCAACGGCCTGCCCGCCGACGAGCAGATCACCTCCGCCCGCGACCTCGCCATTCTGGCGCGGGCCTTGATCCGCGAATTCCCGGAATACGACGGCTACTGGCATATCGGGGCGATCCGGTTCGGCAAGCGCATCATGCACAACACCAACCGGCTGCTCGACGCCTATCCCGGCACCGACGGGATGAAGACCGGCTTCATCTGCGCCTCCGGCTTCAATCTGGTGGCGACCGCGACCCGCGGCAACAAGCGGCTGATCGCGGTGGTGCTGGGGGCGCCGTCCTCGGCGGCGCGCGCCGGCAAGGCGGCGCAGATGTTCGAGCGCGGCTTTGCGTCCAATCCGTTGTCGTGGCTGATGCCGTCGCTCGGCACCGTGGATGCGCTGGTGCCGATCGCCGTCGACCCGCCCAATCTGCGCGAAGAGATCTGCGGCAAGACCCACCGCCGGCCCGGCGTCGACGACGATGACGATACCGCCTCCGCGAGCACCGGCGACGATCCCGGCGGCCAGCGTTCGTTTCTGCTGTCCAGCCTGCGAAGCCCGACGCCAAAGGCCTCCGAGCTGCTGACGTCCGGGCTCGCCTCGCCGCCGATCGATGTTCACGTCGGTCCGCGCGCGCAAGCCGGGGTCCCCGGCCGCGGCCATGGCGGCGACCGAGCCCAAGCGCAAGTCCGGCGCGGCGGCCGCAGCCAAACCGGCGCCCGGCGCGAAGCCGCCGGCAAAGCCCACCGCCCACGCCGCGGTCGCGCCCGCCCACGGCACCGAACCGGCCGCCGCCGCTTCGCCTGCGCGGCCAACCGACGGCACCGCTGCGAAGCCTCCGGCACCGGCCAAGCCCGCCACGGCCAAGCCCGCCGCGGTCAAACCTGCCACCGACAAGCCCGCCAGCGCGACAAGCCGAAGCCGACGGCAACGCTTCAGCCCAAGCCTCCCGGTGTCGCGGCGAAGCCGATGCCCGCGGTAACCCCGGAGCTCAAGCCCTCGATTGCCACCGAAAAGCCGAAGCCGGCAACGCCCAAGCTGACGACACCCAAGCCCACGGTGGCTGCCGTCAAGCCGAAGCCGGCAGCGCCCGCGCCCTCCACGCCGCGAACCGAGGCGCAATGACCGCTGCGCGTGACGCCGCGCGGCCGGGCCCACCTCTTCCGTCTGAGCGTGCTGACCGGCTTTCTCGGCGCCGGCAAGACCACCCTCCTCAATCGCCTGCTCAGGGATCCCGGGCTCGCCGACACCGCCGTGATCATCAACGAGTTCGGCGAGATCGGCCTCGATCACCTGCTGGTGGAGAAGGTCGACGAAGGGGTCGTGCTGCTGTCCACGGGATGCCTGTGCTGCACCATGCGCGGCGACCTCGTCGAGGCGCTGGAGCGGCTCACCCGCAATCTCGACAATGGTCGCGCCAAGTTCTCCCGGGTGATCATCGAGACCACCGGCCTCGCCGATCCCGCCCCGGTGCTGCACACCACGATGGTGCATCCCTACCTGGTCATGCGCTACCGCCTCGACGGCGTCATCGCCGTGGTCGACGCGGTCAATGGCGCAGCCACCCTCGAAGCGCATCCGGAGGCGGTCAAGCAGGCCGCGGTCGCCGACCGCATCGTGCTCACCAAGACCGACCTCGTCGGCGAAGCGGAGGCCCGCGCGTTTGCGCGTCCTGATGCAGCGGCTGCGCGCGCTCAATCCGGCCGCGCCCATCCTCGATGCGGCCGCGGGGGAAGCGGTCGCCGCGCGCCTGTTCGATTGCGGCCTCTACGATCCCGCCACCAAGACCCCCGACGTGCGGCGCTGGCTCGCCGCCGAGGCCTATGCGGATGCGCAGGGCGCCGTCCAGGGCCATGCCGCGCATGCGCACGATCCCAACCGCCATGACGCCCACATCCGCGCATTCTGCCTCTCGACCGACGCGGCCATACCGGCGAGCGCGTTCGAGATGTTCCTGGACCTGGTGCGCTCGATGCACGGGCCGAAGCTGCTTACGCATGAAGGGCGTGGTGAAGATCGCCGAGACCCCGCAGACGCCGATGGTGGTCCACGCCGTCCAGCACCTCATGCATCCGCTGGCGCGGCTCCCCGCCTGGCCCGACGCCGACCACCGCACCCGCATCGTCTTCATCGTGCGCGACATCGATCCCCGCACCATCAGCGAATTGTTCGACGCCTTCCTCGGCGCCGCCGCGCCCGACCGCCCCGACCGCGCCGCGATCGCCGACAATCCGCTGGTGCCGTTCGGCGGCATCGATCGCTGACGCGTGATCCTTGGGGTTGCGGGCCAGACGGGCTTGCCTCTGCGTGCCGACTCCTTGATTGTGCGGCCACAACGGCGGACGTCGCAGCCGCATCAGGAGCGCCTGGGTGTTCGAGCGATTGCGCGAGCGATCTCACCTATCTCCGCGGCGCCTTGCGCACGCTCCGGCGCACCGACGCCGATCGTGCGCAATCCGACGCCGCATCTTTCCGGCCGTCATCGACGAGCTCGCGGAGCGGCACGGCGACAAGCCGGCGCTGCTGTCGGACCGCGAGACCTTCAGCTACCGCGCGCTCGCGGAGCGCTCCCGCCGCTACACGCGCTGGGCGCTGGCGCAGGGGCTCGCCAAGGGCGACGTGGTCGCGCTGCTGATGCCGAACCGGCCCGAATATCTCGCGATCTGGCTCGGGCTGACCCGCGCCGGCGCGACCGTCGCGCTGCTCAACACCAACCTCACCGGCGCTTCGCTCGCCTTTTGCATCGACATCGTCGCGCCCAGGCACGTGATCGTCGCGGCCGAGCTCGTCGGCCGCGCTCGCTTCGAGCGCGAGCTTTCGCAAGACCGCCGTCGCGCGTCTGGGCTCCATGGCGAGCCGGCCCGCACGCCGGCGGCCATCCCCGCATCGACGCTCGCCGTCGCCGCGCTCGACGGCGGTCCGCTCGCCGGCGGCCGAACGCCCGCCGCTCACCATCGAGGACAAGGCGCTGTTCATCTACACCTCCGGCACGACGGGCATGCCGAAGGCGGCCAACATCAACCACTACCGGCTGATGCTCGCGGCCTACGGCTTCGCCGGCGTGATGGACACGCGGCCGGACGACCGCATGTATGACTGCCTGCCGATGTATCACACCGCCGGCGGCGTGGTCGCGATCGGGGCGACGCTGGTCGGCGGCGGCTCGGTCTTCATCCGCGAGAAATTTTCGGTGCGCGAATTCTGGGACGACGTCGTCGCCCACGACTGCACGCTGTTTCAGTACATCGGCGAGTTGTGCCGCTATCTCACGGAAGCGCCCGCCGCATCCGCGCGAGCGCGCGCACCGGCTGCGGCTCGCCTGCGGCAACGGGCTGCGTCCCGACGTGTGGCCGCGGTTCCAGGCGCGGTTCGCGATCCCGCAGATCCTGGAGTTCTACGCGGCGACCGAAGGCAACGTGAACCTGTTCAATTTCGACGGCCGGCCCGGCGCGGTCGGCCGCGTGCCGTGGTTCCTCAAGCACCGGCTTTCCGATCAGAGGTCGTCCGGTTCGACATCGAGAGCGGCGGCAGCCGATCCGCAACGCGCAAGGGTTCTGCGAGCGCGCGGCGCCCGGCGAGGTCGGCGAGGCGATCGGACAGATCCTCGCGGATCCCGCGAAATCCAACATGCGGTTCGAGGGCTATGCCGACCCGGCGGACAACGCGCCCAAGATTTTGCGCGACGTGTTCACGACGGGCGATGCCTGGTTCCGCTCCGGCGACCTCATGCGCGAGGACGCCGACGGCTATTTCTATTTCATCGACCGCATCGGCGATACGTTCCGCTGGAAGGGCGAGAACGTCTCGACCACGGAGGTCTCCGAGATCATCAGCGGCTTTCCGGGAATCCACGAAGCCAATGTCTATGGGGTCGAGGTCGCCGGCTGCGAGGGCCGCGCCGGCATGGCGGCGATCGTGTGCGAGCCGGACCTCGATCTCGCGGCGCTGCGGACCTACCTCGCGGCGCGGCTGCCGGACTACGCACGGCCGCTGTTCCTGCGCATCCGCGACGACGATCGAGGTCACCGCCACCTTCAAGCAGAAGAAGATCGATCTGGCGAGGGAGGGCTTCGATCCCGCGAGAACCGCGGATGAGATATTTTTCGACGATCCACGCGCGGGCGCTTTCGTGCGGCTCGACGGCGCGCTTTACCGGGCGATCGTCTCGGGCGAGGTGAGGCTTTAGAGTGATGAACCCTTCGTCTCCATCCGCGCTTCCGTCGCCGGCCGATGTCGTCGCCTATTGGCGCGCGCTCGGGCCGGACCGCTGGTTCGAGAAGGACGCCGCCGTCGACACGCGAAATCCGCGCGAGGTTCCTGCCGCTCCACGAGGCCGCAGCGGCGGGCGCGCTGAGCTCCTGGGAAGACACTGCCGAGGGCGCCTTCGCGCTGCTGCTCGTGCTCGACCAGTTTCCGCGCAACATGTTCCGCGGCGACGCACGGGCGTTCGCCACCGACCCGCTCGCCCGCGCCGTCGCCGGCCGCGCCATCGCGCGCGGCTTCGATGCCGCCTTCGCCAATCCGGAGCGGCGGTTCTTCTACCTGCCGTTCATGCATTCGGAAGCGCTGTCCGACCAGGAACACTGCGCCGATCTGTGCCGCGCCGCCGCCGACCCCGAGGGCGTCTCGATTCGCCCAGCTTCACGCCGACATCATCCGCCGCTTCGGCCGGTTTCCGCACCGCAATGCTGCGCTCGGACGCATGACGACGCCGCAGGAGCAGGCGTTCCTCGACGACGGCGGTTTTTCCGGCTGACCCGGAACCACGAAGGCTGGTCCGCATGCTTGCGGACTCCTCCCTTGAAAAGGGGAGGGTTGGGGGATCGCGGGCCGCAGGCGCGGTGTTTGCGGCGAGTTAGCGGCCTCCACCCCAACCCTCCCCCTGAAGAAGGGGGAGGGGGCACGCGTCAGCAGATGCGGACACGGTCGAAAAGTCTGCAACTTTTCGGGATCATGCTGTAACGATTTGGCCCCCGAACCAAACATCACGAAGACCAGCATGTCCGACTTCCACGGCGTCTTTCCCTATCTCGTCTCGCCCGTCGATTCCGCGGGCCGCGTCAAGAGCGAGGTGCTGGCGCGCCTCGCGAGCGATCTCATCGCCGCCGGCGTGCACGGCCTCACGCCGCTCGGCTCGACCGGCGAGTTCGCCTATCTCGACCGCGAGCAGCGCGCCGCCGTCGTCACCGCGACCATCGAAGCCGCGGCCGGCCGCGTGCCGGTGGTGGCCGGCGTCGCCTCGACCTCGACGGCGGACGCGGTCGCCCAGGCGCAGCATTATCAGCGCCTCGGCGCCACCGGCATCCTCGCCATCCTCGAAGCCTATTTCCCGCTCAAGGACGCCCAGGTCGAAAGCTACTTCCGCGCCATCGCCGACGCCGTCGACATTCCCGTGGTGCTCTACACCAACCCGCAATTCCAGCGCAGCGACCTCACCCTCGACGTCATCGCCCGCCTCGCGGCGCATCCGCGCATCCGCTACATCAAGGACGCCTCGAACAACACCGGGCGCCTGCTCTCGATCATGAACCGCTGCGGCGACGCCATCAGCGTGTTCTCGGCCTCCGCGCACATTCCCGCCGCCGTCATGCTGATCGGCGGGGTCGGCTGGATGGCGGGGCCGGCCTGCATCATCCCGCGCCAGAGCGTGCGGCTCTACGAACTCTGCCGTGCCGGCAAATGGAGCGGAGGCGATGGCGCTGCAGCGCCGTCTGTGGCGCATCAACGAGGCGTTCGCGCGCTTCAACCTCGCCGCCTGCATCAAGGCCGGCCTCGAAATCCAGGGCTACAAGGTCGGCGACCCGGTGCCGCCGCAACCGGCGCTGACACCGGAGGAACGCAACGCCGTCGCCGCCGCGCTCGACGAGGTCGCGGGATAAGGTCGGATCGGTCAGGCCTCGATTGCCGCCACCGAGAAATGCTCAGGCGGCTCGCCGCGCAGATGGCGGTCATGCATGGCGGCATAGGCCGCCTCGACATGGCGCCGGTACCGGTCGGTGTCGAACAGCGGACAAGTCTCGCGGTTGGCGGCGAGCCTCGCCTTGAGCGCGCCGAGGCGCTCCGGCTCGGTCGCGAGCTTGAACGCCAGCGCCTCGTATTCGGCGAGCGAGGACGTCACCAGGTCCGGCAATCCGACCGCGTGGAGCAGGCTCGCCGCGACCCGGCCCGCGAACGTCTCGCCGGGGCAGGTGACGATCGGCAGCCCGGCCCACAGCGCGTCGCTCGCCGAGGTGTGCGCGTTGTAGGGGGCGGTGTCCAGGAACAGGTCAGCGAGGCGATGGCGGGCGAGGTGATCTTCGTTGCGCGGCACGCGCGGGGCGAAGACGATCCTGTCGGGGGCAACGCCGCGCCGCGCGGCCTCGGTGCGGAGATTGGCGATCGCCGCGGGATGGCCCGCCTGCAGCCACAGCACGCTGCCATCGATCCGCGACAGCAGCCGCATCCAGACATCGAAAATGTCCGGCGTGATCTTGATGGCCTGGTTGAAGGAGCAGAACACGAAGCCGCGTTCCGGCAGGCCCGTTTCGCTGCGGGACGGCGTCTTGTCCGCGATCGGGCGTCGGTCATTGGGCTGATAGGAGTCCGGCAGATAGACGACGTGCTCCGAATAGAAAGGGAGCTGCCCTTCCGGCACGACCCGGCGGTCGGCGAGGATGTAGTCGATGGTGCCGGCGCCTGTCGTGCCGGGGTAGCCGAGATAGCCAACCTGCACGGGCGCCGGCCGCCACGCCAGGATGCCGGGGCGGCCTTCCTGGGTGAAGCCCATCAGGTCGACGGCGATGTCGACCTCGAGCGCGCGGATGAGCTTCGCCGCTTCGAGATCGCTGCGCTCATCGACGTCGATGAAGCGTTCGAACGCGCCCTTCAGGCGGCGTCGCATCGCGCTGTCGTCGTCGGGGCCGAACGATATGGCGATGGGCGCAAATCGCGCGCGGTCGTGCCGTTCGATCAATCCCGCCAGCAGGTAGGAGACCGGATGCTCGCGAAAATCCGATGAAATGTATGCGACGTTGATCTTGTCGCGGCGGGGCCGATCGCCTTGCCAGACCGGCGGCGATGCGGCGGGAAAGTGCGCCGACGTGTAGGCCCTCGCGCACCTGTGCTGGTCCGACGCGGTGGCGGGAGCGGCCACCAGCACGAAGGGACTGGCGACCCGGCGGTCTTGGCTGACGCCTTCGAGCACACGCTCGCATTCGGCGCGCCAATCCGTCCAATCGCAGATCTGCATCCTGGCGAGCAGGCGCAGGCCCAGCGCGTATTCGGCGTCGGGCCTGATCGCCAGCAGCTTGTCGTAGGACGCAACCGCTTCGGGATGCCGCTTCTGCGCGGTCAGGGCTGATATGCGGCCGATCCAGGCGTCCGCGAGTTGCGGATTGAGCGCGATAGCCTTGTCGTAGTTCGCAAGCGCCTCATCATAGCTCCGCCGCGCCGACTGGATGTTTCCGAGCCCGAGCCAGGCTTCGGGCGAACGGGGGTTGAGGGCGAGCGCCTTGTCGATGGCGCCGCGGGCATCGCCGTACCGATGCAGCTCGTAGCAGACATTGGCGCGGCCGAGCCACGCCTGGGCAAGGCGCGGCGCGAGTGCGAGCGCCTTGTCGTAGGCTGCGAGCGCTTCCTCGTAGCGTTCGAGGTCGAACAGCGCATTGGCGCGGTTGTTGTGGGCGTCGGGATAGTTCGGCTGCAGCGCCAGCGCCTTGTCGCACTGGATGAGTGCGTCCTGCGGCCGCCCGCTCTTGCGCAGGATGATGCTGTAATTGCTCAGCGCCAGCACGAAATTCGGATTGATCGCGAGCGCCTGCTGATAGCTCGCCGCCGCCTGCTCCGGCTGGCCCAGCTCGAACTGAGCGCGGCCGAGATTGGCATGGACGTCGGCCGACCGTGGCCTCACCTTCAGCGCGCGGGTGAACAGGCCCACGGCCTCGCCGAAATTACCGCGCTGGCACGCGACGATGCCGAGCATGTGCAGCGCGTCGAACTGCTGCCGGTCCGCTGTTAGCACCACGTTGTAGAGCTGTTCGGCCTGCACGAGATTGCCGGCGCTGTGCGCCCGCATCGCGCGCTGCAAGGCCTCGATGACGTTCATCGCGCCCCCGGTCCCCGCGGACCGGCGGCCGTCATCTTTCGCCGTGAGCGTCGCGATCGCCTGCTCGATGTCCGCGCCGACAACGCGTTGCATACGGGAGCTTTCCTCGGCGGCCCGAAACGGAGGCGACGCCGAGGAGCGTTTATGCCACGGGCGAAGGTGCGCGCCAACACCACGGTAACCATGAATAGGGCGTCGGTCCGGACCGGCCTGCTGCGCCAGGGCAATCGCATTTTGCGGTGGCCAATACCGGTGCAAAGACGTGACTGCCTTTACCTATTTTTAATGCTCGCGCCCGCTCCTCGGGCAGTGCGGCCTATGTCCAACCGAAGATTAAGGCCGCCTCCGTATCGTGGGCTGATGTGGAGGCTCAGGTGGCGTTGAGCGGAGCAGTATCATCGCGCACGGCGCTCGCGGGTGTCCGCGACCGCATCGCGGCGTGGCGCGCCGACCGCGGCGACCACGCGGCCGCGCAGCGCTTTGCCGGCGGCGCCTTCCTGATCCGCGTCGTCAGCGCCGGCATCATCTATCTGAGCCAGGTTCTGCTGGCGCGGTGGATGGGGCGCTTCGAATTCGGCATCTACGTCTATGCCTGGGCCTGGGTCGGCTTCCTCGGCATGCTGAGCCCGCTGGGCGTCGCCTATTCGGCGCAACGCTTCATTCCGGAATACCGCACCCGCGGCGACATCGATGGGTTGCGCGGCTTCCTGTCGGGAAGCCGCTGGCTCTGCCTCGGCCTCGGCATCGCCACCGGCGCGGCGGTGGCCGGCACGGTGCTCGCGCTGGGCGATCGCATCAGCGCCTACTATGTGGCGCCGTTCCTGCTGGTGAGCCTGACGCTGCCGATTTTCACCGTGAGCTCGCTGCAGGATTCCACCGCGCGCGCCTTCAACTGGATCGATCTCGCCCTGGTGCCGGGCTATATCGCCCATCCCCTGACCCTCATCGTGGTCACCGGCGGCTTCTGGCTCGCTGGCGGCGCGGTGAGCGCAGTGACCACGCTCGCCACCGCCTGCGCCGCCTTCTGGGTGGTGATCGTCGTGCAGACGGTGCTGCTCGACCGCCGCCTGCGGCGGACGGTGGAGCCGGGGCCGCGGCGCTACGAGCGGCTCTACTGGCTCAAGACGGCGCTGCCGCTGTTCATCGTCGACAGCTTCTTCATCCTGCTCACCTACGTGGACACGCTGGTGCTCCAGGTCTTCGTCGGGCCCGCCGACATCGCGGTGTACTATGCGGCGACGAAGACCCTCGCCCTCGTCAACTTCATCTATTTCGCGGTGTCGGCGGCCAGCGCCCACCGCTTCAGCGAATATCATGTCGCCGGCGAGCACGATAAGCTCGCGGCCTTCCTCGCCCAGGCGATCCGCTGGACGTTCTGGCCCTCGCTCGCCCTCGCCGCAGCAATGCTCGCATTGGGCAAGCCGATCCTCATGCTGTTCGGTCCCGGATTTGCGGACGGCTATCACCTGATCGTCATCATGGCGGTGGGGCTCGTCGCGCGGTCCGCGGTCGGCCCGGCGGAGCGGCTCCTCAACATGATCGGCCAGCAGAAGATCTGTGCCGCCATCTACGGCACCGCCTTCGCCGTCAATCTCATTCTCTGCTTCGTGCTGATTCCGCATTTCGGGCTGACCGGCGCGGCGATGGCGACCGCGTCGGCGGTCCTCGTCGAATTCGCGCTGCTGTTCTTCGTCACCAAGCGCCGGCTCGGGCTGCATGTCTTCATCTGGGGCGGCCCGGCCGCGAGGGCGTGACATGCTGGCGCCCGCGCAAGTCTTTCTCACCGAGCGGCGGCCTCTGGCTTCGCTTGCCGACAGCATCGAGCCGTGGCGACGGCTCGCCGCCCATGCCGCAGAACCAAATGTATTCTACGAGCCCGCCTTTGCGCTCGCCGCCGCACTCGTGCTCGGCCGCGATGTCGAGGCGATCCTGGTGTGGTCCGCCGACACGCCACGGCGGCTGGTCGGCCTGTTCCCGTTCCGGGTGGCGGCACGTCGATACGCGGTGAAGCTCCCGGTGCTCATGGGCTGGACCCATCCGTTCGCTCCGCTGGGAACGCCGCTGGTCGACCGCGATGCCGTTGCCGCGGTGGTGGGGTCGTTTCTCGACCATGTCGCCGGCGATGCGAAGTTGCCGAAGCTTCTCCTGCTGCCGCTGCTCGACGAGTCCGGGCCGGTCGCGCAGGCTCTGCGCGGCGCGGTTGAACGCCGCGGCGGCGCGGATGCTGCGTTCGGCCGGCATCAGCGCGCCGCGTTGCGGCCCGACGGCGACGCTGCGAATTACGTTGAAACGCGCAATCGGAAAGAAGCGCCACAAGGAGTTCAATCGCCTGCGCCGCCGCCTCGCCGAAGCGGGGCCTGTGACATTCGAGGTGGCGCGCAACCCTGCCGCCGTAGCCGCGGCGCTGCAGGGCTTTCTCGCGCTCGAAGCCAAGGGCTGGAAGGGCACAGCGGGCACCGCGCTCGTTCAGGACCCCGAGCTGCGGCGCTTTGCCGAAACCGCCGTCGATGCGCTTGCCCGCCAGGGCCAGGCGTCGGTGGCGCGGCTCCTGCTGGGGTCGCAGCCGATCGCCTGCATCGTGACGCTTCGGAGTGCCGGCGGCGTGTGGAGCTGGAAAATCGCCTATGACGAGAGCCTGGCGCGGTTCTCGCCGGGCGTGCAGGCGATGATGGAACTCACCGACTCCCTGCTGGCCGACGAGACGGTTGTGTTCGCCGATTCCTGCGCGACGCCCGACCATCCCATGATCGATCATCTCTGGCGCGAGCGCCTCGCCATGGCGGACCTGATGATCGCGCTGCGGCCGGGCGCGGGATTCGCCGTCGCGTGCCGGCTGGAGACGGCACGCCGCCGCGCCATCTCATTGGCGCGCAGCGTTCGGGATCTCTTGCGGCGGTCGAGCCTACAGGCCCGCTAAATCTGCTGGCCCTCGCCGAGGGGAATGTCGCGCAGCGTGCTCGGCGCGAACAGCGCCTCGAGCTTGATGCGGCGCGTGGTCAGGCCGTGCTCATGGGCGTATTGCAGCAGCGCCTCGATGCTGGGGCGGTTCTGCTCGATGCCGTAGGGATACCAGTCCGGCCCGATGATCGCGCGTTCCTCTTCCAGGAGCGGCTGCAGCCAGGCCGACGATACTTTCGGCGAGCCGGCCTCGGCGAGGAAGTGGTAACAGCGGTCCTTGGCCGTGCACAGCGCCTTGTAGAGGCTCAGCGCCACCCAGGGATCGCGTTCGTAGATGTCGCGGCGGATCACCACCGTGTGCATGATCGGATAGATGCGGGTGCGGCGGAAATAATCCTTCTCGACCTCGGCGTAGTCGGGAAACAGCCGCTTGACGTTGGGCGCGCCGCGCCGGAACGACAGCGGATTGTTGGCGGTCATCAGGAAGTCGATCTCGCCGCGTTCGAGCAGATCGCCGAGCTCGGTGCCGGGCGGCGCCTGGGTCAGGCGGATGTTTTTCGGCAGCGTGTGGCCGAGACGGTCGGCGCGGCCCTGCACCCATTCCACGTCGCTCGGCTTGACGCCGTATTCGTGCTCCAGCAGCCCGCGCATGTAGACCGCGGCGGTCATGCTGTACTCCGGCACCCCGCCGCGCTTGCCCTTGAGGTCGCCCGGATGCTTGATGCCTTTTTCCGTGTTGATGAAGAAATAGCCGTGGCGGAACACGCGCGAGGGGAACGCGGGGATCGCGATGAAGGGCGGATCGCCCTGGCTCACCAGCGTCGTGTAGTTGGAAAGCGACATCTCCGAGGCGTCGAACTCGCGGTACTGCAGCATGCGCCAGAAGATCTCGGCGGGCTGCAGCGGCAGGTAGACGAGGTCGATACCTTCCGGCGCGAGCGTGCCGTCGCGCAAGGACTGGGTGCGGTCATAGGGTCCGCACGCGAAAGTCAGGCGCAGCTTGGTCATGGGCGTTCTCTGGTTGCGAGCCGGACGGCCGTCGAGGGAGCGGGAGGGTAGCAAGATTCGCCTGCGCCGCAACCCGCGCATCGGGCAGCACGCCTGAGACAACGCAGCGCTGGCAAGCAGCGGCCGGATGTCCTAGCTTTTTTCGCCGGACGCCGAACCAGGAGTATCGTGAATGTCAGCCCAGCGTCCTCCGCCGCCTCGCGATTGCGCTGGTGTCGTGGCTCGCGCTGCTGGCGCCCGCCGCCGCGGAGAACTATCCGGATCGCGTGGTGCGCATCGTCAATCCGTTTCCGCCGGGCGGCTCGGTGGACGTCATGGCGCGCCTGCTGGCGCAGAAGCTCACCGAAAACATCGGCCAGCAATTCATCGTCGAGACCCGCGCGGGAGCCGGCGGCAATGTCGGCGCCGAGTCGGTCGCGAAGTCGGAGCCCGACGGCTACACGCTGTTGTTCACCGCGCCCGGCCCGCTCGTCGTCAACCAGACGCTCTACTCCAAGGGCCTGCCCTACGATCCCGTGCGAGATTTCGCGCCGATCGCGCTGTTCGCGATTTCGCCGATCGTGCTGATGGTCAATCCGCAGATACCGGTGACGAACGTGCAGGAGCTGATCGCCTATGCCAAGAAGCATCCCGGCGAGATCAATTTCGGCTCTGCCGGCAATGGCTCGACGCCGCATCTGAGCGGCGAATTGCTCAAGACCATGGCCGACATCAACATCGTCCACGTGCCCTATCGCGGCACCGGCCCGGCGATGAACGACCTGATCGGTGGGCACATCCAGATGTTCTTCGACCTGCTGCCGGCGAGCCTGCAGCAGATCCAGAGCGGCAAGGTGCGCGCGCTCGCGAACGCCGGCGCCAAGCGCCCCGCCGTGCTGGCGAACCTCCCCACCGTCGCCGAGCAGGGCCTGCCTGGCTTCGATGCCAGTTCCTGGGAGGGGCTGGTCGCGCCGGTCGCGGACGCCGGCGCCGGTGCAGGCGAAACTGATCGCCGAGGTGCGCAAGGTGCTGCAATCCCCGGACATCGCCGAGCGCATTGCCGCTCTCGGATCGCAGCCGGGCACCGCCTTCGGCAAGGATTTCGGCACATTCATGCAAGCCGAAACCACGAAGTGGGCCGCCGTGATCAAGAAATCCGGAGCGCGCGCGGATTGAATTCTTTCCCGGGTTCGGGCCGGCTTCGGCGAACGATAAAGAGAAAAGTCACTCCACCTGGGCGCCGGAGGCCTTGACCACGGCGGCCCATTTCGGGATTTCGCTCTTGATGTAGGCGGCGAATTCCTCCGGCGTGCTGGAGCCGACCTCGACGCCGAGATCGTGGAGCTGCCGCACCGTGTCCGGGTCCGCCAAGGCCTGCACCATGGCGCGGTTGAGCGTGTCGATGACCGGGTTCGGCGTGCCGGCGGGCGCCACCAGCCCGTGCCAGGTGGTGGCGTCGAAGCCGGGCAGGCCGAGCTCGGCGACGGTCGGCAGGTCCGGCATCAGCGAGAAGCGCTTGAGCGTCGTCACCGCCAGCGGCCGCAGCGTGCCCGCTTTCAGGAACCCGATCACCGACGCCGAGGTCGCGAACATCACCTGCGTGTGCCCGGCGATGAGGTCCTGCAGAGCCGGCGCGGCGCCCTTGTAGGACACCGACACGATGTCGACCTTGGCCTCGGCCTTGAACAGCTCCGCCGACAGGTGCGCGGCCGCCCCGAAGCCGGAATTGGCGTAGTTGAGCTTGCCCGGATTGGCCCTCGCATAGGCGACCAACTCGGCCATGGTGGTGGCCGGGAACTTCGGATTGACCACCAGGATATTGGGCTGCGAACCGATCAGGCTGATCGGCGCGAAATCCTTCGCCCCGTCGAAATTGAGCTTCTTGAACAGGCTCTGATTGGTGGCGAGCAGCCCGTTATTGCCCATCAGCAGCGTGTAGCCGTCCGGCGATGCATGGGCGACCGTCTCCGCCGCGATGTTGCCGGCGCCGCCGGGCCGGTTGTCGATCACGAAGGTCTGGCCGAGGATTTTCTCGAGCTGGCGCCCGACGATACGGGCCAGCACGTCGCTCGGGCCGCCCGGCGTGAAGGCCACGATGAGGGTCACCGGCCGGGTCGGATAATCGGCGGCGCCGGCGCCGGTGGCGAGGCAGAAGGCCGTCGCGAGGCCGAAAAGCGCGGTCAGGGTTCTGCTCATGGGTAGCTCCGTTCGGGCCGATGGAGTGGAATTGATCGTGGTCTCGCATACCATCTCTCCGGACCTCCGGGCACCCCCTTCCGGCCCTATCCGCCATGCTGCGCTCGGCCCCTGTGCGCTCGGCGTCAACCCGGCTGCACCACGACCGACATGTCGCCCGCCTTGCGGCGGCGCGGCGCGGGCTTCACGGTCACCTTCACGTCCTGCCCGAGCGCGGTCAGAAATTCCATTAATCGGCCCACCGATACCGACACCGGCTTGCAGCGCATCAGCGCGGAGACTTGGGCTTGCGTTGTGCCGAGGAGCTTCGCGGCCTCCTGCTGCCTGATGCCGCGCGCCTTCAGGTGTCTGTAAATCTCCACAGTGAGCTTCGCCTTCAGCAGCTCCTGCTTCGAGTTGCGAAAGCCGAGATCGGCAAACACGTTGCCGCTGCTCTTCTCGTAATCGCGCTTCATTTTCCGCTCTCTTTCATCTTCTGTGCGTGCAGTTCGGCTGCACGCTTGAGTCTTGTTCCCACCAAATTCATGTCCTGCTGCGGCGTCGCCGCGCCACGCCGGGATTTTTTCTGGAACACGTGCAGCACATAAATAGCTGTCGCGTAGCGCACGGTGTACACGCGCGATAGGTGCCGCCCAAGTCGTCTTCGATCAGCTCCAGCACACCGGCGCCGCCGAAGCCGCGAAGCGGTTTCGCAATCGGCGGCGTCTCGCCGGTCTGTGCGGCCCACAACGCCACGCCGAAGGTGCGCTGCACCGCTCGAGGCAGCGCCCGTATGTCGCGGCGGCTCGATGCGATCCAGACTACTTCTTTCACGTTCCTCCGGTCCCAAGATCTAATTATATGTATTTATATATATCATGCACGCCTGATGTGAAGCCCAAGCTTCGCGTTCACAAGCCCTTCGCCTCCGCAAGTGGGATCGGGAGGTGGCCGGCGCCATATGGAGAGCGCTGCGACGAGGAGACAAGGAGCGCGGGCTTAACTCATCGTCCCGCCGCGTAGCCCTGCATGCCGCGCGGATTGGCGGCGGCGCGGCGGCGGCGGCCGTCGCGCGAGGCCGCGGTGAGCCGGCCTTCCGACCAGCCGGGGCCGACCTCGACCACATGGCCGCGCCGCTCCAGCTCCTTGCGGCTGTCGGCGGGAACCCGGCTCTCGACCACGAGCACCCCGGGGCGCGCAGTGCGCGGCCAGAACGAGATCGGGAAGTGCTCGGAATGCCAGGCCGGCGCGTCGATCGCCT
This sequence comes from uncultured Alphaproteobacteria bacterium, assembly GCA_963791375.1. GTDB lineage: Bacteria > Pseudomonadota > Alphaproteobacteria > Rhizobiales > Xanthobacteraceae > JAJPKK01. The sequence continues at coordinate 373,290 of CAWBSI010000025.1, forward strand.
CCTGCAGGTTGAGCCCGGCATGGACATGGCGCAGGAAGAACTGCGTGGTCCACTGGTCCTGCTGGTCGCCGCCCGGCGAGCCCCAGGCGAGATAGGGCTCGCCGTCGCGCAGCGCCATGGTGGGCGACAGCGTGGTGCGCGGCCGCTTGCCCGGCGCGAGCGAGGCCGGATGGTTTTCCTCCAGCCAGAACATCTGGCCGCGGGTGCCGAGCCCGAAGCCGAGCTCCGGGATCACCGGCGAGGATTGCAGCCAGCCGCCCGACGGCGTCGCCGACACCATGTTGCCGGCGCGGTCGACGATGTCGAAATGCACGGTGTCGCCGCGCATCTCGCCGAACCGCCCCACCGTGGGCTCGCCGGCGCCCATGGCGCCGACCGCCTCGCGTGCGCCCTCGGCGCGCTTGAGCTTGACCACGGACCCGAAGCCTTCCACCGAGCCCGGCCGCAGCTCGAGCGAGGCGGTGTGATGGATCAGCTTGCGGCGCTCGTCGTTGTAGGCGTCGGACAGCAGCGTCTCCATCGGCACCGTGACGAAGTCGGGATCGCCGTAGAATTTCTCGCGATCGGCGAAGGCGAGCTTGGAGCATTCGACCACGAGGTGGATGAATTCCGGCTCGGTGACGTCGAGCCCGTCGAGCGCGAAGTGCTTGAGCAGCGCTAGCTGCTGCAGCATCACCGGTCCCTGCGCCCACGGACCCGGCTTGCACACGGTGTAGCGGCCATACTGGTAGGTCAGCGGCGCCTCGATGGTGGCCTGCCAGCGCGCCATGTCCTGCGCCGGTCAACACGCCGCGGTTGCGCCGTCCGCTGGTGTCCATGATCTCCTGGGTGCGGCAGAACCGGTCGATCGCTGCGGCGACGAAGCCCTGCGACCATACCTTGCGGGCGCGCTCGATCTCCTGCTCGCGGCCGCCCGCGCCCGCGGCCTCGCGCAGCACGCGCGTATAGGTTTCGGCGATGGCGGGATTGGTGAACAGCGTGCCGGTTTCCGGCACCTTGCCGTCGCGCAGATAGACCGCGGCCGAAGTCGGCCAATGCTCGCGGAACAGCTTCTCAACGGTCGCGATGGTGGCATTGGCGCGCTCCACCAGCGGGTGGCCGTCGCGCGCATAGGAAATCGCGGGCGTCGAGCACGTCGGCGAGCGACATGGTGCCGTAGTCGCGCAGCAGCGTCATCCAGGTGTCGAACATGCCGGGGACGCAGGCGGCGAGCAGGCCGGTGCCGGGCATCATGTCGAGGCCGAGGCTGCGGTAATGGGCGATGGTTGCGCCGGCCGGCGCCGGGCCCTGGCCGCAGATCACCTCGACGCGGCCCTTGCGCGTGTCGTGGATGATGACGGGGACATCGCCGCCTGGGCCGTTGAGATGGGGCTCGACCACCTGCAGGGTGAAGGCGGTGGCGACTGCGGCATCGAACGCATTGCCGCCCTTCTCCAGGGTCGCCATGCCGACCGCGGTCGCGATCCAGTGGGTCGAGGTGACGACGCCGAACGTGCCCTCGATTTCGGGGCGCGTGGTGAAGGGATTGGGATTGACGTTGCTCATCGGGGGCACTCCGCCGCTTCACGGCGGCACGCGGGGACGCGATCGAAGCTGTATATACCCGGGCCACCGCCGGTCCAAGCGCGGCAGCCATGCCGGCGCGCAGGGCTCTGTCCGCGAGCTTAACGCTCCCTCCCCCTGAAAAGGGGAGGTTCGGGGAGGGGATCGCGGGCCGCATGCTCAGTGCCTGCCGCACGTCCGCTGACCACCCTCCCGCTGAAGAAGGGGGAGGGAGATGACCAGATCACGCTTGAGCGAAAGCAGGCATTAGGTCTTGTCGAAGCCGTACAGGGTCGCCGGGTTGTCGACGAGAAGGCGATGACGCAGCGCTTCGGTGGGCGCCCAGTCGGAGACGAGATCGAACAGCATCGCGTCGTCGGGCTTCGCTTTCTCGTTGGGGTGCGGCCAGTTGCTGCCCCATACGACCCGCTCGGGGGCGGCCTGGACATAGGCCTGGCCTACCTTGTTCACGTCGGCATAGGTGGGTGGCCCGACCTTGGTGCTGTCGTAGGTGACCGAGAGCTTCACCCAGGTGCGGCCCTTGTCGATCAGCCCGCGGATGATCCTGTAGGTCGGATGGGCGATGCCGGCCGGCTGCGGAATGTGCCCCATGTGATCGAACACGATCGGGGTCGGGAGCCGGTTCCACAGGTCCTCCGCGGCGGCGATCTGGTCGGCGTTCATGTTGATCTGCACGTGCCAGCCCAGCGCGTCGATGCGCTTTGCCAGGGGCTCGATCATGGCGAGCCTGGCGGCGCTCCGACGGCGCTAGGCTGAACCGTATGCCGCGCACGCCGCCGGCATCGAGCGCCTTGAGCGCGGCGTCGCTGATCGAGGCATCGACGACGGCGACGCCGCGCGCATTGCGCCCGAGCTGGGCGATGGCATCGAGGGTCACGTTGTTGTCGCCGGCATAGGCCGCCGGCGTCACCACGATGTTCCGGCTGGTCCCGATCCGGCGCTGCAGCAGCCGGTATTCCGGAACGCGCGCATCCGGAATGATGCGGGCGTCGGCCTTGCCCGGCGGAAACCGGGCGGCGTCGTAGATGTGGTGGTGGCAATCGCAGGCGAGCGCCGGCGCCTTGAGCTTCGCCGCCGCGGTGCCGGACGAATTGGGGACCGCGCCGCTTTCCTGCGCGCCACTGCAGTTCGCACATCGAGCGCGCCTGTCGCCGCCAATGCCGCAACGCCCGCCCCGGTCAAGAAAGTCCGGCGGCCGATCACATGAGCCATGGAACGTCTCCCCTGTTTTTTTCGCCAGCTTTTCTCGATTTGCGAGAGCATAGCATGGCGGGAGGGGAGAGGCACACGGTGTGGGCGTGTTGGCGGCGGGCTGAAGCCCGCCCCACGGCTCTGCTACGCACTTCCCGCCGATATGCGCCGTGCCGCGAGCCAGCTTTCCAGCGTCATGCGCGCGCTGTCGGCGGCGTGGCCGGTGATCTCGACGCCGGCGAAGGGCGTGGCCTCCTCGACCCAGCTGCGCGGTGCCGGCAGGCCCCACAGATTGTTGTTGGCGTTCGGCACCGCGACGTGGCGCACCGGCGCCTCGTCGATGTCGATCATCTGCACCGCGGGCAGCAGCAACTCGACACGGTGGCCGTCGGGGTCGCGCAGATAGGCGTAGTAGGAATGGCCGAGGCCGTGCCGGCCCGGGCCGTGCTCGATGGCGTCGCCGAAGCCAAGATTTCCGGCGACGTCGCAGGCGCGAACCATGTGATGGAATTCCTGGATCATGTAGCCGCAATGGTGGTGGCGCGGTCCCGAGCGCTGCAGAAACACCATGTCGTGCGGATTGTCCTTGCGGTAGAGGAAGACGCCGACCAGCCGCCCTGTGGCCTCGACGCAGACGTAGTCGGAAACCCGGAAGCCGAGGTCGGTGTAGAACTTTGCCGCCGCCGCGACGTCCGGCGTCAGCACCTGGAAGTGGTCCATGCGCAGCGCGCCCGCGCCCTTGTGCGCATGGATCTTCGTTTGCGAGCGCGGCTGCGTCTGCATGCGGGCGCAGAATTCGAGCGGCGTGCCGGCGGTGTCGCTGACATGGAGCGTGCGGTCCTGGAACGGCACCTGCGCCCACGCCGCCGCGATGCCCTGGCGGTCGAAATGGGCCTTCGCCTTGTCGAGATCCTCCTCGGTGAATACACGGAAGCCGATCCGCTCGCAGGCGGGCACGCCGGTCGTCTTCTTCAAGGTCAGGCTGTGGTGGCAGATTTCCTCGGTGCCGCGCAGATGGATCGTGTCGGCATCCTCGTCGCTGACCATGAGGCCGAGCACCTCCACGTAGAAGTCCCGGCTCCTGGCGAGGTCGCGTGCGGAAAGGACGATGTGGCTCGCGCGCGTGATGTTGAACGGCGGTGCGAAATTCGTCGGCGGAATGATGGTGGACAAGATCGCCTCACGCCTTGATGTGGACACCGGTCTCGCGCACCACCTGCGACCAGTTCTTGAAGTCGTTGTCGAAGAACGCCTCCATCTCCTGAACCGAAAGAAGGCCGGGTTCGTAGGAGCCCAGCTCCAGCCGCGCTTTGACGTCCGGCTCCGACTGACAGCGCACCATCTCGCGATTCAATGCGGAGACGATGGCCGGCGGCGTACCGGTCGGCGCCAGCATGCTGGTCGACACGAACAACCCGTCGAATCCGGGAAAACCGAGCTCGCCGAACGAGGGAACGTCGGGCATGGCGCTGGCGCGGCCGACGCCGGTCACGGCGAGCGGGCGCACCTTGCCGCCCTCGACGAGCCCGCGCGCATTGCCGACGGTATCGAAGGTGAAGTGCAGGTGCCCGGCCGCCGCCGCGAGCAGTTGCTGGGTGGTCGCCTGGTAGGGCACATGCACCGCGTCGATGCCGGCGCGTGTCAGCAGCAGGGCGGTGACGAGATGGCCGCCGGTGCCGATGCCGGGCGAGCCGTAGTTCAGTTCGCCCCGGTGCGCCTTGGCGTAGCTCACGAACTCGGCGAGGCTGCGCACCGGCAGGTCCGGATTGACCACCAGAAGGAAGCGGAAATTGAACAGGAGCGCGATCGGAACGAAATCGCGCTTCGCATTGATGGGATGCTTCTCGAACACCAGCGGCGCCAAAATGGTGACGCTGTTCGAACCCACCATCAGCGTGTGTCCGTCGGGGGCCGCCCGTGCCACCGCGGTCGCGCCGATGGCGCCCGATCCGCCCGGCATGTTCTCGCCGACGAAGGATTGCCCGAACACCGCTTTGAGGTGGTCGGCATAGAGGCGGAAATTATCGGACGGGCCGCCGGGGCCGGTCGGATAGATCACCCGCACCGTGCGCGAAGGCCAGCCCTCGAGCCCCGAGGGGGCCTGTGCGCGGGCGGGATGGCGGAGTGCCCCGAGCCCTGCCGCGGCAACCAGGCCCGCCGTGAACCGGCGCCGTTCCAGCATGATGACCTCCCGATTTCGTGCCGTTGCAATTCGGCTTATCAGGCGATCCTACAGCCTCTTGAACCAGGCTTCATTTTCTATTTTCAGCGGCACCAGGATGCGGACCACGCAGGCATACCAGGCGACGGTGACGACGATCTCGGTCGCCTGCCGTTCGTCGAAATGCGCGCGCAGGGCATGCCACGTGGCGTCGCTGACCTCGCCGCTTGTGGCTTCGCGCGCGTAGCGCAGGACGGCGCGCTCGGCGTCGTCGAACAGCGGCGAGGTTTCGAATTCCGAGAGGCTTTCGAGCTTTTCCCGGGCGAGGCCCGCCTTCACGGCGGCGTTCCAATGGTGGTCGAATTCGTACCGCGATTTGGCGACGATGCCGACCATCAGCACTGCGAGCTCGCGGAACTGCCTGTCGATCACGACGCCGTGGCGCAGCTCGTCGGCGAGCGACAGAATGCGGTCGAGCAGGTTCGGCGCGTTGGCGAGCGCCCGCCAGATGTTGCCGGTCGGAACCCCGCGGGAGGCCTGCAGCCGGTCATAGACGGCGCGGCCGGCCTCGGGCAGATCGTCGCGGTCGAGCAGCGGCAGGCGTGCCATGTTTCCTCCCGTTGAAAAGACTTAACTAATTACCTTCCGGTGTGGTCCCTCGGCCGGGTCAGGTCAAGTCACGTCGGATCGAGCCGAAAAAATGGGCGGCTCCGCTGCAACACCGCCGTGACGGTGCCGAATCAAATTCCATATCTTTGCTTTCGTGCCGCCATGTTTTCGTACCCACCGCGGCGGATGCTCCCACCCGCCTTTCTATGGGGTTGGGGGATTATCAGATGGCAAGACCAGCAGTGATTCTGGTGGGCGCGGACAAAGGCGGCGTGGGCAAGACCACGGTGTCGCGCACGCTTCTCGACTATTTCGCCTCACGCAAGGTTCCGACGCGCGCCTTCGATACCGAACACCCGCGCGGCACGCTCAGCCGGTTTCATCCCGAGATCACCGACGTGGTCGACGTCACCTCGGTGCCGGACCAGATGAAGATCTTCGACACCATCGAGTCTTCCGCGGCGCAGATCACGCTGATCGACATCCGCGCCGGCCTGATGCTGCCGACGCTGCGCGCGTTGCGCGACATCGGCTTTCTCGACATGGCGAAGAAGGACCAGCTCAATTTCGCGGTGTTCCACATTCTCGGGCCCTCGATCGCCTCCCTCGACGAGATCGCGGAGACCTCGAAATTCCTGGTCGATGCCCGCTATTTCCTGGTCAAGAACTTCATCAACGACACCACCTTCTTCGACTGGGACCAGCGCACCTACAATTCCTACTTCAACCGCATCAAGGACGCCGTCGAGATCAAGGTCCCGAAGCTGAGCGAGATGGCGTGCGAGCAGGTCGAATTGTCCTCGGTCCCGTTCGCGAGCTTCATCGCGGACCGCAAGGCGAACGGCGAGGCCGCTTCGAACTCGTTCGTGCTGCGCGGCTATGTCCGCCACTGGCTCAACAACGTCTGGTCGGAATACGACCGGGTCAGGCTGATGGACCTGATCGACGCGCGGGGCACGCTCGGCAAGCCGCGCCAGGTCATGCCGGTCGCCGAGGCCTCGTAGACCACGAAATATAAAGTTCCAATTCAATCGAGACGGGAACGCCCGAGCCACGCATCGCGTGGCTCGGCGCGCGGCGGGGGCCGAAACCAATGTGCGCGTTGGCCGTTGCGCCGCTGGAGGCGCCACGCAATTCCGCGCCCGCACGGGCCGGCGGGCCGGCGCCGCTCTACATCGTGTGCTCGCCGAGCCGCCGGGTCGGCAAGACCCTGGTGGCGCGCTTTCTCACCGAATACCACCTCGCCGACGGGCGTCCGGTCGTCGCCTATGATCTCGCCGATGAGACGCCGCAACTGGCGGACTTTCTGCCTGAGCATACTGTTGCCGCCGACATCTCCGACATTCGCGGCCAGATGGCGCTGTTCGACGGATTGATTGCGGGCAACGAAACGCCCAAGGTCATCGATGTCGGCCATCGCATGTTCGGGCTGTTCTTCGCCATCGTGCACAAGATCGGCCTGTTCGACGAGGCGCGCCGGCGCGGAATCGAGCCGGTGATCCTGTTCATGATCGACCCCGATCCCAAGGCGGAGAGGGCCTATTCCCTGCTCCGGCGGTCATTTCCGGGAACCTCGCTCCTGCCCGCGCGCAACCTCGCCGTCGCGAAGGGCCTGCGCTACGGCGATACTTTCCCGCATGCGAGCACACTCGCGGCGTCGCTGGAGATTTCGCAGCTTCCGCCGTCGCTGCGATCGCTGGTGGACCGCACCGGCTTTTCGTTCGCCGATTTTCCGCGGCGCCCGCCCGCGGGCGCCCGCCTCTCCGCCAAGGCCCGCGACGAACTCCTGAACTGGATCAGGCGGCTGCGATTCCAGCTGCGCGAAATCGAGCTCTGTCTCATCTACGAGCAGATTCTCTCGGCGTTGCGGTGAGGGGGATCCCTGGAGGTCCGAGAGCGCTATCGTTTCAGGTTGAATCGGATAGCGCTCTAATGCCTTTGATTTTGAGCATGATCTTGTCCGAAAAGTCTGCAACTTTTCGGGATCATGCTCCAGCCCGTTTTATTCGTTGAGCGATCTGGCAATTGACTTCGACAAGCGGCAACCGCGGCGATCCCTGGTAACATCGTCTGCCAGGCGACGAGCCGGTCATCAGCATTGCTCGGTTGTTTCAGGACGATCTGTGGTTCAAGAGCATGGCGACCGCTTTGCGGATCGGCTTCAAGTCGAAGTCCGCGCTAATCTTGTCCTCTTCGAGCCAATCGTCGCGCACTTTGTCTACGCCGAACAGTGCACGGGGCAGCCGCGGATGCGCGATACGTCCGATGAGATCGTTGGCCGCTTCGGCGGAAGCCTTCGGCCCCAACTTCAGCCGCTCACGCAGGAAGCTGGCGAGGCGTTCGTGTGCTGTCGTGAAGATCGCATCGTAGAAGCTGGCCGAGCCCTCGGGGAAGCGCTCAGCCTCGGAGATGGCGAGGCGGCACATGCCGATGGCAGGCGTCCACAGCAGCAGCTCCATGAACCGGCCACAGAACTGGACGAGCGCTTCGCTCGTGTCCTCCGCGTACTCGGCGGGCGACCGCAGTTTGTCGAGGTAAAGCCCGCGTATGAGCGCGATGACGGCGAGGTAGAGCTTCTCCTTGCTCTCGAAGTGGGCGTAGAGCGTGCGCTTCGATGTCTTGGCGCGCTCCGCGATTACGTCCATCGACGCGCGCTCGAAGCCGAGCTCCAGGAAAACGTCCTTCGCCGTGAACAGGATGTGCTCGCTGAGCTCGTCGCCGCGGCGACCCATGGTCGTTGATCCTCTTGACGTATGTAAACGGTACAGTATAGTTTACTTACACTCGAACCAAACAGGGCACTATGATCGTCGTCACCACACCAACAGGCAACATCGGACAGAACGTCATGCGCGGGCTTTTGCAGTCGAACGAGACCGTGCGCGTCATCGTTCGCGACCCTTCGCGATTGATGCCCGAGGCCGCCAACCGCGTTGAGGTCGTGGAGGGCTCACTGGATGACATCGACGTGCTGAAGAAAGCATTCGCCGGTGCCGAAACACTCTTCTGGTGCGTGCCGCAGAGCAACACGCAGACCGACGTGCGCGAATACTACCTGCATTTCGCGCGCCCGGCCTGCGAGGCGATCCGCGCACAAGGTGTGAAGCGGGTGGTCGCCGTGTCGAGCGGCGGCCGTGGCCGCGCCCGTAACGCTGGGCCGATCTCCGCGTTGCACGCCATGGAAGCCATGGTCGAAGACACGGGCGTCGCCTTCCGCGCCCTTCGCAACGGCAATTTCATGGAGAACCTGCTGTCGCAGGTCGAACCCATCAAGCACCGGGGCGTGTTCTTCTATCCGCTCGGCGCCGACATGAAGATGCCGATCTGCGCGGCCCGGGACATTGCCGCAAGCGCCGTGCGCCTGCTGCGCGATCGCTCCTGGACCGGTCGTGGCGGAGTGGGTGTGCACGGGCCGGAGGACCTCTCCTTCAACGAAATGGCGCGCGTCATGACCGAGGTGCTGGGCAAACCGATCCGCTTCCAGGAGGTGCCGGGGCCCGGTTTCAAGGCGTCGCTCATGCAGCACGGCTCCAGCGAGGCCTTCGCCCAAAGCCTCGTCGACATGTTTGCCGAGGTCGGCCAAGGCATCTACGAGGCCGAGCCTCGCACGCCCGAGACGACGACGCCGACTACGTTCCGGCAGTGGTGCGAGGAGGTGCTGCGGCCGGCGGTCGCGGCATCCTGAATAAAACGAGCCAGCAGTCACGGGCCCCGCTAGGCCGCCCTGCCGGGCTTGTAGCGCTGCTGCCCCATCCGTAATCAATCTCCGACCCGCCGTCGTTGGCGGCAGGGACTGCCGCCAAGCCTGCGCGTGCTGCTTGCTCAATAATCCTTGAGCAGGCGCTCGATGTAGTCGAGTTCGAGCTGCGGGCGGAACGCCTCGCCGAAGCGGCGGCGCAGTTCCTCGAGGATGCGGCGGGCACGCTGGGCGTCGATTTCGCCTGGCACCTTCACGGTGGTGTCGTCGCCGTAATCGCGCCCGCGCAACGGCCGGCCCAGCGGATCGGTCTCCTGCTGCGCCCGCGCCGGGCCCATGCGGCCGGGCTGGCCGGGGCCTTGCCCCTGGCCCATCTGCTGCTGAAGCTGCTGGGCGAGGCCCTGGGCGCCCTTGCGCATGGCGTCGAGCGCGCGGCCCTGGCCGTCGACGGCGCGGTCGGAATTGCCCTCGCCGAGCGCGCCTTCGGCGTCGCCCATGGCTTCGTCGGCATCGCCGAGCGAATCATCGCCCTGCCCGGGTTGCTGGCCCTGGCCCTGCTGACCCTGGCCCTGCTGCTGGCCTTGGCCCTCTGGCCCTTCTCGCCCTTCTGGGCTTGGCCGAGACCGCGCTTCTTCATCTCTTCCAGCAGCTTCTTGAGCTGTTCGCGCAGCGCCTGCTGGTTCTTCTGCAGATCGCCGAAGGCGTTCTGGTCGCCTGCTGGCCTTGCTGGCCCTGCTGCCCTTGTTGGCCCTGCTGGCCGCGCTGCCCGCGTTGACCGCGCTGGCCCTGCTGGTTGCGGCGCTGGTCCTGGCCCTCGCGGAAGGTGCGATCGCGCAATTGCTGCTGCTTGCGGATCATGTCGCCGAGCTCGTCGAGCATCGACATCATGTCGTCGTCGCCGTCCTGGCCCATCTGGCCGGGGCGCGCCATCTGCAGGTTTTCCAGCATCTGCTGCAACTGGTCCAGCAACTGCTTGGCGGCATCCTTGGCGCCGGAGCGCGCGAGCTTCTCCATGCGGTCGATCATGCTCTGCAGGTCCTGGCTGCGGAGCTGGCGCGAATTCTGATCGAGCGGCCGCGCCATCTGCGGGTTCTTGCGCATCTCCTCGGCGAGCGCCTGGAGGAATTGGTTGAGCGCGGCGCGCAGTTCGTCGGTGAGCTTCTTGATCTCCTCGTCGGAGGCGCCCTTTTCGAGGGCCTGGCGCAGCGCTTCCTGTGCGTTGCGCAGCCGCGCCTCGGCGTCGGAGACGTTGCCCTCCTCGAGCGTGGTGGCGAAATTCCACATGGCTTGGACGACGTCGCGCAGGCCGTCGTCGGTATTGGCTTGCGCAAGGGTCCAATAGAGCGAGCGCAGTCCGAGATAGGTGCCCATCTCGGGAGTGAACTGCTCCGGCGCGATGGCGAGCGCGTCGAGTGCGATCAGCACCCGGTCGCGGCTGTCGGCATCGAGCGCGAGGTCGCGCCGCTGCTCGATGACGGCGCGGGCGAGCGGCTTCACGAAGATGCGCTGCGGCAGCCGGAACTCGTGGGGCGCGCTGGTGCCCTCGTTGTTCGCCTCGTCGCGGGCGGTCAGTGTCATCACCACTTCGGCGCCGGCCCAGGGGTGCTCGCTCAGATCCTTGATGGTCTGGCCGACGCCGTTCTTGACGCGGGCCTGCGGCAGCACCAGCGGCATCTCGGGCGGGCCGAACAGCTGGCGCTTGACACCGCCGTCGGCGGCGGCGGCGCCCTTGAGGGCGAAATTCGCCTTTGCTTCGACGACGCCGTAATCGTCTTCCATCTTGTAGTTGAGCTGAAGGGAGCCGCGCGCCTGCGGCTCCGGGTCCTTGGCGAGCGCGATCACCGGCGGCTTGTCAGGAATGGCGTTGAAGGCGTAGGTGAGATCGTCCTCGCTCAAGCCGCGCACGATCGCGGTGCCGCGCTCGGTGACCACGTAGCGTCGCTCGTCGGTCCCGGCAGGAGCAGCCGGCCGTTGATCGGCCGCTACTTCCGTGACGCCGCCGGAGGTGACGACATCGAACTGCACCTTGCCGCTGGCGCGGATGACGAGAATGCTGCCGGTCGGTACCGAAACGGCGGCGACGGAGGTCTGCGGGCGTTCCCCCGGCCGCAGTCCCGGCAGGATCACCGGGGGACGCGCCGTGTAGGTCGGCGGCGACACCCAGGCATCGAGGCGGAAGTTCGCCGGCACGACCACGCCCTGCCAGTCGAACGCCGCGGCGATGCGGCGGCCGCGTTCGCCGCCGGCGGCGATGAAGGTGGTCACGACGAGAATCAGCACCAGCGCCCGCAACGCCATCGGGTCGCGCAGGTCGAGTCGCGGCGCCGGGCGTCCGGCCTTGAGGCTCTTGGCCGCCAGCAGCGCGCGCTCCACATGGGCGCGCCACAGCGCCACCGACCACGGATCGTTCTTCGAGGTCGCCAGTTCGTCGGCGATGGCGGTGGCCGGGCGATGGGCGAGACCGGCCACCCGGTCGAGGCGGCGCAGCCCGTCGGCACGCGAGGGAAACCGCACGAAAATCAGCGGAACCGTCGCCGCGGCGGTCAGGACGAGGAAGATAAACAGCGCCACGGCCCGCGCGATCGGCGGCAGCCACAGCCAGGCGCCAGCCCATGAAACCGCAAGGAAGAGCCCCACCGCGGTGGCGATGGCGGCCAGCGGAGGCCACAGCCGCTCCCAGAAGGTGATCCAACGCGCCTTCTTGAGAGCGCGAACGAGCATGGCCCCGGCCGCATCCGGCTGAGGCGCATCTGGCGAATGGCTGCTGTCTGTCAATCGATTCTCCGGCCCGGACGCCTTTATCTTCACACAATAAGGCAGGTCCGAGAACAAAATTCTGATGGCTTTGGGGCGGCCAAATTTGGGCCTGCTCGACGTAGCGCACATGTGAATCAATCCGAGCGGGTAAGGTTCGCTCTGGCGCTGCCCGCACCCACGAACCTCCTTCGAACGCCTTCAATGGAATGATTCCGGGATGGTGAGACCGATCGATCGCGGGGGCGCCCAGCGTCACGACGAGGACGAAATGCTCCACCGCCTTCGACCGGATCGCTTGCTCGATCTGGCCCCACCAGTCGCGCCCACCTTCGAGCACAACGATGTCCTGCCAGACCGAGAGGTCTTTCTTTAGTAGCTTACCGCGTAGGTCGTCGGCGAAGGCAGCGCCGTCCAGCGCTGGGGAGAGACATCTCGCATGAGCACTGCGCCCGTTTACCCCATTAGCGAAAAGGCCCCGCGAGCGGCGGGGCCAAGTCAGGGAGGAACCTCCAGAAGGAGGACGCAGTACTATGGTTGATGCTTCCGGTTGCGGGAACTATGATAAATCGCATTGTCCCCAAGCAAATTCATGGACGCCCGCTATCCACATACCGGGCGCTGTCGCCATTAAACGCCATCGCATCGAAAAGTCCGGCATACTTGGCGAGGATTTGCCCTTATTATTCCCGCACCACCGAGGTGTCGAGGTCCACCAGCGTGGTCACGTTGTCTGCTGTTGCCGGATCGGGGCCCCGTCCCTCCGCAAAGGCACGCTCCGCCTGGCGCGCCGCGAGCAGGATCGATGCCACGGAGCGATTTCCTTCGAGGCAGCGGGGCTCGTAGTAAATGCGGTTTTCGCGATCGGACTGCCGAACGAATTCCTGACGAACGGTCCATGGCCGTGTCCACACGGTCGAATCCTCGATAGTAACCTCGTAGGCGAGGCTGTCCGGACCGGTCCGGGTCCAGCGCTCGACAAGATGCAGATTCTCCCGCGAGCCCTGATAATCGGTCTTCGGGCTGAAGTTCGTCACATCGATGACGAGGCTATCGCCCTCCCAGTGGCCGCGCGAGTCGCCGTACCATTGGCGGATGCTTGCCTGCAAATGGGGGCTGGCGCTCATCACGATGTTGCGCTGCCAGCCCTGCCCCTGACCGACATCGTAGAACATCGTGATGCCGCCCGGAGTCTGCACGATCCGCCGGAAGCTGCCGCCAAACGCCGTGCCGAATTCGGGCAGGCCAAGGGTCAGGCAGCGGTCCGACAACGAGCCATCCTCCGGGCCGTCATAGCGGTTGATGCGCCCGCCATTGGCCGCGAGGTAGCGGGGCGGCGGCTCGGCGCGTCGCGGCGAGGGAACGGAATCGTATGTCCCGCCCCGGCACTGCGCCAGATTGGCCTTGCAGGTTTCAGTCGCCCGCAACAGCGCGAGACGATAGTCCCGGTCGGCGGCGGCGGTCTTCCGCGCCGCTTCGGTCAGCGGCGGAATACGGCCATCGGGCGGATCGACGATGAGCGACGTGCGCGGCCCGGTACGCTTTATGGTGGTGAACGCCGCAAGATTATAGGCACCGGCATATTCGCGATCGTTCGCCCGCTTGCCCAACAACTCCGATCGCGCCAGGTCGAGTTCGGCCCGTTGCGCCTCGGTGAAGTATTCCTGGTTTGCGTATTTGGCGGGCCGCTGGAATGGCGTGTCGAATTCCTCGGTCCAGATGCCCTGAAGATCCGGTTCGCCCCAGGGGGTCTTCGGCACAGGGGCAGATGCCGCGGCGGAAACAGACAGAGCTTGCGCCGCCGCCGGATCGATGGACACCGAAATGGCGGCCGCGGCCACAACAACGCCGACGGTTATCGTCGCACCCAAGAAGCAGTCGCGCATGATGGTTTCCCTTGCGCTTGAAGCTTGTTTCGCGAACCGAATTACCCCGAACCGGTCGGGATGGTAGCGATTTTCAGCGCGGGCCGATAGGGCCGCGCTGCCAGGGTCGCGCTGACCGTCGGCGGCGATGCCGGTAGCGCCCATCGCCGCGCCGCCTCCCGGCGCGAATACGCCCCCGCCGCCCGCGCACAACGGCCCGGCCTATTGGATCAAGCTGTCGGCGCAGGCGGATGGGACCTTCACCGTGACTAATGCGCGCAATGGCTTCTCCAAGACCTACGCCGCGCCCAAGTCGGGCACGAATTAGAACGCTTGAACCGTCATGCGCGGGCTGGGCCCGCGCATCTCGATCAGGAAGGTATTGCGCGTCATGTTCGCGATGGCGGCGTTTCCACTTCAACCGGGTTACGCTGCGCTAGGGCACCTGTGCATACCGTGACCCGCTACTCGATCATGTTGTCGGCGGTGGCCAACAGCGTTTCCGGGATGGTATTGCTGTCCAGGGTGTATGCCGCGACGTGTCTGCACCTGGCGAAAGCAGACATCCGAGCGCTGGAGAACGGGGCGGGTTTTGACCGATACCGTTGAAAAAAGATTTTGAGTTCGTCGCCGCGCAACTTTGATTCAAAAAAACCGGTCGCGCAGGCAACGATGATTCGCATGGCAGGCCTTCTCGATTCGATCGTTGCGCGCTCGGCTCTCGCGACCGACTTTTTCCTTCGCCCTCAGAAATCCGGCTTGTCCGCCCGCGGCACTGCGGCCTCCTTTCCCGAGTACCACTGGATGTTTTCGGCGCAAACCGCTTCCGCCCAGTCGCCGCGGCCGCGCCCATAAGTCATGGTCGCGGTCCACGGCGTCGTGAAGGCGCCTTCATCGTCGACCGTGAATTGGAGCTGCAGGTACTTGCCCCTGTAGTTTGGCGCCGGCTGGGCGCGCCAATTCTCTTTTGCGTCCCGTTCCCATCCTTCTTTTGCGGCTTCGTAATCGATGAGCCGATATCGTTCGACCACGTGCAAAGCCTCGGTGTGCGGCGTGCCGTACCAGTCCACCGCGGCAAAGGGTCCGACCTTGATTCCCACGGTGTCTATGACCAGCGTGTCGCCTTCGTAATGGCCGACGGAATCGCCATACCAGGTCGGCGTCACATGGGCGGGATGCGATTGGTTCAAGCGCACGTGACGGACTTGATGATCGTAGTTGTAGAGGATGGCGATCTTGTCCGGCTGCTGCAGGATCTGGATTGCACCACTCGTAAAGACAAAAGGCACACCTCCGGGCCAACACTGGTTGCGCGGGCTCGGAACGCCCACGCCGGCCAACGACATTTCGCCGAACTTCTTCACGACCTCCGCCGCCCAGGGCTGCAAGATCGGATTGGTGTAATCGCCGACAAGCTCGAGGAGGTTGCTCACGCTCTTCCGATGGCGGCTCCCCGGGGCCTGGCCAGTCGATGACAAGATCCCGGAGCAGTTGTGCGAGGGAGCGCCGCGAGCGGTTGACCAGCGAAGTGGGACCCGACGGCAGCGGCTCAAAGCCGGGGATGGAGCCGTGGACCCACGTGCCGGAGAAATCCGGGATGGATGCGGCGCTTTCCTTGCCGCTATTGGCTGGCGCAACCGTGGGCGCCACCGCTTGCCCAAAGGCGGGCGTCGCAGCCGCTGCCGCCAGTGTCACTACCAATAGGAAATCCCGCCACTGCAAAGTCATGCTCTCCTCCCTTTTTCATGGCGTTCGCCGAAGCTCTCGCATAAAGCTACACCCTCGTGCGTCTGCGCTTGGAAGGGAGCGTGATCTCTGTGGGAGCGTGATCTCTGTGCTGACCCGAGGCCGCCGTGCCTGCCAGCCCCTGGTCATGGAAGTTTTTGAGGGCCGCGATCTGAGTTCGGTTTGACGATATCGACCTTCTCGACGGCGAGGCGGCTCTTGGCCCGGTCGGCAACACGGTGAAGTGCGTGCCGCCCTTGCGCCTGATGAACTGGCCCAAGGGCTCGGCATCCGGCTTGTACGCCGCCGCGTAGCGCATGACGCAGGACCACTTGCTTCGAATTCGCCGTGCAACGGATGACGGCTGCGGCGGGGTCTCTCGGCAAGACAACGGATCCAACCGCTGCAAGCAAAGAGATCGACGCTGGAAGCTGCGGGACGCCATAACGAAAATATCACGCGCTGATCGTCGTTGCGCTGTTATGCTTCGCCCGCTACCCTTTCCAGTAAGGGGTGGTGTTCCGCGCCCCAATCCCGAAGGATCAACTCCAATGACCATCTCCATGTACAAGGCATCGGCTCCCGTCTTCGTACAATTCCTCACCAGCTTATCGGCAGTGCTGGACAAGGCCGCCGCCCACGCCGAGGCTAAGAAGATTGATCCCTCGGTGCTGCTGAATTCGCGGCTTTATCCCGACATGTTTCCGCTGGCACGCCAGGTGCGAGAGGCGACCAATCATGCTGCCAGTGCGTGTGGGCGATTGGCCGGTGCCGAACTGCCGAGCTTCACCAACGCCGAGGCGAGCATCCCTGAGCTGAAGGAGCGCATCGCGAAGACAATCGATTTCATCAAGGGTCTGAAGCCGGCGCAGATCGACGGCACAGAGGACAAAGAGATCACGATCAAATTCCCCAGCGGCAATGAGCGCAAATTCACCGGACAAGTCTTGTTGCTGAATTTCAGCCTACCCAACTTCTATTTTCATTACACCACCGCTTACGATATTTTGCGCAATTGTGGCGTCGAGCTTGCCAAACGCGACTTTATGGGCACGCCAGTCACGCTTCCATAACTGGGCCACGCGAAGAAACAGCGCGCGCTTTTGGTTGGGAACGATCAGCGGATCATTCCCTCGCATCCTGCATCCGTGGCCTGAGAAGCGGTTCCTCGTCTTTGCTCCACGGGTATTACCCCGCTTCGTCACTACTACTACGGGGCAGTCCGCCCCTCTCCGGCGCATCGGTACTTTCGGCCTCGCGGTTGAGCTGCCGTCACGGATCCTTCGGTCAGTGCGCTGAGAGCTGGTTTAGGACGTTGATTGCGTCGCGCCAGCAGTGCGGGAATGAGGCCCGCAAGGCTCGCGAGCACGCACCAATAGGCATAGCGGAAATCGGCCGCGACCCCGAACACGGCAAATGACAGAATATAGATGATCCCTGAGGCCGCGACGCTGACGGTATGGCGCTTCCGTGATTCCACGAATGAATGAAGCAATTGCTTCTCTGAACGATGCTCCTGAGACGAAATTCCAGACGTGGAGAAAAGGGACATGTAAGAGCCTCACTGAGACATGGGTGATGCTCTTATTTACAAGTGGAGCCGTACACCGACTTGGCCAGTTGGAGGTTGGAAATGGGGGAATTGAGCATTGTTGATGGGGATATGAATGGTTCGTGTGTGCTTTCAGGCATGGTGTAGTGGGGGTTTCTGTCGCCCAGGCGAACTTCACGTCGGGCGTGCGGCAATGAGTGTGCGCCGTGTGCGCACGCACACGGCGCACACGTTGGCCAACCCATCTCCAAGCTGGCCGCGGGCCCTCGATAGTGACTGCCCCTTGTCCATTGGTCGGAGACCTTGCCGCTACCGGTTTTATCGCCTCGGGCGCGGTATTCGACTCTTTGCTTTGCCCCGGGCGACAAGTACTCCGTTGATCCAGTTGACGGGGTGGCCGGCATGGAACGTTGTTGCAGTAAATGTGCCTGGGATGGACATGATGGACAATGTTGGTGCCGGAACCAGTGGGGCCGGGCCGCAAGCGACAGCCGGACCGATTGCGTTGGATTGCTCCGCGCGGCCTTTCTAAGCTGAACCGGTTTTCCTTTCCGGGGAGTTGCAGCGCCTCCCGACTAGCGCCGACCCGCGCGTGCTAAGAACCGCCAGAGGCTGCGTGATCGCCGCCGGAACTGATGCCGCGCGGTCCGTGACGGAATTCGGCGACGCCCGTCGACATGCATTCTTGTCCGCTGCGCTCGATGCGCCTTCTCGCCCGGAGCGACAAGCAGATTTCAAAACTTTGCGATGTGGAGCCGCAAAACGGTGATTAGCGCACACCGCGACCCTTCGCATCCAGCGCGTTCCTGCAGTGGCCATTCGTCCCGTGACCTTGCTGTAAATGATGTGGGTCATGTGCCTATGCACGCACCTCGAGGAGAATTACAGATGAAGAAGGAAATGACTCCTGAATTCCGAATGAAAGCACTTTGCGATGATGAAGCGACAGGCGAGTTCTTTTTCAAAGTTGCTTTCCGCAACGTGGATGGCAAGTTGAAAACGATCCACATCCCCAGATCGGAGATAGATGAACGGAAGACGCTCAGACACGCTCTGAAGGACGCCGGCGCGTTCTTCCACCAAGATGACGAATTGAATGATGACGCGATGGACCGATTGATCCACAGCCAGTCAACGGCCCGACGTATTACCTTCGCAAAAGCAACTGGCTGGCGCGATAACGGCGAACTGTTTGTCACCCCGGGCGAAGTGATTAGCAGCAGCGATGAACCGATCCGTATTCGGCCGCCGCGCGATAAGTCTCTGCATCTCCAGTGTGACCATAAGGGTTCGCTGGCCGGGTGGAAGCAGCATGTCGCCGACCCAGCGCGATCTTCGAGCCGATTGGCGTTTGCGATCTCCCTCGGTCTTGCCGCTCCTCTGCTGCGGCTTTCCGGACTTCATTCATTCGGTGTCCATGTTGCCGGCCTGTCCAAGTCCGGCAAGAGCACCATGCAGATCGCGGGCGGCTCGGTCATTGGTCTCAGCAGCGAAGACCAACTACCGAGCTTTGACATCTCAGCAGCCGGCTTCAGTGAGCTACTGGCCCGGTCGAATGATTTGCTCGTTCCGCTGAATGAGGCCGGCCTGATGGCTGGGTCCCAAGCTGAGTGCAACAATTGGCTGCGCAGAATAGCGTACGTCTTGGCCCAAAGCAGTGGGACCACCTACTCAACGCACGCCAAGATGCCCAAGTACGGCGAATCAAGTGAGCGCCGCAACATCGTGCTCGCCTCGGGCGAAGAGAGCTTGGACATGATTGCGCAAAAAGCAGGCCAGACTAGAGAGGCCGGATCGATGATCCGATTTATTGATCTGCCGGCGACACCGCGAGGTGCAACGGACATCTTTGATTTTGCGCCGGACTTGGTGACCAACGGTCAGAGACTTCGGTGGGTTCAAGACACATGCATGAAAATGCGGAACGGTGCCGAGGCGCATCATGGCGTCGCACTTTGCGCTCTCGTAAAGAACGTCACTCAAAGGCGCGCGACGGTTGAGAAGCGTCTCCGCCAATTGCGCAAAGATTTCGTTGACAAGATCGTCACGGACCAAGACGACCAGATCATCCGGCACATGGCACTGCTGTTCGGTCACGTTTATGCAGCGGGCGTACTCGGGGTGCGGTTCAACATCCTCCCTTGGTCGGAAGAGTTCGTCATGAAGGCGATCAAGCGATGTTGGAATGGCGCCCGTCGGTCGTTGCACCTCGAATCGGAGCTGCGGCGAGCCGCGATCAAGACGCTAAAACAAAAGGCCGACAGCGGCAGCGTCGTACAAGAATCTCAGATCAAGCCTAATCCCCGACGCTATAGAAATGCCGACGCCTACTACCGTCAGCAAAACGGCGAACGACAACTTGTGGTTCGAGGGGAGCGGTTCAAGAACTGGTTTTCAGATCCGCGCCAGCCCGGACTCTTGTTGCGTTGGCTCGCTGGTCGGGGCGCCCTGGCAAATTCCGGGCCCGGGACCCAACAGTCTGGGCCGTCCATTGTCTGGGCGGAAAGCCAAGTGGAATGGCCGGACCGAAGCCGGCCGCGTTCTATCGTAATTTCGATGGACAAGTTGAAACAGTGAAGACTGCCGGGGTGGGCATGAGGCACGCATGGACGTGCCTCATGCTCACTTTGAAAAGGGATTTCGCGGCTTAGCCGTTTTTCGTTTTGTTTTGTTTTTGGCTTTGATGCACCCCTTTATTCCTCCGTTGGTTTCAAGGAACTTTTTAAAATCCTTGGGCGCTACCTTGCAGGATAGCGCGTAGATTAAGACGTCAACGTATTTTTATTTTTCTTGTGGCGATATATGTGAAGGTGCGGACAGCTCAATAAGAAAGCGAAAATAGTTTTTCAGAATTCTTCTATGGAAGTGCTTATTGTAATAGTGTTGGACGTCTTTTTGTATGTCGTTCCACTGATCCGACGTTTTCCACAACGCGACCTGCCGAAATACGCAGCCAAGATACGCTGGCACGGGATCGGATCCCGGTGGCGGCGGAGCCTTTGCGCGCGCACGTTCTACACTTTCACGGATAGAGTCTGGCAGTGCCGGTTCCTTCTTCTTCTTAATTATCCAATCCATTCGCTTGGCTCCCTTTTGGTGATGCGTCGCGTGGCACGTTCGTTCTTACAGGTCGCAGAGGTCGATTTCAACGCCAGCGGCAAGATTGCGAGTTCAGGTTGGGCTGATCGGAGTCATTGCCTAGGCGATCCTAAACCTAGACGAGGAAAGGGCACAGATCGGCGGCAAGGACGAATGCTGTAAATGATTAGGGTGATGGGCAATATGGGCCCTGCAGGCCGCAATTTTAGCCGAGCGGTGCGGCGCCGCAATCTACGATCCAAAGCATGACTTCGATTGAGATGCGAAGCTTTCGTTTCACTTCATGCGAAGTCCAGGTCGATTTTCGGACGCTGTAAATAGCTCCTGATTGCGGACGATGGCCGCTTATCGCGAAGGAGAAATATGATGATTTTTGTAATTCGGGTGGACGTAGTGCGAATGGGCCTGACGAACGCCGAAGAGCTGCGTTCGGGTCGGCCACGCCAGTGTTCACGGCAGCGGTAAAGCCATTTTGAGTGCAGCGAACGAGCTCTGACCATGGCCCGCCCCGCAATCATCCCGTCTGGCTCCTGGCCCCGTCGAATGCCGGCGGAGTTGGCAGCGGGCTATTGCGGAGAGCCTACAGTTGAGGCTTTCATGAAGCGCGTCGGGCAGGAATACCCGCATCCCCGCGTCAACGACGGACGGCGAAAGCTATGGCTCCGCGACGACCTCGATCAGGCGATCTTGCCGCCGGACCTGCAGCGGGTCCGGGACGTCGCCGAGGATTTGTGACCATGACGCGGCCCCTGCCCCGGTTTGTCCGCACCAAGACGCTGGCGAGCGGGTTGGTCGCGTTCTATTGGGATTTGACCGGTCATTATCGCAAACTCGGCTGTTCGATACCTGGCGAGCCGCTCGGGACCGATTACGCCGTCGCCTGCGGCGAAGACGGCAATGGCGGCCGCGCCGCGGCGCTCAATGCGCTGTTCGATGAGTGGCGATCGCAGCCGAGCCGGCGACCCGATTGAAGGCTTCGTGAAGTTCGGAACGGTCGATTGGCTGTTCCGCGAATACAAGCAGACCAAAGCCTATCTTGAGAAGGTTTCACAGCGTTCGCGTCGCGATTACGAGCGGACGATGTTGCTGGTCACGGATATGGTCACCAAGAAAGGGGACCGCGTCGGCGATCGAAAGGTCAAGGCGATCACCCCGGTCTCCGCGGACAAAATTTACGAGCGGATCGTCACCGGTCCGCGCGGGCCGCGACCGCGCCAAGGCGAAAAGGTTGTTGGTCTATGCGCTCGCGCATGGAGCGTCGTCCATCGGCTCTATCCCGATGTTTTCAACCACGACGTCCCGAATCCGTGGCGCGGTGTGACGAAAAACCGACGCACCAAGGCAGTCAAGCCGGCCGCTACGCGCGAGCAGGTCTACGCGTTCGCCAAGGCCGCGATCGAGGCCGGATACCCCGAAGCCGCCGCCGCCGCAGTGATCTGCTTCGAATGGCTGCAGCGCCCCGAGAACGTGCTGGCTGGCTACATCCGATGGACGGACTATCGGGGCCGCGAAGCTCCGACGGCGATCCGAATCTTTCACCACAAGACCGGCGCAGTTGTCCTGCACCCGCTACAGGACGGCGGATGGCACTCTTTTCTACGGTGATGCCGAGGAAGTGCTTGCCAACGTGCCACGCCGCGGCATTCCGATGATCCTGCACGAAACGCGCGAACAAGACCGAACACGGTCGGGCCCGAAGCCGACCAAGCTCTACTCGGCGAGCGGCATGGCCAAGTTGGTTCGCCGATTGCGTGACGAGGCCGGGCTACCGACGAGCGTTCACACTCGATGCCTGCCGGCATGGTGGAATGACCGAGCTCGAGGAAGCCGAGCTCACGGACGGTCAGGGCCGCGCCCTCTCGGCGCACAAGAGCCGAGCCTATGAGGGTTACGCCAAGCGAACGATGGAACGGGCACTCGCGGCCACGCGGAAGCGGCATGCGCACCGGATCGCGGGCTAGTCGAACGCGCAGGGAACAGAATTTCGGAATGAGCGCAGAACGAATTTCGGAATGATGAAAGCGGCGCCGAGCAGTGCGGCCAAATAATCTCTGTATACTCAATGCGTTAAGCTGGCTGGGGCGCCAGGATTCGAACCTGGGAATGGCGGAATCAAAATCCGCTGCCTTACCACTTGGCTACGCCCCATTGGCGGCGAGCCGCCGCAGGCCTGGGCGCGGCTGCATTAGCAGCGCGCGCGCGGACCATAGTGGCTTGACCGCCTCCGATCAATCTCCGGCGCCACGTTCCCAAGGCCAGGGACCATCAGGCCTGTTTTGCAACCGGACCTTCCCGGTGAGCATCCGACAAGGCAGGCAGCGCTGGCAATTCGCCGGTTTCCAGGTTGACGGCTCAGCGGGACCCCGATAGCACTTTGGCCTGACCGATTTTGGCCGATTCTTCCAGGCTTTGGAGCATACCCATGTCAGGTCAAAGCCTCTTCGTCATCCTGCTGGTCGGATTGATCGCGGGTTGGCTTGCCGGCAAGATCGTGAGGGGCACGGGCTTCGGTCTCGTCGCCGACCTCTGCATCGGCATCATCGGCGCCTTTATCGGCGATTGGCTGCTGCCCCGGCTCGGGATCCATCTGGGCGCCGGCATCGTATCCGCCATCATCGCCGCCACCGTCGGTGCAGTTCTGCTTCTGATCATTCTCAGGCTCGTCAACAGACGGGGCCGATGGTGAGCTTGCCGCCGCCAGCGGCGCGAATTTCCTGGGCTTGAGCGTACAGGATCGGAACAGACGTCAACTTGCCGCCGCTTCCCCGGTTCCAGGTAAGGCACCATGACCGATCTCTCCAAATTGACGCCCGGATTGAAGGGAAGTGCGCAGATTCTGGTGGGCGTCGAGCATACGGCGCCGAGCATCGGCAGCGGCAAGGTGCCGGTATTGGCCACTCCGGTCATGATCAACGTGATCGAGGCGGCGGCGCTCGCGGCCGTCGAGCATCTCTTGCCGGCCGGGCACCAGAGCCTCGGAATCCATCTCGATGTGCGCCATTTCGCCGCCACGCCGATCGGGATGCACGTCAATGCGACCGCCGAGTTGGTCGCGGTCGACGGCCGCACGCTTTCGTTTCGGGTCGAGGCACATGACGACAAGGAGCCGATCGGAGGCGGCACGCATGAGCGTGTGATCGTCAATGTCGCGCGTTTCGACGAGCGCATACAGAGGAAACTCGCCGGCCGGTAACTTCCCGCACAGCACATCCTGCCCGGGACGTGCCGGAATTGACCCGCTCAAGCCCGACACCGCATCGCAGCATATTTGGAGAGACCGCGCGCAAGCTGTACTCTGCTTGGTGTTCTCTCGCGCAGACGGAAGCCGGTAGGATGTCGGGACCAAGCTTTCCTCGTCATTTGCTGTGGTCGGCGCTGGCAGCGCTTTGCCTGGTTCTCGTGACGCACCGCCCCGCCGCGGCCGACTATCCCGAGAGGCCGATCCGTCTGCTGCTGCCGTTTCCTGCCGGCGGGGCGGTGGATCTGGTCGCGCGGCTCGTGACCGCGCGGATGGCGGAGGAACTCGGGCGGCCGTTCGTGATCGAGAACAAGCCCGGCGCCGGAGGCGTGATCGCAACCGACGCGACGGCAAAGGCGGCGCCGGACGGCTACACGCTCCTGCTCACGACGCCCAATCACACCATCAATGCCGCGATCAACCCCAAGCTCCCCTACGACACCGAGAAGGATTTTGCGCCCATCTCGATCGTGGCCGAAGTGCCGGAATTGCTGGTGAGCCATCCGGCAGCGCCGTTCGAGAGCTTCTCGGGCTTCGTCGACTACGCGAAGAAGAACCCCGGCAAGCTCAATTACGCATCCGCCGGCAACGGAACGCTTCCGCATGTGAGCATGGAATTGCTGCTGCGCCGGATGGGCATCACGGTCGCCCACATTCCCTACCGCGGGGCGGCGCCGGCGATGACCGACCTGTTGGCCGGCCAGGTGCAGCTCAAGATGGATACCTACGCGACCTCGTCGCCGTTTATCGCCGACCACAAGCTCCGCGCGCTCGCAATTGCGAGCCGCGGGCGATCGCCAATGCTGCCGGACGTCCCGACGGTCGCGGAGATGGGCCTCCCGGATTACGAGGGCATCCTGTGGATCGGCTTGGTGGCCCCGGCCGGAACGCCGAAGCCGATCATCGACAAGCTCGCGACCGCCGCACAAAACGCCGCACGCTCCCCCGCGCTACGCGAGCGCTTCAACCGCGACGGCATCGACCCCGGAGGCGGCACGCCGGAGGCCTTCGCCGCCCTGATCGCGAAGGAAATCGTCCAGTGGCGCGATGTGGCGCAGTCGGCCAACATCAGGCTCGACTGACCTTTGATTCCGCGCGTAATCATATCCGAAAAGTCTGTAACTTTTCGGGGATCGTGATTTCTTGATTTTGCGCATGATCTTGTCCGAAACGTCTGCAACTTCTCGGGATCATGCGCGAGACACCGAGCCCAGCCCCAACGAGAGAGAAATGCCCATCCTCACCCAGGGACCCGACCCCCATCCCAAGACGCCGAGGCTCGCCGTGCCGCCCGGCGCCTGCGACACCCACATCCATCTGTTCGGGCCCTCCGAGAAGTATCCGTTCGCGCCCGACAGCCCCTACATATCGCGCGACGCCTTGCCCGAAACCAACATCGCGTTGCAGGACAAGCTCGGCCTCGCTCGCGCGGTCATCGTCAGCGGCGGTGGCTATGGCCGCGATTACCGGCTCATGGCCGACACGCTCGCGCGCTTTCCCGATCGCTTCCGCGGCGTCGCGCTGATGCCGGAGGACACCAGCGCGTCGGAGTTCGCGCGGCTCACCCGGCTCGGAGTGCGCGGACTGCGGATGATCAGCGCCACGCGCGGCTCCCATCTCCCAAACTATTCGCGCGAGGCCGCGGTGCGGGCGGCCGAGCACGGCTGGCATGTCCAGTTCTATCCACACGGCACCGACATCATCGACTATGCCGACAAGCTCCTGGCCTTGCCGAATGTGATCGTGCTCGATCATTTCGCCAGCATTCCGGCCGCGGGCGGCGTCGATCAGCCGGCGTTCAAGACCTTGCTGCGCATGCTCGACACCGGGCGGGTGTGGCTGAAGCTGTCGGGGCCGATGCGCTGCACCCTGCAGAATCTCCCCTATCCCGACGTGACCCCGCTCGCCCATGCGTTGGTGCAGCATGCGCCGGAGCGCCTGGTGCTGGGGCACCGACTGGCCGCACGTCAATCTCGACGGCCGCGAAATGCCCAACGACGGCGACCTCGTCGATCTGCTCGAGCGAGTGGGTGCCGGACGATGCGACGAGAAGGAGGATTCTCGTCGACAATGCCTGCACACTCTACGGATTTGCCGCGCAAGGGTGAACGCGCGCACAACCGCTGCCGCTCGCGTATGCTGAGAAAGCTCGCCAGCCGGCAGCCCGCTTTCGGCAAAGCGCATCTGGCCTGGGACTTGCTCGAATTGACCCGCGCCCCCCGGGGGTTAGAGTGGCCGTGAGCCGGCTGGCGGCGGCCGCTTCCACGCCGCGGAGCGATGCGGCAAAACCCGCTTCGGCCGGCAGTCGAGACAACGCCGCGCCGCCGGCGAAGGAGACGGGGACCAATGGCTTACCGGGCAGCGGTCGACGATATGCTCTTCACGCTGCGCCATGCCTCCGGCTTCGCGCAGGGGCAGGCCGACGGCCTCTACGATCTTGGCGACGACCTCGTCGATGCCGTCATAGGTGAGGCCGGCCGGTTTGCGACCGACGTGGTGGCGCCGATCGACCGCGCGGGCGATACCCATGGCAACGCGTTCAAGGATGGCGAGGTCACCACGGCGCCGGGCTGGAAGAAGGCCTATCGCGACTGGGCCGGAGCCGGATGGAACGGCCTCGCCGCCCCCGCCGAATGGGGCGGCCAGGGCCTGCCGCGGGCGCTCAACGCCGCCTGCCTCGAAATGTGGAACGCCGCCTCGATGGCGTTTGGGCTCGGGCCGATGCTCACCATGGCGGCGCTCGATTC
The DNA here is from genome assembly GCA_963791375.1 of uncultured Alphaproteobacteria bacterium. GTDB lineage: Bacteria > Pseudomonadota > Alphaproteobacteria > Rhizobiales > Xanthobacteraceae > JAJPKK01. The sequence goes on from CAWBSI010000025.1 coordinate 399,491, forward strand.
GCTTGCCGCGCACGGTTCGGAGGAACTCAAGGCCGCCTTCCTGCCCAAGCTCATCTCCGGCGAGTGGATGGGCACGATGCAGCTCACCGAGCCGCACGCCGGCTCCGACGTGGGGGCGCTGCGCACCCGGGCCGAGCGCGCCGCCGACGGCACCTATCGCCTCACCGGCACCAAGATCTTCATCACCTATGGCGAGCACGACCTCACCGACAACATCATTCACTTTGTGCTGGCGCGTGTCGCCGGCGCTCCGGAAGGCACCAAGGGCCTGTCGCTGTTCCTGGTGCCGAAGTTCCTGGTGAACCCGGACGGCACGCTGGGTGCCCGCAACGACGTGCGGGCGCATTCGCTCGAGCACAAGCTGGGGATTCACGGCTCGCCGACCTGCGTGATGGTCTATGGCGACCACGGCGGCGCCGTCGGCTATCTCGTCGGCGAGGAAAACCGCGGCATGGCCTGCATGTTTACCATGATGAACGAGGCGCGGCTCGCCGTCGGGCTCCAGGGCGTCGCAGTGGCCGAAGCCGCCACCCAACAAGCCATCGCCTATGCCAGGGAACGCCGCCAGGGCCGCACGGCCGGCATGGGCGCATCGGCCATGGTGCCGATCATCGAGCATGTGGACGTCCGCCGCATGCTCATCACCATGCGCGCGCTCACCCGCGCCGCGCGCACCATCTGTTATGCAACCGCGGTCGCGCTCGACCGCGCCCACCTCGCCACCGATGCCGCCGCGCGCCAGGCCGGGCAGGAACGCGCCGCCCTGCTGACCCCGGTGGCGAAGGCGTTTTCCACCGACATCGGTAGCGAGGTGGCCTCGCTCGGCATCCAGGTCCATGGCGGCATGGGATTCATAGAAGAGACCGGCGCGGCGCAGCACTATCGCGACGCTCGAATCGCCCAGATCTACGAAGGCACCAACGGCATCCAGGCGATCGACCTCGTCACCCGCAAGGTGCCGATGTCGGACGGGGCGGTGGTCAGGGCCTATCTCGCCGAATTGCGCGGCACCATCGACGCCGTGCGGACGACGAACGATCCCGCCTTCGGCACCACGGCAACGCGGCTCGCCGCGGCCGCCGACAGCCTCGAGCGCGCCACCGACTGGCTCCTCGAAGCGCTCACGTTGAACCCCGACGCCGCGCTCGCCGGCGCCACCACCTATCTGCGGCTGTTCGGTACGACCGCCGGCGGCTGCATGCTCGCGGCTGAAGCGCTTGCGGCCGCGCGCCACGCCGATAGCGGAGCCGACAAGCCGGGCCGCATCGCCATCGCCAGGTTCTTTGCCGAGAACGTCGCGATCGCGGCACCTACCCTGGCACAGGTCGTGACCGAAGGCGCCGATGGCGTCCTCAACGCGGCAGCAGGGATAGGTCCGTCATGATCCAGCATGTAGTCGTCGTCGACGAAGGGCCGATAAGGCGCGTGCGGATGAACCGCCTGGACAAGAAGAACGCGATCACCGACGCCATGTACGATCAGCTCGCGAGTGCGCTCGAAGGCGCGTCGCACAGCAAGACCATCCGCTGCGTGGTGATCACCGGCGGCAAGGATGTATTCTCCGCCGGCAGCGACCTCAACGATTTCCTGCACGCGGCCCAGCACATGGAGGGCCTGCGGCCGGCCGTGGGACGCTTCCTGCGCGGGCTGGTGCATAACGAGAAGCCTGTGGTTGCGGGCGTCCAGGGGGTCGCGGTCGGCATCGGCGTGACCATGCTGCTCCATTTCGACTACGTGGTGGCGGCGACCAATGCGCGCTTCTCCGCGCCCTTCGTCAATCTCGGGGTCGTCCCGGAAGCAGGATCGAGCCTGCTTGCGCCGCGCCTCATGGGCACACGGCGGGCCTTCGAACTCCTCGTCATGGGCCATCCGCTCGACGCCGAACAGGCAAAGGCCGTCGGTCTGGTCAACCTGGTAGTCCCTCCGGACAAGGTCGAGGACGAGGTCATGAAGGCGGCGCACGAGATCGCCGCGCTGCCGCCGGAAGCGGTCGCGGTGTCGCGGCGGCTGATCCACGGCTCGCCGGCCGAGATCATGAAGCGGACCATCGAGGAGGCCGACATCTTCCGGGCGCGGCTTCGCTCGCCGGAAGCCCGTGCGGCGTTCGAGCAATTCCTCACCCGCAAGCGTTGAAGGCAACGTACGTCCCGGGCAGCGCCACAGGCATCGCGGAGATCGTTCATGCCGCTCGCAGGCAAGACCCTGTTCATCACCGGTGCCTCGCGCGGGATCGGGCTCGCCATCGCGGTGCGCGCGGCGCGCGACGGCGCCAACATCGCCATCGCCGCCAAGACCGCGGCGCCGCATCCCAAGCTTCCCGGCACCATCCATACCGCCGCCGAAGCGATCGAGAAGGCCGGCGGGCGGGCGCTGCCGCTCGAAGTCGACGTGCGTGACGAGGCAGCCGTGAGGGATGCGATCCAGCGCACCGCCTCCCATTTCGGCGGCATCGACATCGTGGTCAACAATGCCAGCGCCATCGCGCTGACCAAGGTCGCCGACACCGACATGAAGCGCTTCGACCTCATGCATCAGGTCAACACGCGCGGCACCTTCGTGGTGTCCAAATGCGCGATTCCCTATCTGGAGAAGGCTGGGAATCCTCACATCCTCATGATCTCCCCTCCCCTCGACATGAAGGAGAGATGGTTTGCCCCGCACACCGCCTACACCATCGCCAAGTTCGGCATGAGCATGGTCGTGCTGGGCCTTGCCGGCGAATTGCGGGCCAAGGGAATTGCCGTCAACGCGCTGTGGCCGCGCACCACCATCGCCACCGCGGCGATCAGGAACCTGCTCGGCGGCGACGAGATCATGCGCATGTCGCGCAGCCCGGAGATCGTGGCCGATGCCGCCTGCCGGATATTCGCCAAGCCGGCGAGCTTCTCCGGGCATTTCCTGATCGACGATACCTTCCTCGCCGCGGAGGGAGTGACCGATTTCGAACGCTACCGGGTCGACCCCGACGCGCCCCTGGCGCCCGATTTCTTCGTTCCCGACGACAGCCCGCCGCCGCCCGGGGTCCGGATCGGTGAAGCCGGCCCATCCACCGGCCGGGCTTGACCCGGCGTCCCATCGAATGAAAGGTGTTCGCACAGAGATGCGCAGGCAAATCCCGCGCGAACGCAATCATCGGCGGCAACCATGACGACCCTTCTCGTCACCCATCCGGCCGGCCTCGACCATATTCCGCCGGCCGGGCATCCCGAGCGGCCGGACCGCTTGCGCGCCATCGACCAGGCGCTGGAGGACGAGCGCTTCCAGGACCTGGTGCGCGAGCAGGCGCCGGCGGCGACGCTGGAGATGATCGCGCTGTGCCATCCCACGGACTACATCGAGGAGATTCGCGACGCCACGCCCAAGCAAGGGCTGGTGCGGCTCGATGCCGACACCTCGATGTCGCCGGGCACCTTCGAGGCGGTGCTGCGCGCGGTCGGCGGCGGCGTCATGGCGGCCGACGAGGTGATCGCGGGCCGGGCGGCGAACGCGTTCTGCGCCATGCGCCCGCCCGGGCACCACGCCGAGACGGTGCGCCCGATGGGGTTCTGCTTCTTCAACACCGCCGCGATCATCGCCCGCCACGTGCAGAAGCGGCACGGCGTTCCGCGCGTCGCGGTGGTCGATTTCGACGTCCATCACGGCAACGGAACCCAGGAGATCTTCTGGTCCGATCCGACCGTGATGTACTGCTCGACCCACGAAATGCCGCTCTATCCCGGCAGCGGCGCGCCGTCGGAGCGCGGCATCCACGACAATATCGTCAACGCGCCGCTGCGCGCGGGCGACGGCGGCGCGGAATTCCGCGAAGCCTTCGAAACCGTGATCCTGCCGCGGCTCGCGGTGTTTGCCCCGGAATTCGTCGTGATCTCGGCGGGCTTCGATGCGCATATGCGCGACCCCCTCGCCAATCTCAATCTCCTGGAGCCCGACTTCGGCTGGGTCACCCGCAAGATCATGGAGGTCGCCGACGCCAGCGCCTCCGGCCGCATCGTCTCGGTGCTGGAGGGCGGCTATGATCTCCAGGGCCTGGCCCGCTCGGCCGCCGCCCATGTCACCGCGCTGATGCGGGGCTGAAAGGACCAGGCCATGACCGACAAGCACGCCGACGTCGACGCCTTGAGCTTCGAACGCGCGATCGAGGAACTCGAAACCATCGTCAAGCGCCTCGAAGAGGGCAAGGTGCCGCTGGAGGAATCGGTCGCGATCTACGAGCGCGGCGAAGCGCTCAAGCGCCGCTGCGAGCAACTGCTGCGCCAGGCCGAGGCGCGGGTGGAAAAGATCGCGCTCGATGCCACCGGCAAGCCGAAGGGCACCGAGCCGCTCGATGTGAAGTAGATTCCTCGACGCTGCATTCTCAAAACACCCCCGGAATGATCCGCTTCGTGCGCGCCGCATAGGCGGCATAGGCCTCCCCGAACGCCTCCAGCATCATGCGTTCCTCGCGGCCGACCCGGAACGCGAACAGGGTGCCGAACCCGACGAGGCCGGCCGGGCCGGCGATCCAGTTCGGCAGCAGCAGCGCGTGCGACAGCGCCCACAGGAAATAGGCCGAGTACATGGGGTGGCGCACGAACCGGTAGATGCCGTCGGTGACGAGCCCATGGTCCTGGCGGATCTCCAGCGTCACCGACCAGTACCGGCCGAGGCGCCGGTGGGTGTGGAAGAACAAGGAGAGAGCGAGGACGAGGACAAGCGTGCCGAGCCACGCGAGCAGCGGCTGGAACGGGTAATCCGCAAACCGCGGAACGCCGGTGAGGGTGTAGATCGCGGGTATGATGAAGAGGCCGCTGAGCGAAATCATCATCAGCACGCGCTCGCGGGTGGGCTCGTGGCGCTCCGCGGTCGGCGTCTTGCGCGAGCGCCGCACATGGGGGTGCATGACGATGTACCAGGCGACCGCGCCGGCCCACCAGATCAGCTTGGCGACGAGAGGCGTCATGGCGGCTCAACCCACGATCGCGGGGTCGCGCAGCGAACCGTCGGCGGCATAGAGGTCGTCCGGGCCGTTGGCCTGGTTGACGGTTTGCCGGAACGGCGCCGGCCCGCATATCAGCATGAAATAATCATAGAGCGCGCGGCGTTCGTTCGCCATCACGAACTGATAGTGCAGCCGCATGAAATCGTAGCGGTAGCGCCGGAACACCGCCTCGCTGAGCATTTCGTGGATCTGCACCCGGCGGATGACCGGCGGGCTTGCATCATTGACATCCTTGAAGCGCTTGAGTTCCACCGGGTGGAACTTGTGGAAGCTGATGACGTCGTCGCGCGCCTGGAACTCGGCCCAGGCCAGCGACGGCTCGGCGGCGACCCGACCGGCAGCCTCGCGCAGCCAGCCGCCGGCCGGATGCAGCGCAAGCTTTGGGATGGTCGCGCCGATGGTGAGCACGCCGAGCTTGGGGCCGCGCCGGCCGAGATCGGGATCGCGGGCGAGCGCGCGCGCCAGCATGTCGACCACGAGGGTCGCGCCGAGGCTGTGGCCGGCGACGATGATTTCGTCCACGTCGCCGCGGCGGACGCAGGCGATGAGGCGATCCGCGAAGGCCTCGACCCGGGCGTCGACGTCGGGGCGCCGCCGCAGCATGTAGTCGCGGGCGAAGATCCAGTCGGCGAGCCCCTGGACGACCCGCCAGCGTTGCCCCGGCCAGCGCATCAGCAGCCAGAACAAGAGCACGCCGACGACGAGCCCCGCCACAGCACCGGGAACCGAGGACCCGAACGCAGCGCTGACAAGCCAGCCCGCGACGGCACCCAAGACAGCGAACAGGATCGCTTCGACGAAGGGCACGAAGAAAAACATGGCGTAGCGCCAGTTCGCCGCGAAATAACGTCCGACCGTGCCGGACACGATGAAATCGACGAAGGTGACGAGGCCGTGCCACAACCTGGCCGGGCCCGGGCCTTCGAGATCGGCGCGGACGATGTCGTGCCAGTCGAGGATCTCGTAGCAGGTCTCCACCTTCCAGCCCGGCGCCGTCGTGGTGACGCTCCAGTGCCCCTCCCCCGCGGACGGATCGCGAAGGTCGGAGACCGCCGCCGACTACGTTCCAGGTAGCCTGAAACCGCCCGGTTTCGCGGACGAAACGGCGATGCTGAGACGCAGGATCGTAAGGATCGAACCCGGGCGCGTGGAAGAAATAGCGTTTGTGGACCATTGCCCGGATCATGCCCTGTGGTCGGCTCCTCCCTTTAGCCGATCCCACCCCGCAGAACAGCCCGAAAAGAAAATTCGGAAAGGGTTGACGATTCCATTCGAGAGTTGCCTCCATGCAACAGACTTGCGCCGCTGGCGTTCCGGTATAAATTGCAAAGTCGCCAGAGGGTTAGCATGCTTTTCTCGCGATTGGAGCGACCTCACGCCGCGATCGCGGATGGAACCCGCAGCCCCGGGCAAAACGTTTGAAATCTCAGGTGAATTGTCTTTGGCCGAGGATGTGTTTTAATCGGCGCGACAAGTGAACCTGTCGTAGATATTGCATCACTACATGTGCATTCGAAATTGCCGCGAAATTCGGCCTTAGCGGTCGGCACGGAGGAAGCCTTTGTACCAGCCATCCAAGACCCCGCTTCTCGATCAAATTCGTACTCCCGACGAATTGCGCCGGTTCGAGCCCAGCCGGCTGCGCCAGATCGCGGACGAATTGCGAGAAGACCTGATCAACGCCGTTGCACAGACCGGTGGACATCTCGGCGCCGGCCTCGGCGTCGTCGAACTCACAGTGGCGCTGCACTACGTGTTCGATACGCCGCGCGACCGCCTCATCTGGGACGTCGGCCACCAGGCCTATCCGCACAAGATTCTGACCGGTCGGCGCGACCGCATCCGCACCATTCGCCAGGGCGGCGGGCTGTCGGGCTTCACCAAGCGAGCGGAAAGCGAATACGATCCGTTCGGTGCCGCGCATTCCTCGACCTCGATCTCCGCCGGCCTCGGCATGGCAATGGCGTCGAAGCTCGACAACCGGACCAACAACGTCGTCTGCGTCATCGGCGACGGTGCCATGTCCGCGGGCATGGCCTACGAGGCCATGAACAATGCCGGCGCCATCGATTCCCGCCTGATCGTCATCCTCAACGACAACGACATGTCGATCGCCCCTCCGGTCGGCGCCATGTCCGGCTACCTGTCGCGACTGCTGTCGGGCCGCACCTATCTGTCGTTCCGCGAGATCGGCAAGCAGCTCGCCCATCGTCTGCCCAAGTTCTTCGAGCAGCGGGCGGTGAAGGTCGAGGAATATGCCCGCACGCTCGTTACCGGCGGCACCATGTTCGAGGAGCTCGGCTTCTACTATGTCGGCCCGATCGACGGGCACAATCTCGATCACCTCCTGCCGGTGCTCAAGAACGTGCGCGACGCCAAGTCCGGCCCGATCCTGATCCACGTGGTGACGCAGAAGGGCAAGGGCTATCCGCCCGCCGAGACCTCGGCCGACAAATATCACGGCGTGGTGGCATTCGATGTCGCCACCGGGGCGCAGGCCAAGTCGAAGTCGGCAGCGCCCGCCTACACCAAGGTGTTCGCCGAGAGCCTCATCAAGGAGGCGAAGAAGGACGACAAGATCGTCGCCATCACGGCGGCGATGCCGTCGGGCACCGGGCTCGACCTGTTCGGCAAGGAGTTCCCCGAGCGCACCTTCGATGTCGGCATCGCCGAGCAGCACGCCGTGACTTTCGCGGCCGGCCTCGCCACCGAAGGCTACAAGCCGTTCGCGGTGATCTACTCGACCTTCCTGCAGCGCGGCTATGACCAGGTGGTGCATGACGTGGCGATCCAGCGCCTGCCGGTGCGCTTCGCCATGGACCGCGCGGGCCTGGTCGGCGCCGACGGCCCGACCCATGCCGGCTCATTCGACGGCGCCTATCTCGGCTGCCTGCCGGGCTTCGTGCTGATGGCGGCGGCCGACGAGGCCGATCTCGCCCACATGGTGGCGACCCAGGTGGCCATCGACGACCGTCCTTCGGCGCTGCGTTATCCCCGCGGCGAAGGCCGCGGCGTACCGATGCCGGCCGAGGGCAAACCGCTCGAGATCGGCCGCGGCCGGATCATGCGGGAAGGCGACAAGGTCGCGCTGGTGTCTTACGGCGCACGGCTCGGCGAATGCCTCAAGGCGGCCGACGAGCTCGCGGGATACGGGCTTTCGACCACGGTGGTGGATGCCCGCTTCGCCAAGCCGCTCGATACCGATCTCCTCCTCCGGCTCGCCCGCGAGCACGAGGTGATGATCACCATCGAGGAAGGCGCGATCGGCGGGTTCGGCTCCGCGGTGCTGCAGACCCTCTCGGACAACGGCGTGTTCGACCGCGGCATGAAATTCCGCGCCATGATCCTGCCGGACGTCTTCATCGACCAGGATTCGCCCAACGCGATGTATGCCAAGGCGGGGCTCGATACCAAGGGCATCGTGACCAAGGTGTTCGAGGCGCTCGGCAAGGACGTGAAGAGTGAAACGGTGAAGCTCGCCTGAGCGGCTTTTCGGCTACGATTTCGGAAGAAGGGCTCCGGTTCGATCGGGGCCCTTCTTTTTTGCGCCACGATGCTGAGCGCTGGGGCGCGCTCATTCATTGGGCCTGCCGTTTGCCCCTGGCCTGGTAGATCTCGAGATTCGCATATGCAGCGGCGACCAGCGGCGTGGCGATCCCGGCCTGCCGCCCGCGGACCAGAAGATCGCCGATGATTTGATCGGACTCGACCGGGCTGCCGTTCTGCAGGTCGCGATACATGGACGACGTCTGGGACGAGCCCTTTGCCGTCAGCGTCGCCCTTGCGACGGCAAGGAACTGCTCGCTCGGTGGTTGCCCGACCGCGTTGACGACGGAAACAACCTCCGCCAGGAACGCAAGCGCAAAGTCGGTGCCGCCCGGGGCCGCCGTGATCTCCCCGATGTTGCCGCGCATCAGGCAGTTGATGCCGCCCATGGCGGCGAGGAGCACCCATTTCTCCCACATCTCGCGCGCGATCGCGGTCGAAAGCCGTGCATCGAAGCCGGCGCCCTGCATGAATGCGTCGAGCTGCCTGATGCGGGGGGAAACGGAGCCGTCCATTTCGCCGTAGGCGATCTCCTGGAGCTTGCTGAGCTGAACGATGCGGCCCTGGTCGACGATGGTCGCCACCTTGCAGACGCAGCCAACCACCGCCTTCGCGCCGAAGCGCGCGACGAGGGTATCGACATGCTTTATGCCGTTGAGGACCGGCAGGATCATCGTATCCAGACCGACCGCCGGCGCGAGGTCGTCGAGCGCGGTGTCGAGCGCGAACCCCTTCACCGTCAAGAGCACGACATCGAAGGGACCGCCGATCTCGGCCGCCGTGACGAGCTGCGGCTCGAGCGTGACATCGCCGTGGGGACTGACGATCTCCAATCCGGTTTTGCGCAGTTGGGCCGCGCGGGCGGGGCGGACGAGGAACGTCACGTCGCGGCCGGCCTGGGCGAGACGCCCGCCGAAATATCCGCCGGTCGACCCGGCCCCTACCACCAGCATCCGCATGTACCGAACCCCTTGCCAGAAGATTTCAAATTGTAACTTGCATAATGATAGTTACTGTCCTATGTTCCGTCAATGGAACGCAAGAGCTTTGGCAAGATGTCGTGTCCGATCGCCCGCAGCCTCGAGCGCGTGGGCGAGTGGTGGAGCATGCTGGTCATGCGGGACGCCCTGCACGGCCTCAGGCGCTTCGACGAATTCCAGGACAGCCTCGGCATCGCGCCGAACATGCTGGCGCGCCGGCTCAATGCCCTGGTCGAAGCGGGACTGCTGGAGCGCCGCCGCTACAGCGAGCACCCGCCGCGCTATGAATATGTCCCGACCGCGCGCGGGCGCGACTTCCGCCCGGTCTTGCTTTCGCTGCTGGCCTGGGGGAACCGCCACTTTGCCCCCGAGGGAGCAAGCGTGGTGCTGCTGGATGCCGAAACCGGCGCCGTCGCGGACCCGATCCTGGTCGATCGCGCCACCGGTCGGCCCATCACCGAAAAGAACCACGTGACCGCGCCCGGTCCCGCTGCGTCGGCGCGAACGCGAGCGCGCTACACAAGAGCCGCGACCCCTGCGGCATCGGCCGAACCAAAGCGACAGCCGCGACAAGCCGCAGCAAAGCGAGGCAATCCATGAGTGTCGCCACCGCCGAACTCACGATCCCTCCTCTCGATGCTGTGCGCGAAGTAGCTCCGCCCGTCGCGCATGGCCCGCGCACACGCGCGCTGTTGCAGGGGCCGATCGTTCCTACCCTGCTGCGCCTGGCATCGCCGAACATGCTTGTCATGGTGGCGCAGGCCTCGACCGGATTGATCGAAACCTATTTCGTCGCACGCCTCGGCACCGACGCCCTCGCCGGCATGGCGCTGGTATTTCCGTTCGTGATGTTGATGCAGATGATCTCCGCCGGCGCGATGGGCGGGGGCATCTCGTCGGCGATCGCGCGCGCGCTCGGCGCCGGCCGGCGCGATGACGCGGATGCGCTTGTGCTGCACGCGCTGATCATCCAGGTCGGGCTCGGCGCCTCATTCTCGGTGATCATGCTCGCGTTCGGATCGCCGATCTACCGCGCGCTGGGCGGCAGCGGCGGCGAGCTTTCGGCCGCGCTCGCCTATTCCAATGTGGTGTTTGCGGGAAACGTGCTGCTGTGGGCGATGAACGGGTTCGCGAACGCAATCCGCGGAACCGGCAACATGCTGGTGCCCGCCGCGGTGATCTGCATCGGCGTCGTCGTGCTGGTGCCGCTGTCGCCGGTCCTGATCTTCGGCTTCGGCCCGGTTCCGGCTTTGGGCATCGCGGGCGGCGGCGTCGCGATGGTGCTGTTCAGCGCCGCCGGAACCGCCGTTCTCGCTTGGTATGTCCTATCGGGACGCAACCTCGCCCGGCTGCGTCCTGCGCGCCTGCGCTGGCCGCTGTTCCGTAATATCCTCGGCGTGGGTGCGGTTGCCGCGCTGACCTCCGTGCAGACCAACGTAATCATTGCGCTCACAACGGCTCTGGTCGCCGGCGCGGCGGGCGCGGACGCCGTGGCGGGCTATGGCACCGGCGCGCGCCTGGAATACCTGCTGGTGCCGCTTGTGTTCGGCCTCGGCGGTCCGTTGGTGGCCCTGGTCGGCACCAATATCGGCGCCGGCCAACGCGAGCGGGCGCTGCGCATCGCGCTCATCGGCGGCGCCATCGCCTTCGCCATCACCGAGGCCATCGGCATCGCCACCGCCGTCTGGCCGCACGCCTGGATGGCGCTTTTCAGCGCCGATCCGCACGTGACCGAGGCTGGAAGCACATACCTGCGTGGCGTCGGCCCCTTCTATGGGTTCTTCGGCCTCGCTCTCGCCCTGTACTTTGCCTCGCAGGGAGCGGGGCGATTGTTCTGGCCTCTGACCGCTGGATTTGTGCGCATGCTCGTCGCGGTCGGCGGCGGCTGGCTGGCGCTTCGATTGACCGGCTCGCTCGGGTGGCTGTTCGCGGCGATCGCACTCGGCCTGTTTCTTCATGGGGCCATCGTGCTCGTCGCCATCGCATCGGGCGCGTGGTTTCGCCCGGGCGGCGTCCGCGAACGCGCGGCCGAGGCGAAGGCGTGATGCACTAAGTCACACCTCCTCAGCGGGGCGCCAGCGCCGCGATCAGATCGTTCACCGCCGACGCCATTTCCAACGCAGCGCCGACGTCGAACTGGTTGATGGCGATGAAGGCGCCGATCCCCCGGCTCGGGGCGAAGGCCGCATAGCAGAATATCCCCTGCAGGCCGCCGGCCTTCTGGAGGATGAGCGGCCGGTTGCCCTGCGGCATCATCACGATCCACGCCAAGCCGAGACCATCCATTCGCCCGCTTTCATCGAAGCCATAGACTGGCGAAAGCCCGTCCCGCTGCAGCCACACCGCGTGGTCCACCTGCCGCATCTCCGCGTCGCGCACCGAGAAGCGATCGAGGTGCCATTGAAGCCACGTCAGGATGTCGTTCACGCTCGAATAAAGACCGCCGGAGCCGAAAATCATGGAGCCGGTCGGCACATCCGGCAACGGCTCGCCGGCGAAACCGTGGCCCTGCATGAGACGGGCGCGCTGCTCATCGCTCAGCGAATAACCGGTATCCGTCATTCCCAGCGGCCGGGTGATGCGCTCGCCCAGGAGCTCCGGATACGGCTTGCCGGCAGCGCCCGTCAGTGCCGCCGCCAGCAGGTCGAACCCCATGTTGGAATAGAGCGCACCGGTCCCGGGCGCGAACAGGAGCTCGTCCTTCTTGAGGAAGTCGATGAAGGCCTGCTTGGTGATGGTGGCGAACGGATCATTGGGAGGGCCGTCTTCGCGCGGCACCTCGCGCGGGAATCCGCCGGAGTGGGTGACGAGGTCGATGAGGCGCACGGCTTTGCCGTCGCGGCTCGGCACCTTTACGCCCCAGCCGAGATGCTTCTCCAGCGGATCGGTCAAGGCAACGGTGCCCCCCACTGCCGCCGAGGCAAGAACGGCGCCGGCAAAGGCCTTCGTGACCGAACCGATGCGGAAAACCGTCCTGCCGTCCGGGGCGCCGGCATTGGCGGCCGAGGACGTCTTGCCGAAGCCTGCAACGGCGCGTTCGCCGTTGCGCACCGCGCCGATGACGAGGCCCGGCAGCTTGTGCGCCACAAAGGTCACGACGCCCGTGAACTCCACCGCCTCTTTGAGCAGCCGGTCCTCCGCAGCGGCAGTCGAGGAGAGCAAGCCCGCAATGGCCGCCGCGAGGGCCACGCAGCACAGCACCGCGGAGTGAGGACGACGGCCGTTGGGATGCATGTTTCGCTCCGATGGTGGTGTCGACAGCAGGCATTGGGATTCTCGAATGCGAGACGCTCGGATGCGAGACACTCACGGGTGCGAGACTCTTACGGGCGGGAGACTCTTGGAGCAGCACCCATCGGTAACATCGATGAGGCTCCTCCTCTACGGCTCCCCGGCCACGGGCCCGAAATCCTTCGGTGGCTTGCGATTGCGGGTCGCTGCCTCGTAGCCGGCAGCAATGCGGATCAGCAGCGGCTCGCTGAAGGCGCGCCCGAGAAAGTCGATCGAAACCGGCAGTTCCACCGCCTTGGCGCTGAGAAACTCCCCGGCCTGCTTGCTGCCGTCGGGGCCCTTTACCACGGAGCGGTCGTAGACCTGCTTGGCGAATCCCGCCGGCACGGCAATGGCCGGATAGCCGGAATTCGGGCTCAGCCGCGGCGTCAGCGGCGCCCGCAGATCGACGACACGCTCGACGGTGCGCTCGTATTCCTCGCCCTTGACCACGACCGTCACCTTGTCCTGCACGGTCTTGAGATTGATCGGCTCGACCGGCTCTGCCAGTCGGGGCGCAAGCACCGTCTTGGTCGGATAGACCAGCGCATCGAGCCTGTTGTCCGCCATCACCTTGTTGACCAGCATCTGCAGCACGGCGCGGCTGGCGTGCCAACCGCTGATGTCGAGCGTGGTATTCGCGACCTTGCGCACCAGCGGGCTGCCGTCGCTCTTGCGGGTGAGGCGCTCGGTGCGGGCCACGAGGCCTTCGAGCCGCGCTTTCGGCCCGGGGATCACGCCCGCGATCGGGGCATGGTCGTAGAAGGTCGACTTGGCGATGAGATCGGCAACGCTGCGGATGTTCGTGTCACCGCGGTCGCGCAGATAGCGGTTCAGCACGAACAGCACTTCGCCCGAGCGCCGGCGGCTCGCGCTCGGCGATGACGCGCAGGGTGAGATCGGCCGGCAGCTTTGCGGTTCGCCCGGCGACCGCAATGCTCATCGCGACGAGATCGGTCCCGGGTGGGAACGCCTGCGCAGACACGGCGGCGAGTGCCGGGGCATCGAGCGACGGCAGGATGTCGGCGATCGCGTCCTGGAACAGGGCGCCGCCGGGGCCCGGATCGACCAGCGTGGCGCCGGCCTTGGCGAGGTCGCGCAAGGCAGCCTCGGCGACCGCAACGCTGTCCTCGTCGGCCTTGGTGTGGACCTTCATGAATTCCCGCACGACGCCGAGGCGCACGCCCTGCAGGCTCGCCCCATCGGCGTTGTCCTGATAGGGCCGGCTCGGCACCTGGCCGTCGCTCGCCGCGGTCGCGGGATCGCGCGGGTCGTAGCCGGCAACCGCTGCCAGCACGGTCGCCGAGTTCTTCACGCTGCGGCACAGCAGGCCGGGCCGGTCGCGGGTGAGCGAGGCCGGGATGAGCCCGGCGCGGCTGACCAGACTGTGGGTCGCCACGATGCCGACGAGGCTGCTGTTGGCGGCGGGATTGCGCGCCGACGGCCCGGTTTCCTCGCCGATCGCGCAGGTGACGAGGTTCGCCGCAACGGCCGCGCCCGAGCCGCCGCTGGAGCGCCCCGCGCTGCGCGACGTGTCGTAGGGATTGCAGGTGGTGCCGCCGAAAGTGCTGCGGTCGCCGGCGGCATATTCGCCCATGTTCGCCTTGGCGAGGATGATGGCGCCGGCGGCGCGCAGGCGCGCCACGATCTCGGCATCGCGCGGAGGCCGGTCGTTGGCATAGGCCGCGGCGGAGCCGCTGGTCGAGCGCATGTCGAAGGTGTCGAACTGGTCCTTGACGGCAAATACGACGCCGTGCAGCGGCCCCTTCAGGCGGCCGGTGCGGGCGAATTCTTCATCCAGCGCCCGCGCCGCCTCGAGCGCGTCCGGCATGTTGGGATCGCTGTCGGCGGTGTCGGTCTTCGACCGCTTGCCGCGGATATTGAGGGTCATCAGGGCGCCGAGCTTGCCCGCCTTCTCGATCGGCTCGATGTCGCCGAGCACGAACCCATTTGGGTCCACAACGCCTCTGACGCATTGGCCGTTATAGGCTTCGATCCGCTTGAGATAGAGCCCGACCAATTCTGTCGCGGTGAGTTCTTTGGCCAAAATGGCGCGTTGGATATCGGCGATCGTCGCCTCCTGGAGATGAAACGCCCCCATGGCGGCGAACGGCCACAAACCCAGCGCCACGGAGACCACAACGATGCGAAGCGGAGTCTTGCCCATTTTGCATCCTCCAAATTCACCGGCACGCGGGCTGGCATTGTCTCCAAGGCCCATGCCGCCCACAAGGGGCTACAACGGGGCCGTCGTGTCCCAGATACTACCGAAAAATGCCTCCGCCGGATCGCCGTTGCGCGTATAAGGGCGTCGAGCGCTTAGACTGTCCGCCATCGTCACATACTGACCGAACCGCCATGCCCCCTCGCCTGCGCGCCGACCGCCTGCTCGTCGAGCGCGGCTTGTTCGAAAGCCGCGCCAAGGCGCAGGCCGCGATCGCCGCCGGCCTCGTCACCGCCGACGAGACGCCGGTGCGCAAGCCATCCGACGAGATCGCCGTCGATGCGGCGTTGCGCGCGGAGCCCGCCTTCGCCTGGGTATCGCGCGGCGGCGTCAAGCTCTCGGCGGCGCTCGACCGTTTCGGCATCGATGTCGCCGGCCGCATCTGCCTTGATGTCGGCGCCTCCACCGGCGGCTTCTGCGAAGTGCTGCTCGCGCGCGGCGCGCGACGCGTCTATGCCGTCGATGTCGGGACCGGCCAACTGCATCCGCGGCTGCGCGACCGCGCCGAAATCGTCTCGATGGAGCGCACCGACATTCGCGCGCTCGACCCGGCGGCGCTGCCCGCGCGGCCGGATGTCGTGACCATCGATGTAAGCTTCATCTCGTTGAAGCACGTCCTGCCCGCTGCCATCGCGCTCGCGGCCCGGCCGGCGGACATCGTCGCTCTGATCAAGCCGCAATTCGAGGTGACGCGCGCGGAGATCAAGAAGGGCATCGTGCGGGACCCGGAGATGCATCGACGCGTCTGCGAGGAGATCGCGGGCTTTGCGGCTTCGCTCGGCCTCACAGGGATCGTTCAGTGCGACTCCCCGATCGCCGGCGCGGACGGCAACCGCGAATTCTTCATCGGCGCCCGCCTTGGTTGACCGCCTCACCATCGATCACATCGGCCGCCAGGGCGACGGCGTCGCGCTGACGACGACAGGGCCGGTCTATGTGCCCTACACGCTGCCGGGCGAGATCGTCGAGACCGATCCCTGGCCCGGGCATCCCGATCGCGGCCATTTGCTGCGCGTCGAGACCGCGAGCGCCGAGCGAATCGCACCGATCTGTCCGCATTTCGGCGTGTGCGGAGGCTGCGCGCTCCAGCACTGGCAGACCGCGCGCTATCGGGCCTGGAAGCGCGATCTCGTCGCCGATGCGCTGCGCCAGGCCGGCATCGCTACGCCGGTCGAGGACCTCGTCGATGCCCACGGCGCGGGACGCCGCCGCGTCGTGCTGCATGCCCGCGGCGCCACCCATGACGTGCTGGAGGTCGGCTTTGCCGCGCGCCAGGCCCATCACATCGTGCCGATCGACCGCTGCCCGATCCTCGCGCCCGGCCTTGCCGGCGTCATCGAGGCCGCCTGGGCGCTGGCCGAGGTGCTTCGCCCGGCCGGCAAGCCGCTCGACATCCAGGCGACTGCGACCGACGTCGGCATCGACGTGGACATCAGGGGCTCGGGCCCAATCGACCCACGAATGTCGCTCGCGCTCGCCGGGATCGCCGAGACCCATCGCCTCGCCCGCGTCACGCGCCATGGCGAGCTGGTGGCGCAACGCGCCGCGCCGACCGTGAGGATGGGCCGCTGCACGGTGGCGCTGCCGCCCGGGGCGTTCCTGCAGGCGACCGAGGAAGGCGAAGCGGCGCTGGCGCGGCTGGTGCTTTCCCATGCTGGAAAGGCAAAAGCCGTCGCCGACCTCTTCGCCGGCGTCGGGCCGTTCGCGCTGCGGCTCGCGGAACGCGCCCGCGTCGTCGCCGCCGATGCCGACGAGGGCGCCATCGCTGCGCTCAACCGCGCCGCCGCGGGGGCGAGCGGCCTCAAGCCGATAAGGGCGGAGCGCCGCGACCTGTTCCGCCGGCCCCTGGCCGCGAAGGAACTGGCGGGGATCGATGCCGTCGTGTTCGATCCGCCGCGCCAGGGCGCCGAGGCGCAGGCGCGCGAACTCGCCAAGAGCGACGTCGCCACCATCATCGCGGTCTCGTGCAATGCCGGGCACCTTCGCGCGCGACGCGAAGCTTTTGACCGACGCCGGCTACCGGATGACCGCGGTCACGCCGGTCGACCAGTTCCGCTACTCCGCCCACGTGGAGATCGTCGCGCGGCTGGAGCGGTGAGTTCTCCCTCCCCCTGAAAGGGGGAGGGTTGGGGTGGGGGTCCGCTTACTTGCCGCCGCCCAGATCTCCCGCGACCCCTTCCCCGACCCCTTTCAGGGGGAGGGAGAAGTGGCGCCCACCCGACGGCCTGTTACCTGAAATCTATCCCGCCGCCGCCCCAGCGTTCCTGCCACATGCGTTCGCCGATCAGGCACGAGATGCGCGGCGCCGAGGCCGCCGCGGGGATGACGCGTGCCGGCGGCTGCAGGCCGGCGATTTCGAGCACCAGCTTGGTGCGGGTGGCTTCGCGGAACTGGTCGCGCTCGCGGATCGGAATCACGAACGAGCCCGGCCCGCCGACGACGCAGTCCTCGTAGTAGATGTCGAGATTCTCGATATCCATCGTGGCCGCCGACGGCCGCTTGAGCAGGATCGGCAGGCCGTTGATGGTGATGCCGCGCTCGAGCGCCTCGTCGCGCACCAGTGTCACCGGCACGCCCTGATTGTTGGCGCCGTCGCCCGATACGTCGATGACCCGGCGCAGTCCGCGAAAGCCGCTGCCCTCGAACAATGGCTGGGCGAACCGCAACGCGCCGGAGATGGAGGTGCGATAGGCCCGGCGATAGGGTGCTTGCGCGATCTCGTCGGCAAAGGCCCGGGCGGTCGCGGGGCCGTCGACCAGCCGCCACGGCACCACGACCCGCTGATCGGTCGCCCCCGCCCATTCGAAATAGGTGATCGCGATCTTGCCGTGCATGCCCTGATGGAGCGCGTTGAGGAATTCCGGCGAGGTCAGCCCGGTGATGTAGCCTTCGCGCTGCAGCGCCTGCTCGTCGGGATCCATGGAGTAGGAGACGTCGACTGCGATCACCAGCTCGACATCGACATTGGTCTCGGCCGCGCGCGCCGGCGGCCGGCTCGCTCCCTGGGCGTCCGCATCGGTCGCCGCCAGATCGAATGCCAATCCGCCGATCACTGCGATGGCGGCGGCCATCATCCTGGATGAGCGCATCCTCGTCTCCACTTTCATTGCCGCCATCGTGACATGCTTGGCCGGGCAAGAAAAGGCGAGGCAAGGGACGAAAGGCGGCCGGCGGAGGACGGAAAAATGGCGTCCCTGCGCTTGCCCGTCGTCCTCCTCAGACCACCGGCTCGCTGGCGGCGATTTCGATGCCGAAGCCGGCAAGGCCGACATAGCGATGCTCGGCGGAGGTCAAGCAGCCGGATCGAGGAAATGCCGAGGTCCCTGAGGATCTGCGCCCCCAGCCCGATTTCGCGCCATTCCCGCTGCCGCGCCGCCTCGGAGCCGGCGCCGTCGTGCGGCAAGGCCGACACCGGCACGCCGGCCGAGCCGTCGCGCAGGATCACGATCACGCCGCGGCCTTCCTTTTCGAACCGGCGCAGCGCGCCATGGACGGTGGTGGCGCCGCCGAAGATATCGCGCAGGAGATCGGCGCGGTGAAGCCGCGTCGGCACGTCGCGGCCGTCGCCGATGCGGCCGTGCACCAGCGCCATGTGGTAGACCTTGTCGAACGGCGTCACATAGGCATAGCCCTTGAGGGTGCCGATTTCGGTCGGCACCGTGAACTCGCTGACCCGTTCGACCAGCTTCTCGCGCACCTGCCGATAGGCGATGAGATCGGCGATGGTGATGCGCTTGAGGCCATGGGCCTCGGCGAACTTCGCCACATCCGCCCCGCGCATCACGGTGCCGTCGTCATTCATGAGCTCGGCGAGGACGCCGACCGGCGGCAGCCCGGCCAGCCGGCACAGATCCACGCAGGCCTCGGTATGGCCCGAGCGCATCAGCACGCCGCCTTCCCGCGCCACCAGCGGAAACACGTGGCCGGGGCGCACGAAATCGGTCGCGCCGTTGTTGCCATTGGCGAGTGCGCGCACGGTGTTGGAGCGCTCCTCGGCGGAAATGCCGGTGGTCAGCCCGTGGCGCACGTCCACCGATACGGTGAAGGCCGTGCCGAGCGGCGCGTCGTTCAAGGCGACCATCGGGTCGAGATGAAGGCGCTTGGCCTCCTCCACCGACAGCGGCGCACAGACGATGCCGGAGGTGTGGCGGATGATGAAGGCCATCTTCTCCGGGGTGCACATGGACGCCGCGACGAACAGATCGCCTTCGTTCTCGCGGTCGTCGTCGTCGGCCACGACGACCATTTCGCCGCGCGCAAAGGCGGCGGCGGCCGATTCCACGAGCAACTGGGATTCACGGGTGATCATGCAAAGCTTTCCTCGACCCGGGGGTCATACCACGAGCCTATTCCCCCGGCCTGCGCCACGGCCATGCCGGCGTCTCGCCGACCTGGCCCCGATGACGCAGATAGTGATCGGCGAGCACGCATGCGAGCATCGCCTCGCCGACCGGCACCGCACGGATGCCGACACAGGGGTCATGGCGGCCCTTGGTGGCGATTTCGGTCTCGCGGCCATAGCGATCGACGGTCGCCGCGCGGGGTGAGGATCGACGACGTCGGCTTGACGGCGAAGCGGGCGACGATGGGCTGTCCGGTCGAGATGCCGCCGAGAATGCCGCCGGCCTGGTTGGACAGGAAGCGCGGCCGGCCGTCATTGCCCATCCGCATCTCGTCGGCATTGTCCTCGCCCGACAGCGCCGCCGCGGCAAAGCCGGCGCCGATCTCGACGCCCTTGACCGCATTGATGCCCATCATCGCCGCCGCAATGTCGCTGTCGAGCTTGCCGTAGACCGGCGCGCCGAGCCCGACCGGCACGCCTTCGGCGACCACTTCGATCACGGCGCCGATGGAGGAACCCTGCTTGCGGATGCCGTCGAGGTAGTCCTCGAAGAACGCGGCCTTGGCGGCATCCGGGCAGAAGAACGGATTGCGCGCGACCTCGTCCCAGTCCCACTTGGCGCGATCGATCGCGTGCGGCCCCATCTGCACAAGCGCGGCACGCACCGTCACGCCGGGAATGATCTTGCGCGCCACCGCGCCGGCGGCCACCCGAGAAGCGGTCTCCCGCGCCGAGGCGCGCCCGCCGCCGCGATAGTCGCGCAGGCCGTATTTGGCGTCGTAGGTGTAGTCGGCATGGCCGGGGCGGTAGAGGTCGCGGATGTCCGAATAGTCCTTCGAGCGCTGGTCGACATTCTCGATCACCAGCGCGATCGGCGAGCCGGTCGTGACCTGTTCCCCGCTGGCGTCGTCGATCATGACGCCCGAGAGGATCTTCACCTCGTCGGGTTCGCGGCGCTGGGTGGTAAAGCGTGACTGGCCGGGACGGCGGCGATCGAGATCGCGCTGGATGTCGGCCGCCGTCAGCTTGAGCCGCGGCGGAGCGCCGTCGACCACGCAGCCGATCGCCGCACCGTGGCTCTCGCCGAAGGTGGTCACCCGAAACAAATGGCCGAAGCTGTTGTGGGACATGAGATTGCGCCTGCGCGCTTGGTAGCCCGCGCCCGTGACAGGGTCAAATGAGTAGCCCGACCGCCTTGCAGCCCGCGGCAAGGGAAAGCCAACGCGGCCTCATAGCGATCCACGAACTCCGGTGCAGCGCACCAAGAATGCGCTTTTGAAATGAAGGCCGTCCTAGCTTTCTGAACCGCTGTTAATCGATATATGAATATTCGTTAAGCTTTTGAAAAATAAGCGGTTTTTCGAAGAAACATGTTGCAAATCGGGGGCTGATGAGGTATGGAAATGACGTGATCCGCGCGGGGGTTCTCGAACACAGGTTCGGGCGCTTGGTCAGCCGGTCCAAACATCGGAGGATTTCATCATGGCGAAGAAGAAGAAGAAGGCAAAGTCGACGAAGTAATTTTCCGATATCGCCGTCCCTCCATCAAAACCGGGGCGAGTTCGATACGGATGCAGACGCGGCTTCGGCTCGACGTTTGCCGATACAAGAGGGCCGGCCTCGCGCCGGCCCTTTTGCAATTGCGCTCGATTTTGCGTTCGCGTTCGCCGTCGGGGTTTTTTGCGGCGGCTCATCCGTACCGGTTCACAGATCCCTGGGCGAACTCATAGACCACGCCCTGGGCGACATCGCCGAGCGGCGCCTCGGCCGGCGGCTTGACCGCGTACAACACCAGAAGCACGCGGGCGACGCCGCCATGGGCAGTGACGATGGCATCACCGGAAACGCTGTCGTGCCACTCGCGCACCCGCACGAGAAGCTGGGCATAGCTCTCCCCGCCGGGAGGCTGGAAATTCCACTTGTCGCGCTCGCGCGTCGCGAGAACCGAGCGGTCCAACGCCCTGACTTCCTTGTAGGTCAAACCCTCCCAACGCCCGAACGAGAGCTCGGCCAGCCGCGCATCGGTGACGTAGTCCGCGGGGGCCACTCCGAGCCCGGTGCGCAGGATCTCCATGGTCTCGCTCGCCCGCGACAGCGGGCTCGAGGTGAAGGCGAATTGCTCCGGGGTGGCGCCGCTGACGGCGAGAAGATCGCGCAACAGCTCGCCGCATCGGGCCGCCTGTTTGCGGCCCAGGGCATTGAGGGGGACGTCGCGCTGTCCCTGCAGCCGGCGCTCGGCATTCCAGTCGGTTTCGCCGTGCCTGACGAAATAGAGCTTGCGCCGTGGGGCGTCACCGCGCGATGTGGACTCAGTCCCGGCCGACGAAGATGTCCGGTGCATCGGGATGCTTCATGCCGACGATGTGGTAGCCGGCATCGACGTGATGGATCTCGCCGGTCACTCCGCGCGACAGGTCGGAGAGCAGATAGACGGCGGTGTCGCCGACCTCGTCCGCAGTGACGTTGCGACGCAGCGGGGCGTTGTGCTCGTTCCAATTGAGAATGTAGCGGAAGTCGCCGATGCCGGAGGCGGCGAGCGTCTTGATCGGGCCCGCGGAGATGGCGTTGACGCGGATATTCTTGGTGCCGAGATCGGCAGCGAGGTAGCGCACCGAAGCTTCGAGCCCGGCCTTGGCGACGCCCATCACGTTGTAGTGCGGCATCCATTTCTCGGAGCCGTAATAGGTGAGCGTGAGCATCGCGCCACCGTTCGTCATCAGCTTCTCGGCGCGCTGGGCGACCGCGGTGAGCGAGTAGCAGCTGATCAGCAACGTATTGGTGAAATTGTCCTGGGTGGTGTCGATGTAGCGCCCGTCGAGCTGGTGGCGGTCCGAAAAGGCGATGGCGTGGACGACGAAATCGATCACGGGCCAGTGTTTCGCGGTCGTCGCAAAGACCGCGTCGATGGAGGCGGGATCGGTGACGTCGCAATGGCCGACCACGAGGCCGTCGACCTCCTTGGCCAGCGGCTCGACGCGCTTCTTGAGGGCGTCGCCCTGATAGGTGAAGGCGAGCTCGGCACCGTGGGTGCGCGCGGATTTGGCGATGCCCCAGGCGATCGATCGATTGTTGGCTACGCCCAGGATCAGGCCGCGCTTGCCCCGCATCAGCCCCGCGGATTCCGGCATTTCGTCCTCGTTTTGCCGGTCACGGACCGGACGCCTCCTATGGCATAGGGTGCCCGGCCCTTCAATGCAACCCGACGGCGGCAACCCTTTCCCTCCCCGTTTTCGGGGAGGGTGGCCGCGCGAAGCGCGGTCGGGTGGGGGCCACGGGCACGGCTGAGCCAAGGAAGAAAGACCCCACCCTGCCCTCCCCGAAGTCGGGGAGGGATTCAGCAAGCTATTTGGGGTCGCGGCGCGGGTCGTAGGGCTTGTGGTCCCGCCACTTTTTCATCAATTCATCGAGCTCAGGATCACTCCGCTCGGGAAGCGTGATGCTCACCGTCGCGAACAGGTCGCCGGTCTTGCCTTCCACCGTCATGCCCTTGCCCTTGAGGCGGAAGGTACGGCCGCCGCTGGTGCTGGCGGGAATTGCGAGTTCGACTGCGCCACCGAGCGTAGGCACCCTCACCTTGCCGCCGAGGATCGCCTCGTAAAGCGTGATGGGCACGTTGGTCCGCAGGTTGGCGCCGTCGCGCTCGAACGCGTGATGGGGCGCGATTTTGATGGAGATCAGCAGATCGCCGATACCGCCCGGCCCGGGCAAGCCCTGCCCCTTCAGCCTGATCTGCTTGCCATCCACGAGCCCGGCCGGGATCTTGACGTCGACCTCCTTGCCGGTGGGAAGCTGGACGCGCCTGGTGCCGCCGGCGGCCGCTTCTTCCAGCGTGATGGTCACGGGAACGGTGACGTCGCGGCCGGCCGGTTCGCCCGCATCCTCATGCTCGAAGCTGCCGCGGGCGGATCGGGCACGCCCGCGCGCCGCCCCGCCAAGACCACCGAACATCTGACTGATGATATCCTCGAATTGGCCCGCGCCGGCGCCGCCGCGCGTCTGAAAGCCCTCGGGGCCGAACGAAAACGTCTCGAAATGGGCGTCGGGGCCGCCCGCACCCGCGCGTCCGCGCGGGCCGCCGAAGCCCTGAAAGCGCGGCTTGCCCTCGGCGTCGATCTCGCCGGCGTCGAAGGCCTTGCGCTTCTTCTCCTCGCCGAGGATTTCGTAGGCCGAATTGATTTCGGCAAACCGCTGTGCCGTTTTGGGGTCGCTTTTGTTGGCGTCGGGATGCAGCTTTTTCGCAAGGCGCCGATAGGCACTCTTGATGGCTGCCGCGTCCGCGGTCTTCTTCACCCCCAGCACTTCATAGGGGTCGCGCATCATCAAAACTCCGGTCTTTCCGCCGGTTCCAGCCCCGGCCACTCCGTCCCCAATGTGGGGGTAAAGGCCCGGATTCGCAACGCGTATCGCGGGAGATGCCGCCAGGACGGCCAAAGACCAATCGTGACGAGGACGTTCCGTCAGCCGCCCGTTCCCCCGGCCGCCGGTCGTCAGGACCTCTTCCACGGGCTGAGGCTGCGAACGTCCCAGCGGCCCGATTGGTTGCGGCAGGCCGCACCTTCCAGCCAGGACTCGGACTGCTCGCGCACATAGCTCGCCAGAAAATCGCGGCATTGCGTGCTGCCCTGGGCATAGTTCGACGCGATCGGCGTGATCGTGCCGCGCGCGCCGGTCGCCGGATTTTCCCATTGCGCAGCGGTTTCGCCAGTGGAGAGCATCACACCAACGGCCTTCTGGACCACCGTGAGGTCGGTGACGTCCGCCGTCGCCGCGAGCGGCCGCGCCGACGAGACCGTGGCGGTGGCGTCGGGCTTGTCCTTGCCCAAGAAAGAGCCCAGCTGCGTGGTGACGCTGCAGCCGGCGACCGCCAGCGTCATCGCTGCCAGCCCGGCACACCGCAGCGAGAGGCGAAGGCGCCGCCATAGGCGCGGTGCAACGGTTCGACTATAAGCGGTTCGATGAGAGGCAAGGCCCCGCAGGAGGCCGCTCACGAGAGAACTTTCGACGATGTCCCACACCGAACCGATAGAACACCAGGGATCGTTAACAGGCGATTTCACCGAGGCCGATGAGCCGTTGCGGCTGTTCGCTGCCTGGATCGAGGACGCCCGCAAGGCCGAGCCCGCCGATCCCGAGGCGATGGCGCTGGCGACGGTCGATGCCGACGGACTGCCCAATGTCCGGATGGTGCTGCTGAAGGGATTCGACCAGCGCGGCTTCGTCTTCTACAGCAACGACGGCAGCCAGAAGGGGCGAGAACTCGCCCTCCACGCCAAGGCCGGCCTTGCCTTCCACTGGAAATCGCTGCGCCGCCAAGTGCGGCTGCGCGGGACCGTCGAGCCGGTCAGCGCCGCCGAGGCCGACGCCTATTTCGCCAGCCGTCCCCGGACCGCCCAGATCGGCGCCTGGGCCAGCAAGCAATCGAGCCCGCTCGAGAGCCGTCACGCCTTCGAAAAGGCGATCGCGCTTCACACAGCTAAATTCGCGATCGGTGCGGTGCCCCGGCCGCCGTTCTGGGTCGGCTACCGCGTGGTGCCGAGCGTGATGGAATTCTGGCACGATCGGCCCTACCGCCTCCATGACCGGATCGAATTCCGCCGCGCCGCCGCCGATGCCGCCTGGACCAAGAGCCGCCTCTATCCGTGAAAGGAACAGCCCGGGCTTTTCGAGCATTCGACGCCGCGCGGTCGGGGAGGCGGTCCTGTTGGACGGGGGCGGCATCATTTTTGTGAAAAACAACCCCATGCAAAGTAGAATGGGGAGGGCGCCCCGCGAGCAAGGCCAATCCTTTCAGGCACGTAGCGCGCCGCCGGGCAAGGACCGGCCGGCCCATATCCTGCAAGTCTTGGAAAACGCCTATATAGTCGTTTCAGGTCGATCGGATTTAATCTCCCATGGCGCACCCCTCTTCAAATTTGCCGCGACGCACGCTGCTCCTCACCGGGGCGAGCCGCGGCATCGGCCACGCGACGGTGAAGCGCTTCTCCGCGGCCGGCTGGCGCGTCATCACCTGTTCGCGCCATCCATTCCCGGAAAATTGCCCGTGGGAGGCAGGTCCCGAGGACCACATCCAGGTCGACCTCGCCGACCCCGAGGACACGCTGGCGGCCATCACCGAGATCAAGCGGCGAATCCATGGCGAGCTCCATGCGCTCGTCAACAATGCCGGGATTTCACCGAAGCTCGCCACTGGCGTACGGCTCGGAACCATCAATACGGACTATTCCGTGTGGCAGCAGGTGTTCCAGGTCAACTTCTTTGCGCCGATCATGCTCGCCCGCGGCCTGGTCGTGGAACTCGAGGCGGCCAAGGGATCGGTCGTCAACGTCACCTCGATTGCGGGGTCCCGGTTGCATCCCTTCGCCGGCTCCGCCTACTCCACCTCGAAGGCCGCACTCGCCTCGCTCACCCGGGAGATGGCCGCCGACTTCGGCCCGCGCGGCATCCGCGTCAACGCCATTGCTCCCGGCGAGATCGATACCCCGATCCTGTCGCCCGGTACCGAGAAGATCATCGCGCAGATCCCGCTCGGCCGGCTCGGCACGCCCGACGAGGTGGCGAAGATCATCTACGTGCTGTGCACGGAGACCTCGTCCTACGTAAACGGCGCCGAGATCCACATCAATGGCGGGCAGCACGTCTAGGCATGATCCCGAAAAGTTGCAGACTTTTCGGACAAGATCATGCTCAAAGCCAAGAGCCTCTTAGCGCAAACCTGAGTCGAAGCGCCCGACAATCCCTGCAATGACCGAGACGCAACCATCGGAAGCTGCGATACGGGACCGCGCGGCCATGCGCCGGCGCACGGCGGGCGTCGCTGCGGCGCTCGCCCTGCTGGCGCTCGCGGTGTGGATGCTCGCGACCTTCCTGCCCGCGCTCGCCTGGGCGGTCGTCCTCGCCATCGCCATGTGGCCGCTGTTCGTGGCTGCACGCGAGCGCGTGGGACGCGATTGGGCGGCCGTGGCGATGACGGTGCTCATCCTCGTGGCCATCCTGGCTCCGCTGGCTCTCACCATCATCGAGGCGGGCCGGGAATACGGCACGGCGGTACGATGGATCGCGGAACTCCGCCGGCATGAAATCACAGCGCCGGAGTGGATCACGAACCTGCCGCTGATCGGCGCGTCGATCGCCGACTGGCTGAATTCGCGCCTGCGGGGCGAGCAGAGCCCGTTCACCGGCACTGAATTGAGCGTCCTGACGGAATGGGGCCGGATCATCGGCGGCCAGGCGGTGCGGCGCATCGCGACGCTGTTCTTCGCACTGCTGATCGTGTTCTTCGTGTTCCGCGAGAGCGACTCGCTCTTGCGGCAGACGCACGCTGTCGGCCATCGCCTGCTCGGCCCATCGGCCCGGCGGTTCCTGGGGGTCGCGGCTGCCGCGATACGGGGCACCGTCGACGGGCTGCTGCTGGTCGGGTTCGGCGAAGCGGTGCTGCTCGGCATCGCCTACAAGCTGACGGGCGTCCCGCACCCGGCGCTGCTGGGGCTCGTGACCGGCATCCTTTCGGTGGTGCCGTTCGCGTCGCCGCTGGTGTTCATCGGCGCCGGCCTGTGGCTGTTCAGCCAGTCAGCGATCGTTGCCGCGATCATCCTCGTCGCGTTCGGTTCGATCGTGGTGTTCGTGGCGGATCATTTCGTGCGGCCGGTACTGATCGGCGGGCCGACGCAGTTGCCCTTCGTGTGGGTGCTGCTCGGCATCCTCGGCGGCGTCGAGACATTCGGGCTGCTCGGCCTGCTTCTCGGGCCGGCGCTGCTCGCCGTCCTGATCGCGCTGTGGCGCGAACTCGCCGCACCCGAAATGATGCAGGCGCAGGCCGACCGAAACGCAGTCGATTACCGGATCGCCCGCTGGCGCGGGCGACGACACCGTTGAGAACTGGGCGCCGAAAACAGAAATCTAGACCAGAGCGCTATCGTTTCCGGTTGAATCGGATAGCGCTCTAAAGTCTTTGATTTTGAGCATGATCTTGCCCGAAAAGTCTGCAACTTTTCGGGATCATGCTCTAGCCCCTTGGATGATGCCGCGGGCGATGGCCGCCGCTGACACCCACGCCGAACACGGCGCCGCAGGCCGGGCTGAGGTTCAGCCGGTTCCGCTTCATGCACACGGTTATTCTTTCGACGTCGGGAATATCCGCACTGCACAATCGCATCACGTCAGGCGTGCAGGCCTGCTGCATCTCCGGCGTCCCGCGGTACTGCGCGTTTGCGCTGGAGAACGCGCCGGCCAGCACCGAAAGCAGCATGCCGGCGACAAAGATCGCCGCGCCGCGCGCGAATTTGACGTCACATTTCTCGACGAATTGTGGCAGCGTTACGCACCGATCCGCTTGTGCCATCTCAGGCCCCCCATTTGCACGGCATGATCGAACGCACCCACCCCCTGGGGGCGCGGCCAAAACACGGCCCATAAGCGATAGAGTGCCGCTCCCGCCGGCGCAACCAAAAAATGACTACGCCGGTGCGACGTTGCGCCGGTTTTCCCCGGGCTTGTGCTGGCCTTCAATCCCTGCGTAACATTTTACTACAGCCCGACCAACGGAGTAGCGAGACAACCGGGCGCCAAGGGGAAACCTCATGTGCAAGCCATCCAAGATATTGGTCCTGCTCGGCCTCATGGCGCTGTCGGCGCTGGCGGTCACCACCGCGCGGTCCGAGGACTATCCGACCAAGCCGGTGAAATGGGTGGTGCCCTATCCACCCGGCGGTACCACCGACATTCTCGCGCGAATCATCGGCCAGTACCTCTCCGAGCACCTCGGGCAGCAGTTCGTGATCGACAACCGGCCCGGCGCCGGCAACAACATCGGCACCGAGGTGGTGGTGAACTCCCCGCCCGACGGCTACACGATCCTGCTGGTCAATCCCGCCAACGGCATCAACGCGACGCTGTACAAGAAGCTTCCGTTCAACTTCCTGCGCGACATCGTGCCCGTCGCCGGCATCACCCGGGTGCCGAACGTGATGGAAGTGACCGCCAATTTCCCCGCCAAGACGGTCAGCGAGTTCATCGCCTACGGCAAGGCCAACCCCGGCAAGATCAACATGGCCTCGTCCGGCAACGGCACCTCGGTGCATCTGTCGGGCGAGCTGTTCATGGCGATGACCGGCATCAAGATGACCCACGTGCCCTATCGCGGCGCCGGGCCGGCGCTCACCGACCTCATCGCCGGCACCACGGACGTGTTGTTCGACAACATGCCGTCGTCGATCGAGTTCATCAGGGCCGGCAAGCTGCGCGCGCTCGGCGTCACCACCGACAAGCGCAATCCGGCTCTGCCCGATGTGCCCACGGTCGCCGACACTGTGCCGGGTTACGAGGCCAGCGCCTGGTTCGGCATCGGCGCGCCGAAGGGAACGCCGGCCGACAGTCATCGAGAAGCTCAACAAGACGGTCAACGCCGCGCTCGCCGATCCCAAGATGAAGGCGAAGCTCGCCGACCTCGGCGGCTTCCGATGGGCGGTACGCCGGCCGATTTCGGAAAGGTCATGGCGGACGAGACGGCGAAATGGGAAAAGGCCGTCAAGTTCTCCGGCGCCTCGATCGATTAGCTGCGCGGCATCTGATGCTCGATCTCGATTGCATGTCATGCGCCGCGAGACTCAGGCTGGGGATCCAGCTAAGCACGCGGCCTCGACATGCGGCTCGGCGCGATCCCGCTCGCCATACCGAGGCTACTGGATCGCGCTCTTCAAGGCGAGGGATGACATTGCTGAAGATCGAAACCGTCGGAACAGTACTAGCATGACCCGCAAGCGCCCCGACGAGCTGCGCAGCCACCGCTGGTTCGGGGTCAACGATCTGCGCTCGTTCGGCCATCGCTCGCGGCTGCGCCAGTTCGGCTATGACTCCGCCGACTGGAGCGGCAAGCCGGTCATCGGCATCATCAACACCTGGAGCGACATCAACGCCTGCCATGGCCACCTGCGGGAGCGGGCCGAGGACGTCAAGCGCGGCGTGCTGCAGGCCGGCGGATTGCCCATCGAGCTGCCGGCGATGTCGCTCGCCGAGCCGATGGTGAAGCCTTCGACCATGCTCTATCGCAACTTTCTCGCGATGGAGACCGAGGAACTGCTGCGCAGCCACCCCATCGACGGCGCGGTGCTGATGGGCGGTTGCGACAAGACCACGCCCGGCCTCGTCATGGGCGCGATCAGCATGGGGCTGCCGGCGATCTATGTGCCGGCCGGGCCGTCGCTGCGCGGCAACTGGCGCGGCGAGACGCTCGGCTCCGGCTCCGATGCCTGGAAATACTGGGACGAGAAGCGCATCGGCAACATCACCGAGAAGGACTGGGAAGAGATCGAGAGCGGCATCTCGCGCTCGTTCGGCACCTGCATGGTGATGGGCACCGCCGCCACCATGATGGCGATCACCGAGGCGCTGGGCCTTGCGCTACCCGGCGCCTCGTCGATCCCGGCGGTCGATTCCAACCACACGCGCATGTGCGCCGCTTCGGGCCGCCGCATCGTCGACATGGTGTGGGACGACCTCACGCCGGCCCGCATCCTCACGCCCGCGGCCTTCGACAACGCCATCCGCGTCCACATGGCGATGGGCGGTTCCACCAATGCCATCATCCATCTCGTCGCCATGGCGCGGCGCGCCGGCATCGCGCTCGACATGAAGCGCTTCGACGACCTTTCGCGCGAGATTCCGGTGCTCGCGAATGTGCGGCCGTCGGGCAAATATCTCATGGAGGATTTCTACTATGCCGGCGGCATTCGCGGCCTGATGGCGGAGCTGCGGGACCGGCTCGATCTCGGCTGCCTCACCGTGACCGGCAAGCCGCTCGCCGACGGCATCGACGGCGCCAAGGTGCATCTGCGCGACGTCATCCACTCCCTCAACGATCCCGTTTCGACCGCGGGCGCGACCGCGGTTCTCACCGGCAACCTGGCGCCGCGCGGCTGCGTGATGAAGCCGTCCGCCGCCGAGGCGCGGCTGTTACGCCACCGCGGCCCGGCGCTGGCCTTCGAGGACTACAACCACATGGCGGCCGAGATCGACCGCGACGATCTCGACGTCACGCCGGACCACATCATCGTGCTCAAGAATGCCGGCCCCAAGGGCGGCCCGGGCATGCCGGAATGGGGCATGCTGCCGATCCCCAAGAAGCTGGTGAAGGCGGGCGTGCGCGACATGCTGCGCCTCTCCGACGCCCGCATGAGCGGCACCAGCTACGGCGCCTGCATCCTCCATGTCGCGCCGGAAAGCTTCGTCGGCGGCCCGCTCGCCTTCGTGCGCACCGGCGACGAGATCGAAGTGGATGCGGATGCGCGCCGCATCCACCTTCACGTCTCCGACGAGGAGCTCGCGCGACGCCGCGCGGTTTGGAAGCCACCGGCGCCGCACTATCCCCGCGGCTACGGCGCGATGTACGCCGCCCATATCGGCCAGGCCGACGAGGGCTGCGATTTCGACTTTTTGCTCGCCGGCGGGGCTATACCGGAGCCGGAGATACATTGAGGGCGGCGCTTCGTCCCCTCGTCATCGGCTCTCATGGATGGCCCGCCGAATGAGCGCTCATGAACCCTCATCGGTAATGGCCGAGTTTGAAATATTGATCGCGTTCCACGCGGGGCAAGAT
The DNA here is from genome assembly GCA_963791375.1 of uncultured Alphaproteobacteria bacterium. Taxonomy (GTDB): domain Bacteria; phylum Pseudomonadota; class Alphaproteobacteria; order Rhizobiales; family Xanthobacteraceae; genus JAJPKK01. The sequence continues at coordinate 430,421 of CAWBSI010000025.1, forward strand.
CTTGTCGGCAATTTGAGGTCAAGCGGACACGCCGTCGGGGCCGATCGTCGGCCGCAGCCGACATCGGGCCTCGGCTCTGTGTCAGAGCATGATCCCGAAAAGTTGCAGACTTTTCGGACAAGATCATGCTCAAAATCAGGGACTTTAGAGCCTCCATCCGATTCAACCTGAATGGATAACCCTCTAGCGATTCAAATTTCCCGACTTGATAGTGTTTTGCAGAGAACCACATTGATGTGGCCCTCGGGCCATCCTTCGAACTCGGCCATGCGCTTGAAGCCTGCCTTTTCATACATTCCCGGCGCTTGGAAGTCATAGCTCGCTACCCAGATCCGACGAACACCTCGACTCCACGCCTCCGCGACGAAAGCATTCAATAATGCGCGCGCGTAACCGCGTCCTCGATATGCCTCATCGATCCACACCTGTTTGAGTTCAGCAGTGCCTGACCACGTATAGCCAGCGGAGACGCCGATCATCTGTCCCGCCTCGTTGCGGATTACAAAGCCCAAGCCTTGGCCATCATGGCGTCCGGTTGCATTACTATTGTGATCGTAGAGGCGGTCTTCAATTGCGTCGATCTCATTCGGGGAGAGGTCGTGCCGGGGTTCTATTTGAAGGGTCATATCGTGCGTCCAAGATTGTAGTAATGCCGCCTTCCGGGCATGCCCGAATGGGGGGATCCCCAGGAAGCTGGTGAAGGCGGGCGTGCGCGACATGTTGCGGCTCTCCAACGCCCGCATGAGCGGCACCAGCTACGGCGCCTGCTCCGGAAAGCTTCGTCGGCGGGCCGCTCGCCTCCGGCCAGGCCGACGAAGGCTGCGATTTCGACTTTTTGCTGGCCGGCGGGGCGATCCCGGAGCCGGAGATTCATTGAGTTGTAGCGCATCCGCGCGTCACAAGCTTTCGTGGGGTCAAGCAGACCCACTGTCGATGCCGATCGTCGGCCCATATGCGACATGCCGTAAAGCAGAGCTGACGATTAGGCTTCCAGTGTTGCCGAGGCGGTCATGCGGCCTGTCTGCTCAAAGCCGAACCGAGCGTAGAAACGGCTGAGCCGGTGGCGCCGCTCGCCCATCGGCGTGATGGTGACCGAGACCGCCGAGCAACCCTGCGCACGACACCAGGCTTTGGCGTGCTCAACGAGGCGCCGCGCCAAGCCGCGGTGGCGGTGCTCCGGCAGAACATAGAGATCGCCGATCTCGCCGAGACGGCCCCATTCGACATAGAGCAGGGTCGAGACGGTGACGATGGCCTGAGCCGCGCCGCCCTCAACCGCGAGCGCGCACCGGCAGGAGGGATCGACGAGCATCCGGTCGAGATTTTCCGCGATGCGCGACGGCGGCGTGGCGAAGCCTTCCTCGCGAAAGAACCGCACCAGCAGGTCGACCGCAGTATCGCGGGCTTCGCCGGTCACCGCTTGGATTTCGGCCGGCATAGCCCTACCCCGCGGCAAGGATCATAGGGCTCTCCGGCGCATGGCAGACGGCCTCTATGCGATGACCGTCGGGATCCAGTACGAAGGCGCCATAATAGTCAGCGTGATAGTGCGGTCGCAGCCCGGGCGCGCCATCGTCGCGGCCTCCGGCGGAAAGAGCCGTCACATGAAAGGCGTCGACTGCCGCGCGGTCGGGAGCGCGGAAGCACAGATGCATGCCGGGAATGGGGGGCCTCACATCAGCTTCGCCGGTGATGGTAAATTCTACGCCGGGCGAGCCCGGCGCTGCGCCATAATCAGAACCGCGGCGCCCGCCGAAATCGACGGTTCGTACGAGCCCGAGCGGACGCAGCGCCGCATCATAGAAACGGCGACTGCGATCAATGTCGCGGACACCCAGGGAAACATGATCGAGCATAGTATTCTCGCTTTGACGAGGTGCTCGCGGTTCTAGCAAACCTGCGACCGACAACTGATCAAGCTTGCTCAAATTATTGTTACCTAGGCCTCGCACGGACACTACGTCGCTGCGGCGATGCGCTGCTCGGTGACCCACTCGTCATCACCCACATCGCCCATGGAGAAATGATAGCACCGTAGTCCGGACCGATCGCAGCTCAATCCGGCTACATGCTTCTGCGGAATCCAAAGAGACAGCCTATATGATGCTCTTCTCCCTCCCCTGCTTCAGGGGGAGTCGCCTCGATGACGTGATCCCATGACCGACGACATCCCCTTCAACCGAACCCTCAACCTCGCATCCGGCGTGGTTGCCAACGTGAGCGGGTCCAACTTCATCAATTGCGCTCAATCGATCCGCAGCCAGCAAATGCAAACCGCTTGCTCGGCGATCCTTTCCGCGCCACGTTGAGCGGGCTGGGAAACCGGCGAAAGTGCAAAGCCTCAACTTGGCAGGGACGGCTAGATGCTTCCGAAACCCGAATCCGCATGTTTCGTGATTGCCGATATTTCCGGCTACACTGCCTTTCTTGCCGGCGTCGAGCTCGACCACGCACACGACATCATCGCCGACGTGATGGCCACGGTGGTCCGGTGCCTGCGCCCGCCGTTCCGGCTCGCCAAATTCGAGGGTGACGCGGCTTTCCTATACGCGGTCGCCGACAAGTTCGACGGATCGGTTCTCCAAGATGCCATCGAGTTCGGCTTACGTCGCGTTCCGCAAACGGCTCCGCAACATCAAGCAGGCATCATCCTGCAAGTGCAACGCCTGCAGCAAGATGCAGGATCTCGACCTGAAGTTCGTCAGCCACCATGGCCAGTTCATCAAGCACAGAATGTCCGGCCGCGAGGAGCTGGCCGGACGCGATGTCATCCTCATTCATCGCCTGCTGAAGAACACGGTGAACGAGCGCTTCGGCGGCCGCGCCTATGCGCTCTATTCCGATCCCTGTGTCCGGGCGATGGGCATTGATCCCGTCGCGCAGGGTCTCGTCCAACACCGGGAGTTGATCGACATCATCGGCGAAGTGACGTGCTGGGTGCGCGATCTGGAAGAGGCCTGGGAGAAGGAGAACGAGCTCAAGCGAAACGAGGTTATGCGCGACATGGCGGCAATGGTGATCGAATTCGACATCGCCGCCCCGCGCCCGATGGTGTGGGAATATTTCACCATGCCCGACCTGCGGCCAAAATGGCGGAGCGCCGACGAGGTGCGTGAGGCGACGCAAGGCGGCCGCCGCGGGGCCGGCACCACCAACCACTGCATGCATGGCGCCGCCGCCATCATCGAGGAAGTGCTCGACTGGCGCCCGTTCGACTACCTGACGCTAACCACGCTGGTGCCCGTTCCCGGGGCGCCCAAGGTGCTCATGACCTACGCGTTCCTCGAAAGCGCTGCTGGCGGCACGCACGTCGAGATTCGCTTGGCCAAGCCCAAGCCGAAAGACCGGGCATTCCTTGAACATGTCGGCGCAGAATTCCAAAAGAAGATTACGAACGAAGTTGCAACCCTGCGGACGATGATCGAGGGACAGAACGGGCCCCCGGCGGCGGTTGAGGAACCAACGCTGCCCGTGTCGGGGGAGCGATTCCTGATCCAACCCTTCGACGGGCGCTGACTTCGCAGATCCGGGAAGTTGGCCCTTCGTTTCGGCTCTGCAGCGCGTCCAGTCGGTAGCGACCGCCGTCGCATTCTTAATCCCTCGCGCTGATCAGGGGAGCCTATCGCGGGAGCGGTTGCAAGGGAACGGAGTCAGTCTGGTAGCCGATGTTCGCCGCACTGCATGAGTCTGGATTTGGCCCCCAAAGCGTCGTTCGCCGCAGCGCGACCGGATGGCGGCAATGCGAGTTCAAGCGGACGAGTTGTTTCCCCTGTTGGCCGATCCCTTCAGCCGCGGCGAAGAACCATACTGAGACACCATCTTGCCGTCGCCTTTGCGAAAGACCCGAGTGTGGTCCTATATGACGAACGCTCTCACAGCGGCTCGAAATCCCGTGGCTCCATGACCGACGACATCCCCTTCAACCGAACCCTCAACCTCGCGCCCGGCGTGGTCGAGGAGGTCACGCCCGGCGTGCGGCGCATCCTCGTCGACAATCCGAGCCCGTTCACCTTCAAGGGGACGCTGAGCTACATCGTCGGGCGCGGCAAGGTCGCCATCATCGATCCCGGGCCCCTCGACCAGAAGCACATCGATGCGCTGCTCGACGCGGTGCGCGGCGAGACCGTGACCCATATCGTCATCACCCATACCCATCGCGACCACTCGCCCGCAGCGGCGCAGGTCAAGGCGGCGACCGGGGCCATCACCTATGGCGAGGGGCCGCACCGGGCGGCGCGGCCGCTGCATATCGGCGAGACCAAGCGCCTCGATGCCGGCGGCGATACCGACTTCGTGCCGGACCGGCGCATCGCCCATGGCGAGGTCATCGAGGGCGACGGCTGGGCGCTGGAGGCGGTCGCCACTCCCGGGCATACGGCGAACCACATGGCGTATGCGCTACGCGGCACCGACGTACTGTTTTCAGGCGATCACGTGATGGGTTGGTCGACCTCGATCGTGGCGCCGCCGGACGGCGCCATGAGCGACTACATGGCCTCGCTGCACCGGCTCGCGGGGCGGCCGGAGAGGGTGTATCTCGCCGGCCACGGCGACGTGATCCGCGACGCGCCTTCGTTCGTCGCGCATTACATCCAGCACCGCCTCGGCCGCGAGGCCTCGATCCTCCATCGCCTGAGCAAGGGCGAGGCCGACATTCCGACGCTGGTGCGGGCAATCTACATCGGGCTCGATCCCCGGCTCGCCGGCGCGGCGGGCCTCTCCACCCTCGCCCATCTCGAGGACCTGGTGGCGCGCGGCCTCGTCGCCACCGATGGAGCGCCGTCGATCGTCGGCCGCTACCGCTTGGCGCCGCGCTGATTGGTCTTCTTCGGGTCCGGCTTGACGGGCTTTGCCACCTTCGGCTGGCGCTCGGGCACGCTGGCGAGGTCGTCGATCTCGTCCAGCAGCGCTTCCACCCGCGCGGCATTGGCGCCGAAATCGGTGTAGCCGTAGCGCGAAGCGGAGCGGGCATCGATGCGGGCGCCGTCGCGGGCGGGCCGGATGCGCACCACCACGTCATCGCGGAAACCCATGATCGGCGAGCGTGCAATCGCTTCGATATGGCCCTCGCGGCCGGGCTGCGGCGGGCGGGAATCGAACACCCGCCATTTGCGTTTGGCGATGACCTTCATGGCGTTGTCATAGGCAGCGGCAGGGGTCACCTTGACCAGCAGCGGCTCCACGTCCGGATAGGCGTCCTTCTGCAGCTCCGCCGTCGCGAGGCCGGGATAGGCGCTGGAGTTGGGCGGCCGCAGCCGCGCCACCACCTCGAAGCGCGGCGGATCGATCGGGTCGGTGGTGATGTCCTTGATGGGGGGCAGCGTGTAGGCGAGGTAGCCGAGATAGGCGGGATAGCCCAGCAGCATCAGGCTGATGATCGTGCCGGTAATCGCCGCGCCGGCCCCAGGGCCGCCATTGAGCCACAGCATGACAAAGGCCGCGACGGCAACCAGGATCGCGAGCAGCGCCAGCGCCAGCGCTGCGCCGAAGGTGACGAGCACCGGAATGATCTCCAGCGCGCCCCATTGCTCGATGCCGATCGCGAGCACCGCAACCAGCAGCGAAAAGATTGCGAGCCGGCGGGCCCAGATGGCGAGTTGCGAAACCGGCTCCTCGACCATCCGACGGCGCGTCAAGGCCATCGTCATTGCCGTTACCCCAACAGTACCGTCACAGGTACATCGTTACCGTGTGCCGTCATCAAGCGTACTCTCGCGAGAATAGCGGCGATCACATGGAAACCCGTTGCATGCGTCCCAGCCGCCCATGAATAAAGGCCCTTGCCGGCCGAGGCAATGGGCCCCAGGGCCCCTCACCCGGCCGGTCTATCAGGCCTGCCGCGCGGTCGGCAATTCATAATCCTTGAAGCGGTCGCGCAGCATCACTTTCTGGATCTTGCCGGTGGCGGTGTGAGGAATTTCGTCCACGAAAACCACGTCGTCGGGCATCCACCAGTTGGCGATCTTGCCCCGCATGAAGCCGAGAATGTCCTCCTTGGCGGCGTCTTCGCCCTTTTTCATGACGATGACGAGGAGCGGCCGCTCGTCCCATTTGGGGTGACGCACGCCGATCACCGCCGCCTCGGCCACTTTGGGATGGCCGATGGCCAGATTTTCCAGTTCGATCGAGGAAATCCATTCGCCGCCGGACTTGATCACGTCCTTGGAGCGGTCGGTGATCTGCATGTAGCCGTAGCGGTCCATGGTGGCGACGTCGCCGGTATCGAAATATCCGTTCTTGTCGAGGATGTTGCCGCCGTCGCCCTTGAAATAGCCCCGCGCGATGGCAGGCCCGCGCACCACGAGGCGCCCGAAGGACTTGCCGTCCCAGGGCACCGGATTGCCGGCATCGTCTTCGATCGTCATCTCGACCAGGAATGGTGGGTGCCCCTGCTTCTGCTGGATGTCGAGCCGGGCCTCGCCGGTCAGGCCGGCATATTCCGGCTTGAGCGAGCAGGCGCTGCCGAGCGGGCTCATTTCGGTCATGCCCCAGGCGTGGATCACCTGCACCCCGTAGACGTCCTGAAATTTCTGGGTGATCGCGCGCGGACAGGCGGAGCCGCCGATCACGACACGTTTGAGATGGGGCAGCTTGCCGCCGGTGGCCTCGAGATGGGCGCAGCAGCGTCAGCCACACGGTCGGCACCGCGGCGGTGCAGGTCACCTTGAAGGCATTGAGCAACTCGTAGATCGACGCGCCGTCGAGCTTCATGCCCCGGCATCACCATGCTGGCGCCGGCCATCGGAGCCGAAAAGGCGAGCGACCAGCCATTGGCGTGGAACAGCGGCACCACCGGCAGCACGGTGTCGCAGCGACGACAGGCCGAGGGTGTCGGGCTGGCTCGCGGCCAGCGCGTGGAGGACGTTGGAGCGGTGGGAGTACACCACGCCCTTGGGGTTTCCGGTGGTGCCGGAGGTGTAGCACATGCCGGCGGCGGTGTTCTCGTCGAACGATCTCCAGGCGAAGTCGCCGTCGGCGCCGGCGAGCCATTCTTCGTAGGCGACCGCATTGCGCAGGCTGGTCTGCGGCATGTGTGCGGCATCGGTGAGCACGATGTAGCGCTCGATGGTGGGGAGCTTGTCGGCGAGCTTTTCGAGCAGCGGCACGAAGGTGAGGTCGGTGAAGAGAACCCGGTCCTCGGCATGATTGATGATCCAGACGATCTGCTCGGGAAACAGCCGCGGATTGACGGTGTGATAGACGGCGCCGATCCCGAGAATGCCGTACCACGCCTCCAGGTGCCGCCAGGTGTTCCAGGCGAGCGTCGCCACGCGGTCGCCCAGCCTGATGCCGTCGCGTTCGAGGTGCTGCGCCACCTTGAGCGCGCGCGCCCGGATGTCGGCGTAATTGGTGGTGTGGATCGGTCCCTCGACGGAGCGCGAAATCACCGGCCGGTCGCTGTGATAGCGCGCAGCATGATCGATCACGCGGTGGCACAGCAGCGGCCAGTCCTGCATCAATCCGAGCATTTCGTCCCCTCCGCCGGCATCCGACCGGGCTATGCGGCCTATTTTACCGGCTTTTTCGCGTAAATTAGCAAGGCCGCACCGGCTGGCAACCCGTCGCGCGAAGCGACCAGCAAGAGCTACGCGCCGGCCGGCCCGAAGTTTCAAGCAAACCGGGCGAGCGCAAACCGGGAAATGTCGTGGGGGGTGGTGCCGGAGAGGGCGAGATCGGCCAGGATTTCGCCGATCACCGGGGCGAACTTGAAGCCGTGCCCGGAGCACGGCGAGGCCACGATGATGGCCTCGTGGCCCGGCAGCACGGTCAAGGATGAAATCGCCGTCCGAGGTCATGGTGTAGAGGCAGGTGGTGGCGGCGAGACGCCGTCCGTCGGCGGCAGGAAGATGCGCGGCGAGCACCGCGCGGATCATCGCCTCGTCCGCGGCCGACACCTCGCGCTCGCAATGGTCGGGGTCGACGGTCTCGTCGGCATGGTGGTGCTTGGCGACCTTGACGCCGCTGCCGTCGTCGGGAAAGCCGTAGAAGATGCCGTCTTCGTTCTGCAGCAGGAACACCGGGAATCGGCCCGGCGCAAACAACGCCCGATCGCTCGGCTCGAACCAGCCGAGCACCTGCCGTGTCACCCGGATCGGCGCCGGCAGGCCCGGCAGCAGCGATTTCATCCAGGGCCCCGCGGTCACGATGGCACAACCGGCCTCGAGGACGGCGTTCCGCGTCACCACGCGGACGCCGGCGCCGCGCGGCTCGACCGCGATGACGTCTTCTCCGACGCGCAACTGCGCACCGGCGTTGCGGGCGAGCGCAAGCTGCGCATGGATCGCCTGCTCCGCCCGCAGGAACCCGCCATCGGGCTGGAACACCCCGACATAGCCGGCCGGAACGCGGAACGCCGGAAACCGGCGCATCAGGTCTGCCGCTTCCAGCACCTCATGGGCAAGCCCGTGCAGCCGCGACGCGCGCAGCGTCCCCGCGACGACTTCGCAGTCGGGCGCACCGATCTCGACGATGCCGGTGATGTACATCAGCGGCACGCCGGATTTCGCCGAGAGGTCGCGCCACAGCGGATAGGCGGCGCGCAGGAGCGGCACATAGGAGGGATGCTCGAAATAGCCGAGGCGGATGATGCGGGTGGCGCCGTGGGACGAGCCGCGGTCGTGACCCGGCGCATATCTCTCGATGCCGACCACGCGGCAGCCGCGGCGGGCAAGGCTCGCCACGGCGGCGCTTCCCATGGCGCCGAGGCCGACAACGACTACATCGAACGTTGTCATCCCGCAGGCGGACCGGCGAGAGCGCGGCGCGCCGCGGCGGGTTCGTTCGCAATGACGGCCAAGATGCGCGCGGTACGGTCGGGACGGCGGCGGCCTTGCTGCCAAGCATGTGCCGCGGTCACGTCCAGGCCGAATGCGCGCGCGAACGCGCTTTGCGACAACCCCAGGCGATGCCGGAGCTTCGCCACATCTGCGCGATCCGGCACCGTCACCGTATAGCGCGGCAGCTCGATTTCGCCTCGCGCATGCGCCAGTGCTTCGGAGAGGCCAGCAACGAGGCAGCGGCCCGTTGCGCCACCCTTCCACTTCGAGCGCGACGACAAGCTTGCGGATTTCACGCCTCTGGGCATCGGTCAGTCCGCTTTTTTCGCCCTTTGCATAGATATCGATCAGGTAGACAACGCCACGCCGGCTCACGACAAAGTAGATGATCCGCACACCGCCGCTCTTGCCTCGTCCCCCGCGTGCTGCGCGCGCCTTGCGGGCAGCGATTACGCCGCGGACTTTCGTCCGCGCGTTCGCGGCGGCGCGATCAGCGCTTCCGCCGGAATGCCCCACTCGCGATGCAGCCTCCAGGCCATGCTCATCGTGAGGGGGCGCTTCCCGGTCAGGATGTCGGATGCGCGCTGGCGCGAGCCGAGCAGCCGGCCAAGATCGGCTTGGGAATAGCCGCCCGTTTCCATGCGATAGCGGATCGCATCGATCATATCTGGCGGTTCGATCGGCCAGCGCTTCCGCTCATAGTCCTCGATAATCAACGCGAGAAGATCGAAATGATCGGCTTCCGGTGTTCCCGGCTTCGGTTCGTTTTCGAAGTACCGCTCGATCTCTTTGAGCGCCGCGTCATAGTCGGCTTCGGAACGAAGTGGACGAATCATTCTTTTCGCCATGATACGGTCTCCGGATCGATGCGGTCGTAAGCTGCGTGGGTACCGATGAACTTGACGAGCACACGGCCAAACGTGAATGAAACGTGGACGACCAGCCGGTATTTGTTGCCGCCGAGATCAAAGATGACCCGGTTGTCGCCCACGAAATCCACAGTGCCACCGAACTGCCGCTTTATCTCGGCCGGATTGGCCCAATGCGCTTTGGCTGCAACAGCGAGCCAAGCACGGATCGGGCCCTCAGCATGCGGGTAACGCGCCCAGAATTCCTTCAGCGTCCGACGGGCGATCACCTGCATGGCAAAGTTATATCATGTCACCAATCTGGTGACAATCAAACTGACCGACTGATCGTGTGACAACTACGCCGAGACGGTTCGCTGTCCTGCACCCGGCTTCGCCGCACGTTCCGCCACGATCAGCGCGCAGGCGATCTTGAAAAGACCGCGATATTCGCGGATGCAGGCGCATGTGAAGCTCGGAATGGCAGTAATGGCAATCGGTATCGTGATCGGCGATTGCGCGGCGGCGCAGCCGATCCCCTTGCCGCGCCCGCGCCCGGCGGATCTCAGTGCCGTCGAGGCCCCCGGTGAACTCGGGCTCAAGCCGAGCACGACGCCGACCGCCTGCCAGCTTCGCCTCACCCCAGATCGCGCCGTCTTCAAGCCGCTCGGCGACATCTCCGGACCGGGCGAGTGCGGCGGCAGCGATATCGTCCTGCTGGAGCGCATCGTTGCCAAGAACAAGGCCCCGATCGCGGTCACGCCGCCCGCCACGCTTCGCTGCGAGACGGCGGAGGCAATCGTGACCTGGGTCCGCGACGACCTCGTCGCCGGCGCCGCCGACCCTGGGCGCGGGGCTCGCGGCCATCGAAAACTTCAATTCCTTCGAATGCCGCGGCCAGAACCGTGTCGCGGGCGCCAGATTGAGCGAGCACGGACGCGCGAACGCACTCGACATTCGCGCCTTCCGGCTCAAAAATGGCCAGACGGTGCAGCCGACCGATGTCGCCGTATCCAGGGATTTCCGCCTCGCGATGAAAAATTCCGTCTGCGCGCGCTTCACGACGGTGCTCGGTCCGGGGTCGGACGGGTATCATGAGGACCACATCCATGTGGACCTCGCCGAACGCCGCGGCGGCTATCGCATCTGCCAATGGGACATCCGCGAGACATCGCCGGACGCCGATTACGCCTTGCAATCCGCGCCCACCGCCATCCCGTTGCCGCGGCCCCGGCCGTTCGCAGGCCCCGATTCCTCACCGGCGATCCCGCGTCCAGCCGAAAGCCGTCCCCGATGAACGTGTTGAGCAATCTCGCGGTCCGCGACATCGAAACCCTGGTCCATCCCTACACCAATCTCGCGACGTTTCGCGACACCGGGCCGCTCGTCATCGAGCGCGCCAAGGGCGTTCACGTCTATGACACCGACGGCAAGGAATACATCGAAGGCATGTCCGGCCTGTGGTGCACCTCGCTCGGCTACGGCAACGAGGAACTGGTCGAGGCGGCGGCGTCGCAGATGCGCAAGCTTTCCTTCGCGCATCTCTTCAACGGGCGCAGCCATGACCCCGCCATCGAGCTTGCCGAGAAGCTCAAGGAGATCGCGCCGGTGCCGATCTCCAAGGTGTTCTTCTGCAATTCCGGCTCGGAAGCCAACGACACCCAGATGAAGCTCGTCTGGTACATGAACAACGGCCTCGGCCGGCCGAAGAAGAAGAAGATCGTGAGCCGGCAGCGCGCCTATCACGGCGTCACCATCGCCGCGGCATCGCTTACCGGCCTGCTCGGCCAACCACACCGATTTCGATCTGCCGATCGCCGGCGTCGTGCACACCGCCTGCCCGCACCATTACCGCTACGCCAAGGATGGCGAGAGCGAGGAGGAATTCGCGACTCGTCTCGCCGCACGAGCTCGAAGAGCTGATCCTGCGCGAGGACCCCGATACGGTCGCAGCCTTCATCGCCGAGCCGGTGATGGGCGCAGGCGGCGTGATCGTGCCGCCGGCCGGCTATTTCGAAAAGATCATGAAGGTGTGCGCGAAGTACGACCTGCTCATGATCGCCGACGAGGTGATCTGCGGCTTCGGCCGGCTCGGCCGCATGTTCGGCAGCGAAGTGGTCGGCTTCCGGCCCGACACCTTGTCGGTCGCCAAGGCGCTGTCGTCGGCCTACCTGCCGATCGCCGGCGTGATGGTGCCCGAACGCATGTACCAGGCATTGGTCGCCGAAAGCGGCAAGATCGGCATCTTCGGCCACGGCTTCACCTATTCGGGCCATCCGGTCGCGGCGGCGGTCGCGGTAAAGACGCTCGAAATCTATGCGCGCGACCGGATCGTCGACCGGGTGGCGGCGATCGTTCCGCAGTTCCAGCACGCCCTGCGCCGGCTCGGCGAGCACCCGCTGGTCGGCGAGGCGCGCGGCCTCGGACTGGTCGCCGGCATCGAGATGGTTGCGGACAGGCGGACCAAGCGATCGTTCGACCCGAAGAGCCATGTCGGCGCGCGCTGCGTGGCCTTTGCCCAGGCGGAAGGCCTGATCGTGCGCTCGCTCGCCGGCGACACCTTATCCCTGTGTCCGCCGCTCATCATCACACCACATGAGCTCGACGAATTGTTCGAGCGGCTGACGCGGGCGCTCGACCGCACGCTGGATTGGGCGAAAGGCGAAGGGCTTCTCGCGGCTGTCTCCGCCGCGTGAAGGGCTCCGTTCGAGCGGGGACGCTCAGCCCCGCGCCGACCTAGCGGAAATCGAAGTTCGGGCCGGCGCGGCCGTCGGTATTGCCGCTGAGCGCGACCCTCGGGTTGTAGGGCGAATCCCCCTGCCCCGGGGCGAGCACCACCACCGGGCTTCCCATCTTGACTCGGCTGTAGAGGTCGATGACATCCTCATTGGTCAACCGGATGCAGCCGGACGAGATCGCCTGGCCGATATATTCGGGCTGGTTGGTGCCGTGGATGCGGAACAGCGTATCCTTGCCGTTCGCAAAGAGGTACATCGCGCGCGCGCCCATCGGGTTCTGCGGGCCGCCGGGCACGAAATTGGGCAATGGACCGAGGCGCTGGTGTTCGCCAGCGGTTGGGGTCCAGGTCGGCCATTCCGTCATGTTGCCGATCTTGGCGACGCCGGACCAGCCCTGCGCCTCCTCGCCGACCGTCACGCCGTAGCGGATCGCCCTCTGGTTCGCCTGGACCAGATAGAGGTAGCGGGCATCGGTATCGATAACGATGGTCCCCGGCGCTTCCTTGCGGTGATACTCGACGAGGTGGCGCTGATACGGCTCAGGGATCGGATAGTTTGCGTTGTAGGGCGCGTTGGCCAGCAGTTCCTTGTCGCGCGGCTTCATCGCCGACGTCGGCGCCTGCTCCAGTGTGGCTTGCATGCATCCGCCGAGCAGCAACCCGATGCCGAGAAAAGCCAACTTCCAAGACGCCATCATCCCCTCACTGCCGCGTCCCTGCGGCCCCCAATTCCATTCAACAGGAAATAGCGCAATTGCGACGCCGGTTCTACACGAGGCGGGCGCTGCCCTGGTTCAATCCCCAAATCTGTTGCAACTTTACCGCACCCACCAGCGGTTCCCACGAGCTTAACGCATTCCCGCCGCGGATGGAAAGTCTTCGGATCACAGCGTGACCCACAGGCCCGGAGCCTGGTGAATCGGCACGTCGAAAGCCCTGGTGACAAAGGGTTCTTGCGGTTAGGCCCGCCCGCCCCGGCCACCCTCCGCGGAGCTATCGACGCGAACCTGCGATCGCGATTTTGCCACAATCGGACCCGCTGAGGCGGCCGGCGCTTGGCATCGATTCGCCCGGCACCGGGACACTGCCTATTCGCGCGCGGAGACGGTACCGAAGTTCGAACGTTCCGCCGACGATACGGCGAAGCGGCCTCGCAAGATCCGGCACCAGAGATCTGCACTAAAGACTTGCCGCCATGTTCGGATGGGGGCATGAGTGCGCACAAATCAGTGCGCCCAGGAGGCGCGGCGCGAACCTCCGGGGGATGCCGATGCTCTCAATCTATGTGCCGCGCGGCACGACACTTGAACGCATCATCATCGAGAGCGACGGCGAGATTCCCGACGGAGCCGTCTGGCTCGACCTCTTGAGTCCCACCTACCAGGAAGACAAGCTGGTCGAGCGTGCCCTCGGCATCGCGGTGCCGACCCGGGAGGAAATGCAGGAGATCGAGGTCACCAGCCGGCTCTATGTGGAGAACGGCGCGCGCTACATGACGGCGACGCTGATGTGCCACTCCGATACGGACGTGCCGCGGACGACGGCGGTGACGTTCATCCTGTCCGGTCATCGCCTGACCACGGTGCGCTACGACGAGCCGAAGCCGTTCGCCATCGTCGGCACGAAGCTCGCGCGTCAGTGCCCGTCGACCGTCTCCGGCGAAACAATCATGATGGATCTCCTCGATGCCGTGATCGACCGCGCCGCCGACATCCTGGAAAGGATCGGCGTCGAGATCGACGCGGCCTCGCACGACATTCTGGAGCCCGAAGGCGGCGCCGACCGCACCCGCAGCTTCAAGGAGATCCTCAAGACGATCGGACGCAAGGGCGACCAGACGTCCAAGGTCCGCGAAAGCCTGGTGTCGATCGGCCGCCTCCTGCTCTATCTCGCCGCCGAGGCCGACACCATGAAATGGGCGAAGGACCAGCGCGCGACCCTCAAGGGCATGCAGCGCGACGTGCAGTCGCTTTCCGACCACGCGACCTATTTCTCGGGCAAGATCAACTTTCTGCTCGACGCCATGCTCGGCGTGGTCAGCCTGGAGCAGAACAACATCATCAAGATCTTCTCGGTCGCCGCCGTCGTGTTCATGCCGCCGACCCTGATCGCCTCGATCTACGGCATGAACTTCAAGCACATGCCGGAGCTGGAATACGACTACGCCTACCCGCTGGCGCTGGTGCTGATGCTCCTGGCGGCCATCGTGCCCTATGTCTTCTTCAAGTGGATGAAGTGGCTGTAACGCCGGCATTTCAAGGTCGAAGCGACGCTACCTCATCGCGCCCGACCATATGATCTGCCCCGCGGAAAAGTTTCGACGCTTTTGAAACCGCCGGCGCGGGCGTGCGTAGATGATGCTGAGCCGGGAACGGACCGACATCGCGTCGGCGATCGACCAACGCCGGCGCAACGGGTTTGGCAACGCAGGAGGGCGATCATGAGCGAAGCCGGCATATTGTTGATCAAGGGCATGTACGAAAGCTTCGGCCGCGGTGACATCGACGGGGTCATCGCCGGCCTGACGTCGGATATTCATTGGCGGGTGAATGGCGAACGGAGCGACTATCCGCTGTTCGGCGTCTGGACCGGGACCGGCGAAGTCAAGCAATTCTTTGCCGGCGTCGCGGAGCAGGAGCAGTTTTCCGAGTTCAGCCCGAAGGAATTCTACGCAGCGGCCGACCGGGTGTTCGTTCTCGGACGCTACGCGGGCAAGATCACCAAGACCGGCCGCGCCTTCGCGTCGGAATTCGTCCACGTTTTCACCCTGCGCGGCGGCAAGGTGTGCAAATTCCACGAATTCAACAATTCCGCGCGTTTCGTCGCGGCGTGGCGCGGGTGACCCAACGGCCGCACCGCGATCACGGCTTGCGCGCCGAAGCCCGCAGCCATGGAATGACGGCAGCCTTTGTGGTTATCTGTCGCTCCGGCTTCCCTCGTTCGGGGAACACCGCAAGATGAATGCAGAGGGAGGAGCTTTGGATGCGCAGGTCAGCCGTACTCGTCGTGTGCCTCGGACTCGTTGCCGCGTCCGCACCGGCATTCGCGCAGCAGCCCGCCCAGGCGCCGCCCCCGCCGCTCGTCAAGCCGAACGAGCTTCGCAAAGTCTCCGACCACGTCCAGATCATTCCGGACGACAGCGTGCAGCTCGTGCCGAACGTAGGCTTCGTGGTCGGCGACAAGGCCGTGCTGGTGATCGACACTGGCATGGGGCCCCGCAACGGGGCGGCGGTGTCGGAAGTGGCTCAGAAGCTCGCCGGCGGCTCGCGCGCCGTCTATCTGGTCACCACCCACGTCCATCCCGAGCATGATCTCGGCGCGTCGGCCTTCCCGGCCACGACGAAGCTGATCCGCTCGGAGGATCAGCAGAAGGACATCGCCGAGTTCGGCCTGCAGCTCGCCAAAGTCTTCGCTGCTCGCGGACCGATCCATGCCGAGTTGCTCAAGGATGCGAACTTCCGGAAGGCGGATATCACCTTCGACAAGGAGTACGATCTCGATCTCGGCGGCGTGCACGCACGCCTGACCGCTCTCGGCGCCAACCACACCCGCGGCGACACCGCCATCTGGGTCGAGCCCGATCGCGTTCTCTTCGCCGGCGACGTGGCAATGAAGGCGCAGCCCGCCTTTGCGAGCCCGTATTCCAGCGTCCATCAATGGCTCGCAAGCCTCGATAAGCTGGAGGCGCTGAAACCCGTGCTGATCGTGCCGAGCCACGGTCCGACCGGGGATACCGGGTTCATCTCCGGGTATCGTGCCTACCTGACCGACATCCGTGCGCGGGCGGCGGCCGAGAAGAAGGCCGGGCACAGCGCCGACCAGGCCGTGGAAGCCATCTCCGCCGCGCTTGCGAGCTACCCGGACCGTATCCGCCTCGCCGCTGCAATCAAAGCGGCTTACACCGAAGCGCCCTGAACTCCGCCTGAACCGATCAGGCGACACCGCGCAGCGCAGGCACCTGCGCTGCGCGGTCGGGCTCCAAAAGTGCTCAGAGCCGCTGCGCACCCATTGCCGCTCAGTACACCACCACGCTCCTGATGCTCTTGCCCGCGTGCATCAGGTCGAACCCCTTGTTGATGTCCTTGAGCGGCATGGTGTGGGTGATCATCGGGTCGATCTCGATCTTGCCCTCCATATACCAGTCGACGATCTTCGGCACGTCGGTGCGGCCCCGCGCGCCGCCGAAGGCCGTGCCCTTCCAGACGCGCCCGGTGACCAGCTGGAACGGACGCGTCGCGATCTCGGCACCGGCAGGGGCGACGCCGATGATGATGGATTGGCCCCAGCCGCGATGGCAGGCCTCCAGCGCCTGGCGCATCACCGTGACGTTGCCGGTGCAGTCGAAGGTGTAGTCGGCGCCGCCGATCTGGTCTGCGCCGCGCTTCGTCATGTTGACGAGGTGTGCGACCACGTCGCTGCCGACCTCCTTCGGATTGACGAAGTGGGTCATGCCGAAACGCTCGCCCCATTCCTTCCGGTCGTTGTTGATGTCGACGCCGATGATCATGTCGGCGCCGGCGAGCCGCAGCCCCTGGATGACGTTGAGGCCGATGCCGCCCAGCCCGAACACCACGCACTTGGCGCCGGGCTCCACTTTCGCGGTGTTGAGGACGGCGCCGATACCGGTGGTGACGCCGCAGCCGATGTAGCAGACCTTGTCGAACGGCGCGTCCTCGCGAATCTTGGCGACGGCGATCTCGGGCAGCACCGTGAAATTCGAAAACGTCGAGGTGCCCATGTAATGGTGCAGCTTCTTGCCGTCGAGCGAGAAGCGCGAGGTGCCGTCCGGCATGACGCCCTGGCCCTGCGTCGCGCGAATGGCGGTGCACAGATTGGTCTTGCGCGACAGGCACGATGGGCATTGCCGGCATTCGGGCGTGTAGAGCGGAATGACGTGGTCGCCCTTTTTCACGCTGGTCACGCCCGGCCCGACGTCGACGACGATGCCGGCGCCCTCGTGGCCCAGAATGGCCGGAAACAGCCCTTCGGGGTCGGCTCCGGAAAGGGTGAACTCGTCGGTGTGACAGATGCCCGTGGCTTTCACCTCGACCAGCACCTCTCCCGCTTTCGGGCCTTCCAGCTCGACCTCGGCGATCACCAGCGGCTTTGCCTTCTCCAAGGCGACGGCGGCACGGGTTTTCATGGCGGCATTTCCTCCTTGTCGTTGTGGTCGGCACGCATTGAAGTGGAGGATGCATCAAAAACGCCGAGAGTGGAATCCTGCCGGCAGTGACAGCGGCGGCATTGGCCTCATGCAGGTTCCCACCGGCACGTCCCAACGGCAGCGTCAGGCCGCTCGCATGGGTTCCTGCCCCGGAACGTTGCGAACTCCCATTTCGAAAAAACTTCTAGTATCGACTGAAAGGTATTACACAGAGGAGCTTGACCGAAACCGGGCCTACTCGCAATAGCGCGGCCGCCCGGGAAGGCGCGATTTGAAACCTTCGGAGCGAACCATCAGAAGAACGTGACACGTCTGCAGCGTAGCAACAGCGTCAATACTAAAACAAAATTGGGAGGACATGCTATGGCAACAGTCTCAATTCATCCGGCAGTGGACAAGGGCGTGCCGTCCGGCTCGCCGAACTTCGCGGGCGGGACGCTGCAGTGCAAATGCGCGAGCAATCCCGTCGAAGTGACGATCACCGCCAATTGCGCTTTTAACCACGTGTGCGGATGCACCAAGTGCTGGAAGCCCGCCGGCGCGACGTTCTCGCAAGTCGCCGTGGTGCCGCGCGACAAGCTCCGTGTCTCCAAGAATGGCGAAAAGCTCAAGGTGGTGGACGCCAATGCGGCGATTCAGCGCCACGCCTGCACCGGTTGCGGCGTGCACATGTACGGCCGCATCGAGAACACGAAGCATCCATTCTACGGGTTCGATTTCTTCCACACCGAACTTTCGAAGGAGCAAGGCTGGGCGCCCCCGGAGTTCGCCGCGTTTGTCTCCTCGATCATCGAGTCCGGAACCCCTCCCGATCAGATGGGCGCGGTCCGGTCACGGCTGAAGGAACTGCATCTCGAGCCCTATGACTGCCTGTCGCCGGGGCTGATGGATTTCATCGCCACCCATATCGCCAAGGCGTCGGGGGTACTCAAGGCCTGATCACCGTCTTTGCGGCGCCGATATCGAGCGCGGAAACGTGAACCCGTTCGGCGCTGGTGCGGCAGGCACCGGCGCCTGAATCGTGCGGCCCCCGGGCGGCGATCCCGCGATCAGGAATAACTTTTTTGACAATTTGCCGCAGGCTCATGCGAAAATCGCTGCGTGCCGGGTAACGCATCGATCGACGGTGTCGGCATGGGATTTATTCAAATAGTCGTGATGGTCTGCCAGATCGCGCAACCGGATCAGTGCGAAGAGCAGCATCTTCAATTCGCCTGGCAGGGCTCGCTGGAACAGTGCGTGATGTCGGCGCAGCCCTATATCGCCCAATGGATCGGGGACCATCCGCAGTGGACCGTGAAGCGCTACCACTGCGCCTATCCGGAAAGCCGGCGCAAGATTTGATGCCGACGGGCGGTGCGATTGGTTCGATGGCGTGCCGGCCGATCAGCGCGCCCGGCAATCGGTGAGTTCCTTTTCCTCGATGGAGAAGATCTCGCCGTCCTTGACGTCGACCTGCGTGACCACGCAGGTGCGTCCTCCCTTGTCCGTGAACCTCACGTCATAGCGGCCGTTCGAAACCCCGGTGATGCGCAGCCTTTCGTCATGATCCACCTCGCCGTCCTTGTCGTTGGCGCATTGGTTTGGACCCCAGACATTCTGACCGGCCGGCGACATCTGCAGGGTCGTGATGGTGTACCGGGTCAGGTTCCAGAACCTCGTGCCGCGGCGTTGTTGCGCGGCGGTGGCCGAGCAGAAGCGCGAACGTGAGCGCGACAACGAGGATCGAAGTCCGGCGCATGAGATTCTCCTCGGTGACGAGCGGCAGGTTGACACGTGGTCGATTCATTTGGCCGATTTCATCTGGTCGAATTCACCCGAGCGAAATAGCATTATAGCATGGAGGTCGGTCGGGGCGGCACAACGGAGCAGTCGGCATGAGACGCGTCTCGCCAATCCTGTGTCTCGGCATGTCGGTGCTGGCCGCCGCACCGGCGTCGCTGGTACGCGCCGACGACCTCAACGATTATCCGACCGCGGTACGGGCCGACTACGTATTCGGCTGCATGAAGGCCAATGGCGAAACGCGGCAGGCGCTGGAACGATGTTCGTGCTCGATCGACGTGATCGCGTCCATCCTGCCGTACGAGCGCTATGTCACCGCCGAGACCGTGCTCAGCATGGCGCAGGTGCCGGGAACGCTCGGCAGCCAATTCCGCTCGACCGAATATGCGAAGGTCGCAGTCGACGAGCTGCGCCGCGCCCAGGCGGAGGCCGAGGTGCGCTGCTTCTGAGGTGCGGTGCTTCCAGGGGCGCGCTGTTTCTGACGGTCACATCACAGGCGCGGCCGGCCATTCGCCCTTGAATACATGGCCGCTGGTGTCGACCGCCTCCACTTGGAAGGTGGCGGCGCCGTTCGGCAGATAGCTGAAGCGGATATTGGGATCTTCCGAGATCGAAATGCCGCTCTCCATCGCCAGCACCAGCTGGTCACCCTGCCGGATCCGCAACTCCTTGATGAAAAATGCGGGGATGTAGAGCAGCGAGACCTGGTCGCGCTGCAGACCCGAATTGTTCGGATGACGGATCATGATCTGCGCCTCGCGCGGGGCGCTCACCGGGCCGTCGCTCGATTTGGCGAATTGGCGAAATCGCATCTGCCCGACATTGGCGGCGGCCTGCTCCGCATTCTTCCCGGTCGGCGCCGAACAGCCGCCCGAAGCCTTCACGTACGTGGCCGAGGCGTACAGCTTGCCATCGCTCAATTCGGCCACCGCGTGCACGTTGGTATAGGAATCGATGCGGACCCGCGTCGAGATCATGGTCACGCCGGCGCCGACCTGGAAGGTGGCGGCGACCGGGGCGGGATTCTGGTCGATCACGAGGGTGATCGCCCTGACGGTGCGGCTATCGCCTTGCGGGAGCGTCGCACGCAGCGTCACCGGCACGATGGCGGCATCCTCGGCGCGATAAGGCATGTCGATGACGATGAGGCCGGCGCCATCGCCAACCGGGCGTCCGTTGAAGACGTCGCGCACCAATTCGGGCCAGGGGTCCGCGGGCTCCGCCGCCACCGCGGGCCGCACTGCGCCGCAGCCGAGCGCCACCGCAAACGCCGTCACCCAAAGGGCTTTCATGCCGAGGCCAATCATCGATCGCACTCCGCGCTGATACACCGAACCTGCTGGCAGGTCGAACTCGATGGTCATGAGCCTACTCCCATTCGAGTTCCGCGAAAGCTGCCGTCGCATTGCGCGCATTGTACTCCTCGAACAGCTCCCATTGCGGCTTTTCCGCAAGGCCGGCGGTCGCAGCAGCCTGCGCAAGGGACGCGCCGCTCGCGATCAGTGCGCGGCAATCCCGCGCCAGGCGTTCAAGGTAGCGCCGTTCATCGGAGAGCGCGAGCGGCCATTCGGCCATTGGTCCGTGCCCCGGCACGACCCGCTTCGCCGGAATGCGCGACAGCACATCGGTCGCGGCGAGCCAGCCGCGCAGGCTCCCGTCCACCACAGGGATGTGTTGAAGGAACACGAGATCGCCGGCAAACAACGTCTGAGTGGTCTCGTCCAATACCGTGACATCATTGTCGGAGTGGGCCGGCGCCCACGCGTGAAGCGTGAGCGCGCGATTGCCGAGATCGAGTTCCACGTCGTCACTGATCAGTCGCTGCGGTGCGACAAGCTCGACGCCGTCGAGCGCGTCACCCATGCTGCGACGAAATGCGTCGAGATAATATGGACCGCGCAGCGCCAGCGCGCGCGGAAGGTTGCGATGGCCGACGAACACTGCGGCCTCCCCGGCGAATGCTGCATTGCCGAATACGTGATCCGGATGGGCATGCGTATTGATCACGTAACGGATCGGCTTCGCGGTGACGTTGCGGATCGCCGCGAGCAGCCGCCGGCCTTCGCGCACGCTGCCGCCGGTATCGATCACGGCGACCGCGTCATCGCCGACCACGAAGCCGATATTGCGCTATCGCGCCTTGGTTTTCGGCTGTCATCAGTTCGTTCACGCCGAAGTGAACGAAAACGCCGGCCGCCACTTCGCGCACTTGCAGGGGCGTTTCCGACGGGATCGGGCCCGCCGAAGACATCACTGCAGTCATGCTCACAATCGCGACGGTGAGACCAGCGAGCGCAGCGATTGAACGATCGCCAGCCGGCCCACGGGTGTGGGCGCAAACTCGAACAGCTGCCCATCGCCATATTGCGACGAATTCGCGGCATAAAGTGTGGGACGTTTGCGGCACGGCATTCATCGATTGTTATTGCGCGCTCACAGTTGCGAGCATACTATTTCCATAGGTTTCCGGCTTCAAGGGCGTCGACGGTTAGGGAGCGTCGGCGTTTGTTCGAAGGCTCGAGCGGTCAAAGAACAATAATCTTGCCGCTCACAGAGGTCGTGACACGCTGCCGGAAATCCTTCCCCAGGTGAGGGTTGTGCCGATATCGGGCACGCTTGGGTTTGTCCGCATCGGTGCACCCCGACGAATGACGTCGCAGGGAGGAAACACGATGCGTAGTTTTCTTTTTAGTACCTGTCTGAGCGCAGCGGCGGTGTTCGCCGCGGGGTCGACCTATGCAAACGAGGAACTGATCAAGCTGTCGCAGGACGCCAAGCAATGGGTCATGCCGGCAGGCAACTATGCCAATACGCGTCATTCGATGCTCAAGCAGATCACGCCCGCCAATGTAGGCAAGCTGCAGGCAGCGTGGACATTCTCGACCGGCGTATTGCGCGGTCACGAGGGCGCCCCCCTGGTGGTCGGCGACATGATGTACCTTCACGGGCCGTTTCCGAATCCGGTCTACGCATTGAACCTGGCCGATGACAACAAAATCGTCTGGAAATACCAGCCGGTGCAGGATCCGACCGTCATTCCGGTCATGTGCTGCGATACCGTCAACCGCGGTCTGTCCTATGCCGACGGCAAGATCTTCCTGAGCCAGGCCGACACGACGCTGGTGGCGCTCGACGCCAAGACCGGCAAGGTCATCTGGTCGCAGAAGAACGGCGATCCGAGCAAGGGCGAGACATCCACCGGCGCGCCGCACGTGATCAAGGACAAGGTCCTGGTCGGCATCTCCGGCGGCGAGTTCGGCGTTCGCGGTTCGGTGACCGCCTACGATATGAAGACCGGCAAGCAGGTTTGGCGCGGCTATTCCATGGGGCCCGACAGCGATACGCTGATCGATCCGGTCAAGACCACCTCACTCGGCAAGCCGGTCGGTCCCAATTCGAGCCTCAGCACGTGGCAAGGCGACCAGTGGAAGATCGGCGGCGGCACCACCTGGGGCTGGTACTCCTACGATCCCCAGCTGAACCTGATGTATTACGGCTCCGGCAACCCCTCCACCTGGAATCCGAAGCAGCGGCCCGGCGACAACAGGTGGTCGATGGCCATCTGGGCGCGCGACGTCGACACCGGCGCGGTGCGGTGGGTCTATCAGATGACGCCCCATGACGAGTGGGACTTCGACGGCATCAACGAAATGATTCTCGCCGACCAGCAGATCGGCGGCCAGTCGCGCAAGACGCTCGTCCATTTTGACCGCAATGGACTTGGCTACACGCTCGACCGCGTGACCGGCGAGCTCCTGGTCGCCCAGAAGTTCGATCCGAAGGTCAATTGGACCACCGGCGTCGACATGAACAAGAACTCGCCGACTTATGGTCGCCCTGCGGTGGTTGCGCAGTATTCGACCGAGCACAATGGCGAGGACGTGAACTCCAAGGGCATCTGTCCGGCGGCGCTCGGTTCGAAGGACGAGCAACCCGCGGCCTACTCGCCGGAGACCGGCCTGTTCTACGTTCCGACCAACCACGTCTGCATGGACTACGAGCCGTTCAAGGTGAGCTACACGGCGGGGCAGCCCTATGTCGGGGCGACGCTCTCCATGTTCCCGCCGCAGGGCGAGACCAACATGGGCAACTTCATCGCCTGGGACGCCAAGACCGGCAAGATCGTATGGTCGAACAAGGAGCAGTTCTCCGTGTGGTCGGGGGCGCTCTCGACCGCGGGCGGGCTGGTGTTCTACGGAACGCTCGAAGGCTATCTCAAGGCGGTCGACGCCAAGACCGGCAAGGAACTCTACAAGTTCAAGACGCCCTCCGGAATCATCGGCAACGTCATGACCTATGAACACCGCGGCAAGCAGTATGTCGCGGTGATGTCGGGCGTCGGCGGCTGGGCCGGCATCGGCCTCGCGGCCGGGCTTACCAATCCGACCGATGGATTGGGTGCAGTGGGCGGCTATGCGGCGCTCAGCAACTATACCGCGCTCGGCGGCCAGCTCACCGTGTTCGCGCTGCCCTGAGGCCTTGCGGACTGCGACGTCAACGGCTGCCGGCGCGCCTCGTGGCGCGCCGGCATTCCGGTCGAAGGACCGGCCGCCAGTCGTGCCGCGAAGGAAAGCCCGTGAGAAATCTTACAGTCGCAGTGGCGCTCAGCGCATGGGCGCTTGTCTTTTATACCGGCTCGGTGCGCGCCGACGGTTCCGGCGATCCCGCCGCGGTCAAGTCCGAGGACGGCAAGTTCTTCGACAAGCAAGGCGATCCGACCTACAAGATTCTGCAAGACGGCACCGTCGACTGGTATACATATTCCGGGTTTCGCCGCTATCACTCGGACTGCCACGTCTGCCACGGCCCCGCCGGTGACGGATCGAGCTTTGCGCCGGCGTTGAAGGATTCGCTCAAGCGGATCGGCTACAACGATTTTCTCGGCATCGTGGCGGCCGGCCGCAAGAATGTGACCACCGCGCAAGAGAACGTCATGCCCGCGTTCGGCAATAATCCGAATGTGATGTGCTACATCGACGACATCTACATTTATCTGCGCGCCCGCGCCAACGACGCCGTCGGACGCGTGCGGCCCGCAAAGCACGACGACAGGCCGGAGGCGTTCGCCAAGGCCGAAGATGCCTGCATGGGCAACAAGGCTCGGTGAGGTGCACCCATGACGATGGCGGCGAACCGCGGTCGCATGTTGCTGGGCGCGGCCATGCTTTGCGTGGCGCTCGTCGCCTTTTCTGTCGAGCGATCGCGCGCCCAGGGCGCGGGGCTCGATGCGGAGTTCGAACTCGTCGATCCCAAGGTGCTGAGAGTCTGCGCCGATCCCAGAAACCTTCCATTCTCCAGCGAAAAAGGCGAAGGATTCGAGAACAGGATCGCGGAACTGCTGGCCGCGAAGCTCGACAAGAAGCTCGCCTATGTCTGGTATCCGCAGGCGACGGGGTTTGTGCGCAACACCCTCGGCGCCCATCGCTGCGACGTCATCCCGGGCTTTCCCCAGGGCGACGAACTCGTGCAGAGCACGAACCCGTATTATCGCACGGCCTACGCGCTCGTCATCAAGCCGGGCACCGGGCTCGATGATCTCGATACCCTCACCGACCCGCGCCTCAAGGAGAAGCGCATCGGCATTGTCGCGGGGACACCGCCGGCCACCTACCTCGCCGTCAACGGCTTGATGCGCAAGGCCAAGCCCTATCCGCTGGTCATCGACACCCGCGTCGATTCGTCGGCGCAGGCGATGATGGCAGACCTCGCCAGCGGCGAGATCGACGTCGGCGTCCTGTGGGGGCCGATGGCGGGCTACTATGCGAAGCAAGCCGACCCGCCCATGCGGGTCGTACTTCTGTTGAAGGAAACCGGCGGCCCGCAGCTCACGTTTCGGATCGCCATGGGCGTTCGAGCGGCCGATCAGAACTGGAAACGGCAGCTCAACAAGCTGATCGCCGAGAACCAGATCGAAATCAACCGGCTGCTGCTCGGGTTCGGGGTGCCGCTGCTCGACGAGAAGAACCGGCCCATCACGGTCGACGCGCAGCCGCGATGAGCGGGCTTCGCGTCCTGCTGGGCCTCGTGTCAGGCCTTGCCGTTCTGGTCGCTGCCGATGTTCGCGGCCAGGACCGGCCGCCCGAGCCGACGGAATATCGCACCAAGGACTATCGCGCCCCGACCCCGGCCTCGCTCGCCGGCGCCCGCGTCGTCTCCACTGCCGAGGCGGAGCGGCTGTGGCAAGGCAAATCGGCGGTGTTCGTCGACGTGCTGCCTCACGCGCCGCGGCCGGCCAATCTGCCACCGGGAACGATCTGGCGCGACAAGCCGCGACTGAATATTCCGGGAAGCATCTGGCTTCCCGACACCGGGTATGGCGCCCTCGCCCCGGCCACCGAGGATTACCTGCGCAAGAATCTCGAGCGCGCCACCGGCGGCGACCGCGCAAAGCTTCTGGTGATCTACTGTCTGCGGGATTGCTGGATGTCGTGGAACGCCGCCAAGCGCATTCTTTCGATGGGCTATACCGATGTCGCCTGGTATCCCGACGGCACCGACGGCTGGACCGACATGCTCCTCCCGGTCACCGAGGCGCAGCCGGTACCGGCGGCCAGCGAGTGAAATTCTTTTCGCTGCGCCGGGCGATCGTCACTCCAAGGTCTGTTGAATCGTGCGGCTGAGCGCAAACAGCCGCTTTTCGATGATGACGGGCACTTCGCAGGCATATCGGATCGATTTGCGCCGGTCCTCGAAAATGCGCGTGCTCCATTCGACCTTTGCGGCCAGCTCGTCGATCTTGGATTGGTCCGGCGGCGATTTGTCCTGCAATTCGTGCATCGCCCTGGTATCCGACCTTATCTGCTCCGCGAGTTCCTTCTCCTTGCGCGCCAGCCGCTCGAGCCCGTTCATGATCTCGCTGCGCTCATTGTTGAGCGTGGCGAACAATCCGGCAAACAGCCGCTTGCCCTTGTCGGCCTTCGCCGCGGCGTCGCCGGTCAGGAATTGGACGATGCTCTTGTACGCCTCCTCCATCGACGTGCGCCGCGCCGCCAGCCGCGCGACGAGGTCCTTGATCTCAGGCTCGTCCTGCCAGGTATCTGCCGCCTGCTCGACCGGCGGGCCGTCCCACACGGCGGCCACCGAGATGTCCGGCACCTTGGCTTGCGCGCACGGCCAGTCGGGATAACGAGGGTCGGCGGCATGAGAGACGGACGGCAATCCCGCGCACAACACGATGGCCGCCGCAAAACGACATCCAAGGCGTGTCACCTGCGTTCCTCCGATGTGGCGCGCCGCGTCATTACCCGACGTCAGCGTTGCGAGATGGCGATGCCCCAGGGCAGCTCGCCGACCTGTATGGTGTCGATGACCTTGAGCGCCGCCACGTCGATCACCGAGACGTCGTTCGAAACGCCGTTGGTGGTCAGGAGATATTTCTCGTCCGGCGTGAATGCCATGTGCCACACGCGCTGGCCGACCAGCAGATATTTCTGGACCTGATGGCTGGTTCCGTCGACCACAGCGATGCGATTGGCCGGACCGAGCGCGACGAACCCCGTCTTGCCGTTCCGCGTGATGGCGATGCCGACCGGCTGGATCGCTTCCCCGCGCATGCCGGGGATCGAAAAGACGATCTTCGTCTTCACCTCGTGCTTGATCGGATCGATGACGCTCACCGTTCCGCCGATCTCCGACGACACCCACAGTTCCGAACCATCGTCCTTGAACTGGGCAAAGCGCGGACGGGCATCGACCAGGACATTGGCCACCACCTGACGGGAAGCGGTGTCGATGAAATGCGCCATGTTGGTGGTCTCGGAGGTGTTGACCAGCGTCTTCCCGTCCGGGCTCAAGCCCATGCCTTCCGGCTCGACGCCGACCTCGACCTCGCCCAGCCGCGCCCGCCTCTCGATGTCGATGATCGTCACGGTGTTATCGTTCTCGTTCGCCACGTAGAGAATCTTGCCGCTGGGGTCGTCGATGAACAGCTCGGGGTCGGGACCCGACGGCAGCGTATCGACCACCTTGTCGGTGGTGGTGTCGATCATCTGGATGGTGTCGTCGTCGCCGACCGCCACCAGGACGTATTTCTGATCCTTGGTGAGAGCGATGCCGCGCGGCCGCTGGCCGACCTTGATGGTCTCGATCACCTTCCATGCGGTGGTATCGATCACCGAAATCGTGTTGCCTTTCTCGTTCGAAACATAGGCCTTGTAGGCGCCGGCCTCGGCCGCGGGCGCGAGCGCAAAGCACATGCCGAGGATCATGCGGCGGCATACCGCCCAATCGGATTTCCAAAACCTTGAACCGTCATACGCGGGCTTGTCCCGCGTATCCCGCTTGGGAAGGCACTGAGCCTCACTATCGGGATGGCCGGGACAAGCCCGGCCACGACGGTTGGTGGGTGTGGTCATTTGAGCCGGCATTTGGTTTCGGGCCGGTCGAAGCCCAATGTGTCAAGCTCGGAGAACTGATGGAGGAATCCCTCCTGCGGCGATACCGATGCGATGGTGCGGCCATCGGCGAGCAGGATGGGCTGACGCAGCTGCAGGTTCCAGTCGCGCAGCGTCAACTTTTGTCCCTTGAACGCGGCCAGCGCGAAGTCCGGCCCCTTCAGGTAATCGAACATGGCCTTCGGATCGGCCGCCGCCACCCGCGAGGCGGCCTCGCCGATCATGCGCCCCGCCGTCCAGGCCTGCCCGTCGAGCGCGGTCATCCGGCGCGAGAACATCCCCATGAAGCGGTTCTGCAGCTGGTTGGCGCCCCATTGGTCATGCGCGGCGTCCCAGCTCTTCGGGATGAGGCCGGCCGAGCCTGCGACCGGCCGGGGCTCGCGCGTGCGATACGGCAGATAGGACGCGAACACGTCGCTTTCGTCGGCCGCGACCAGCACGTCGTAGTCGGGCGCGCCCTGCAGGAACAGCGGCATCTGGCGCTGGATCTGAACGAGGCCGCTGTCGGTGCGCCGCGCGCCGCCGGTGTCTTCGAACACCCGCTCCTGGACGATCTTGGCGCCGAACCGCGCGGCGGAGCGCCGCAGCGCATCCGCATAGAGCTTGTCCGGATCGTGGGAACCGACGACGAGCAGCCATCGCCGCCACCGCTTGGCGACGAGGTACTGCGCGAGGCCGTCGGCCAGCATGGACCGCGTCGGCGCGGTGTGGATCACGTTGGGCCGGCAGTCTTCCTCGCGCAGGCGGTCGTCGATCGCGCCGACGTTGAAGAACACGAGGCCGCGCGACCGTCCGGCATCGGCCACCCTGAGCAGCGCATCGGCGGGAAGATCGACGATGAAGAACGAGATGCCGCGATCGGCGAGTTGCGAGACGATTGCAGCGGGATCGTCGCCTTCCCTGATCCGCGCCTCTTCCAGCGAGAAATGCTGATTTAGAAACTTTCCAGTCGTGTTGTTGTCTTCCAGCGCGAGGCGCACGCCTGCGACCCCGTCATTGTCGGGCGGAAAGTCGAGCAGCGAAATGGTTGCCTTCTTCTCGGCGCGGCTGAGCCAGCCGATCTTGACGGCGAGCGGCTCCGCCATCGAAAATGTCGATATCAGGGCCAGGATCAGTCCGCTGACGATAACGGTTCGAAACAAGGCCTGCTCCGCAACCTTGTACCCCCCGCTGACTTCTATCGTACCTGAACGCCCAACTCGAAACACGTCAATGTGATGCGCCTCGATCGTGATTTTGATGCCGCGGCGCCGACTCCGACAAGGCGACGATGCCCCCGAAGCCGCTCGCAGTGCCTCCTATCCCCGGTGCCTGCCGATGAACCCCAGCACCGCGCGATTGAACGCTTCGGGCTGTTCCCAATAGACGGAGTGGCCGGACTCCGGCACCACCACCAGTTCGCTGTTCGCGATCCGGGCGGCGATCATGCGGGCGATCGATGGCGGCGTCGACAGGTCGGCGTCGCCAGAGATGACGAGCGTCGGCACCTTGAGATCGCCGAGTTTCGCCTCGGTGATCCGGTTTGCCAGCGGCTGGCGGGAACCGTCGCCGACCTGGGACTTGCGATTGAGCTCGACCCAGAGGCGGTAGCCGTCCGGATTGACGGCGCGGTAGGACGGCCCCAACTCGCGGTACTCGACGGGGATTTCGTCCCACATGCGCGGCCTGATGCGCGCGGCGGCAGCGAAGATCTCGCCGTCGGTGTTGCCGAATTGGTTGCTCGAGATGGTGAGGCTCAACAGCCGGTCCGGATGAGAGAACGCATAATCCGCCGCGACGCTGCCGCCGGCGGCGGAGGCGACGAGATGGAATTTGCCGATACCGAGAAATTCCGCGAGATGCTGCAGATCCTCCGAGCCGATGCCGGGATGGGCGCGTTCGATGGGCTGCGAGTTGTAATAGCCGCGGCGCGAATAGGCGATGACCCGATAGCCCGCCTTGGCGAAAGCCGGCTGCTGGTAGCCCCAGATCAGCCCGCTGCCGCTCGCGGGATGAAGGAGCACGATGGGCTCGCCGCTGCCGCCGGTGTCCCAGAACCACAGGCGCGTATCGGGAAGCGTGGCGGTGCCCTCCCGTGCGGGCACCTGCGGCGGAAGCGGGAACGGCACCAGCGTCGCCTCCGCGCGCGCTCCGGGAGAGGCGCCTGGAAGGCCAGCAAAGAGAGCGGCGAGCGCAGCGCTTGCCCGCAATATGCCTCTTCGATTGACGCCACTGCAGGCGTTCCTGCGCGGGCTTATCCCAGCCATCGTCTCCTCCCAAGCGGCAATGTTCTCAAACCGGCGAAAGGCCGGCCCGCGATGAACAAATCCTAGCATTTCCAAGCAGGCTGGAACACACACGAACGCGCGCCGATCCGTCGCTCCAGAGGAGCTGGTTCCCGGCCCATCGTGTCATTGGTTGCGACGAAGTAGTGAGACTTGGAATCATCTCACGCCATCTTTTCGACGATCGCGCAGACGTTGCGCAGATATTTGATCTGGCGCTGGTCGGTGCGCTCACGGAGCCAGAGCGGGATTTTCTTGTCGAATTGTTCGGGCTCGTCGAGGCGCGCTTCCAGGATCGTGTTGATCATGAGATCGCGAAGAATGCAGCGTTCGGGTTCGGAGCCCGGATATTCCTTCAGGATGACCTGGTCGCGGAACGACCGCAGCGCATCCCTCACCTCGATTTGGCTCAATCGCGCGGAGGCGGCGGAAACCTCGGTGGCCGGTTCGAGTATTTCGTCCGGAGTGGCTGCCGGCGCCTGAACATCCTGGGCGCCGGCGTCTGCGGCTGGCTCGTCCGCGTCGACATCGCCGCTCGTGGCCGTCGGTTCGACCGGCACCGGCGGCTCCGCCGTGACCGCTTCGACGCGAGCGCCGCCGTTGGGCAGCCACAGCTTGTCGGCGACCACGGGCTTTTCCGCGAGGCGGAAAAGATCGTCGACGAGCTTTGCGGTCTGGCCCTCCGGGTTGGAGAACCAATCGGTCGACCATACCCGCAGGATATTCCACCCCAATCCCTGCAGGACCATCTCGCGCAGCCGGTCGCGGTCTCGCGCGCTCTTGGCGCTGTGGAAAGCCGCCCCGTCGCATTCGATCCCCGCGAGATAGACCGTGGGGTCGCTCGGATGCCTCACCGCGAGGTCGATGCGATACGCGGCCACCCCCACCTGAGGATCTACGGTCAAGCCCTCCGCTTCCAGCCGCGCGCGCACCTCGCGTTCGAAATCGCTGTCCGGCCCGCGCCCGGTCGCCTCCCCTGCCTCGAGCCGGCCGCTCTCGGCGTAACGCAGATAATCGCGCAGCACCCGGACGCCGCGCCCGCTCCCGCCGCTCACGAGCACATCGTTCGATCCCATCGACGAAAACAGGACGACGCGGCGCCTCGCCCGCGTGAACAACACGTTCAAGCGGCGATGGCCCTGGCTCCCGGTGATCGGGCCGAACCGCTGGGCGACCCGGGTCTGTCCGAGCTCGCGGCCATAGGTCAGCGAAATCATGATCACATCCCGCTCGTCGCCCTGCAGGTTCTCCAGGTTCTTGACGAAGAAGGGTTCGGGATTTCGAGTGATGGTGGCCGCGTTGCAGGCCGCCAAATATCGCTCGACCGCCGGATCCCGCGCAGCCCGGTTGAACTCCTCGCGGATCGCCTCGCGCTGCTCGAGATTCATCGCGGCAATTCCGAGCGTCGGAATCTCTTCGGGCGAGAGGCCGCAATTCCTGACCATGAACTCGATCGCCGCCTCGACGATGCGAATGACCTCGGCGGGGTTGCGGCCGGCCTTGTAGCTGCCGTCGACCCGCACGAGATCGATCGAGAACGCGCCGGGCCGGGCATTCGGAAAGGTGATGAGATCACCGGACGAGCCGGCCTTGGAGGCATAGAACTCGCGATTGGAAAATGCGATCAGGCTCTCGCACCGGCTGCGATAATGCCATTTGAGCCGGCGCGGCGCCTGATAGGTCTTGAGTGCCCAGTCGAGGATCGATTCGGAATCGAGGTCGTCGGCGTCTTCGTCGGCGTCGGCGCCGAACTCCTCGGCCGGAGTGACGCGGGTGAAGAAATCGGTCGGCGGCAACTGGTTGCGATCGCCGACGACGATGACCTGCTTGGCGCGCAACAGCCCGCCGAGGGCATCTTCCGGCTTCATCTGCGACGCTTCATCGATGACCAGGAGATCGAAATTCATCGCCTGGGACGGCAGATACTTCGCGAGCGACAAAGGCGACATCATGAAGCAGGGCTTCATCGCCTGGATCGCGCGCCGCGACCGCGACAGCAGGCTGCGTATCGGGATGTGCCGCGTCTGCTTGGTCAATTCGTTGCGAAGGCAATGAAGCTCGGTCCAGTCCTTCTTTCGCCCGGCGCAGGTTCCGCTCGGAATGGCATTACCGAGAAGCTTGATGCGCACCGCCTCGCGCTGGCGAGCTTTCAGCGTCTGGTCCGTGGAAGCAAAGCGCCGGCGCTCGTTTTCGATGTCGAGGCTCTTCATGTTTTGGAGCGATGCATGGCGCCGCTTCGCCAGCGCCGCGCGGTTGAACACTTCGAGCGCCTCGAAGGTGGCGGGCAGGCGCTGGAACGAAAGCCCGGCGTCTTCGAACGCCGTGATCAGCGGTTCGAGCCCGATCGCGCCGATATGGGCGCGCCGCCGGGCGGCTTCCAGCCACTCGCCGAGCGACGGCAGTTCCGCCAGCAGCGGCGCGAGGAAATCGGCCACTTCCGCCGGGTCGTCGCTTTCGGGGTCCAAAGGAATGCCGGTCACCGCGCCAAGCCGCGCGACGTCACTGCGATATCGTTCGACGGCGAGTCCGATCGATACGACGGAGCCTTCCAGCAACCGGGCGAAGGCGGGGCCTTCGGCCGAATTCACGCGGGCACGGATTCCGGCCGGCGGATTCGCGGTCGCAACCGCCTGGGACAGGCCGACCGCCTCGCGCAGCGCCTCGCAGCCGCGGGGCGACCGCCAGACCGCTTCCCCGACCGCGGCAAGGACGGGATCGTCCGCGATCTTGGCTTCGAGCTCCCAGATCTGGAGCCGGCGATCGGCGTTCCGACGCAGCAGGTCGAACGACGTATTGGCGTCGGCCAGTCCCAGTTCCCGGATACCCTCCGCCAATTGAGCGAGCGTGGCCGCCCGTTGCTCGATCCATGGCGCCGCCTGCCGCAGCGCCATGCCACTGTACGATTCCGGCCACTCCGTGAGGTCCGAACGAAACTTGGCGACCCAAGGCCGGTATGACCGCAGCTTCTCGACGATCTTGGTGTTCGACGAAAACAGATGCGTCTTCAGAACATGGCCGATCTCGCCGAGGCCGGCGACGCGCGCCTCGAAGGCAGCGCGTAGCCGCGTGACGGCGGCGAGTTGCTCGAACGGCGTCGAGAATTCCGCCCAGAACGCGCCGGCGGCTGCGGCAAGCCGCTTGTCCGAGAGGAACCTCTCGCGCGCCTCGACGTGAAAGATCAAAGTCTCGATGTCCGACTGGACATCGGGTGTGTCGAACGCGACGCCCAGCGTCCGCAGAACGTGGGTTGCCCGCGTCCGCTGCCCGGTGACGAGGGTCGCGAACGGACGCAGGCCGGTTGCCGAGGCAACGGTAGCGGTGATCCGCAGCTCTTCGATAGGGGGCCATTCGCCGCGCTCGTTGCGCTGGAATTTTTCGTCGAGCGCACGCTCGGTTTCCGTCAGCAGACGGATCCGCTGCGCCCCGTCCGACAGGATGTCTTCATGGCTCCCGCCGTCGAACCAGAGAAACGAGTCGAGGTGCGGCGGTATTGCCGCGGCGAACTGCACCGCTTCGGCCATCGCCGCCCCGACCGCGACGTCCGGCTCGGTCCCCGGCCCGAATGCGGCGATCAGGGAAGACATCTTCTTGAGGCCGTCGAGCAGCGAAGCCTTAAGCGCCATCATCTTGTCGGCATGGACCACGATCTCGAACGGCGCCGATGAAACAACCCCGCAAGCGTCCGCCTGCTGGGCGAGATAGCCGACCGCGACCGGGTCGGCCTGCACGACGGCGTGCGCGCTGCCGTCCTCGACGGCGAGACGCATCCGGGCGAGGTCCGCGGCCGCCAGTATCTCGCCCGGCGTGAACGACGACACCTGGGCGAGCAGCGTGTCCTCGGGAATGGCCGGAAGCCGGCCGGCCGCTTCCATCCATTCGGTAAGCCTGGAAGGAAGTCGGGGCAGTTCGATCTGGAGTTTCGCCGATCTTGCCGTCACCACCTCGTGCAGCCGAGCCGCCGCGTCGTGGGCATCGCGCATCGCGTCTGCGACCATGCGCGGTTCGCAATCGGCCGCCGGAGCCAAACCCGCTTTCGTCCAGGGCGAATCGGCAAACCTGCCGTGGCGCTGTTCGAAGCTTCCCACTGCGGACACGAAGAGCTTCAAGGCGTCGGCATGTCCTTCGATCGTTTCCGGGCCGCCGCTGAAGATTTCCGACAGGTCGACCCGGCGGACCGCTTCGAACTCGCGACCGAGCACGCGGCGGGCGGCGATCGCCGACCAGAACAGCGCAAACGGCGTACGGCCGTCGACCTCGTCGGTGGCATGGAGGGCGCTGAGATACTCGCGCACGCGGCCCCGCGCGCTTCGCAGCTTTCGCAGGTCGATCGGCCATGCCGGTTCATAGCCGCGGTCGCGGCCCATCTCGTAGCGCTGCTGCAGGCTGAGGATGATCGATTTGGGCTGCGCCTTGTCGGAATGCAGCTCGAGACAGAAATCGCCGAGGCCGGCGGCATCCATCCGCCCCTTGACGACCTGCAGGGCCGCGAGCTTGTCGGCGAGGAACAATACGGTCTTGCCGGCATAAAGGGCGTTCGCCAGGATATTGGTGATGGTCTGCGACTTTCCGGTCCCCGGCGGCCCTTCGACCACGAGGTTCTTGCCCTTCATGACGTCGATGACGGCGCTGTGCTGCGAGGCATCGGCATCGTTGATGAGGATGGGCGCGAGATCTTCGATCTTGTCGTCGTCGAGATCATAGTCCGGGGCAAAGAACACGTCGTCGCCGGCGGCCGCCTCGGAGCCGTGAAGCAGGCTTTGCACCAGCGTCTGTCCAGCCGGATGTGTCGGCCAGTTTTCCGGGGCGAGGTCCGCATACATGGCGAGACGCCCGAACGCGAAATGGCCGAGCGTCAGGTTGCGTTCGACCCGCCAGCGGTCGAGGCCAGCGATGGATTCCTCGACGCTCCTGAAATAGCTCTCAATAACGTCGCTTTCTTCGTCGAAGTCCGGGAGCTTGCGGCTCGGCGAGGCGCGCGCGAGCCATTGGCGCAGGCTGAGATTGATTTCGGGGAATTCCGCCACCGCGCGAACGGTGTAGATCGCGCGCCGGTCCTCCATCCGCCTCTTGAGCTCGACCGGCAGCAGCAGGAGCGGCGCGAAGTTCGCGACGTCGGCGTTGTCGCGCTCGTACCAGCGCAGAAATCCGAATGCCAGAAACAGGGTGGACAATCCGGTTTCCTGTTCCGCGAGCCGGGCGTCGGCGGCGATCCTCGCCAACCGCGAATCGAGCTCGTCGGCGACGTACAGGGTCTGGAGGCCGACCAGCGGGCGCGGAGTCGTCGCCGGACCTGCGCGCGAGCTCGTAAGCGGGCTCGATGCCGTGCTTGCGCGCATGCTCCACGACGTTGAATTCGCGGCGGTCGGGCCGTGGCGGCAGACCAAGCCGCTGGCGCACATGCTCGCGCAGCCAGCGGTCGAGATCGGCCAGCGCGGCATCGTCCTGCCGCGCCACCGCATCGAGCGCCTGGAGCCGGGTGAGATATTCGAGGTCCATCGCCTTGGCCTGGCCCAGCGCGGCGAGGAAGGAGGGGGTGCGCTCGTCGCTCGGGATGTCGTCAGGCTCGGGCAAGGCTTCGATGGGAAGCTCGCCCTGCTTGGCGGCGAGTTCCGCCAGTACGGTCTCGAGGTCGCAATCGACGATGCGAAGCTGACGTCGCGAGCCGACCCGATGCCGGTAGTTGAGCATCGGATTCTTGCGCGACAGATCGAGCAACTTCGTGCGGAGTTGGTCGAAAAGACGCTGATGATGCTCGGTTTCGTGTTCTGCGTCAGGCACGCCGTGCTCCGAACGATCCCGGTGAAATATGTTTTTCACAATCATACGCAGCCTTCAAGGCCGCATTGTCCACAGCGTGGAGGCCGTCCTCGCGCCGGGGAACGAGGAAATCCCGGCATCCGCCCGCCGCCGAACGGCGCAATGTGAGAAGCCTTTGATTGCGCCTACTGGCGCGCGGGACCGTCATGACGGAAATATACATCCACCTTCATCCCGACGGCGAGCGGGCTGCCTTCCGCCAAATCGACCAGCACTTCCACCACGCGGACGTCGCTCAGGCCGCGCTGGTCGCGCGCATTGATCCGCCCGGCATCGACGATCGGGGCGATCGAGGACACCTTGCCCGTGAATTCACGTCCGCGAAACGCGGGAGCCCGCACCAGAGCCGGCTGCCCCACCTTGATCTCCCCGAAGTCGCGCTCATCCAGCTCGGCGCGTACGCGCAGCGCGGAAATATCGCCGATCAGCAGCAGCGGCTGGACTGCGGAGGGCGTCGCCAATTCGCCCGGCTTGGCATTGACCTGAAGCACGGTGCCGGCCACCGGCGCGCGGATCGTCAGTTTTTCGATGCCGGCCTGCGCCAGCAGGAGCTCGGCGCGCGCCACATTGAGCGCGCCTTCGTTCTGGGTCGGCAACGGCGTGTTCTTGTCGTCCTCCAGGATGCGCAGCTCGGACTTGCGCTGCTTGAGCCGGTCCTGCTCGCGCGACATCGCCGTCCGCGCCGCGGCGAGGTCGGCATCCGACGCGCGCCCCGCCCGCTTCGAGACCGCGACCTGGTCGAGCGTCGCCTGCGCATCGAACACGCCGCGTTCGGCATCGGCGACCCAATCCTCGGCCCGGCGCCGCTCGGCGGCCCGGTTCGACGTGGACTGGTCGTTGCGGGCGCGCTTGCGCAGCGCGATCTGCGCTTCGGCGGTGGCGACCCGCGCCCGGGCCTCGCCGTCCTCGAGGCGAATCAACGGCTCACCGGCAAAGACCTTGTCGTTGACACCCGCCAGCACTTCGCCGATCCGACCGACCACCGGCGCCGCGATCCTGATCTCTCCCGACCACGGCTCGACACGACCAGGTGCGACTGCCTGCCAACCCTCGGGCGTCTCGACGGCGCGCGACGCTTCCTGCGCGCGCATCTGTGCGGCGATCGCGACCGCCGCGACGACGCCGAGCATCGCGACCAGGAGGCCTGTCTTGGCTTTCTTCGATACGAATCCCACAGCGCCTCGCTATTTTGAGTTGGGCCCGGCGCCGCCCAGCTCCACGCCGACGATGCGTCCGTCCTCGATGTGAATTATGCGATTGGCGAAC
Source organism: uncultured Alphaproteobacteria bacterium (assembly GCA_963791375.1). Taxonomy (GTDB): domain Bacteria; phylum Pseudomonadota; class Alphaproteobacteria; order Rhizobiales; family Xanthobacteraceae; genus JAJPKK01. The sequence goes on from CAWBSI010000025.1 coordinate 467,472, forward strand.
GGGATTATACGCGGATCGTGCGCCACCACCAACACGCCGCGTGAGGGATTCCTGGCGACTTCGGCCAGCACCTTCATGACGATCTGCCCGTTGACGCTGTCCAGCGCCGCCGTCGGCTCGTCCGCAAGGATGGCCGACGCGTTTCCCACGATGGCTCGAGCGATCGCCACACGCTGTTGTTCGCCGCCGCTCAGCTCATGGGGGTACGATTTGACCTTGTGGGACAGGCCGACCGTCGCCATCGCTTCTGCCGCCCTGGCTTTCGATACCCTCGCGCGCTCGCCGCGCACGTCCAAGGCCAAGCGGACATTGTCCAGGGACGTGAGCGTAGGAAACAGGTGGTATGATTGGAAGATAAACCCGATGTGCTCGCGCCTGAGCTTGGCAAGATCCTCCGGTCCCGCGCCGTCGGTCGGCTGGCCGACGACCCGCACCGTCCCGCTGGTCGGCGTCAGCATGCATCCGAGGATCGAAAGGAGCGTCGTCTTGCCGCTGCCCGACGGCCCCATCAGAAGCGCCAGTTCGCCGCCCGCAAGCGTGACGCTCACGCCCCTGAGCGCTTCCACCCGGCCGGCGCCGGCGCCGAGGAATTTCACGACGTCGACCGCATCGAGTATCGCCTCGGTCATCGCGTGAAGGCCATCGCGGGATCGATCCGCATCACCTGAACGATGGCGGCGATGGCCGACAGCACGCACATGGCGACCGTGAGCACGAACAGGCCGACGACGAGCGTCGGCGTCATGACGACCGGCAGCGCCGAGTTCGCAGTCGCTTTGACGATGAGCCAGCCGATCCCGGAGGCGATGCCGAAACCGATGACGGCGCTCAGCAGCGCCTGAAAGATGATGACCTTGTGAATATACATCCCCGACGACCCGATCGCGCGAAGCGTCGCGAACTCGTTGATGTGATCCTTGGTGCTGGAATAGAGGGTTTGCGCGACGATGACGGTGCCGACGATCATGCCGAGCAAGGCACCGGCGAAGAGAGCGGCGCCCGCGCCGGTGCCGAACAGCCAGAACGAGCGGCTGCGGCTGCGAAACTCGCTCGGCGTCAGCACCTCGGCATCGACGAGGGTGGCGTTGAGCCGGCCGCGAACGGCTTCGCGATCCGCGCCCCTCGCGAGGTGGACCAGGAAGTAGGTTGCCTTGTTGGCCGAGGTGCCGATATAGGCGCGTCCGCGGTCGAGTGTGGTGAAGACATAGGGGGTCGTGGTGAACGAGCGGATGCCGCTGGTCACCGCGGTCACTTCGACCTTCTGGTCGCGGATCTCGGCGCTGTCGCCGAGGCCTTTGGACCCGAGCCGCTCGAAATAGGAGCGGTCGACCGCCACGGCGCCCGGTATCGAAAGCGCCTCCAAGCTGCCCGCGACCAGATTCCAGGGATGCAGCCCGTCGGCCCGCATGTCGGACCCGACCAGGAAGATCGGCGTGGTCCCGCCGTTGCGCATGCGCCATTGCGCAAAGCCGATCACGACAGGTGTCGCATCCGCCACGCCCTCGACCGACAGCGCCCTGAAGCGCTCACGCTCGTCCAGCAGCGAAGGATCCTCGAAACATTTGGTGCCGCGCGGCACGATCCACAGATCGGCGCGGGCATGATCGATCATCGTCGTCACCATGCGATCGAAGCTCAGGAACAGTCCCATCTGCACGGTGACGAGAACGATGGAGAAGACGATGCCGATGACCGTCGCGATAAATCGCAGCCGGTCGTGAAACAGGTTTCGGCGTGCAAGCTTGAAAACGAGAGACATAATGCGTTCGATCGCCCGGGGCCTGTTCGTGACTGAGAATTATTCGATCATCTTGGTCGGCGCAGTCCCGCCTCCCCGCCTGCGGCAGCAGCCGTTTCCGCGCGGCGGCCGCTCCCCTGCAGGGTCGGCGCTCGACGCGTCGCGCCGAGACTCCAGGCACCGAGCGGAATGCGGCGCATAGCGATCATCGCACCCCAGCTCGCAAACACCGTCCCGGTGAACACGATCGCCGCCTTGGCAACGGCGAACAGCGCCACGTCCAGCAACGCATATTGCAGCCAGACGACGAACACGTAATGGATCAGGAACATGCCATAGGCGTTGTCCGACAGGTTGTCGAGCCATGCCATGCGGAACCGGGCGAAGCGCAGCGATACGCCGGCCACGAAAAAGCAGCCGCCGGCGCAGGCCAGGACAAAGCCGAAATCGGAGACGAGCTGAAGCAGGATCGGACCATTGTCGCCGTCCTTCATCATCAGCCCGATCGGCACCGACCACACCACGAACGCCGCAAGAAATGCCGCGAACCCGGCCTTCCAATGCCGAGCCACGAATCCGTCCACGCTCAGAAGGCCGCGCTCCAGGCCGTGGGCCCCGATCCCGACGCCGGCGAAGAAATAGACCGCGTAATGCAGCGGGCGGCACAGCTGGAGGGAGAACGGTCCGAAGCTCTTCCATGCCCACGGCGTGAACGCGAGAGCGAGCGGGACATAGGCAATGGCGGAGAGCGCGATGAGGCCGGCGAAATACCGCCGCGGATCGGCCGCCGCCGCCGCGGACACCCTGCCGAGGTACTCACCCCATGCCGGCGCAAATCGAAACACCGCGGCGGCGGCGATGTTGAGAACCAAGAGCTGCCACAGGAACCACGGCGGCCCGCTCGGCCAGAACGGCAATGCGCGCCAATGCTCCCAGTACGCGCTCACGCTGGGGTCGACCGCGGTGACGAGGTAGGTCGGATAGAGCGCGATCGGCATCAGCAGATACACCACCAGGACGAAAGGCACGCCGATCCGCAGGAAGCGATCATACAGGAATACCGGGCTTCCCTTGCGCTTGAGGCTCGGCCAGACGAACAGGCCCGACATAAAGAACATGAAAGACATGAGATAAACGTCTTGAAACGCGCAGAATATGTCGAACCCGAACCACCGCCGGCTGTCGACGATGGGGAACGCATTCCATCGAAAAGGCGCAATGTCGAAGGGGAATGCCGTATCGGGCAATGATCCGAGGTAGGCCAGGACGGAGTGGAAGGCCAACACGATCAGGATGACAAAGGCGCGCAGGTTGCGGAGTGCCAGACTTGATCCAGACATTGTGCAGCCGATGTCTACGTGTGATGCGCCGGGAGCGAACGGGAGACCGGAGTGAAAAAGTTCAGACAGTCGAGGTCGTTGCCAGCGACCGGGCCGGAACCTCGAATGGAGTGCTCTTGCACTAAGGGCAAATCAATTCTAGTGGTTTTCCTCGGCAACCGAGCAGGCCCCGAGCGCGCCCCTTTGTAGACAATTGAACTCCTTGGTTAAATCGCTATTTGATCGCGTAATCGGTGTCAGCCTTGTGACGGTGCGTGTGGGGGGCGGTTGCGCCCCGTATAGAGCTTGGAGTTGTTGCGCGTTCGATGAGCCATCGGCAATGAACGCGAAGCATTGGAACAATCGAGACCCTTCGACCAACATGCCGGGGTGATGAACATGCGAAAATTCGGGACGAGAAACCTTCTGACTGTGTCGGTCATGGCCGCCGTCGCGGCGCTCAGCTTCGTTGCGAGCCAGGCCGATGCCGCAGACCGGACTGTGGCAGGCCTGTGGCAAAAGTCCGACGACAATGGCAAGCCGGTCGGCTGGTTCATTTTCGTGGACCACAACGGCGTCTTTGAAGGCGCGATCGCCAAGGTGTTTCCCAAGCCCGGCGAACTGCCCAATCCGCTGTGCACCCAATGCACCGACGACCGCAGGAACGCGCCGATCCTCGGCATCTCCTTCGTTCGCGGCATGGAGCGGCAGGGACTGAAATACGAGAACGGCAAGATCCTCGATCCGCGCGACGGCAAGATCTACAACGCCATCATGTCGCTGAGCCCCGACGGCCAGACGCTGACGCTGCGCGGATATCTCGGCATCCCGCTGCTCGGCATGGACGAGGTCTGGCATCGCCTGCCCGACACCGCCATGAAGGATCTCGATCAGACCGTCGTCGCCAAATACATGCCGGCGCAGGCCGTGGCGAAACGTCCGGAACCGCCGAAGGCGAAGCCGGCCGCCGCTCCCGCTCCGGCGCACTGAGCGTACTGCATTGCAGACTGGATTCCGGGTTCGCGCGGGAGACGCGCGAACCCGGAATGACTGGACCGATAATCGCCGCCAATCAATGCTTCTTGCGAATCTCGCGCGATGAATTCACCACCGCGTGCAGGTTGCGAGCATAGTCGATCGCCGCCGGCACATCCATTGTCAGGGCGTGGCGCAGGTAGTCCTTGACGCCTTCGGTGGCGATCGCGGGCGCCTGGAGCATGTTCGCACATAACGTCGTGACCTCCGCTTCGAGCGCATCGCGCGGCACCACGTCGCTGACGATGCCGTAGGAAAGCGCCCGCTCGGCGCTCACCTCCTTGGTCGAGTAGACGAGATAGGCGAGCGCCTTGCGGCTGGCACGGTCGGCCAGCGCCGACATCACCATGGTCGGCAGGATGTTGTGCAGCATTTCCGGTACCTGGAAGGTGGCGGCGTCGCTCGCAATGGTGATGTCGGCGACCGCCGCGACGGCGCACCCGAACCCGAGCGCGCGGCCCTGGACGACGCAGACCACCGGGATCGGCGAATTGCGGATCGTTCCATACGTGTCGAACACGATGTCGGAGAAGCGCCGCCGTTCCATGGCCTCCGGCGGGGCGGCGGGCGGCGGAGGCGCCTGCCGGCCGGTGCAGAAGTCCTTGCCGGCGCCGCGGAGCAGCACCATGCGCGAGGTCTGCGGCGCGGCGGCGATGATGCCGGTCAGCTCGAGCGCCATGGCGTCGGTCATCGCATTGCCGGCATCGGGCCGGTTGATGGTGACCCGCAAAATGCCGCCATCCTGCTCACTCAGAATACTATCGCTCATCGACGCTCTCCGGTTGACCGCGCTCGCCTGCGGCACGGGCGCCGCCATCCTCCCCATTCCGGCGCGTCGCGCAACCCGGCTTCGTTTCACGACCCCGCATGATAAGCTCCCGGTCGGAGGCTTGAATGACGAGGCATCTCATTTCGAGGGGAACGGCGGCACTGTTTTCCGCGCTGCTCGCGGCCGGGACAGTGGCGGCGGCGCCCTACCCGACCCGCACGGTGGAGATCGTCGTGCCCTATGGCGCCGGCGGCTCGACAGACCTGACCGCGCGCTTGCTCGCCCAGAAGCTGCAGGATCGGCTTGGGCAGAGCTTCGTCGTCATCAACCGGCCGGGGGCGAGCGGCAGCATCGGCGTGATGTCGGTGGTCCGCGCCGAACCGGACGGTTATACGCTGCTGATGAGCTACGCTACCGAGACCGTGGTGGTGCCACAGATGGCGAAGCCCGCGAAATACACCATCGACGATTTCGAGCCGATCGCTGTCACCGGCGAGGTGCCGCTGGTGCTGGTGACGTCCAAGAGCATCGCAGCGAACACGCTCGGCGAACTCATCGCGGCGATCCGCCGGGCGCCCGGCAAGTACACCTATGGCGGCAGCGTCGGCAGCCCCTCCCATCTCTCCGGCGCCTGGTTCAACCGGCTGCAACACCTCGACGTCCAGCACATCCCCTACAAGGGCGGCGCCCAGGCGATGGGCGACGTCTCCGGCGGGCATCTCGACATATTCTATCCCGGGCTTGCGGCCGCGAAGGCCGCCTATGACGCGGGCGCCGTGAAGGCGCTAGCGCAGACCGGCGAGCGCCGCTCGGCCGCGTTTCCCAATGTGCCGACCTTTGCCGAAGCCGGCATCGCCGATTTCGAGCTTTCGAGCTGGACCATGATGCTCGCGCCCAAGGGCACACCGGTGGAGATCGTGCAGCTGCTCAAGCAGGAGGTGGCGCGGGCGCTCGACAATCCGCACCTGCGCAATCTGCTCAACGAGCAGGGGATCGAACCGCCACCGCCCATGGACGTGCGGGACTTCCTGGCCCGCGAAAACGAGAAGTTCGGGCGGCTGGTCCGCGAGACCGGCATCGCCGATATGCCCTGATTGGATGTCTCCCCTGATGACGCCTTGAATCGACGACGAGAGGATGAGATGGCCGATACCGCGAAAGCCGAAAGCCCCGATGCCGAAATGATGCGACGCCTCGCCGCCGCGCGCGGTCTTGGGCGCGCCCAGGCGCTGTTTCCCGACACCGTCGCCGCGGCCTTCGCCCGCGGCAGCCAATCCATGAGCATGGCGGGTACCATCCCTCCGCTGACCGAACTGGCTTCCACGTTCGATCCAGCCGCCTTCGAGGTGCCGAAATGACCGACCTCGCTTTCATGACCATGGCGGAGGCCTCGCGGCTGATCCGCGCGCGCAAGCTCTCGCCGGTCGAACTCACCCAGGCCCTGCTCGCCCGCATCGCCGCGCTCGACGGCATCTACCACGCCTACATCGCGGTGACGGCGGAAGCGGCCCTCGCACAGGCGAAGGCGGCCGAGGCCGAGATCGCGTCCGGCGGCTGGCGCGGGCCGATGCACGGCGTGCCCTATGCGTTGAAAGACATTTTCGATGTCGCGGGGATGGCGACGACCTGCCACTCCAAGCTGCGTATCGATCACCGCGCCGCGGCGGATGCCACCGTCGTCACGCGGCTGCGCGAAGCCGGCGCGGTGCTGCTCGGCAAGCTCGCCTTGCACGAATTCGCCACCGGCGGCCCGACCCGGGAACTGCCATGGCCGGCGGCGCTCAACCCGTGGAACCTCGACCTCCATCCCGGCGGCTCATCGAGCGGCTCCGCTGTCGCGGTGGCGACCGGCCTTGCACCCGGCGCGCTCGGCACCGACACCGGCGGGTCCGTGCGCAACCCAGCGACCTGCTGCGGCGTCATCGGCATGAAGCCGACCTACGGCCTGGTGAGCCGCACCGGCGTGTTTCCGCTGAGCTTCTCGCTCGATCACGTCGGGCCGCTCACCCGCACCGTCGAGGACAACGCAATCCTGCTCGGCGCCATCGCCGGCCACGATGCCGCCGATCGGTCGAGCGCGGGACGCGCGCTTGCGGACTGCCTGACCGATCTCAATTCGGGGGTGAAGGGATTGAGGATCGGCGTCATCGCCCATTTCTACACCGAAGATATGATCGGTTCCCCGGAGCAGGTCGCCGCCATCATCGAGGCCGCCGACGTGCTGCGCCGGCTCGGCGCCGAAGTGCGGCCAGTCCGCCTGTCACCGCTGGGGCGGTGGGCTGACTGCGGGCGCACCATCCACTTCGCCGAGGCCTATGCGGTGCACGAGCGCGACCTCCAGCAGCGGCCGGAGGATTACGCCGAGGCGACCCGCCGCAAGCTGTTGCCCGGCGCCTTCATCCCCGCCGTCGACTACGTCAAGGCGCAGCAATTGCGCACGGTGCTGTGCCGGGAATTCGCCGAGGTGACGAAGGAGTTCGATGCGGTCATCACGCTGTCGAGCCTCGACCTGCCGTGCCGGATTGACGATACGGAGACCCTCGCCAGGACCTATGAGCGCCAGTGCCGCATGCCCTTCAACGTGACGGGCACGCCGGCGATCGCGGTGCCGACCGGCTTCACTGCCGCGGGCCTGCCGCTGGCGATGCAGATCGTCGGCCCTGCCTTCGCCGAACCCATGGTCTATCGCATTGCGCAGGCCTATTGCGACGCGACCCGGTTTAGCGAGCGACGCCCGCCCGTCATGAAGCCCGCCGAGGCGAGCCTCGTCTGATCCTTCCCTTCGATGCGATCGAGGAGCCGCGATGACCCTACCGCGCGACCGCCTGGGCTATTCCTCGCCCTTCACCCGTCCTCCCCTCAAGCTGCCGGGCAAGGGCCGCATGATCGTGTGGTCGGTGGTCAACATCGAGGAGTGGGAGATCACCCGGCCGATGGCGCGGCAACTGTCCCAGCCGCCCATGGGGCAGACACCGATTCCCGACATGCCGAACTGGACCTGGTATGAGTACGGCATGCGGGTCGGATTCTGGCGGCTGCTCAACGCCCTCGAGAGCGCCGGGGTGGTGCCGACCATGTCGATCAACGCCAAGGTGTGCGAAACCTATCCGGAGGTCGCCGCCGCCGCCCGCGAGGCTGGCTGGGAATTCATGGCGCACAGCTACGTGCAGATGCCGATCCAGCAGATCGAAGACCAGCGCGCGGTGATCCGCCAGTCCATCGACATCATCGAGCGCTTCACCGGCAAGCGGCCGACCGGATGGCTCGGCCCCGGTCGTATGCAGACCTTCCACACCCTTGATTATGTAGCCGAGCAGGGCCTGACCTGGTTCGGCGACTGGGTGCTCGACGACCAGCCACTGTGGGTGAAGACTGCCCACGGCCCGATACTGTCGGTGCCCTACAGTGCCGAGATCAACGACATCACGATGATGGTCTCGCATCACCACGAATCCGACGTGCTGATGACGCGCACCATCGACGCCTTCGACCGCCTCTACGAGGAATCGGCCCAGTCGACGCGGGTGCTGGCGATCGGCGTTCACCCCTACGTCACCGGCGCGGCGCACCGGATCAAGTATTTCGAGGAACTCTACGCCTATATCAACAAGCATGAGGGTGTCGTGCACTGGACCGGCCAGCAGATCTACGACTGGTATCGCGAGGCCGTGCCGGCTTCGGCATGAAGGGCAAATTCGCTCGATGCCGCACTGCGCAATTTAATGTCGCGGCGCAAATTGGGGCCTCCTTGCGTTTCCGGGTCCGGTCGTCGCGGGTGCCCGCATGGCTGCAATGCGCACGGCCTTGTCGACAAGCGCGTTTGTCCGCGTCTGCCCCGATTTCAGGCGGAGCGCACCGTTCAAGCGCCTGGAACAGTGAAATAATTCTAGTTCCGCGTCGCGCCGCAAAACGAAATCGCTGCTCACAGAAAAATAACCGTCGTGGCGTTAATATATTATTAACCCTAACCTTTGCTCATCTGTCGCGAACCCGCAGTAAATATTGACGTTAAGACAAAATTAACGAATATGAACGACCCGTAAACCGTGGTGCCGAGTGAGCCCATGCTCCCGTACAAGGTATTGATCGCCGGCGATACGGCGCTCGTTATCGAATTCGGCGATGGCGTGGACCGGCAGCTCAATTCATGGGTGCTCGCGCTGGCTAGGCGGCTGAACGAGAGCCGTCTCGAGGGTGTCACCGAGACGGTGCCGACGTTCCGCTCCTTGATGGTTTATTACGATCCCACCGTGCTTCCCACCACCGCGCTGGTCGCCCGGATCGCGGAGTTGATGGCCGGCCTCCACGCGACCGAGCAACCGGGTCGCCTGTGGCGTCTTCCCGTCTGCTACGACGCGCAAGTCGCGCCGGACCTCGCCGATGTCGCCGCCCGCACCGGACTGACACCCGCCGGCGTGATCGAGCGACACGCGGGCGTCACCTACCACGTCTATATGCTCGGCTTTCTGCCAGGTCTCGCCTATCTGGGCGATACCCCGGCGGAGCTTTCATTGCCGCGGCGCGACGTGCCGCGAATCCGCATACCGGCAGGCTCGGTCGCCATTGCAATGTCGATGTCCTGCATCTTCCCGCGCGAAACCCCATGCGGATTGCATCTCATCGGGCGCTCACCGGTGGCGTTGTGGCGGCAGCGCGCCGACGCCGAATTCGGCGCGCTGCTCGCGCCTGGCGACCGGGTGATCTTCGCGCCTGTATCGCTTCGCGAATACGAAGACCTGCACGCAAGGGCCGCAGAGGGACGCCTCACGATCGCGCCGGTCGAGGACACGAGGGACGCGGCGGCATGACCCCAGGCCTGCACATCATCCGCCCGGGATTGTTGACCACGGTCCAGGATCTCGGACGAGTCGGGTATCAAAACCTCGGCATCGCGGTCGGCGGCGCCCTCGATCCGATCGGCCTGCGTGCCGCCAATGCGCTGGTCGGCAACACCCCCGGGGCCGGGGCGCTGGAGGTGCTCTATCTCGGCCCGACCATCGCGGTCGAAGCCGATGAGGTCGGGATGTCCTTCGTCGGAGCAAACGCCGCGATCGAGATTCTTTCCGATGTCACGGCGGCCGGCGGCCGGCGCGTCGAAACCATGCGCAGCATCCGGTTGCGGCGCGGAGAAATCGTCCGGATCGGCTCGTTGTCGCAAGGCGCCGTGCTCTACGTCGCAGTGGAGGGCGGTTTCGACATCGAGCCGACGCTCGGCAGCGTCTCGACCGATATCCGTGCCGGCATCGGCGGCTGGCAGGGCCGAGCTCTGACGGCGGGCGATTGCCTGCCGCTGCGCCTGATGCGCGCGACCGACCGCGACGAATGCCGGATCGAGGGGCTCGATCTCGCGCCGCCGTCGGCGGTTCGCGCCATCGCCGGCCCGCAGAGCGACTATTTCGCGGAATCCGAGATCGCGGCTTTTTTTGCGAGCGAATACACGGTCGGGCCTGGCTCAAATCGCATGGGCATGCGGCTCGAAGGCCGTCCCATAGCGCACGCGCGCGGTTACAACATAACCTCCGACGCCATTGCGCCGGGCTCCATCCAGGTGCCCGGCAACGGACAGCCGATCGTGCTTCTGGCCGATCGCCAGACCATCGGCGGATACCCGAAGATCGCGACCGTCATCTCAGCCGACCTGCCGGCGCTCGGGCGGTTGCCGATCGGCGCCAAAATCAGGTTCGAGTCGGTGACGATCGAAGAGGCGCAGAGGATGCGCCGCATTATGCTCGCCGAGATCGAGCGAATCGGCGACAAGATCGTGCCGATCGGCCGCCCCGGCGCCGACACCAACGATGTCGCGCCCAAGCTGTCCGACCATAACCTCATCAGCGGTGTCGTCGATGCCGGCGATTGGGCGATTTAGCAGGCGCGTATGGGCGGAGTGAGCATGACGTCGCAAGCCGGTCGAGAGGGGGAGGTCGAGGACCTCGTACCCGCGGCGGCCGCGCAACCGATCACCGAGGTGGTCGCTCCGAAAAAACACAACGACGACATCCCTCGCGGCATCGGGTTCATGATCGGCGCCACCGTGCTGTTTTCGGTGTCGAGCGCGTTTGCGAAATGGCAAGTAGCGATCTATCCGGTCGGCGAGGTGATGTTCTTCCGCTCGTTCTCCTCGCTCGCGATCTGTGCCGCATTCATCCTGCCGTTCACCGGATTTTCGGTGTTTGCCACGCGCCGGCCGCGAGATCACATCTTGCGCGGCCTGTCGCAATCGATCTCGCAGACCTTCAGCGTCATCGCGTTCAGCCTGATGCCGCTCGCGGGCGCCGTCGCCATCAATTTTTCCGCACCGCTGTTTTCGGCACTGGTCTCGGTCCTGTGGCTCAAGGAACGCGCTGGTCCGGTCCGCTGGTCGGTGCTGGTGGTGGGCTTCCTCGGGGTCCTCATCGTCACCAATCCCGGCGCGGATTCACTGCAGGTCGGCGCGCTGTTCGCGCTCGGCAACGCCGTGATGTACGGCAGCGTCACCGTTGCCGTGCGCGGGATGACGGCCACGGAGTCCGCCAATACGCTGCTGATGTGGCAGATGGTCACGATCGCGGTGTTCCACTCGTTCCTGCTGCTGTTCGGCTTCCGGTGGCCGGCGCCGCTCGACGCTGCGATGCTCATATGCAGTGGCGTCGCCAACGCGATCGGGCAGTTCTTCTGGACCCGGGCACTGCACCTGGCGCCAGCGACGGCGGTGTCGCCGTTCTTCTATCTCATGCTGGTGTGGGCGCTGGTGATCGGCTACGTCGTCTGGGGCGAGGCGCCGACGACCGGGCTTCTCGTCGGGTCTGCGATCGTCGTCGCGTCGGGACTGTTCCTGCTCTGGCATGAAGCGCAGCGTCGCCGCTCCGAGCTCCTTGCATCCAGCTTGAACGCTCCGGCCCGCGAAGCCGTCCAAGTGCGACTCCACTGATGCCTCAAGACGTCCCAGGGCGAGCGAGAGAGAAAATCCCTACGCCGCCAAGATCTTTCCCGGCGCCCAGTTGGTAAAGAACTCCGCAAGCCTCTCGACGGGAACCGGCGGGCTGAACAGATACCCCTGCACCTCGTCGCAGCCGAGCGCGGCGAGAAACTGCTGCTGGGCTTCCGTCTCCACCCCTTCCGCCGTCGTCGTCATGCCCAGCGCGCGGGCAATGCTGACCACCGCCTGCACGATGACGACGTGCTCGTTGCGCTCGGACAGATCCGACACGAAGGCGCGATCGACCTTGATCTTGTCGAACGGGAAGCTCCTGAGATAGCTCAGCGACGAATAGCCGGTGCCGAAATCGTCCATGGCGATGCGCACCCCGAGTTCCTTGATCCGGCGCAGCGTGGCAAGGGTGTTCTCGCTGTCTTCCATGAAGATCCGCTCGGTGATCTCGAGCTCGAGGCGATCCGGCGGGAGACCGGTCTTGGCTAGCGTCTGCTCGATCGTTTCGAACAGATTGGGCGCCGTGAACTGCACCGGCGAAAGGTTGACCGCGACTTTCAGATCGCCCGGCCATTGGGCGGCGTTGCGGCAAGCCTCCATCAGCGCCCATTCGCCGAGCGGCACGATGAGCCCGCTGTCTTCGGCCACCGGGATGAACACCGCGGGCGGGACCATGCCCTTGACCGGATGGCGCCAACGCGCCAGAGCCTCGAAGCCGGATACGACATTGCGCCGCAGGTTCACGATCGGCTGGTAATGCAGCTCCAGCTCCTTGCGTTCGATCGCCTCGCGCAGGTCAAGTTCGAGCTGCCGCCGGTCGTTGAGATCCTTGTTCATGGAGCTCTGATAGAACTGGAAGGTGCCCCGGTTCGTGCCCTTGACCGCGTAGAGCGCGAGATCCGCGGCCATCAGCAGATCGTCGGCATTCTCGCCGTCGTCAGGCCCGACGGCGATGCCGATGCTGACGCTGGAGCGGATGCGATAGTCATCGATCTCGTACGGCTGGACGACCGCTTCGACCAGACGATTGGCCAAGGCGTCTCCAATCCCGCGCGGGATTCGACGCTGCGCACGACGATGGCGAACTCGTCGCCGCCGAGCCGCGCGAGGACGTCCTCCATCCGCAAAACGCCTTTCAGCCGTTTGGCGACCTCCTGGAGCAGCATGTCGCCGATGCGGTGACCGAGCGTGTCGTTGACGACCTTGAAGCGGTCGAGATCGAGGAACAGCACGGCAAATTCGTGCTTCTTGGACGTCGGGCCGGACTCCGGCTGCCGGCTGATCTGATCGAGCGCCGCGCGGAAGACCCGGCGGTTCGGCAGGCCGGTCAGAGGGTCCTCGGACGCGAGCCGCGCCACGTGCGCTTCCGCCTCCGCCCGCTTGGTGATGTCGGTGAAGGTCTGAACGAAGCTGCCGTCGGGCAGATGCCCGCTGCGGACCTCGATCACGGTTCCATTCGGCATCGCGCGCTCGCAGACCGCGAACTTCTCGTGATCGGGAGCCGTCGCGCCGCTGCTCCGGCGGGGGCGTACCTTGCTGCGATCGCGGCGCTACGCAATTTGCTGTTTCGCGTCTGATATTCGACGAGCTCATCGAACCGCGGCGGATTCTCGATGAACTCGTCGGGAAGGTCGAGCAGTTCGCCGCATCGCCCGTTGATGATGGGAATTTGCAGGTCTTTGGTGACCAGCATGATGCCCTGGCTCATGTTCTCCAGCGTAAGCCGAAGCTGGTCCGCCTTCTGCCTTGCCCCGTCCTCGGTCTGCAGGACGCGTTCCATCGCCATGAGCATGATGAGGGTGAGCAGCACGCCGGCGATCGCATTCATCTCGAGCGTCGACCACGAGCTCTTGTAGATCTCGTTCAAGTCGGTGCTGACGCTCACCCACAGCGGGTGACCCGTGATCTTGCGCAGCGTGACGAGCCGCATTTGCCCGTTGGACGGATCGGCGGTCTCGAACGTGCTGTTCGTGCCGTTGCGCATTTCAGCGAACAGCTTGGTGCCGCGGAGATCCTGTCCGAGCGCGAAGCCGTCGGCGCTGCCGCCACTGGATCGGACGATGCCGTCGCTGCCGATCAGCGAGATGGACGCGGACGATCCGAAATCGATCTTGTCGTAGAATCTGGTGAAATGATCGGGCTTGAGCGATGCGACGACGACGCCGCCGAAGCTCTGGTCGGCGTTCGGAAAACCGCCGCGTGACCTGAACCGACCATTGGCCGCTGACGCGGCCGATCACGGGCTTGCTGATGTAGAGCTGGTCTTCGGTGCTGGTGAGATGAAACCGGAAATGGTCGCGGTCGCTCAGGTCCATCATCGGCGCGGGCTGCGGGCCGGCGTTCGACGCCTGCATCATGCCGTTGGCGTCGATGATCGAGACTTGAACGATGATCTCGCTCAGCACGTCGGTCGTGCTGACGATGGTGGTGAAATCCGTGGTGTCCTTGCGCGTTTCGACGCTGCGCCTCAGGTACAGCAAGGCCTTATCGATTTCGCCGATGGAGCGCAGCACGTTCTCCTCGAACACCATCGCGAAATTCTTGTTGGCGCGCTCCGCTGAACGCAGATCGCCGTCGGCATCTTCGACATATTTGAGACCGATACCCGTCCACAGCATGGCGATGATCACCATGCCCAATATCACCGAGCTTCGACGCTCGGCGATCAGCCGCGGCAATTTTGCCAACTGCAATTTCATGGGGAGGACGGCGTCCATCGGTACATTTACGTGAAATGTGCCCGCCGCGGGGTTTCGAGCGCCTTAATCGGGCCTCAGCAGACCAAGTCTTTGGCTAACAATAAATAAAAATGACTGACAGGCGATCAACAAAAGACAAGCGAAATCATGCGCTTGCGCGATTACTGCGGCCATTTTTGACCACCCGCCGCTTCGCCGGCCGTGCCTATTCTTCGCGAAAAATCAAATCAATGCGCCGGCTCGGCTTTGAAGAACCATGGTTTGACGCTGACGCCACGGCGCAGCGAGTACATATAGAAGATCGGCAACCGCTTCGGGAACAGCACGCGCAAACGACTGCCGTTGAAGGTGATGAAAATCGAGCGCGGGAACGCTATTTCTACCGCCCGCTTTTCGACCATGTTCATTTTATAGTAGGCTAGAGCGGCTCGCTCTGGGCTTTCATCGCCGAAATACCACTTTGCGGCTGCGGTCGCGAGTTGTTCCAGGATGCCGTGGTCCGGCGCAGGATCCTCCAGGAGATCCTTTGCCACCAACGCTTCCTCGGCCAGTGTCAGTTGGCTCAGCCAGCAATGCTCGAAACCGTATCTGCGGGCGCATGTTTCGATTTCGGCGAAGTAGGCCCGGATGTTCGACTGCGAATGGCCGTTCAGTGCCGCGTGAGTATCGGTGAATATCAGCTTGATGGCCGCTCCAGGGGGATAGGCGTCGCGAACCCGGCGGGCAAGCGATGCGATGTATTCCATGCACTCGATCTCGGGCGCGCCCACCGTGCCGCGAGGACCTTTGCCCCAATACAGGACGAAGGGTATGGGTTCGTCCATAGTGATCGAATGGGATATGATCTGGAGCATCAACAGCGGATTGTCCGGCTGCTCGCGTTTGAATGCCCAGGTATTGAAGGCGTGCAAAACCTTTTCGGCCACGACCTTCCCCTTGTGCCGTGGGGGATTTGGATGCGATGTCTTCTTGACCGGGCGACCGGCGTTCGATCCGGCCGGATTTGACGGCTTCGAGCGACCCGGAGATCCACAATGCACAGTGGCATTGTTAGGTCCTGGTTCCCGCGAAAGCAGCCCCGATATTGAATCGGAGCCGCTTTCCGCTTCCTGATCACTCATTACAAACCCCGCATCTGTATTTACCGATTGTTAATAATGATTAAGAAGCCGGGGCGTCAATCATTTACGGAACCATCTGAAAGGCTCGCGTCAATTAAGGTTAACTAATTCTTAATTTGCTGAACTGGATGGCCAGAAAGACGCTGTTTCCAGCGGGAATCTCGATGCTGGCGCGGGAAAGAACCTTGCGCCGTGCCGCTGCGACCGAATGACCCAGCATGGTTAACAGCGCTCTTCATCAAGAGCGTGACAGGTAAAGCCCGAGCTGCGAATTGCCCAGGTGACTGCGCCGGGTCATCCCCGCCGGTAGACGTAGGGAACGTCTTCGCGCATCGCCGCCTGCTGCTCGACCAGATGGTGATGCGGCGAGAGATGGCACACCGGATCGGTCGCCTTCGCGTCTCCCGGTGATGGCGAATGCCTGGCAGCGGCAGCCGCCGAAGTCGTGGTCGCGCCGCTCGCAGCTCTGGCACGGTTCGGGCAGAAAGGTGGTGCCGCGGAAGGCGTTGAAGGACGGCGAGGATTCCCAGATTTCGCGCAGCGAATGGTCCTTGACCGACCAGAATTCGAGGCCCGGAATCAACTCCGCGGCGTGACACGGCAGCACGCGTCCCGAAGGCGTCACGTTCAGGGAGCGCCGGCCCCACCCGCCGACGCAGGGCTTGGGGAAGCGCGCATAGTAATCCGGCACCACCGCATCGATCACGATGCGGCCGTGATGCTGGTCTCGCAATGCCTGGACCCGGCTGACCGCGCGCTCGACCTGCTCGCGCGTCGGCATCAGCGCAGAGCGGTTCTTGAGCGCCCAACCGTAGTACTGCACATGGGCGATCTCGACCCGCGCGGCACCCATGTCGAGCGCCATGGCGACGAGCTCGTCGACGCGCTCGATATTGGCGCGATGGATGACGATGTTGGCGGTCAATGGCAGCTTGAGCGCGACCACCTCCGCGGCGAGCGCCCGCTTGCGGACATAGGCGCCCTCGTAGCCGGCAATGTGATCGGCTGACTTCGCCTCGCTGTCCTGGATCGAGATTTGCACGTGGTCGAGGCCGGCATCGGCGAGCGCGGCGAGCGACTTCGCGGTGACGCCGACACCGGAGGTGATGAGGTTGGTATAGAGGCCGGCGTCGCGCGCCGCGGCCGTGATGTCGACGAGATCGCGCCGCGATGCCGGCTCGCCGCCGGACAGGTGCACCTGCAGGACGCCGAGCCCGGCGGCTTCGCGGAACACCCGCGCCCACGTCGCGGTATCGAGCTCGTCGGTGCGGCGGTCGAGCTCCAGCGGATTCGAGCAATAGGGGCAGCCGAGCGGACAACGATGAGTCAGCTCGGCCAGGAGACCGAGCGGATTGCGCAGCGCGGTCGCGGGAGCGGGGCGTGGATCGGCTTGGGTTTGCATCACAGTTCCAAGAGCTTCTTGTCGGCGAGCCCGCGCAGCAGCGCCGCGGCGTCGGTGCGCACCCGCTCGGGCGGCGCATTGAACGTGGTGGCGAGATCTTGGACGATGGCGTCGAACGTCGCCTCGCCGGTGCAGCGCTTCACGATCTCGGCGGCAATCGGATCGGCCTTGAACACCCGCTCGGGCGCCAGCAGCACCCAGCCGCCCTGGGCCTCGTTGTGCACGAGGCGCACGCCTCGCGGCAATCGGGGCCGAGCGTCCGGCGCAATGGGCGGCGTCGCGGCGGTTTCGTTCACCTCAGCGTCTCCTCGGCATTTGGCCGGAGCTTCAAAGCTCCCGGCGGCGATTTCGAGCCAATCAGGCATGGTCCGCCATGAGCAGCCGGCAAAGCCGCGGGCGGGAAGGTCTCGTGTCCTCCCGTGACCGACCACATGCTAGCATATGGGGTCCGCGCCGGGCATTCCCAGCCACCGCCATCCGCCAGACCGAAAATGCTCTGGTCGACCTCCTCGGATTTACGGTAAGGGACGTGCTGCGCAGCCCGATTGCCCAGTGAAAGAGCCTGACATGCCCCCGCGTCCCCTGCCCAAACCGGTCATTCCCAGCGCCGCCCTGGCGGTCGCGCCCAACGTCGCCCTTGCTGTCGCCGCGGTCGCTTTCGCTGTTGCTGCATCGACCTCGATGGCGTTCGCCCAGATCGGCGGAAGGGCCCTCCTTCACCACCGAACAGGTCGAGCGCGGACAGGCGGCCTACAACCAGAACTGCCAGGATTGCCACGGCTCGACGCTCGACAATGGCGAGTTCGGCGGCCCGCCGCTCAAGGGCGGCTATTTCCGCAACCACTGGGGGGCAGGCAGCGTCGCGGATTTGACCGGCTATGCCAAGGCCCTGATGCCGCCGGATCGTCCGGGCCGCCTGTCCGACCAGACCTATACCGATCTCGTCGCCTTCTTGCTGAGCAACAACGGCTATGCGCCCGGCAGCCGCGAATTGCCTTCCGACGCCGCGGCCCAGCAGAAAGATGAGCCTGAAGAAATAGCCAGCGGCTCGACACGGTGCCGGATTGACCGATTATTCCCTGCAGCAACTCGTGCTGCGCCTCCTCGCCATGGTGTTCATCGCCGCCGTGCATGGCATTGCCGTCGCCGGCACCGCCGTCGCCCTGGGAGACCCCGGGCCGCGCTACGACGGACGCCTGACGCCCAATCCGCTGCGCCATCTCGATGTGCTGGGAACGCTGGCCGGCGTGTTCTCGGCGGGATGGATCAGGCCGATCGCCATCGATCCGGCCGAGCTGCGCACCGGCCGCATCGGACTGGTGCTGGTCGTGCTGACCGGCGCCGCGGCGACGCTCGCGAGCGTCGTCGCGCTGCGGTTCCTGCGCCCCTACCTGCTGCCTCTGCTGCCGGATACGACATCCGCCCTCGCCTTCGCCTTCATCGAGACGATCGGGGAACTCAGCCTGTGGTTCGCCCTGGTCAACGTGCTGCCGCTGCCGCCGATGACGGGCGGCCACCTGATGGTCGCGATCGCTCCACAGTGGCGCGACCGGCTGCGACGGTCGCAGCCCTATGCGGCGGTGCTGCTTGCGGTGCTTGCGGTGGCGGGCGTCGTCGACGCGCCTGCTCGGCCCCTTCTATGCGGTGCTCGCACGAGCGGTGCTGGGCGAGTGAGCCACACTACGGACCCGCCTTTCCGGCGGTGCGGCCACTGCCGAGATAGCGCGACATGATGCTCGCGACGTCGCCGTCCCGCTCGAGCTTTTCCAGGCCCGAGACGATGGCGCGCTTGAGGGTGAGATCGCCTTTCCACAAACCGAGCACCAGCGGATAACGCGCGAGCGCCGCCGGCGCCCACTCGGCCTTCCAGCCCTCACGGGAGGCGATCTGCCCCGCCAGCAGAAATTCCGTCACGCCGAAATCGAACTTGCCGTCGCGCAGGCCCTGCACCAGCTCGGCGGCATTCGAGACGATCGTTACCTCGACCTTCTGCTCGCGCAGAAACCGCGACAGCGCCAGGCGGTCGAGCCCGGAAATGCCCACCAGCACGCCGGCGCGGCTGCTCAGCGAGGTTCGCGATCGGCTTACGCAGCAGGAACGCCCAGCCGGTCTCCGCATAGGAGGGGCTCGTCTCCAGGAACGACCGCGTCTGCGGCGATGCGACCACGCCGCCCGCCAGCACGTCGCATTGCGCCCGCGTGATGTGCCAGTTGCGCGGATTGAAGTCCCGTCCCATGGCGGCATTGGCGCTTACGACCAGCCGCAGATCCATGTTCTTGGCGAGGCCACGGAGCAGCTCGATATCAATTCCCGGGGCGGCGGCATCTCCCGTCACCAGCGGCGGATAGGCTGTCGGCACGCACGCCCGCAGCACGCCGGCGGCGCGCACTTCGCTCAGCGAGGTATCGGGCGGCAACAGGTTGACGGCGGCGAGCAGCCCGAAAATGAGGACATAGGACAGGATCGTTGCGCCAGTTGCCCGGAAGCGACATCGCCGGCCCGTCAGAATTTCTGGAAATCGCGCAATGCGATCAGGAAGAACCCCACCGCCATGGCGACGAGGACGATCGGCCCGATCCGCGGGTCGAACTGGTGGAAATGGATGAAGGCGCCGCGCAGCGCGTCGACCGCATAGGTGAGCGGATTGATCTGGACGAGGACCACCAGCCATTCCGGATAGACCACCTTGGTCTGCGCCGTCGTCAGCGAGGGCTCGAGCGGAAAGATCGAGCTCGAGGTGAAATAGAGCGGCAGGATCACCGCGTTCGAGAACACGCCGAAGCCCTCGAAGCTGCGAACGCGGTTGGCGATCACGACGCCGAGCGAGGTCAGCCCGAACGCCAGCAGGAACATGAGCGACAGGCCGAGCACGAGATCCGACGGGACCAGCGCGACGTCGGCGAAGCGCGCCAGCGCCAGCACGAGGCAACCGTGGAACATGGCGACCGTGGTGCCGCCCAGGATCTTGCCCAGCAGGATGGTGAAGCGCGGCAGCGGCGACACCAGTATCTCGCGCAGGAAGCCGAACTCGCGGTCCCAGATGGTGGACACCGCCGACTGCACCGAGGTGTACATGATGTTGAGCGCGATCACCGCGGGGAAGATGAACTGCAGATAGGTATAGGGAACGACGAACCGCACCTCGCCGTAGATCTCGCCGCGGAAATAAGGGTTGAGGCCGATCCCCATGATCAGCACCCACAGGATCGGCCGGCTCACGCCGCCGACGAACTGGCCGCGGTCGCGGATGGCGCGCTTCACCTCGCGCAGCCAGATCGCATAGAGGCCGCTGAGCTGGGTCGCCAGCGCCGTGCCGGCCGTTTGCGTCGCGATGCTCGTCATCTCGTGTGCTCGCCTCCGCGTCTGCCGAACTGGAAGGTGCGTTCGCGCGCGCTCGCGGGCGCGTCGCGCAATTCGCGGCCGGTGAGCGACAGGAACACGCTCTCCAGCGTCGGATCCTCGACGATGAACCTCTTGATATGGCCGCCGAAGCGCGACAGCAGCGTCTCCGCGAACGCCTCGCCGCTCGATTTGATCACGATCTCGGTGTCCTTGCGATGGGCGAGACCGGGAAAGGCAGCGACGATCTCGACCGCGGTCGGCTCGTCATTGGCGACGACGCGGATGAGCTGCTGGCCGTGGGCGACCTTCAACGCCGCCGGGGTGTCGTTGGTGAGAATGCGGCCGTGGTCGATGATGCAGACGCGGTCGCAGCTCTCCATCTCCTCGATGTAGTGGGTGGTGACGATGACGGTGAGGTCGCGCTTCTTGCGCAGCGTCTGCACGTGCTGCCACAGCCGCCCGCGCGACTGAGCATCGAGGCCGACGGTCGGCTCGTCCAGGAACAGCACGCGGGCGTCGTGAACGAGGGCACGCGCGATCTCGAGCCTTCGTTTCATGCCGGCCGAGAGCGTCCGCACCAGGCTGTCGCGCCACTCCGCGAGCTCGACGAGATGCAGCATCTCGTCGATCCGGCTCTTGCGCCGCGCCGCCGGCACGCCATAGACGAGGCCGTGGAAGTTGAGGTTCTCGTACACGGTGAGGCGATCGTCGAGGGAGGGCTCCTGGAACACCACGCCGAGACTGCGTCGCGCCTGCAGCGGATGGGCGACAACGTCGACGCCGCCGATCCGCGCGGTCCCGCTGTCGGGCTTGAGGATCGTGCAGAGAATGTGGAGCAGCGTGGTCTTGCCCGCGCCGTTCGGACCGAGCAGCGCGAACAACTCGTTCGGCCGCACCGCTAGACTGACATTATCCAGCGCCAGCGTGCGGCCATATCGTTTGGTCACGCCGTCGATCTCGACCTCCGGTACGGCACCGTCCGTCACCGCCCGCCCCTTCCCGTCTGCGCAAACGACGCGTAGCCCGTAGGGTGGGCAAAGTGAAGCGTGCCCACGCGGTGACGCACAGCGTGGGCACGGCGCGAAAGGCGCGGCTTTGCCCACCCTACGGGTTTCCGCGCGAACGACGTGTTCCGCTTGATCATTTCGCCGGCGTCGCCGGAAATTTGTTGCGATCGAGGATAGCCCCGATCGAGCCGTCGGCGACCAGCGACGCGATGGCGTCGTCGACGCTGCTGCGCAGGAAAGTCTCGTTCGCGAGCAGGACGGCGCCGACGCCGACCGCGGATTCCGGCAGCGGCTTGAGCGAAATCAGCCGCAGGCCGGCCAAGGCCGGATCGGATTTCTGCAGCGCCCAGAACGACGGGCCCCACACCAGGGCGACACTGACGGTGCCCCGCAGCAGGGCCTTGAGCG
The DNA here is from genome assembly GCA_963791375.1 of uncultured Alphaproteobacteria bacterium. Taxonomy (GTDB): domain Bacteria; phylum Pseudomonadota; class Alphaproteobacteria; order Rhizobiales; family Xanthobacteraceae; genus JAJPKK01. Next base: position 489,219 of record CAWBSI010000025.1, read on the forward strand.
CCAATTCGTCCGACCCCATTGGAAAGCGGCTCCAACGCTGTTCCGCCGGAAGCGCCTGCAGATATTGGATGAGCCGGAGGTCGGCGCTGGTGCCGATGGTGGCGCCGATCGCCTTGGACTTCGGCATGTCGGCGAGCGATTTCCAGCCGGCGTCGGTGGTGGCCAGAACGTAGGAGGTCCGGTAGTAGGGCCGCGTGATCGCGAGCCATTGCGGATAGGCGTCGGAGATCAACTTGAAGCCGAGATAACACGTCGCAGGTTTCGAGGAACACCCGGTAGAGATTGTCGATATCCTCGCCCACCGTGTTCTGGCCGATGGCGTGCTCCTTGGGCTGGAGCAGCAGCGCCTGGGCCACCGCGCGGCCGATCTCCTTGGCGACGGGAAGATCGGGATCGCGCTCGTCCACGCAGTAATTGAGCGCCGCGCCGTCCTGCCGCTTGCCGTATTTCGACTCGTCCGGAACGAAGGGCGTCTGCTGGGCAAGGGCCAGCCGATTGTTGGCAGAGGAACCCGGCAAAAATGGCGGCGGCCGCGGTGAGACGCGGGCTGCGCTGCCTGCGTGCGGGATTACGGCTCAAAACAAACCTGATCGAGCCTGTCACCATTGCCAACATCTGCGTGCGCCGGAGGTTGCAAAAGATCCTTGGCGGGCGACGGCCCGCCAAGGATTCCTGTCGCTGATGTCACTGCCGCGTCAGTTCGGCAGTGCGAATACCCACAGCACCGACCCGCTATCCGGATTCTGGATTTCGGGGGTCAGCGTCGCGAGCGACCTTGGACATGCTCGACCCGCCGCCGACGGCGACCGCGACGTATTGCTTGCCGTTGACGCTGTAGGTGATCGGAAACGCACTGATCACGTTGTTGAGGCGGGTCTGCCACAACACCTTGCCGGTGGCATCGTCGAACGCGCGGAACCAGCGGTCCAACGAGCCGCTGAACACAAGGCCGCCGCCGGTCGGAAGCACCGCGGCCGTCTCCGGCGCGCGCTGCCGATACGACCACGCGGTCGAGCGGTCCGCCAGCTTGATGGCGTCGACGCGGCCGATATTGCCGTCGCTGTTGGGCACCGGCACGCGGGCGTAGATGGCGCGGCCGCCGCCGGTGTAGGCCTGGCCCGGGTCGAGCGGCGTCGGCGTGGTGTTGGAGCAATACTCGTTGAGCGGCATGTACAGGATGCCGGTCTTCGGGCTGTAGGCGGTCGCCGCCCAGCTGCGGCCACCGGGATCGGCCGGGCAATTCACCGTGGTCGAGCCGATATGGGGCATCGCAGCCGGGTTGATGGTCTTCTCGCCGGTCTTGGGATCGATCGAAGCCACCACGTTCTGCGGCACCGTCTCCTTGTGCCACAGCCATTGGCCGTTGGTGCGGTCGAGCGCCTCGATGATGCCGAGCTTGCCGGTCGTGATCACCGCCTTGCGGGTCTCGCCGTTGACGGGAAGATCGACCAGCTGCCGCTCGTAGACGTAGTCGAGATCCCAGGTGTCGTCCTCGAGATGCTGGTGGTACCACTTCAACTGCCCGGTGTCGGGATTGATGGCGAGCGTCGAGTCCGAATACAGCGCGTTGTGCTTCAAGCGCCGGGCTTTGCCGGCAGCGTGCCGCGCATCTCGGCGATCCACGGATAGGGCTGGCCGGTGCCGTAGAACACGAGGTTCTGGTCGGGATCATAGCTGCCGGAAATCCAGGCCGAGGCGCCGAAGCGGCTTTCCATCGGCAAGCCGTTCCAGGTGTCGTAGTTGGGATCGCCGGGATGGGCGATGGTGTTGACCCGCCACAGCTCGGTCGCCGGTCTTGATGTCGTGGCCGGTGATGAAGCAGCCGCCGGGCTCGGCATTGCCGCAGCCGGTCATGCCCTGGATCACCTTGCCGTTGACGATGAAGGGACCGCCGGTATAGCGCCAGCCCTTGCTCCAATCGGCGGTCTCGTGATCCCACACGACCTTGCCGCTCTTGGCGTCGAGCGCGACGACGTGGGCGTCGGAGGTCGCCACGATCAGCTTGTCGTCGTAGATCGCCATGTTGCGCTTGGCGAGGGGTTGCGGCGCTCGGTGAGCAGCTTCGCCGGCAGGTCGCGCTTGTATTCCCAGATCAGGTCGCCGGTCGCGCCGTTGAGCGCCTGGACCTTGTCGGCGCAGTTGAAGATGAAGAGCACGCCGTCATGGACGATCGGCGTCGTCTCGGTGGCGCCGGTGGTCAGCGACCAGGTCCAGGCGGGCTGCAGATTCTTGACGTTGTCCTTGTTGATCTGGTCGAGCGGGCTGTAGCCCCAGCCGTTGTAGGTGCGACGCCACATCAGCCAGTCCGCCGCCGGCGGATCGCGCAGCATGGCGTCGGTGACGGGCGTCAGGCTCTTCGTCGGGTCGGCGGCCTGCGGCTGCTGTGCGAACGCGGCCCCCGCCAGCAACAGAACCGGCAGGCTCAGAACCGTGGATTTCCAGTTACGCTTCAACATTGATGTCCTCCCGTTGATTGCCGAAGCGCGGATCGGAGATCCTCGCTCCCAAGAACCCGCTCGCAGCCGTCTTTGCAACGTCTCGCTGCGTTCCAGGGGCGGGACTATAGCCAATGGGCCATGCTACTTCCAATGCAGTAAAGCACGAGGGCCCGCAAGCGACCGAATGGCGCGGGCGGGCGAAATCCCACGTTAGAGCGCGTTCCGCTCACACGGAATCGTCATGGCCGGGCATGTCCCGGCCATCTCGATTATGGAGGCGCAGTGCCCTGGTGATCGAGATCGCCGGGTCGGAGCCCGGCGATGACGTGTGTGGGTCGTCGATCTCATCCGATCGATCCAGGTCTCTCAGCTCAATCCTTCGGCACGAAGGCGCCCGGCGAGATGTGCTTGGGCTCGACATAGGCGTGGTGCAGGGCGTCGAGCATCGCCCACAGCACGTCGCATTTGAATTCCAGCGCCGCCAGCGCCTGGCTCTGCTGCTCCGGCGTCTTGGCGTGGCGCTTGACGTAGTCGAGGGCGAACTCGGAATCGCGCCGCGCCTGGGGCGGCCGCGCCGAGAAATAGGCGAGCGTCTCGGCGGTGACGAAATCGTAGTTCTCCAGCATGCCTTCGATCCGTTCGCCGATGATCGCCGGCGAGAACAACTCGGTGAGCGACGACGCGATCGCCTCGAGCAGGCTCTTCTCGGCGACGAAATGCACATAGGCTTCGACCGCGAAGCGCGTGCCCGGCAGCAGCCCCCGGAGCGAGGTGACGTAGTCGCGGTCGAGGCCGAGGCCGTCGGTCAGCTTGAGCCAGCGCGCGATGCCGCCCTCCCCCGGCGCGGTGCCGTCGTGATCGACCAGGCGGCTGCGCCATTCGCGGCGGATATCGCTGTCGGTGCAGCGCGCGATCAGGCTCGCATCCTTCACCGGGATCATCGCCTGGTAGTAATAGCGGTTGAGCGCCCAGGCCTGCACCTGCCCCTTGGTGCATTTGCCGCCATGCAGGAGATGGTGAAACGGATGCAGGCGATGATAGCGTCGCGCGCCGATGTCGCGCAGTTTCGCTTCGAGTTCGTCGGGGGTGAGCAGCGTCGTCATAGCTCGATCCTCAATCCGTCTTCGGCGACCTCGAAGCCCGCGGCTTCGACGGCGCGGCGTTGCGGGGAGTCCTCAATCAGGATCGGATTGGTATTGTTGATGTGAATCAAAATACGCCGCCGGCCGAGCCCTGCCAGTGCCGCGAGCGTACCGTCGGGGCCCCCGACCGGCATATGCCCCATGCGCCGCCCGGTCTTCACCCCGGCGCCGGCGGCGATCATCTCGTCATCGGTAAAGAGCGTGCCGTCGAACAGCACCACGTCCGCCTCGCGCAGCCGTTCGGCCATGGCCGAGGTGAGTTTCGCCGCGCCGGGAATGAAGACGAGGCGCTTTCCGGCGCGGGCGATCTCGATGCCCACATTGGCTTCGGTCTCGGCTTCGAGCGCGGGATTATCGCCTTCGAGATAGAGCGGCGCCTTGCCGGGCACCAGGAACAGTTCGGCCTGCAAGTCGCCAGGCAGCGCGAAACGCTCGCCGGCGCGGATTGCACGCCGCGACACCATTTCGGGCGCGAGCACGCTGAAGATCGAGTTGGCGGCGAGCGTCGCCAGTGTCGCATCGGTTCCGTAAAGCGCGAAAGGCCCGCGCTCGCGCAGGGTCAGCAGGCCCGCGGTCTGGTCGACTTCGGCGCCGGTCAGCACCACCGCAGCAATCGGGCTGTCGCGCAGGCCGCGCGGCTGCAGGGCCGGCGTGTTGAGGATTTGCTGGCGCAGGTCGGGCGAGGCATTGATGAGGACGAAGGCCGCATCGGGATCGTCGAGCGGATCGGAAGTCACGGCGATGCTCGCCTGGGTGCGCGGCTTGACGCGAGGGTCGCCGGCCCAGGCGAGCCGGCACACGTCGCATCCGCAATTCCACTGGGGGAAGCCGCCCCCGGCCGCAGAGCCCAGCACGAAAGCAGATAGACGCCTCATGAGGCGTCTATCCGGTCAACCAACCGATGTTTGTCCGAAACAGATACGCGCTCAGAACTCGGCCGGCAGGTAGCCGTTGATCTCGAGGCCGATGCAGATTTCGACGAGCGTCGGGGTCGTCCAAGCCATGGTATTCCTCCACAAATGCCCGCTGCTGGGCAAAAACGATACGGTCTCATCTAGGCCCACCGCCGCTCGCCTGTAAATAAGCCAAGCTCCTATGCGTTTCATTGCAATAAGCGATACATCGAAGCGCCTATGACCTTCATTGCAATATGCGATAGGTCGAGCATGGTAGCCTTCATTCCAACCGGGAGGAATCTCGCCATGCCGCACCATTTTTGCGAGCCTGTGGCGCCGCACAAGAAGCTGCGAATGCCGGAATGGTATGTATCGAGCCTGATGATGGACCGGGCGCTCGACGCGGTGGCACGCCGGGTGAAAACTTTCGATCGCAAGCACGACATTCCCTATCTCGCAGGATACAGCCGTGACGGCAAGACGATCTACATCGACCGCCATATGCCGCGCTCGTTCACGTTTCGGCGGCGGACGGTCGAAACCGACCGGTTTCTGGTGCTCCATGAGGAGGTCGAGAAGGCACTGATCGATCAATTGGGTCTGCACTACCTCCATGCCCACCAGATTGCCATGCGGGCCGAGCAGGCCGCCGTGCGCTCCGCCGGCATTTCGTGGCGCGCCTATGACAGGTTCATGCAGAAATTCGTCAAGCGCTTCGGCGACGAGCGCTTGACCAAGGTGCCTGCCGATCTGGACACCAAGCCTTACCGCGACGAGCACGATCTCGACCTGCTGAACCGCATGATGCTGGGAGTTGAAAAGGGGAAAGCGCCCGTTGCGCCCATTGGCCGCACGAAAGTCCGGGACTCCATCGCCAGGGTGATCGCCGATGTCGATGCCCGCGCGCAGGCGTCGCCCCGCAAAGCCAGATCAACCGCCGCCAAACCGTCGCGCAAGACGAAACCGCCGGCCGCGGCGACACCGCCAACGGCGCGCAAAATCGGCTAAAATTTGCGGGCAAGGCACGCCCGCCGGGCCTTCGCTTTGGCCCCGGGCCGTTGTATCCTCGCCCGCTTCAAGACCAATGGGAGGATCCACATGAAGACCATGAAATTCCTGACGGCGGCGGCGCTGGCGACCGTGCTGGCATCGTCGGCTTTGGCGCAGCAGACGCAACGCGTGAAGGGGACCGTCGACAAGGTCGACGGCAATACGCTGTACGTGAAAGGGCCGGACGGCGCGCCGATCACGTTGAAGCTCACCGACAATGCCCTCGTGGTGGGCGTGGTGAAGGCGACGCTCGCCGATATCAAGGAAGGCTCCTACATCGGCAGCGGGGCGTTGCCGCAGCCGGACGGCAGCCAGAAGGCGGTCGAAGTGCACATCTTCGCGGAGTCCCAGCGCGGCACCGGCGACGGCCATCGATCCAACTGGGACGGCGCACCCAACGGCACCATGACCAACGGCGCGGTCGGCAATACCGTTTCTAGCGTCGATGGCCAAGCCATCATGATAAAGTACAAGGACGGCGAGAAGAAAATCGTTGTCGGCCCGAACGTGCCGATCGTGAAGTACGAGATCGGCAACAAGAGCGAGCTCAAGTCGGGCTCCGCGATCAACGTCGTCGCCGCGAAGAAGATGCCGGATGGCACGTTCGAAGCGGCCCGCATCAATGTCGGCCGCAACGGCTTGGTGCCGTAAGCATCGGCATCGATCGCGATAGGGAACGCCAAGAAGAGTTGGGCCGCGCATGACGCGGCCCATCACCTACCCGTCACAAATTTTCTCCCGTCTGGGCTTGATCGCCTGGTGCCGCTGCAAACGGCTCCGGGGCGAACACGCCGAATTTGCCGCTATCTGCAGGAGACTTCCGATGACGCTTGGGATGAAATCGGCCGCCCGCACGCGCAAGACCGCAACGCTTTCATTGGCGGCACTGATGGCGTCGTTGCTCATCGGTACCGCCGCCCTCGGACCGACCGAGGTGCAAGCCCGGATCACGCGGATCGAGATCAAGCGGGTGGAGCAACCGACCTTCCAGGGGCGCACCTTCGGTGCAGTCGGCGCTTATGAGAAACTGCACGGCCGCGCCTTCGGCGAAGTCGATCCCAAAGACCCCCGCAATGCCGTCATCGTCGACATCGCCAATGCGCCCAAGAACGCGCGCGGCATGGTCGAATACGACACCGACTTCATGATCCTCAAGCCGGTCGACCTCGCCAAGGGCAATCATCGCCTGTGGTTCGAAGTCAACAACCGCGGCAGCATGGGAGCCTTCCAGCAGTACAACGATGCCCGCAGCGACGAAGGCAACAACCCGACCACGGCGGAGGATGCAGGCATCGGCTTCATCATGCGCCAGGGCTATACCTTCGTCACGGCCGGCTGGGACATCTCGGCGCCCGCCCGGCGACGGCCGCTTCACTATCCGCGTGCCGGTCGCGACCAATGCCGACGGCTCGCCGATCGTCGGACCGGCGATGGAAGAGTTCGTCGTCGACAATGACCGCACGACGGCGGGCCGGCTCACCTATCCGCCGGCGACGCTGGACAAGTCCAAGGCGAGCCTGACCGTGCGCACGCGCTACGAAGACGAGCCTGCCGTCGTCCCCTCCGACCACTGGGAATTCACCGATGCGACCGGCACGGGTATCCGCCTCGTGCCGGAGAAGACGCCGTTCGCGCAGGGCACGCTCTACACCTTCACCTACCAGGCGAAGAACCCGCTGGTGGCCGGCCTCGGCTTCGCCGCGCTGCGCGACATCGATTCGTTCCTGCGCTACGCCGGCCGACGACGACGCCGGCACCGCCAATCCGCTCGCCGGCGACGTCAGCCACATCTACACGTCCTGCCGCTCGCAGCCGTGCCGCACCATGCACGACTTCGTGTGGCTCGGCTTCAACGAGGACGAGGCCGGCAGGCAGGTCATCGACGGCATCGAGAACTGGATCGGCGGCTCGACCGGCATCTTCATGAACTACCGCTTCGCCCAGCCGGGGCGGACCCACCGCCAGCACATCGCGCGCTGGTTCCCGGAATTCCAGGGCCCGTTCACCAACGAGGTCGCGCTCGATCCGATCACCGGCAAGACCGACGGGCGGCTCGCGCGCTGCACCGCCAGCAACACCTGCCCGAAGATCTTCGAGGTCAATTCGGAGAACGAATACTGGTCGAAGAACATGGCGGTGGGCCTCGTCGACGCGGCCGGCAAGGATCGCAACACCGAGCCCGCCAATGTGCGCTCCTATCTGGTGTCCAGCCTTCCCCATTCAGGCGCCGTCGGCCCGACCGGGCGCGGCATCTGCCAGCAGAACCGCAATCCGCTGGTCGCCAATGGCGTGCTGCGCGCGCTGCTGGTCGCCATGGATCAATGGGTCAGCAAGGGCACGCCGCCGCCGGCGAGCCGGGTGCCGAGGGTTGCCGACGGCACGCTGGTGGCGCCGCTGCCGCGGGAGAGCGTCGGCTTTCCCGCCGTCCAGGGCGTGACCTACAACGGCCGCATGCACACCGGCGACCTCTTCGACTTCGGGCCGCAATTCGCGGAAGGGCATTCTCACCATCCTGCCGCCGCAGCCTCGTCGGCACGCCCTATCCGGCGCTGGTGCCCAAGACCGACGCCGACGGCAACGACATCGCCGGTATCCGGCTGCCCGGAAGTCGCAGTGCCGCTCGCGACCTACACGGGCTGGGCGCTACGCGCCTTTCCTGCCGGCGCGACGACGGCTGCGATGCCGCCGGCCAGCAGATCCCCTTCGCCAAGACCAAGGCCGAACGCGCCGCCGCAGGCGATCCGCGCCCGTCGATCGAGGAGCGCTATCCGAGCCATGCCGAATACGTGAACGCGGTGACAGCCGCCGCGAACGGCCTCGCCCGCGACCGCCTGCTGCTGGAAGAGGACGCGGCGGCTTACGCGAAAAAAGCGCAAGCCGCCCCGGTAGGAAAATAGCCCCGCTGTTGCCGGTTCCGCGTTCGCCGACGCAAAGTCGACGCAATCCCAGCTTACTCGCTGGGCATGGAGAACAGGGGCTCCATGTCACAGCACGTCAATCGAGACATTTCTCGGAATCGGCCGGCCGCAAAGCTTCTTGCGCTGGTCTCGACCGCTCTCTTCTGCCTGAGCATCGCGGGCGACGGCATGGCGTTCGAACGCCGCGGCGCCCCGGCGCCGGCGCGTTCTTCCGCCGCGCGGCCGGCGGGAGCGAATTTCGGGCACAATCATCAGCCCGTTCTCGCGCGGCGGGTCCGCCGGATCGGTGCAACGCCCGTTTGACCGTGCAGCCCAGCCGCAGCATCCACTCGAACGGGGCCCGCAGGGCGAGCGTGGCTTGCAGGGCGAACGCGGTCTGCAGGGCGAGCGCGGTCCGCAGGGCCGCGGTCCGCAGGGCGAGGCCGCCTTGGGACGCAGCGGCAATCCCGAACGCGGAAACTTCGGCCGCCAGAATCAGGCCGAGCGCGGTGGCGCCTCGGATTTCCGCAGCCCATTCGGCGCCTCGCACGGCGCGCCCGGGAATGGCAGCTTTCGCAACGGCGGGCTGCCGGGTGGAGTTGCGCGCAATGGGCTGCCGCACCGGCCGTTTCCGGGCGAGACCGGCTTCACCGGCGTTCCGCCGCGCGGCGAGACGCGGTTCATTTCCAACGAGATGGTGTTCCACGTCCCGTCCAACGTCGCACCGCAGACGGTCGATGCGGCGGCGCGCAGGCTCGGCCTCGTCGCGGTCAGCTCGCAGAATCTCGACGCTTTCCGGCGGAACGCTGTTCCACTTCCGCATCGACAATGGACGGCCGGTCTCCGACGTCGTGCGCGACCTCGAAGCCGAGAATATCGGCGTCGCGCAGCCGAACTACGTCTACCGCCTGCAACAGGACGCCCACACGCCGGCTTCGGTCTCCTCGACGGCGCCGATGCCGCGCGGCGATCCCTGCGCAATACGTGGTGAGCAAGTTGCGGTTGCCCGAGGTCCACAAGATCGCGACCGGCAACAACGTGCTGGTCGCCATGATCGATTCGCAGGTCGACACCGCGCATCCCGATCTCAATGGCGCCTTCGCCGGCCAGTTCGACGCCGTCGGCAACCACGACAAGCCGGACGAGCACGGCACCGAGATGACCGGGCGCCATCGTCGCCCACCGCAAGCTTCTCGGCATCGCGCCGCATGCCCGCATCCTTGCGATCCATGCGTTCAGCCCGGAAGCGCATGCGTGCGGCGCAGACCACGACCGAGCACATCCTCGCCGGCATCGAATCGGGCGATCGCCAAGGGCGCGAAGCATCATCAACATGAGCTTCGCCGGACCCTACGACCCCGTGCTGTCGCTCGCGCTCAAGAAGGCGCACGAGAAAGGGATCGTACTGATCGCGGCGGCCGGCAATGCGGGGCCGGAGTCCCCGCCCCTCTATCCCGCGGCGGACGAGAACGTGATCGCGGTGACGGCGATCGACGAAAACGACAAGCTGCTGCCGCAGGCCAATCAGGGCCCGTACGTCGCGCTGGCGGCTCCCGGCGTCAACGTCCTGGAGCCCGCGCCCGGTGGCATCCTATGGCTTCACCACCGGCACGTCGGTCGCGACCGCCCATGTCAGCGGTGTCGCGGCGCTGATCATCGAGCGCGATCCCAATATCGACGTCGCGACGCTCGAGGAGGTCCTGTATTCGACCGCGCAGGGATCTGGGCGCGAAGGGGCGCGACAACGAATTCGGATATCGGCCTTGTCGACCCGCTCCGCGCGCTCAATGCGCTCGACGCAAAGGTCGCGATGAACAACACGACGCCGCAGTCCGCGACGCCGGCCTTGCCGCGCCCGCTTCCGGCATCGGCGCCCGCCGGAAAAAATGACGGTGAGCCAAGTGGTGAACCAGGTGGCGAACCAAGCGCCGGCGAATCCGGCGCCGGCGAACCAGACGCCGGTGAACCAGGCTCCGGCAATCCAGGCGCCGATGACGCAAGCTCCCGCGGCGCAGGCTCCTGTGACGCAAGCTCCGACGACCCCGGCGAACCAAGCGCCCGCAAATCGTGCGCCGGCAAACCAGGCGTCGCTCGCCCCAGGACCTGGAGTGACGAATGTCGGCACGGACTACGCGCCCGTCGCCGAGAAGAAGCGTCTGACCGTCTGCATGCAGCAAGGCACGGCCAAGGGCATGCGCGGTCCCGATCTGCGCGACTTCACCGTCGTCTGCCTCGCGGAGGCGCGGCTCACTTGTCTCAAGCAGGCCGTGGCCCAGAAGCTGCGCGGGCCGGAGCGCAAGGACTTCATGGGCAAGTGCCTGGGGTCGTAGGACAACGTTCGCACGAATCCGACCGGTGGGGAACCCGAAGCGCGTACACGCACTTGCCGGCAGCCACCAATCCCGCCGTATGCCGCTACACGACGGTGCCTTCTCGCACTCCACGTGGGCACGCTTCGCTTTGCCCACCCTGCACGCGATCATTCGTGTAAATTCCCTGCGACGCATTCGCGCCGGAGAGGAATGTCATGTCGGTCGACGGCAAGCAGCCGAGATTCTCCCCGCTGACCATGGCGCAGCTGAGCGATCAGCAGCGGCCGCTCGGCGAAGCGATCATGAAGATTTCGCGAGTGGGGATCGCCGGCCCCTACAATCCGATGCTGCGCAGCCCGGTGTTCGGCCAGCGGATGTTCGACCTGCTCGCCTATCTGCGCTGGGACACCTCGGTGCCGCTGCGGCTCAACGAGTTCGCTATCCTCATCATCGGCCGGCAATGGCGCTCCCAGGTCGAATGGTTCGCCCACGCGCCGCTCGCCGAGAAAGCCGGGCTGTCGCGCGAGATCATCGCCGAACTCAAGGCCAACAAACGGCCCTCGAACATGGCGCCCGATGAAGCCGCGGTCTATGACTTCGTCACGGAACTGACGACGAAGCACGAAGTGTCCGACGAGACCTTTGCCCGCGCCAGGAAATTGCTCGGCGAGCAGCAGGTGGTCGACCTCACCGCCGTCGCCGGAACCTACGTCACGATCGCGATGCTGCTCGCCATGGCGGAGGAGAACGTCCCGCGCGGCGAGGAGCCTCCGTTCAAGCCGGGCGAACTCTGAGTTCGTCGATTCCTTGGCACGGATCGCCAGGATGGTTGCGCGAAGCGATACCAATCCCGCGCGTGAGTAACGCCCGCCGCCCTTGCATCGGATGCCTCGCTGATCGCACAATGCGCCCAAAATCGAGGAATCGCGGCCGGCAGCCGGCCTCGACCAGGGAAAAAAGCCGTTCGAACATGCGGATTTACGGGGCAGATGACGGGAAGTTGTGGCGGCAGGTGGCGGCGCGGCTATTATGCGCGCGCCGCGTGGACCGCGACCGGTGGCCGCCGGCTCGGCGCATGCTTCATTGTGGATAGCCGGAATGAATGGCTTTGGAATTTACGTCCGCGACGACCGGTTCGACCCCTTCACTGTGGTCCTGTTCAAGGCGCTGCAGGTCGTCGCCTTCCTGTTCTTCCTCGCCCTCATCGCCATGAGGCCCATGGTCGAGGAAGGCAAGATCGTCAAGAAGGCGGAGTTCCTCATCACCATGACATGGCCCAACGAGCATCCCGACGACATCGACCTCTATGTGCAGGACCCGACCGGCAAGCTCGTCTGGTACAACCAGAAAGAGGTCGGCCTGATGACGCTGGAGCGCGACGACCGCGGCGACACCAACGATTTCACCGTAATCGAGCGCAAGAAGATCCGGCTTCCGATCCGCGAGGAGCTCGTCAGCATCCGCGGAACGGTGGCGGGTGAGTATACGGTAAACGTCCATCTCTACCATCACCTCGCGACGGCCCCGGTCCCGGTCTCGGTCAAGGTGGAGAAGCTCAATCCGCAGATTCAGGTGGTCTATTACCAGACCATGGTGCTCGACCACACCGACGAGGAAAAGACGGCGATACGCTTCACGCTCGCCGACGACGGCAGTGTGATCCGCACCAGCGACAACGAAAAATCGCTGATCGACACCATCCTCTGGAAGAAGGCCTTCCGCAATATGCGGAGATGAGTTGCCTGCGCTCGCAGCTTTGATTTTGCGCATGATCTTTTCCGAAAAGTCTGCGACTTTTCGGGATCGTGCGCTACTCGAGTGCGATCCCGGTCCTGCGGATCACCTCGCTCCAGCGCTCGCGCTCCTCCTTCATGAAGGCCGCCATCTGTGCCGGAGTGGGTGTCGCCGGCTCGGTCCCGAGCGCGCGCAGCTGGCGATCGACGTCCGGCGTTTTGACGACCTCGATGATGGCACGCGCGATGTCGGCCGCGAGCGCAGCCGGCGTGCCGGGCGGCGCGGTGACGCCGTTCCAGGTGACCGAGCGGAACGCGGGATAGCCGAGCTCGGCCATGGTCGGCACGTCCGGAAGCGAAGCGGCACGTTTGCCGTCGGCGACGGCAAGAATTTTGAGCCTGCCGTTGCGGTGAAAATCGAGCGCCGCGGTGAGGTTCGGGAACATCATGTCGACGTGGCCGCCGAGCATGTCGGCGAGCGCCGGCCCCTCGCCGCGATACGGCACGTGAAGCACCGGGGCGTCGGCGAGCGCGATGAACATGTAGCCGGTCATATAGGGCGTGCTGCCGTTGCCCTGGGACGCGAAGGTGAGCTTGCCCGGCCGCGCCCGCACCAGCGCGATCAGTTCCCCGACCGAGGCAACGCCGAGATCGGGCCGCACCACCACCACATTGGTAATCGTGTTGATGATGGTGACGGGGACGAAGGCATCGGGATCATAGGCGAGCTTGCGGTACAGGCTCTTGTTGATGACCAGCGGGCCCGGCGGTGACACCATCAGCGTATGCCCGTCGCCCGCCGCCTGCGCCGCGATGTCGGCGCCGATATTGCCGCCGGCGCCGGGGTGATTTTCCACGATGACCGGCTGGCCCCATCTTGCCTTGAGCGGCTCGGCGATGATGCGCGCGGCGAGATCATTGGCGCCGCCGGCCGGAAACGGGACGATGATCTTCACCGTGCGCAGAGGATAAGCGGTCTGTGCGCCGGCAACTGCGGGCGCGGATGCGATTAACGTCGCCGCCAGCGAGGCAACGAGTCGCCAGCGTCGCCGAGACGTAGGCACGCTACTCCCTCCCCCTTCTTCAGGGGGAGGGTTGGGGTGGGGGTCCGCTGACTCTCCGCAACCGCCGTGCCTGTGGCCCGCGATCCCCTCCCCACCCCTCCCCTTTTCAAGGGGAGGGAGAAGAGTGGGCCGCGGCTCAGAACAAAATGTTGGAGTCATCGGCCGGCTCCCCGCGGTGTCACCGGCTCAGCACGACATTGACGATCGCGGTGCGGCCGTCGCGCACCTCGGCGAGCGCCTTCTCGAGCGCCGGCTTGAGTCGCGCGGGATCTTCGACCTTCTCGCCGCCGAAGCCGAAATGGCTGCCGAGTTGGTCGTAATCGGGGCCGTTGATGGCGACGCCATGATAGAGCTTGTGGGCGACGGCGACGCCATCGGGATAGTAGCTCTCGTGATTGTTTTGCATCGCCTGGTATTTCTTATTGTTGCAGACCACGATCAGCACTGGGAGATTGAGGTCGCGCGACGCGCCGAGGCCCTGAATGATCGGATTGTAGAGCAGGCTGCCGTCGCCGATCAGCAGCACCACCGGCCGCTGCGGCGCCGCGAGCTTGACGCCGAGCGCTACCCCGATCCCCTGGCCGAGGCCGCCATAGACGTAGAAATAGCTCTGCGGCAGGTTCCAGCCGAGATGGCGGCGGATCATCGTGCTGTGCACGATGGTCTCGTCCACATAGATCGCATCCGCCGGCATCGCCTCGCGCAGCGCCCCGAGCAGCGCCAGGGGATCGATGGGACGGCTCGCGGCCTTGGCAGCCTCCGCCGCGCGCAGCGACGCCTGGAGCGCTTCGTGCGCGCGCGCCCAGCGCTGGCGCCGGGCCTCGTGGGTGGCCTTGGTGAGCCCCGCTGCCGCGAGCGCGGCGACCAGCAGGCGCAGCGTCGTCGCCACATCGGCCTCGAGATACATGTCGGCGTGGAGGTGCTGGTAGACCCAGTGCCCTTTGATGGGATTCTCGCCGATTGCGGCAATGAAGGCGTGAGGCGGCCGGTTGCGCGGCGGATACCACGGCACCCGCGACGCCACCAGCAGCACCACGTCGGCATCCCCGACGATCGGGTCCAGCGACGCGCCCTGATGCAGCGGGTGGTCCTTTGGAAAATTGGCATGCGTGGTCGAGGAGCCTTCGACCACTGGCGCGCCGAGGAGTTCGGCGAGTTCGACCAGCGCCGCCATCGCGGCGGGGTCGCGGCCGGCGGACTGGGTTTCGATCACCGGATTTTTCGCCTTGGCGAGGCGATCCGCGAGCGCCTCGATGTCGGCCGGCACCGGCTGCGACTTCGGCGCCTGCGGCACCCGGCGCATCTTCGCCGGCGGCGTCCATTCCTTGACCATGTTCTCGACGGGAACGTTGAGATAGACCGGGCCGCAGGGCTGGCGCTGCGCCAACTCGCCGGTGCGGATGATGGTCTCGTAGAGCGAGTGGATGCTCGTGGTCATCGAGGCATGCTTGACCACCGGCTCGATCAGCCGCTGCGGGCCGCCGACGATGGAAAGGCTGCGGTACCACTGCATGCCCGGCTCGAAATTCGGGTCTTCGCCGAACGAGTGGGATTCGCCGGACATCACCAGCATCGGCACTTCGGTCTGCTGGGCCGCCTGGATCGCCATCGCGCCCTGCAGCAGACCCGCGCCTGCATGCAGCAGCACCGCCTGCATGCGGCCGGTCATCTGGGTGTAGCCGATCGCCATGTCCACGGCGGTCGACTCGTGCCAGACGTCGAAATAGGCCGGGCCTGGCCGGTTGCCGGTTTTCTGTCGGGCGAGCGCCTCCCACACCGAAGACCATTCGGAGCCCGGCGACGATATGATGTAGTCGACGCCGAGATTGCGGAATGCTTCGAGTATGGCTTCGCCGCCGTCGCACGTGTTCTTCAAGACGTCATCTCCCTGACGGCTGCGTTTCGCCACTTACGGCCTCGTCGGCGAATTATCGCATCAATTCGCGTGATCGAACCGCACTTTTACTCCCTCTCCCGCTTGCGGGGGAGGGTTGGGGAGGGGGCTCTCGCAGCGAGTCTGTGCCGTTGGAATTGCCCCCTCCCTGACCCTCCCCCGCAAGCGGGAGAGGGGACGACAACCGAATCGATTGTTGGCCGACGAGTCCTACGGCAGCGTGAACACCAGCAGCTCGTTCGTCCCGGCCAGCGGGCCACGCGTGGTGCCGCCGCCGGCGAAGTAGGCCGCCGTTCCCACCGCCCCAACCCCCATGGCGTGCCGTCCCCCGGGAAGCGGCGTGAGCTTCAGCCACTGGCCGGTCTTGACGTCGTAGCCTTCGTTCTCCTTGTGGGCGCCGGCCGGACCCATGATCTCGTTCTCGCCGCCGACCACCAGGATCATGCCGCGATATTCGGTGAGCCCGAAGCTCGATCGCGCGGTCGGGAGCGGCGCCGCTGGCGTCCAGGCATCGGTCGCGGGATCATAGACGTCGTGGAAGCTCTGGTTGGTGTCGGGCCCGAGGAGCCGGCCGCCGATCGCGTGGATCTTGCCGTCGACGACGATCAGGCCGGCGTGGTCGCGTCCCTTCGGCAACGGAGCACGAACGCTGTACTGTTCGGTCGAGGGATCGAACACCTCATGGGTCGGCAGCGTGACCGCGTCCGGCCCGCGCCCGCCGATGATATGAATCTTCCCATCGAGCGTCACTGCCGACGGCGATGCGCGCAGGCTCGACAGCTTTGGGAGCGACCGCCAGCTGTCGGCCTTGGGGTCGTACTCAAAGGCCACATCCACCGGCCCGCCATGCGCTGGAAGGGTGAAGCCGCCGAACGCGTAAATCTTTCCATTGACCACCGCGAGGCCCTGGTGATGGATGCCGCGCGGCATCGGCGCGCGGGAGCGCCAGCGGTCGGTGGCGGGGTCGTATTCCTCGTTGGCAGTGAAGGGCTCCTTGCCCAGCGTGCCGCCGATCACATAAATCTTGCCGTCGAGCACGACTGCGTTGGTATCCACGCGCGCGGTCGGCATCGGCGCCTTGGTCGACCAGGTGCCCTGTTGCGCGGCGACCGGCATCGCCGTGCCAGCGAGAAGCCCGAAGAATATGGCGAGGAATCCGCCCATGCGCACTGCCCTAGTCATGTGATCTCCCGTCTCCGCGGCTCTACATTCGGCCGCCGTGTTTTCCCGCAACGCGAGCCAGCACGTGTTCGCATCCCTGCGGGAGCCGGATCGCGAATTCGTTCTGCAGCAGTTCCGCCAGTTCTTCCGGCGTATCCATCATGCGTTGTTCGACGGCGCCGTCGGCACGATAGATCCTGAACCGGTCGTCGAGAAGGGCATAGCGGGCGTCACCGGCCGAGCGGGTGACGATCAGGCTTTTGACGAAGATCGAATCGGGATGCGTCGCCGTGTACCAGTTCACCACGTCCCAATCCGCGGCAACCTGTTCCTGCAGGGAGAGTTGATACAGCGCCCGCCACGTTCCATCCAGCGAGGCCTGCATCTCGAACTCGTCACCGCGCGGCAGCAATCGATAGAGCCCATGCGTCGTGGGCTGCTCCAAGTGGGGCTCGAGCCGCAGCGGCGCGTTGAGCGTCAGCCGGCCGAACCCGACATCGGCCAGGTATTCCCC
The DNA here is from genome assembly GCA_963791375.1 of uncultured Alphaproteobacteria bacterium. Classification (GTDB taxonomy): domain Bacteria; phylum Pseudomonadota; class Alphaproteobacteria; order Rhizobiales; family Xanthobacteraceae; genus JAJPKK01. The sequence continues at coordinate 506,320 of CAWBSI010000025.1, forward strand.
TTCCGGCAAGCGCACGCACAGCAGCATGTGGGTGCGCGGCGGCGTCTGCCCGGCGGGCAGGCCCCACAGGACCCGCGCCGCCACCGACCGCACCGATATTCCCAAGGCGCGCAGCACCGCGAGAAACAACGTATTGTGCTCGTAGCAATAGCCGCCGCGGCCGGCCGCCAGCAGCTTTGCTGCGACCGCGCCCACCTGCAGCGATACCGGCCGCCCCATCAGAGTGTCGAGATTCTCGAAGGCGATCGCCGCCGGGTGCAGCGCGTGCAGCGCCGTCAGCGTGTCGAGGGTCGCGGTGGCTGGGCCGGAATAGCCGATGCAGGCGAAATAGGATTCCAGCAAGGCGTCGGGCGGACTCTCCGCAGAGAATTCCGGCCGGAGCGTTTCGTTCCGGCCGGCCCGAATTCCCATCGCTTTCACGCTACTCGCCCGGCGCGCTACTTCTTGGCGCCGTGCAGCGGGTCCTTCACCGCCTCGATGGTGGCGAACTCGACATTATACTTTTCGCCGTTCACCTTCTCGACCTTGCGGATATATTCGTTCTGGATGATGTCGCGCGTCTGCGGATCGATCGAGATCGGTCCACGCGGGCTCTCCCATTTCATGCCCTTCATTGCCGCGATCAGCGCGTCGCCATCGGTATTGCCGCCGGTCTTCTTCAGCGCCTCCATGATCAGAGCCATGGCGTCGTAGCCGCCGACCGCATGAAAGGTCGGCCGCCGGTTGTTGGCCTTAATGTATGCGGCGACAAACTCCTTGTTGAGCGCGGAGTCGTGGAGTGCCGAATAATGATGGGCCGTCACCACGTCGAGCATCGCGTCGGTCATGTTGGGGAGGTCGTCATCGGGCGTGAGATCGCCGGTGGCGACGAAACGGATGCCGGACTTGTCCATCCCGCGCTCGAGGAACTGCTTGACCAGCGGGCTCGCCTGGTGGTTCGGCACGAAGGCGAACAGAGTGTCGGGGGCGAGATCGCGCGCCCGCTGCAGAAACGGCGCGAAGTCGGCATTATCAAGGGGAACGCGCAGCGAGGCCACGACCTCGGCGCCGTTCTTGACGGCGACATCCTTGAACGCCTTCTCCGCTTCCTGGCCGGGCGCGAAATCGGCGACGAGAGTGACGATCTTCTTGGCGCCGTTCTTGGTCGCCCAATCGGCGATGACGGACGAGGACTGGCCGAGGGTGAAGCTCGTGCGCACCATGTAGGGCGAGCGTTCGACGACCACCGACGTGCCGGATATCGCCACCACCGTCGCGATCTTGGCTTCTGTCGACAGCGCCGCGATCGACAGCGCCGCCGGCGAAATGCCGACCATGAGCACGCCGACCTTCTCGTTGACGATGAGCTCCTGCGCGACCCGCTTGGCCACGTCCGGCGCGCTGGCATCGTCCTTGACGATAATCCTGACCTGCTTGCCGGCGACGGTGTCGCCGTGCTGCTGCAGGTAGAGCTGCGCGCCCGCCATCACGTCCTTGCCGTTGGTGTTGAACGGCCCCGTCATCGACAGGACCGCCCCGATCTTGATGACCGCCTGGGCGGAGGCTTCGCCTGCGATGACCCCGGCAAGCAGGCCCGCCGCGACACCGATGATGATTTTTCTCTTGAGCACTCGCTCCTCCCAGAAACGGTTGATGACCTTGGCTAATTCTCGATCCCGGCCATTCGCCCCTCAATGGGGCCAATTGCCCCATAGCATATCCGAATCCCCGCAAGTGCGCTGCGGAGAGTGGACACCCTCCTGCGGCGCCTCAAGAATGGTTCATACGGCGTAGCGCAGGATCGCCGCAAGCGACTCGCCGCCGGGAATATCGGCCTTCCGCACCGCGAGAATCCGGCCGCCGGAACGGATGACCCGGGTCGCGATCTCATCGACCACTCCATAACCCCCGGCATCGGCCGCGGCAAAAGTGACAGCTCCGGTGGTCTCGTCGACCGTGCCGGGAACCACCTCGTCGATGTCCACCATCATCGAATCGACCGCGCCAAAGGTCGCGGCGCGCGCGGCTTGAGCGATATCGGAGGTCGCACGGCCTTCGTTCTCGCGCGTTGCGAACGTCGTTTTCCATTGCGCGATGTCCTGGCGGTAGAGGCCGTCGAGTATGGTGCGGGCCCGATCCGCGAGCTGCGCATCGGTGGTGTGCCCCGGGCTGCCATCGATGCCCTCCGCGGCGAGATGGGCGTAAGTGTTGACCGAGCGGTAGATGGGAGCGAGCGGCGCGCTCGCCGCCAACACCAACGGGATGTCACTGCCGGTCAGCAACCCGCGCAGCTCATGATCGACCATCCGGGCGAATTGACGCAACCGGACCTTCTGGCCCTCCGACCCTTCGATGCGGCCACTGGGCGACCGGTTGTTTATTGAAGCGCGATGGAGCGCGCTCGCGGCATCCTTCGGCATGCCCTCGACCTTGATGACGGCGGGCGGCAGTTCGGCGGAGACCTGAATGACGTGGACCGAGCCTTCCGCCAGCGCCAGCACGAAGCAGGTGTTGGGAAAGGTGACGGCGCGGAACAGCGGCTTGAGATGAAACCGGTCGGACGCTTCGACCATCGTCGTCAGCGCATTGGGGACACGGAAGGTCCGCACGCTGTCCGGGGTCGCCAGTATCGCGAGGCTGCGCGCCTGGAATCGCCAGAACTCCTCGTCGTCGACGAGGTCGTCGAGATGCTCCACAAGCGCGGCGACGCGGCGCTTGTCGGCCTTGGCGGCCTCGAGCTGATGCACGGCCTGCTTGGTAAGGTTTTTCAATTCGATCCGCTCTGCCGCGGTTTCCTGGCTGATCGGCGTGGTCGGCAGATAGATCGAGACACAGATGTCGCCGCGGTGGGCCGCGAGGGACTTGAGATCGGCGAGGCTCGGGATGTCGACGTAAAGCATGGGGTACTCCGCTGTCGGTGTCTGTCGGATGTTGCCGCGAGAAATCGATGCTGCGTCCGGTCTGCGACGCCGGCAAAACAGGCGCGACGGAGCAGGGCCGCTCAAAGCGCTCCGTGACGAGGGTCGTCCGCTTGATCCGAAGCGCGGTTTGTCAGCGCCGGATCAAGATCATAGTATTTCGCCGAGAGCAATGAGCTCGGATTCCCGGAGCGATGCCATCATGGCGGACAGGACCATGCGACGCCGCGATCTTCTGAAGGCGGCCGCCGGCACCGCGATGGGGACAACCCTCGGCGGCGGGGATCGCGCCAATGCGCAGGGCGCGCCACCCCAGGCGCCGGCGAACCCGGTCGTGCGGCCCGCCGACCTCGTGCTCACCAACGGCAAGATCATCACTGTCGATCGCGCTTTCATGATCGCCGATTCCATCGCCATCGCGGGAGACCGTATCGTCGCCGTCGGCCCGCGAGCGGCGATGGCGGCAGTCACCGCTCCGGCCACGCGCACGGTCGACCTGCAGGGCAGGACGGTCATTCCCGGCCTGATCGACGGCCATGCCCACATGGACCGCGAAGGGCTCAAGAACGCATTCCCGCCGCTGGGGCCGGTGCGCTCGATCCGCGACATCCAGGACCGCATCGCCGAACTCGCCCGCGCCCGCGCGCCGGGCGAGTGGATCGTGACCATGCCGATCGGCGATCCTCCCTTCTATTTCGACGTGCCCGACATTCTCGTCGAGAAACGCTGGCCGACGCGGCAGGAACTCGACGCTGCGGCTCCAAATAATCCCGTGTTCATCCGATCGATCTGGGGCTTCTGGCGCAGCACGCCGCCGCTGGTCGCGTGCGCCAACACCGAGGCCCTGAAACGCGCCGGCATCACCCGCGATACCGTCTCGCCGGTCCCGGCGCTCACCATCGTGAAGGACGCCAATGGCGACCCTACCGGCGTATTCATCGAGGACGGGATGCAGCCGACCGCTGAGCTCGTCTGGTTCCGCCAGGCGGCGGAATTTTCCCGCGCCGACCGCGCCCGCGCGCTGCCACTCTCGGCCGCGGCCTATCACGCGTTCGGCACCACCAGCGTGTTTGAGGAGCACGGCATCGCCAACGAGGTGATCCGTGCCTACAAGGACGCCTATCGCGACGGCACGCTGACCATGCGGACGGCGCTGGTGTTCAGCCCGAACTGGAAGGCCGCCGGCAACGCGCCACTCGGGCCCTTCATGGAGGCATGGGCGGGATGGCTCGGCGAACCGGCGTTCGGCGACGACTGGCTCAAGGTGACGGGCCTTTACGTCAACATCGGCCGGCAACCCAGCGACGACGTGCGCGCGTCGGCCTCCCCCTACACCGGCTGGGCCGGCTTCAACTACGACACCGGCCTGCCACGCGATCGCGTCAAGGAAGTGCTTCTGCATTGCGCCAAAAACGACATCCGCGCGGTGTGCAACGCCAACATCTCGCCCGGCCTCATCGACCTCCTGGAAGAGGTCGACCGCGACGTGCCGTTGAGGGGACGGCGCTGGGTCGTCGGCCACATCAACGTTCTCTCGCCCCGGGATGTCGAGCGGATCGTGCGCATGGGCCTCGTCATCACCCCGCACACCAACTCGAACATCTACAAGGAGGGGCATACGTGGCAGGGAAAGCTTCCGCCGGAGCGGCAGCGCTGGAACACGCCGCTGCGCGACCTCATCGACGCCGGCGTCAAGGTCGGGCTGGTCACCGACAATGTGCCGGTGTCGCTGTTCTGGCCGATCTGGGAATCGGTCGCCCGGATTTCCCGCGTCACCAATGCACCTATCGCGCCGGAGCAGGCGCTCACCCGACAGGAGGCGCTGCGCTGCGCGACCATGGGCGGCGCCTTCCTCACCTTCGACGAGGACCGGAAAGGCTCGCTCGAACCCGGCAAGCTCGCCGACCTCGCGGTGTTGAGCGCCGATCCGCTCTCGGTCGCGGAACCTGACATCCGAGACATCGCCGCCGACATGACCATGGTTGGCGGCCGCATCGTGCATCAGACGCCGAACTGGCGGGGGTGAACCCACAAGCGCGCAATTGCGCGATGACCGTTGCGCCAAACGACAAAATAATCAGGGTCGTTGCGCTCGCGCGCTACCGCACCGTCCGCTTGAGATCGGCATAGATCTCCTCGACCAACTGATCGGGGCGGATCGGCCCGTTGGCCCAGCGGGCGTCGAAATCCTTGGTCGGCTTCGCCGCGATGGCCTCCTGTAGGGTCTTGCCGTCCTTGATGAGCTTGGTGATCCGGTCCCGCAACGTCACCATCACCTCGCGGTATTCGACCAGATCCTTCTTGGTCGCGACCGGGCCGCGGCCCGGAACCACCTTCACCGCGTCGTCGAGCATGGGCAGCAGCTTGTCATAGGCCGCGATCATGCCGTCGAGGCTGCCGCCGCGCAGGTCGACGCGGGTATAATCGGTGTTGTTGAAGAGGTCGGCCGCGAACAAGACGTTGGCCTTGTGGATGAGCACGATCGTGTCGCCGTCGGTGTGGCCATTGGGGAAATGCAGCAATTCGACGTCGTCGCCGTTGACGTGCAGCGTGAGCGAATCCTTGAAGGTGATGCTCGGCCAGAAGGCGGCCGGGAACGCCTTCTGCGCCGGGCGACCGAGCGGATTGGGCTGCTCCGTCATCAGGCGGGTGCGCGTGTTCTCCTGAGCGATGATCGCAGCGCCCCCCTTGGCGAGGATGGCGTTGCCGCCGACATGATCGAAATGCCAGTGGGTATCGATGACATAGCGCACCGGCTTGTCGGTGACCTCGGCGATGCGCGCCATCAACCGCGGCACGCCGGCCTCTTCCTGGGCATCGATCAGGAGCAGGCCGTCCTCGCCCACGGACACCCCGACATTGAGCCCCATATTCCCCCAATTGTTGCTCCACGTGACATTGTAGATGCCGGGCGCGACCTGGACGGTGTGATCTTGCCCGGCGACCGCGGTCTGCGCCGCCGCGGGCGCCACCGCGACGGCCAACGAGGCGCACAGGCAGGACAGTGCCTTGATCATCACGAGATGCCCAGCAGCTTGAGCGTCGTGCCGCCGGCGACCATCTGCTGCTGCTCGGCATTCAGGCCCGCGATGGTGAGCGCTTTCTGCAGGCGGGCCGGTACGTCCTTTTCCACCGCGATCGGCCAATCGGTTCCTGCGATGACGTGATCGGCGCCCAAGAGCTCGACCATGCTGCCGACGAGCGCGGGATGGATCCCCATGGTGTCGATATAGACGTGGCGGCGGACCAACTCGGGCGCATCGCGCCTTATGCGCATCCCGTCGCCGAAGCCTCCCGTCATCAGCACGCCGCCAATCGCCAGCGTGGTGACGACGACGCGCAGCTTGGGCAGTTCGTCGAACACCCCGCCCTCGAGCATCGCCACCAGCGCGGCGGAATTGATGGTGGCGCGGGCGAGCCGAACGCCCTGGCGGCCGGTCTGGCCGAAACGCTTGTGCATTGTCGGGTCGGTGACCGGATGCACGAACACGGGAACGCCGAGCGCGGCGGCCGCCGCGAGTGTCGGGCGCGCCTGCGGCGCATTGGGCAGCAGGCCCTTCTTGGCGCTCTCGATGAAGACGCCGCGCAGGCCGAGCTCGCGCACCGCGCGGGTCAACTCGCGCGCGCCCTCCTCGCCGCTGAACACGTCCACCGTCGCAAGGCCGTAGAGCTTGCCGGGGTTCTTGGCCACGAGCTTGGCGACCTCGTCGTTGATGCGGGGGATGGTGCCTTTCGGCACCTCGCCGTCGGCATCCTCCAGGAAGGCGGTCGGCGTGTTGATCACGCGGGCCGCGATGCCGGCGACCTCGAGCGAACCCAGGAGCGCACCGGGATCGGCAAGCTGGGCATCGATCCGGGCCTGGTTCGCCCGCTGCGCCGGCGGCGCGCGGTCCATCGTGGTCATGGTGAAGGACGGCCCGACATAGTGGTTGTGAAAGTCGACGACCCTCAGCGCCGTCAGGGATTTCTCTTGCGCCTGCGCTTCGACCTGGAGCGCCGCCGCCGAGGCGACACCTGCGCCGACCGCGCCGAGGAATTCGCGGCGGCCGATGGAAGATTTCTTGGATGTGGTCACGACGCGCTCTCCCTGCTCCCGCCGTCTCGGATTTTTATCCCGGCGTTTCGCGTCATGCTGCCACCGGCGCAATGTCGCCGCAAGGTGCGCTCAGGCCGCAGCCGTCGCGGAAAATCTGTGGGCGAGCGCTGTCGTGCGCAGGACCGCGGCCAGTGCATTGATCTCGTCCGTGCTGAGCGAGATGTAGGGCGGATAGGGATCGCCGACGGGCACGCCGACGAGGTTCATCGCCGCCTTCATGACGGGGGCGAGGCCGCGATGCATCCATTTCGACGGAAACAATGCGAACTGGAGCTGCAGCGCGGCGGCGCGTTCGTGGTCCTTCGCCACGAAGGCGTCGATGACGTGCCGGGCGATTTCCGAGCCCGGCGGCGGCATGGTCGCGCCGGAGCCGCCCAGTTGCAGGGTGGCAAGCAGCATCTGCATGGTGGTGAAGTAGCAGGCGTGGCCGGCACGGTCGATCTCCACGATGAGGCGGGAGACCCGGGCGAGATCGCGCGAGCTTTCCTTGATGAGTTGCACGGCCGGCAGTCTCGCGAGCGCGATGGTATCGGCAACGGAGACGTCCGCGCCCGGCCCGGGATTGAGATAGAGCGTGATGGGAAGGCGGGTTTCCCGCGCGATCGCCTCAAAATATGCGATCAGGTCAGCCTGGGTCGGCGTGCCGGCGAAAGGGCGCAGCGGCGCCAGCACCTGCACGGCGGCGGCGCCGTGATCCTCCGCGAAATGCGCCAGCTCGATCGCGGTCTTGAAGGACGGATGCGAAATTCCGACCATGACCGGTACGCGCCCGTCGACGCAGGCGATGGTGTCGTGGATCAGCGCCTTGCGCTGCTCGAGGATGAGATAGGTATATTCCTGGGTCTCGACGCCGGCCGCCACGACCATGGTGGCACGGCAGTCGCGGACGACATAGTCGATCTCGCGCCGCAGCGCGGGCACGTCGACGCCGAGGTCGGCAGTAAAGGGGGTCAACGGCGCAACGATCAGCCCCGGCATTTCCATCTGGATCGTCCTCCCGTCAACGCGCGCTTGCCTGCCTGTGAATGCTTTTTTATTGCAGAAATCCCGTGAAAATCACATGGATGATTTACAGTGGCGCGGGATGGCGCCCCGTGGCCGCCCACATCGGCGCGCCATTGCCGACAATCGGAGCCGAAGCCATGCTCGAATATTGCCGAAAACTGGGCTTTGCCGCGATGCTCGCGACAGTGTCCCTCGTGGTCGCACCGACCGGTCACGACGCGTGGTCGCAGGCGCGAACGATCAAGCTCGTCGTTCCGTTCCCGCCCGGCGGCAGCGCCGACATCCTCGCCCGCCTGCTGGGCGAGCAGGTCGGCAAGGCGCAGGGGCTGACCGTGCTCACCGAGAACCGCCCGGGAGCGGGCGCCTCGATCGCATACGAAGCCGTGGCGCGCGCCGCGCCCGACGGCAATACCCTGGTGGTCGGTGCCAACTCGCTGGTCATCAATCCGATCATGCGAAAGGTGAACTACGATCCGCTGACCAGCTTCGAACCGGTCTGCTATCTCTTGAGTTCACCGCAGGTGATTGTCGTCAACAGCGCATCACCCTACCGCACGCTGGCTGAACTCATCGCTGCGGCCCGCGCCAAGCCGGGAGAACTTACTTTCGCGAGCGTCGGCCCCGCAACAACCCAGCATATCGGGATCGAGCAACTCCTGCACGCGGCCAACGTCAACCTGACGTATGTCCCCTATACCGGCGGCGCTCCCGCCATCAATGCGCTGCTGGGCGATCACGTCACCGCGGTGTTCGGGAACTTTTCGGAAGTGGTCGAGCAGCTCAAGGCCGGCAAGCTGCGTGCGCTCGCCGTCACCGCGCGGTCGCGGATCGAGCCCCTGCCGGATGTGCCGACGGTCGCCGAAGCCGGCTACAAGGACTTCGAGGTGGAAGTCTGGTTCGGACTTCTCGCGCCGGCAAAGACGTCGAAAGAGCAGGTCTCGCAACTCGCCGCCTGGTTCACCGCCGCGATGCAGGCGCCCGACGTCAAGCCGAAGCTCATCGGCCTCGGGCTCTACCCGGTCGGCATCTGCGGTGCGGACTATGCCGCTCACATTCGCAAGCAATACGGCGAATACGACCGCGTCATCAAGGAAGCGAACATCCGCCCGGAGTGACGCGGCTTGGTGGCCGGAGATATCGACGGCGGTGCATGGCGGGAGGCAGGGAATGTCGCGTCGGTCGATCCCAGTCACGGTCGCGATTCTATGCGCCACGACCGCATGGCCGGGTTTCGCGCAGGAGCGCCCGACAGGCAAGCCCGTCGCGGCCGTGGTGGACACGCTCGCCGGCGGCCTCGTAGAACGCGGGGAATGCGTCGGCATCGCGGTCGGTGTCGATCATGGCGGCGTGCAAAGCGCCTACTCGTATGGCGAAGTCGAGCGCGGCACCGGCCGCCGGCCAGGGCCGGCGACCGAGTTCGAGATCGGTTCCATCACCAAGGTCTTCACCACCACGCTGCTCGCGCTCTACGCCCACCGCCACGTGGTCAAGCTCGATGCGCCGCTGCAAGATTACGTACCGCGCGGCATCACGGTGCCGAGCTTTTCGGGTCGACAGATCACGCTGGCGGAGTTGGCGACCCACACGTCGGGCTTGCCGCGCGAGCCGCCCCACCGCGGCGACAGCTACTCCTCGGCGGAGATGTTCGCGTTCCTCGGCTCGTACCGCCTGCCCCGCGCGCCCGGCACGCGATTCGAGTATTCCAATCTCGGCGTGGCGCTGCTCGCCCATGCGCTCGCGAAGGCCACGAATACGCCCTGGGAGACTTTGGTCGAGCGCGACATCACGTCGAAGCTCGGCATGCCGGACACACGGCTCAAGCTCGACGGTGAACAGCGCGCCCGCCTGGCGATCGGCTACAACGGCGCAGGGGCGCGCGCACGGGAGAACCTGTCGACCTGGCCGGCTTTCAACGGCGCCGGCGCGTTGTTTTCGACCGTGAACGATCTGATACGTTTCCTCGCCTGGAACGAGGGCGAGGTGAAAAGCGATCTCGACGATCTGCTCGATGACCTGCACAAGCCGCGGTTTGCCCTGCCCCGGCCGGGCGCCGCGATGGGATTGGCGTGGCACATCCTGCCGCTGGGAGCCTCGGGATCATCGATCGTGTGGAAAAACGGGGGCACCCGGGGCTACAGCTCCTACATCGGGTTCGTACCCGGCGCCAAATCCGGGATCGTCGTCTTGACGAATGCGGTGAATTGTCCGGCCGCAGCCCTCGGAGCCCAGATTCTCGCGACCCTCAACGGGCAGGTTCCCCGAGGGATCAAGAGCCTCGAAGAAGGGAATTAAGTCAGGTTTCGTTCAGGACTCCGTCATAGAATCGGCAGCCTGACGACTCCCGAACGATATCGGACCGGTCACCAATCGTGAAAGCGCCATCTCACCCACGGTCCTGCGAGCTGCAGCTTGCGCTGGAGCCAGCGCGGGGCGAACTCGTGCGCGCCTTTGTTCGTGAGGCGTCGCTTGCCGAGGGCGTGCCCGCGCCCGTCGCCAGCCTGATCGCGGACGACGCCGCCCAGGCTTGGCTGGCGCTCTGCGCCCCGGGATCGGGCCGCGGACGCGCCCGCGTCGCGCTGGTGTGCGCGCGCCGTGAAGTCACGGCCAGGATCCTGGTGCATGGCCATTCTCGTTTCTCGGGCGTCGTGGCGTCGCTTGCCGGCCGCATTCGGCCCGACGCGGGCATCTCCTGCCAGGAGCGTGGGATCGACGGATGGGAGGTCAGCCTCCACCGCAGCCTGACCGGGGCTACCGAAGCTTCCGCGGCTGAGGCGCCTTCGTCCGCGCCTGCGGTGCCGACAGCGGCGGCTGCTGACTTTCTCATCGACCTGCCGCACAAGAACGATGCGGCGGCGATCGCCCGCTGCTTCCTCGCAGTCTATGGCCACCACTACGTGCACTCGGAGGTGTTCTCGACGCACCGCTACTGGGACAAGGTCGAGAGCGGCGAGCTCATTCCGGCGGTGGCGCGCGACGGCCAGGGCGACGTGATCGGCCATGTCGCGCTCGAGCGCGAGCCGGGAGCGCGGGTCGCCGAACGTGGCGAGGCCGTCGTGCTCTCGGCTTACCGCGGTCATCATCTGCTCGAGCGCATGACAGAGCGCCTCTCCGAGGAGGCGCCCAGGCATGGCCTGCACGGCATCTATGCCGAGCCGCTGACGATCCATACCTTCTCGCAGCGCAACGACGAGCGCGCCGGCATGCCGGTCTGCGCCGTGCTGCTCGGCGCCAATCCCGAGAGCTTCCGGCCCAAAGGCCTGCCCTGCCCCACCGCGGGACAGCGCCAGAGCTATCTGCGCACCTTCCGCTTCGTGCAGCCGCCCGCCGCACGCACGATCCACGCACCCGCGCCCTATCGGGACACGCTGCTCAAGATCTACGCGAGCCTCGGCGTGACGGCATCGGTAGCGGCCCCGTCGGCCGCGGCAGCCCCGGATTCGCATACCGGCATCAAGGTGAACGATCGCGGCTACGGCTCGATCCATTTCGACCGGATCGGCCCCGAGGCCGCCATCGAGCTCGGTCAGGCGCTGCGCGACGTGCGGGCCCTGGGCGCCAACGCGGTGCAACTCTCCGCTCCGGTCGGTGATCCCGGTCTGCCGCTCCTGACGGACGCCGCCCGCGGGCTCGGCTTTTTCTTTTGCGGCCTGGGACCAGGCTTCGCAGATGGCGCGGACACCTTCCTGCTGCAACTGCTGAGCGAGCCGCTCGACACCAGCAAGCTCCAGCTCTTCACCGACCTGTCGAAGGAGCTGGTGGCATTCATCGATCGCGATCGGGCCGCAACGGCGCCAAAGCCTTCAGCCGTCCGAGCAAAATCAAAGGCGCACTGACGGCCCCGCGCTGCGCACCGCGCGCAAGAAGTCAGGCTCGCAGCACGCCGCGAGCGATCTGATCGGCTTCGATAAACTCGAACAGCGCCTTGAAGTTGCCCTCGCCGAAACCATCGTCGCCCTTGCGCTGAATGAATTCAAAGAAGATCGGCCCGATCACCGTCTTGGAAAAGACCTGCAGCAGGATCTTGGTCGCCGCGCCTTCCACCACGCCTTCACCGTCGATGAGAATGCCGTGCTGTTTCATCCGGCCGATCGGCTCGGTATGGCCGACGACGCGATTGAAGCTGTTCTTGTAATAGGTGTCCGGCGGCCCCGGCATGAACGTGAGGCCGTTCGCTGCGAGCGCATCGGTCGCATCGTAGATGGCATCGGTACCCACAGCGATGTGCTGGATGCCTTCGCCCTTGTATGCACGCAGATATTCCTCGATCTGGGAGTGCTCGTCGGCGAACTCGTTGATCGGGATACGGATCCGCCCGCACGGACTGGTGAGCGCGCGCGAGAACAGGCCGGTCAGCTTGCCCTCGATATCGAAGAAGCGGATCTGCTTGAAATTGAACAGGCCGGCATAGAAGCCGAACCACTTGTCCATGTTGCCGCGGTTCACGTTGTGGGTGAGATGGTCGAGGTAATAGAAGCCGACACCCTTCGGCCGCGGGTCGACCTCGCCGAGCCACTCGAACTCGTCCGCATAGGGTGAGCCCTTGGCGCCGTATCGATCGACGAAATAGATGAGGGATCCGCCAATTCCCTTGATGGCGGGAATTTGCAACGTCCGATCGGTTCCGGTGTAAGGCTCGGCGCCGAGCGTCACGGCATGTTCGAGGGCGTGCTTCGCGTCGACGACGCGCCACGCCATCGACGCCGCGCAGGGACCATGGGCGTCAGCAAAGCGCGTCGCGAACGCGCCGGGCTCGGCGTTGATGATGTAATTGATGTCGCCCTGCCGCCAGAGCGTGATGTTCTTGGTCCGGTGCTTGGCGACCGGCACGTAGCCCATCCGCCAGAACAGTGTCGCCAGCGCTTCCGGTTGCGGATGGGCGAATTCCACGAACTCGAAGCCATCGGTGCCGACGGGGTTCTGCGCGCTGATCGTGGCGGGCGGTGCGTCGTGCGGAAATGGACCCATGGTGCTGCCTCCAAAACCGACTCTTATAAAAGGATATCGCATAAAAAACGCAATGTGCGTGCATTATTCGTATTGAAAGGACTTACAACGCACGATACATGCACAAAAGTGGCTCATGATGTGAGAACATTGCATGGACGATTTCGATTTGAAGCTGCTTCAAGCGCTTCAGGAGGATGGCCGGCTGACCAACAATGATCTGGCCGACCGCGTCGGCCTGTCGGCGTCGCAATGCTCGCGTCGCCGATCGGCGCTGGAAAACGCCGGCGTCATCGAGAGCTACCAGGCTGCGCTGTCGTCGGAGGCGCTCGGGCTCGCGGTGCTCGCCTTCGTCCACGTCACGCTCTCGGCGCATTCACCCGACAACGCCAAGCGCTTCCAGGAACTCATCGACCGGATCGAGGAGGTGCAGGAGGCCTATTCGCTGACCGGAGAGGCCGACTACCTCGTCAAACTGGCGGTTCCCGACCTCAAGGCGCTGTCGCGCGTTCTCAACGAGGTGCTCCTCGCGCACGGGAGCGTGGCCCATGTCCACTCCGCGATCGTGCTCGATCGCCTCAAGAAGACGGCGCGCCTGCCGCTGACTCACTTGCGCGCTTCTCTTGAAGAGCGAAAGCCGGGGACGCGGCGGCCAAAGAAGCAAAATCGAGGACTTTCGCGAAAATCAGCACGTAGATCGGGGACGCCCGGTCGCTGACTTGCCGAGCGGCTCACGCGGGCCGCCGGCCGATCTGCCCGCCCGGCGGCTCGGGGAGACCAAGAGAGTCGATGGCGGCGCGGAGGCTCGTTCGTTCATAGGGCTTGTTGAGAACGGCGAACTTGTCATGGTCCTTGAGGCGGCGGCGCAGCTCGCTCTCGTCATAGCCGGAAGCAACGATGATCGGCAGGTCCGGACGCATCTTTCGCAGGTCCGAAATCAGATGATCGCCCGGACGATCCGGCAGGCCGATGTCGATCACCGCGAAATCGAACATCGCGCAGTCGGGATGCGCCTGATCCAGCGCCGCGCGTGCTGTCGCGACCTCGATGACATCGTATCCGAGTTCGCTCAGGGAATCGGCGGCGACCATCGCCACCAGTGCCTCGTCCTCGACCAACAACACTCTGCGTGTGGAGTTGGCAATCTCATCCGGCGGTGACATGAGCAGTCCTTCTCGCCTCAAACCGTGCAGACAGACCAGCTCCGTAACCTATCGGGCGACGGCATCGCTGGCAGATTGGCACTACGCGATGGACGATCGCCGATCAGGGATGCGAAGCCATCGCTGTTCACCAGGAAAGCAATGCACTCTCCATGATGCTGGTACTCGGTGATTTGGTCGTACGAAAGGCGCGACCAGAAAGTCAGAGGCAGCTCGACGCAGGTGTGAACCACGAATCGGTGACGCATTCAACCCGGCCGGCCGGACCGACACCTTCCCTGCTGTGCGTTCCGGGAAGCCTACGAGTTGGGCAGGCGGAATATGAATTTCGCACACGGCCCCCTCGGGGGAAACGACAACTGCACCTTGCCGTCGATCGCATGCGCCAGATGCCGCTCGATGATCACGCTGCCGAACCGGCGGTGCGCCGGCGTGGAGACCGCCGGTCCATCTCTCTCCACCCAACGCAATTCGACGCTGTCACCTTCGGGCTGCGGCAGGCGGTGCCAACTGATCGTCACCCGTCCGGCCGGAACCGACAGCGCACCGAATTTCCTGGCGTTGACGGCAAGTTCATGCAGCGCAAAGCCGAGCGCCTGCGCCGCCTCCGGCTTGAGCAGCACGGTCGGCCCTTCGATGGAAATCTGGTCGATCGTTGAATCGAACAGGCGCTGGAGCTGCAGCCCGACCAGTTCACCGAGCGAGGCGCCGTGCCAGCCTTCCTCGATCAGCACGTCATGGGAGGTCGCGAGGGCCTGCACGCGGGCGTCGAACTGCTCCAGGAACAACTCGGTCGAATTCGTATGGCGGGCGGTGTGCCGCGCCATGGCCTGGATCACCGAGAGCAAATTCTTCGAGCGATGGGTGAGTTCACGCATCAGCAGGCGGAGATGCGCCTCGTCCTCCTTGCGGGTGGTGACGTCGATCACGGCACCGATCAGCCCGGTGATCGCGCCGGTTACGTCGCGCAGCGGCTCGACATGCAGGTCGTACCAGCGCACATCCCCGGCGTGAAAGCGGATGCTGACGTCGGTATCTTTCGGGGTACCGGTGTCGAGAACCGCTTGCTTGAGTGCGGCCACGGCATCGAGGCTTTCTCCCTCCAGGATGTTTTCATCGGTGCCGCCGATGATTTCGTCCACGCTCAATCCGGCGATGGGATTGCTGATCGAGGTGTAGCAAAGGTTCCGGTCCTGCGTGAAGACCGTGACCTTGGACTCTCGCAGAGCGAGCTCGTAGCGCTGGAGCGTGGTTCTGACCTCATGACTGAGCCGGCGCTGCTCGCTCTCCAGCGTGCGCAGCCTGGTGATGTCGATCGCCGAGCAAGTGACGCCCTCGATCTGCCGGTCGGGCCCGAACGCGGGCTCGATGTGGAGGGCATAGAGGGTGCGGCCTTCGGGCGTCACGTAGAAGACGTCACAGTCCTCCGGCGTCCCGGTCGCGATGACCCTGCGCTTTGCCGCGATCACGGCATCGCGCTCGGTCGAAGGCAGTACTTGCTCGTCGGTGCGGCCCAGCAACTCGGCGCCGACCCCTTCGCCCTCGGCGCTGACGACCGTCGTGTAGCGTAGATCGCGGTCCTGGAAGAACACATGCATCTTGGCGGCCCGCAACGCCGCCTCGATGCGGCCAGCCTCCTGCCGCAGGTGCTCGGTGCGTTCAGCGACGCGCTTGTCGATGTGCCGTCGGAACGTCGCGTCCAGCCACCGAGCCAGGACGGTCGTCATTTTCCAGCCCCTCCCGATGCGCCATGGCCGCTGCCGCCATTGTTTTATGACGATGTGGCTGACGTCGCGAATGTTGGAACTGAATCGTCATTAAATCAAAACCTGAAAAGTCACTTCGAACCCGATCTTGGCCGCTTGTTTTGACCTATCCCCAAGGTCGTCATCTGGATCGACCCGCACCAGGTAAACCACCAAACGATTTCAATGGTTTCAGCCGCGCGGCACACAATTTCATCGGTCCGCGGGGCGGTACAGATATTGTGAACCGTACCTTCTCTGCAACTGACATCGACCGGTCCCAAACCGCCAAATCCCTTTCTGGAACATTTGCCGTGCGTCGCCGTTGTAGTTGCGACCGGCCACCATCCCCCTCCCCCGCGTGGCCGGCCATTGGAGACGCAACGAGCGATTTTCCGTTCGTTGCGTCTCATTTCTTTTGGGAGCTGCCGGGTGACGCGGAAGCGGCCGCTCAGCTCGCGCGCTTTTTGCGCTGCACGGCGTTGCGCTCAAAGAACAGGGCTTGGCTGACCAGCGCCGAGACTGTCGCGGGCTGGTAGGGCTTGGACACCAGGAACGCCGGCTCCGGCCGTTCGCCGGTCAGGAAGCGTTCGGGATAGGCGGTGATGAAGATCACCGGCACCTCGAACGTATTCAGGAGATCATTGACCGCATCGAGACCCGAACTGCCGTCGGCAAGCTGGATGTCGGCCAGGATCAAACCCGGCCTCCTGGTCCGCGCGATCGTGACCGCCTCGGTCCGCGTCCGCGCGATGCCGACGACTCTATGACCGAGATTTTCGACCAATGCTTCCAGATCGAGCGCAATCAGAGCCTCGTCCTCGATGATCAGGACGTCGGTCGCGATTTGGGCCGCGAGCTCCCGACCGGATTCCTCCACGAGCCTGCGCAGGGTCGATGCATCGACGTCGAGAATTCGCGCCGCATGCTCTTCGGAAAATCCTTCGACCGAAACCAGGAGGAACGCCTGGCGCGGCTTGGCCGTCATCTGGCCGAGGTGCCGTTCCGCGGGCATGTCGTTCCCTACGGGATCAGCAGCGCCGTTGACGGCAAGCGAATTCCAGATTGCCGAAAACAGCCGGAACAACGTGACCCGAGGCAGTTCCTCGGAATCGAGCAGTTGCGGCTCCTTCACCAGCGCCTCGAGCGTGGCTGCGACATAGGCGTCCCCGGAGGCCTGACTGCCGGTGAGAGCGCGGGCGTAGCGGCGCAGATAGGGCAGATGTTGGGCTACGGCATGGGCTTTGGACATCAATCCTCCCCGAGTTCCCAGTTCGAATGGCTGGCGAGGCAACGCACCATCTCAAAAAAAGTTCCGTGGGAACGGAACCGCATGATGCCGGCGACGTTGTTGATTTTTGTAGGGGTACCCGCAAACCTTGCGCGACAACGATGCACTTCCGCGACGTGAGGGAATGATGAACAGGCGCAAGGCACCACGGTCACAGTCACATATGGAAGCTGAATTGGCAACGAAATCAACGGCGAAGCTCGGGCCTGACATCAAGGCCAAGATCGGACAACAGCTCCGCGCGATGTACAGTGATGTGGTCAACCAGGGCGTTCCCGATCGGTTCTCAGAAATCCTGCGCCGGCTGGACGAGGCGGGCGTCGCGGAAGTCGGGGCGGACCGAAAAACCGAAAACGAGGGGTCCAATGGCCCCGCCAAATAAACCCGTCCGCGATGTGATGCTGGCCGCCGTGCCTTCACTGCGCGCGTTCGCCATTTCGCTGTGCGGCAACGTCGACCGCGCCGACGACCTCGTGCAGGAGGCGCTCCTGCGGGCTTGGGCGAACCTCGGTTCCTTCGAGCCGGGCACCAACATGTCGGCGTGGTTGTTCACCATTCTGCGCAACCTGTTCCGCTCGGAATATCGCAAACGCCGCCGCGAGGTGGAGGATGCAGACGGCTCCTATGCGGAATCGCTGACGTCCCTGCCGGACCAGACCAGCCACCTCGAACTGAATGAGTTCCGCCGGGCGCTCAACCAATTGCCTGCCGACCAGCGCGAATCCCTCATCCTCGTCGGCGCGTCCGGATTTTCCTACGAGGAAGCCGCTCGGATCTGCGGCTGCGCCGTCGGCACCATCAAGAGCCGGGTCAACCGCGCCCGCAGCCGCCTGGCAGAGATCCTCTCGATCGAGAGTGCCGATGATTTCGGCCCCGATCACGAAACGCGTGCCGTGGTCGGATCCACCGGTGGTTGGCGACGGTCGTAACAGAAGCTGGATTTTTCCTGACCCGGTGGCGCCGTCCGAACTGATGGATCGCATCAGTTGGATGGTCGCCCCACCGCTTCAATAAGTTCCGGGCCGCCTAACACCGCTCGCATGTACCCCGAAACGTGCGGCACGCGCCTTCACGAACCGCCGAAATTGAGAACCCGATGAACTATCCGAACGACCTGCACGCAATCGGTTCGAAGCCGCCATCGTACGCACCGCTCGGAGCGCCGCGGCTGACCGGTTCGATTGATCAAGCCCCGGCCGCCGCCGCGAGGGGGCGGATCGATTCCTCCGTGTGAGATTTCCGGTCCGCCCTCCTGCCGACGAGATCAATGAGCGAAGCCACCGATTCCGCGTAACGGATGCTTTCAGTGTCGGCGTCGTCTCGATGCAGTCGCTCCGCCGTCTCGTCCCAGTATCCGATGACGATCTGAGACTGCGGAAAAGTAAACCTGATCCGCCGCAGCAGAAGGTTCAGCTGCGCCGATGTGACCGCACCGACGGAGACGAGGGCGACGATATCCGGAGGTTCGTCGCGCTCCGCCTCCGCCGCGGCGCCGATCCCCGTCAAGCCTCCGAGCGATGGACAACGCGCAGCGATCCCAAGATCGAGCCGGATGGCGTCGGCAATCAGTTGAGATGCGGCGAGGTCAAGGCTACCCCGACCGGCAAGAACGAGCGCAGTTGCAGAGCGGCGAACTACCTCGGGCTTGGCGGCGGTCGTCGCCGCCTGTTGCTCGCGCTTGTATTCGAGGCTCTCCTTCACGAGCTGGATATATTCGACGATCGTCTCGTTGAGTTCATTGACCTGCTCGCGCCCGAGAACGGCACGCTTCTGATCGTCCGATGCGACGCGGAGAGCCGGGATGGCGACCTCATCGAGATAATTTTCGAATGTCTGCTCGCCGATCCAACGGTCGGCCTCCTTCGCGGCGAGGTTCGCCTCTCCGGCCAGGAGCTGGTGGTAGAGCTGCTCGTGCGGCTCAAGAACCGGCTCGTTTCCCAGGAGGACGCGGAGAAACTCGAGCCGGGGCACGTGTTGGCCCATTACTACGACGGCCAATGTCAGCGGCACCGCCAAGACGAGGCCGAGCGGTCCCCACAGCAAAGTCCAAAACGTCGCTCCGAGCAGCACCGCTAGCGGCGACAAGCGCGTTTGAGAGCCGAACAACAGCGGTTCGACGATCTGGCCGACCAGCGGCTCGCCGATGACAAAAACGGCCGCCGTTTCCAGGAGCATCCACCAACCCGGATCCACCATTGCGGCAAGCGCCATCGGGAAGGCCGCAGACGCAAAGGCGCCGACGTAAGGTATGAAACGCAGGACCGCCGTCATGGCGCCCCACAAGGCGGGGCTCGGGATGCCGATCGCCCACAGCGCGACGGCGACAAACACTCCGAAACTCGCGTTCAAACCGAGCTGAAGGAGAAGGAAATGGGCGAGGTCAGACCCGGCCTCATCGAAGGCCTGCGTCGAGCGGCCCATCTCGGCGGTCCCCATCAGCCGCACCGCGCGGTCGCGCAGATCACGATATTGGAGCAGCATGAATATGGTCAGCAGAAGCACCAACGCCGCCGTCACAAGCGATGGAACCGACATCCGCGTGTATTCGAAAATCGTCGTCAAGGCATCGTCGGAGCCCTGTGCGACCTCGATTTTCATCGGCTTGTTTTCGGTCTGCGGGTCGCGCACCTCCTGCTCGATGCTTCGGACGGTGGCGGCGGCCCGTTGCCATATTCCGGTCCCTCCCAATTCGAGATGCAGGAAGCGGGCTTTGTCCCGCAGGTTCGCCTCATGAGTCGGCAGCTCTTCGAGCAGTTGCGTCAGCTGGCGACCGGCAACCGTGGCGCCCCCAAACAGAGCTCCCAGCAAGACGACGATCACGACCGCCACGGAAAGCCCGTTTGGCAGCCCCCAATGCTCTAGCCGGCGCACCAGCGGGGCGAGAACGAAGCCCAACAGCCCCGCCAGGGCGAGCGGTATGAGCAGATCGCGACCGAAATAGAGTGCCGCAATGAGCAGCGCCGCGATGATCATGCCGGCGGCGCCGTTGACCACGGCTGACGGCGACGAACCCGGCCACATGATACTTCTCCGCGACGCAAGCGGTCAGCCAAGTCGCACGCGCGACCCGGACCGTGCCCGCCATGGTAGCGCCGCGTTCGCCGGGCAGCAACGAAATGAGCTTGAGCCGAGCCGGACTGCGCTCTCTACGACGGTGGTCGGGGTCATCGTCGTTTATGACGGGTATAGCGCAGCGTTCCTGATGCTGGCCGCAGTCGCGACCGCCGGCCTGTTGCTGCTGCTTTGCCGTGCCGGAAACTATGGAAGAGCAATTGTCCGTTGAGCAAGGCGCGGTCTTGCGCGAAAAGGACGGCGGTGATCGCGACGGGCAGCGCGCCGCCGTCCGTGGCGGAGTAGCCTGGAATCGCGCCGGCCTGTGGTGCGACCCGAGCCGTTGCCATCGGCTTGGATCAGTTCCCCCCACTCCTTCAAGAAATTGGTGGGCTGACTTGTCCCAACATTTGAGAGCCAATGTCGGGATCAGACCACCAGGAGTTGATTCGTGTCCATTCTGACTGATGGTGCCGGTGCGACCTGGGGAATTGCGGCGCTGGCCACCGCCGGCGTGATCATCCGTCCCTGGCGCATGCCGGAGGCGGTGTGGGCGGTGCTGGGCGCGGCAGCATTGGTCGGCCTGGGCCTGCTGCCTTGGGCCGATGCCTTGCTCGGCGTCCGCAAGGGGCTCGATGTCTATCTCTTCCTGACCGGCATGATGCTGTTGGCGGAACTGGCCAGGCACGAGGGACTGTTCGACTGGCTGGCGGCGCTTGCGGTGGAGCACGCCCGCGGCTCTCCGCAGCGCCTGTTCACTCTCGTTTATGTCGTCGGAACGCTGGTGACCGTGCTGCTGTCGAACGACGCGACGGCCGTGGTGCTGACGCCCGCCGTATACTGCCGCGGCCCGCGCGGCCGGCGCCACGCCGCTGCCCTATCTCTTCGTGTGCGCCTTCATCGCCAATGCTGCGAGCTTCGTGCTGCCGATCTCGAACCCGGCCAACCTCGTGATCTTCGGCGGCCGCATGCCGCCGCTGCTGTCCTGGCTCGCGCAGTTCGCGCTGCCCTCGGTGGTGGCGATCGGCGTCACCTATCTGGTGCTTCGCTTGACCCAGCAGGGCCCGCTCGAGCGCGAGAAGATCGCACGCGACATCGCCACGTCCCGCAACTGAGCGCCACCGGCCGCATGACGGCGTGCGGCATCGGGGCGACCGCCGTCGCGCTGTTGCTGTGCTCGGCCTTCGACCTGCAGCTCGGCCTGCCGACGTTCGTCTGCGGCGTGCGCGACTGCTGCGATCGTTCTCGCATCTCGAACGGCAGTCGCCGTGGCCGGTGCTGCGTGACATCTCCTGGGGCGTGCTGCCGCTGGTCGCCGGGCTGTTCGTTCTGGTCGAAGGCCTCGACCGAACGGGCGTGGTTGCAGCTCTCGCCGCGCTATGCTGAGCCGGGCCGTCGACACCTCCCCCGCGCGGCGCGGCATTCGGCGCCGGCATCGTGATCGCCATCGCCTGCAACCTGATGAACAACCTGCCGGTCGGCCTGATCGCGGGGTCCGTCATTGCGACCGGCCAATTCCCCGCGCAAGTGACGGCGGCGATGGCGATCGGCGTAAATCTCGGGCCGAACCTGTCGGTCACCGGTTCGCTCGCCACCATCCTGTGGCTCGTTGCCCTGAGGAGAGAAGGTGAGCACGTCAGCGCATGGGGCTTTTTGCGGCTCGGCCTCGTGGTCGCACCGCCGGCGCTGATCCTCGCAATCGCTACCGCGGTGTGGGGGTTCGGACATCCCTGGTAGTGGATTACAGGGGTCGTCGACGCTCGTCGATTCCTGTGTGCCACAGTTCGAGATCGAGTTGTTCTCGCACAGCGCCGAGGAGACCGCGGTTTTTTCAACGGGCCTCAGGTCGCGGCGCAATCAATCCCGGCCAATTCAGATGCGGGAGTTTTGCTCCGGCGCCCGGCCCAAATTGATCCGCAATTGTCTCACGGAATAGCCACGATTGCGCGCTGCAATATATTTTGTCCCGACCACGCCGGGCGAGGACCGAGGGGTCGGGGGGCAAATAACTGACGAGGTCACCTCAGGTGGCCTCGTTATTTCATTTCAGCGAGCGCCATTGGCGGTGACGCAATCCTTTGGTGACGCAATGCTTTAAAGTCCGGCTGTCCATGCGCATGCCCCCGCCGGCGGGAGCGATTGACTTTTCATAGCGACAATCAGAAAGACATTCGGCGCTGACGCGCGCGCTCAATCGACGGCCTCCGGACTTTCCAACGTGAGCATGCTCTCGAACTGGCCTCACACGCTGATCGATCCGGCAGCGTTTCGCCGCGAGCAGACCCAACTCTCTCGCATATGGACGTTCCTGGGCCTGTCCACGGACGTCCTCAAAGACGGCGATTGGTTCCGGGCGACGCTGGGAACGCGATTGGTTTTCGTGCAGCGCTTCGGTGCGAAGCTCGCGGGATTTGAAAACCGCTGCGCTCATCGTTCGTTTCCACTGCGCAATGCCGACAGGGGCAACGGGCCTATCGTCTGCGGCTTCCATCATTGGCGTTACGATCAGGACGGCCGCGCGATCGGCATTCCCATGTGCCGTGAATTCTTCGGCGTCGAACCCAGGGAATTGGATGCCCGCCTCAATCCCGTGGAGATCGCGACCTGCGGCTCCCTGATCTTCGGGCGGTTCTCCGCGGCCGGCGACGCCGAAAGCCTGGATGATTTCCTGGGAGAAAGCTTCCCGATCCTCGAAGCGATGTCGAAATCTGCCGTCGAACCGCAGCACTTCACGCGGAGCGTGAAGGCGAACTGGAGGCTCTGCTATCACGCGAGCGTCGAGGACTACCATATCGTCGCGGTTCACCCGAGCACCTTCGGAAAATCCGGATACCTCAGGCGCGAGAACATCGGCTATTTTCGATTTGGGCGGCACAGCGCGTTCTCCACGATCCCCGACCCCGATCAGTTGACGAGAATGGCGGCAGAGTGCCGGAACGGCACTTTTGTTTCCGTGAACTATCGCGTGTTTCATATTTTTCCCAACCTGGTCGTTTCACATTTCCGGGCAGACGCCCAGTATTGGTACGTCCTCTTGCTGCAATATGTGCCGGTAGCGATGGACCATTCGCTCATGCGCGCTTGGATCTTCCCGGCGCCATTTGCGGCCAACCGCGCCAAGCACGACCGCTGGACGCGCCCCTTCACCGATCCGGTACGGGCGATTGCCGTCCGGTATTTCGTCGGCAAGGTCCTGAAGGAAGACAACGCCGTGTGCGAGAAGCTGCAATCGATCGCCGGCCAGATACAGAGTGCGCCCAGGCTCGGGGCTCTCGAAGAGCGCCTTGCATGGTTCGAAGAAGCTTATGCGGAGTCAACGCGCGGAGGCGACTGACCCCTCGATGGGCGTTAATCGTTAACGCGACAATTGTCCGCACATGGGATGCAAACCGGCGGCCGCAGGTTTAGGTATGGCTTCAGCGGCACTCAAGGCTGGGTTCACAGAGGTGGGCTCCCATGTCGGACAATCGCATCATTGAACGCAGGACAAGCACACGCTCTCGCCAACTGAAAGGCGGCACCATCGTCTTCAACGGCGCCCAGTCGGTGCTCAGCTGCACGGTACGCAACATTTCTCAGGGTGGCGTCTGTCTCGCCGTACCGAGCGCGTTGATGGCTCCGGCGGCATTCGAACTCTCTGCGGGCGGCCAGCGCCGGCGCTGCGCGGTGGTGTGGCGCCAGACCGACCGCGTCGGGGCAAGATATCGATAGGCGTCGCAGGGCGTGTGGGCGGGACATAGCGCGGGGAGCCCGCCATGCGGCCTCGGCGCGAGGTACTGGTGCAACCGCCTTTGCTCTCCGCGTCTCAACGAGCACAAACAGGTGAGCCGCCTGCGTCGTCGACGTCCGCTCTTGAGTAGAGAGCGCTGACCTCCAGGGGTTCGCGCCCCTCAACGGCCTAGTCGCTCTCCAAGCTCTACCGCCGCACGCACCAGCCTTCCGTCGGGACGGCGCAATTCCTCCAGGATGGTGAAATGGTCGGCTCCTGAAATCGGGATCAGCGGTCCCGGCGCCTTCGCTGCGGACCGGTGCGCGTGGAGGTCGCGGCTGTCCGCCACCAGCGCTGGAAGCTCGGCCGTGCCATAGGAAATCGCGAGCGGTTTCGCGACGGCCGGCAGCCGCAACGGGGACAGGGTCGAAATCTCGCTGTCGGTCAACTGCAGCTTTTCGTTGAGATAGGTGTCGCGCAGGGGCGCGAGCTCGAACACGCCGGAAATCGCGAGGCCCGCGGCGACACGGGAATGGCCAAGCGCCATGGCTGCGAGGTGACCGCCCGCCGACCAGCCGGACACCACGATGGGCCCTGCGGCGATCCCATGTTGCGGACCTTTGGCGGCCAACCAGTCCAGTGCGCTGCCGATCTCGCCCACGATCTGCGTCAGCGTGGCATCGGGGGCGAGCGTATGGCTCGGCAGCGCCGCCGACCAGCCATGGGCCAGAACGCCCTCGGCGTAGCAGGCGAAATCTTCGCGCGTGTTGCGCTGCCAGTAGCCGCCATGGATGAAGACGAGGCACAGCGCCGCCGGGCTCTCGGCCGCAAAGAGATCGAAGCGCTGGCGAGGCCCGGGACCATAGGGCACGTCGAGCCCGCCGCGATGGGCGGAGCGAAATGCGAAGGATGCCGCGTTGCGCCGCTCGATCAGAGCGGCGCTGTCGGCAACAGCGGCATTATTGTTGTAGGCGGCGTCGCGTTCCGCCTGGCTCAGCGTCGACCATCCGGCGAGCATCGCAACAGCTACGCCGCAACCGCACGCGGCAGGATCGGCGCCGTCGCCTCGTAGCGGCGGCCGGCGCGGAGACAGAAGGCCGGTTCCAAAAGGCGCTCTGCGATGATCTGCGTCCTCTCATTGTCTTGCAGCTTGAAGCGCCCCCTGATGTCATTGAGGACCGAGACGTCTGCCGCCATGCCCGGCTTCAAGGCGCCGATCTCGTCGGGGACGCCCGCCATCTGGGCGGCATTGTTCGTCACCATCGGCACCACCTGCTGCAGCGTGAGCCCAAGGGCGAGCATGGAACTCATGGCCTGGGTCAGGCTGAAGCGGGCCTGTCCGGCGAAGGGGTGGTTCTCATCGTCGGGATGGGCACCCGGCGTGCCGGGCGGCGGCGGAACGAAGGTGTTGTAGCCGTGCATGTCGGCGCCGAGGGTGTGCGGCACGATGCCGGCATCGATCGCCCTTCGCGCCAGCCGGTAGGAGAAATGGCTGCCATGCCCGACATCGATCTTGAGGCCCATCTCCATGGCGGCCTTGATGATGGGGTGCACCTTGCCGTCCTTGTCGACGAAGCCTCCGGGATGCCGGGTGAACGGATGGGCGAGAATGTCGCCGGGCCGCAGCAGGCTGACGGTACGTTCGACGATCGTGTCGGCATCGACGCCGTTCGCCCCTTCGGGCGGCAATGCCCAGAGCTGCCCGAAATGAACATAGACCGGAAGATCGGCATCGCGGCCGATCTGGCTTGCCATTTCCATGACCGTCGTGCCCCAACGAGCGAACCCGCCGATCTCGGCGTGGGCCTTCACGCCCTTGACGAGATCGCGGTTCGCTTTGGCGGCGGCGACGGTCGCCGCCACGTCGATGCCGCTGGGCGAATAGAGCGAAGGATAATAATGGCCTTCGAGGCCGCCGACGAGATAGGCGGAAATGAAAGCGTAGCAGCGGCTCGCGGCCTTCTCGGCAACGAAGTGGCGAAAGCCGGGGAACGTCATGGAGGAGGCGCCGCCCTGGTCGATCAGCGCCGTCACACCGCTTTCGACGCCCACCATGTCGGCTTCGAGGCCAAAGCGCCCGGTGACATAGCGATAGATGTGAGCATGGGTGTCGATCATCCCCGGCAGGACCAGCTTGCCGCGGACGTCAATGACCTGCCGCGACGCCGACGGCAGGATGTCCTTGCTGACGAGAGCGATCTTGCCGCCCGCGATGGCAACGTCCATCACGCCGTCGATGCCGGAGGCCGGGCAAATGACGTGGCCGCCTTGAAGGATGAGGTCGTAGACGGGGGCTGCATTCATGACTGGCTTCCTTTGCCGAATAATTCAGCGGACCGCTTATGCAGAGATGGGCGCTCTTCACGTGGGATCGCCGAGCAGCTCTGCGCCGGTCCCTTGTCATGGTCGAGGATAGCAGCCCACTTGCAGGTTTTCACCTGCCGACACGTCGGGCAAATGAGCGACGCCGAGCAAGCCGTGCAGGAAACGGTCCACGACGTGGATGCTCCCAGGCCATTTACGCATGTCCGATATTCCAGAAGATAGGGACGCGGGATGCCTCCCCGATGATGCTTTGGGGGCGGCCGCATCCTCCGATCGGCCTTCCCGAAGGACGGAACGGAGAATTGTGGTTCCATGTCACTGACGTCAGCACTAGCATCAGTGAGCGGGCGCAGGCGACGCCGGGCGCGTGGAGAGGTCGAGCGTGACCGGAGAAGGCATTGGGGCGCGTCTGCCGCGCAAGGAAGACGGTCGATACGTCCGCGGACAGGGCCAATTCGTCGGCGACATCCGCCTGCCCCACATGCAAGATGTGATATTCCTGCGCAGCCCGGTCGCCCACGCCCGCATACGATCGATCGGGATTCCACCGGTGTTTCGCCACCGCGTATTCATCGCGAGCGATCTCGTCGGAGTGCGCGCGATAAGGGCCGACACCGCACTCGCCGGCTTCAAGTCATCGTTGCAGCCGGTACTGGCGGTCGACAAAGTGCGGCATGTGGGGGAACCGGTCGCGATGTGCGTCGCGCCGACCTGCGCCGAGGCGGAAGACATTGCGTCGAGGATCGAGATCGATTTCGACCCATTGCCTGTAGTGTACGATATGCTGGCGGCACGTGATGCCGGAGCGCCGCTAGTACACGAAGCGTGGGGCGACAATCTCTTCCTGACCACCGACATCGACGTCGATTTCGCGGCGCTCAAGGCCAAGGCAGCAGTCGCGGTGGTTCGCGAATTGCGGACTTCGCGCCAGGTCATGAGTCCGCTGGAGGGCCGCGGCGTCGTCGCCTATCGGGACCACCGCCTCGACCAACTCGTCGTCTTCAGCGCGACCCAGCAGCCGCACATCGTTCGCTCCGGGCTCGCCGAGTGCCTCGGCCTCGACGAAGGGCGCATCCGCGTGATCGCGCCCGATGTCGGCGGCGGCTTCGGTTACAAGGGCGTCCTGCTTGCCGAAGAAGTCGCCCTGGCGTGGGCGACGGGCAAGCTCGGCCATCCGCTGCGCTGGATCGAGGATCGCCGCGAAAACCTCACAGCCGGAGCGAACTGCCGCGAGCACCATTACCGCCTGACGGCCTATGCGGATCGCGACGGCCGCCTGCTCGGGCTCGATTGCGAGGCGACCGTCGATGCCGGAGCCTATTCGGCCTATCCGTTCTCGGCCTGTCTGGAAGCCGGCCAGATCGGTAGCATCCTTCCGGGGGTCTACGATTTTCCCCACTATCGCTGCCGCACGTATTCCGTTGCGACCAACAAGCCGCCGATCCTGCCCTACCGGGGCGTCGCCCGCACGGGGGTGTGCTTTGCCTTGGAGCTGACGCTCGATGCGTTGGCGCGGGACCTCGGCATCGAGCCCGCGGATCTGCGCATGCGCAGCCTGGTGCGCCCGGAGCAGATGCCGTTTGACAACATCGCCAAGCGGCACTTCGATTCGGGCGACTATCCCGAGGCCTTGCGGCAGGCGGTCGATGCGATCGGGCTCGGTGCGCTGCGCGAACGGCAGCAGCGCGGCGAACCCGACGGGCGGCTCCTGGGCGTCGGCATTGCGATGTATTCGGAGCAGGCCGGACATGGGACGAGCGTCTATTCCGGATGGGGAATTCCGTTCGTTCCAGGCTACGAGCAATGCCAGGCGCGGTTCACGCCGGATGGCGGGCTCGAGCTGCAAATCGGCGCGCACAGCCACGGCCAGGGGCTCGAGACGACACTGTCCCAGGTCGCCCACACGATGCTCGGCGTTCCGCACGACCGGATCAAGCTGATCCACGGCGACACCGCGCAGACGCCCTATTCGACCGGGACCTGGGGCTCGCGCTGCGCCATCATGTCGGGGGGCGCGGTGGCCGCCGCCTGCGAACAGCTGGCCGACCGCTTGAAACGGATCGGCGCCACGCTGCTGCAGTCGCGCCCCGAGGAGGTCCGTCTGGATGGCGGCATGGTGGTCGCCGCCCACGGCCGCATCTCGGTCGCGGAGATTGCCCGCACCTGGTATCGCCGCCCGCAAGACCTCCCCGGCGATGTCGATCCCGGCGGTCTCGAGGTGACCGCGGGCTATAAGGCAAAGCGCGACACCGGGACGTTCAGCTATGCCGCCCACGCGGCTGCGGTCGCCGTCGACCCAGAGACCGGCGAGATCGACATTCTCGACTATGTCGTCGTCGAGGACGGCGGGGTCCTTTTCAATCCGATGATCGTCGACGGCCAGATCTGCGGCGGTGTCGCCCAGGGGATCGGGACCGCGCTTTTCGAAGAGATGCGTTTCAACGCGGACGGGCAGCCTTCGAACACGACGTTCGCCGACTATCTTCTGCCGGGCGCAACCGAGGTCCCCTCCATTCGCATCATCCACATGGAGACGCCGTCGCCCTATACCCGCTTCGGACAAAAGGGTCTGGGCGAAGGCGGCGCCATTGCGCCCCCGGCAGCCATTACCAACGCCGTCAACGATGCCCTCAAGGGCCTCGGCGCCGAGCTGCTGACATCGCCGGTGACGCCGGACCGGATCGTCGCCGCGATCCGGGCGGCAAACGCCAATCCGTCCCCGAGATAAGCATCTTCAGCAAAGACCCGCCTTCGCCAGAATTTCGCGGGCGCGGGCGCGCTGCGCGTCGGAAATCGTCAGGCGTGCCGCGAAGTCCTGTCCGAGCGGCTTGGTCGCGTCGATGCCCATCTTCGTGAGCGTGAAGTCATTGGGATCGGACGTCGGGTCGAGGATCGCGCCTTTGGCCCCGGGAATGAAGATGATGTCCTTCTCCGCCCGCACGCGGGTGGCCACCGCCCACATGACGTCGGAGAGACTGAAGACGTCCACATCCTCGTCCACGACGATGACGTACTTGGTATAGAACTCGGTGCCCAGCGCTGCCATGATCGCCTGCTGCGGCTCGCCGGCGGACGTCTTCTTCATGGAGATGAAGGCCATGAAGGCCCCGCAGGTCGTGTGCGGCACATGCACCGCCTTGACGTTGGGGAGGTTGCGCCGCAGCGCGTTCAGGATTTCGCCCTCACGCGTGATGCAGGACACGAGAATGTGGTCCTGCGACATGCCCGACACCACGCTGTGGAACATGGCGTCGGCGCGCATGCGGATGCGCTTGGCGACGAACACGTTTTGCGTCGAGCGGAACGACGCATATCCCGTGAATTCGCTGAACGGCCCCTCCGGCTCGTGTTCGTCGGCCAGCATCTCGCCTTCGATGATGATCTCGGCGGCCGCGGGCACCTCGATGTCGGCGGTGCCGCACCGCGCCACCCGATAAGGCTCGCCGAACAGCCCACCGATGATCTCGAATTTCCGGACATGCTGGGGATAGGCGTAGACCATCGACCCCATGTAATGCAGAGGATGGATGCCGAGCGTGACGGCGGCCGGCAGGTTCTGCCCCTTTGCTGCCGCGCGGCGATGGAACTCCCACATGCGCCGTCGCGAGTGCAGCGAGACGCCGAGCCGGTTCTTGCCCTTGAGCATCAGCCGATGGAAGCCGGTGGTGTCGACGCCGGTCTCGGGATCGCGCGCGGTGATCTGGCCGGCCGTGATGTAAGGCGCGGCATCGATCTCGAAGTGGAACGGTATTGGAAATTTCGTGAGGTCGATGTCGTCGCCCTCGATCGTGACGTCGTGCCATTCCGGCCGGTTCACCAACTCGACCGGCGTATAGCGGGTGCAGCGCTCGCGGAACGCCATCGGCAGGTCGTGCGGCGCGACACCCAGCGCGAGAGCCAGTACCTTGCGGTTTCCGGCGACGTTGGTGACCACCGGCATCGCGTGGCCCTCGATGTTCTCGAACATGACCACCGGGCTTTTGCCGAGGCGCTCCAGCTCATAGACGAGGGAGGTGATGTCGAGATGGGTCCTCACCGGCTCCTTGATCCGTAACAATTCCTCGGGCAGTTCCTTCTCGAGCTGCGCCAAAAATCCGCGCAGGCTTTGCCTATCCAGGTCCACCATCGTCTCCTCGCCTGCGCCGTCCGGCATGATCCCCAGAAGTTCCAGACTTCTTCGACAAGATCATGCGCAAAATCAAACAATAACCCATCGTGCCGTCGGAAATGACACCTCCGATCAGCATAGAAGGCTCTCGTGGGACGGGGACGTCCGAAGCGCCCCAGCGGCCAACGCGCCGGCAGGCCCTGCCCATATTGTAGGCAGCACAAAGCGATCTGACGATCATTCACGGCAACGAGACAGCCTTTCGGTGCTGGCATGAGGTTTGCGTTTTGAGACGCAAACAGGAGGACACACCATGACCGCACTCGGCTTCACACGTCGCGGCGTTTTGCTCGGAGCTGCCGCCGCGCTGACCGTGCCAGGCGCTGCCAGAGCCGTCACCCTCGCCGAGATCAAGAAGCGCGGCTACATGACGGTTGCGACCGAGGACGACTACCAGCCGTTCGAATTCACCCAGAACGGCAAGCCGACCGGATACGACCAGGAACTGCTGGAACTGTTCAAGAAGAAGGCCGGGTTTGAGATCCGCCAGGACATCATCCCGTGGACCGGCATCCTTCCCGGCGTCACCACAGGCAAGTACGACGCCGCGGTGACTGCCATCCTGGTCACGCAGGAACGCATGAAGACGCTCGATTTCTGCAGCCCCGTGGTCGAGTCCGTCGACTACTACCTCAAGCGCAAGGGCGACAAGAAGATCGGGGGCATCAAGGATCTCAATGGGTTGTCGCTCGGGGTCGAGGCGGGCAGCGCCATGCTCAAGCTGCTACCGCAGCTGGACGACATGCTCAAAGCGACCGGCGGCAAGCTCGGCAAGATCGTCTCCTATCAGGGCTACCCCGAGGCCTATCAGGATCTGGCGCTGGGCCGCATCGACTTTGTCGTCAATACCCGGCTCAGCCTGGAATCGATCGCCAAGTCGAAGCCCGACACTTTCGAGGTCGGCCAGCCCGTCTCCAAGCCCACCTACATCGCCTGGGCGGTGGTGAAGGGCAACACCGAGCTCTTGGCCATGCTCAACGAGTTCCTGCTCGGCACGCGCAAGGACGGCACGATGTATGCGCTGCAAAAGAAGTGGTTCGATACCACCTTCGAGAATATGCCGGAGGCGCCTTCCGCAACCGTCTGATCCCTTATGGGACCCGGGGATTACCTGGCGTTGGCGGCCGGGGCGGGCAACACGATCGCGATCAGCCTCTTGGCGATCGTGATCGGCACGCCGCTCGGCCTCGGTCTGGCGCTGATCCGCTGGGGGCGGGTGCCAGGGCTCGACGGCGCGGTCGCGGCCCTGGTCAGCC
The DNA here is from genome assembly GCA_963791375.1 of uncultured Alphaproteobacteria bacterium. Classification (GTDB taxonomy): domain Bacteria; phylum Pseudomonadota; class Alphaproteobacteria; order Rhizobiales; family Xanthobacteraceae; genus JAJPKK01. The sequence goes on from CAWBSI010000025.1 coordinate 537,970, forward strand.
TGCTGCGCGCCACGCCGGCGGTGACCCTGGTGCTGCTGGTGTATTTCGCGTTACCGACGGTGGGCCTGGAAGTGCCGCGATTTGCGGCCGGCGTCGCTACGCTGACGCTGGGATCGATGGCCTATAATTGCGAGATCTGGCGCGCGGCGCTGCTCGCCTTTCCGCTCGACCAACTCGATGCGGCACGCGCATTCGGAATGCCCCGCGGACTGCGCTTCCGTCTCGTCGTGCTTCCCCAGATCGCCCGCGCCGCATTGCCGGCGCTGGTCAACGAGATGACGCTGCTGATCAAGGTCAGTCCGGCGGTGGCGGTGATCGGCGTGACCGAGGTGACGCGCGCCGCGGTCCGCATCGGCGCCGCGACCTACAATCCGATTCCGCCATTCCTGGTCGCGCTGGCCATTTATCTCGTCGTCATCGGCATCTTTGTCGCCACGCAGCGGATGCTGGAGCGTCGCCACCGTGAAGGCCTGTTCGCATGATTCCGCACGGCATCGAGGTGCTGTGGGAGCAGCGCGACGCCCTGCTCTCGGGATTCGCGACCACGCTCGCCATCGCGTCGGTATCGGCGGTGTGCGCCGGGCTGCTCGGCCTGATGCTGTTCGCCCTGGTGATCTCGCGCGTCCGCGCGCTGCCGCTGGTGCTGGCGTGGCTCATCGACCTGATGCGCTGTGTGCCATTCATGCTGTTCTGCTACCTGATCTACTACGGGCTGCCCTCGTTCGGCATCGTCATCGGCAACCTGATGGCGGGCATCATCGCACTCACGATCTACAACGCCGCCTACATCGCGGAACTGCTGCGCGGCGGCTATGCGGCGCTGCCTCGTGAAGGCATCGAAGCCGGGCAGGCCTTCGGCTTCCATGGCTGGCGCCTGCTCGTGCGCATCATCCTGCCGCCGGTGCTGCTGTCGTCGGTGCCGATGCTGGGCAACCAGATGGTCCAGATCATCAAGGACAGCGCATTCCTGGTGATCATCGCGGTTCAGGAATTGACCTTCGCAGCCAACGAGATCCAGGCCACCTATTATGTGCCGTTCGCCAGCTTCGTGTGCGCGATGCTGCTATACTGGGTGCTGTGTTTGGCCGTCGAGGGAGGCGTGCGGACGGTGCTGACCATGGCCGAGGCGCGGCGATGAAGTGGAGGATGCAATGGCGAAAACGCTGACCGACGCACAGGTGACGCATTTCCGCGAGCAGGGCTGGCTGGCGCCGATGCGGGCAATGGAAGCCGAGCAGGCGGCCGACTGTGCCGCGCGGATAGCCGCCTATGAAACCAGGATGGGCGAAAGCGCCAATCGCAGCCTGAAGATCAAGGGCCATCTGGCGATGCCGTGGGTGGTCGAACTCGGTCGCAACCCGGCCATTCTCGATGCCCTCGAGGACCTCATGGGGCCCGACATCATGCTGTTCGGCGCTTCGATCTTCGCCAAGGGCGGCAAGGATCGCGCCTATGTCTCGTGGCACCAGGACAGCGCCTATTTCGGCCTCGAGCCCCATGAGGAGATCACCGCCTGGGTCGCCTTCACCCAGACTACGCCGGAGAACGGCGCGTTGCAGGTGCTGCCGCGCACGCATCTGGGTCCGGATCTGCAGCATGAGGAAACCTACGCCCCCGACAATATGCTGGCGCGCGGACAGTCGCTGCAGATCGCCGACGAGAGCAGTGCCGTCACCATCGCGCTGCAGCCCGGCGAGTTCTCGCTTCATCACGAGCGCACGGCGCACGGCTCGAAACAGAACCGTACGGCGGCGCCGCGAATCGGATTCGCATTCTTCTACATTCCAACCCATGTCCGCTCCACCATCGGCCGGCGCACCGCGACCCTGGTGCGTGGCGTGGACCGTTACGGCCATTGGGATCCCGATCCGCTTCCTCGGTTCGATCTCGACCCCGTCGCCTATGGCGCCTTGCGCGCCGCCTGGGGCCAGTATCGCGACGGGGAAATCAAGCAGGCCGCAGACGCGTGAGCGATGGTTCCGTCCTTCGGGTTACCGGTCTGTGTAAATCCTTCAAGGACCATCGGGTGCTGGAGGGCATCGAGCTTTCGGTGTCGGAGGGCGAGACGGTTTGCATCCTCGGCCCGTCGGGCGCCGGCAAATCGACCCTGCTCCGCTGCATCAACTGGCTGGAGGTGCCCGATAGCGGCGCGGTGTTCCTGTCGGGTGAGCGCGTAGGCGTGCGCGCGGGCGAAATTGCCATGTCGGACGGCGAACTGGCACGCATCCGCACGCGCATGGGCATGGTGTTCCAGCATTTCGCGCTGTGGCCGCATCTGAGCGTGCTGGACAATCTGATGGCGGCGCCGCTGCATGTGCAGCGGCGGCCGCGCTCCGAGGTGCGCGAGCAGGCAGAGGCGCTGCTCGGCAAGGTCGGCCTCTGGGACAAGCGCGATGCGCCGCCGGCGAGGCTGTCCGGCGGCCAGAAACAGCGGGTCGGGATCGCACGGGCCCTGATGATGCGCCCCGTGCTCCTGCTGTTCGACGAGCCGACCAGCGCGCTCGATCCGGAATTGGTGGGCGAGGTGCTGGCGGTGATGAAGACGCTGGCAAGCGACGGCATGACGATGGTGGTGGTGACACACGAAATGGGCTTTGCGCGCGAGGCGGCGACACGCGTGGTCTTCATGGACCAGGGCCGCATCGTGGAGACGAACGGACCGGATACTTTTTTCACGAACCCGACGACCGAGCGTGCGCGGCAGTTCCTGGCGCGTTATGGATCGGAAACGGCCCGAAAATAAGCAAGACCAGCACGCGCAATTCGGCAAAAATATCGGCGCTTAGTTCACTGGCAAATGCGGACGGGGATGCAGTCGACGGGAGACGAACGATGCTGAGACAGCCATTGCCGCCAGGTGAGATCATCGACGATGAAATCCTGCCGGCGAGAGCCTATTGGCACAAGCGGCTGGACAAAGGCACCGTTCTCAGGATTGTCGATCTCGAAGGCTGCCAGTCCGTCGACACGTTGATTTACGACGCAGCCGATACGGCCGTCCGTTACAACGCCGCAAACACCATGAAGCTGGCCCGCAGCATATATCTTTCCAAGGGATGCGTCATTTACGACGATTTGGCGCAGCCGTTGATGACGATGATCGAGGACACGGTCGGCCGCCACGATACGCTGGCAGGCAACTGCAGCCGTGAGATCAACCTCATGCGCTATGGCCAACCGGGCAGCCTGAGTTGCAGGGACAACTTCATCAAGGCGCTCGGCGAACTCGGCATGGGGCCGCGTGATATTCCCGCAAACATCAACTTCTTCATGAACGTTCCGGTGAATGGGAACGGTGACGTGGCGATTGCCGACGGCATCTCCAAACCCGGCGACTATGTGGATCTGCGTTGCGAGAAGGACGTGATTGTCGTCATCTCCAACTGTCCGCAAGAACTCAATCCCTGCTCCGGCGGAACCCCGACACCGATCCGCCTCACGCTGTGGCGGCCTGCTCCTTGACTACGGTCCGGGTGGTCACTTCATCGGCACCGGCCTCCCATGCGGAACGTCCCGGGGTTGCCAAGCCACTGAAATTCCACGAATTCGAACGGCGGCAAAGAACTTGCTTATCGGTCTCAATATCCAAGGGGAGATTGCGATGAAGCATCTGCGGAAAGCTGGCATCGGCGCTCGCGATGGCGCTCGCACCGAGCGTGACGCACGCGCAGGATGCGTGGCCGAGCCGGACCATCACGCTTCATCGTACCGTACGCGGCGGGCGGCTACACCGATCTGGTCGGCCGGATGACGGCGCGTTACGTCGAGAGCGCATTGGGCAAGACGGTCGTCGTCGACAACCGCGCAGGAGCCGGGGGCATCGTGGGCACGCAGGCCGTCGCGACCGCGGCGCCCGACGGCTATACCTTCTGCGTCTGCAGCATCGGCGCCATCTCGATCGCACCCTTTGCGCAGAAGGTCGGCTACGATCCGGTACAGGACCTCGCGCCGATCGGCATCGTGAGCTCGATCGCGCAGGTCGTCATCGTCAACAAGGACCTGCCGGTGAAGACGATGACCGAGCTCGTGTCCTACGCCAAGGCCCATCCCGGCAAGCTCAACTACGGCTCCAGCGGCGCCGGCGGCCTGACGCATTACTCGGTCGAGCTGTTCCAGGCGCGCACCGGAACGTCGGCGGTGCACATTCCCTTCAAGGGCGGCGCGCCGTCGACGGCCGCGGTCATCTCCGGCGACGTCGATTTCGCATTCGCCAACATGACCGACGCCCTGCCGCAGATCGAGGCCGGCGTGGTGCCGCGGCCTCGCCGTGACGTCGCTCGAGCGCAGCCCCTATTTTCCCGATCTGCCCACGGTGCACGAAACCGTCGTCCCCAACTTCATCGTCGAGACGTGGAACGGGATCATGGCTCCGCCGAAGACGCCGGAACCGATCATCCGCAAGATGTCGGAGATCCTGATCAAGATGGCAGACGACCCGGAGATGAAGGAAAGCATGCGCAAGGCGGGCGCCGACACGGTCAAGACCACGCCGGAGCAGTACCGTGCGCAGATCCAGCAGGAGATCGCGCAGTGGAAGCCGCTGATCGGCGAGATCGCCGAGAAGAAGTGATCAGCCGGGCTCGGCGGACTGCGTTCCGCCCCGGCTTGCTCAATTGGCGCGGGCAAAGGAGTACGGGCTCATCTCGTCCGCGGTGCGGCCAAGCGGGTCCCAATTCTGCCAGCCGCTCCAGATCCGCTCGCCGGCCGCTTGCGCCTGCGCCCGCAACTCGGCGAAGTCGATGCCGGGGATGCGGCCGCTCTCCATGCGCACCACGCCATCGACGATCACGGTATCGACGTCATCGCCGATCCCGCAATCGATCAGGCTCTTGATCGGATCGCGCACCGGCCCCATGCGAAGCGTGTCGCGGCCGGTGAGGTCGATGATGACGATGTCGGCCTTGCGCGCCCGGCGCCAGCCGGCCGATATCGTCGCGGCCGACCGAATGCGCGCCGCCGAGCGTCGCCGCCTCGAACACCTGCGCGGCGGTCGCGGTCTTGAGGTTGTGGCTTGCCACCTTGCCGAAATAGGAGGCGTTGCGCATCTGCAGGATCATGTCGCGCGGATAGGTGTCGGTGCCGAGCGCGATGTTCACGCCGGCCTTGCGATAGGTCTCCCAATTGTCGAGGAAGCGACCGCGCCGCGCCACGTTGACCGGACAGTGCGAGATCGAGCAACGGTGCGAACCCATGATCTCCAGGTCGTGCGAACCGGAATAGTTCATCAGGGGATTGTCGCAGGTGAAGTTGCCGTGGCCGATGTTGAGCTTGTCCGACATCAGGCCGACTTCGCGCAGCAACTCCACCGACGTCATCTGATGCTCGCGGATGATGTCGAACACCTCGTGGATGTTGTAGGCCGCGTGGATCGCGACCGGCAGATCGCGATCCCGCGCTGCCTTGGCCGCCTTGCGCATCAAGGCGACCGTGCAGGTCTCGATCTCGCGCGGCACGAGGATGCCGCGGACGCGGTCGCCATGGGCGCCCTGGTGACGCTCGATGAATTCGATCGCCAGATCAAACTCCCGCTCGCCCGAAGCTTCATCGACCACGCGCACGAGCTTGCCGTCCTCGCCACCGACCCAGCGGCCGCTGTCAAAGCCTGGACCGAGATAAGCCCGGATGCCGAGTTCGCCGACGGTCTGGAGCAGCGCCTGCTGAACGCGCAACTGGCTTCCGAACTCGACGAATGTCGTAATGCCGTTGCGCAGCAGTTCCGCCACCGTGAATTGAGCATTGAGGCGCAGTTCTTCCGCCGCCGAGTTGTCGTCGGGGCGAACATAGCGCGGATCGCCGCCGACCCGCGTGCCCTCGCGGGCGACGCTGATTTCCAGGAAGGGCTGGCCGAAATAGTCGCCGCGTCCAATGTCGGAGATCAGCCGATGCGAGGCGCGGTGGCCCGAATGAACGTGGGTGTCGATGAATCCCGGCGCGACCAGCTTGTCGCGCGCGTCGATCTCGCGGTCGACCGAGCCTTCGAAGCGTTCACCGACGAACAGCACGGTGTTGCCTTCATAGACCAGCTCGGCATTGCGCCAAAGGGTGTGATGCCCGTCTGCATGTGCCACCAGCCAGCCGCAGGTAATGCGGGTACGCATGAAAAATGACCTCTCAATTCCCGATCAACCCGGGCATTGATCCCGGTTCGGCCCCATGCCGGTCAACGGTCTGTCCCTACTCGATCCTGTGAGCGAATGCGATGCGCGTGGCCTCGATATGGCAATTTGGTTCCGGGCGCCCGTGCCAGGACCGTGGGTGGCGACAAGGGCTTCGATCGCGTACTGTCCAAGACATCCCTGCCGAAGCGCTGATGTCGAGGTCCCTGTGATGGCCGAGGACGATTTTTTTACTGAATCGACCGTCGACTATTGGCAGAGCCTGACGCAAGACGTGCCGCCTCGCTTTTCTGCCACGCCGCCCTACCGCTTCGGCTATCCCATCCGTCTCCCGTGCGGGCGCGTCCTCGTTCTGCCGCTGCGCCGACTGCCGGACGGAGGCCACGCCGTCGCATCTCTCATCGCCAACCAAGCGTCACACGTCGTGGTCGCCGCGCTTGCCGATCACATGGCGACGCAAGCGCAATTCCTCGGGGCCGAGATTCTCATCGGCCTGCCGACCCTCGGTCTCGCCTTTGCTCCGCTGGTGGCCGCGCGGCTTGGCCAACCGCGCTATGTGCCGCTCGGCTATTCGCGCAAATTCTGGTACGACGATGCACTGTCGGAGCCAGTCTCATCGATCACAACTCCGGACGCCGGTAAGCGGCTGCGGCTCGACCCAAACCTCCTGACGTTGATCAAAGGCCGGCGGGTGGCATTGGTTGACGACGCCATTTCCACCGGCGCGACGGCAGTGGCGGCTGTCCGCCTGCTGCAAGCGATTGGTGTCGAGGGCGTGGATATGATCGTCGCAATGAAACAGACAAATCGCTGGGAAGCACCGCTCCGGTCGGTTGCTGGCGGTCCCTTGTCGGTGCGCGGAGTTTATGGCTGTCCGCTATTCCAGCGCGGCGATGGAGGCTGGTGGCCCATTCTCGAAACACAGCCCGACGTGCCGTGACTTCACGCACGGCCATTGCGATCGCACATCGTCGGAGATACCGGTTGTCGGCCGATCGGGAACGTCGTCGTCAGCCACGGCGTCGATGCACGTGGCCTCGAGAGGGCAATTTGGTGCTGCGCGCCGATGCCAGGGTGGGCATCACAGGTCTCGCGGGTGTTAGCGGCGTTGGGCCTCCCTCAAACCTCATCTCGCGCCTGGGCGCCTCTGAACTGTCATTTCGAGAGATGGTCGGTCGGCCGCTGAAATACGGCCAAAAAATTACGTGCCAGGTCGCGCGCTTACGAGGTGTTGGTACGACTTGTGCATTCGTGCAATCCGGTACGAAACAGGAAGCCTACGATGCTCACAGCCCTGGTCCTGATATGTTCGGTTGCCGTCACACCCGATCTTCGGGATTGCAGCGGGGCCAATGCAAGGGTGGTAATGCGCGTACCCACTGAATTCGGGAACCCGGTCACCTGCTTGATGCACGGTCAGGCGTTCCTGGCTCAAACCTCCTTCGGTCAGGAATTGGGCGACAACGACCGGGTCAAGGTCATGTGCGTACGAAGCGAAACGAATGCCGCAATGAAATAACCGCAAGTTTGCATCGGCCTAGGTCGAATTGCTCGATGCGCGTCATTGCCCTAGCGGGGTCGGTGTCTTGCGACCACGCTGGTCGGCTGGGTCAAGAGGCTCTGGTACCGCTTGCGAACCAGATGCTCGAGTTCGGTCACATGCGCTTCCATCTTTGCCGCCGCGGCCTTGCCGTCGCGCTTCCGGCAGGCTTTGAGAATGCCCTGGTGAGCCTCGATGACATGCTGCTGATTGCCCACGGAATAACGCACCCCATGATGCTCGCCGGTTGCCAGAATGCTGATGGTCGACCAGAAGGTTTCCAAGACCTTGTTGCCGCTCGCGCGTGCGATAATCGAATGAAAGATTCGGTTCTCTTCGATGAAAGCTTGCTGATCCCTGATCCCCTTCATCCGTTCGATGGACTCTTCCAGCTGATCGAAATCCTCCTCGGTGCCGTTCTGTGCCGCTTCGGAGGCAAGTGCCGGCTCGATCACCTCGCGCGCCTTCAGAACCGTAATGAAGGGCACGTCGTGAAGGCGCAGGAAGACCGAAAGCCCATGCGCCAGGATATCGGTGCTGGGCTTTTTCACCATGATCCCGCCGCGAGGACCCGGCCGCAGTTCGAGGACGCCTTGTGATTCAAGAATTCGAAGACTTTCGCGCAGCGTCGGACGGCTCACGTCGAACAGCCTCAGCAGGTCCGCCTCAGTGCCGAAGCTGCTTCCGGGAGCGAGGCCGGCCGTGATGATCCTGTCGAGCAGTTGCTGAGCCACATGCTCGGCTTTGCTTTTCGGCATCGTCGGAATGGCATCCATCGTGTTCCAAACTCCTGTCGTGAGAACGTGGGTGGACGTTTCTCGGCGAAGGCCGCAAGACCTTCCGGATAATCAGCCGCCCGAAGATTGTTCTCGATGCTGTTCTATCTCGACCGCCCCGACCGACAGCATCGACAGAAATGGTAGGGCTCTGGGACGGCGCCCATGCCGACCCCTCCTGCTACTCCAACTCATTCATCTGATGAACGAGCGGCACCCATAATTATCTAATTCATTTACGACAATTCCCTCCACCTAGCCAGCCACGTATCCACAATTCGAGATCGATCGGCACCCCTTACTTTTTCCGCGACAAAAATGCGTTGAAGGCGGCGACGGCTTCCGGGGAACGCATGCGCTGCGCGAACAGGGCAGCCTCGTCGTTCATCCGCTTGACGATGTCCTCCGGCTCGCCGCGCAACAACCGGCGCGACAGCTTGACTGCCTCCACCGGTAAGCCGGAGATGTCGCGGGCCACGACAGTGGACGCCGCGACGACATCATCCGCTACGGTGCTGACGAGCCCGCAGGCCAAGGCCGTGGCAGCATTCATGGGTCGGCCCAATACCAACAGCGAAAAGACACGCTGATGACCCATCAGTCGCGGCGCGAGCAGGCTAGACGCGCCTTCCGGCACGAGGCCGAGCTGCGTGAACGGCGTCGAAAAACGCGCAGCCGGCGAGGCGACCACCTGGTCGCAGTGAAACAGCATCGTTGTGCCGACCCCAACCGCAAGACCATCGACCGCGGCGACGAGTGGCTTGTCGCACCGCGCGAGCGCATGGAGGAACGACATGGCGGCGGCAATTCCCGTGCCGGACTCGACCGCTCTCAAAAAGTCCTCAAGATCGTTGCCAGCACAGAAGGCGCCCGGAACGCCGCAGATCACCACAGAACGGATGGCGCTGTCTGCGCTCGCGGAGTCGAGTGCGGCCGCCATCGATGCATACATCGCCTGCGTCATTGCGTTCTTCTTTTCGGGGCGCCGCATTGCAATACAGCGCAGTCCTTGCTGGTCGGTAATCGCGATATGATCCGTCATGCGCAGAGTTCCCCATTTCCGGCGCCGAGTGACAGGAAAAGCTGCTGCAGCCGGAACCCTCGCACTCGATACGCGATGCTCGGTCTTCGGCGACAGAGGCGATTGCCGGCCATCTGAGAATGCACCTCACCTTGGACGAGGGCATCTTTTCAGAAGACTTGACAGAGAGCAAGGAGAAGTCTATAAATCATTTAGATGATTTAGAAGGCGATGTACGAAGCCTCCGAGAGCTTCGGCCCAACAATGCGTTTGGAGGAGACTCGTGGCCCGGCCGGCAAACATCGCGTCACCAGTGTCCGCGAGCGATAAGTGCCTGGATGGCGCAGACCAATTCGTCCCGGTGGCGAGCGAAGACTTCGCAATGGTCCTCGCCCGCTTCGCGTGCGAGGTCTCGCTCCGGGACTTGCCGGCGCCCGTGATCGCTGCCGCAAAGATCAACGTATTCGATACGCTGGCGTGCGCGGCCGCCGGTTCGAGTGCACCCGCAGTCGCGGAAACGCGCGAGCTTGCAGTCGAGTGGGGCGGCGCGCCTCAGGCCACGATCCTGGCATTCGGCGACAAGGTGCCGGCGCACCATGCGGCGTGGGTCAACGGCACGATGGCGCACGCACGCGACTACGACGACACCCACGATGCGGCCGTGCTGCATGCCGGCGTTTCGGTTGTGCCTGCAGCGCTTGCTGCTGCGGAACTGCGCGGCGGCGCGCACGGCGCGGAATTCATCGTCGGGGTCGCCGCCGGTTTGGAGACGATCTGCCGGCTGGGGGTTGCGACCCGCATCGGAATCATCGAGAGCGGCTTCATCTACACGCCGCTGTTCGGTCACTTTGCCGCAACCATCGCAGCAGGACGCGTCCTCGGGCTCGAGGTCACGCAGATGGTGAACGCGCTCGGCATCGTCTATTCGCTGGTCGCCGGCAACCATCAGGTCACGCGTGACGGCGCACTCACCAAGCGGATGCAACCCGGATTTGCCGCGCAGTCTGCGCTCGTCTCGGTGCAGCTCGCGCAACGCAACGTGCGTGGTGCCCAGGCGACCTTCGAAGGGGTCGATGGATTCTTCCGCGTGTACCTGCGCGACCGCTGCGACCGCGACGTGCTGCGCGACCGCCTGGGCGAGCGCTATGAATTCACGCAGCTGAGCTACAAGCCCTACCCTTGCTGCCGTTTCAATCACACCGCCATCGACGCTGCGCTCGCCTTGCGAGCCTCTCCGGGCATCCGCGCTGAACGTGTGCGGCGCCTTCGCGTCGGCGTGAACCGACAAGCATATGAAGCTGTGTGTAAACCGGTCGAAGTACGCAAGGCGCCGCACACCGTCGTCCACGCGCAGTTCAGCATTCCCTTCACCGTGGCGACCGCGCTGGTGGACGGTTGCGTCAGATTGGGCCACTTCGGCGAAGCTTCCCTCCATCGCGAGGACATCCTGGCACTCGCGCAGCGGGTGGACGCATTCGTCGATACTGACATCGAGCGCGAATGGAGCCGCAACATCTCGCCGGCTCAGCTGCACGTCGAGATGGACGACGGGACGGCGCACAGTCTCCGTGTCGACTGGCCGCTCGGTCATCCCAGCCGTCCCATGTCGGCGGCGGATTTCGACGCCAAGGCCATCGATTGCTTTCGCGCCTCAGTGCGTCCCCTGCACGATCATTCGTCTCATCAACTGCGCGACCTCGTCGACAGTCTCAACTCGCTCAACGACGTTCGCGCACTCGCGCACGCCATGGAACCTGTATCGTAGCACTGCGGTAAACCGATGCGGCATGAACTTGGACGGATCCTGACCAACCAGCGGGAGCAAACCAGGCAGTTTGCCAGCTACCAAGGAGGCGAAATGACCTTCTCCAACAGTGTGACGCACCGAGCCGTGCTCGCAGCCGTGCTCGCCCTGGGCGTCATCGCCTTGCCCGCGCACGCGAGCGCCCAGGCCGCGTGGCCCAACCGCCCGATCAAGCTGATCGTGCCGTTCGCCCCCGGCGGCAGCAACGACATCATCGCGCGCGTGCTGGCGGCCAAGCTCGGAGCCCGGCTCGGCCAGAGCGTCTTCGTCGAGAACAAGGGTGGCGCGGGCGGGACCATCGGCACCGACTCCGTGGCCAAGTCGCCGCCCGACGGCTACACGCTGCTGTTTGCCTCTACCTCGATTACTACCAACGCGGCGAGCGGCAAGAAACTTCCGTATGACCCCTTGAAGGACCTGGAGCCGATCGGCGAGGTCGGCGCGGGGCCGTTCGTTGTGGTCGTGTCCAACGAACTCAACGTGACGACGCTGCGCGAATTGATCGCTCTCTCGCGCGCGAAGCCGAGGAGCATCAACTACGGCTCGGCCGGCGTTGGCGGCATCAACCACCTCGGCACCGAGCTACTCGCGTCGGCAGCCAAGATGCAGCTCGTGCACGTCCCATACAGAGGCATCGGCCCCGCGTTCACCGATCTCCTCGCCGGCAACCTGCAGATGCTGCTGCCCACCCTCGCCTCGGCGGCACAGTACATCCACGCAGGGACGATGCGTGGCTTGGCCGTCACCGGTGCGCAACGTTCACCGCTTGCACCCGAGTTGCCGACGACGGCCGAAGCCGGGCTGCCGGGCTTCCGGCTCGAAGCATGGTGGGGCCTGCTAGGCCCCGCGCGGTTGCCGACTGCAGTGGCCCAGCGGCTCAACGAGGAGCTTAACGCCGCGCTGGCGCAACCCGACGTGCGGGAGGCGCTCGCGCGGGAAGGCGCGACCCCGCAACCCGGCACGCCCGAGGACTTCGGGAACCTGATCCGTTCGGAGCTCGCACTCTGGACCCGGCTGGTCAAGGACGCCCAAATTCAGATTGAGTGAGCGCTGCTTCGATGATGCTGCTCGAATATATCGCGAAGGCCCTGGCGCACGAAACGACGGCTGACGAGTGGTGGGTTGCTAGGTTGCACGCCTAAAGGACATCTCGATGCGAACGAACGTTTCACTTGCGCAACTGCGTTTTGCGGACCACCTGCGTCCGCACGACGTGATCGGCTGGCCGCAGGGGCCAGGCGAGCCGCTCGCGTTGACGGAGGCGCTGGTGGCGCAGCGTGAGGATCTTCACGCGCCTGTGTTGTTTTTCGGTTTGTCGGCGTCTGCCACCCTGCGTCCCGAGCACGCCGAGCACTTCGCGTTCCGCGCCCTCAATGGTGCGGGCACCAACCGACATATCTCCGCGGTAGCAGATATCGTTCCATGCCACGTCAGTTCGGTTCCTGCGCTGCTGCGCAGCGGCCACCTGCGCGTCGACGTCGCACTCATCCAGGTCAAACCGTTATCGACCGGCGGTTTCACGCTCGGTGTCATCGCCGATTTCACGCAAGCACTCATCCGCCAGGCGCGCCTGGTGGTCGCGCTCGTCAATCCCGCCCTCCCGGCCACAGGCGGCGATGCCCGGGTGGACAGCGACGACATCGATCTGTTCGTCGAAAATGACGACCGCCTCATCGACATGCCGGATCCCGCGCCCTCCGCGATAGAGCGTGCGGTGGCGCAACAGGTGGCCGCGCTCATCCCCGATCGCGCGACGGTACAGCTTGGAGTCGGTACGCTGCCGGCTGCGGTGACCCGCGCGCTTTCGGACCATCGTGAATTGGGCGTGCACAGCGGCGTCGTGTCCGATGCGCTCGTCGACCTCGTCGAGCGGGGCGTGGTCACGAATGCGCACAAGGGGTGCGACCCGGGGTGTAGCGTCACCGGTGGATTGTTCGGAACGCAACGTCTGCGCGACTTTGCGGAGCGCAGCAGAATGATCGACATGCGTTGCGTGGAGTACACCCACCACATTGCAGTCACTGCCGCGCTGTCGCAATTCCATACCATCAATTCGGCGATCGAAATCGACTTGTCGGGACAGGCCAACGCCGAGATTGCAGGTGATCGCTATCTCGGCGCTGTTGGCGGCCAGGTGGATTTCGTGCGCGGCGGTATGGCGTCGTCCGGAGGGCGTTCGATCATTGCCTTGCCATCCACGACCTCGGACGGCCAGCGTTCACGCATCGTCGCGTCACTCGGGGGCCGTCCTGTAACGACGGCGCGCAGCGACGTCGACGTGATCGTGACCGAATACGGCGCCGCGCACCTGCGCGGGTGCCCGTTGCGCGAACGCGCGCGTCGCCTGATCGCGATTGCCCATCCCGATCATCGCGAGCCGCTGCTGCGCGCCATGCACGAGAGCCGTACCGATGCACCGAACATTGCTGCCCGTGCCGTCGCATGAACCGCATTCCAATAGATCGCAAAGGATCCCCATGAGCCCTGACCTTTCTCTCGAAGCGCTCGGCAACGACGTATTCGAAATCAGGCTGGAGCGTCCCGAACGCATGAACGCACTGGGCGTTGCAACCGTTGCTGCACTCGAGCAGGCGGTATCCCAGGCTGCTGCGAAGCGGGCCCGGGTCGTGCTGTTGCGCGGCAGCGGCCGCGCGTTCTGCGCCGGCGCCGACCTGAAGGAACGCAAGGGCATGGACCTTGCCGCGCGCCTTGCACATAACGCTTCGATCCGCGCGGCGATCGACGCTGTCGCGAGTGCACGGTTCGTGACGATTGCCGTTCTGAACGGCCTCGCGCTCGGAGGGGGCCTCGAGCTGGCGCTCGCCTGCGACCTTCGGATTGCTGCCGATGGCATCACTCTCGGGCTGCCCGAGAGTCGCGTGGGCGCCTTCCCCGGAGCGGGAGGCACGCAACGATTGCCGCGGCTCATCGGCGTGAGCCGGGCCCTGCAGCTGATGCTCAGCGGCGAACCCGTGACCAGCGAATACGCGCTCGGCATCGGACTCGTGAACGAAGTGGTCGCGCCCGAAGAGCTGGAAGCGCGCGCGCATGCGTTCGCACAGATGTTGGCGGGCCGGTCCGCGCCCGCACTGGTGGCGATCAAGCGGCTCGTCTATCAGGGCATCGACCTGCCGCTCGCCGAAGGCCTGTGCATCGAGCGCGCGGCGCTGCCGGACATTCTCGGCTCGCCCGACTATGCAGAAGGCCTGGCGGCGTTCTCGGAACGCCGGCCGCCGCGTTTCACGGAGGTCGTGCAATGAACTCACGCTCGCGTGCAGCGTACTTGCGTGAGCGTATCGTTGCTCGTGTCGCAGACCTGCGCACCGAACGCGCGATCGCCTGATAAAAGGAGAGACAGAATGACTGACGTGAAAGTGCAACTCTCCGCCGAGCAACGTGCGCTGGTCGACACCGTTCGCGATCTTGCGCGCAGCAAGTTCCACGGCCGCGCATTGAAGTACATGGACGGTACCTTTCCATGGGAGAACATGCGCGAGCTTGCCGAGCTGGGCATCCTGGGAATGGCGATCCCGGAGGAATACGGCGGCTCTGGTCTTCCGGTGTTCGATACTGCGCTTGTAATCGAAGAGGTCGCGAAGGTCTGCTACCCCACCGCAATGGCTCTCATGGGTGAGGTGGGCGTGCAGACTCGCATCATCTCCACGTATGCGCCAGAGAGCATGAAGCGGGCGATTCTGCCCAAAGTGTGCACGGGCGAAGCGCTCCTCGCGGTGTGCATGACGGAACCCCACGCGGGGACCGACGTGGCGAACTACCGGACCAACGCAACGATAAAAGGGGACCGCGTAACGCTCAAGGGCGTCAAGACGCTGATCAGTCGGGTCGACGAAGCGTCGGTATTCGTGGTGTTCAGTCGCATTAACGGCCTGCCCGGTCGGGAAGGCATCGGCTGCGTGCTGATCGAGAGGAGCACGCCCGGCTTCAGCGTGACCGGCCGCTATCACACGATGGGCGGCGAGAACCTGGCGGAGATCAGGTTCGAGGATTGCGAGCTGCCGGTGGAGAACGTGATTCTGCGCGAGGACGGGTTCCGCAAGTTGCTTTCCGCATTCAACACCCAGCGATGCCTCAATCCGAGCGTCTCACTCGGTCTGGCGGAGGGAGCGTTCGAGGAAGCCATCAAGTACGCCCGCGAACGAAAGGCGTTCGGGCGTGCCATCGGCGAATTCCAGGGGATGCGCTGGAAGCTCGCCGAAATGTATCGTGACATCGAGGCTGGCCGCAGCCTCCTTTACCGCGCCTGCCGTACTGCGAATCCGTTTCCCGACCCCTATGAAGCCGCTATCGCGAAGATGTACTGCAACGAGATGGCGATACGGGTCACCAGTGAGGCAATCCAGGTGCACGGCGGCTACGGCTTCACGGACGAGTTTCCGGTGTCCCGCTTCTATCGCGGCGCGCGCTATGGCACGCTCGGCGGGGGCACGACCGAAACACTGAAGGACCTGGTCGGCAAGAAGCTTATGAACGACTTCGACGAAGCGGACGGATTCCTCGCGATGGGCACCTTCTGATGCCGGCCCTCCTTGAGGAGATGCGTTCAACACCTGAGCGAGGCTGATCATGCGCTCCCTGCTCTTCGTTCCCGCTCATGACGCGCGCAAGCTCGCGAAGGGACTCGACTGCGGCGCCGATGCGCTGATCATCGACCTGGAGGACTCGGTGCCCGACGCGGAAAAGCCGCGAGCACGCGGCATGTGCGCCGAGTTCGTCAGAAAGAATCGCGAGCGGCTACCACTTTTCGTGCGAGTCAACACGCCGGCGACGGGCTTGATGCTCGACGATCTCGCCGCCGTGGTGCGTGCCCAGCCGTACGGCATCATGCTGCCGAAATGCGGGGGCGGTCGCGATGTCGCACACGTCGATACGTATCTGGCGGCGCTCGAGGTGCGAGAGGGCATACGCGTCGGTTCGCTGCGCATCCTGCCCATCGTGACCGAATTCGCCGCTGCCCTGTTCGAAATGCCCAGCTACGCGCGCGAGGCGGGACCGAGGTTGTGCGGCATGATGTGGGGCGGCGAGGATCTGGCGACGGATATCGGTGCCTCGGCCAATCGCATTGACGGGCTGTACACGCCGCCGTTCCAACTCGCGCGCAGCCTCTGCCTGTTCGGCGCTGCCGCCGCCGGTGTCCCGGCTATCGACGCCGTTTACACCGATTTTCGCGACCTCGACGGATTACGTGCCGAAGCCCGCGCCGCCGTCGCGTCCGGCTTCGGCGCCAAGGCGGCAATCCATCCCGGACAGGTTCAATCCATCAACGAAGTCTTCAGCCCCAGCGACGACGCACTGCACGAAGCGACTGCCATCGTGGCCGCATTCGCGCAGCAACCGGGCGCTGGAGCAGTCAGCATCGACGGCCGTATGTTCGACCTCCCGCACTTGAGCGCCGCGCAGCGCCTGATCGCGCGCGGACGTGGCGAACGAATTCCCCAATAGGCGGAGCCCGGGAAACATGATGAATCAGACCGATGTGACCGACGCGCACGCTGGCACGTCCGTCGACCAGGATTGCCGCAGCTCGGCCGCCGACCGACACTATCCCCTTTCGGGCATTACCGTGATCGATCTCTCCCACGTCTATAACGGACCCTATGCGACCTTTCTGATGGCCATGGCCGGCGCAGAGGTCATCAAGGTCGAGCCGTTCCATGGCGAGCATCTGCGCAGCCGCGGAGACATGGGCGGGGCCGCGCTGCCCTTCGCCATGCTGAACTCGAACAAAAAGCCGGTCACGCTCAACCTCAAATCCGAAAAGGGTCGTGACCTCCTGCGCGAGATGGTGGCGCGCGCCGACATTCTCGTCGAAAATTTTGCGCCGGGGGTTACCGATCGCCTCGGTATCGGTCCCTACGATCTCCTGAAGATCAACCCGCGCCTGATCTACGGCTCGAGCTCCGGTTATGGCAAGTCCGGCCCCTATCGTGACTATCCGGCCATGGACCTGGTGATGCAAGCGATGTGCGGCATCATAAATTCCACCGGGTTTCCAGATCAGCCGCCGGTCAAGTCGGGCGCGGCCTTGTGCGATTTCAGCGCGGGCATCCACCTCTATGCCGCGATCATGACCGCGCTTTACGAACGCGAGCGCACCGGGAAAGGTCGGATCGTCGAAGTTTCGATGCAGGACGCGACCTATGCTTCACTCGCCTCGAACCTCGGTATGGTGCACGCGCGTGGCGCCGCCGCCCCGGCGCGCACCGGCAACCGGCATGGCGGCCTAGGCATCTCGCCCTACAATGTCTATCCGACGAACGACGGCTATGTGGTGCTCAACGCGCCGGGCGACCACCATTTCCGCGCGATCCTCGATGTCATGGGTCGGCCCGACCTCAAGGAGGATCCTCGCTTCCTCACCCGCGCGACACGAGTCGCCAATTTCGCGGCCGTGGACGCGTTGATCGAAGGCTGGACGAAGACGCTCGCCAAGGACGAGGTGGCGCGACGCATGCTGGCGGCGGCGGTCCCCTGCGCGCCGGTGCGCGACCTCTCCGAGGTCATGCACGACGAGAACATGCATGCGCGCGGCAGTTTGCAATGGGTCGACCATCCCGGGCTTGGCCGAGTCGTCCTGCCTCATTCGCCCCTCGTCTTTGAGGGAACCAAACGTCGACCCATCGAGCCCAGCCTGCCGCTGGGCGCCAGCAACGACACTGTCTTCGGCGGTTGGCTCGGCCATTCCGAGGAGGAATTGGCGGCTTACAGGGCGCAAGGCGTCATCGGCCGTTCGCAGGAGGAGTTGCCGCCTCACAAGGCGGAAGGCTTCGTCTGAGGGCGCGCCGGCGCTGCGGCTGCGAGGTTAACCGCGCGTGACGCCGGATGATCGCTGATCAATTCCTACGGACCAGCGGTGGCATGCGAGTCGGTACTGCACCTGTCAAAGGAGACGAAGATGCGCTTCCCGAATCGTTCGAGTCGCCGGGCCTTCTGGCCGCCGGCACGATCCTCGTCGCGGCAACCTCGCAGCCCGGACATGCGGGCGCGCAGGCCGCGTGGCCCAATCATCCGATCAGGCTGATCGTGCCGTTCCCGCCTGGCGGCAGCAACGACACCATCGCACGCGTGCTGGGGGACGAGCTCGCCGCCCGGCTCGGCCAGCCGGTGGTCGTCGAGAACAAGACGGGCGCGGGCGGGATCATCGGCACCGTGTCAGTGACCAAGTCGCCCCCCGACGGCTACACGCTGCTCATCGCCTCCACCACGATTGCAACCAGCACGGCGAGCGGCAAGAAGCCTCCCTACGGGAAGTCGACGAACAACCTCGAAAGATCAAGGTCAAGCGGGGCCAGACAGGCTGAAGGTTTGCTGGAGATGAGCGGGCACGGAGCAGCAGATCGAAGGAAAAGCAACATGCGTGTTGCGCCGGGAAGCGGTGTTTACGCTGCGACCGCCGAGGTGCCCCAACGAGATCGCGGAAACGTTCGGCGAGAGGGTGATGGCCTTGACAGCGGCTTCGGCCGGGCGTGAAATTAATCGGCAATCCGGAACGGAGGTTGACATGACTCCACCCGGCCAGAGTGCCGCGATGATTGCTGTCGCTGACGTTCGAGCGCCAACATAGCGGCTAACCTACGAACGGCACGCCGGGAGCGGCCCTCGCGGGTCGCATCAGTTGGGTAAGACCCCAATCCGGCCGTTCCCGACGGCTTTGCTTTTATTCGAGTGGCTCGATCAGTGTGCACGCTGTCGCGTGGCATCGGTCATTTGGCTGCCTCCAGTGCGCCACTCGGGACGACCGACAATCGCGGCATTCGCAGGACAGGAGGGGAGCACCTTCAATGTGTGACTACAGCCTGGCGCTCGAATTCCCGAATGGCGAGTTCGTGCTGCTGACGCGGCTCTACGAGGGTCAACTCGCGACCGTGTTGCAGCTGCCAGCCACGCCGCGCGGCACGGAAGAATCAGAGCAGACCGCTGGTGTGGTAGGTCGGTTGATGGCTCACCATATGGGTGCAACGCTTTGAAATGATGCGGTATCGGTGACGCGGAGCCGTAGAAAACAGTTTCGTCGGAAGCAGGAGGGTGCTGATGAGCATTCAGAATATTCTGGATCGCAAGGGCGCGGAGGTCTTCACAATCGACCCGACTGCGACGGTCACAACTGCGGCCTACCTGATGCGGGCGCACGGTATCGCCGCCTTGGTCGTGAAAAGTGGTGACGTGATTGGTGGCCTCATATCGGAGCGCGAGATCGTACATGCCATCTCGCAGCATGGAGAGCGCGCGCTTTCCATGGCGGTGTTGGACGTGATGACCCGTAGCGCAATCACCGTTACTCCCGGCGACACGTTGAAACGAGCCATGAGCCTAATGACCAATCACCGGGTGCGGCATTTGATTGTGACTGCCAACGGCCAACTGGTCGGCATCGTCAGCATCGGTGATGTTGTGAAGTATCGACTGGAGGATCTGGAAGCCGAATCAAACGTCCTACGGGACGCCTACATAGCCGCGCACTGACGATCATATTGCTCACGTTATGGACCCGCTCTGAGGCAGAGCGTTTTTTGACGCGAATTTCTTCGTTCCGCTCCTGCCGGCGTACGTAGTGCAAAATGAGACTTTCTTAATGAGTTACCGCGGCGGCGCTGACAGCAGTCGCGATGCGTCAGCCGGTCAGCAGTATCGCCTTAACCGGTGGGGCCCGGCGAGCGCGGGATCACCGCGCGCGTTACAGCCCGAACACGTACAGCACGGTCGCGTTGCGCTGGTCCTTGAGTTCCGGCGAGTTGTCCAGCGTGCGCTTGCCGGTCGTGTACAGCCCAGTCGCGATGGCCACGTACTGCTTGCCGTTGACCTCGAAGGTCATCGGCGGGGCATTGAAGCCCGAGCCGACATTGGTCTTCCAAAGCTCGGCAAGCGTGTCGTCGTCATATGCCGCCACGGTTCCATCCGTCAGACCGAGGAAGATCAGGCCGCCGCCGGTCGCCAAGGTGCCGCTGACGTTGGGATAGCGCAGGTGGACATTTTTCTTGATGTCGCCCGTAATGGGATCAATCGCGGTCAAGTTGCTTTCAAGGCGATCCGTGGCCTTATGCGTGCCGCCGTTCCAGCCCTTGGCCTTCGAGTGCATCTCGGTGTCGAGCTTGACCTCGTCGCAGCCGGTCAGAGCTGGCACGTAGAGAAGCCTGGTTCTCGGGCTGTAACTCGACGGCCAGTAGTTGTTGCCGCCGAGGATCGTCGGACAAACCTTCCTGACCGGCTCGTTCGGGGTGTGATTGGCGATGCCAGAATAGGTCTGGATGTCCTTGCCGGGGTCGTAGTCGAGCGGCCGGCCGGTCTTCTGGTCGATGCCCTTGGTCCAGTTGATGTTGTCCATGTAAGCCTTGGCGCCGACGATCTGGCCATTGTGGCGGTCCATGGTGTAGACGAAGCCGTTGCGGGCCGAATGGGTGATGAGCTTGCGCGGCTGGCCAGCCACCTCGCTGTCGATCAGAATATGGGTGCCGACTTCGTCGAAGTCCCACATGTCGCCCGGCGTGTACTGGAAATACCAGTTCATCTTGCCCGTATCGGGATCCCAGGAGATCGCGCTGTTGGTGTAGAGGTTGTCGCCTGGACGGTAGGTCGGATCGAACATCGGCACCGGGTTGCCGGTGCCCCAGATGGTCTGGTTGGTCTCCACGTCATATGTGCCGGTGACCCAGACAGCGGCGCCGCCGGTCTGCCAGGCATTGTTGCCGTCCTTCCAGGTTTCGCTGCCGGGTTCGCCCGGCGCCGGAACGGTATATTTGAGCCAGATCCTGTTGCCGGTGGCGGCATCCAGCGCCGCGATCCAGTCGCGCACGCCCGCACCACTGTTGGCGGCGCCGACGATGATCTTGTTCTTGATGGCGAGCGGCGCCGTCGTGATGACTACGGTCGCGATTTCGGGGAACGTAGTCTCCCAGACGATCTTGCCGGTATCCTTGTTGGTGGCGATGACACGTCCCGGACTGTTGGCGGCGGTAATGACGAGATTGCCCCACAGGGCGGCGCCCCAATTCTGGCGTTGCCGCTCCTGTTTCGGGTCCATGCGCCAGACGATACGACCTGCGTCTCCCGAGGTGCCGTCGATCTTGTAGAGCACTCCCCAGGAATCCGTGATGTACAGGAAGCCGTCTTCGGCGAGCGGCGTCGCCTCGTTGAATTCGTTGCCGGCGCCGCCACCAAGCGCAACCGCGTAGGCAAGCTTGAGGCTCTTGACGTTGACCTTGTTGATGCGCTCGAGCGGCGAAAACCGCTGGCCGTCATAGGTGCGGTGGTTCATCAGCCAGTTGCCTGGTTCGGGGTCAGCGAGCCGCTCGGGCGTCACGTCTGCCGCAATGGCGGGTGGCGTCGCAAGCAAGATGGTGCTGGCGAGCAACAGGCTGGACAGGGAACGATGATGACGCGATTGCATGATTACCTCCTGCGACTGCTGTTCGGACATCTTACCCCGCGGAACATCCAAATCGAATAGTCACGTGGTCTCCTCAGAGGCCACTGCTCGCTCGACAGATGGTAATCGGCGTCAGAAACGCAGCCAGCGAGCAGAAGCATCCGGCGCCGCGAGCGAGATCGATTAGGAATCGCGCTCACATCTGACTACGGCGCGGAGACGCCGGTTCCGTCACGGATTCGTCAGGAGGCGGTCCCCAGCTGAAGACGCTTCGGGCCTGCTATGAACCGACGCGTTTCTTCAATGACAATTCGCGCCCACGCGATGGCTGTAACGTTCTGAGCGGGCGGCCGAGATACTTCGACGCTGAGCGGAAGCGTGTCGGGAATCATCTCCAGCAGTTCCGCGATCGGCAGCGTTCCCTGTCCGGGCAGACGGCGCTCGCCGATACCGATGCGCTTCGCCAACGCCAGATCGGGCTCCCCGGGCGCGAGCACGCCATCGGAAAACTGGATGTAGGGAAGCAACCGGCGATCGAGATTGCGCAAGTCGGCCGGCTGACCGCCGGCGCGGGCGAGATGCAGCGGATCGACGCAGATCACCGCATTCGATCGACCGCTTTCCCCGATCAGTTGGAGAGCTTGTTCAAGTGTCGCGAGATCGCGCTGCGGAACGAACTCCAAACTCGCCGCAAGGTCAAACCGAGAAGCCCGCTCGCAAAACTCCCCGAATCTGTCGCGCAGACGCGACCAACACCGATCGGCACCCTGGACAAGCGCGTAGCGCGCACCGAACTCCGCACCGAGCGACAGCGCAGGCAGAAAGTCGTCGAGCTTCGTCGCCGGCTCAAGATAGAAACTATAGATGTCGAGCACCCCGAGGCCCAATTCCGCCAGCGCTCGCTTCATGTGTCGGATGAGGGGCGTGTCGCCGACTACCGGATGGTACGGAAGGCCTGGCGAGGGATGCAGGCGCAGGCCCAGGCCGTCATAGCCTGCTTCCCGGGCCGCTTCGATGACTCCGAGCGGCCCGACGTCCATGAGTGTCGTCGGCGCAAGAAATAGCGCGTGCAGCCCTCCGTTCGACAATGTCTGCGCCGGGGCCTGAAGGGCCGGTGGAACGTTGGCCATCATCCGCCGCCGCCGTAGGAGCGTTGGAGATAGCTTTGTGCATCATCGAGCACGAGTTTGGCCCATTGCGCGGCGTCAAGACGTGAACCGCCCGGCGGCGGAAGCTCGATGCTCAGCGGCACTCCGCATGGGATCGCGTCAAGGATGTCTCGCAGCGGAATATTGCCTTGGCCAAGCAGACGCCGCTGGTTCGGCCCCATGCGGCCGAGCAGCGCGGGATTGGGCTCATCGGGCCCGATGACGCCGTCGGTGATCTGGGCGTAGGGCAGAAGTTTCGGGTCGATCTGCCGGAGCGCGGCAGGCGAATCGCCCGCACGGGCAAAGTTAAGGGGATCGATGCAGATCGCGACATTCGCGCATCCGGATGTCGTTACCAGTTGCAGCGCCTGTTGCAGGTTCGCGAGCGGCCGCATGACCGCGCTTTCCACGGTGCAGACAAGTGCGTAGCGGTCCGCGAGCCGGCACGCCCGTTCGAAATTGTCGCACAGTCGCGACCACTCGGGGTCTGCGCCCATCACGACCGCATATTTGGCACCAAGCTCAGCTCCGAGCTCAAATGCCGGCTCGAACTGAACGACATCCGTCTGCGGTTCGAGATAGAAGCTGTAGATGTCGAACACGCGCACTCCGGATTTGGCGAGCGCGCGCTTGATCGCAGCGGTGACCGCATGGTCCCCCACGACGGGGTGAAACGGCAGACCTGGAGAGCGGTGGACCCGAAGGCCGATCTCCGAAAATCCCGCCGCGATCGCCGCTTCCAAATAGTCGAGCGGACGTGCATCGGGGAGCGACGTCGGGGCAAGAATAAGCTCGTTCACGCGGCACCGCTCCGCTCCGGTTGACTCCATGGGTCGGACGGCTGCATCAGCCTAATCTGCCTTGACACCCGCGGCCTCGACAGCGTCGCCCCATCGCTTCGCCTCCGACTGCATGAATGCCTGGAACTCGGCCGGACCGAAGATGAGGGGCTCCGTCTCCATCTCGCGAAGACGTTGCCGGATCACGGGATCGCTGAGGCCGGCGTTGATCTCGCGATTGAGTACCTCGATGATTTCCGGCGGGCTATCCTTGGGAACGCCGAAACCATACCAGGCTGTCGCTTGATAGCCCGACAAGGTATCAGCGACGGGCGGAAGGTCGGGGAGCGCGTCCAGAGGTTTTGGCGCCGTGACCGCCAACCCTTTCAGGCTGCCGGAACGCACCAATGCAAGCGCCGACGCAAGATCGGCGAAGATCAACTGGGTGCGGCCGGATATCAGGTCCGGATAGGCGGCGGAGTTGCCGCGATACGGCACATGAACGATGTCGATGCCGGCAGCCGCCTTGAACATCTCTGCGGCGATATGGTTCGATCCGCCGACGCCGGCGGACGCAAAATTGACTCGTCCCGGATTCGCCCGGCAATAAGCAATGAACTCGGCAACCGACTTGACGGGCAGCGAGGGCGACACGGTCACGACATAGAAGATCCGTCCGAGGCCGGCGACCGGCACGATGTCCCGCATGAAGTTGAACGGAAGATTGCGATAGAATTTCGTGTTGATGGCATTCGAGGTGGTGATGACGAGCACGGTATAGCCGTCCGCCGGAGCCTTCGCGACGGACTCGGTTGCGGTGTTACTGCCAGCGCCGACGCAATTCTCGACGACGAATTGCTGGCCCAGCCGCCGTGACAGCCACTGCCCCATGAGGCGGGCCAGGATATCGGTTGGGCCGCCGGCCGCGAATCCTACGATCAGTCGAACCGGCCGGGTCGGATAGTCGAGCGCGGCGACGGGAGTCGGCACGTTGAGGATGAGGCCGGCGAATCCAAGCATCAAAAAAAGGACGGCCTTATTCATCGAATATCCTCATCCCAATCTTGTCGGACGGCCGCAGCATCCGCGCGTCGCCCCTCGCATGGACTTCGCCGATCATATAGGGTCTTTAGGATACGGGCCACCAACAAAGTCCGGCCGTCAAATTAAGACATTGCAAGATGGACTATCGCACCCTTGGGGCATCCAAGCTCCTCGTCTCGTCGGTCGGGCTCGGATGCAACAATTTTGGAATCCGTTGCGATTTCGAACAGACCCGCGCCGTCGTTCACAAGGCGCTTGACGTCGGCATCACGCTGTTCGATACGGCGGACAGCTACGGCCGGCGTGGCGGATCGGAGAGCCTGCTCGGCCAGATCCTCGGTCCGCGCCGGAAGGATATCATCCTCGCAACCAAGTTTGGCAGCGCCATGGACGACGAGGGCACCCTGAGAGGTGCGTCGCGCCGCTACATCATGTCGGCCGTCGAGGCGAGCCTGCGACGGCTGCAGACCGACTGGATCGACCTCTATCAGCTCCATCATCCTGATCCGTCGACCCCGATCGAGGAGACGCTGCGAGCGCTCGACGATCTCGTCAGCCAGGGTACGGTCCGCTACATCGGCTGCTCGAATCTCTCCGGCGCGGAACTGATGCAGGCGCATTCGACGGCGCTGCGCTGCAACCTGCATCCGTTCGCCTCTGCGCAGAACGAGTACAGCTTGCTGCGGCGCGACCTCGAGCGGGACGCCATCCCAGCCATGCGAGCCCTCGGTGTCGGTCTGCTGCCCTACTTTCCGCTGGCGAGCGGATTGCTCACTGGCAAATACCGGCGAGACGACATTCCGGCCGGGACTCGCTTGGCGTCTCCG
The DNA here is from genome assembly GCA_963791375.1 of uncultured Alphaproteobacteria bacterium. Classification (GTDB taxonomy): domain Bacteria; phylum Pseudomonadota; class Alphaproteobacteria; order Rhizobiales; family Xanthobacteraceae; genus JAJPKK01. The sequence continues at coordinate 563,406 of CAWBSI010000025.1, forward strand.
CGGTCGCATGAAGCAATCTTTCGAACCGATGCCAATTGGACGCTGATCCAGAAGCTCGACCAGTATTGTAGGCAACGCGGCCGGTCGCTCCTTGAGCTGGCAGTTTCGTGGCTTCTGTCCGAACCGGTCGTTTCAAGCGTCATCGCGGGTGCGACGACGCCTGAACAATTGGAGCAGAATGCGTCGGCCGCACGATGGATTCTCACCGCAGCTGAACGCGCCGACATCGACCGGCTTTCGGCATTCAGCCCGTCGCCTGTGTAGCGCGCCGCCCGTTCTGCGTCCAGGGCAAGTCCACACGGTGAGTGGCTCATCGTTGCGGTGGCACGGAAGGCCGTGAGCGCGAGAAGCGCGCGGCGGCAATTCGACTGCGCGTCCCCTATTAGCTACGACTTCGATGGCTGGCCGCCGCGAGTCACCGGCTGCCACCGATATGTGCGCTCCACAATGTTCTTCGGTCAGCATTAATTTTCAGATTGTCCCGCTCAAGTTCCAAAACTGACGCTTGAGCGGCGCGCACCAATGCCGCCAGCTTGTGATATTTGTCGCTTGCGGTCTGGTCTGCGAACGCAGATCGCTCTTTTGGCGAACGCACAACATCCCAATTCCGCACCAGAAATTCGGCTACATCACTTTTCAGCGAATAGAACGTCTTCATTGCTGTGAACGTGTTACCCATGCGCTCGCGAAGGACATCCTCCCGCCTGTTAAGCGCTGCCATAAAATCAGGCAACACATGCAGGGGGTCTTTTGGATATATCTTTTGTCCCGCTTGGTCGACGTTGGATCGCTCGGATTCCAGTATGGCGAGATAACGAGTCAGCCCCAACTCGGCGCGCGCCGCCGCCGCACGCAAGTCTCGCGCGTTTTCCATCAACTTGTCGCGGGTGGGTGCCATACGCATCGTATCGAGCGTTATCCCTTGGGGTTCCAACTCCTTTACCAACCGCGTGGTCGCGGTGAACGACTCCTGAACAGCGTCATTCGCAGCAAGAACAAGTTCAAGGAACTTAATTGATGGATGATCGACCGCTATGCGCCGAATCTGGTCCGACGTACGCGCATGCACCAGCAGTCTCTTTGCTTGCCAAACATCGAGCGCGGCAGGCAGCCGGTCAAGATTCATCACGAGGAGCAGAAATGCCGCCACTGCAAGAAGCATGCAAACGCGAAAAGTTCCACAACCTGATTTGACCGATTTTCGTGTGATCAAGACGCCAAGGAGCATCAAAGTCGTGAATTCAATTGAAATATAACCAATTCCACGATGGCTATTACCGAACACGAGTGCGCTCAAGGCGAAGAGGCTTGAAATAGTGAAGCCGACCAAAAGTAGATTTGCAAAATGGACGGCGTTTTTCACTCGCCAGAAAGGCCAGCCACCCGATGTAGGAGGAAGGGTCTCTCTGGGCTTTATGTCAACTTTTTGCACCAGTGCCGGGCTTGGAACGGCAGGTTTCGACAGATCGAGTTGCTCGCAATCAGACAAGCCAGCCAGAGATGCGAGAGAGGGTACCGATTTGACCTGCCGCCAATCACCCCATTTGTGATGCCACACAAAATCGGTCGCCTTGAGAAGTTGTAAATCGGCCGCTTCAACAAGGTCTGAAAATCGGAACGGCCCCGACCGGATCTTGCCGCGCGATATATGCCACTTCTCTTCTTCGTCATAAAGTTCTGCAGGGTATCGCTCGGTGCTCATTGAGCAAACTCCACGACCTTCGATTCGAATTGTTTCGTTGACTCCTCCCGCTCGGGTGTCGGAATCGGCGCTCATACTCCGATTTGAAGGGGTCCAAAATCCTGACCGCAACTAGGGCGCGCCAACTCTGCTCGAGGTGGCGGGACATTGGACCGGCTTTCGTTGTACCCGAATGCAACAATTTTCGACTAAATTGGTGAAAAAGCCGTTAATTTGAAGGCCGAACTGCGACCACCCAAGGGGTGGTGGTCCGAACGCGGTCAGATTGTTTTGGTTGCCGCCTCTTACGGCGACCCAATTTCTTGTGGTTTTTCTCGCGCGTCGGGTTCACTAGAGAAAGCTGCCGCCGCGGCCGTTGGCCACCCCTTTTTGAGGTACGGGAATTCGGATAGCGTTGCTGTCGCTAGGGAGGCACGCCATGAAACTTCCGCGCCGTCAGTTTCTGCATCTGGCAGCGGGCGCTGCCGCATCGCAAGCCGTGTCGCAGGTCGCAAGGGCGCAAGTCTATCCCTCGCGGCCAGTACGCTTTGTCGTTCCGTTTCCGCCGGGCGGTGCGACCGACATCCTCGCGCGCCTGACCGGACAATGGTTGTCGGAGCGGCTCGGCCAACCGTTCATCGTCGACAACAGGCCTGGCGCCGGCGGCAACATCGGCACCGAGGCGGTCGTGCGCGCACAGCCGGATGGATATACGCTCCTTGTGTTCGATACGACGTCGGCCGTCAATGCAACCCTCTATGACAAACTGAATTTCAATTTCATCAACGACATCGCGCCGGTCGCGAGCATCGTCAGGCTCCCCTTCGTCGTGCTTTTGCATCCATCGGTTCCGGCGAGAACAATTGCTGATTTCATCCGCTACGCGAAGGCCAACCCCGGCGGGATCAACATGGCTTCGGCCGGCAACGGCACGCTGCCGCATGTCGCTGGCGAATTGTTCAAAATGATGACTGGCATTGACATGCTGACCGTGACCTATCGCGGCGCGGCACCTGCGCTCGCTGACCTGCTCGGTGGGCAGGTGCAGGTCTATTTCGGCACCACGCCCGCGTCGATCGAGTACATAAGGACCGGCAAGCTGCGCGCGATCGCCGTGACCACAACGACCCGCCTGGATGTGCTGCCCGACCTCCCAACCGTGGGCGAATCTCTCCCGGGCTACGAGGCGAGCGGCTGGTGGGGGATCGGCGCGCCACGAGGCACGCCCGCCGAAATCATCGACGGGCTCAACACCAAGGTCAACGCCGCCGTCGCCGATCCCAACATCAAGGCGCGGCTCTCGGACCTGGGCGGCGCCGCGCTGATGGGCTCGCCTGCCGACTTCAGAAAGCTCATCGCCGCAGACACAGAGAAATGGGGCAAGGTGGTGAAGCTCGCAGGCATCAAGCCGCAGTGATCCGCGCAAATTCCATATCTCCGATCGGCCGGCCTTCGATCGACCCCGAGCTGATGATCCGGATGCTTGTCGTTGGTTACTGCTACGGCATTCGCTTTGAGAGAAAGCTGTGTGAGGAGGTCGAGTTGCACCTCGCCTATCGCTGGTTCTGCCGCCCCGATCTTGACGACAAGGTTCCAGACCACTCGACTTTCTCGGTCAATCGCCACGGCCGGTTCCGTGACAGCCATCCCGCGTACGCTAAAAAGGCGGTGAGGCCGATTCCCTGCGCGGATTCGCTCTCCGGCTTGAAAAGACAGGAGGTAACGGTGGGCAAGTCTTGCAAGATCGTATTGTGCGCTGCGACGGCAATGGTTCTGGCGTCTGCGTCCGCGCGCGCGGAAGATCCGGTGTTGCGCATCGCCAAGCAGGGAAGCATGGAAGCCGGCGGCAGGACCATCAATTGCACGACGAATGACGGCGGCGATCCCAACAGCGCGCGCTGGCCGGGCGGCCATGTCGTCGTCGACAATGTCTATGCGACCTTTCAATACCCGGCCGACCAGCGTTATCCATACCCGATCCTGTTCAATTCTGGCGGCGGGCACACGGCCCGGGTCTACGACACGACGCCCGATGGGCGAGAAGGCTGGCTTACACTGTTCGTGCGCCAGGGTTTCCCGGTATATGGCGTCGACCGCACGAACACCGGACGCTCGGGCACGGACATTTGCAAGATCAATGCGGTGAAGCTCGGAAAAGCGCCGCCCGCCGAACTGCCTGCCATCAACCGCTACGCCGCGGAATCCTCCTGGGTGACCTTCCGCTGGGGACCGAAATTCGGCGAGCCGTATACGAACACCCAATTCCCGATCGCGTTCGCGGATCTTTATTATCCACAGACGATCAGCACCTATCGCGATCCCGACGAGACGCCGAAATCCGTCGCCGCTTTCACCGCGCTCATTGACAAGATTGCAGAGCCCGTCATCATTCAAAGTTGGTCGTCCTCTGGTCTGCTCGGCTATCTCACCGCCATCGAACGGGCGGAGCGTGTGAAAGGCATACTTGCGGTAGAGACCTCCGTCACCGCGTTCGACATGATCCCCGCGGAGGGCCGCCGGAAGCTCGCGAAAATCCCGATCTACATCGTCATCGGCGATCACGCCCAGGACCGCGTCGAAGCCTCGCGCAAATTCCAGAAGGAGATGGCGGCGATCGGCGGCCATGTCACTGTCGACGTGCTACCGGAGGCCGGCATATACGGCAATGGTCATACGATGATGCTGGAGAAGAACAACAAACAGATCATGTACCGCATGATCGCCTGGCTCGAAGGCAACGTGTTCAAGCCGAAATAAGAATCAGGCCCCGCGTGCGCTTCGTGTCCGCTTGGCCCTCAATCGCGGCGGATTGGTGCGCTGCCGCGAACGCCGCCGTGGGCCAGAAGCTATCATCGGTCGCTGCACATGCGGTTCCCATCCAACCCGGACCGCGATAGGCTCGGCAGCACTGAGAGACGAGATGCCACGGACAGGCACGTGCAATCCAATAGCAAGGAATGATCGGCTTCGTATCGATCGGCGACCTCGTCGCGAGCATCATGAGCGATCAGGAATTCATCATCGAGTCGCTTGAGCACAACATTCGGCATTGGGCGCAGCCATGACCGTGATCGCAATGACAAGAGAGATCGGATCTTATGGATCTGAAGTGGCGGCAGGGGTGGCCGCCGCGTTGGGACTTGAGATAATCAATTCTGAAATTGTTGTGCCTCATGTTGCTGGAAGCCTGGGGGTGGAGCAAAGCGCCGTCCAACGTTATCTAGACGGCAAGGCGTCTCTATTCGACCGTTGGCAGATCGATACGAGGAAGTTGTCGCGCCATACGTTGGACCAAATTCTCAATCTGGCTCTGAAAGACAATGTATTGATCCGCGGCTGGGGCGCCGCTGCGCTATTTCAAGGGATCCGCGGCGTCATCTGCGTGCGGGTGTGCGCGCCGATGGCACTGCGTGTGCGCGTCATGATGGAACGGCTCGGTGTCAAGGATGCTGAAGCGATACAGAAGGAGATCGAGCGTTTTGATGCTGGCCATTCACGTGCGATGCGCGCCGCGTTCAACTTCGATTGGAACGATGCACTGATGTACCACATTGTATTAAACTCTGCCCGGGTGACGGTCGACGACTGCGTCAAGGCCGTTTGCGATCTGGCACAGCATCAACGATTCCAGGATGACTCTGAGACAAAAGCAGCGCTCGCCGAGAGGCTACGGGAAATCAATTCCGGCGATCATCAATAGCATAGGGCTGGCTGGCGGCCGTCACGCGATCGAAAGCATCGTTCTCACTCTGCACCACGAGAACTGGCAACCCGATATTCGAATAGTGGCCGATGTCGCAGATGGGTCCACGGACTGCCCTGCAGGCCGCTGCCGGGCGCGGCGGGTTCACCCCAGACAGCGGACCTGCTGGCCAGCGGCGGCCGCTTCCGAAGTCGGGCCAGGAGCCGCCATTCGGCGGGGACCCTTCATCGGCAGCGCCTGCGCTGCGAACGAACGGGGCCCTTGCCTCGGGTTCGGTAGCCTATGCTAAATTCGACGTTCCAGCGACGCCTGCCATTGGCGGTTTCTCGGGCGCCGAGGAGGGAACGCTTGTCATTTTCGCGGCTATTCGGCCCTCTTGCGGTTGCCGCCGGGCTGGGCGTGTGGGCGTTGGCCGGCGTCGCCGGCGCGCAAGGCTATCCAACCCGTCCGATCCGGCTCGTGGTCGGCTTCGCGCCCGGTGGCACCACCGATTTCATGGCGCGGCTCCTCGCCGACAAGCTCCGCGCGCCCCTCGGGCAGACCGTCTACGTCGAGAACAGGACCGGCGCGAACGGCGCGCTGGGCGCCGAGCAGGTGGCGAGATCGGAACCCGACGGCTACACGCTCTACTTCACGACGGCGGGTGTCGCCGTGGTCTACCCGCATTTGCGCAACACGCAGTCCTACGATCCGATCACCGACTTCACCGCCGTCGGCCTGGTCGCCTTCAACTCGACGATGCTGGTGGTCAACGCCGCGATGCCGGTCAATTCCGCGACCGAACTCGCCGAACTGGCGCGACGCCGCCCCGGCCGGATCACCATCGCGATCACCGGATTAGGGTCGGTCTCACATCTCGGGACCGAGCTTTTCCAGGCGGCGGCCGGCATCAAGCTTCTCGAGATCCCGTACCGGGGCGCCTCGCCGGCCATGACCGACCTGCTCGCCGGTCAGCTCGACGGCCTGTTCGGCGACGGGCCGACCGTGATCGCGCATATCCGGGCCGGCAAGATCAAGGCGCTCGCGGCCACCTCGAGCCGACGCTCCGAAGTCTTCCCGGATGTTCCAACCTTCCTGGAACAAGGCTTCGCCGACACCGTCGCCGACCAGTGGGCCGGCGTCCTCGCGCCGGCACGGACGCCCGCCGCGATCGTCGCCACGCTCAATGCCGCCATCAATGCGGTGATGAAGGAGCCCGATATGCGCGCGCGGCTGGCGCAGACCGGAACCGTGGCTTCGCCCGACACGCCGGAACACTTCGGTCGCTATCTCAAGGACGAGTATGCCCGCTGGGGCAGGATCATCCGGGAAAAAGGCATCAAGGGCGAATAAGAGCGGATTCGGAAACTCCCTCCCCCTGAAAGGGGGAGGGTTGGCGTGGGGGTCCGCTCACTCGCCGCCCATGCCGCCCGCGACCCCCTCCCAACCTCCCCCCTTTCAGGGGGAGGAGACGAGGGCCAAATCGATCGCTCTACTTCAGCAAATAGCCGAAGCGCTGGCGGGCGAGGCGCGCGGCCTCCGGGGAAGGCGCATTCACCTTCGGGAATTTGTCGCGCCAATGCCAGGGACGGCAGGCATCTATGATCGCCCTGCTGTTGGTGAAATCGCCCTTGGCCTTGCGCTCCGGCTCGATGCGGACATCGAGCGGCGTCGACCAGGCATTGTGGATGATGTCGATCGAGGTCGCCGGATCGGAGCGCGTGAGCATGGCCCAGATCAGTTCCTCCAGATTGGAGACGTCGATGTCGTCATCGGTCACGATGACGTAGCGGCCCGCATAGGCGCCGGAGTGGCACATGGCGGCGACGTGACCGGCCTGCGTGGCGTGACCCGGATAGCGCTGCTTGATGGCAACGCCGAGCAGCAGGCGCGCCGTGCCGATCTCGTGGGCCCAGGCCGCGACGACATCGGGGACGCCGGCCTTGACGATATTCTCGCGCACGATCGCCGAGCGCGTCAGCGCGCGATAGCGGGCGATCTCGTCGGGCGGACGCTGCGGCGCGCAGCCGAGCAGGATCGGGTTGTTGCGATGATAGATCGCCTTGATGTCCATCACCGGCTCGTCACGGACATCGCTGCCGTAATATCCCATCCACTCGCCGAACGGCCCTTCCGGCTTGACGTTGCCCGGCTGGACGAAGCCCTCGATCACGATCTCCGCATTGGCCGGAACCGGAAGTCCGGTGATCGGCGCCTTCACCAGGTCGACAGGAGCGCCGCGGATGCCTCCGATCACGTCGTATTCGCACACGCCGTAGGGCACCTCGCTCGACGCCATCAGGAACGACATCGGATCGCAGCCGACCACGATGGCGACCGGCATCGGCTCCTTGCGCGCCTCGTACTTGTCGCGCTGGATGCGGCCGTGCTTGCCGGGCGAGATGTAGAAGCCGACGGTCTTCTCGTCGTGGATCATCACGCGATAGGTGCCGCAATTGATCCAGCCTTCGTCCGGATCGCGCGTCACGTTGAAGCTGCCGGTGCCGATGTAACGGCCGCCGTCGTCGGGATGCCATTTCGGCGTCGGGAAGATGGTGACGTCGACCTTGTCTCCGGTGATGACGTTCTCGAACACCGGCCCGTCATTGACGTAGCGCGGCGGAATGCGCTTGAGGTCGGCCATGTAATGCTCGCGAAACGCCTCGCTGAGCTCGAGCTTCGACAAATGGAGCGGAAAGCCCAGCGTCATTCTTTGCCGCCGACCGCCGAAAAAATTGACCAGCACCTTGCTGCCCGCGAGCGTTCCCGGGATGTCCTCGAAGACGACGCAAGGAGCGCTTTCGTCATGCAAAACGACCTCGGCCGCCGCGCCGATGTCGCTTTGCCAGCTGAGCCCGCGGACTTCGCGGATCTCGCCGAGCTTGCGCGCCTCCTCGATCCACTCCCGCAGGTCGGTGTAGGCGATCTGTGGCCGCAGCTCGGAATCGGCCGTGCCGCCGGCCGGCACGGCTTCGGCCCCGCCAATCGCGTTCCGCATGCCAGAGGAGTTCAAATCGTCCTTTGCCATCGCGTTCTCCATAAGCCTTCCGCGGCGCGCGCCGCAGAAGCGGCAAAACGGCCAGGAGAATGCACGCAATCCGATTGCGGCGCCAGCGCGCCTGCGGCACCGGATCGCCGTCCCCGTACCGCGCCGCACCGGACCGCGGCCGAATCCGCGCAGCATGGGAAACGGCGGCCAGCGCGATCTGTCGGTGGCGCGATCTTGACATTGACGATGGGCGGACCGAGCCTTGCGCAACCGCCCGCAGCAAAAGCCGAGGGGGTTCGGGAGGAACGCCATGGACCTCATCGCTGATCGCGGCCGACGGGTGTCGGTCGAGGAACTCAATACCAGCCGGTTGCTCGCGCATGCGCGGCGCCAGGCGGATCAGCGCAAGCTGGACGACGTTCTGATCGTCGACGTCGACAGCCACCATTACGAGAACGAGTGCTACGACGAATTCCTGCCTTTCATCGAGAACGAGGTCCTGCGCCAACTCGTGCTCGCCGGCCGCGCCAAGGGCCGCCAGACCCTGATGCCGACCCAGGTCAGCTTCCAGGACATGGGCGGCCGCATCACGCGCTATCCGATGCGCGCATCCGAAAAGACCGACGCCGGCAAGATGCGCGACGTCGAGCTCGGCCATCGCTGGATGGACGCGATGAGCGTCGATTATGCGTGCCTGTTTCCGACCATGCTGCTCGCGATCGGCCTGCATCCGTCGACCGAGATGGAGATCGAGCTGTGCTGGGCCTATAACCGCTGGCTCACCGAGAAGGCCCTGCCGGCTTCGGACGGGCGCTTCTACTCGATGCTGTGCATGCCGTTCTCGGAGCCCGACGAAGCGTTGCGTCACGTCGAGACCTTCGGGGATCGCAAGCACGTGACCGGATTCATGATCACGTCGGTGCGAAGCCTGCCGGTCCATCACAACGCCTATATGAAGGTTTACCGCGCGATGGAGGAACGCGGGCTCGCGCTGTGCTTCCACTCCGCGATCAACATCGGCGAGCCGGTGTTCAAGAGCCTCAACCGCTTCGCCTCGGTGCATGCGCTCGGCTTCCCGTTCTACAACATGCTTCACCTGACCAACTGGGTCACCAACGGGGTGGGCGAGCGATTCCCGAAGCTGCCGGTGATCTGGATCGAGGGCGGGCTCGCCTGGGTCCCGTTCCTGATGCAGCGGCTCGATCACGAATACATGCTGCGCACGTCGGAATATCCGCTGCTGAAGAAAAAGCCGAGCGACTACATGCGGGACATGTACTACGCGTCGCAACCATTGGAGCGGGTGGACGAGATTGCGCTGGAATGTACTTTCCGCATGATCAATGCGGAGACCCAGCTGCTGTACGCATCGGATTATCCGCACTGGGACTTCGACCTGCCGAGCACGATCTGGGACCTGCCGTTCCTGTCCGAGAAAGCGAAGCACAATATCCTCGGCGGCACCGCGGCGCGCCTGTTCAAGCTGCCGCCGCGCAACGAAAAGCAACGCCAGAACCTCGAGAAGTTCGGAAACCTCGTGGCTTGACGCCGCGACGCGATGGCAAGAGTGCGTTCATGTCGATCGAGCGATGCGGCGCAGTGGTGAAGCTCGCGATCGTGGTCTTGCTGACCACCGTCATCGCGGTGTCAGCGCGGGCGCAGGACGCGGTCGAGACGTTTTACAAAGGCCGCCAGATCAATCTGATCGTCGGTTACGGGCCGGGCGGCGGCTACGACCTCACGGCGCGGCTGCTGGCGCGCCATCTCGGACGCTTCATCCCGGGTAATCCGTCGATCGTGGTGCAGAACATGGTTGGGGCCGGCAGCCTGCGGGCGGCCAATTTCCTTTACGGCGCGGCGCCGAAGGACGGCACCACATTCGGCGTGTTCGGCAGCGACATCGCCATGATCTCCCTGATCGGGACCAATTCCGGCGTTCAGTTCGACGCGCGCAGGTTCACATGGCTCGGTTCGTCGTCGAGCTTTGCCAATGACGCCTATGTGCTGATCGTGCGCGCCGACGCCAAGTCGCCGTCGCTCGCCGCGGCGCGGCGCCCGGGCGGAGCGCCCATCGTGCTCGGCGGCACCGGGGAAGGCGCGCGTGACGCCGACGTGCCGAAAATCCTGCGCGATGCGCTCGGCCTCAACATCAAACAAGTGCTCGGCTACCCCGACTCGCCGTCGATCTTCCTCGCCGTCGAGCGCGGGGAACTCGACGGCCGCACCTTCGATTTCTCCGCGGTCAAGGCGACCCACCCGCAATGGCTCAAGCCCGACAGCGGCTTCAATGTCCTGGTCCAGTTCGCACGCGTGACCCGCCACCCGGATTTGCCCGACGTTCCGACGGCGCGCGAGCTCGCGATCGATGCGGACGCGCGCGCCTTGATCGAGTTTTCGGAAACTCCCCTGCTCACCATGGCGCGCCCGTTCGCAGCCCCGCCAGGCGTGCCGGACGACCGCGCCAAGGCGCTGCAGGCCGCGTTTCTTGCCGCCCACCGCGACCCGCGCTTCCTCGAAGAGGCCGACAAGCTCGGCGTGGATATCAGCCCGGTGGGGGCCGATCAGGTCGCTCGCGGCGTCGAGCGCTTGGCGCAGGCGCCGCCCTCCGTCTTGGCCTACTTCAGGCGGCTGCTTGCACGGCACTAGCTAACTCGCCGTCCGGCGCACCGGGCCGCATACGGCGGCCGAAGGCGTCACGCGGCTGCCGATGCTATACCCCAGGGATCGCCTTCAACGCTGGTAGCACCGCGCCGAGCAGGGTTTGCGGCCATGGGATTGCAAGCACTCGATCGAACAGGGCGTAGATGAACAATGTCGTGGCGGTCGCCATTGGTAGCGTCAGAGACCAACGCTCGCGCCCTTCCAATCGCATGTAGGCGACAATAAAGACCGGCACCGTCGCGATCAGTCCGATCGTCGCCATCGAGGCCAAGAAGGCCGCCATCCAGCCGAAGAACAAAGCGCCGCGCAAAAGCTTCACGCCGATCGGCAGATGGCTGATATGCGATTCGATATCCATGTGAATTTTTTGCCGGCCGGTTGCTCCTTCGGGCAGAATGCCGTCGGCGGCGCCGGCGCGAGCCGCGTCCGGCGACTTGCCGAAAACGTCGTTTGCAAGCGTCAGCGCGCAGAACAGCGTTGCACCCGCGCCGACGATCATGGGGATGATCTTGGCCTCGATGCCCCAATCACGACTGGCCAGCAGCATCACGACGACGAGGCAGATGAGCGCCGCCGGCAGCAGATTGCCGGGTCCGAACCGGGGCGCGCCGAAGCCGGCGAGCATTTGCCGCACCCCGCCATGGGCCCGCACGTCGCCGAGGAACGACCGCAACAGACCGGCCAGCGCGAGCGCGAACATGACAATCACGACCGGACGCAGCATCCAATCGAATCCGTAGCGCTGAATCGAGATGAACAGGAAGCGCTCGATGACCCGACCGAGGATGAAGCCGAGCACCAGCGGCGGGCGCGGCCATTGGCAATGCTTCATCACCCAGCCGAGGAGGCCGAAGGCGAGGAGCGCGTAGAGGTCGCCCCACTGCCGTCCGCCCTCGAACGCCCCGATATAGACGAGACTGAGCACGACCGGCATGATCAGCGTGTAACGCAGCGTCGCGAGCTTCGCGAACTGGCCGCTGAACAGAAAGCACAGGCCGGACCCGAGAATGTTGGCAATGGCGATGCTCCACACCATCGAATAGGTCACATCCAGGTTCTTGCCGAGCATGTCGGGGCCGGGCACCAGTCCGTGGATCAGGAACGCTCCCAACAGGATCGCCATCCCGGCGCTGGTCGGTATGCCGAACGCGACCATCGGCACCAGCGCTCCTCCTTCGCGCGCATTCGTGGCGCTCTCGGCGGCGATGACGCCGCGAATGTCGCCTTTGCCGAACGTCTGCAGCGCGCCTTTCTCGGTCCGCAGCGCATGGGCGTAGGAGATCCAGTCGATGATGGACACTGCAATGCCCGGGATGGCGCCCATGAACGAGCCGATCCAGGAGCACCGCAGGATCAGGAACCAGTGGGTGAAGCAATCCTTGACGCCGAGCAGCATGCCGGTCTTGGCGTCGATCTTTCCGCCGTCGGTCACGACGGCGGTGCGGGCAATCGCCAGATCGCAGAGTTCCGGTAGCGCGAAGATGCCGAGCACAAGGGGCACCAGCGGCAATCCGTCGGCCAGAAACAGGCTGTCGAGCGTCCATCGCTGCGTCCCGGTCTGCGCCTCTTCGCCGACCATCGACAACATGATGCCGACGCAGCCGGCCGCGAGGCCGCGCAGCGGCGCGTTGCCCGACAGCGCTGCCACCATGGAGAGGCCGAAGACGGCGAACGCCAGCAGTTCCGGCGAGCCGATATACAGCATGAGCGGCCGCAATATGGGCAGGCTGATCCCCATGAGCGCCGCGCCGAACAGGCCACCCATTAGCGCCGACATGTAGGAGGCGCCGAGCGCGCGCCCGGCCTGTCCCTGCCGGGTCAGCGGATAGCCGTCCAGCGTCGTGGCCGCCGACGCCGCATGACCGGGTACCCCAAATAGAATCGCCGAGATCGGGTCTGCGGTCGTCGTCGTGGCGCCAAGCCCCAACAGCAGGGCGAATGCCGCGTGTGGGTCAAGACCGTAGGTGAAGGGCAGCAGCATCGCCGTACCGGCGATCCCGCCGATGCCGGGCAGGAGGCCGAGGCCGAGCCCCATGCACACGCCGGCGAACAGATAGATCAGCCGATGCGGATCAAGAATGGTTACCAGGGCCGCTCCAGCCGCATGCAGCATATCCACTTCCATGGTCGTGCATCCCGGGCGCCGGCGGTCGGATCGAGCCTGAGCGTACGGTCAGTTTAATCATGCCGGCGACCCCGATGTAAAACGCCGCGCAGCCGACTATGCTCTGGGAAAAGGTCGTCTTCGCCGGGAGGTCATATGCCGTTTTCAAGTTGGCGCGGAATCGTGGGCATGATCAATCCGACCATGCGCCCCGGCGTGACCGAGGAGGTCATTCGCCTCCTCCCGCGTGGCATCGGGCTCATTCCGCTGTTTCTTGATTTTCGCCGCGGGACGACCGACGAGTTCGAGGCGGCAATGCCCGCCTACGAGCGCAATGTCGCGCTGTTGGCCGAGCAGGCCTGCGACCTCATCCATCCCGTGGGTGCGCCGCCCTTCATGGTGCTGGGCCGGGAAGCCGAAACCCGGCTGGTCGCCGCCTGGGAGAAGAAATACCAGGCGACGATCTTTACGGTGGCGCAGAACCACGTCGCGGCGCTCAACGTGCTCAAGGCCAAGACCATCGTCGGGGCGACCTATTTTCCCGGCAAGATCAACGACGTCTTTGCCAAGTACTTCCAGGATGCCGGTTTCACCGTGCGCGGCATGGAGGGCATCGAGGTGCCATTCGACAAGGTGCAGGAACTCTCGGGCGAGCAGGTCTACGCGCACATCAAACGCAGCTTCCTGCGCCACAAGGGCGCCGACGCCATCTACATGCTGGGCTCGGGCTGGCGCACCCTCGAGATCATTCAAACCCTGGAGCAGGACCTGCAGGTGCCGGTGGTGCATCCGGTCACGGCGCGGGTTTGGGAGATCCAGAAGCGGCTTCACGTGCGCGAGCCGCGGTCGGGTTACGGCCATCTCCTTGAGGCCTTGCCCTGAGACGATGCCTCGTCGTGACAACCCGAGATGAGTCGCCGGAAAGTCGAGGACAATCGATGATCGCCAACCTGAAGCGCCGGGCGCTGGCCCTGTTCTTGTGTGGATTGATCGCCGGCCTGCCGTCGGCGGCGATCGGCCAGTCGGTCGAGCAGTTCTACCGCGGCCGCACTGTGACGCTCGTGGTCGGCACGTCGCCGGGCGGCATCAACGATATTTCGGCGCGGCTGGTGGCCAAGCATCTCAGCCGGTTCATTCCCGGCAATCCGAACATCATCGTCCAGAACGTGCCCGGCGGCGGCGGCCTCGTCACCGCGAACCGCATCTTCAACGCCTCGGAACGGGACGGATCGGTGATTACCAAGCTCGAACGCGCCGTGCCGCAGCTTGCAATTCAGGGCAATCCCAACGCCAATTTCGATCCGATGAAGTTCACCTGGCTCGGCAGCCTGTCGTCCTACGCCAATGACGCCTATCTCCTGCTCGTCAATGCGGGCCATGAGGCGCACACCGTCGCCGATCTGAAGCGGCCCGGAGTTCTCGTCACCGTCGGCGCCGACACTGTGGCGTCGAGCAACCTGATCTTCGGCCTCATCGCCCGAAAGGTTCTCGGCCTGAACGTGAACGTGGTGCGCGGCTACACTGGTGCGGCGCCGATGTTTCTCGCCATGCAGAGCGGCGAGCTCGACGGCCAGATGGTCGGCCTGAGTTCGATCCGATCCGGCCAGCGCGAGCTGTGGAACCGCGGTGCCTTCCGTCCGCTGTTGCAGTTCGGCCGCACCGCGCGCCTCGCAGAGCTGCCCGACATACCGACCGGCCGCGAACTTGCTACCGACCCCGAAAGCCTCGCCTTGATCGAGTTTGCCGAGCTGCCTTTCTTCATGGCGCTGCCGTTTGCCGCGCCGCCCGGTCTGCCAAGCGATCGCGCCACGGCGTTGCGGGTGGCATTCATGACGATGTGCAGCGACCCGGCATTCGTAAAGGAAGCCGAGGCGCTCGGTTTCGACCTCAGCCCGATCGACGGTACCGAAGTGACGAAGCTCATCGCGCGATCGGCCGCGACGCCAAAGCCGGTGATCGACCGCTACAACACCATGGTGGCGCCACGGCGGAACTGAATTTGTACCGGACGCCACCGGACACAGGAGAACGGCATTGGGGAAGTACCGGGTGACGGTCGATACCGGAGGCACATTCTCGGATTTCGTATGTCTCGATGAGGCCACCGGCACGATTTCGATCACCAAGCTTCCCTCGACCCCCGACGATCCGTCACGCGCCATTCTGAACGGCATCGAGACGCTCTTCACCGACGGCATCCGCGCCGAAGATATCGCCTTTCTCTGCCACGGCACGACCGTCGGCACCAACGCGCTCCTGGAAGGCAAGGGGGCTAAGACCGCCCTCCTCGTGACCGAGGGATTTCGCGGCATCTACGAGGTCGGCGAGCAGGCGCGGCCCTACGGTGCAGCGATTTTCGACGTCATGTACGACAAGCCGCCCATGCTGGTGCCGCGCAGCCTGACCGGCGAGGTGGGCGAGCGGGTCGATTTCCGGGGCGAAGTGCTGCGGCCGCTCGACGAAGACGCGCTGCGGATGACGCTGCGCGCCCTGGCGCGGCAGCAGCCTGCGTCGATCGCGGTGTGCCTGCTGTTCTCGTTCCTGCATCCGCAGCATGAGGAGCGCGTCGGCGCCATCATTTCTGAGGAACTACCGGAATGCAGCATTTCGCTGTCGTCGGCGGTGCTGCCCCAGATTCGCGAGTACTATCGGCTGAGCACCACCGTCATCAACGCCTATCTCCAGCCGATCCTCGAGCGCTATATCGCCAATCTCGACCGCCGGCTCGCCACAGCCGGCGTCGCGACGCCGCAGAAATACATCATGCAGTCCAATGGCGGCATGTCGACCTTCGCGGCGGCGTCGCGCAAAGCGGTGGCGACCGTATTGTCGGGCCCGGCAGGCGGCGTGACGGCGGGCGTCGCGGCCAGTCGCGTTCTCGGCATTCCCAACATCATAACCTTCGACATGGGCGGCACCTCCTGCGACGTCGCGCTGATCCGGGGCGGCCAGCCGTTCGTGTCGGGCCGCGGCAAGATCGAAGGGCACGACATCGCCGTTCCGATGATGGATATCAACACGGTGAGTGCCGGCGGCGGGACCATCGCGAGGGTCAACGCCCTCGGCGAAATTGAGGTCGGACCGCAAAGCGCCGGCGCGATGCCAGGCCCAGCCTGCTACGGCCGCGGCGAATTGCCCACCATCACGGATTGCAATCTTGCGCTCGGCTATCTGAGCGCCGACAATTTTCTCGGCGGCCGCATGCGGCTCGACGCCAAACGCGCACGTACGGCGATTGCAACCGAGGTCGCGAACCCCCTTGGCATGCCGGTCGCGCAGGCCGCGGAGGGAATCATCCGCATCATCGACGTCAAGATGGAGGAGGCCATCAAGGCGATCTCGACCATGCGCGGCCACGACCTGCGGGATTTCATGCTGCTCGCTTTCGGCGGCGCCGGACCGCTCCATGCCGGCCGCATCGCCCGCGATCTCGGCATGGCCGGCGTCATCGTGCCGCTCTATCCCGGCGTGTTCTCGGCGATCGGTCTCCTGATGTCCGACGTCAAGCACGACTACATCCAATCCCGCATGACGGACGTCGGGGACCTGACCGGCGACGCCGTCGAGGCCATGTTCGCGCGGCTCACTCGGGAGGCGGTGGCGGACTTGCAGCTGGACGGCTTCCCCGCCGCCCGTATCGGGATCGAGCGTGCCCTCGACATGCGCTACGCCGGCCAGGGCTACGAAATCGCGGTCCCTTGCGACAAAGTCGCGCTTCACGCCGACGGCATCGCCGGACTGCGCCGGCGCTTCGACGACATGCACAAGCAGATGTTCGGCCACATGGCGCCGGACCAGCCGGTCGAGGTCGTATCCTATCGGCTATGCGGCATCGGAAGGGTGTCGGCACCGCCGATGCCGAAGTTCGAGCCGGTCGGCGCCAAACCGTCCGACGCCCTGCGCGAGCACCGGGAGGTGCGGTTCGACGGCGAGAGCCTCGCCTGCCCGGTCTATCAGCGCGAGCGTCTCGACGTCGGGGTGACGCTGCAAGGCCCCGCCATCCTCGATCAGTTCGATTGCACCACCGTGATCTGCCGCGGCCAGACCGCGCGGGTCGACGAATGGAAGAACATCGTCATCGCCGAGAGCGCGCCATGAAACCTGCCATGACACGCACTATCGACGCGATCGACCTCGAAGTCGTCAAGGCGAGCCTCGGCGGCATCGTTCAGGAGATGCAGAACTCGCTGTTCCGCACGGGTTTTTCGACCATCGTGCGCGAGTCCCAGGACGCATCCTGCGCGCTGATGAACGAGCGGGGCGAGGTGGTCGCCCAGCACGTGGTGCTGCCGCTCCATATCGGGGCCTTCCCGTCCTGCTGCGCCGCCGTGCTCGAGGCGTTCGGCGAAACGATTGCGGAGGGCGATGCGTTTCTGATCAATCATCCCTACCAGGGTGGCAGCCCTCACGCGCCCGACATCGCGGTCATCACCCCGGTTTTCATCGACGGCCGATTGTTTGGATTCTGCGGCAGCATTGCACACAAGAGCGACATCGGCGGGCCCGTGCCCGGAAGCTGTTCCGGCCAGGCTCGCGAGATTTTCAACGAAGGCCTGCAGCTTCCGGCGGTGCGCTATCAGAGCGGCCACGTTCCCAACGGCGATCTGGAGCGCATCATCGCCGCCAACAGCCGCACGCCGGAACTGGTGCTCGGCGATATTCGCGGCCAGCTCGGCGCCGACCGGCTCGGTGAAAGGCGGCTGATCGAGCTGGTCGCCAAGTTCGGCGCGGCGAAAATCCGCGCCTGCTACGACCGGTTGTTCGAAATGGCACGCGCGCGGGTGAGGCTCGCGGTCGCGAGCTGGACGGACGGGCGCTACGAGGCGGAGCGCTTCGTCGACGATGACGGCATCGAATTGGAACGGCCGGTGCGGATCCATGTGGTGGTCGACAAGCGCGGCGAAGACCTCCATTTCGATTTCGGCGCTTCCGCCGACCAGACCAAGGGCCCGGCCAACATCCGCCCGCCGCTGGTGCAGGCGGCCTGCGCCTATTGCCTCATCTCGCTGATCGACCCGCACATCTTTGTGTGCAGCGGGTTGCTGCAGGGCTTTGCCATCACGGCGCGAGAGGGCAGCGTGCTCAATCCGCGCTTCCCGGCGCCGGTCAACACCTACAACCCGACCGTGCATGCGCTGGTGGACGCGATCTTTGCTGCATTGAGCCACGTCGTACCCGCCAAGGCGCGCGCCGACGGCAGCGGCAGCCGGTCCATCATCCTCGGCGGCCGCAACCCGCACACGGGCCGCAACTACGTCCAGTACGAGATCGTAGCGGGCGGCGCCGGAGCCCGCGCCACCAAGGACGGAGCGTCCGGCATCACGGTCAATCAGAGCAATGCCCGGATCGCGCCGGTCGAGATCATCGAATCCGAATTTCCGACACGGGTGGTGCGCTTCGACCTCATTCCGGATTCGGGTGGCGCCGGCCGCAATCGCGGCGGCCTCGGCCTGCGGCGCGAGTATCTCAATCTGGAGGATGCGCGGTTTTCAATCCGCTCCATGAAGCACGTGATACCGCCGAGCGGCTGCGCCGGAGGCCTGGACGGGCGTGCCGGCGATATCGTGATCAATCCCGACAGCTATTCCGCCAAACGCCTGCCCACCCGCTACGCGGACTACCCGTTGCGGCACGGCGACGTGTTCCGTCTCGACACCCCAGGCGGAGGAGGCTATGGCGCTCCGGTGGAACGCGAACCCGAAAGGGTGCTCGCGGACGTGCGGGAGGGCTATATTTCCGGCACGGCGGCGGAACGGGATTACGGGGTCGTGGTGGTCGAAACCGAACGCGGCCTTGCGTTCGATGCCGCTGCAACGGCGCGCAAGCGCAACAAGGGAAAAACATGACCGAAGCAGCAATCAGAAGAACGGGCGTGATCGGCCTGGGCGCCATGGGTCTGCAGATGGCACGTCACATGGTCGCCAAGGGGTTCGAGGTGTGCGGCACCGACATCGACCCGGATACGATGCGACGGGCCTCGACGCACGGCGTGCGGCTGTGCGGGTCGGCTGCCGAAATCGGCGATCACGCGGAAGTCATCATCCTGATGGTGGCGACCGATGCGCAGGTCAATGACCTCGTCCGCGCCTCGGGTCTCCTCGACCGCTTGCGCCCAGGTGCGGTCATCTGCATCGCAAGCTCGATCGCGCCACAGACCTGCCGCGACCTCGCCGCCGTCGCGGCCGCCCGGGGTATCGGCGTGCTCGACACGCCGGTTGTGCTCGGCCAGGCGGCTGCCGATAATGGGGAGCTGGTCGTCTATGTGGGCGGCGAGGAGCGCTGGGTCGAGCGGGCAACGCCAGCCCTTCGTGCATTCGGGCGCGAGATCATTCATGTCGGCGCGATCGGCAGCGGCCAGATCGCCAAGACCATGAATAACCTGCTGCTGTGGGCGTGCATGTGTGCGAATTTCGAGGTGCTGACGCTGGCGAAGTCGCTCGGCGCCGACGTGCCGAAGCTGGTGGAAGCACTCGGCCATGGCAGCGGCGCCAACTGGTCGCTGTCGCGCTGGGGTACCGGCACCGGAAAGTGGGCCGAAAAGGACATGGACGTGGCGCTCGACATCGCCCAGTACAGCAAGGTGCCGATGCCGCTGGCCGGGCTGGTCGACCAATTGGTGAAATCGATCAATCAGGAAAAGATGAAGGCGCTGCTTGCTTGAGCGGCGACGCAACAAGGGCGAAGCCACGACCATTCGGGAGTGACAGATGAGGAAACGCCTTGCGATACTGGTGCTCGGCCTTGCCATTTTGGGCACGGCCGGTGTGGCGGCGCAGGAGCCGCCGCTCACCAAGGTGCGGGTTGCCTTTGACGGCTTCTCGATGACCTCGGCGCCGTTGTACTACGCGACGCAAAAGGGCCTCTTCAGGCAATTCGGGCTCGACATCACGCCGGTGTTCGTCGAGGGCGGCTCGACCCTCACCCACGCCCTGGTGGGCGGCTCGATCGACATCGCCCAGAACGGCTATACGCCGGTCGCCGCCGCGGCCGTCCAGGGAGCCGATATCGCCTTCATCGGCGGGATTTCCAACAAGCTGCCGTTCCAACTCGTCGTCAAGTCGTCCATCACCAGCGGCCAGCAGCTCAAGGGGCAGGCAATCGCCATCAGCCGCTACGGCTCGTCGACCGACACCGCTGCCGAGTTCGCCTTGAGCCACCTGGGACTGACCCGCAACGACGTGAAAATCCTGCAGTTGGGCGGACCGGCGACGCGCATTGCCGCTACGTTGAGCGGGCAGATTGCCGGCACCATGGAGCAGTATCCCGACACGGCCGAACTCGCCGGGCACGGCTTTCACGTGCTGGTCGACCTCACGGACATTGCCGGCGACTATCCCAACACGTCCTATGTGACGAGCCGCGCCTACCTGAAAAAGAATCCCGACGCGGTGAAGCGGTTCTTGATGGCGATAGCGACCGCCATTCACGAATACAAGAAGAACCCTGCCGAGGCGGTGAAGCTCACCCAGGCGTTTCTCAGTATCAAGGATACCGCGAACGCGACCGCGGCCTATCAAGCCTATCTCAAGGTCTATCCCGACATCCCACGCCCATCGCTCGTCGGCATTGCGCTCGTGCTCAAACAGATCGCCGTAACCGAACCGAAAGCCAAAGGATTCAGGGCGGAGCAGCTCATCGAGAGCGGTCCGCTCGACGCGCTCGAACGCGAAGGTTTTTTCAAGAAGCTGCTCGCGTCGGGATCATGACGCGCCCGACCAAGCTCGAGATCAGGAACGTTTCGCTCGAACGCCATAACGAGCGGACTGGACAGCATCTCGCGGTTCTCGACCGCATCGACCTGCAAGTGTTCGAGGGCGAGCTGGTTTCGATCGTGGGCCCCAGCGGCTGCGGCAAGACGAGCCTTCTCAATGCGGTCGACGGGCTCATCCGCATCACCGG
Organism: uncultured Alphaproteobacteria bacterium; assembly: GCA_963791375.1. Lineage (GTDB taxonomy): Bacteria > Pseudomonadota > Alphaproteobacteria > Rhizobiales > Xanthobacteraceae > JAJPKK01. The sequence goes on from CAWBSI010000025.1 coordinate 584,422, forward strand.
CGGGGACATCCTGGTCGACGGGAGGCGGATCGAAAAACCGGGACCGGACCGCGCGATGGTGTTCCAGCACGACTGCCTGTTCCCCTGGCGCACGGTCGCGGCGAACGTCGCATATGGACTGGAACTGCAGGGCAAGCTGACGCGGCGCGAGATGCGCGAGCGCGCCCGCGCCTTGGTCGAATCGGTGGGACTTGCGGGCTTTGCCGAGCATTACCCGCACGAGCTGTCGGGCGGCATGCGACAGCGCGTCAACCTCGCCCGCGCGCTGGCGATGGAGCCGGAGTTGCTGCTGCTCGACGAGCCGTTCGCGGCGCTCGACGCCCAGACGCGCGAATTCATGCAGTTCGAGCTCAAGAAAATCCTCGCCCGCGCCGGGGCGACGGCGCTGTTCATCACCCACCAGATCAGCGAGGCGATTTTCCTGTCCGATCGCGTCGCGGTGTTCTCGGCACGGCCGGCTCGCGTGAAGGAGATCATCGACGTCGATCTGCCCGAGGTGCGTACGCTCGATCTCAAGCTCCAGGCACCGTTCGTCGAGCTCGAGCGCCGGATATGGCGGCTGATCGAGCAGGATGCGCGAATTGCCGCCATGCTGCCGGTTGCGTGAGGATCGACGTGGACGCGATCTCGACATCGAAACAGGTGGCAGAAGTGCAGTCAGCGCAGTCGGCACCTGCCGTATCGGCATGGCAGCGCCACGAAAACGCGCTCATCGGCACCATCTCGGTGCTGGCGTTCCTGACGTTCTGGGAAGCGGTGGTTCAATTCGGCTTCGTCAATCCGCTGTTCACGAGTTCGCCGAGCCGTATCGCGACCGCGGGCTACGAGCTGTTCGCCAACGGCACCATCTATGGCGACCTGCAGGCCAGCGGCTTGGAATTTTTCGCCGGTTACGGGCTCGCGATCGCAATCGGGGTGCCGCTCGGCGTCCTGATGGGCTGGTACAGCCGCGTAAATGCCGTTCTCGATCCCTTCGTGTCCGCGCTCTATGCGACGCCGCGCATCGCGCTCTTGCCCCTGGTGCTGATCTGGTTCGGCATCGGCGCGATGTCCACGATTGCGATCGTGTTTCTCGGCGCGGTGTTTCCCATTCTGGTGAACACCATCACGGGGGTGCGCACCATCGACGCCGATTTCATCAAGGTGGCGCGCTCGTTCGGCTCCAACGACCGCCAATTGTTCCTCAAGGTCGCCCTGCCCTCTTCGGTGCCGCTGCTGCTCGCCGGCTTGCGGCTCGGCCTTGGTCACGGGCTGATCGGGATCGTGGTCGGGGAAATGTTCGGCGCGACGCAAGGGCTGGGGTTTCTGATTGCGGTCGCAGGCGCGCGGTTCCAGACCGACAAGCTGATGGTGGGCATCATCATCATCGCGGCCGCCGGCATGCTTATGACGCAGATTCTGCGGGCGATCGAGCGAAGGTTCGAGCGCTGGCGGCCAAACGAACGGGGGTGACCGGGCCGGCTCGCTTCACTCCATTTTGATGTGGGCCGATACGATCACCTTGCCCCACAATTGCGTTTCCTCCGCGAAGAACCTCGACGCATCCGCCGGCGAGCCGACCATCGGCTCCAGGGTGAGCGCGGCGAGGCTTTGGGCGACCTCCGGCCGCTTGAGGCTCGCAACCACGTCGGCGTTGATCTTGTCGGCCAAGGCCGCGGGCGTTGCGGGCGGCGCCACGATGGCAAACCAGGTAACGGAACGAAAACCCGGCAATCCGGATTCCGCGAGCGTGGGCACTTCAGGCACGACCGGGGAGCGTTCGGCGCCGCCGACCGCGAGAATTTTCACTTTGCCACCGCGATACATCGGCACCGAGGTGGTGAGGGTATCGAAAAACATGTCGATATGGCCGGCTATGACGTCGTTGAGCGCGGGCACCGCGCCACGATAGGGAACGTGCACCATCTTGATGTCGCCCAGCACTTCCAGCTGGCTCGCCGAGAGATGCGCGGTGGAGCCGGCACCCTGCGAGCCGTAGGTCAGCTTGCCGGGATTTGCCTTGGCATAGGCGATCAATTCCCCGACATTGGCAGCCGGGAGACCGTTCCTCACCACCAGCGCATTTGCAACCTTCGCCAGCAGCGCAACCGGCACAAACTGCAGGGGGTCGTAGGCGAGATCGCGGTAGAGCAGGTGATTCAACGTGATCGGCGACGGCGGGCTCACCATCAAGGTGTAGCCGTCGGGGGCAGCGCGAAACACCTGCGTGGCGCCCACCACCATGCCGCCGCCGCTGATGTTTTCGACGACGACCGGCTTGCCCCAGGTGCGGCTGAGCTGGTCGGCCACGATCCGCGCCAGCGTGTCCGTGGTCGAACCGCCCGCGGCGGGGACGACGAGCTTTACGGTGTGCGACGGGAACTGCTCCTGCGCCCGGCCCGATACCGAACCGAAAACGATGGCGGCGGCGAGCGCAATCGTTGCGACGCGCTGCATGGATTGCGTCATTGCTCGGCTCCGATCGAAGTCATTCATCTGTCCTTGGCCGCTGCAACCTTGCCCGATGGCGCCGAAATATATCCTTCCGCGATATCGCGGTCGATTGCGGCACGATCGCGCGCGTCGGGGTCGCCATAGCCGCCGCCGCCGGCGGATTGCACCAGAAAGCGTTCGCCGGCGCGCATTTCATAGCGGCCCGATGCCGGCGCCTCTAACTCGTCCGCCGCGCCAAGCCGCACCACGAACCGGCTGCGTCCGCCCGGCTCACCCCCGGCAAGACCCTGGGGCGGAAAACGAGCTTTGTCGAACCGCCGGATGACCGTCGCGTCCGCCAGCAGCTCATATTCGCGCTGCATGCTCAAGCCGCCGCGCCACCGGCCGGCGCCGCCGGAATCCGGCACGAGGTCGAATCGCGTGATCCGGCACGGGAACTCCGCCTCGAGAATTTCGATCGGCGTGATGTGCAGATTGCTCAAATGCGTCGCGGTCGCCGAGGTGCCGTCATGCCCCATGCCGCCCCCATAGGCGGAGCCGATGATCTCGTATTGCATGGTCGATTGGCCCGGGCGGCCTTGCCGCCACGCGATGCCGAGTGCGCTCGACGAGCCGGCATTGGCGATGGCGCGTACGGGGTGGAATTTGGACAGCGCTTCGAGAATGACATCGACCAGCTTAAGATTGACCATCTGGTAGTTCGAGACTGCGGCCGGCGGCTCTGCATTGGTGATCGTACGCGGCGCAAAGACGAACCGCACCGCGTCACGCATGCCGTCATTGAAAGCGAGCCTGGGATCGAGGCAGCCGATCAGGCAATAGAACACGCAGGCTTCAACCATGGAGGGACGCAGATTCACCGGCCCGCTGGCCTGGCGATCTGAAGCGGAGAAATCGAACTCGACGATGCCGTCGCCGGCCGTGATCGTCACGGCGAGCCTGATCGGCCGATCCACCACGACGCCGTCGCTGTCGAGCAGGCCTTCCGCCGACGCCGTTACGCCGGGCGGCAGCCTGGCGATCGCGCCACGCAGTCCGTCGGCGGCGGCCTTCAGAATGGCGGCGAAGGCCTCGCACAGCGTCTCGGCGCCAAATCGTCCGCACAATTCACCGACGCGTGCTGCACCCAATTGGGTGACTGCGATCTGCGCATGCATGTCGCCGCGCACCAGCGCCGGCTGTCGGCTGTTGCCGAGGATGAGGCGCTCGATGTCCGGCAGCGGCCGGCCCGCATCCCAGATCTTGATCGGCGGGATCAGCAGGCCTTCGTGAAACATTTCGGTGGCATTGGCGGACGTCGAGCCCGCGACAGTGCCACCGAGATCGGCCTTGTGGGCGATCGAGCCCGCAAAGGCAACGATCCTTCCGCCGGCGAAAACTGGGGCGACGAACGCCATGTCGGAGACGTGGGGCAGGCCGCCTTCGTAAGGGTGATTGGATACGAACACGTCGCCGTCGCGGATGCTGTTGTCCGCGTCCGCGCCGTAGACCGAGAGGATGCGGCCGATCAGGTGGCGATAGACGGGTGCGTGGAAGAACATCGGCGGCGCGACGATCAGCCTGCCGTCACGATCAAGGATCACGCAGGAAAAATCGCGCGATTCGCGAATGATGGTGGAATAGCCGGAGCGATAGAAATGATAGTGCATTTCTTCCACCAGGCTTGCGATCTTGTTGCGCAGGATCTCGATGGTGACGGCGTCCAGATTGGCCTCCATCTTTCACCTCTCCTGTTTCGTCAGGATCAGGTTGCGAAATCCGTCTACCGTCGCGTGCCAGCCGGGCGGGATCGCGGTGGTGGCGTCGAACTGCTCGACGATGGCAGGACCCGCCAGCATTGCCCCGGGATCGAGCCTGTCGCGCTCGTAAAGCGTCGATGGCGTCGCCCGCGCGCCATCGAAACAAACGGCGCGCTCGCCTTTGTGCGCTTGCTCGGCGCGGTGCCGTGACGAAGACGGTCCTTCGCGCTGCTCGAATTTCGGCACCTCGACGCGCAGGCGCAGGCGATAGCTGACGATCTCCACCGGCCGGTCCTTGGCGCTATGACCGTGAATCTGCGCATGGCGCTCGTCGAAACGGATTCGCGCGCCGGCAAGCGTGTCCGCCGTCACCCGCCCGACAAAGAGACCATCGAGCGGCGTGCGCAGCTCGTAGCCCTGTCCGGCGTAGCGCAGATCGAGTTCGCGTATGTAGCGAGCTCGAGTCGCATTCAGTCCCTCGGATTTGACGTCCTCGCGCGCCTTCGCTTCAAGGGCCGCGAAGATTTCCTCGGCGTGATCCGCACTGATGTCGACGAGGGGCTTGAGCTCGCAGCGGATATAATCGTGCACGACGTCGGTACAGATGAGGCCCAGCGCCGAAAACGCGCCCGGCCGCGGCGGCACCAGAATTCGCCCCATGCCGAGTTCGTCGGCGACCGCCGCCGCATGCACCGCGCCGGCGCCGCCGAACGGCAGCATCGTGAATGCGGTAAGATCAACACCGCGCTTCGCCGCAAACACCCGCACCTCATCCGCCATGCGGATGTCGACGATGCGGCGGATGCCGGCGGCGGCTTCCAGAATGCCCATCCGAAGCGGCTCGGCGATGTGGCGCTGCAGCGCCGCTTGCGAGGCCGCGACATCGAGCTTCTGCAGGCCGCCGAGGAAATAATCCGGGTTGAGAAAGCCGCACAGGAGGTCGGCGTCGGTCACGGTCGGCTGCGTCCCGCCGCGCCCATAGCAGGCCGGGCCAGGATCGGCGCCGGCGCTCGTCGGCCCGACGGTCAGGAATCCGCCGCCGTCGACCGCCGCTATCGAACCGCCGCCTGCCGAGATCGTGGTCAGATCGAGCGCCGGCACGTCGACGTGGCGGCGGCTGATGACGCCTTCGGTGACCTCCAGCGGCGCGCCGCCCTCGATGAAGGCGATGTCCGCGCTGGTGCCGCCCATGTCGAGCGTGACCAGCCCGCGTTTGGCGTCTTCGCGCGCCAAATAGGCGGCGGCCTGTGCGCCGGCCGCCGGGCCGGACAGCAGCGTGTGTACGGTCTTGCCGCCGGCGATCGCCGCCGCGAACGGCATCACGCCGCCGTTCGACTGCATCAGAAAGCGCTGGCGAGTGCGGACGTCGGCTGCGTCGAGCCCGCCGTCGAGATCGTCGATGTAACGCACCAGCACCGGCTCCAGGTATGCGTTCACCAGTGTGGTGGAGAGCCGCGGCCATTCGCGCACGCGCGGCAGCACCTCGCTCGACAGCGAGACGTGGACGTCTGGACACTCCGCTTCGATGAGCTTGCGGGTCTCGTGCTCATGGGCCGGGTTCATGAAGGAGAACAGGTAGCAGACCGCGATCGACTGCACTCCGGCGGCGTTGAGTTCGCGAGCGGCGCGGCGCACCGCCTCGCGATCGAGCGCAACCAACACATTGCCGAGATAGTCCGAGCGCTCCGCAATCTCCCGCGTCAGGCTTTGCGGCGCGATCGGCACCGGCTTTTCGTAGAAGTAGTCGAACAAATTGCCGTCGCGGGCCTGAGTTCTGGATCTCCTGGACGGCGCGATAGCCCTTGGTGATCAAGAGCCCGACCTTGGCGCCGCGCATTTCCAGCAGCGCATTGGTCGTGATGGTGGTGCCGTGGGCGAAAAAATCGATTTCCGCGGGATCGATGCCGCGGCGAATGAAATTCGCGATGCCGCCGAGCACGCCCGCCGCCGGGTTGTGCGGCGTGCTCGCCACCTTCTCGACCAGCAGCGCCCCGGTCGTCGGGTCGTACAGCACGAGGTCAGTGTGGGTGCCGCCCACGTCGACGCCGAGACGGTAGCGCGGCACGGTCATGGACACGGCAGCGTCCGGGGCGCGCGCAGGTTGACGCCGCGAAGATCGATCATGAGGATTTGTCACCGACCATCATCGCGCTGACGCCGCCATCGACGAACAGCATGTTGCCGGCGATGAAGTCGGAATCGTCCGACACCAGGAACAGCACCGCGCGCGCCATGTCGAGCGGCACGCCGGGCCGCCCGACCAGATTCACCACCGGCCGGGTCGGATCGAACTCGTCCTTGCCGACCGGCGAGCCGATCTTGTTCGGGACCACGCCGTTGACCCGGATTTTGTGGGGGGCGAGTTGCACCGCCATGGCCCGGGTGAGGTTCGCGATCCCGCCCTTGGCAGCCGAATAGGCGATCGCACGCGAGCGACCGAAAAAGCCCGATGTGGAGCCCACATTGACGATCTTGCCGCCGGAACCCTGGGCCACCATCTGGCGCGCCGCGTGCTGGCTCATCAGGAACGGGCCGGTCAGCGTCACCGCGATCACGGCGTCCCATTGCTCCTTGGTGATCTCGAGGATGTTCTTGTTGTCCGAGATGGCGGCATTGTTGATCAGAATGTCGATCCGACCCCAGCGCTTGACCACGGCGGCGACCACGCCCGCAATATCGGCCTCGACGGCGACGTTCGCCACAAATGCCGCCGCTTCGCCGCCCGCTTTGTTGATTTCGGCCGCGACCTTTTCTCCGCGTCCCTTGTCCAGGTCGACCACCGCCACCATGGCCCCTTCGGACGCCAATGTTTTCGAAAGCTCCTCGCCGATATTGCGACCGGCGCCGGTGACGATCGCCACCTGATTTGAAAGTTTCATCGTTCGATCCCGGTTGAAAAAACTCGTTCGGCTGCGCGGCCCGCCGTCTTAACACAGGCGGGAAACAGCCGCCAATGACCCGCTTGCGGCAATCTCCGCTTGACGAGGCTTGCCGATATGAACAGCATCCCGGGATCGAATGATCGGCTCCCCATTGGCGGACGTGAAACCATGTACGGCCACCGCGCGCGCATCGGCTATACGTCGCCGCCGCTCACGACCGAGGTATTTCCCTACGAGTTCTACCGGATCGTTCCGGACGGGGTGACGCTCGTCGTCACCTCGCTCGCGATCGTCGAGCGCAGCAAGACCGAGGTCGAGCAGTCCTACGACATCAGCATGAAGGCGGCGCGCGAGATGGCGGCGGCCGGCGTCGACATCGTGGTGCTCGGCGGCGTACCGATCAATCTCTCGCGCGGCCATGACAACGCGGAGGCGTTGATCCGCGATCTCGAAGCCGAACTCGGCGTGAAGATCGCGACCAGCGCGTCGTCGCAGACCGCGGCCGCCAAGGCGCTCGGCTGCAAGAAGGTCGTGGTGGCGCAGCCCTATGAATTGAGCGAAACGACGCGGATCGCCAGCTATGCGGTCCATTTCGGCTGCGAGGTGCTGGGCGCGACCGGCTGGGGCAGCGCCTTCAACCAGATCGGACGGATTCCCCGCAAGGCTGCGCTCGAAATGGGCCGCGAATTGATGCGCCGGCACCCGGACGCGGATTCGATCCTGCTTCCGTCGCCCCACTGGCCGACCATCGGGGCGATCGAGCCGCTGGAGCGGGAGTTCGGCGTCAATGTCATGACAGCGCTGCAGGCCATCGTCTGGCACGCGCTGCGAAGTGTCGGAGTGAATGATCGCATCGAGGGATACGGCCGGCTGTTTCGCGAATTCTGAGCAATCGCAGCAATCTGAACTGCGATTAATCAAGCGCGAGCGACACGGCTTTTCGGGAGGAAACGAACGTGCAAAGGGACGATCGCAATGAACATCGACGCGGAATGCGCGGACTGCTCACTATGCTGGCGGTGCTGCTGGCTGGATGGGGGCACCCGACGGCGGCTGCCGAAATGACCCGTTTCAAGGTGGGCATTTCCGAGCCCGTGAACACGGTGCTCGCCTTATGGATGGCGGAGGCCGGCGGCTTCTATGCCGCACAAGGCCTCGCCGTCGAAATCACCAGCATGAATGGCGGCAGCCGCGGCGCCGCAGAACTCCAGGCCGGCCGCATCGATGCCATGCATGTGGGGCTGTCCTCGGTGGTGAAGCTCAACGAGGAAGGCGGCGACCTGCGCACGATCGCCTCGCTCAGCAACGTCATCCGCTTCACCTTCTTCACCGCGCCCGGGGTCAAGACCGCGGCGGATCTCAAGGGCGGCGTGGTCGGCGTAAGCGCGTTCGGATCGGAGAGCGATTTCCACCGTTACGCTGGCGCTCGCCCGCCTCGGCATGCGCCGGAGCGACGTCATTCTCAAGGAATATGGCGGCGGCATGCGGCGCCTCGACGCACTCAAAACCGGCGAGATCAGGGGCACCGCGATCAATGAGCCGGTTGCGAGCCTCGCCCATGAGCAGGGCCTCAATCCGATGGTCGATCTCGTCGCCGAGAAGATCCCGTGGCTGTTCAGCAGCATCGTGGTGAAGCGCGGCACCATCGACAGCCACCGCGACGTGCTGGTGCGATTCCTCAAGGCCTCGATCGAGGGAAATTACTTGGCCCTTACGAACGAAAAACGCGCCAAGGAGGTGCTGGCCAAAGAGGTCAGGGTCTCCGATCCGAAGATCATCGACACCAGCTACGACGACTTCAAGCAGCAGTCGCCCATCAACCTGGAGCCGTCGCGACCGGGCGCGCAGAACATCATCGATCAGTTCCCTGCGCTCAAGACCCGAAATGTCGACGATTACGTCTACGGCGACATTCTCGACGGCTTGAAGAAGGAAGGATTCTTCGCCGAGATGGAGCGCAAATACGCAAAGCACTAGAGCGCTATCGTTTCAGGGTGAATCGGATAGCGCTCTAAAGTCTTTGATCTTGAGCATGATCTTGTCCGAAAAGTCTGCAACTTTTCGGGATCATGCTCTAGCCCGCGGCGATTGCTTGCTGGAGGCGCTCATGACGGCCGGCCCGACGATGATCATTCCGACAAGGCGTGCCTTTGCATGCGCCGCCTTGATCGCCACGTCATTCTGGGGGTCGGCCGGAAGCCGCGCCGACACGGTGGAGGAATTCTACCGCGGCAAGCAGGTCGTCTTGCTCGTCGCGAGCGGCGTCGGCGGCGGGTACGACACCTATGCGCGCGCATTTGCCCGCCACGTGGGTAAACATATTCCCGGCAATCCGGCCATTATCCCGAAGAACCTGCCGGCGGCGGGCGGGCTCGCGGCCGCGAACACGCTCTATTCGGTCTCGCCCAAGGACGGGCTGACCATTGCGGCGCTGACCAACGGGATCGCCATGGATCCGCTGTTCGGCAACCCCGGCGCGCGCTTCGACGCGTTGAAATTCAACTGGATCGGCAGCATCGGGAAGCTGCAAAACATATGCGCCACCTGGTTCGAGAGTCCGATCAAGACCATCGAAGCGGTGCGGACACGGGATGTGACCGTGGCCGCGGCCGGCCCGACCTCGAATACGGCGATCGTGCCGAATGTCCTGAACGCGCTCCTCGGCACCCGGTTCAAGGTCGTTGCCGGATATGATCCCGGCGCTGGAATGAACCTGGCCATCGAGAGCAGAGAGGTCGAGGGAATTTGCGGGCTGTCATGGTCGACCATCAGGGCGTCGCGTCCCGACTGGATCACAGGCGGCAAGCTCAACGTCCTCGTCCAGGTGGCAGTCGACAAGCTTCCCGAACTCCCTGCCGTTCCGAGCGCGCTCGACCTCGTGTCCGAACCCGGCAAGAGACCGATTCTCGAACTGCTTCTGCTGCGCCAGGAAATGGGGCGTCCGATCGCGGCGCCGCCGGGCGTGCCGGCCGAGCGCGTCACCGCATTGCGTCAGGCATTCGATGCCACAATGAAGGACCCGGATTTCCTCGCCGACGCCCGGCGCTTCCAGATGGAGATCGATCCGCTCTCGGCGGATCGGATCGGCGCGATACTGGCCGCGGCCTACGGCGCCCCGGCACAAATTGTCAGCCGCGCCGCAGCGCTGGTCGAACCGTCGGCCCGAAAAGAGAAGTGAATCGCGGGCGTGACGTTCGTGCCCGTTTGCAATCCCGGTGACTAGAACGTTATCCATTCAGGTTGAATTGGATAACGCTCTAAAGTCCTTGATTTTGAGCATGATCTTGTCCGAAAAGTCTGCAACTTTTCGGGATCATGCTCTACGGCGACGCATCGATGAGGCAAATGACCACCGGCCGATCTTGACGCTAGGCATCGGGTAGCAAGCTGGACGGTGCCGCCCTCACGGCCACGAGTGAGAACGGCGAACCCGATATGGGTTTCATTCCCCATAACTGGCCCCGTGGTACTCGAAGTTGTGAGAAAGTTGGTCGGAGTGGCAGGATTTGA
>CAWBSI010000026.1:0-49087 GCA_963791375.1 uncultured Alphaproteobacteria bacterium
ACGATGGCCGGGACGAGCCCGGCCATGACGACGGTGACGATTTATAGACGTGTTGTTGTGGCTGCGGCGCAGCGCAACCTCAATACCGGTAGTGATCCGGCTTGAACGGCCCTTCGATCGGCACGCTGATGTAGGTCGATTGCTTCTGGCTCAGTTTCGTCAGGCGCGCGCCGATCTTGTCGAGATGCAGCCGCGCGACCTTTTCGTCGAGGCGCTTGGGCAGGGTGTAGACTTTCTTCTCGTACTTGCCGGGGTTGGTCCACAGCTCGATCTGCGCCAGCGTCTGGTTGGTGAACGAGGCCGACATCACGAAGCTCGGATGGCCCATGGCGTTGCCGAGATTCACCAGCCGCCCCTCGGAGAGCAGGATGATGCGCTTGCCGTCGGGGAATTCGACCTCGTCGACCTGCGGCTTGACGTTGTGCCACCGGAAGTTCTTCAGGGCGGCGACCTGGATCTCGCTGTCGAAATGGCCGATGTTGCAGACGATGGCGCGGTCCTTCATCTTGCGCATGTGGTCGACGGTGATCACGTCGAGATTGCCGGTGGCGGTCACGAAGATGTCGGCGCGGGGCGCGGCGTCTTCCATGGTGACGACTTCGTAGCCTTCCATCGCCGCCTGCAGCGCGCAGATCGGATCGACTTCCGATACCATAACCCGGCAGCCGGCTTGGCGCAGCGACGCCGCCGAGCCCTTGCCGACATCGCCGAAGCCGGCGACCATCGCGACCTTGCCGGCCATCATCACATCGGTGCCGCGGCGGATGCCGTCGACGAGGGATTCGCGGCAGCCATAGAGGTTGTCGAATTTGGATTTGGTCACGCTGTCATTGACGTTGATCGCCGGCCACAGCAGCGTGCCCTTCTTCTGCATCTCGTAGAGACGATGCACCCCGGTGGTGGTTTCCTCCGACACGCCGCGGATCGCCTCGGCGTTCTTGGCGTACCAGCCCGGCTTGTCCTTGAGGCGCTTCTTGATGGCGGCGAAGAGGACTTCCTCTTCCTCGTTGGTGGGCTTGCTGATGAGCCCGGTCTCGCCCTGCTCGGCGCGCAGGCCGAGATGGATGAGCAAAGTGGCGTCCCCGCCGTCGTCGAGAATGAGGTTCGGTGCGCCGCCGTCGCTCCATTCGAAGATACGGTGGGTGTAATCCCAATAGTCCTCGAGGCTCTCGCCCTTGACGGCGAACACGGGAATGCCGGCCGCGGCGACGGCCGCTGCCGCATGGTCCTGGGTCGAATAGATGTTGCACGACGCCCAGCGGATGTCGGCGCCGAGCGCGGCCAGCGTCTCGATCAGCACGGCGGTCTGGATCGTCATGTGCAGGGAGCCGGCGATGCGCGCGCCGCGCAGCGGCTGCTCGGGGCCGTACTCCTCCCGCGTCGCCATCAGCCCGGGCATCTCGATCTCGGCGATCGCGATTTCCTTGCGGCCCCATTCGGCGAGCCCGATGTCCTTGACGACATGGTCGCTCGATTTCGTGGGCGGTGTCCGGGATGTCTTTGGCGCGGCGGTCATATGGGTCCCTCGAAGCGGTTGGGCGGAACGGGATGATCTCAGGATGCGGCCTGCCTATAGCAAGGCGGCCGCGCCATCGCAACCGACATATAAAGAAATCTTTATGTCATTATTAGGTGGCTTCTTTACAACCCTGCGCCGGAACAGGCCTCACCCCGGCCCCCCGGCCGAAGTCGGGGAGGGTGAAGATCAATCCTCTTCGCCGAACCGTGCTCCCACCAGCGCTTCCAGCGCAGCCATGACCTGGGCGCACTCGTTTCCGCTCGCGGTGACGGTGATGGAGGTCCCGGGTCCTGCCGCCAGCATCATCAAGCCCATGATCGAGGTGCCGCCCACGGTCTCTCCGCACCGGGTCACCCGCACATCCGCGTCGAACTTCTCCACGGTCTGAACGAATTTGGCGGAGGCCCGGGCATGCAGGCCGCGCTGATTGATGATGGGCAGGTGCTTGACGATGGCCCCCGGAGGGGCTGCGGGAACATCGGGAGGGCACTCCTCCCATGGTTCGGGCCCGCCGCTCATTTGCCGGCCAGTACCCGGCTCGCGATGGTGATGTACTTGCGCCCGGACTCCTGGGCCGCCGCCACCGCTTCGGCCAGCGGGCATTCGTCGCGCACTTTCACCAGCTTGATCAACATGGGCAAATTGATACCGGCCAGCACCTCGACCTTGGGTCGGCTCATGACGGAAATGGCGAGATTGGACGGGGTCCCGCCGAACATGTCGGTCAGGATCACGACGCCGTCCCCGCTATCGACCTTTTTGACCGCCTCGATGATGTCGCGGCGGCGCTGCTCGACATTGTCATCAGGACCGATGGTCACCGTTTCGATCTGTTCTTGAGCGCCGACGACATGCTCAAGGGCCGCGCGGAACTCGATGGCAAGCCGCCCGTGGGTTACGATAACAATACCGATCATAGAATCACCCGGCGGGCGCGTACGGGTGCGCCGCACGAAAGAGCCTCAATCATGACCATCCCAAGCCCGAGCGCAAGGGGCTTTTCCGGCTTGTGGCGGCGCAGCATCGCGCCTTGCCGCCCGGCCCGTGATGGCGGCCTTTGGTTGGGACATTCGCTGACGTGATTTCCCTCGCAGCGTCGTGAGGTGTCTGTGCCGCGCCACGAGCTAGAGAGGCCCAGCCGAAGAACCGGCCGGCGCGCTATCCGGCGGAGACTTGTGTAATGTGAGGGCGGCGAGCACAAGCGAAAAGACATCCGCGCCCGGTGCGACCGCAAGACGCGGCAACCGCACGCCTTCGATCTCGGCCTCCATGGCGGCGGCCGGCGGCATGCGTTCCGCCGCCGCCGCCAGGTCGACCACGAGGCGCACTACGGCCATCGGTTCGAACGGCAGGCGCCGGATGCCGATGCCGCGGATTTCCAGCAATCCGGCGAGGTTGGCGGGCGGCCGGGCGATCAGTCGTCCGTGGGCCGCCGCCACGTGAACGCGGTCGTCGGCAATGAGCCGGCTGAACGCCAGCCGGCCGCTTGCGGCGGCCTGGATGAGCTCGAGCGCCAATCGCGACTTGCCGGCGCCGGCCGGGCCGCGAATAAGGATCGCGCCTGCGCCCACCAGCACTGCAGAGGCATGGATCGTGGGGGCATGGATGGGCGGCGTGATGGCGCTCACCGCGGCGCGGTCCGTCACAACACCCGCAGATGCACGGTGAAGCACGCACCCAGTACGGCCACCTCGCCGTCTGCGTCGGGCAACGCGGTGCGGTTGCGCGCGGCGAGCCGCCCGCCATGGGCTTCGACGATCTGCTTGGAGATCGAGAGGCCGAGCCCGGAATTCTGGCCGAAATTCTGCTGTGGCCGGTCGGTGTAGAAGCGTTCGAAGATCTTATCCAGGGCATCGGGCCGGATGCCCGGTCCATCGTCTTCGACGATGATCCCGATCTCGTCTCCCGCGCGGCGGCAGGTGACGCGGACCACGCCGTCCTGCGGCGAGAACGAGCGGGCATTGTCGATGAGATTGTTGATGACCTGGGAGAGCCGCGAGTCGTAGCCCTGCACCAGGAAGACGCGCGGGCTGCCCTCGAAGGCGAGCGTCACCGTCACGCCGTTCTCGCGCTTGATCTCGTTTGCGATCGTCACCACGGCCGACAGCAGCTTGGTGAGATCGACCGGCGCCGACTCCTGCCGCTGCAGTTCGGCGTCGAGGCGGCTCGCGTCGGAGATGTCGGAGATCAGGCGGTCGAGCCGCTTCACGTCGTCCTGGATCACCGAGAGCAGGCGGCCGCGGCTGGCGTCGGTCTTGGCGAGCGGCAGCGTCTCCACCGCCGAGCGCAGCGAGGTCAGGGGATTTTTCAGCTCATGGGCGACATCGGCGGCGAAACTTTCGATCGCCTCGATGCGGTTGTACAGCGCATCCGTCATCTCGCGCAGATTGCCCGACAGGTGGCCGATCTCGTCGCGCCGGCCGGTGAAATCGGGAATCTCCACCCGTCCCTTGACGCGCCGCCGCACGCGGTCGGCGCCGTCGGCGAGGCGCCGCACCGGGCCCGCGATGGTGCCGGCGAGCAGCACCGAGAGCAGCATCGAGACGCCGGCCGCGATCAGAAAGACCTTGAGAATGGACAGGCGTTCCGCCGCGACTGTCTGATCGATGTCGGCGCCCTGGGTCGACAGCAACAGCGCGCCGCGCACGGTGCGGAAGCGCTGGATCGGCACCGCTACGAGCACGATGACCTCGCCGCGGTCGTTGATGCGCACCATGCTGGCCTTCATGCCGTTGAGCGACCGGTTGACCTCCGGATAGCCCTTGCCGTTCTCCGCCCCGAGGTCGCGATAGATCGGCAGGTCGCCGCGCCCGAGCCAGGTGCGGATGGCGATGAAGGAGCGCTCGATGATGCCGGGCTTTTCCGTGGTCGGCGGCGGCAGGTCGAAGCGGATCACGTCGCCGCGGCCGTAAAGGCTGCGGCTGTCCAGGATCAGGGTGCCGTCGCGGTCGTAGATGCGCGCGCGCGTCTTGGTCGGCGTGATCAGCCGGCGCAGCAGCGGCGCGACCCGCTCCGGATTGACCGGAAACTCGTAGCCGAACAGCGCATCGTCGCTGGGGCCGTAGCTCTCGCCGGCCTGCAGCTCGAGCAGCCGGTCGGGGTCGATGGTGATGGCGTCGGTCTCCACCGTCGCCGATCCGGCGATGGCCCCGGCGATGATTTCGCCCTGGACGATGAGGCTTTGCACCCGCGCGTCGATCAGCCCGGCGCGGAACTGGGTGAGATAGAGAATGCCGAGCACGAAGGCGAGCAGGCCGGCGACATTGAGAAACACGATCCGGCGGGTGAGGCTCGAAAAACTCTGGGCGACGAAGAAATGCCAGGCGTGCCGCGGCAGGCTGGCGACGCCATCGGTGCGCAGTACGTGCCACGCCCGGCCGACGAAGCTCCCGGTGTTGGTGCGGGCGCGGGCGAACGCGTCGATGCCACGGCGCAGGCGATCGATCGTCTGCGCCGCCGCAGCAGCGACAAACGCGGCTACACCGGCGCGCGAATCCACGCCGCCGGAAACGGCATTACGTTCAACGTTATCTGCGGTCCGATCAAGCACCCTGGCTTCCCAACCCGCTTGTTCATCCCCGCCGGGCGTATTCTAGCGCACCGGATCGGGTTCTCCCACCGGTTCAGGATAAGACGGGATGCCGCAGCGGGGAGCCATCTATTCCTTGAACCGGTAGCCCACTCCGTAAAGCGTCTCGATCATATCGAAATCGTCGTCGGTCTGTTTGAACTTCTTGCGCAGGCGCTTGATGTGGCTGTCGATGGTGCGGTCGTCCACATAGACCTGATCGTCATAGGCGGCGTCCATCAGCGCATTGCGGCTCTTGACCACCCCCGGGCGCGTGGCGAGCGCCTGCAGGATCAGGAATTCGGTGACCGTCAAGGTGACCGGCTCGTTCTTCCAGGTGCAGGTGTGGCGTTCGGGATCCATGCGGAGCAGGCCACGCTCGAGCACCTTGGCGGCGTCGGCCTCCTTGGGCGCGGTGGGGTCCTTGACGGCGGAACGGCGCAGCACCGCCTTGACCCGTTCGACCAGGAGACGCTGGGAGAACGGTTTTCGGATGAAATCGTCCGCGCCCATCTTGAGCCCGAACAGTTCGTCGATCTCCTCATCCTTGGAGGTGAGGAAAATGACGGGCATGTCGGACTTCTGGCGCAGCCGCCGCAACGTCTCCATTCCGTCCATGCGCGGCATCTTGATGTCGAGGATCGCAAGGTCCGGCGGACTGGTCTTGAAGCCGTCGAGCGCGGAGGCGCCATCCGTATAGGTCATGATACGGTAGCCCTCGGCCTCGAGGGCTATCGAGACAGAAGTCAGGATGTTGCGGTCGTCATCTACGAGAGCGATAGTTGGCATGTGGCCCTTCTAGCACGAATTCGCTGTGCCACGAGTCCGGCATATGCGTTTGAAGCCAACCAGACCGGCAGAAGTGTGACAACACGCGGCAAAATTGAGGCATTTTCAACGAATTAGGGAGGAAGCCCGCGATGGGTGAAACAGAAAATTCCTCGGCATTGCCCGGTTTCATGCCGAATCGGCTGCCGGAAACCGCCCGGCCGCCTGAGGATTTCAAACCTATCGAAGTCGCGAAGGGCCTGTTGCGCAGCACCCGGGCCGGGGCCCTTGCGACGATCGACCGCAACACCGGGCATCCCGTTCTCCTCCCTGGTCAATGTGGCGACCGATGTCGACGGCTCGCCGCTGATCCTGGTGTCGCGGCTGTCGACCCATACCGCCAACATCGAGGTCGACCCCCGCGCCTCGGTGCTGCTCGCCTCCACCGGCAAGGGCGATCCGCTGGCCTATCCGCGGCTCACGGCGCTCGGCACCTTCACCAAGATCGAGCGCGGCGCCCCGGACGAGGCGCGGGTGCAGCGGCGCTTCCTGTGCCGGCACCCGAAATCGGAGCTCTATGCCAGCTTCGCCGATTTCTCGTTCTGGCGGTTGAAGGTCGTATCCGCCCATCTCAATGGCGGCTTCGCCCGTGCCGCCGACCTCAAGGCGAGCGACCTCATCACCGATGTCGCGGATGCCACCGAGATGGTCGAGATCGAAGCCGGCGCGATCGAGCACATGAACGCCGATCATGCCGACGCGGTGCGCCTCTACGCGACCAAGCTGCTCGGCGAGGCCGACGGCGCATGGCGCGTCACCGGCGTCGATCCCGACGGGCTCGATCTCGCGCTCGGCGACCGCACGGCGCGGATGCCGTTTCCCGCGCGCGTGCTCGACGGCGCCGTGCTGCGCAAGGTGCTCGCAGAAGCCGGGGCGCAGGCGCGCGCGAAATAGAACCGAAACGGGACCGTGCCGCAGCGCGCGTGCCGGCGAAACCAGGCGGCCGCATCGTCCGTTTATGCTGCAGTGCGTAAACCGTCGCTGCGGAATGATCTTGGCAGGGCGGTGGATCGCGACTATAGGTGCCGCGCTCGCGGTGGGACAATCGATCAGCCGGCCGCGGCTGGCGTATGATTCCGAAAAGCTGCAGACTTTTCGGGATCATGCGCAAGACTCATATTGAGACGGAGCGCTGTTGTTTCAACTCGGGACGGCAGCACTCTAAAGGGGTAAGCTTCCGGCCTTAAGTCGCCGGACCGTCTGGGGAGATCCTCCGTGAAGGAAACAGGTTTGAGGAACAGCGCCCATGGCGCCGACAAATTTGGCTTTTCCGGCCTTGCTGCGACTCATTGGAACCTGACCGAAGCCCCCCTCTACGAGCACGCGCTCGCCAACGGTGAAGCCCAGATCGTCCAGGGCGGCGCGCTGTGCGCGGAGACCGGCGTCCATACCGGCCGCAGCCCCAAGGATAAGTTCGTCGTCTGCGACGAGCAGACCGAGAAGACGATCTGGTGGGACAAGAACGGCAAGCTCACGCCGGCGCAGTTCGATCTCCTGCACAAGGATTTCCTCGAGCACGCCAAGGGCAAGCAGCTTTACGCCCAGGATCTCTATGGCGGCGCCGATCCGAAATACCGCATCAAGGCGCGCGTGTTCACCGAGCTCGCCTGGCATTCCCTGTTCATTCGCACGCTGCTGATCCGGCCCGAGCGTTCCGAGCTGCCGCACTACGTGCCGGATTTCACCATCCTCTGCCTGCCCTCGTTCAAGGCCGATCCCAAGCGCCACGGCGTGCGCAGCGAGACGGTGGTGGCCATCAACTTCACCAAGCGCATGATCCTGATCGGCGGCAGCTATTATGCCGGCGAGATGAAGAAGTCGGTGTTCACCACGCTCAACTATTACCTGCCCGCCGAAAGCGTGATGCCGATGCACTGCTCGGCCAATGTCGGACCTGACGGCGACGTCGCCGTGTTCTTCGGCCTGTCCGGCACCGGCAAGACCACCCTGTCGGCCGACCCGAACCGCACCCTGATCGGCGACGACGAGCACGGCTGGGGCCCGCAGGGCGTGTTCAATTTCGAGGGCGGCTGCTACGCCAAGTGCATCAAGCTGTCGAAGGAAGCCGAGCCCGACATCTACGCGGCGACGCTGCGGTTCGGCGCCATCCTCGAAAACGTGATGTACGATCCCGAAACCCGCATCTGCGATTTCGACGACGACCAGCGGACCGAGAACACCCGCTCGGCCTATCCGCTCGACTATATCCCGAACGCCTCGCGCACCGGCCGCGCCGGCATGCCGAAGAACATCGTGCTGCTCACCGCGGACGCCTATGGCGTGATGCCGCCCATCGCCAAGCTCACGCCGGCGCAGGCGATGTATCACTTCCTGTCCGGCTACACCGCCAAGGTCGCCGGCACCGAGAAGGGCCTGGTCGGCGTCGAGCCCGAATTCTCCACCTGCTTCGGCGCGCCGTTCCTGCCGCGCCATCCTTCGGTCTACGGCAACCTGCTGCGCGAGCTGATCGGGGCGCACGGCGTCGATTGCTGGCTCGTCAACACCGGCTGGACCGGCGGCAAATACGGCGTCGGCCGCCGCATGCCGATCAAGGTGACGCGCACGCTGCTCACCGCCGCGCTCGACGGTTCGCTGCGCAATGCGAAATTCCGCACCGATCCCTATTTCGGCTTCGCGGTGCCGACCCAGCTCGCCGGCGTCGAGCCGCATCTGCTCTATCCGCACAAGACCTGGCAGAACAAGGCGGAGTTCGACGAGACCGCGCGCAGCCTCGTCGCCATGTTCCAGAAGAACTTCGTCCCGTTCGAGAGCCACGTCGACGCCGACGTCCGCGCCGCCGCCCCCGAGGTCCGCATCGCCGCGGAGTGAGGACGCGGCAGGGTCGGCACGACGAACGGATGCGAAGCTGCGCTTTGCCCGCCGGCGCGCGAGACTACATTCCCGCCGGACGCAGGCCCAGCACCGGCTCGGGCGCCTTCGGTTTGGAAGCGGGCTTCGGGGCCGGCTTGGACGCATGGATCTTCTTCTTATGATGATCCGACGCCGCGGCTGTCGCCGCAGCTACGCCGAAGATGAGCAACGCAGAAACAGCCGCCGCCAATATCCGCGCCGTTGTCCTGATCATTGAAACCGCTCCCCTTCACCGTGGTCCAGCCCGACCCCGCCCGAAAAGTTGCAGACTTTTCGGACAAGATCATGCTTAAGAACAAGACTTTAGAGCGCAATCCGATTCAACCCTGAATCGACAGCGCTCTAATAGGAATAGTTGGACGACGTCGGGTACTGCGGGGACGACGAACCAGGTGCTGTCCGTTTCGCGGTCTTCGCCGCCGGCTTGGACGCGTGGGTGACCTTCTTCTTTGCATCCGATGCCGCGTAGGTCGCGGTGGCGATGCCGGATGCGAGCAGCGCGGCCATGGCCGCCACGGAGATCAGCCTCGTTCGCTTGAACATCGAGAAGCCTCCCTTGCGCCCATTCCCTTGTATGAGCTTCGCCGGGCGCCCAAAACCCGATGACTTTATAGGGTGTGGGCGCAGATTTCCATAAGCGCCTCGCTGCCGGGCTCGCATCCCCGCCTAACCGCGACATCATTATCTTTTTGCCAAAAACATACGCAGTCTGGAAAGCGGTGGGGCTCTTGAGTTTTCCGCGGCGCGAAAACAAGTGAGTCGCGGCACTTTGAGCTTGGCGCGTATCCCGGCCCGCTTGCGCCGGACCGGAATCGCAACGACGATACCGACGACGCCATGAGGACCGGAGATCATCATGACGGATGTCGAACCCGAGATCATCGTGCGCTCTCGCGAGGAGTTGCTCTATCTTCTCGCCGAGGCGGCGGAGATCGAGCACAATCTGATGTGCTGCTATCTGTTTGCGGCATTCGGATTGAAGACCGGCGATGACGGCCTCAACGAAGCGGACGCGGCCCGGATTGCAAGCTGGGGCCGCGCCATCGCCGCGGTCGCGGTGGAGGAAATGGCGCATCTTTCGCTGGTCGCCAACCTCACCATGGCGGTCGGCGCGGCGCCGCATTTCGGCCGGCCGAATTTTCCGGTCGCGGCGGGCTATCATCCCTCGGGCGTCGTGGTCGAGCTCAAGCGCTTCGATCGCGCCACCCTGGACCATTTCATCTATCTCGAGCGTCCCGAGGGTGTCGTGCTGCCGGACGGCGCCGGCTTCACCGCGGCCGTCTCGAACTATCATCGGGAATACGTCGGCGGTCGTCTGATGCCGAGCGCACAGGACTACCTCACCGTCGGACATCTCTATCGCGGCATCCGCCACGGCTTCGTCGCCCTCGCGGCCAAGCTCGGCGAGCCCGGCCTTTTCATCGGCGACCCCGCGCTCCAGGTCGGGCCGGAGTTCGCAACGCTGCCGGGGCTCACGAAGGTGACCGCCCTCGCCAGTGCGCTCGCCGCCCTCGACACCATCGTGGAGCAGGGCGAGGGGTCGTCCGCCGACGCCACGCATTCGCACTATCGTCGCTTCATCGCGATCCGGGACGAATACGCCGCGTGGCTCGCGCGCGAGCCGGGCTTCGAACCCAGCCGGCCCATCGCGCCCAATCCGGTGATGCGGCTCCCTCCCCAGCCCGACGGCAAGACACACGTCGACCATCCCGACACCGCGCCGGTGATGGATCTCGCCAACGCGGTCTATGCCGCGATGATGCGGACGCTCGCCCAGGGCTTCGTCGAAACCGATGCCGTACGCAAGCGCCGCTTTTTCGATGCCGCCATCGATTCGATGTTCGCGCTGCGGCCGATCGCCGAGCACCTGACGCGGCTGCCGGCCCTGGCGACGAAGAACGGCCTGACCGCCGGAATGAGCTTCGCGACGTTGCGCGACTTCGGCGCTTGGCCGGCGGGCGTGGCCCCGGAGAGGGTGTTCGAAGAACGGTTTCGCGAACTCTCCGCCGGCTCAGCGCAAATTCTCGGTGCGGAACCGATTGCCGCGACCGTCGTGCCCGCGCTCGCCGCCATCGCCAGGCATCTCGCCGGCGAGGCACCCGCGCCGCCCGCGCCGGCCATCGAGGCCGCCGAGGGCAAGGACATCATCATCGAATTCGAGACCAGCCGCTGCATTCACGCCCGCTTCTGCGTGCTGCAACAGCCCGGCGTGTTCAAGGCGAACGTCGTCGGCCCGTGGCTCGCGCCCGATGACGCGACCTCGCCGGAAGGCCTCGCGGCCGCCGCCCGGAACTGTCCGTCGGGGGCGATCCGCTACCGTCGCAAGGACGGTGGGCCGCCAGAAGCGCCGCCTCCCGTCAACGTGATCCGCCTGCGCGAGAACGGGCCGCTCGCGGTGAATGCTGAGATCGTCATCGGCGGCCAGCCCGCCGGCTTTCGTGCCACGCTGTGCCGCTGCGGCAAATCGAACAACAAGCCGCTTTGCGACCTCTCTCATGTCGATGCGGCCTTCGTCGCCACCGGGGAGCCGAAGACCGGCGACGTGACGGCGCTGGCAAAGCGCGACGGCGCGCTCGAGATCCGCCCGCAGAAAAATGGTCCGCTCGCCGTCCATGGCAGCGTCGAAGTGATCTCGGGCACCGGCCGCGCCGTCCGCAGGGCGGAAGATCTCATGTTGTGCCGCTGCGGCGGCTCCGCCAACAAGCCCTTCTGCGACGGCACCCACGCGCGGATCGGCTTCACCGCGGAGGCGTGAAACGGTCTACTCCGCTTTGATGTTGGCGTCCTTGATGATCCGGGCGTATTTCGCCATCTCGTCGTCGATATACTTGGCGAAATAGGCAGTGGTCGAGCCGATCGGCTCGAAGCCGAGCAGCGCCATGCGCTCCTTCACCGCCGGCTGCGTCACGATCGCGGCGACCTGCGTCTGCAGCTTCGCGGAGATGTCCGCCGGCAGGCCCTTCGGGCCCCACAGTCCGTACCAGGAGACGAAGTCCATCCCGGTCATGCCGGATTCCGCGACGGTCGGGATTTCCGGCGCCGCCGCCACGCGCTTGCTGCTGGTGACCGCGAGCGCCTTGATCTTGCCGGACTGGGCGAGCGGCAGCGATGACAGGATGGGATCGACGACGAGCTGCACCTGTCCGCTCATCACGTCGGTCAGCATGGGGCCGGCGCCCTTGTAGGCGATCACCAGCGTGTCGACGCCGGCGTCGCGCTTGAGAAGCTCGATGGCGAGATGTCCGGCCGAGCCGAAGCTCGACGTCGCGAAGGTGAATTTGTCCGGGGTCTTGCGCACCAGGGCGAAGAAATCCCGCAGATTGCCGGCCGGAACGCCCGGCGCGGTCGAGACGATCAGCGGGCCCGCGGCGACGAGGCTGATCGGCGCGAAATCCTTCACGACGTCATAGGGCATGGTCTTCGCCAGGAACGGCGTGATCACGTGGATCGATGCCGTCAGCATCAGCGTGTAGCCGTCCGGCATCGCCTTCGCCACGTAGTTCGCCCCGACGATGCCGCCGGCGCCGCCGGCCCGGTTCTCGACGATGACGGACTGGCCGAGGGTCTCGGCGAGCTTCTGCGCGAGGATGCGGGCGACGCCGTCGACGGAGCCGCCGGCCGGATAGGGCACGATGATGCTCACGGTCCGGCTCGGATAAGTCTGCGCCGTCGCGGGCCCGATGAGGCCGAGCGCGAGCAGAACGGGAAGGAGGTATCTCATGCGGTCACCTTTCTTCTCCCTCCCCGTCTTCGGGGAGGGCCGGGGTGGGGTCTTTTCCACGGGCGCGGCGCTTGGTGCAGAAGACCCCACCCTTCCCCTCCCCGAAGACGGGGAGGGATGAGGAGCGGCCATGCCCAAAGCGATCAAGCTCGAGGGCGCAACGCTAATACGTCCCCGGGTAGCTTCCTCCGTCGATCACGAGGTTCTGGCCGGTTATGAATCCGGCGTTCGCCGCGCACAGGAATGCGCAGTAGTCGCCGAGTTCCTCCGGCCGGCCGAAGCGCTTGGCTGGGTTACCAGCGGCGCGGGCGCGCCACAATTCGTCGAAGGTCTTGCCGCTGCCCTCGACCATCGCCGCGACGTGTTCGCGCTGGGCGTTGGCGTCGAAGATCCCGGGCAGCAGGTTGTTGATGGTGACGTTGCGTGCCACCGTCTCGCGGGCGAGGCCGGCGGTAAATCCGACCAGGCCGGAGCGGGCGCCGTTGGAAAGGCCCAGCTCGAGCTGGGGAATCTTCACGCTGCGCGAGACGATATTGACGATGCGGCCGAAGCCGCGGGCCATCATGCCGTCGACCGTGAGCCGCATCATCTCGATGTGGCACAGCATCATGGTGTCGAGCGCATCGATCCAGTCATCCCGCGTCCAGTTGCGGAAGTCGCCGGGCATGCGTCCGTCGGCATTGTTGACGAGAATGTCGGGCTCAGGGCATGCCGCGATCACTGCCGCGCGGCCCTGCGGCTTCGTCAGATCGGCCGCGACCGGCGTCACCGCCACGCCCGCCTTCGCGGCGATCTCATCCGCGGTGGTCGCGAGCGCAGCCGCGCCGCGCGCCACGATGGTGAGGTCCACGCCCTCGCGCGCCAACGCCGCGGCGCAGGCCTTACCGAGGCCGCGGCTGGCGCCGCAGACGATCGCTTTCCTGCCGCTGATGCCGAGGTCCACCTTGCAGGCCGGTCAGGCCGCCACGGCCGAGAGGGGCTTGAGCTTGTATCCGTAGCGCTTGTCGAGGCCGAGCTCGACGACGACGCGCAGCCCCTTGGCGAGCGCCTCGCCTTCGAGATTGGTCAGCGGCTTGCGCAGGTCGCCGGCCGGCATGCCCAGTGCCTTCATCAGCGACTTCACCGCGACCGGATTGATCGCGGAATAGGTGAAGTGGAGCAGCGGCAGCAGGCCGAGATAGGCGGTCTTGAAATTCTCCGCCTCCACATAGCTCGCCCACGGTGTCGAAATGGTCGCGAGCTCCGCGGGCGCGACATTGCCGGTCATGTTCGCGGTACCGTGGCCGCCGAGGCTCATGGTGGGAACGACGAGCCCGAGGTTCGGGCTGTCGCAGCACATCACGGAGACGCCGGGCCGCGCCGCCAGCACCTGCGCGACCTGACCGACGCGCGCGGTCAATTCCTTGTGCACGACATAGTTCGGATGGCGGAAGATGCGCAGCAGATGGTCCCAGTGCAGGTCGCTCTTCACCCGCGGCGGATTGTTGTAGATGCCGAGCGGCAGCTCGGTGGCGTCGGCCACGTCGAGGAAGAACCGCTCGATGTCGGCTTCCGGCGCGCAGATATAGGCGGGCGCCGCCAGGATCGCGCCGTCGGCGCCGTTGGCGGCGGCGAAGCGGACATTGGCGATGGTCGTCTCGGTGTTGTTGCCGGTGCAGCCGTAGAAGATCGGCATTTTCGCCGTCTTCATCTTCGCGGTTTCGACGATGATCGCCTTCTTTTCCTCGGGTGCCAGCATTGAGGTCTCGCCGGTCGAGCCCATGATCAGGACAGCCGAGGTGCCGTGGCGCTCCTGGAAGGCGAGAAGGTCGCGGAATGCTGCGAAATCGACCGATCCGTCCTTGTTGAAGGGCGTGATCAGGGCGACGAACGAACCCGTCAGCTTCGGTGCCATCGAACTCTCTCTCTCTCCGAATTCCAAACCCTGCAAATGCTATACCAGCCGCGCCCTCCCCACCAATTTTCCGGTCACATCGCCAGGCTCATGCCGCGGATGCGTCGTGCCATTGCGCCCATGATGTAGTGCGCGAAATTCGGCACCTCATCCACCATGAAGCGGAACTTGCGCTGGTCGATCAGCGAGACCTCGCATGCCTCCTTCACCCGGGCGGTCGACGAGCGCTGGGCGCCGTCGATCATGGACATGAATCCGATCGCCTCGTTGGCTCCGCAGGTCTCGACCACCTTGTCGCCGATCACCATCTCGATGATGCCGGACTGCACGATGTACATGCACGTGCCCGGGTCGCCCTTGTTGAAGATGGTGCTGCCGGCCGAATACGCGATGGTGGCGCCGGCTCCCCGCGCGAATGTGCGCATGTCGATTTGAGCATTCATTCCCAAGAACTCCCTCTGCATCGGCACACTCCCTCTGCATCGGCGCTCGCAATTTCACGGCGCGAACCGCCGTCTTCGCCGATTTTAACAATTTTATGACACCCGCTGGCAAGACCGCGAGCGTGGTCGGGAGACGGAAACGGCTCACCTGCTCAGGACGAGTTTCGGCAGCCACAGCGAAATGGCAGGGATATAGGTCACCAGCATCAGCACCGCGAACATCACGCCGTAGAACGGCCAGATCTTCCGCATCACCTCCTCGATCGTGACCTTTCCCACCGCGCAGCCGACGAACAGGATCGCGCCCACCGGCGGGTGGCACAGGCCGATGCCGAGGTTGAGCATCATGATCATGCCGAAGTGGACGGGGTCGACCCCGAAATTAGCCATCACCGGGAGCAGGATCGGCGTCGAGATCAGGATCGACGGCGCCATGTCGACGAGGCAGCCGAGCACGAGCAGCAGAATGTTGATGAGAAACAGGATGACGTTCTTGTCGCTGGAGATGGTGAGGAAGAACGCCGTGATCTTTCCCGGCATCTGAGTCAGCGCCATGATGTAGCCGACGCTCGACGCGCAGGCGATCAGCGTCATCACCATGGCGACGGTGCTCACGGTGCGATGGATCAGCGCCGGAAGATCGCGCCATCGGTAATCGCGGTAGATGAACATGGTGACGAAGAACGCCCACACGCAGGCGACCGCGCCGGCCTCGATGGCGGTGAAGACGCCGGCGAGGATGCCGCCGAGAATGATGGCGAGCGTGATCAGGCCCCACAGCGCCTCGACGGTGATCTTCACGGCCTCGCGCAGCGGCACCGTCTGGCCGCGCGGATGACCGTCGCGATAGGCAATGACGAGGCAGAGGATGATGATGGCGAAGCCGAGCAGCAGACCGGGCACGACGCCGGCCATGAACAGGCTGATGATCGAGATGGTGCCGCCGGTGGCGAGGGAATAGATCACCGCGTTGTGGCTCGGCGGCACCAGCAGGGCCTGCACCGACGCGGTGATGGTGACGTTGGTCGCGAACACCCGGGGATAGCCGGCCTTCTCCATCTGCGGAATCATCACGGAGCCGATCGCCGAGGTATCGGCGACCGAGGAGCCGGAAATGCCGCTGAGAAAGGTGGTGGCGAGCACGTTGACGACGGACAGGCCGCCGCGCACCCGCGTAAAGCCCACGAGCACGTCGGCGAAGGCGACGAGGCGCCGCGCCATGCCGCCTTCCGCCATGATGGCGCCGGCCAGCACGAAGAACGGAATCGTGAGCATGGCGACCTTGCTCACGCCGTCGGATATTTTCAGCATCACGGCTTCGAGCGGAATGCCGATCCAGATCGCACCGGCCATGGCGGCGAGCGCCAGCGAATAGGCGATCGGCACGCCGATGACGAAGCACACGAACATGGTCATCAGCAGAATGAAGATGTCCATTGATGTCCCTTGGGCGTGCCTCGGACGACCGATGTCAGTGCGTTGCGTGGAGGCTGTCGGCCGGCGGCGCCACTTCCGGCGCGCCTACCAGGATGCGCTCGACGACAAACAGAAACAGGGCTGCGCCGCCGAGCGGGATCGGCAGGTAGGTGACGCCGACTGAAAGCGAGGGGAAGTCGGCGATGGTGTTGTACCAGGTCGCCTCCACCAGCTTGGTGCCCCAGATCACCATGAATACCGCGAACAGCCCCACCAGCATCTCCGCGACCAGATCGGCGACGCGCCGCAGGCCGGGTGGCAGCATGGCAACGAAAAACGCGACGTTCATGTGCTGGCGGCGGCGATAGCACGCGGCCGCGCCGAAAAAGGTGAGCACGATGGTGAACAACACCGCGGTCGGCTCGGGCCACGACGCCGCCTGGTTGATCACGTAGCGGGTATAGACCGCCCACGGGATGACCGCCGAAATCAGCACCAGCGAAGTGCCGGCCAGCACGACGCAGGCGAGGTAGAGCGCATCCATGGCCTTGCGGTAGGTGAGGATCATGGGGAGCCCGAGCCGGTGTTCTGGGTTCAAGGTGATCGCGGCGTCTCTTTCCCTCCCGCCTTCGGGGAGGGCAGGGTGGGGTCTTCTTCACCACGCGCTCGGTCGCAAGCAAGTCCCCACCCCGGCCCTCCCCGAAGGCGGGGGAGGGAGAAGAGCTACTCCGCCTGCACGCGCTTGATGACGTCAGCGAACCGGGGCCCGTATTTGTCCCACACCGGCTTCACCGCATCCTGGAACGGCTTCTTGTCGGCGACCTCGAAGATTTGGATGCCGGCGGCCTTGGCCTTGTCCATCGCCTGCTTCTCATAGGCGGCCCACAACACGCGCTCCTCGAGCTGCGCCTCGCGGGCGAGCTTGCGGATCAGCTCCTGGTCGTCCTTCGACAGCGTGTTCCAGGTCCGGCGCGAGAACACCAGCATTTCCGGCACGATCAGGTGCTCGGTCAGGGTGTAGTATTTGGCGGCCTGATAGTGATTGTCGAACACGAAGCTGGGCGGATTGTTCTCGGCGCCGTCGACCACGCCGGTCTGCAGCGCGCTGAACACCTGGTCGTAACCCATGGCGACGCCGTTGCCGCCCAGGGCGTTCATCATGTCGACGAACATCGGATTGCCGATGACGCGGATCTTGAGGCCCTTGAGGTCGGCGATGGTGCGGATCGGCCGCTTGGTGTCATAGACGCTGCGGGCGCCGGCATCCATCCAGCACAAGCCGACCAGGCCGGCATTGGGATTGTTGGTGACGGCGTCGAGCAGTTCCTGGCCGATCGGGCCGTCGATCACCTTCTGCATATGCGCGGTGTTGCGGAACAGGAACGGCAGGTTGAAGACGTTGAGATTGTCGATCACCGGCCCGAGCGCCCCGACGCTGACCCGCGCCATGGCCAGCGCGCCGACCTGGGTCTGCTCGATCGCCTCCTTCTCGCCGCCGAGCTGCATCGCGGCGAACATCTGCACGCTCAGCCGTCCATTGGTCGCCTTCTCCAGCTTCTTGCCGAAATTTTCGACGGCGACGACCGTCGGGTATCCGGCGGGATGGACGTCGGATGCCTTGAGCACGAGCTTCTGCTGCGCACCGGCTCTGCCTGCGAGCCCACCAGCCGCTACCAGTGCCAACGAACCGAGC
This sequence comes from uncultured Alphaproteobacteria bacterium, assembly GCA_963791375.1. Classification (GTDB taxonomy): domain Bacteria; phylum Pseudomonadota; class Alphaproteobacteria; order Rhizobiales; family Xanthobacteraceae; genus JAJPKK01. The sequence goes on from CAWBSI010000026.1 coordinate 17,954, forward strand.
ACGACATTCCGCCTTTGCATGGTTTCCTCCCGGACGTGCGCCGGCGCGGCCTTGCGCGCGTGTTTGGTTTTGGGCCCGAAATGCCCCCGGCACGGTACCGGTCGATCGGACACAACCGCAAGCCGGGTTGATGCGAGCGCCCCGGCATGTTAGTTGTCAGGTCATAATATGACCAGACCACCCGCCATGGCAAGACCGCACGCAGATCGGGGCAAGGTACTCGCCGCATTCCGTCCGCTGCCGGCTCAGCGCAGCCTGTCCCATGCGCTCGTCGAGCGCCTCACCTCCGACATCACGGCCGGAAAGCTCGCGCCCGGCTCGCGGCTGCCGACCGAGCAGGAAATGATCGCGACCACCGGGGTCAGCCGTACCGTTGTGCGCGAGGCGGTTGCGGCGTTGCGCGCCGAGGGGCTGGTGGTGACCCGCCAGGGCGTCGGCGCATTCGTGGCCGCCACGCCGCGCCGGCCGTTCCGCATCGAGGGCGGCGAGCTGCGTTCGCTGCGCGAAGTGATCGAGGTGATGGAGCTGCGCACCGGCGTCGAGATCGAAGCCGCCGGCCTCGCGGCGGAACGCGCATCGCCGGCCCGGCTCGCCGGGATCGGCGACGCCTATGAGGCGGTCGACCGGGCGATCGGCCGCGGCGACGCCGGCGTCGACGAGGATTTCGCCTTTCACCGCAGCATCGCGGAGGCGACGGAAAATCCGCAATTCGTGAACTTTCTCGAATATCTCGGCCGCTTCATCATTCCGCGGCAGACGATCCGCATCACCGTCGATGGTCCGGCGGAGCGGCGCGCCTACCTCGCCAAGATCCAGGAGGAGCACCGCGACATCCTCGACGCGGTCCGCGCCAAGTCGGCGCAGGCGGCGCGCGCCGCCATGCGACGTCACCTGCTCAACAGCCGCAAGCGTTACCAGAGCCTTGCGGAGCTGGAGAAATGACCGGACGAGGCTGCCCATGAAGACGGTACTGATCACGGGTGCGGCTGGCGACGTGGGCGGGCGGCTGGCGGGCCTGCTCGGGGACGCCTATCGCCTGCGGCTGAGCGATCTCAAGCCGCCGGCCGGGCTCGCTCCCGGGACGGATTTCGTCAAGGCGGACCTCGCCGACCTCGCGGCGGTCGAGGCGGCGGTGGCCGGGGTCGACGGCATCGTTCATCTCGGCGGATTTTCCGTCGAAGGGCCATGGGAGACCATTCTCTCCGCCAACATCATCGGTTGCTACAATCTGTTCGAGGCGGCGCATCGCCACAAGGTCGAGCGGGTCGTGTTCGCCTCCTCAAACCACGCGGTCGGCTTTTATCCCCGCACCCAACGAATCCGGACAGACGTGACGCTGCGTCCCGATACCCGCTACGGCGTCAGCAAGGCATTCGGAGAGGCGGTGGGCGCTCTCTATGCCTTCAAGCACGGAATGCGCGTCACCTGCATCCGCATCGGCAATGTCGCCGACGCGCCGGTCGACCGGCGCCGTCTCTCGATCTGGATCAGCCCCGCGGATCTCGCCCAGCTCGTCCGCATCGGCCTCGACCACCCCGGCATCAAGTTCGAGGTCTTCTACGGTGCCTCCGACAATGAGCGGGCCTGGTGGGACAATTCAAACGCGCGTCGCTACGGCTATCGGCCGACCGGCCGGGGCGAGGACCATCGTGACGCGGCGCTGGCCGCAGAGACCGGACGGCCGCCCAATTCGGTCGCCGACTGGTACCAGGGTGGCCCCTTCTGCAGCGACGAATATGACGGCGACGCTCACCTGGTCGAAAAGTAAACGCTGTGGATGCCAATAAACCGCAGGCAAAAAGGTCGGCGGAACAACGTGCAGACCCAGCCGCCGTATCATATCGGCAACACTCGTTCGAAATCGGAAGGATGACGTTATTCGGGTTTTGATTGCCCGCGCGGTTGATGCGATCATGTCGACCGGGATCGGAAATTTTCGCCGCTGGGGGCAGGGCAATGTATAGAGCAATTTTCGCGTCTGCGGCCGTCGTTGGAGCAGTCCTGATCGCGGCGCCCGCGGTCGCCGACGAGGCGCCGCCGGTCAAGCACGTCAGAGCAGCTCCGAGGCAAGCGCCCGAAAGGGCTGCACCAGCGCAAGCCCAGCCGAGTTGGACCGGCAGTCAGGTCGGTGGCCAGGGTGGCAGCAGCTCCGTGGCCCAGGGGTTTGCCGAGCCTGGAGCGTACCTCTTCCCGCTCAGCTGCTTCGGTTTCGCTTCGGAATGCACGGAAACGCCGTTTTCATTCAACGGAAATAAGACCGGCGCCACTGGCGGCGGTTTCCTGGGGTACCGCATCCAGTTCGGCACCATGGTTGCCGGCATCGAAGGCGACGTGAACGCGAAGAGCGTTTCCAGCTCCTACGCGGCTTACGACACCAATAATTTCCGCGCAGAATCCTTCAACGCGACGGTCAAGCAGGGCGCTGATGGTTCGATCCGCGGCCGCCTCGGCTTTCTGGTGACGCCGTGGACCATGGTTTACGGCACCGGCGGCGTTGCCTTCGGCAGCGTGAGCGGGTCGTTCGGCTACTCAGCCCATGAAATCATTCCTGTGTCGTATGCTCTTCTGTCGTCGGCGGGGGATCCTGGAGCACCACCCGGACCGGCGCGACCGGCGGCGCCGGTGTCGAGACCCTGATTTTCCCGGCGTGGACGCTGCGGCTCGAGTACCGCTACACCGATTTGGGCAAGTTCTCGGAGAACGTTGGCCTGCACACCGTCTGCCCCGGCACCTGCAGTTCTCCTTCCAGCAATGCGCTGATCAATCTGCATCCGACCAATCAAGCGGTCAGGCTCGGGCTCGGTTACAATTTCTAGGGCGAGCGCGGCTTGCTTCATCTGACCTGAGTCGGCCCGGCGCCGTGAGGCCCGGGCCGCTTTCGTATTCACGGCCCAATCGGGCGCACATCCGCCGTTCGGGTCGGAGCGCTGCCGCGGCCTTAGGCCTTCCTTAACCCTGACCTGTTGCCCCGCCTCGTTGCACCTGGCGAAGGCCTCGGCTCGATTTTCGATGCCGGCCCGAACGGCACATTCCGACGGCGTACCGCCCTGTTTGAACCTCGATACGCCCGCCAATCCCTAAAGGTGACGATCTGCCCCGGGCGACGCGAGGTTCCGAGGGCTGGCGCCGTTCTGCCGCAACCGCTAGACTCGGGTTTCGGCCGGCAGGGGCGCGCAGACTCGCGATCACGCGGGAGGAAGACCCCGATGTTTTGCCTGGTGCCCCGGCTTGGGATTGTCGCGCTGGTTCTGCTGCTTGTCGCCGCGAACTTCGCACCGGCGCGGTCCAGCAGGATGGTTTCGCCGCCGCCGTGCCGCTGGTGTCGCAGGCCAAGGTCCGCCTCGACCAGCGCAAATACGACGAGGCGGCGGACCTCTACCAGCGCGCTTTGACCATCCTGGAGAGGGACACCGACAAGAATCGCGCCTATGTGATCGACACGCTGAGCAATCTCGCCCGCACCTACGAATTCCAGAGCCGCTATGTCGAGGCCGTCGAACTGCGCAAGCGCGCGGTGGCGCTGGGCGAGGCCAGCATCGGCCGCGACAAGGGCGTCGGTCTCGCCAACAGCCTGAACGACCTCGGCATGGCATATTACCTGCTGGGCCGCCTGGCCGAGGCCGAACCTCTCGTTCGAGCGCGCGCTGATGATCCGCGAGAGCGCGCTCGGTCGCTTCCAGTCGCGACTTTGCCATCAGCCTGAACAATCTGGCGCGGGTGTATGAGCGCCTCGGCCGCTACGACGATGCCGAGGCGCTGCATCGGCGTGCGATCGCCATCCAGGAGAAGGCCGCGGGTGCTGGCCGCGAGCTCGCGGTGAGCTTGAACAATCTCGCCCTGATCGATCTCAAGAGCGGCCGGCAGGCGGAAGCCGAGCAACTGACGAAGCGCGCGCTCGCGCTCCAGCAGAAGATCCTCCCCGCCAACGATGCCGACGTCGCGCAGAGCCTGAACAATCTCTCGGTCGCCTACCGGCAATTGGGTCGCGCCGCGGAAGGCGAGCCGCTTCTCAAGCGCGCAATTGCGATCAAGGAGCAGATTTTCGGTCCGGATCATCCCGAGGTCGCCTTCCACCTCATTCCGCTCGCCAATGCCTATGTGAACCTGGGCCGCTACGACGAGGCCGAGCCGCTCTATCTGCGGGCGCTGGCGATCCGCGAAAAGGTGTTCGGCCCGGATCACATGGATGTCGCGTCGGTGATCAATTATCTGGCGCGGCTGCAGTTCCTGATGGGGCGCACCACCGAATCGATCAATTCATCGCGCAAGGCGGTCCGCCTCGTGGTGAACCGGCTCAATCGCGATTCCGGCAGCCGTTCGGCCCCCGAGGTCGCATCGCTGCGCGACTATTTCGACCAAAACGTCGCCATCCTCGATCGCGCGCAACGGGAGCGGGTCCTCGGCGCGGAAGCTTCGGGCGAGGCGTTCGAGAGCGCGCAATGGGCCAATCAGTCGACGGCGGCGACGGCGCTGGCGCAGATGGCCGCCCGCTTCGGCGCGGGCAACGACCCGCTGGCGGCGGTCGTTCGCCGGCAGCAGGACGCCGTGAGCGAATTGCGCATCCTCGACCGCGCCCTCCCGGCTGAGCTTTCCAAGCCCGAGAACCTGCGCGATCCCAAGCGCGAGGAGACGATGCGGCGCCGGACGGCGGAGCTGGCGACGGAGGTCGAGCAGTTGAACAAGGACATTGCGGCGCAGTTTCCGCAATATGCCTCGCTGGTCAGCCCGAAACCGCTCAGGGTCGCGCGGGTCCAGCAATTGCTCGGGCCGGACGAGGCGCTGGTCTTCTTCCTCAGCAGCGAGAAGCAGAGCTACGTCTTCGCGGTGACCCGCGAAGGCTTCGAATGGCACACGATCCCGGTCGGCGCCGAAGCGATGGCGGCGAAGGTGACCGCGGTGCGCCAGGGCGTCGATGTCGACGACCTCCTGAAGTCCATCGATGCCGGAAAGCCGGTGCTGTTCGATCTCGGCGTCGCCTACGATGTCTACCAGACGCTGCTCGGCCCGGTGGAGTCGCTCGTCAAGAACAAGCGCCACCTGCTGATGGTCCCGACCGGAGCCCTCACGGCGCTGCCGTTCCATTTGCTGGTGACGGAGCGGCCGGCGGTCGCGGTCCCACGGCTCGAGGACATGCCGACCTACCGCAACGCGGCCTGGCTGATCAAACGGCAGGCGGTGAGCGTGCTGCCTTCGGTCGAGAGCCTGGAGGCGCTGCGCGCCTTCGCCCGCACCAGCAACGCGGGGCGGCCGATGACCGGCTTCGGCGATCCGGTGTTCGGTCCGGAAGATCCCAAGCCCGCGCCGGGTCAGCGCGGGCGGCCGACCCGACGGTCCAAGACGCGCGGCTATGCCGACTATTGGCGCGGCGCCGGTGTCGACCGTTCGCGCCTTGCCGAAGCTCTTCCGGAGCTGCCGGACACCGCCGATGAACTCAAGGCGGTGGCGTTGAAGCTCGGCGCACCCGCAAGCGATATCCATCTCGGAAAAGAGGCGACCGAGACCCTCGTGAAAAGCGCGCAGCTTTCCGACTACCGGGTCATCTATTTCGCCACCCATGGCCTGGTGGCCGGAGAAATCAAGGATCTGGCGGAGCCCTCGCTGGTCCTGTCGCTGCCGAAACAGTCGACCACGCTGGATGACGGCCTGTTGACCGCCAGCGAGGTGGCGCAGCTCAAGCTCAATGCGGACTGGGCGGTCCTGTCGGCCTGCAATACCGTCGCCGGCGACAGGCCTGGAGCCGAAGCCCTGTCCGGGCTCGCCCGCGCCTTCTTCTATGCCGGCGCCCGCGCCTTGCTGGTGTCGCACTGGAAGGTGGCCTCGACCGCGGCGACGCGGCTGACCACTTCGACCTTCGACTTCCTCAAGGCCGATCCGTCCGCGGGCCCGGCGGAAGCGCTGCGCCGTGCCATGCTCGCCTACATGGCCGACACGTCCGACCCGAACAACGCCTATCCCGCCTTCTGGGCACCATTCGAGGTGGCGGGTGAGGGGGCGGCGCGGTGATTTTTCGGCCGACAGGGGGTTGCTCTGTGATCTAAGTCACAGTTCCAGGCGGCGTTCGGTGCGAAGCTTGTTTATCGTCTTGGACGCAACGGCGATCCAGGCAACGGATGGAGGGTCACCATGAAACGGTTGCATGGCAGAATGAGTGGCATTCTGGCCGCGGGCTTCATCGGCTTCCTGACCTTCGGCAATGCGGCATTCGCCGAGCAGGTCTCCCGCCAGCAGATCCTGGATGCGCTGACGGCGCAGCCGAAGGTCACCGGCTTCGCGGACAGGCTGCGGCTTACGCGGTCACCGACGTTCGACAATCGCGACTACACCGTGGCCAGCGCAGAGTCGCGGCCGGCGATCGACCTCGAGGTCTACTTCGATTTCAACTCCGCGGAGATCACGGCGCAGGCAGAGCCGCAACTGCGCGAGCTCGGCGAAGCGCTCTCCGATCCCAAGCTGAGGGATGCCACCATTTCCATCAACGGCCACACCGACGGCGTCGGCGGCGATGCCTTCAACAAGAAATTGTCGGAGCGTCGCGCGGTGATGATCAAGGGCTACCTCGTGGACAACTTCCAGCTCTCTCCGTCCCATCTGCGCACCGTCGGCTACGGCAAGTCGAGGCCGAAGAACAGGACGGACCTGAACGCTCCCGAGAATCGGCGCGTCGAAGTCGTCAACCTCGCGCCCCAGGCCCACGCGCAACGTTAGAGCATGATCCCGAAAAGTTGCAGACTTTTCGGACAAGATCTTGCTCAAAATAAAAGACTTTAGAGCGTTATCCGATTCAATCTGAATGGATGACGCTCTAGGCGTGGCCCAGCGACGGGCCTTGCGGATGATCTGCTCACGTCATCGCCGGGCTCCGACCCGGCTTTGACTTTTGGGGCACGGCTTCCATCCCAGCCTCCGCATCGGCCTTGAACGTCACCGGAATTTTCAGATACCGCACCCCATTGGATTCCGCCGCTGGAAATCTGCCGGCGCGGATGTTCACTTGAATTGACGGCAGCAGCAGCGTGGGCGCCGAGAGCGTGGCGTCGCGCGCATTGCGCATGGCGACGAAGGCTTCCTCGCCGGCGCCGTGTCCAACATGGACGTTGCTCTCGCGCTGCGCTGCGACCGTCGTTTCCCAGGCGTAGTGGTCACGACCCGGCGCCTTGTAGTCGTGGCACATGAACAGCCGCGTCTGCGGGGGGAGTCCCAACAGTCGCTGGATGGAGCGGTAGAGCTTGCGCGCATCGCCGCCGGGGAAGTCGGCGCGCGCCGTGCCATAGTCCGGCATGAACAGCGTATCGCCCACGAAGACGGCATCCCCGATCCGGTAGCTGACGCAGGCCGGCGTGTGTCCGGGCGTATGGATGACCTCGACCTCCAGGCTTCCGATCTTGAACCGTTCGCCATCGGCGAACAGGTGGTCGAAATCGGCGCCGTCCGCCTTCACATCGGTCGCGTTGAACACCGGCCGGAAGATCCGCTGCACGTCCTTGATATGCTCGCCGATGCCGATCCTGGCGCCGGTCTTAGCCTTTACGTAGGGCGAGCCGGTCAGATGATCGGCATGCGCGTGCGTCTCCAGCGACCACTCGATGGTGTACCCCGCCTCCCTGGCCGCCGCGAGGATCGCCTTGACCGAGGAAGCGTCGACCTCGCCGGATTTGGGATCGTAATCCAGGACGGGATCGATCACAGCGGCGCGCCCGGTCTGGGGATCGGCCACCAGATAGCTGATGGTATTTGTCGGTTCGTCGAAAAAGGCGCGGATGACTGGGGTGTCGGACATGGAAAATCTCCTGTTCTGATCCGCAGGGGCCTTGCTTCATATATTAGCTGTTGCTATATTAGCAAGAGCTAAGAGATGAGTTCCCATGAGCACGACGGATGAATTCGACGCGGTAGCACTGGAGCGCAAGGCCGCGGCCGTGGCCGACATTCTCCGCGCGCTCGCCAACGAGCGGCGGTTGATGATCCTGTGCAAGCTGGTGGAGTGGGGCGAGGCGAATGTGTCCACGCTCGCTGGGCGGTCGGGTTGTCGCAATCGGCCCTGTCCCAGCACCTCGCGAAGATGCGCGACGAAGGCATCGTCGCATTCCGGCGCGAGTCCCAGACGCTATGGTATCGCATCGCCGATCCCCGGATCGAGGCATTGTTCGGCGCCCTTCACGATCTGTTTTGTCGCCCGGACACCAAGGCCACCAGGAAAGGAAAACGAGCATGAAGCTGCGCATCATCGCCCCGACGGAAGCCAGGCGTCTCATGGACGCCGGCGCCGTCCTCGTCGACATCAGGGACGCCGACGAGCACGCCCGCGAAAGCATTCGCGGTGCCCGAAATATTCCGCTGTCGAAACTGGACGACGCCGACCTCGCGGCGCATCGCGGCCAAGTCGTCATCTTTCATTGCCGTTCCGGCGCCCGCACCCAGGCCAACAGCGCCCGGCTCGCGGCGAAAGCCGGCGATGGATGCGAAGCCTTCATCGTCGACGGCGGCATCGACGGCTGGCGCAACGCCGGTCTCCCCACCAGCGTGGACCGCAGCCAGCCGATCGAGTTGCAGCGGCAGGTGCAGATCGGCGCCGGCTCGCTGACCCTGCTCGGCACGCTGCTGGGGCTGACGGTTTCACCGTGGTTCCTGGCGATTCCTCTGTTCGTCGGCACCGGCCTGGTATTCGCCGGGCTGACAGGGTTTTGCGGGATGGCGCGGCTGCTGCAACGCGCGCCGTGGAATCAGGCGACTTATTCGGCCGGATAATCCGCAGCCGTTGCGAGGGACCATGTCTCCCGACTTGGTGGCGGACGCGCTGGGACTGCTGTCGGGCTCGCTCGTGGGGTTCTCGCTCGGCCTGGTGGGCGGCGGCGGCTCCGTGCTCGCCGTGCCGCTGATCATCTACGTCGTCGGCGTGCCGAGCGTGCACATCGCCATCGGCACCACGGCCTTCGCCGTCGCGGTGAACGCGGCCGCCAATCTCGTATCCCACGCACGCATGGGGACGGTGAAGTGGCGCTGCGCCGGCGTCTTCGCGGCCGCCGGGATGGTCGGGGCGTTCGGCGGCTCGAGCCTGAGCAAGATCGTGGACGGCCAAAAGCTCCTGGTGCTGTTTGCCATCCTGATGCTGATCATTGCGGCCGTCATGTTCGCCCGGCGTTCGGCCGAAGGCGAAGCGGACGTCAAGCTCAGCCGCGAGAACTTGCCAAAGCTGCTTGCGGTCGGTCTCGTGACGGGAGCGCTCTCAGGCTTCTTCGGCATCGGCGGCGGCTTTCTCATCGTCCCCGGCCTCATGTTTGCAGCCGGCATGCCGATCATCAACGCGATCGGCTCCTCGCTCGTCGCGGTCGCCGCGTTCGGCGCGACGGCGGCATTCAACTATGCGAGGTCGGGACTGGTCGATTGGCATCTCGCCGCCATCTTCATCGCCGGAGGCGTCGTCGGCGGATTGGCCGGTGGCCGCGTCGCGCGGGCACTGGGGGAACGGCGCGGTACGCTCAACGTCGTCTTTGCAGGGATCATCGTTTTGGTGGCGATTTACATGCTTGCCCGCAGTATCCTGATGTAAGGCGCCCCATGGAGCCGATATGCCCGAGCTGTTCCGCGTCGACATCACGCCCTCCGAGCAGGTGACCGCCATCGTCTATCCCGCGGCGCCTCGCGATCCCGCCGGCATTTCCCTCATCCTCGCCCACGGCGCCGGGGCGAACCAGACCAGCGGGTTCATGGTGCATGTGGCCGGCGCGCTCGCCGCGCGCGGCATCGAAACCATCACTTTCAATTTCGCCTACACCGAAGCGGGCCGGCGGCTCCCCGACCGCAACGACAGGCTGGAAGCCTGTTGGCGCCGGGTCATCGAGGCCTGCCGCAGCGGCGCGATCGGCGGGGGCGGGGAGCGCCGCAAACTCGCGATCGGCGGCAAGTCGATGGGCGGGCGCATCGCCTCGCAGGTCGCCGCCGCCGATCCCGACGGGATCGCAGGCCTGGTCTTCCTCGGCTACCCCCTTCATCCGCCGGGTCGCCCCGACAAGCTGCGGTCGAAGCACCTGCCCGCGATCCGTGCGCCGATGCTGTTCGTGCAGGGCTCCCGCGATGCCTTCGGCACGCCCCGACGAGCTCGCGCCCGTCATCAAGACGCTGAGAGCCCCGGCTAGGCTCTGTGTCGTCGAAGGCGGCGACCACTCGTTCAAGGTCGCGAAGAAGGCCGGCCTTTCGCAAGACCAGGTGTACGAATTCATCCTCGATGAAATCGCGCTGTGGCTGCGGGCGCTCCCGTGAACGGCGCCGCCTTGTCGCACGAGGCGCGTCGAACCGCCGGTGCAATTCGCGTTGCTGCCGCAGGGCCTTATGTCGTATCTTGGGACAACGGACGAAGGGACGGGCCTTGACGGCTCGCCCCTGCGTCATGACGAGGGGACTGTGCCGAAGTCCTCGGCCGCCGCAGCGGTGACAAGAAAACGGCCGCGCTGCGGGACTCCCGCGCGGCTTGGGAATTATCGAGGGGAAGGAAATCATGAAATTGCAATCGACCGCAGTTCTGGTGAGCGTAGCCTGGGCCGCCGCGACCGGCGCCGCGCTGGCGCATCACTCCTTTGCCATGTTCGACGCCGAGCACCCGATCGAAGTTACCGGGACCGTGAAGGAGTTCAGGTTCGTCAGCCCGCATACCCTCCTGATCCTGGAGGTGAAGGGCCAGGACGGCGTCGCCAAGGAGTGGATGCTTGAAGGCGGCGCGCCGGGCCTTCTGGTGAGGGACGGAATGGGCGGCAAGAGCCTGAAGCCGGGTGACGAGATCACCGCCAAGATCAATCCGTTGCACAGCGGCGCCGCGGGCGGTTCCTACCAGCCGCAGCTGCTCAAGTTCAAGGACGGCCGTCCGGTCGTGGCGCCGAAATAACCGCGCAGTTCCAAGCGCGGGCCGCGTTTCGCGACGCCGGCTTCAGCCCTTCGCCGCTCGCCGGGGAAGCCTGAAAGCTAGCACGCGCGTCATTTATGGGAGGAAGGAAATGCTGTTCCGAAGCATGATCGGTTCGATTGCGCTCGCCACTGCCCTCGTCGCCGGGCCGGTTGCCGCACAACAGCCGTTTGACCAAGCCAAATATCCCGACATCGCCGGCCAATGGCTGCGGGTCGGGCCGCTCGGCGTGTTCGATTCGACAAAGCCGCCGGCGCGCGGCCAGCAGGCGCCCCTGACGCCGGAATACCAGGCCAAATTCGAAGCGAACCTCGCCGAGGTCGCCCAGGGCGGATCAGGCGACGACCCCGTCCATACCTGCATCCCGGAAGGCATGCCGCGGGCCATGAACCTGGTGCTGCCGATGGAACTCGTCATCACGCCCAACACCACCTACATCCTGATGGAATATCTCACCATGCTGCGCCGTATCTACACGGATGGGCGCGCATTTCCGACCGACGAGGATCCCTCGTGGATGGGATATTCGATCGGCAAATGGGTCGACACCGACGGCGACGGCAAGTTCGACGAGTTGCAGGTGGAGACCCGCAACCTCAAGAATCCCCGCACCTTCGACCCCAGCGGCCTTCCGGTTCACGATGACGGCGAAACCGTCGTCAAGGAGCGCTTCTATCTCGACAAGGCGAAGCCGGACGTCCTGTACGACGAGATCACCACGATGGATCACGCCCTCACCCGCCCGTGGACGGTCCTCAAGACGATGCGTCGCGAGAAGAAGCCGATCTGGGTCGAATCGATCTGCTCCGAGGGCAACGTCCATGTCAGCATCGGCGGCGAGCAATACATGCTCGGCGGCGACGGCCTGCTGATGCCCTTCAGGAAGGGCCAGCCGGCGCCGGATTTGAAACATTTCAATGAGAAGTGAGACGGCGGCGCGCCAGGCAGGGCATTGGGCCTTCACTGCAGCGGGGTCGCCGATTGTGTTCTCGCTCCCCTCTCCCGCTTGCGGGGGAGGGTCAGGGAGGGGGCAATTCGACGGCACAAACTCGCTGCGAGAGCCCCCTCCCCAACCCTCCCCCGCAAGCGGGAGAGGGAGCAAAAAAAGGCCGTTCAACCACGCGAATTGAAGCAATCATTTGCGGACCGTGACCAAAGTCGGGAGTACCAGCGATGGATGATCTGACTGGACCACGCGGACCTGGTGCTGTCACGCGCAGGAGTGCGCTGCTTGCGCTTTCCGCCACCATGGTGTCACCGGGATTGATGGCTCAGCAGCCGAGACCGGTGATTCAAACCCGGCGCTTGAACAACGTGATGATTTCCGTTTCGAATCTGGAACGCTCCGCGGCCTTCTACGAGCGACTGTTTGGTCCGCCGGTCCGGCAAGGCGAAAGCATCGTATTTCGCGTCGGCGAGGGTCCGCACTTCTTCGCTTTGACGGCGGTCAGAGAGCGGCGCAAAGCCCGATTTCCTCTCCTACGGCATGACGGTCGCGGATTTCGATGCCGAGCGGGTGATGCGGACTCTCGCCGACCTCGGCGTCGCTGGTGCGCAGATGACGCGGCGCGGCGACACGCCCGAGCTGTTCGTCCCGGACCCCAATGGCATCAAGATTCAGCTTGCGCACACGGCCTACGGATACGGCTCGGGCACCAGGGGCGACGTATTGCCACCGGCGCCCACCGCGGTTGCGAGAGCTGCATTCCAGCTAAAGTCGATCAACCACGTCACGCTCACCATCGCGAACGGGGCTCGCGAGAAAGAATTCTATCAGACCGTGTTCGGCCTTCCGATTCGCGCGATGCAGGGAGACGGCGTTACTCTCGCAATCGGCGAGGGGACGGATGGCATCGTCTTCAACGCCGCGGCCAATAACCCCAATGCGGTTTCCGGCATCAATCACGCGTGCTTCACCATCGAGAATTTCGACGCCGAGCGAGTCATGGCAATCCTGATCGACAACGGTCTCGTACCGATCGAGACCGGAATTCCTGCACTCATCAAGCCATTGACGTGCCGAGTAAGGTGGCGTCAACGGGCCAACAATGGCGGCGGCCCGACGAGTCCCTTGGGAACGCCGGAGCTTTATTTCACCGACCCCGACAATATTCGCATCCAGCTTCAGGACGTGAGCTATTGCGGCGGCTCGGGACGGCTCGGCCAGATCTGTCCGTGACGCCCGCGTACTTTCCGCGTCGTTCGCGACGTCGCGATCCGCTCAAGTTGAATCGGATTGCGCCCTAATTTCTTTAAGAAATTATGCGTATGATCTCGTCCGGCAAGCCGGCAACTTCAGGCAATCATGCGGCTTCGGATCGGCGGAGGGCGGCGTGCGGCATTCGGCAGTTCGGGCAGCGCTGGTGTCCCTGTCGGCGGCCGCGCTTGTTGCCGGACTTGTCCGCCTGCAGCCAGAATCCGACATTCGTGCCACCACCACCGCCGCCGGTCACGGTCAGCAATCCGCTCGTAGCGCCGGTCCAGGACGCCGCCGATTTCACCGGGCAGGCATCGGCCTCGCTGACGGTGGACCTCGTCGCGCGGGTGGCGGGGTTTCTCAAGGAGGTGCGGTTTGCCGACGGCGCCGACGTCGAGAAGGGACAATTGCTGTTCCAGATCGAGCCGGATCTGTACCAGGCGCAGGTCGCGCTCAACCAGGCGACCCTGGACCAGCAGCAGGCGACGCTGAAAAGCGCAGAAGTCGACTTCGACCGCAAGTCGACCCTGCAAAGGCAGCTTGCCGCGAGCCAGGCCGATTACGACAAGGCGCTGGCGACCCGCGACAGCGCGCGCGCCTCGGTCGCGGAGGCGCAAGCGAACCTCAAGATCGCCCAACTCAATCTGTCCTACACCAAGATCGAGGCGCCGTTTGCAGGGCGGATCGGCCGCCGCCTCGTCGATGCCGGCAATCTCGTCGGCCAGGGTTCGCCGACCAAGCTCGCCACGCTCTCGCAGGTCGACAAGATCTACGTGTACTTCAACGTCAACGAGCGCGACTTGTTGCGGATACGCGAGGACCTGGACCAGCGCGGCCTCGGGCGCGAATCCGTGCTCAAGTTGCCGGTCTATGCCGGGCTCGCCAACGAGAAGGGGACGCCGCACGAGGGCCGTCTCGATTTCATCGATACCGGCGTCGACCCGTCGACCGGAACGCTGATGGCGCGCGCGGTGTTCGACAATGCGAAGAACATTCTCATTCCGGGCCTGTTCACGCGGATCCGGATTCCGGTCGGGGCGCCGAAGCAATCGCTCCTGGTGCCCGAGACCGCCATCAGCCTCGATCAGGTCGGGCCCTATGTTCTGCTGGTCGACGCCGGCGGCGTGGTCGCGCTCCGCAGGATCAAGCTGGGCGCGCTGCAGAACGGCCTGCGGGTCGCAGCCGAAGGCCTCGCCGCGACCGACCGCGTGATCATCGACGGGCTGCAGAATGCCACGCCGGGACGCAAGGTCTCGGTGCAGCAAGGCCGCATCGCCGAGACGGCGCCTTCGTCAACCCCCTGAAGCCGGAGCCGATCGGTGCTTGCAAGATACTTCATCGAGCGGCCGGTTCTCGCCAACGTCATCGCGCTGCTTGCGATCGTCATCGGAGGCGTGGCGCTGCTCTACCTTCCGGTCGCGCAATATCCCCCGATCACGCCGCCGACCGTCCAGGTCACGGCGCGCTACCCCGGCGCGAATGCGCAGACGGTCGTCGACACCGTGGCCCTGCCGCTCGAGCAGCAGGTCAACGGCGTCGAAAAAATGCTCTACATGCAGTCGACCGCGGCGAACGACGGCACCTATGCGCTGATCGTGACATTCGCGGTCGGCACCGATCTCGACCAGGCGCAGGTGCAGGTCCAGAATCGCATCTCCGCGGCGATGGCGTCGCTGCCGGACGCCGTGCAGGCGCTCGGCGTCGTGACAAAGAAGAAGAGCACCGCGATCCTTCAGATCATCACGCTCACGTCGCCCGACAAGTCCCGCGACAGCCTGTTCCTGAGCAACTACGCCACCATCAGCCTCAAGGACACGATCTCACGCATTCCCGGCGTCGGCGACACGCTGGTGTTCGGGATCGGCCAGTACAGCATGCGCGTGTGGCTCGATCCCGAGCAGATGAAGGCGCGCTCGCTGATACCGGTCGACGTCATCAATGCGATCAAGCAGCAGAGCCAGGAGGTGGCGGCCGGGCAGATCGGTGCGCCGCCGGCCCCGGCAGATCAGGCCTTCCAGTTCACGGTCGACCTGCGCGGTCGGTTCGCCACCGTGGCGCAATTCGAGCAGATCGCGGTCAAGACACAAGGCGCACCCGGCGGCGCGGTGACCCGCATCCGCGATGTCGGCCGCGTCGAGCTCGGCGCCCAGACCTACAGCCAGTTTCTCGACATGGACGGCCAGCCGGCGGCGGGCATCGCCGTCTTTCAGCTGCCGGACGCCAACGCGCTCGATGTCGCGCAGGCCGTCGAAGCCGAGATGAAGCGGCTCTCCGCGAACTTTCCCAGCGGGATCGCCTATTCGCTTCCGTTCGACACCACGCGCTTCGTGCAGGCCTCCATCAGCGAGGTCTACAAGACGCTGGTCGAGGCGGCGGTGCTCGTGCTTCTCGTCATCGTCGTGTTCCTGCAGAGCTGGCGGGCGACCCTGGTGCCGGCGACCACGGTGCCCGTCACCATCATCGGCGCCTTCGCGGCGATGGCCGCGTTGGGATTCAGCGTCAACCTGCTCACGCTGTTCGCGCTCGTCCTCGCCATCGGCATCGTCGTCGACGACGCGATCATCGTGGTCGAGGGCTCGGCCAAATATGTCGAGCAGGGGATCGAGCCGAAACAGGCCGCGACGCTGGCGATGAACGAATTGCTGCGGCCGATCCTCGCGATCACGCTGGTGCTGCTGTGCGTGTTCCTGCCGGCATCCATCCTTCCGGGGATCGTGGGCCAGCTCTACCGCCAGTTCGCGCTCGTCATCGCGGCGACCGCTGTCATCAGCGCGATCAACGCGGTCACGTTGAAGCCGACCCAATGCGCCCTGTGGCTGCGGCCGCAGACCGGCCGCCCCAATGCCTTCTATCGCGGCTTCAACCTCGTCTACGAACGGCTGGAAGGCGGCTATGTCGGGCTGGTGCGGCGGCTGGTCCGCTTCCCGATGTTGGTCTCGCTCGTTGCCGTCGCCCTGGCGGCCCTCGCGATCTGGTCGCCTGGCGCGGCTGCCGACGGCGTTCATCCCGACCGAAGACCAGGGCTACATGATGGTCGGAACGCAATTGCCCGACGGCGCGTCCCTGGAGCGGACGCGAAGCGTGATGGCGCGGGTCACCGAGATCGCCCGCAACACCGCCGGCGTCGAGCATGTCGTGACGGTGGGCGGCGCATCGCTGTTCGACAACAGCGCGTCGCTCGCCAATGCCGGCGTCGCCTATGTGATCCTGAAGGACTGGAGCAAGCGTGGCGCCGGGGAAGACCCATTTACGATCTTCAAGGCGCTCCAAACGGGTCTCGACGGCCTGCAGGAGGCCAGTTCCATCGTCATTCCGCCGCCGCCCATCCAGGGCCTCGGCCTCGCCGGCGGCTTCCAGATGCAGGTGCAGGTGACCGACGGCACCTTCGACTACCGCAAGCTCCAGCAGGTGACGGACCGGATCGTCGAACTGGGCAACGCCCAGCCGTCGCTGAGCCGGCTGATGACGCCGTTCCGGGCGAGCGCGCCGCAATTGCGCTCCGAGATCGACCGGCGCCAGGCCGAGGCGCTGGGCGTGAATGTCGGCGACGCCTTCCAGACCATCCAGACCTATCTCGGCTCGACCTATGTCAGCCAGTTCTCGCGCTTCGGCCACACCTTCCCGGTGTTCGTGCAGGCCGACACCCAGTTCCGCCTGACCTTCGAAGCGCTCGGCGCCCTCAACGTCCGCAATTCCAAAGGCGCCATGGTGCCGGTCGGATCGCTCGCCAACGTGCTGCCGGGCGTCGGCCCGGCGCTCATCCCGCTCTACAATCTCAATCCGTCCGCCACCATCAACGGCGTTGCCGCCCCGGGCTACAGCTCCGGCCAGGCGCTCAAGCTCATGGATGAAATCGCGGCGGCCACCCTGCCGCCCGGCATGAGCTATGGATGGACCGGCGTCTCCTATCAGGAGGCCGCGCTCGGCAACCAGGCGTATTGGATCTTCGCGCTGGCGCTGCTGCTGGTGCTGATGGTGCTCGCCGGCCAGTATGAGAGCTGGACCGCGCCGCTCGCCGTGATCATCGCGGTGCCGCTCGCGCTGATCGGCACCGTCGCGGCCCTCACGCATCGCGGGGGTCGCCAACAACATCTACACCCAGATCGGCCTCGTCCTGCTCATTGCGCTGTCGAGCAAGAACGCGATCCTCATCGTCGAATTCGCCCGCGAGCTCCGGCTGAAGGAAGGGCAGAGCATCGAAGCAGGCGGCGGTGGACGCATCGCGCATTCGCTTCCGCCCGATCGTGATGACGTCGATCGCCTTCATCCTCGGCGTGCTTCCCCTCGTCGTCGCGACGGGAGCGGGCGCGGCGGCGCGGCGCTCCATCGGCATCACCGTCTTCAGCGGCATGCTCGCCTCGACCTGCATTGCCGTGCTGTTCGTGCCGTCGCTGTTCGTCGTGCTGCAACGCTGGTCGGAGCGTCGCCGGCCGGTAACGGTGCCGCAGAAGACCGGCGCCGCCTGAGCAAGTCCGCGTGTTGTTGGGGTTTGCCCGTTCGAACGCCCCGCCTTCACAGGGCCGCCGCCCCATGGGATATTGTGCGGCCATGTCGGGAGGCCATTCATGAATCATTCGAGATCGCTCGCGGCTGCGTTGGCGTTCGCGCTGTCGCTGTCGGCGACGTTTGCCGCCGCTCAAACGCTCGACGCGACGAAGTATCCGGACTGGAAGGGCCAGTGGGTCAGGATCGGCGGCGGCGGCCAATTTGATCCGAGCAAGCCGCCCGGTCGGGGCCAGCAACCGCCATTGACCGACGAGTACCGGGCCATCTGGGAGGCGAACCTCGCGGAAGCCGCCGCCGGCGGACAATACTACAACACCCAGACGCGCTGCCTCCCCGCCGGCATGCCGCGCATGATGATGGCCTATGAGCCGATGGAAATCATCGTAACGCCGGAGATCACCTACATTCCGGTCGCGCTCAACAACGAATTCCGCCGCATCTACACCGATGGGCGCGACTGGCCGAAGGAGGAGTCGCCGTCTTTTTCGGGCTATTCGATCGGCAAATGGGTCGACGAGGATGGCGATGGCCGTTACGACACCCTCGAAATCGAGACCCGCGGCCTGAAAGGTCCGCGCATCTTCGACCCCAGCGGCATTCCCCTGCACAAGGACAATCAGACCGTCGTCAAGGAACGGATGTTTTCCGACAAGGCCGATCCGAATATTCTCCGCGACGAGATCACCACCATCGATCACGCCTTGACGCGTCCCTGGACCATCACCCGGAGTTACAAGCGCGACCGAAATCCGACCTGGGTGGAATTCGCCTGCGCCGAGGCCAATACCTACGTGTTCATCGGAACGGAAACGTATGTCACGAGCGCGGACGGACGGCTCATGCCGCTGAGGAAAGGCCAGCCGCCGCCGGACTTGCGCTACTTTGATCAGACGCCGAAGTGAGGGGGCGTCAAAGTACGTGGTGACGCGTGGCGCCGCGAGCGGCTTAATTGGCGCAGACAGGAGACCGTGATGACCGATTTCGAGCGATTTCCGTCCCGCCGGCAAATCCTCACGACCGGAGCATTCGCCGCCACCGGCCTCGTGCTCGCCAACGGCGCCTTCGCGCAGCGTGAGCTGGCGCCGACGCCTTCGTGTCATGATGGCGACGAGCCGACGCTTGCGGAGACCGAGGGCCCGTTCTTCAAGCCGAAATCGCCGCGGCGCAGCGATCTGCGCGAGCCCGGCATTGCGGGACGGCCGGTGGAGCTTTCCGGCCAGGTGCTGACGCGGGGCTGCCGGCCGGTCGCCGGCGTGCTGGTGGACTTGTGGCAGGCCGACGATGCCGGCGACTACGACAACAAGGGGTTCCGCCTGCGCGGCCACGTCTTCACCGACGCCGAGGGGCGCTACGCCTTCCGCACCATCATGCCCGGCCTCTACCCCGGGCGCACCCGGCACTACCATGTGAAGGTCCAGGCGCCGAACCGGCCGGTGCTGACCACCCAGTTCTATTTCCCCGACGAGAAGGCGAATCGCACCGACGCCTTCTTTCACCGCGAGCTGGTGATGCAGGTGGCGAGCGCAGAGGATGCGTTGCGGGCGCGGTTCAATGTGGTGCTGGCGATGAAGTAGCGGTGCTCAAGCCGCGCGGTCGGGCATCCCGGCCGCGCGTTTTCGACGATGTTGGAGCGCTATTGATTGCCTGATGCCGTGATCTTGGTCTGCTGTAGCTGCACGGGTTGGCCAGGCTTTCCGTTCTCGGCGGTCATCACCGCCAGATATCTGCGCTCGTCGCCGCCCAGCTTCGCAGGATCGACGATCTGGCGAATCGGCCCCACGGCATTGACGATTGCGGCGCCGGCAGGGTTTGTCCTGAACGCGGCAATCGGCTCGATGTGTCCTGTCCCATCCGCCTTCGAAGTGAGCGCGAGCAAGTAAGCCTTGGTGGGTTCGAGGCCGACGACTGCCGCCTGCAGCACCTGCGTGAGCCCCTGGTCGAACAGCGACACGGTCGTTGCATTCGAGTTGCCCGGTGCAGCCAGCGTCAAATGCGCGGCGGCACCGGCACGGCCCAGAGGCTGCAGCTTGTCGACCCCTGCGCTTTGCGTCGGAACGGCCTCGGGAACGTAGACCAGCGCCTGCGCCGCCTGGCCGTTCGGTATCGTGGCGATGACTTGGTTGGTCGTCGTATCAATGGCGGTCACCGCATCTCCATTCTCGATCCCGACATAGACCCGCGTGCCGTCGCCGGAATTCCAGATCCCGTGCGGCAGTTCGCCCACCGGGACGGTGGCGATTTGATCGAAATTGTCGGTTCGAAACGCCTTCACTTGGTTCAAGCCGCCGATCGTGACATAGGCAAACTGCCCACGCGGCGTGCGCACGAAATTGACGTGGTTGGTGATCGGGCCGGTGTCGAGCACGCGAAGCACAGGGAATGGCGGTTTCGCCGCGAAGACCATCACCTTCCCGACGTCCTTCAGGGTCATCCACACCTGCTCGCCATCAGGCGTGGCAGCGATGTTGGGGCAGAACGGCGACAGCTGTTTCACGCGCCCGACGATCTCGCGGGTCTTCGTGTCGATCACCACGGTTTCCGGCGTGAAGCTTGAGCACACGTAGCCGTAGCGGCCATCGGGAGAGAAGATCGTCATGCCCGGTCCGTTGGGAACCGTAATGCGCGTCTTCTCGGCGTAGGTCGCCGCGTCGAGAACGGAGATGTAGTCCTCGCCACGGACCGTCACCCAGACCTCGCTGCCGTCCTGGGTGAAGAACGCCTCGTGGGGCGAGCGTCCGACATATGTGGTGTGCCTAACCTGGCTTGTGGCGGTGTCGATGAACGTCACCGAATTCGAGGCAATCGACACCACTGCAATCGTCTTGCGGTCCGGCGAGAAGCCGATCCCGTGCACGAGGACCTGGCCCCTGTAGAGAGGCGACAAGTTCGTCGGTTGGGGATCGCCGAGGCGAATGACGCCGAGGTTCTTGTTGGTCGAGGGGTCGATCACCGAGACGGTGTTGGAGAACTGCTCGGCGGCGTAGACGCGGTCTCTGCCGGTGACGGGAAAGTCCGGCGCCGCCGCGCCGAAGGGCGCTTGTCCGGCATGCGCCGACGCGCTCGCGAGCAGGAGCAGCGCGGAGAGAGCCAAACGGCTGCAGTTCATGGTCATGTCTCCTTAATGGTCGGCGTTGCGATGGGCGGACGTTTCGCCGGCCGGCGCGTCGAGGAGGGTGCGCATGTAGGCAATCTCCTGCCCCTGCTCGACAATGATCGATTGCGCGAGACGTTTGAGCCTTTCGTCATGCCCGTATTTCAGCAGAACGAGTGCCATGTCGATCGCGCCCTGATGATGCGGGATCATCATCCGTATGAAGTCGCGCTCGACATCTCCTTGCGGCGCGATCTCCATTGTCTCGTGCATGTGCCCATTGACCTTCGCCATTTCCGAATAGAAGGTCGGCTCCGAGGCATCCGATTCAATGCTGCAAATCGGGGTGGCGGCCGTATCCAGGCGAGCCGCAGCCAAGGACGCGGATGCTACAGGAACCCCCGCGGTGAATGCGAACGCTGCGAGAACCGCGCCGATGATGGTGGAGGCGCCTAACGCGGCAACAAGCTTGGCGCGATCGTTCATGTGCGACATCCTTCCGCTACTCCCGACCGGCCGATCCTTCCTCCTCGAGCCCGGCCGAGTAAACGGCGGAAACACAAACGCCTTGGCGCATCAGGTAAACTTGCCGTGAACACGGTGATGCAGCTCGACGTCGCTTGTCGCGCGTTGCTGGGCTTGGCTTGCTATTGCGCAGAACCGCCGGCCCAGCTTACGTTGCTCACAAGACGCTGCGGCGATAGTCCGACGGAGTGAGGCCGACCGAGCGGCGAAACGAGGTCGTGAACGAGCTCGTCTCGGAAAAACCCAGCATCATGCCGACCTCCGTCACCGACCGCGTCGGAACCTCCAGCAACGTCTTGGCGCGCTCCATGCGCCGGCTCATGTGATACCGATGAGGCGGCATGCCGAACGACTGCTTGAATGCTCGCGCAAAATGGTAGCGGCTCAACTGGGCGATGTCCGCGAGCTCCTGCAATGAGATGTCCTCGTCGAGGTGATCCTCGATGTAGTCGGAAACCTTCTTTTTTTGCCAGCCCGCGAGCCCGCCGCGAAAGGTCGGCATGGCCGGAGTGCCGCGATGCAATTTGACCAGCTCGTGGGCGAGCACGCGGCCGAGGGCCTCCGCATAAGCGGATGACACCGGGTTCTCGATCTGCGTCTTGAGCTTGAGCGCGGTTTCCCAGATGCTGCGGTCAAAAAAGAACAGCCGCGGCCTGAACTCGATTTCGGAAAAGCGCAATTCCGGATCCACCAGAGGCCCGGCCGGATCGATGTACAGGTAAGTGCAGCGCGTCAGCACGCGCGGATCCTGCCAACCGTGAAAGCAATGTCCGGCGGGAATGAAGCTCAATTTCCGGCTGAATTCGCGCTGGGTCGATCTCTGAAAGCCTTCCACGACCGTTTCGCCGTCGGTGCGCTCGGCCCGCTCCGAAGCGATCAGAATGTGGAACGGCGATTTCACGCCATATTCGAACCTGTCCAGGCGCGTCATTTCAACCGTGTCGCCATGGATTCCTTCCCACGTGGCCCTGCGTCGCCGCACCATGTCGGGAGGGGAAAATCTGACCCCAATTGAAGGTTCCCCGGCAGGCTGGAGGCAGAGAGAGTTTCCCATGACTTTTTCTCCTGTGTATTCAGTCGATTTACTCCTCCAGCAAGCATTTCCCCGGGATTCACGGCTTTGTGCTCGTGATCGCTCCGAGATGTAACGGCCGCTGAGCTAAACAAGGCGGACCGGTCCGCGGTTTCGTTCACATTTTCGCGCGCGGCCCGCTCGCGTCGGGTTCCGCGCGCGCAAGCCTGCCCCAACGACACCACGGGATCACGCGGCCGCCTGGATTTTATGCAACCGTGTTCGTGGACAATGTCGGCCATGCCCGGCATCTCGTCGTCGCCCTTGACGGGGTCGTCACGTCAACACCTGGAGCGGCCGCTATTGCGGCAACGACAAGCGGCCTGCCGGCGGATTTCTGATCGCGCTCCAGGAGGGAGCCGGGCGCGCCGACGCGGCGGCTGATTCAATCGCCTGTGAAGGGGTGAAATAGGACTCGACGCGTCGCCGTTGAGTCCTATTTTCGTCGGCGCCGCGTTCGTGCCGCGCCTATCGGCACAGACGAACTCCAAAGGAGTGGACACCATGTCGACCGCCCGACCGCCGCTTCCACCCTTCACCCACGCGACCGCCGTCCAGAAAATCCGCATGGCCGAGGACGGCTGGAACAGCCGTGACCCCGAGCGCGTCTCGCTCGCCTATTCGACCGACAGCGTTTGGAGAAACCGGGCCGAGTTCATCCAGGGCCGGCCGGCGATCGTCGCTTTTCTGACGCGGAAATGGGCTCGCGAGCTCGACTACCGGCTGATCAAGGAACTCTGGGCCTTCACCGGCGACCGGATCGCGGTGCGGTTCGCCTATGAATGGCACGACGATGCCGGAAACTGGTTCCGTTCCTATGGCAACGAGAACTGGGAATTCGGGGAGGACGGGCTGATGCGGCGACGCCTGGCCAGCATCAACGACTTGCCGATCAAGGAGGCCGACCGCAAATATTTCTGGCCGCTCGGCACCCGGCCCGCCGACCATCCCGGCCTGTCCGAGCTGGGATTCTGAGGCGATAGCCGACATGGTCGCCGCACGCTCACAGACCGCGGCCGGGACAGTGGAAATTGGCCGAAGCGGCTGGGCGGCGTGCGCCGCCAGGCCGCATCGATGACAGGCCTACCTCTCACCGCCCAATTGGAAGTCCGGATTGAGGTTGTTGTTCGATTCGTAGGAGTGCCCGTAGTAAATCTCCGGCGCGCCGGGGGCGTAGGGGGCCACTCGGTACGAGCGCTGTTGATGGGCCGCGTTTCCCTCATGCCGGACGTTCGGAGCATGCTGGGCGAAGGCCGGCGCGGCAACGAGGGCGCCAAGCGCGACGAGGGCAAGAAGCGTTTTCATGGATATTCTCCGTTTCGAGACGGCCAGCTGGGCTGCATCTCTTTTTTGATCGGTCACCCGTGGTGACGCGGCGGACCAAGGAGTCCGTTCAGCTGACGACAGTGCAAATGAGTCCGCCGCCGGAGTTCTGCTTCCGCGGGGTTGCTTCAAATGGCGCGATCTTGCGCATATCGAATGAGACCAAGGTCGCACGGGTTGGCGGCGGGGAAAATGCGAAGCGGGCGGCAATGCGGCGGGCGCCATGCGCCGCCCGGCCGCATCGCAGGCCTACCGTCCACCGCTACCCAACTGGAAGTCCGGGTTGACGTTGCTGTTGTGCTCAAGCCTCCGAAAGCACGTTCGCCCGTCGCGGGGCCGACCGGCGATGGCGCTCTAAGACTGCGGCACGGCGATGCCCGCCTCCTTGTAGTAACGCAGCGCGCCCGGATGGAACGGCACGGGAGAGCCACGAACGGCACTCGCCGAAGTGATTTCCTTCACCGCCGCGTCGGCCGAAGCCAGTTCGGGCGTGCGCTCCAGCAGCACTTTGGTGATTTCGTAAGCCAGAGGCTCCGCCATGACCTCGTGGGCAACGAAGAGGGTCATGCCGGCCGCGGCGGTGACATCCTCGTCCACTCCCGGATAGGTTCCCTTCGGTATGGACGAGACGAAGTAAAACGGGCCATGTCTTTCCGCAATTCTCGAAACGGCATCGCCGGTAGGGATAAGGCGAACGCCGACGCTCGACGCAGCGGCCAGCTTGCGGACCACCGTCATCGGCAACGCCGCATCAGAGGCGAACGCGTCGAGCTTGCCGTCCATGAGAGCCTGAGCCGCTTCCGCGTCGTCCAGGTGTTCATGCGTGTCGAGCTTGTACGGCGTCACGCCATGGGCTTCCAGCACGCGAAGAGCCTTGATGTCCGTCGCGCTCCGCGCCAGGCCGGTCGACACGCGCTTGCCTTTGAGATCCTCGACGACGTTGATGCCGCGATCCGCGAGCGTGACGAGGTGCAGGTATTTTGCGTGGGTGCCCAGCAGGTTCCGAACCGCGACCTTCCTGGGCAGGCCGTTGAGCTGGCCTTGAGAGGCCGCCCACGCCATGTCCGCCTGCGCCAGTGCGAGCTCGATTTTTCCTTCCTGCAGCAGCTTGATGTTCTCGGCGGTGCCGTTGGTTTCCGGCGCTATCGCATCGACTTCGGAAACATACTTGGAAATGACGGCGGCCATCGCCTTGCCCAACGGGTAGAACGCGCCTTCCTTGCCTGCCGTGCCGATGATGAGCGGCGTCCGCGGCTGCGCGAGCAGCGACCGGGGCATCATACCGCCCGCCAGCGCCGTCCCGACCCCGACGAACTTGATGGCTTGCCTGCGCGTCCATGTCGACATGGTTATTCTTCCTTGGCTTGTTATCCACTCGGCACTGCGGGGCGAGATCCGGCAGGACAGACGAACGCGGGAAATCAAAGTCCGCCCTTGACCTGATGCTCGCCCTCGCAATGTCGGGGATTGCCCTTCGATTTGAAGGGCCGCAGCTTGTCGCGTGCAACTTCGGCAGCAATGTGGCGCTCGGCCTACAGCCTCTAGGCTGGGTTGAGTGAGCCGAAATGCACCCGCGGCCGCGATCTGCCGATTGTGACGGCGCGAGCCGCTCGAGCATGAAGACCATGCTCAAAATTAAAGACTTTGGAGCGTCGTCCGATTCAACCTGAATGGTCTAATGCCGCGTTATGCGGTGGCATGGCCGCTTCGGCCAAAGGATGGCCTTGCTCCGCGGCGCCGTTCTCTGCTTGCCGCCTCCGAGCTGCCGCCATGCCGGCTCACTCAGGCGACCCGGCGACCAGGGCGGGTCCCAGGTCAGCGCGACGTCGATGCCGGCCGTCTCCGGAAACGCTTTTCGCAGCGCCGCCGTCACCTCGCCGAGCAGCGTCTCGCTGTGCGGACAGGTCGGCGACGTCGTCGTAATGCGAACGACGATTCCCTCCCGCGCAAAGTCGGCGCGATAGACCAGACCGAGATCGACGATGTTGATCCCGAGTTCGGGGTCCATGATGGTGGAGAGCGCATCGAGAATGTCCGGGTTCGGCGCGTTCATGTCGCCGCTCCGCTCGGTCGCGGGCTCATCAGCGACGGCCCGAAGCTCACGGCGAAGCCCAGGAATGCCGCCGCCCACGCAAAGGCCGCAACGTGCAGCAGCGATGCGCTGAAGGCGGGATGCACGGCCGCGCAGATACGGGCCACCGCAGCGAACGGCCGGAAGCCGTAGGACAGTATGGCCGGGCCGTCATCATAGGTCTTCAGGCGAGGAATTAGCGCCATTACGTGGCCTCTCGAGTTTGGCGCGACGCGCCCGGACCCGAAGGTCCGACGCAAAACACTAATGCGCCGGTCGGAACGAACTTTGCTCCAGCGCAAATTTCGGACGGAAAATCTTGGGGGCCGAAGCAGGCGTGAGGCACTGCGGATTGTGCGTCGCGAGAAGTTCCGCCGCCCCCAGCCAGGCGTGCGGCCGCCGCGCGCTTCCTCGCTTGCGCTGATGCTGCCAGTGCTATGATCTCAATGCGCTAGATGGCGCCGGCCTAGCAGCAAAGGTGCGGCGTCGCGATATGCCGCGCGACATCATCGCTCCGGGTGCGAACTGCATGACGAAACACGTTCTAGCTATCGACCAGGGCACCACCTCCACGCGCGCCATCGTGTTCCGTGCCGACTGCACCATAGCGGCCATCGCACAGCTGGAATTCCCGCAGCACTATCCGGCCCCCGGCTGGGTCGAGCACGATCCGGAGGATTTGTGGCGCAGCGTGCTCGCGACCTGCCGCGCGGCCATCGCCGAAGCGGGACTCGAGGCGCGCGATATTGCGGCCGTGGGCATCGCCAATCAGCGCGAGACGGTCCTGGTGTGGGACCGGGTCACCGGGCGGCCGATCCACAATGCGATCGTATGGCAGGACCGGCGCACCGCCGAAATATGCCGCAAGCTGAAGGATGCCGGCGGCGAGACGCTGGTCGCCCGCTGCTCCGGCCTGCTGCTCGATCCGTATTTCTCCGCGTCCAAGATCGCGTGGCTGCTCGACAATGTCGCGGGCGCGCGGGCGAAGGCCGAGCGCGGCGCGCTCGCCTTCGGGACCGTCGATTCGTTCCTGCTGTGGCGGCTGACCGGTGGCGCGGTCCACGCGACGGATGCGACCAATGCGTCCCGCACGGCCCTCTACGATATTCACGCCAATGCCTGGAGCGCAGAACTGTGCGCGCTGTTCGGGGTGCCGCGCGAAGTCCTTCCGGAGGTGCGCGACTGCGCCGCCGAATTCGGCGCGACGGCGCCCGAACTGTTCGGCGCCGCGATCCCGATCCGGGGCATCGCCGGCGACCAGCAGGCGGCGCTGATCGGCCAGGCCTGCTTTGCGCCCGGCATGATGAAGGCGACCTACGGCACCGGGGTGCTTTGCCATTCTCAACACCGGCAGGAACGCGGTCGCGTCGCGCAACCGGCTGATCACGACCATCGCGTATCGGCTCGGCGGCGAGACCGTGTACGGTCTCGAAGGTGCGATCTTCGTTGCCGGCGCGGCCGTGCAATGGCTGCGCGACGGGCTGCGCATCGTGCCCTCCGCCGACGCGACCGGGGCGATGGCCGAGGCCGCCGATCCGGCCCAGGAGGTGGTTCTGGTGCCGGCCTTCGTCGGTCTCGGCGCGCCCTATTGGGACGCCGAGGCGCGCGCCGCGCTGTTCGGCCTGACGCTCGGCACCGGACCGAACGAACTCGCGCGCGCCGCGCTGGAAAGCGTGTGTTTCCAGACGCTTCGACCTCGTGGAGGCCATGCAGTCCGATTGCGGCGCCATGCGCCGACACGGTGCTGCGGGTCGACGGCGGCATGGCGGCGTCCGATTGGACCATGCAGCGGCTCGCCGACATTCTCGGCGCGCCCGTCGACCGGCCGACCATACGGGAGACGACGGCTCTCGGCGCGGCCTATCTGGCCGGGCTGCAATCGGGCCTTTATCCGGAGCCGGCCACCTTTGCGCACACGCTGGGCGCTGGAGCGGCGCTTCACCGCCGCGATGGATGACGCACACGGGCGCGCAAGATCGCGGCCTGGAAGGACGCCGTCGCCCGGACGGCGACCGGAAAGATTTCGATGCGGTAGCCGGAATGGTTCGGCGCACCGCCTCGCTACGAATTGCGCGGCTTCACCACTGACTTCCAGGGAAGCTGGGAATCGTCAGTATTGATGTCAGTCGGGAGCCGTCTGGGACACCCGGCAAAAGCGGGTCGATGTCATGCAACGCACCAAGCCGCCATTCCGGGCCGACCACGTTGGCAGCTTGCTGCGTCCTGCGGCGCTCAAGGAGGCGCGGGCGCAGGCTGCCGCGGGCAAGATCGCGGCGGCGGCGCTTGCTGCCGTTGAAGATCGCGAGATCGAGCGCGTCATCAGAAAGCAGGAGGAGGTCGGGCTCGCGGCGATCACCGACGGCGAATTCCGCCGCTCATGGTGGCATCTCGATTTCCTGTGGGGCCTTGACGGCACCGAACGTTACGCGATGGACCAGGGCGTGGCCTTCGCCGGCGTGCAGACCCGCGCCGAGGGCGTGCGGGTCGTGGGCAAGCTCGGCTTTTCCGGCCATCCGATGATCGAGCACTCCCGGTTCCTCCAGGGGCGCACCAGGCGCACGCCCAAGATGACGATCCCCGCGCCGTCCGCCATGTATGGCCGTGTCGGTCGCGGCCCCATCAGCACCGCCGCCTATCCGCGCCTCGATGATTTCTTCGCCGATCTCGGCGCTGCCTACCGCAAGGCGGTGCGCGCCTTCGCCGACGCCGGCTGCCGTTACCTGCAGCTCGACGAGGTCTTCATCGCCATGCTGTGCGATCCCGGCTATCGCGCCGCCCAAGAGGGCCGCGGTGACGATCCGCAGCGGCTCGCCGAGATCTATGCCGACCTGATCAACGCCGCGATGGCCGACATCCCGGCCGACATGACCATCACGATGCATCTGTGCCGCGGCAATTACCGCTCCACCTACATGGGCAGCGGCGCCTACGACGCGGTGGCCGACGTGCTGTTCAACCGCATCAAGGTGCACGGCTATTTCATGGAATACGACACCGAACGCGCCGGCGGCTTCGAGCCGCTGCGCCTTCTGCCCAAGGGGCGGGTCGCGGTGCTGGGGCTGGTGACGACCAAGAGCGGGCAGCTCGAATCCAAGGACGAGATCAAGCGCCGCATCGAGGAGGCCGCGAAATACGCCGACCTCGACCAGCTCTGCCTGTCCCCCCAATGCGGCTTCGCCTCGACCGAGGAAGGAAATGTCCTCGCCGAGGACGAGCAATGGGCGAAGCTGCGGATGATCGTCGAGGTTGCGACGGAGGTGTGGGGGTGACGGTAGCCGGGTCAGTGATCAGGATGCTGACTGATTGATCTCCACAAACCAGAAACCGGAGTCTAGTTCCGTCGTTTGAGCAATTGCCCGTATTCGATGCGACAATGACTGCAATCTCCTGGGCAGCGCGATGAAGCATCTACGATCCCCTCAAGCCGCCGGACCCCGGAGGAATGGCGGTGATCGATGAACAACAGCGTATCCAACTCGTGGAGGATTTCCATCGGCGTGCGCGCATTCCCAACGCGAAGGTGCATGCGTGTCGTCCATGCTGTCGTCGAAAATCAAATTGCGCTGGGCGATGAGATTCCGGTAAGGCGTACGGTCCAGCGCCTGATGTCCGAAGGTCTCGACCGGCACGAGTCCATTCACGCCGTGGGCTCGGTGCTGATCGGCCATATGACCGAACTTCTCGGCCGATCCGAAGCCGTTCCCGGCACAAACGCGAATGATTCCTACTACGCCGCTCTCGATCGCCTGACGGCGAAAGGCTGGCGACAATCTCGTTGACCCCGTCCGCGATGATCGGCAGGCGACTCGCCAGTTGGAATCCCCTAATATCTCATCGGGTTATTGCGCTCTCGATAAAATGACAAGGGAGGAAATATGATGAAGGACGATCCGGATTACGTCCGACGTGCACTGATCCACGCAAGCGGCGCCGCCCTTCTGTCAAACATTCTTCCGATCGATCTGGCTTCGGCGCAAACAGCAGAATCGGAAGGCGCCGCCCTCGACCGCAGGGCGACCACGCGATCGCGGGGCGGTTTCACCGATGACTGCGCAGCTCGCCGAGTACATTTCCGGGACGCTCGATCGCGAGCTTCCCGAGGCCGTCGTCGCCATGACCAAACTGCATGTGCTCGATACGATCGGGCCATGGTTTCGGGCCGGCGCTTGAGGCCGGGCGAGATCGCCGCGCGTTATGTCGAGAGCCTGGTGGGACGCCGGTCGCGACCGTGGTCGCAACCGGCATCGTGACCTCGCCCGGTCAATGCGGCGTTGGCGAACGCCATGGCGGCGCATGCCGGCGAACAATCCGATGACACCCATCCGTTCGGCCCGTTCCATGGCGGGTGCTCCGCCGTGCCCTCGGCCCTCGCGACCGCGGAAATGGCGGGCCGAGCGGCCAGGACATGCTGCGCGCCGTAACGCTTGGCTTTGACATCGGTGCGCGCGTGTTGCAGTCGCTGGGCGGTGCGGGACGGCATCGGGTCTTACGAACACGTTCGTGGCCACGGCCGCTTCGGCGGCGCTGTTGCGGCTCGATCCGCGCCAGGTGCGGCGTGCGCTGTCCTATCGGGCACGGCAGGCGTCCGGTATCGGCTCTTGGGTTCGCGATCGCGATCATATCGAGAAGGCGTTCGACTACGGCGGCATGGGCGCGCGCAACGGCGTCATGGCCGCGACCATGGTGGCGATGGGCTTCAGCGGAATGGAGGATGTGTTCAGTGGACAACCAAGCGTATTTACCGCGCTGGCGTCCAAAGCCGAGCCTGAGAAGCCGTGGCCGAGCTCGGCACGCGCTTCGAGGTGTTCAACACCACGATCAAAAAGTGGACCGTCGGCGGGCCGTTGCAGCCGGTGCTCGATTCCATGTCGGTGCTGATGCTGGATCCCGCGGTTCGTGCCGGCAGCGTCAAACGGATCGTCGTCGACATTCCCACCGAAAGCCCAGCGATCGTCGACAACGCCACGGTCCCGGATTCCTCGCCTCCAGCATCTGGTGGGAATGATGATCGCCGACGGCCGCACTACATTCGCCAGCATCCATGATGAGGCGCGCATGCACGATCCGAAGGTGCTGGCGTTTCGCAAGCTGGTCGAAAAATGCCCAACGAGGAGCTGCAAAAGGCCGTGCCGATCCGCCAGGCGATCGTCACGATCGAGACGGGCGACGGTCGCACGCTGCGGCACCGCACCTATGTGGTGCGCGGCACCGCGCGCAATCCCGATGGACGCCAAGGAGGTCGAAGCAAAGGCCCTCGACCTCTTGGCGCCGGTCCTCGGCCAGGGACGCGCGGCCGA
The DNA here is from genome assembly GCA_963791375.1 of uncultured Alphaproteobacteria bacterium. Lineage (GTDB taxonomy): Bacteria > Pseudomonadota > Alphaproteobacteria > Rhizobiales > Xanthobacteraceae > JAJPKK01. The sequence continues at coordinate 48,930 of CAWBSI010000026.1, forward strand.
ACTCATAGCAAAGGTGGGTTCCCTCGAGCGCGTGGGAGCGGTTTCGGAGCTGCGGCCGTTGCTGCAAGCGTGATGGCCGGGCAGGAGCACCCCGGTAACCGGACTGCCGGCTGCCCAGCGATAACTTGACCGGGCAGTTCCTTCTTCGCGGTGCGCTG
>CAWBSI010000027.1:0-74406 GCA_963791375.1 uncultured Alphaproteobacteria bacterium
CGCAACGCGAACGGATGCTGACGTCCAGCCGCCTGCTCCCTTCGTCTAGCGGTCTAGGACGTCGCCTCACGGCGAAAACAGGGGTTCGAGTTCCCTAGGGAAGCGCCAGCAAGATCAAGTACTTAGGCCTTTCGCGCGCGCCAGCCGGCCTGAAAATCTCAAGTTTTCTCCAAATAGGGAATTTCCTCGTCCCCGGTTGGCAGATCGTCAGCGATCGGATCGGCAACTTCGGCTCGGCTGTTCGAGGCGAAACGCTCGCCCATCATCGCGCCGCAGAAGGCCCCCTGCGCTTACACCGCAGCTCCCGCTTGGCGAACCTCAGACTACGAATTCTGGGGCTGCCGAATTACAATCCGCAACTCGGGTACACCTTGGCGGCGTGGTGAGAAAAACTGCCGGACACCGGAAGAGTGGAAAGCCTACAGTCACAATTTTGGCCACTCCAGCCCGATGACTACCTTCAATAGCTATGGGCCGGTCGCGAAGCGGCAGTCTGAAATCCTTAACGCACTGCTTTTGGCAAAGCCGGATAGACCGCCCTTCTCATTCAGTCCGTCAGGTTGATGACGATCAGGTGCGGCTGATCCTCAGTCAGTTGGCCAAGGCCAACGCACAAGAGGACGCCTGAAGCCCCGGCGCTGCACACTGTTCCTAGTTCGCAGAAACGACGGAACAGTTGCAGTTCGGGGAGGCCCGTTCCACGGCAAATTCGGACCTCAAGCTGTTGCTCACTGAAGTAAATCGAACAGTTGCGCCGACCAGGCGCCCGAACGCTGAACTTCGAACCGGGGAGCACCCGACGCCCGAGCCTGGGTGGCGCAGGCAAGGAGTAGACCTGATCGGAATTCTGCTCTTAGCGCTTGTTGCCCCGCGACTCCACCTTCAAACGCTCAGCTGGGGATTTTGAATGAAGGCAAGTATGTACTTTTGGGCTTGAACCTAGGAATGCACATTGATCCAGGATGCGCTTCACACGATGAAGCAGCGGTGCATCAGCCCCCATTGCCCTTGCTGGGTCAATGCCGCCGATGTCGGCATGAACCTCGGGACCCCGGTGAGCGAAGATTATGTGGTTCCGTTCAGGCTCTCGGGCAAGATCGAGCGCGTGACGATCGACCTGGGCGACAGATCCGAGGAAGATCGGAGCGCGCGCAGTCGGAAGGGAAACTGAAGTGTTCCTTGACGACCGAGTGACCTGCCCAACTGCATGGACGGCCCATACCACGGACGGCCACCACCCGCGCCGTCGTTCGTGCGCTGGGTGCCATGCTTACCGGGCGTTTCTGCGCCGGCCCATCCCGGCGTCTAGCGCTTATTTCGCGCATTTGTCCCTGGCCTCGCGGAATTGCGGATTTCCGCCGCGGACTTCATCAATTCGAGGAAGAAAGCAGTTCAACATAGCTGGGCGGCCCTCCAGTTTTTGACGATGCCCACGATTGCTCATCGGCTGAGGCAAACTGCGACCAACTCTTCTTTAGCGTGTCAAGCGCGGCCTTTTCATCGTTCATACACCCCGCCGTGTCGCGCCCCAGAATGATCCCCTACTCGCTGAAGCACAGCTGGTGCTAACATTGAGTTCCGGTGGATCGTCGGCAAGCGCAACGGCGACGTGCACTCCGACCGACAGCCCTACCAAGCTAATCCCGATCGCCAATCTGTTCATCGTCTTTGCTACTTCGCGCTGCCGAGCTTGATGTAAATGTCTGTTCTGAAGTCCAAGGTTAGCAGTATCGCCGAGTTGAGCCCACAAACCAAGTCGATTGGGTTACCGTCCCGGGTCGGGCTGACACGATGCCCTCCAAGCCCAAGCCCCATCGCGCAAGCATGCCGGGACGCGGCCGCGCGCTCTCGGCGTCGGTGCTCGTTGAGTTCGATCCTAGCCTTGCCCGCGCGAGCAGGTGCGTCGGGTCCATCACCCCCACACGTGCCGCCGTTCGTGCGCCCGCTCGCGCGGGCAAGGCTAGGATCGAACTCAACGAGCACCGACGCCGAGAGCGCGCGGCCGCGTCCCGGCATGCTTGCGCGATGGGGCTTGGGCTTGGAGGGCATCGTGTCAGCCCGACCCGGGACGGTAACCCAATCGACTTGGTTTGTGGGCTCAACTCGGCGATACTGCTAACCTTGGACTTCAGAACAGACATTTACATCAAGCTCGGCAGCGCGAAGTAGCAAAGACGATGAACGGATTGGCGATCGGGATTAGCTTGGTAGGGCTGTCGCTCGGAGTGCACGTCGCCGTTGCGCTTGCCGACGATCCACCGGAACTCAATGTTAGCACCAGCTGTGCTTCAGCGGGTCAGGGGATCATTCTGGGGCGCGACACGGCGGGGTGTATGAACGATGAAAAGGCCGCGCTTGACACGCTAAAGAAGAGTTGGTCGCAGTTTGCCTCAGCCGATAAGAGCCAATGCGTCGGCATGGTCAAAACTGGAGGGCCGCCCAGCTATGTTGAACTGCTTTCTTGCCTCGAATTGATGAAGTCCGCGGCGGAAATCCGCAATTCCGCGAGGCCAGGGACGATCCGCGATAACGGGCTACGCCCGCAATAGGCCGGCGCAGAAACGCCCGGGTCAGCATGGCACCCCGGCGCACGAACGACGGCGCGGGTGGTGGTGATACCGTGGTATGGGCCGTACCATGCAGTTGGGCAGGTCACTCGGTCGTCAAGGAACGCTTCAGTTTCCCTTCCGACTGCGCGCGCTCGGATTGGATCCGATCTTCCTCGGATCTGTCGCCCAGGTCGATCGTCACGCGCTCGATCTTGCCCGAGAGCCTGAACGGAACCGCGTAATCTTCGCTCACCGGGGTGCCGAGGTTCATGCCGACATCGGCGGCATTGAGATCACCCAGCAAGGGCAATGGGGGCTGATGCACCGCTGCTTTCATCGTGTGAAGCGCATCCTGGATCAATGTGAGTTCGGTTCAAGCCCAAAAGTACATACTTGCCTTCATTCAAAATCCCCAGCTGAGCGTTTGAAGGTGGAGTCGCGGGGCGACGAGCGCTAAGAGCGGATTCCGATCAGGTCTACTCCTTGCCTGCGCCACCCAGGGCTCGGGCGTCGGGTGCTCCCGGGTTCGAAGTTCAGCGTTCGGGCGCCTGGTCGGCGCAACTGTTCGATTTACTTCAGTCGGGGCGACCAGCTTGAGGTCCGAATTTGCCGTGGAAAACGGCCCTCCCCGAACTGCGACTGTTCGTCGTTTCTGCGAACTAGGAACAGTGTGCAGCGCCGGGGTTTCAGGCGTCCTCTTGTGCGTTGGCCTTGGCCAACTGACTGAGGATCAGCCGCACCTGATCGTCATCGAGCCTGACGGACTGAATGAGAAGGGCGGTCTTATCCGGCTTTGCCAAAAGCAGTGCGTTAAGGATTTCAGCCTGCCGGTTTGGCGCGACCGGCCCATAGCTATTGAAGGTAGTCATCGGGCTGGAGTGGCCAAAATTGTGACTGTAGGCTTTCCACTCTTCCGGTGTCCGGCAGATTTTCTCGCCCAGCACGGCCAAGGTGTACCGAAAGCTGTGCGGATTGTAATTCGGCAGCCCCGAGATTCGTAGTCTGAGGTTCGCCAAGCGGGAGCTGCGGTGTAAGCGCAGGGGGCCTTCTGCCGGCGCGATAATGGTGCCTTGCCTGCGAGCGTTTCGCCTCGAACAGCCAAGCCGGAGCTAAGTTGCCGATCCGATCGCTGACAATCTGCCCAACCAGGGGAGCGAGGAAATTCCCTATTTGGAGAAAACTTGGAGAAGACAGGCCGGCTGGCGCGCGCGAAAGGCCTAAGTGTTTGATCTTGCTGGCGCTCCCTAGGGGACTCGAACCCCTGTTTTCGCCGTGAGAGGGCGACGTCCTAGACCGCTAGACGAAGGGAGCAGGCGGGTTCGACATAGCATCCGTTCCCGTTTGCGCGCAAGCGCAGCGCGCGCGCCTGGAACCTGCCCCTTCGGGCGCCGAACGCCCCGCTCTACGGCTCGACGGCGAAGCGCAGGCGGCCGGCCGGGCGCAGGGTGGCGGCGTCGTAGGTGCGGATTTCCAGCGCGCCGCCGACATCGATGGTGACGACGATGCGGTCGCCGGCGACCGCGGTCTGCACGATCCGGCCGCCTTTCGGCAGCAGCACGGTCGCCTCGGCCGGCCCGGCCCTTCCATCGCTCCTGAAAACACGATAGCCGATGACCCCGATGACGACGGCGATCCCCAGCATGGTGGCGACGCCGGAAATCACCATCAGCCAGCGCACGCGCGATACGATCTGCGCCTGGGCGGGGCTGAGGGGTTCGTCGTCGGCGATCGGATCGGTCATGAGCGAAGTGGAAACCCGGGTGGAGACGGTGATCGCCGCGGCGCAGGCGGGCGAGCGGCTCGACCGCGCGCTCGCCGCCCATCTCGAAGAGCTGTCGCGCTCGCGCCTGAAGGCCTTGATCCTCGCCGGACACGTCACGATCAGCGGTCGCACGATCCGCGATCCCAGCCACCACGTCAATGCAGGCGACGAAATCGCGGTCATGGTGCCGCCGTCCGAGCCGGCCGCGCCGGGGCCGGAGCCGATCCCGCTCACGGTGGTCTACGAGGACGACGACGTCATCGTCATCGACAAGCCGCGCGGCCTCGTCGTCCATCCCGCCGCCGGCAATTGGACCGGCACCCTCGTCAACGCCCTCATCGCCCATTGCGGCGCCGGCCTCTCGGGGGTCGGCGGGGTGCGCCGCCCCGGCATCGTCCACCGCCTCGACAAGGACACCACCGGGCTGATGGTGGTTGCCAAGAACGACCGCGCCCACCGTTCCCTCGCGGCCCAGTTCGCCGACCACGGCCGCACCGGGCCCTTGGAGCGCGGCTACCTCGCCTTCGTATGGACCGCGCCGGACCGGCCCGAAGGGGACGATCGACAAGCCGATCGACCGTCACCCCCAGGCGCGCGAGCGGATGGCGGTGCGGGCCGACGGGCGCCCGGCCGTAACCCATTGGCAGGTGCTGGAGCGCTATCCGCCCTCCGGCACGCCGGTGGCGAGCCTGCTCGACTGCCGGCTGGAGACCGGCCGCACCCACCAGATCCGGGTCCACCTCGCCTCGATCGGCCACCCGCTGCTGGGCGATGACGTCTACGGCCCCGGCTTCAAGACCAAGGCGATTCTCTTGCCGCAAACCGCCCGGGAGGCGTTGGAGGCCCTTACAAGACAGGCCCTCCATGCCTATATGCTGGGCTTCGAGCATCCCGTGAGCGGGGAGCACTTGGTGTTTCGATCAGAACTGCCGCCCGACCTCGCAAGGCTCCGCCATGCGTTGGCGGCGGAACAAACATGTCCCCTCCCCGTTGCCCCCGTGGCAAGACATCGGCAGAAATAATAACTCATTTGAAACAATGAGTTGGTTTTTTCGGCGGCGCTTGGTCACGGGGCCGTAACGGCGAATTGAGGGGCGTGAAGCTATTTTTGCCCCGATCCGCCATGTATGCTGCGTTTGCGATCGGTTCGCGGTCGCAGCAAAGAACGGCTCCGCCGGCTCAGAGGAGCGGTGGGAGCTTCTGCCCGCCGATTTCGGGGGCGCAACTTGTGGAGGGCGCTGTCATGGCCCAATCCTTACCAATCCTCACGGCCGAATCCGGCCTATCCCGCTATCTCGATGAAATCAGGCGGTTCCCGATGCTGGAACCGCAGGAAGAATACATGCTGGCCAAGAGCTGGCGCGAGCACGGCGACCGCGCCGCCGCGCACAAGCTGGTCACCAGCCATCTGCGCCTGGTCGCCAAGATCGCCATGGGCTATCGCGGCTACGGCCTGCCGATCTCCGAAGTGATCTCCGAAGGCAATGTCGGCCTGATGCAGGCGGTCAAGCGATTCGAGCCCGAAAAGGGCTTCCGCCTCGCCACCTATGCCATGTGGTGGATCAAGGCCGCGATCCAGGAGTACATCCTGCGCTCGTGGTCGCTCGTGAAAATGGGCACCACGGCGAACCAGAAGAAGCTGTTCTTCAACCTGCGCAAGGCCAAGAGCCGGATCTCCGCGCTGGAGGAAGGCGATCTGCGCCCCGATCAGGTGCAGATCATCGCCAAGCGCCTCGGCGTCACCGAGCAGGACGTCATCGACATGAACCGCCGCCTCGGCGGCGACGCCTCGCTCAATGCGCCGATCCGCGAGGAAGGCGATTCCGGCGAATGGCAGGACTGGCTGGTCGACGACAGCGACAGCCAGGAGGCGATCCTCGCGCAGAGCGAGGAAATGGAGAATCGCCGCTCCGCCCTCTCCGATGCGCTGGGCGTGCTCAACGAGCGCGAACGCCGCATCTTCGAGGCGCGGCGGCTGGTGGATGATCCCGTCACCCTGGAAGACCTCGCCTCCGAGTTCGGAGTGTCGCGGGAGCGGGTGCGCCAGATCGAGGTGCGCGCCTTCGAGAAGGTCCAGAAGGCGGTGAAGAACCGCGTCGCCGCCATGGAAGCGCCGCCGGCCCACGCCGCGGCCGCTCCGCTGCCGGCGCACTGACGCGATCTGAAAGCTTCAAACCGGTGAGATGCGCGGGCTTGTCCCGCGCATTTTTGCTTTGAGTGGCAGGCCGATGGCCGCGCTTACTGCCCCCAGGCCTCGAAGGCGCGTGCAAAGGCGCGGTCGCCGGGGGTGCCCTTCTCGATGGCGATGATGGCGCGGCGGCCGTCATTGTAGACCACGGGAATGTCGAACCAGGCCCGCTCCTTGAGCAGCTGAATGTTGCGCGCGCGGTCGGCTTCCACCGATGACAGGCCGATCAGGAAGAAGTTGGTGGTGACCTTGACCGCGAGGCCGGCCAGCGGCACGCCCCTGGTCGATTCCGACTGCTTCATCAGCACGCCGGGAATATTCGTGATCCCGCCATGGGGGAAGTCCGGCGGCAACGTGAACATGACCTCGACGGTGTGGCTCGCCGGCAGCGCCTTGTCGTCATTGCGCCGCAACGACCAGCGGGCGGAGATCTTCTGCTCGGGAATTTCGATGTCGGCGCGGATGGCGAGGTCGGGCGGCTGCCCCGGCGCGGGCGGCACCGATTCGGTGCGCCACACCGCGGAGCCGACATAGCGCTTGCCGGCGGGATCGTTGGGATCCTCTTCGTAGAGCACGACCTTCTGTGCGACCAGCGCGCCTTCTTCGGCGCCCGCATTGGTGGAGGCCCCGCCGATGCGATCGGCGATCTTCGGCCGGGCGCCGTTGTCGCGGGTTTCCCCCGGCCGCGGCAGGTTGGGCGAGCTACGGAACCAGCCAATGATCGTCGTCGGCGGCTTCCATATGAGTAAGCCGACGGTCGCAAGCACGACGAACGCCACCAGCGCCCACGTCGCCATCTTGCGCAGCGGCAGCGCCGCAAGCCCCGACTTCTTCTTCTCCGACGGCCGTTCCGCCCAGCGGTCGACGCGCTTGTCGTCGCGCTTTTCCGCCCGCGGCTCCGGCCGTTTTTCGGCGCGCTTCTCGCGCCGTTTTTCCGGCTGCGGCGCGCGGGCTGCCGGAGGGCGTCGGGGCAGGTCCTCCTGCCGCACGATCGAGGATGGCGGGCGCGCCAGCTCGAAGTCGTCGAGATCGGGCGCAGACATCGGCGAACCGTCGCCGGGCACGCCGAAGGAAGGCGGCGGCGGTGGCGGCTCGACGCGACGGGACGACGGGCGCGGCAGCTCCGGATCGCGCGAACGCCGCGGCTCACGGGCATCGCGGCCGCGGACCGGCTCCGGAGCGGGCGGACGCACCAATGCACGTTCGGCGTCGCGCGGCGTCGGGCGGCGGGACGACGGGCGCGCCTCCGCTTCGACGCGCGGTTCTGCCTGCTCCAATCCCGCGGCCGACGGCGTCTCCATCACGCCAGGAGTGGCACGGGCGCTCCTGCCGGCTTGGGCGGCAACTCCGGCCAGCGTGTCGCCGCCATCTGCGGCCACGTCGCGAAATCCCTTGAGGCCGCGGTCTAAAATCGAAGGCCCGCCGCTGCCCGGCGTCCAACGCGGGCGCTCCGGTGGCGCCGGGGGCGCTGGAGCTTCCGGTACCACCGGTTCGACGCTGACGTCTTCGCCGCCGTTCTCGGCTTGGGCCAACTCCGAGGCCATCGGAGCGGCCGGCGGCGACACCCGTATCTGCGGCGGCGTGGGCCGCATCTCCGCCGCTTCGACAGACGGCTGCGACGGCTGCGGCTGCGGCGGCACGTCCGGGCGCGCCGGACGGGCCAGCGGCGGCGCCGCCCGCGGCGGCGGGTCGGTGCGCGAGCGGCGCGCCGCTTCCGTCTCCACCTTGCGGATCGCCTCCTCGAGCGACAGCCGCTCGCGGGTAATGTCGGATTCGTTGAGCGCCGGCGTCACCCCGCGCAATTGCGCGACCAGCGCGGAACGCGCCCGGTCGTACAACGCCCGGCGCGCCTCCCCGGTGCTCTTTTCGAGCCCGGCCACGGCTTTGGCGATGAGCGGATAATAATCTGCCATCGGGTCCCTGCGCCGCTCCCTGCGGCCCACATCCTACTCGTGGTCTGACCCCGACACTTGGTCCCCAAATGTCAGGACAGGTCAGCCCACCAGCTTATCGAAGTCGCAACGCGATCGTCTCAGGTTGCATCGAGTCGCTCAATCATCACCCTGATTTCGCACATGATCCGGTTCGAAAAGTCTGCAACTTTTCGGGGCCATGCGCTAGGTTTCGAACGGGTTACGCATCAGAATTGTGTCCTCGCGCTCAGGGCTCGTCGACAGCAAAGCAACCGGGCAGCCGATCAATTCTTCTATTCGCCGCACATATTTGATCGCCTGTGCCGGCAAATCCGCCCAGGAACGCGCCCCGGCGGTACGCTCCTTCCACCCGGCGGCCGTCTCATAAACCGGCTCGGCCCGCGCCTGAGCGTGCTCGCCCGCGGGCAGATAGTCGATGGTACGGCCGTCCAGACGATACCCGATACAGACTTTGATCTCGTCGAATCCATCAAGAATATCGAGCTTGGTTAAGGCCAGTCCGTTGATTCCGCTGGTTCGGACAGTTTGCCGCACCAGCACCGCGTCGAACCAGCCGCAGCGCCGACGCCGCCCGGTGACGACGCCGAATTCGCGGCCGCGCTCGCCGATCAGCCGGCCGATCTCGTTGTCCTGCTCGGTGGGAAAAGGGCCGGCGCCGACCCGGGTCGTATAGGCCTTGCAGATGCCCAGCACATAGCCGATCGCGCCCGGACCCAGCCCCGAGCCGGTCGCGGCCTGGGAGGCCACCGTGTTGGAGGAGGTCACGAACGGATAGGTGCCATGATCGACGTCGAGCAGCGCACCCTGTGCGCCCTCGAACAGGATTCGCTTGCCCGCCCGCCGCTCGCGGTCAAGCAGCATCCATACCGTATCCATGTAGGGCAGGACCCGAGGGGCGACGTCCGCCAGCACGTCATAGACCGACGACGTCGAGATCTCGGCGAGGCCCATGCCGCGCCGCAGCGCGTTGTGATGGGTCAGCAGACGCTCGATCTTGCCGCCGAGCATGGGAAGATCGGCGAGATCCATCAGGCGGATCGCGCGCCGCCCAACCTTGTCCTCATAGGCGGGCCCGATGCCGCGCCGGGTGGTGCCGATCTGCGTACCGGAATTGGAGGACTCGCGCAGCGCGTCGAGTTCCTGGTGCAGCGGCAGGATCAGCGTGACGTTCTCGGCAATGCGCAAATTGTCCGGCGTCACCGCGACCCCCTGCCCCTTGAGACGCTCGATCTCCTCGACCAGCGCGCAGGGATCGAGCACCACGCCATTGCCGATGACCGACAGCTTGCCCGGCCGCACCACGCCCGACGGCAGCAGCGACAGCTTGTAGGTGACGCCGTCGATGACGAGCGTGTGGCCGGCATTGTGGCCGCCCTGGAAACGCACGACGATGTCGGCCTTCTCCGAGAGCCAGTCGACAATCTTTCCCTTGCCTTCGTCCCCCCACTGGGAGCCGACGACCACCACATTCGCCATTGATCATCCTCTGCCCGCATCGCAGGCACCGACAAGTGCATCGGGCAGACCGCCCATCCCGAACCTGATCCGGATAAAGGATGATCCCTCCAGTGGCAAGGCGGAGGGCTCGCTTTAGGCGCTTTCGACCGGAAGCAAATAACTGATTTCACAGCGCTCTTCCAATGCCCGGCGGCGCCACCTCAGCGCAACCGTGCGGCGGCGCCGGGGCGCAGGGCCGGCTTTTGCGGGGCAAACCGGCGGCAGCCCGGCGCGAACCGCGAGCCGCTGCCCCCGGGGGACAATGCAAATCCCACCACGTGGACGCACGCCCCCGGCGGAAAAAATCTACTTTGCATGGGGTTGTTTTGCATAAAAGAACTCCCCCTCCCCCTGTCCCTTTCAAGGAACGGACCCGGGCGAGACGCGAGCTCGAGACGCCGCGGCCACCCGGGGAACGACCACGAAAAATCGCCGGCCAAATTTCACAGGCCCGGCGCGTAAATCACCGACTTGTCGGACGGCCAGCGCACCCGCCAGCCGAACTTGATGTCCCGCGTTTCGCCTGGACCGAGTTCGAAGTTCCAGGCGACCACGCCGCGACGGTTTCTCACGTCGCGCTCGGTGGGCGCCGTCGACCCGGCCAACAGCTCGACCTTGACGTCTTCGATCTCGCTCACCGGAAGCTGGTCCTCGATCGCGACGCGGATCGCGGCGTCGTGGCCATTGCGCACCGTCGTCTTGAAGTCGCGCTGGTCGGTCTTCGAGGTCGTGATGATCCCGGCCGTGCCCTCGCTCTGGCTCACGATGGTGCGCTCGATCTTGACCTTGTCGTCGGCGCCGAAGCCGAGTCGCACCGGCTGCTCCTTAGCCGTCAGCGGCATCTGGCCGCGGCCGACGAAAATGCCGTCGCGATAGATGGCGACCCGGCCGGGCAACAACGGCGCGTCCTCGCCATGCTTGAAGCCGGCTTCGAGGAAGGCGGTGCTGTCGAGGGCGGGCGTGGCGCGCACGAGGAGATCGGGAGTGATGGTCGCCGCCCCGATGCGGAAGCTCTTGGCGCCCTCATCCGCCGCGACGCTGACGCGGCCGGGAAGCCGGAACACGGCCTGGAAACCGCCAGTGTCGACCACGGCCTCGCTCTCCTCGGCGACCACGCTCCGCGCCGCCTTCGGGGCCGCCCCCCGCACCGACAACGCGTCCGCGGCCGTTCCCGGCGCGGCCGACCGCACCGCCGCCAGCGGTGCCGGGCTTTCCAGACGCTGCTGCTCGACCACGCGCGGCACGGGATAGCGCACGATCAGCGGCCGCAGATCGGGCGCGTTGCCGCCCTTGGCGGTGCGCACAGTGGAGACGGCGAGCTGCACGTCCTGCCAGTCCTCACCGGTGTTCTGCAGAATCTCGGCGCGGCGGACGAGCTCCAGGGACGGCTTGCGGTCGCGCGCGCCGGAATCGAGCCGGGCGTCGTAGATCGGCGACCACCGCGCCCCGCGCACGGAATAGGAGACAAGCAGCGTCGCCGGAGTCGCCGCATCGGCGGCGAGGTCGATCCGCACCTCCATCTTGCGCGGCGGATTGGCATTGCGCTGGCTCTCAAGCCGGGCAAGCTCACGATCGATCTCGCGCTGGCGCAGCCGCGCCTCGCGGATCGCGCCGTCCGCCGCAGCGACCTCGTCCGCCACCGCGGCAAAGGCCGACCGCCATTCCGTCAGCGGCCTCGCCTCGCCTTTTTCGCCGAGCCCGACCGGCGAGGCTTCGGCAAACCGCTGGGCGAATTTCCGTCGCGCCGTCGCGGCCTCGATCTTGTCGTCGAGACCGCCACGCTCGTCGCGGAGCGCCTCCATGCGGTTTTCGAGCTCCGGATCGAGCGGCGGACGATCGGCCCTCGGCGGTCTCGCATCGATGCCGCCGATGACGAGCCGCGTCTGCGCATCGCCCTCGACGCGCAGCGACGCCGGGTCGAGCCCCGGCGGGAAATCGCGGGCGCGCAGCACGCTGTCGCCCCGCGGCAGGTCGACATGGATGACGCGCGTGACGGTGGCGCCGTCGGGATAGACGGTGACAGCATCGATGGCCGAGGTCACGTCGGTCTGCGCCGCAGCCGGCACCGCGAGCGCGACGAGGCACAACATCGCTGATGGAAGTCGCATGAAAATCCCCTCTTGGGTCCGGGCCGCGCGAGCACGCGGCCCCATGCGGCACAGGCAAGTCTCGAATTCCGACCCGGCCATGACGGACGCGTGGCAGCATCGGGACAGGCGGCCGCCCTTATTGGTGTCGCCAGCGACGCGGAAGGTTCTGCGTGCGTCGCTCCGCTCGCATTGATTTTGCGCAACGAGCCCGCGTCAAAACGTCATGGGGTCAGAACCGCAGCGGCTTCGCCTGCTGCACCTGGGGCAGCGCCTGCACCTTGCGCAGCACCTCGGGCGGCACTTCGCCGTCGACCTCGATCAGCGCAATGGCGTTGGCGCCCGGCGCATCGCGGCCGACGTGGAAAGTGGCGATATTGATGCCGGCCTCGCCGAGCGTCGAGGAGAACCGGCCGATGAAGCCCGGCTTGTCCTGGTTGGTGATGTAGAGCATCGACGGCCCGAACTCGGCGTCCATGCGGATACCCTTGATGTTGACGATCCGCGGCCGGCCGTCGGCGAATACGGTGCCCGATACCGCGCGGGACTGCTTCTCCGTCACCACCGTCACCGTGATCAGGCTTTCATAGTCGCACTCGCCGTCGCGCGTCGTCTCCTCGACCATGATGCCGCGCTCCTTCGCCAAGCCTGGCGCAGAGACGACGTTGACGTTCTGCAGCATCGGGCGCAGCAGGCCGGCGATCGCCGCTGAAGTCAGCGCCCGCGTGTTCATGCGGGCGACCTCGCCGTCATAGGAAAGATGCACCTCCTTGATGCCGGTCTCGGTGAGCTGGCCGGCGAACGATCCGAGCTTCTCCGCCAGCGTCACGAACGGCCGCAGGCGCGGAGCCTCTTCTGCCGTGATCGAGGGGAAGTTCACCGCATTGGAAATGGCACCGCGCAGCAGATAGTCCGACATCTGCTCGGCGACCTGCAGCGCGACGTTCTCCTGCGCCTCGCTGGTGGCGGCGCCGAGATGCGGCGTGCACACCACATTGGGGTGGCCGAACAGGGGATTGGCGACCGCCGGCTCCTCGGTGAAGACGTCGAAGGCGGCCCCGGCCACGTGGCCGGAATCGAGCGCTGCGCGCAGCGCGACCTCGTCCACCAGGCCGCCGCGGGCGCAATTGATGATGCGCACGCCCTTCTTCGCTGCCGCGATCGCGTCGGCGCCGAGGATGTTCTTCGTTTTGTCGGTCAGCGGTGTGTGCAGGGTGATGAAATCGGCGCGCCGGATCAGACTGGCGAGATCGACCTTCTCGACACCGAGCGCCGAAGCGCGATCCGGCGACAGGAACGGGTCGTAGGCGATCACCTTCATCCGCAGGCCGATGGCGCGGTCGGCAACGATGGAGCCGATGTTGCCGCAGCCGATCACGCCGAGGGTCTTGCCGGTGATCTCGACCCCCATGAAGCGGTTCTTCTCCCATTTGCCGGCCTGGGTGGACGCGTCGGCCTGGGGAATCTGCCGCGCCAGCGCCAGCATCAGGGTGATCGCGTGCTCGGCGGTGGTGATCGAATTGCCGAACGGCGTGTTCATCACGATGATGCCCTTGCCCGTCGCCGCGGGAATGTCGACATTGTCGACGCCGATGCCGGCGCGGCCGATCACCTTGAGCTTGGCCGCCTTCTCCAGGATCTTGGCCGTGACCTTGGTCGCCGACCGCACGGCGAGCCCGTCGAACTCGCCGATGATCTCGGCGAGCCTGTCTTTGTCCTTGCCGAGATTGGGCTGGAAATCGACCTCGACCCCGCGATCCCTGAAGATCTGGACCGCGGCTGAAGACAGGGCATCGGAGATGAGAACGCGAGGAGCCATGGTGTCGCCCGTTTAATTCGTTGAAAGACGGAGATCGCGCCGCCGTCGGCGGCGCCGCGAGGACGTTCAGGCCGCCTTGGGCAGCGCGTCCTTGGTCTTGGCGAAGGCCCAGTCGAGCCACTGCGTCAGCGCCTCGACGTCGCGAGCTTCGATCGTCGCGCCGCACCAGATGCGCAGGCCTGGCGGGGCATCGCGGTAGTGGGCGATATCGTATCCCGCATTCTCTTTTTCGACGGCCGCCGCGAGGCTCTTGGCGAAGGCGGACTGGGCGTCGACTGCCAGCGCAGTAACGGTGGGATCGACGATGCTGAGACACACCGAGGTGTTGGAACGCGTCGTCGGCACGGTGGCGAGGAAGTCGACCCACGGCGTCACCGCCACCCAGTCGGCGATCACTTTGGTGTTGGCGTCGGCGCGCGCGATCAGCGCGTCGAGCCCGCCGATCGATTTCGCCCATTGCAGCGCATCGAGATAGTCCTCGACGCACAGCATGGAGGGCGTGTTGATGGTCTCGCCCTCGAAGATCGCCTCATTGAGCTTGCCGCCTTTGGTCAGGCGGAAGATCTTCGGCAGCGGCCATGCCGGCTTGTGGCTCTCCAGCCGCGCCACGGCGCGCGGCGAAAGCACCAGCATTCCGTGGGCCGCCTCGCCGCCCAGCGCCTTCTGCCAGGAGAAGGTCGCGACATCGAGCTTGGCCCAGTCGAGCCGCTGCGCGAACGCCGCCGAGGTGGCGTCGCAGATCGATAGGCCCTGGCGATCCGCGGCGATCCAGTCGCCGTCCGGCACGCGGACGCCCGACGTGGTGCCGTTCCACGTGAAGACGACGTCGCTCGACCAGTCGACCTTGGCGAGGTCGGGCAGTGCGCCGTAGGCTGATTTGAGAACGGTCGTGTCCTTGAGCTTGAGCTCCTTGAGGACGTCGCTCACCCAGCCTTCGCCGAACGATTCCCACGCCAGCATGGTGACGGGACGCGGCCCCAGCAGCGACCACATCGCCATCTCGATGGCGCCGGTGTCGGATGCGGGCACGATCCCGATCCGGTAGCCGGCCGGAACCTGCAGGATTTCGCGGGTGAGATCGATGGCGCGCTTGAGCTTGCCCTTGCCGAGCTTGGCGCGGTGCGATCGCCCGAGGGCGGCGTCGGTGAGGACTTGGAGGCTCCAGCCGGGGCGCTTGGCGCAGGGGCCGGACGAGAAGTGCGGGATCGCCGGCCGCACGCCGGGCATCGGATTTGCCATGTGTCTACCCTTCCAGATAGGCGCCCCTCGGTGGGGAGGGGTGTCCCGGCGTCGGGAATAAGGAAGGGCGTCGGTACAGTCAAGCGGGATTGCGAGTGGTGCGCGCAAGCCAGGCCCGAACCTGCAGCGGCCGTTCGGCGCAACCGATCTCAGTATCTCAGGCCGAGGCCGACGCGCGCGCTCACCGTATTGATCTTGATGCTGTTGGGCGTGCCGAGCTGAAGATATTCAACTTCACCGCGCGTGAACACGTTTTTGGTCAGCATGTAATCCATGCCGAGGGCAGCGTCGAAGCCGAGGATATACTTGCCGTGGCCGACGTCGGCGAACGGATAGTCGGCACCGACATTGGGGCACGGAGCCGGCGGTTGCGGATTGCAAACGCCGAAGTAATTGATGTCGACGAAACGCCTCGTATCGATCTGCGCAAACGAAACGCCGCCGACGAGGTAGGGCAGGAAACTTCCCATCGCCCAACCCAACCGCCCGCGCACGGTGCTGTAGGTCGACATGTCCGCCGTGGCGGCGCTGGTGACGGTTACCGTCGTCGGGGCGTAGACATTGCCGCCGTTGGTGACGACAAAGCTCCGGGTCGCTGTGTTGTTCGCGCTGGCGTTGAGCGAGGACCTGTTGACATTGAGCTCGGCGCCGAACACCACGTCGTCGATTTGCCAATTGTAACCGAGGAAGCCGCCATAGCTGGGGCCTTTGGTGTTGATGCGGGGCAGTAAAGGTATGCCAGGCAAGGCGGCGCCCAGACTATGAAGGATCGCGTCCTGATTTTCGACGCTCGCCAGCGGGTCGGCTGGCACAGCTCGAAAATCGACTCCGCGCCAATCTTCGCCGACCTGCACGCCGCCATAGACGCCGGCCCAGATGCGGTAGAGGCGTGGCGGCGCCGTCGGCACCGTCCCCATGACCTGCGACCCCCGCAGCCAGGAGTCGTCATAGTCGGCCGCGACGGCTGGGCAGGCCATCGCGATCCACAATCCACAAACCCACCAACGCATGTTTGCCTCCAAGCGAGCGGCGGCCACGCGTGCTTTGCACGAACCGTTAAGAGACTTTCGCTAATTAACCTTAATGGAGCGTTAGCGCGCGATCTTGAAAGGCAGCGGAGAGGTCCGATCGCGCGCAAAATCAAGGAGATCTGAGAAAATCCGGAATACAACTACTGCGTGTGTAGTTGTGACCGGCAAGTGTGCGGGCCGCTTTGCTGTTGCGCCGGATGTTGGGGGCTGCTGCGGCGTTGTCGCTGATTGCGATGCGACGATGGGCGGTTAAACGCCCGTTCGGAGCCAACAGATTTTTCGCTTCGGTTTCCGGCGAGCATCCGCCCGACTTTCGCAGGCGGCACCAGCGTCGCTCAAAACCTTGGCCTCGGGGGCAATTTCAAAGGAACACGGAATCGGCACCCGCCTTGAGTGTCAGCACCAGGACGCTTGAACGCTCAAATGCCTCATAGATCAACTCATCTACGCAGCGAGAATTTGCTACTTGCCGGCGGTGGCCAGCTGCGAGGAAATGTTGGAGAAGGTGCTCTTGAGCTGCGAGCCGAGCGTGTTGACGACGGTGATAATGGCGACCGAGATGCCGGCCGCGATCAGGCCGTATTCGATCGCAGTCGCGCCGGATTCGTCGTTGGCAAAACGCTTCACGAGATTTGTCATTGGCAGGCTCCTGTTGGATTGCTTGCGCTCGGTTCCCGCCGGAGCTTGTTCGTCACCCGGTCAATTGAACCTGACGCGAGGCTAGACAGCGGCGATTGCCGTTGCGTTAACGTGATTGAATAAAGTCGGATGGCGGTTCGTCAAATCGTCTAAGGTTATGATCGGTACGTGTTGCAAGGCGGGGCGAACATCGCACAACGCCCCGGGATCGGTTCGACATGACCCGCCGCATAATTACCGCAGCCACGATGATGGCTGCCACAAATCCCGTCGGTATGGGAAGTACTGGAAACACCAGGACGAAAAGACAAGCGGCCGCCATCGCAGTCAATTCGTAGGGAAGAAAACCTTCACGAAGTCCCAGTCTAAGCAGGAAGGCGAGCGAGATCATCAGCACCGGAAAATCGTAGATGTAGAGATAGGGCGTGGCGAGCAGCGCCCCTAGTGCGAGTGCAGCAGATTTGATCTCCTGCTGGATGCTTCGGTGTCGCAGCAGCATCACCAGTACCGCTATGGCGCACGCGATCAGCAGCCCCTGTGCGATCCACGCGACCGTCATACTCCCGCCAAGCCAACGCACCATACCGAACAGGCTTTGAAGCTTATTGAGACCGGCAAGGCCATCGCCGAAGACGGTCGCGTTGGTGATTGGCAGCCATTCGAAAAATGCTTGCCAACTGGCGAGGCCAAACGCGGCAAGGGAAGCTGCTGCCATGATGGCTGCAGTCGCAGCAGCCGCCGCAATTACGAGCCATTGCCCGTCAAGCGCCAGCACCAGAGGAAAGAGGATACCGAATTGCGGCTTATAAGTAAGCAAGCCCAGGAGCACTCCGGAGGCGATCGGCCGGCGCGTGATGTTAACCAGCATGAAGCCGATCAGCGCCGCAGTGAGAAAACCATTCTGACCGACCGAAATATTCCACATCACACCCGGGAACGCGCACCCCAACAAAAAGCCGAGGCGCTCCCCGATAATGACGCGTACCGCCGCCAGGTAGGCTGGTAGCGTGACGACTATCCAAAGGAGAGCAGAGAAAAGATATGGAAAGCCGGCGAGCGCCGCTGCCACGAACAGGAATGTCGGCGGATAATGCCAGCCATAGTAGCCGTCGAAATTGTGCCCGAGCGCCGCAACCTCAACCTCACGATGGATGGCCCAGTCATACGCGGCGGCAGGTTGCCCTTGCAGCGTGAGTTGGCCGGCGGCCCACACGTTGACAAAGTCGCTGTCAACCGATCGGCCGGAACGGTCGATGAGCCAGTCGCCCACGAACAGGCCTCCGGCGAGAAACAGCGCACAGTTCAGCGTCAGCGCCAAGCCGATTACCTGAAGGGACCGACGGGTTGCGTCATCGGCCGGCCGTGATCGACATATATCGATTGGGGGCATCGGGGACGACCTAACCGGCCTTGTGCCGGAATTCATTTGTCCGGGATTTTATTTGCGATTTTCTTAATTTGTCGGTTCCACGTCCGGAATGGTGTTTTTGAAGTTTTCCGGTCGCGGCATTTTCGGACAATGATTTGTCTGCTTCAAGCAGGTGCCTAATATCGCACGTACACTGTCAGGAGCTTGTCATAAACGAGCCCCTCACCAGGCTGTGCAGTGCACCGGCCACGGAGCTGAATCCCCGAACTCCCCGAATAATTGGAGCCGGGACCGGCACACTGAAAATTCCATAGCGTGCGCTATTTGCCGGCAGTCGCCAGCTGGGACGAGACAAAGCCGAAGGTGGAGGCCAACTGCGAGCCGAGCGTGTTGACGACCGTGATGATGGCAACGGAAATGCCGGCCGCGATAAGACCGTATTCGATCGCAGTCGCGCCGGATTCGTCAAAAAGGAACTGCTTGAGCGTGTCCATGTGCACTCCATTTGAGAGAGCAATCGCCCGCCCCTGATACTGGATAGGCCCTCTCATGTTGTGAACCCAAGATCAAAAATTCGAGGGAAGTTAGCTGAACGTTTTTAAGAGTGTGCCGGGGCCGCGCCCGCGCGGGTGTTAAGCGCATGAAAGTGGCGCAGGATTTCCCCTGCGCCGCATTTGAAGCACGAAGCTCTGGCCGTCCGATCAGCCCTTGGAAACGAGCGGCGGCGCCATTACCGGAATTTCCGGTTCCCCGAGATTCCAGCGGAAGCCGAGCATCACATCCTGCGAGGTGATGGTGCCGAACTGGAACGGTGTCGCATTGACCACGGTGACGCCGTCGAAGGAGTTCGTCAGGCCGGTGGTCGCCGTGCCGAGATTGACGTAGCGATAGGTGAGTTCGAGCGACAGGCCCGGAGTGACCTTGTAGGCCAGACCCGCATACAACGCCCAGGCGAGGTTCCACTTCGAAGCATTTTCGGCGTAGGTGGTGCTCAGGATGGTAGGAAGATGCCGACCTGGGTGGCGCCGATGTCGGTGAAGCTCGAAATGGTATTGCGCGAGGTGCCGATGCCGGCGCCGACGAAGGGTGTCACGCACCACCAGGTGCCGAGATCGACATAGGCGTTGGCGAGGAACAACCACTCCGACTTGCTGGCATTGTAGTCGTCTGGAAGGATGATGTTTCCGAACTGGGCGACCTGCTGGCCGTGGAAATGGGAGTTGCCGCGATATTCGCCGGTGACGTCGACGCGCAGCCAATTGTTGAACTGATAGCCGCCGCCGACCGAGTACAAGGGCGCGCTGTCGAAGGTCAAAAACTTGGTCCCGACCGCAGTGCCGGGCGCAACGACGTTGGTCAGCGAATTGGTCTGCTGGTTGGTCATTCCGATATCGCCGCGCAGATACCAGCCGCCGAAGTCCTGAACGACCGGAATCGGAGCTGGAGCGAAGGGCAGGTCTGCGGCATTCGCCGTGGTGATCGCCAAGCCGGCTGCGGCACTCGCCATCGCGAACTTCTTGAAGCTACTCATGACATCGTCCTTCCACTCGTTCCGGATCGCGCATGCGTTGCGTCCGGTTCATTCGCCGATCGGACAATGCCATTTAATCCTTAAACGTGGCTTAACCTTACTTTTTCACCATGAATATTATCCATGATTGAGGGCCGGTAAGCTTTCGTAAACGAATACTTAACGCGCGCCGCGTGGGGGCAGGCGTTGAGGAGGGAGGCGCGCCGTCTCAAAGGATGAGGCCGCAAAAAGGAAATTCGTCAGACGGCGGCGACCTGGGTGACGGCGTCGACGATGCCGTCGACGATTTCCTCGACCAGGTTGGGGTCGTCGCCTTCGCCGGTAACGCGAATGACGGGTTCGGTGCCGGACGCCCGCACGATCACCCTTCCCTGGCCGTTGAGGCGCAGCGTCGCGCTGGCGATCGCCGACTTGACCGCGGCGTCCTCGTGCGGCTTGCCGTTGCGGTAGCGCACGTTCTTGGTGACCTGGGGCAGCGGGTCGAAGCGGTGACACGCCACCGAAACCGGCTGCTGCTGCTTCTTCACGACCGCCAGTACCTGCAGCGCGGCGACGAACCCGTCTCCGGTGGTGTTGTAATCCGATAGGATGATATGGCCCGACGGCTCGCCGCCGACATTGTGGCCGTGCTCGCGCATCTGCTCGAGCACGTAGCGGTCGCCGACCTGGGCGCGCAGCAGCGTGATCCCGAGCGTCTTGAGATGCCGTTCGAGACCGAGATTGGCCATGATGGTCGAGATCACGGTGGGGTTCGCCAGGCGACCGTCCTTCTGCCAGCTTTCGGCGATGAGCGCGAGCAACTGATCGCCGTCGAC
This sequence comes from uncultured Alphaproteobacteria bacterium, assembly GCA_963791375.1. Classification (GTDB taxonomy): domain Bacteria; phylum Pseudomonadota; class Alphaproteobacteria; order Rhizobiales; family Xanthobacteraceae; genus JAJPKK01. The sequence continues at coordinate 20,461 of CAWBSI010000027.1, forward strand.
GAGATGGCCGCGCTCGTCGGCGATCACCACGCGGTCGGCGTCGCCGTCGAGCGCGATCCCGATGTCGGCGCGCATCTCCCGCACCTTGCGGCTGAGCGCTTCCGGCTCGGTGGAGCCGCAATCCTTGTTGATGTTGAAGCCGTCCGGATCGACACCGATCGAGAACACCTCGGCGCCGAGTTCCCACAGCGCGTCGGGAACGACGCGATAGGCCGCGCCGTTCGCGCAATCGACGACGACACGCAGGCCGTCGAGCGAGATGTTGCGCGGCAGGGTCCGCTTGGCGAATTCGATGTAGCGGTCGTGCACGCCGTCGATGCGCTTGGCGCGCCCCAGCGCGGCGGGCTTGGCGAGCTTCTTGCTGAGATCGCTGTCGATGAGCTGCTCGATCTCGGATTCGACGTCGTCGGACAGCTTGTAGCCGTCCGGACCGAACAGCTTGATGCCGTTGTCGGGATACAGATTGTGGGAGGCCGAGATCATGACGCCGAGATCGGCGCGCATAGAGCGGGTCAGCATGGCGACTGCGGGGGTCGGCATCGGGCCGAGCAGCAGCACGTCCATCCCCACCGAGGTGAATCCGGCGACCATCGCGGTTTCGATCATGTAGCCGGAGAGCCGCGTATCCTTGCCGATCACCACCCGGTGGCGGTGGTCGCCGCGGCGAAACATTACGCCCGCCGCCTGGCCGACCCGCAATGCGAGATCGGCCGTGATCACGCCATTGGCGCGGCCGCGGATGCCGTCGGTGCCAAAATATTTTCGACTCGTCGACCCCATCTTGGACCCCATCTCCCCACCCAGCAGCAGTTTCCGGGCGTCACAGCTCAATGCTCAATCGGGAGTTGATTTTAAGCTTTTACAATGGCGGAAGAGTCAAAAAAGATGGTTACGGAATTGCCGCCTTGCGGCCGCCAGTGAAAAGGGAAAAACCATTGAAATACTTAGACTATTTTCGTCGCCGCAGCCGATCATCCGGCGCCGGCTGGCTGATCGCCACCGGATCCGACCCAGGAAAAGTTTCCTCAAGAGCTTCATCGAGCAGCCGGTCGAGCCTCCGCTGCTTCTCCGTGAGCGGAACCACCGTCACGGTCGGTGCGGGTTTCTCGTCGTGTTTCATGGGCAGGCTCCTTGTCGGAGATAACGCCTTGCCCGCGATTAGGTTCGGCGCCCTGCGGCGCATTCCCATTTCGGGCGGACGCGAGCGGCGCTCCAAAGTCTTCGACTTTGCGCATGATCCTGCCCGGAAGTCTGCAACTTTGCGCAATCATGCTTTAAGGATTGACCACCGCGATTCGAGGGCAGCTTATTTCGAACCCGGACGCTGTTGCTTTTGGTTGGATGGCGGGGCCTCCGCGCCACGGACAGTTCCCCACGGATCCGCCTTGGCTTTTGCATCCGGAATCTTGCTGATTCCAGCCTTGTATCCGCTTTCGCGCTCCTGCTCCTGTCGCACTTCTACATCGGTCTTGCGATGCATTGCGTCGCCTATCATGTTGGGGGAAATCTGAGCACTGGCAGGCGCTGCCATCGCCGCGATGATCATCAATGCCACCAAGCTTCTCATGGCGTTCCTCCAGTGGCGGTTCACATATCGATCTTCGGAGTGTTCGCCGGCCGCCGGCGCTCTGCCAATTCGACGAGGCGGACCCTCGGCACGTCCCCACCGACAATGTTACACCGTCAGCCCGCGCTCAAGGAAGGGCTCGATTTGGACCACCCCGAAAGTAGCTGCTCGCCTTGAAAGACTTGCCGCTTAGAGTTCACGGGCTGCCCACCACGACAACATGCAGTTTGCGCGGACCGTGGGCGCCGAGCAGAAGCGTCTGTTCGATGTCGGCCGAGCGCGACGGGCCGGTGATCATGTTCACCGTGCGCGGCATGATCCCGGTGCCGAAGCGCTCGCGCAACCTTGCCATCACCGTCTCGAAATCGGCGGCGACGTCAGCCGCGTCGACCACCACGATGTGGACGTCCGGCAGGAAGTTGAGCGTGGTCGGATTATCCCTCCCCGACGTCAACACCAGGGTACCGGTTTCGGCCACCGCCGTGAAAGCGTGCGACACCGCAGCGAGATCATGCCCGTCGGAGGGGCCGTCCAGGACCTCCATCGCGGGCTCGTTTCCCCACGGCAATGCGGCGAGGCGGGGATCGTCGCCGTGCCGCACTCGCAGCGGCAGGTTGAGGCCGCGCAGGAATGTCGCGACCGCTGCGGGAATCTCTGCAGCGGTCGTCGCGCGCTCGCTCGTTCCCGCCGCCGCTTCCACCATGCGTGCGAACAGATCGAGCCGCTGTTGGGGCGGCAGCTGTCCGCGCGCCGGCACGACGCCGCGGGGATGACCGGCGAGACGCGCCGCGACGGCGGCGCGGCGCGGCGCCTCGGTCCCGGACACGCCCAGCGAGCGGCGCAAGGTCGCAAAGATGAGTTCGCGCGCGCTCATGGCGGATTGCCCAGGCGCTGTGTCGGGACGTCGTTGCGGTGCTTCCAGCGGGATTGAAAGGTCTCCCCCTGCGGCGCCGGAAAATCACGGTAGCGGGTCCAGCCGGAGGCGAGCGGCAGCCACGAGAACCGCCCGCGCGTGCGACCGGCCCAGTTCAGGAGCCGGGCCGCCATCGAGGTGGCGAGCCCGTAGAGCCGCGGGCGCTTGGCGAAGAACGCCCACACGGCGAGCCCGCCGCGCACGGTGGCCGGCGACAGATGGCGCTCGAATTCACGCTCGCGCCAGGACCGCATCATCCGCGGCAGCGGAATGCGCACCGGGCAGACCTCCTCGCAGCGGCCGCAGAACGTCGATGCATTGGGAAGATGCCCGGCTTTGTCGATGCCGATCAGGCTCGGGGTCAGCACTGCGCCCATCGGCCCCGGATAGACCCAGCCATAGGCGTGGCCGCCGACCGCATGATAGACCGGGCAGTGGTTCATGCAGGCGCCGCAGCGGATGCAGCGCAGCATGTCCTTGAACTCGCCGCCGATCATCGACGAGCGGCCATTGTCGAGCAGCACGACGTGATATTCACCGGGGCCGTCGGGATCGTCGGCGCGGCGCGGCCCGGTGGAAAGCGTCGTGTAGACCGACATTTCCTGCCCGGTCGCCGAGCGCGCCAGCACGCGCAGGAGCTGCGCGAGGTCCTCGAGCGTCGGCACCAGCTTTTCCAGCGAGGCGAGCACGATGTGGCACTTGGGCAGGGTCTGGGTGAGATCACCGTTGCCCTCGTTGGTGACGATCACCGACGTGCCGGTCTCCGCGATGAGGAAATTCGCGCCGGTGATCCCGACATCGGCGGCGAGGAATTTCTCCCGCAGCACGCGAGCGCGCCTCCGCCAGCAGGCTGGTCGGCTCGACCAGGTTGCGGTCGGGCGGGAGATGGGTGTGGACGCGGCGGAAATCGTCCTCCACCTGCGCCTTGGTGAGATGCACCGCGGGCGCGATAATGTGGGACGGCAGCTCGTGGCGCAGCTGGATGATGTATTCGCCGAGATCGGTCTCGACCGGCGTGACGCCGTTGCCTTCCAGGAAATCGTTGAGGCCGATTTCCTCGGCGACCATCGATTTGCCCTTGGTCACGGTCTTGGCACCGAGACTGCGACAGATGTCGAGGATGATCTGCCGGGCGTCGTCGGCAGTCGCCGCGTAGTGCAAATGGCCGCCTTGCGCGGTCAACCGCTCCTCATAGGCTTCGAGGTAGAGATCGAGATGGGCGAGCGTGTGGTCCTTGATGTCACGCGCGGAATCCCGCAGCGCTTCGAACTCGGGCAGTTTGTCGGCCACCTCGCGGCGCCGCGCGATGAAATTCACCTCGACGAATTTCAGCGCGTTCTGCAGGTCGGGGTCGGCGAGCGCCGCCCTGGCGTTGTCCTTGAAGCGCGGCGAGGTCGCGATATGGGAGGCCAAGGTCATGGCTTGGCTCCTGCCGGCTTGGTGGAGGGCTGCGCCGCCGCGTCGATCGCGGGCATGCCGATGGCCGGTTCCTGGGTCATGCCGGCCAGCACCTCGGCGATGTGACGCACCTCGATTCCCCTGCCCTCGCGCTGCAGCTTGCCGGCCATGTTCATGAGGCAGCCGAGATCGCCGGCGAGCAGCAGGCCGGCGCCGGTGGCGACGATGTTGGCGGCCTTCTTGCCGACGATGGCATCGGAGATCTCGGGATACTTCACGCAGAACGTGCCGCCGAAGCCGCAGCACACATTGGCGTCGCGCATCTCGGCGAGTTCGAGGCCTTCAACGGTGCGCAGGAGACGGCGCGGCTGGTCGTGCACGCCGAGTTCGCGCAATCCGGAGCAGGAATTGTGATAGGTCGCGGTGGCCTCGAGCCGTGCCGCGACCCCCTTGACGCCGCACACGTCGACCAGGAAGGCGACGAGCTCCCAGGTCTTGGCGGCGAAAGCGTCCGCGCGCGGCTGCCAGTTGGGATCACCCAGGAACAGCTCGGGATAATGCACCTTCAGCATGCCGGCGCAGGAGCCGGACGGCGCCACTACGTAATCGAACGGCTCGAATGCCTCGATCACCTGCGCGGCAATCTCGCGGGTGGTGGTGCGGTCGCCGGAGTTGAAGGCAGGCTGGCCGCAACAGCTCTGTCGCGGCACTTCGACGATGCAGCGGGCGTCCTCCATCAGCTTGACGGCAGCAAATCCGACCGTAGGGCGGATGAGATCGACCAGGCAGGTGACGAACAACCCGACCCGCCGCGCCTCGTGCTCGGCCATTAAAAACAATTCCTCAATGTCGCCGTCCGGCGAATGCTCGTCCGATGCGGGCTGCAGCGCATCCACGCTTATATCAGCACGAGGCCCGGAAAATCGAGATGGCCGGGCTCGTCGCAAGAGACAAGCCCGGCCATCGAGGGTTTCAGCGGTACGGAGCAGCCGCTCACATCGGCGGGGTGATGCCGTCCCGGCCGACATTGATGCCGCCTGCCTCGATGGAGCCGTCCTCTTTCTTGGTGCCGGCCGCGATGAAGATCTTGGCGCCCGGCTTGAGCTCGCTGCGGTCGCCGTTGACGAACTGCACGACTATTGCGTTGTTCGGCACCGAGATCTTCTTCTCTCCGTCCTTGTACTTCATGGTGAGCATCGGACCGTCGACGGCGGTTACGAGCTGCTCGACATTGGCATTGGTCATGGTGCTGTTGGGTACCAGGTCCCAGGGACGATGGCCCTCACCGGCGCCGCGGCGGGCTTCCGGGAAGATGTGGACTTCGATCGCCTTCTGGGTGCCGTCCGGCTGCGGCATGGCGGTGATCCCGACGAAAGAATTCTGCTTGATGTCGGCCAGTACCGCCTTGGCGACGCCGTTCACCTGTGCATTGTCGGTGAGCTTGACGGTGACCTGGTTGCCTTCGCGCGTCTTGACCAGCAGCGTGTTGCCGTCGGCCTTCTCGATGGTGCCGCGCACCCGTACCGGTGCCTGTGCCTGTGCCGCAGAGACGGTCAGCATCAGTGCCAGTCCGGCGGCCGCGACGATGCCGTGTTTCAAATTGCTCATGATGTCCTCCACTTGGCGCCCGGGGGTTTGCGCGCCGTCATCCGGTCTTGGACCCCGATCAGCGGGCCTATTCCGGGCGGTTTTGATGACGGCTGCGCGACACCTTAGAGGAATTTTGCGGATTTTCCAGGCGTCGCGCGTCCCGCTGGGTGGGGCGGCCGAGGCGTCGCCCCGACGCAAAGGCGCCTGTTCCGCCGTGCAACAATGCAAGCGCCGCGGCCCCCTTTGCCCGCCCTACGCCTCGTCGACCACCATGTTGCGCAGGGTGCCGAGTTCCGGACAGGAGACTTCCACCACGTCGCCGGCCTTGAGCCAGCGCGGCGGGTCGGGGCGCAGGCCCTTCTTGACCGGGGTGCCGGCGACGATGATGTCGGCCGGCTTGAGGGTCATGAAGGTGGTGATGTAGGCGATCAAATCGGTGAACGAGAAGATCATGCTCGCCGTATCGTCCTCCTGGGTCACCTCGCCGTTGAGCTTGACGGTCAGGTGCATCGGCTTGGCCGGATCGATCTCGTCGGCGGTGACGATGAAGGGGCCGAGGCTGCCGGACTTGTCGAAGTTCTTGCCCTGGGTGACGTTGAACTTGCCGTGGTGCAGCCAGTCGCGCACGGTGCCTTCGTTGCACAGGGTATAGCCGGCGATGTAGTCGCCGGCGCGCCCCTTGGGCACGTGGCGGCCCTCGCGGCCGATCACCATGGCGATCTCGCCCTCGTAATCGAGTTGCTCGGACACCTTCGGACGCACCAGCGGCTGCCCGGCGCCGACGAAGGAACCGGGATGGCGGTAGAACATGCTGGGATATTTCGGCACGTCGGGATCGTTGAAGTCGGCGTTGCGGTTGGCGTAGTTGATGCCGATGCAGAGGATTTTTTCCGGCGTCAGCAGCGGCGGCAGCAGCTCGATCTCGGACAGCGGAAAGTCGGGCCGCACCCCCGCAAGCACCGCCCTCCCCTCGGCCAGCGCATCCGCGCGCATGAAATCGACGAGGCTCGCGAACCGCGACCCGAACCGCACCCGGAAATCCACCACGCCTTCGCCCACGACGGCGCCGAAACTCGTCCGCCCGTGGGCGATGTAGCTTGCAAGACGCATACCTGCGCTCCACTATCTCCGGCGTCCCGCCGACTCGAAAGCGGCGGCACTATGCCCGACATCGCCGCCTTTTACACCGGCAATCTGAAAACCGATAAAATGCCCATTTACGGCCCCATTCTCGATCCGCCCTTCAACATCGTCCGGGCGAGCCATGCGGAATTGGGGGTGCGCGACCTCGGCCGCGCCCGCGCCTTCTATGTCGACTGCCTCGGGCTCAACGTAACCGACGCCGACGACGACACTCTCTATCTGCGCGGGCTCGAGGAGCGCAACCATCATTCGCTGGTGCTGCGGCGAGTACGCGAACCGGAGGCCCTTGCGCTCGGATTTCGGCTCGCCGAGCGAGGCCGACCTCGACCGCGCCGCGGCGTGGTTCGCCCGCCGCAACCTGCCGGTGTCGTTTGCGGACGTGGCGTATCAGGGGCGGACGCTGCGCACCGCCGACGCGTTCGGCATGCCGCTCGAGTTCCATGCCCGGATGGACCGCACGCCTTCGATGCTGCAGCGTTACGGCATGCACCGCGGCGCCCGCATCCAGCGCATCGATCATCTCAACTGCTTCACGCCGGACGTGCAGGCGAGCTACGACTTCTGCAGCGAGATCGGCTTCCGCCTTACCGAATATACCGAGACCGACGAGCCGGAGCCGCGGCTGTGGGCGGTCTGGATGCACCGCAAGGGCAACGTCCACGATCTCGCCTTCACCAACGGAAGCGGGCCGCGGCTTCACCACATCGGGCTGTGGACCGCGGCCGCGACCGACATCCTGCATATCTGCGACGTGATGGCGACCAGCGGCTATCTCGCCAACATGGAGCGCGGGCCCGGCCGGCACGGCATCTCCAATGCCTTCTTCCTCTATGTCCGCGACCCCGACGGCCACCGCATCGAGCTGTTCACCTCGGACTACCTCACCGTCGATCCCGACCTCGAACCGATCCGCTGGTCGCTGCGCGACCCCCAGCGCCAGACCCTGTGGGGACATCCGGCGCCCAAGAGCTGGTTCGAGGAGGGCTCGGCCTTCGCCGGCGTGCCGGTGCGCGAGCCCGTGCTCGCGGCACAGCCGGTCGTCGCCAGATAATCCGGCAAACACAGGAGAAACATGAAAACCCTGTTCATCGACTGCAATCCGCAATTCGAGCTGGTGTTCAAGCGCGTCCACCGCGCCGACGACCCCGCCGTCACCGTCAACAACGACCCGTTCCAGTCGAGCGACCTGCCCCGCATGCTCGACGGCTACGGCATCTGCATCGACGACCATTCCTACATGCCGACCGACGTGATGAAGCAATGCGGCTCGCTCAAGCACATCGTGTTCTGCGGAACCGGCGCGTCGAGCTACATGGACGTGCCCGCCCTCGCCGAGCTCGGGATCACCGTGCACACCTTCCGCGGCTATGGCGACACCGCGGTAGCCGAGCACGCCATAGCATTGATGTTCGCCTGCGCCCGCGACATCGCCCTGATGGACCGGGGCATTCGCGTCGGCCGCTGGGAGCCGCTCGAAGGCGTGCAGCTGCGCGGCAAGACTCTGGGCGTGATCGGGCTCGGCGGCATCGGCCGCGAGGTCGCTCGCATCGGCCACGGCATCGGCATGAACGTGATCGGCTGGAACCGCACCATGCGCGTCGACGCCGGGGTGCCCGCGGTCGACATCCATACGCTGCTGTCGTCCTCCGACGTCATCTCGCTCAACCTGTCGCTCACCGACGAGACCCGCGGCTTCCTCGACGCCCGCCGGATCGCGCGCATCAAGCCGGGCGCCATCCTGGTCAACACCGCGCGCGGCGCACTCGTCGACGAGGCTGCGCTGATCGAGGCGCTGGAGAGCGGGCGCATCCGCCATGCCGGGCTCGACGTCTTCCACGCCGAGCCACTCAAGCCCGACCACAAGCTCGCCCAGATGAAGAACGTGACGCTGTCCCCCCACGCCGCCTTCCGCACCCTGGAGGCTTCGATGAACCTGCTGCGGCGGGCGCTGGACATCGTCCGCCGGATCGAGGGCCATCCGCCGGTGCCGGAGTGATGGATCTCTCCCTCCCCGACTTCGATCCGTCTGCGGGGAGAGCCGGGGTGGGGCGGAAAAAGAGTCCTCCGGGCTCTCGATGGGGATAATGAAAACGATCTCCATGAGCTGCCGGATGGAAACGTAAACAAATGGCCGGGTCGGGCCCGGCCACTGCACCACGAACTGCCAGGAGTTTGGCCTACGCCCCTCCGCTCAAATCCTGCCCGCGGACCGGAAGCGAGCGCAGACGCTTGCCGGTGGCGGCGAAGATCGCGTTGGTTATCGCGGGTTGGATCATGGTCGCACCAGGCTCGCCGACACCGCCCCATCGCTTGCCGGGCGTCGGCGAGATGTAAACTTCCGTCTTCGGCGCGTCCTTGTAACGGGCCACCGGGTAGGTGTCGAAGTTGCCCTGCTCGACGCGGCCGTTCTTGACCGTGATCTCGCCGAACAGCGCCGCCGAGAGCCCATAGATCATCCCGCCTTCGAGTTGCGTCTCGACCCCGCGCGGGTTGACGACGATCCCGCAGTCGCAAACGATGACCACGCGCTCGACTTTCACCTCGCCGTTCGTCACCGCGACCTCGGCGATCATGCCGACAATCGAGTCATAGCTCTCGTGGACGGCAACACCGCGCCCTTTGCCGCGAGGCATCGGCTTGCCCCAGTCACCCTTTTCGACCAAGAGATCGAGCACCTGCTGGAAGTCGGGGCGATGTGCGAGCAGTTCGCGCCGCAGCGTCACCGGGTCCTTGCCCGCCGCGTGCGCCATTTCGTCGATGAAGCTTTCCATGAAGAACACGTTCTGGGAGTGCCCAGGTGCGCGCCATGGGCCAAGCGGGACGTGCGTGTTCTTGAGGATCGAGACGATGCGGTAGTTCGGCAGTTTATAAGCCGTGTTGATCAAGCCTTGCATCGTCTGCGGGTCAAGGCCGTTACGCACGGCGCCCGGATTCGAGCTGCCCGCCGAATTGCGCATGTCCAGCGCAATCGGGGTTCCATCGGCCGCAAACCCCGCCTTGAAGCGGATCGCGGCCTGGGTGCGGTAACGACCCTGCCGAATTTCCTCCTCGCGCGTCCAGATCAGCTTTACCGGCTTGCCGACAACCTTGGAGACCGCGACCGCCTGGGCAACTTCGTCTGGACCCAGCCGCCGGCCGAAGCCACCCCCGGAGAACGTGTTGTGGATGTGGACATTCTCGGGCTTCACGCCGGAGGCCTCGCGCGGCAAGCGTCAGCGCGCGGTCGGCGTTTTGTGTGCCGACCCAAACGTCGACACGATCCGGCTGCACATGCGCGATGGCATTGAGCGGCTCCATGGGCGCGTGCGCGATGATCGGCGCCTCGTAGGTCGCCTCGATAACCTTGGCGGCCGTCGGCATCGCGGCATCAACGTTGCCGTCGTGACGCGCTTCCGCGCCCTTCTGGTCGAGGGCATCGAGATACTCCTTGCGGAAGTGCACGCTGTCGGTGGTACCGGCAGCCCCGACCTCCCACTCGATCGGCAGCGCATTGAGCGCAGCCTGCGCGCGGAAGTAACGGTCCGCCACCACCGCGACCGCGTCCTTGAGCTTGACCACCTGAAGGACGCCGCGGCGCCCGGCGATCGCGCCTTCGTCGACCGATTTGACCGTACCGCCGAACACGGGGCATTTGATGATCGCGGCCCGCACCATGCCGGGCACATCCAGATCGATCCCGTATTTCGCGGTGCCGTTGATCTTGAGCGGCACGTCCAATCGCGCGAGCCGCCTGCCGATGAACTTGTACTGATCCGGCCGCTTCAGCGCCGGCTCCTTGTCGAGCTTGATTGCGGCGGCATCCGCCGCCAGCTCGCCGAAACGGAATGTTCGGCCGGTGGGCTTGTGGGTAACCTTGCTCATTGCTGCCGAGCACTCGGATGCGGGCACGTTCCAGCGCTTCGCGGCCGCCGCGATCAGGCGTTCGCGAGCGCTCGCGCCGGCCTGCTGGACCATCACTCCCGTCTCGCGCACGGCACGGCTGCCGCCGGTGGCGAGGCTCCCGTAAACCTTGTTCTCCCTGAGATTGCGATTGGCCGAAGCGTATTCCGGCTTGACGAAAGCCCAGTCGCATTCGAGCTCCTCGGTGAGAATCTGTGGCAGGGCGGTGAAGCTCCCCTGTCCCATCTCGGCGCGGCCGTAGCGGATGATCACGGTGTCGTCGGGCTCGATCACGACCCAGGCGTTGACCTCGCCGGGATAGCGTTTGGCGTCATCGCCCCAGGGACGCACGCCAAGGCTCGCCGCCGCGGCGGGACCAACGATGCCGACGCCCAGCGCAAAGCCTCCGGCCGCGGTAAGTGCGGTGGTGATGAACCGGCGACGGGAAAAAGTTGTATCGGTCATTGTGGTGCCCTCCCGATCACGCGCGCATCAGGGCTGCAGCGCGATGCACCGCGCGCCGGAGGCGCTCGTAGGTGCCGCAACGGCAGATGTTGGTGAGGTTGGCGTCGATATCGGCATCGGTCGGGTTCGGATTGGTCTTGAGAAAGGCCGCCGTCGCCATGATCTGGCCGGACTGGCAGTAGCCGCACTGTGGCACCTGCTCAGTCAGCCACGCCTGCTGCACCGGATGCTTGCTGTCGAACGAGAGCCCCTCAATGGTGGTGATCTTGGCGCCGTCGACGCTGCCGATCGGGACCGAGCAGGAGCGCATGGCTTCTCCGTTGACGTGCACGGTGCAGGCGCCGCAGGCCGCGATGCCGCACCCGAATTTCGTCCCCGTCAGCCCGATTTCCTCTCGCAAGACCCAGAGAAGCGGGGTGTCGTCCTCGACATCAAGCTGATGCGAGGTGCCGTTGATCGTGATGTTGACCATGATGTGGTTCCGCGCGCCCGCGCTCCCGGCGGCCGGCCGGCGCAAAACCGAACCGCCTTTGATCGCTCCAAATTAGCACGCGCTGGGTCGCCAGCCCAGGCCTCAGCGCCAGCTTCAGGCAGCAGTCGGACGTTCCGGGGGTCATGCTACGCCGTGCCTGGTACAGGGCTGCTGTAATTCCGTCCATCATTCGGCCGCGATCATAATTCGTGATGTAGGTGGGTGGGCGGACGAATGGGTTTTGACGCAGTAATCTTTGCGTACGCGGTTCCAATGGTGGTCGTATGGATCATCTATTTGGGCGTGCGCAGGAAATTCGAACGTCGCAGTACCGCCAGGCTTGCGGCGGCGGCTGAGGAGGGAATGCTCGAACCCGCCTCGCTGCACCCCGTCATCGATCCGTTGAAATGCCTCGGTTGCGGCTCCTGCATCCGGGCTTGCCCCGAGGGCAAGATACTGGGCTTGATCAACGGCAAGGCTGAATTGGTCGAACCGTCACACTGCATCGGACACGGGGCGTGCAAGGCCGCGTGCCCAACCGATGCCATCACGCTCGTATTCGGCACGGAACGCCGCGGGGTCGACATTCCCAATGTCGATCAAAACTTCCAGACCAACGTGCCGGGCATATTCATCGCAGGCGAACTCGGCGGCATGGGGCTGGTGCGAAACGCCATCGAGCAGGGGCGGCAGGCCATCGACACGATCCGCGGTTTGAAGGGGCTCGGACGGCGCGATGTCCTCGATGTCCTGATCGTCGGATGCGGGCCGGCTGGCTTTTCGGCCAGCCTCGCGGCGATCCAACACAAACTCAATTTCGTCACCGTGGAGCAGGACAGCCTGGGCGGTACGGTGGCCCATTTTCCGCGTGGAAAGCTGGTGATGACCGCCCCCTTCACGCTGCCAATGGTCGGAAAGACCAATTTCACCGAGCTCAGCAAAGAGGAGCTGATCCAGTTCTTTGAAAGCGTGGCGGATCGCACTGGCCTTCGGGTGAATTATGGCGAGCGCGTCGAGGCCGTTGAGCCGGCCGGAACGGACTTCGCGGTCAAGACCACGCGCGGGAGCTATCGGGCGCGCTCGGTGCTGCTCACGATCGGCCGGCGCGGCACTCCGCGCACGCTCGACGTATTGGGGGAAGAGCAGAACAAAGTGGTTTATCGCCTGATCGATCCCCAACAGTATCGTGGCCAGCATGTGCTGGTGGTGGGCGGCGGCGACAGCGCGCTGGAGGCCGCCTGCAGCATCGCAGACGAGCCCGACACCGTCGTCACACTTTCGCATCGGAGCGAATCGTTCAGCCGCGCCAAGCAAAAGAACCGCAAGCGCGTCGAAGAAGCCCAGAAGGCGGGAAGGCTGAACGTCGTACTACCCTCGTCCGTCAAGCGAATTGGTTTGCACGACGTCGAAATAGATCACGGCGGCCGCTGCTTAGCGATCGAGAATCATGCGGTGATTGTTTGCGTCGGCGGCATTTTGCCCACTCGGTTTCTCGAAGGGATCGGCGTCAAGGTCGAGACGAAATACGGCACCGCCTAGAGCATGATCCCCGAACAGTTGCAGACTTTTCGGACGAGATCATGCTCAAGGTCTCGGCGATACAAGTTGCTGTCGGCTTGTCCGATGCCGCGGCGACCAATCCCTCCCCCTGCGCTGGCGCGGACTGTTCACGCACGATGGTGGACGACAAAGTCCAGTGCATCAGGCGCATGATCTCGAAAAACGCTTCTGACATGTGGAGCAAAATCTTTGCGCCAGATCAAAGAAGCCAAGTCGCCACCCGAATCAGTGTGACCATCGGGCTCGGCCTGTGACCTTTCCGCAACGACTAACAAAAATGTCATTTTTGAAGTGCGGAACGCCCGGTGTCGCCCGTTATGATTTCGGGGGACGTAATGCAGATTCAATACATCGGCGGAATTGGCGACTTCGGAAAGCTCGCCTTGCTTCGGCATCTCAGGAAGGACCGTCGCCTCGCTGTTTGCTGGTATCTGACGGGCGAAAACGACGAGACGAAGGATCGCGAGAAACATTTCAACTACCTCAAACGGCCGGATGAATTCCGGCATCTCGCTCCGGAGGTGTTTGATTGGCTGGCGGAGATCGTCGACGGGATCGACACTGTTGCCGATCCCCTGACGGCGCTGCAAATGAACGGAATAATGAATGGAATCTTTAACAACTCCGTTTTCCTCCGCAACGAGGTCCCCAAGCGGGCGTCATTGCGCCGGCCGTGGGCCGAGGGACTTGTGAGATCAGTGAACGGCGCAAACCTGGTATTCCTCGATCCGGACAATGGCATCCAGGGGAAACGACTGACCAACAGGCACGTCGCGCTCAATGAGGTCGCGGCATTGAGGCAGCCGGACAGGGTAATTATCATCTGTCACCATCAGTCCGGCCGCAGAGGCGAGGCTAGATTTCTTGCCGATCGGATGCGATCGCTCGGATGCGATCCCGTTGAGGTCATTCGCCTGCGCCTCGTCACTTCCCGCTACTACGTCATTCTGGACCATGATCAGGCGATGACCGAACTCATCGCTGCGTTCGTCAGGAAGTGGGGAAACTGGGTCAAGTCCTACCGCGTCTAGCGCCCCTTCGCGGCAATACGCTTCACCTTTTTTCGGCGAAGCGCGGAGTGTGCTGCATCGATGCGCACATTGCGCGTCACAATGGAATCGCAGCTATTTCAGCAATTGCGGAATCGCCGTTTGTCCGGACGCCACGGCGATGTCATTTGCAGTCTCGCGTTTCTTGTTCCTGAGATTCCGATCGGCCCCGGCGCTCAGGAGCGCTCTGACGATATCCTCCTGGCCCCGTTGGGCGGCGATCATGAGCGCCGTATACCCGAGATTGTTGCGTATATCGGGTCGCGCGCCCCGCTTGAGCAGTTGGCGTACGGCCTCGGCCATGCCGGATTTTGCCGCGAGGATCAGCGGCGTGTTTCCCGCCGAGGTCCGCACCTCGAGGTCGGCCTCGTCGCCGATGAGGAATTGTGCCGCATCGGCGTTGCCGATCTCGAGCGCTCTCAGCAGGGGCGTTCGGCCTTCGTTGTCGGCGATGCGCTGGTCGGCTTTTCTCTTTAGCAGCGCGAACAGTCCGCCGGCGTTCCCGCGGTCGGCCGCGATCCACATGGCGGTTCGTCTCTTTGCATCGACGGCATCGACTGGGGCTCCGCTGGCGACGAGCAACTCGACCATGTTGTAGGGGCACGCAGCGGCGGCGAGCATGAGCGGCGTCGTGCCGCCATCGAGAGCCGCTCGCACGTCGGCCCCGTGATCGATCAGGAGCTTGGCAGCCTGCTCGTGACAGCGCCGCGCGGCGAGCGTCAGCGCGGTGTCGCCGCCGTGTTTGCTGGCCGCCACGTCCGCTCCACGTCTGAGCAGACCATCGACGATCTCCGCATGGCCTTGGGCCGCCGCAAGCATGAGCGAGCGCTCGCCTGAGTTGTTTTGCGCGTTGACGTCTGCGCCTGCCGAAACAAGTGCATCCACCGACCCGGCCTTGCCCGCGGAAGCGGCGAGCAAAAGTGGGGTGTTGCCGTCATCGTCCCTGGACGCGACGTTTATGCCGGACGAAATCAATCTTCTTACGGCGTCGGTCTGGCCGCGCCAGGCGGCATTCAATATTTCGGCACGCCCGTCGGCCGGGGGCGTCGTCACCGCACGACGCGGCGATCCCTCGCTCTTCACACCCTCGCGAGACGCCGCCGGCGGCGGGGTGGGGTTTGACGCGGCGGGCTCCTGCGTGCGACCCGCCCCGATGTCTGCAAGCATCTTGGCTGCCTCGTCGTATCCGTGCGTGGCCGCTTTCTGCAGCCATGTCTTGGCGTGGCCGACATCCAACGGCACGCCCCGTCCGGCCAGATACATCTTCGCGAGGTTGAATTGTGCATTTGCGTGGTTTCGCTCGGCGGCGGCCTTCATCCATTTGAACGCCAAAGCGTCGTCCTGGGGCACCCCACGTCCCCAACGGTAGAGCGAGGCCAGTCTGTATTGTGCTTCCGAATTCCCGGACTCGGCGGATTTTCGCAGGAGCGTAGCCGCACGACCGAAATCACCCGTCCGAATGGCCTGGTCGATCACGCGCGTAGTCGGGGTATCGCCGCTTGCTTCCTGCGCAAGCGACGGAGCGCCGACGGCGACAACCGCGGCAACCAATGCCGCGGCAGTCAATAACGGACGCAAAAACGCGGGCGATGGCATACAGCGTGTTGACCTTGGACAGCGACGACGATGATACGTGGCTTGCACGATACCGCGCCAAAAGATCGGGCCGACAAAGTGGTTCGATTTCCCAACGAAGCTGCGCAGACCATGTCGCAATTGATTGCGGCGGAATCTTAACCCGGGTCGCGCAACTGCGTTTCCCGTCCTCTCGGTCGCCGCCAATTCGATGAGTTGCCAAAACGAAGCGATCGCCGCCGAGCCCGTCACTGTCACCCGCCTCAAAACGGTCCGCCTTTGTACAAACTGTCGCCCCCCAAAGCGGATCGGATCGCCGCGATTGTCGCATACGAGTGCCTGGGGACTAAGGGATGGGGAGCGGCGCTGGGTCACGCCGCGGGGGAGCTATGACCGATACTGCAATATCGCATATGCCCGTGGAGCAATTCGCTCCGCGGCGGCAGCGGCGTGATGCGAACGACGAGCGGACGCCGGTCGCGGCGCCCCGCTCGCCGACGCACACGAAGGTGGAGTTTGCTCGATATCGCCCGCGTTGGTGGGCGAGCATCACTCCGCCGACCTTCGGCATCATCGTTGTCGTCGTGCTCTCGATAGGCTGGCTCGACCGCGACGACAGCGGCCTGACGCCCGAGAGCGGCCTCGGCTATTGGCTCGGAATTGTGGGCGCCAGCCTTATGCTGCTCCTGCTGCTGTATCCGCTCCGAAAGCGGGTGCGATCTTTGAAGGCGCTCGGCTCGGTCGCCTTCTGGTTCCGAACTCACATGATCCTCGGAATAGCCGGGCCTGTATTGATTCTCCTGCATGCAAATTTCAGGTTCGGCTCGATCAACAGCAACGTCGCCCTGGTGGCAATGCTCATCGTTGCGATAAGCGGGGTCGTCGGTCGCTATCTCTACGGCAAGATCCACCTCGGATTGTACGGACGCAAGGCGCAGGTGCAGGAAATCCTCGCCGACGTCGACGCCCTGAAAGGATTGATCGGCAGCGATTTGCCGCTCGCCGACCACGTCGTCGGGCGGCTCAACACGCTTGCTCAACTAGGAACGAATGCGCCCAAGGGCGTTCTCGCGGGACTTTGGCGACTGCCGGTGATCAGCGTACGCGCACACGCGATTCGCGCGCGGTTGATTGCCGACGCGCGAGGAGTCATCAAGGCCGAAGGCAAGCGGCTCGGATGGTCCAGAAGGGTCCGGCGCCGGCGGCTGGCCGGCGTCGTCGACCTCGTGACGCTTCACGTCGCCGCCGTCAAGAAGGCCGCGGCCTTTGCATTCTACGAACGCCTCTTCGGGCTCTGGCACGTCTTTCACTTGCCGCTGTTCTTCCTTCTGGTGACGGCCGCCATCATTCACGTCTTCGCGGCGCACTTTTTTTGAATGGAGGCACGCCATTGAGGCGTCGTCTCATACGTACGCTCGCGATCGCGATCGTTCTGGCAAGCGCAATGCCTTGGACAGTGCGTTCGCAGAACGTGTTCGAAAAGCTGGTCATACCGGGGCCGCTCGTCGGCGGGCATGAAAAGCTCGAGAAGGACTGCGCCAACTGCCACGAGCCGTTCTCGCGAAGGTCGCAAACCCGGCTCTGCCTCGCATGCCACAAGGAAATCGCCGCGGACCGTGAGCTGGCCAGGGGATTTCACGGGCGTCAACCGGATGCGACGCGGCAGGACTGCACGCGCTGTCACACCGACCACAAGGGGCGGAATGCCGACATCGTCGAGCTCGATCGCGAGACGTTCAATCACACGTTTACGAATTTCGAGCTCCGAGACGCGCACCAGGCCGCGCAGTGTGACGGCTGTCACGCGCAAACGACAAAATACCGCAACGCGCCCGGGCGCTGCTTCGACTGTCATAAGGCGGACGATCGCCACAAAGGGCGCCTCGGCGAGAGGTGCGACGATTGCCATGGCGAGACAGCCTGGCGGCCGCCGAAGCCTTTCGACCACAACGCGACCAAATTCCCGCTCCAGGCCGCGCACCGCGCCGTCACCTGCGCGGCGTGCCATGGCGGCGAACACTACAAGGGGATCGGCACTGCGTGCGTCGATTGCCACCAAATTCAGGATGTCCACACCGGACGGTACGGCGGCAAGTGCGAGGGCTGCCACGACCAGAACAAGTGGAGCACGGTCCGCTTCGACCACGACAAGGCGACGAAGTTTCCGCTCAGGTCTGCGCACGCGACAGTCAAGTGCGACGCCTGCCACACCGGCGATCTCTATCGCGACAAGCTGGCGACGACCTGCATATCCTGCCACCGCAAAGACGACCGCCACAAAGGGCAACTCGGCACCCGCTGCGAGCAATGCCACGGAGAAGCCAACTGGCGCCAGGTGGCGTCGTTCGATCACGACATCACTCGATTTCCCCTGATCGGTCGTCACGCCGTCGTACCCTGCGAAGAATGTCATCGGTCGCTGCTGTTCAAAGGTGCGCCGCTGGCTTGCGCCGCCTGCCACCGCGACCGGCATCATGAAGGCCGGCTCGGAGCGAATTGCTCGCTCTGCCACAATCCGAACAGTTGGGCACGATGGCGCTTCGATCACGACGCGCAAACACGCTATCCGCTGACCGGGACGCACCGCAGCGTCAATTGCCAAGCCTGCCACGTCACCAAGAACGTCGCCAAGATTGCGCTGCCCACGGATTGCTACTCCTGCCACCGCCAGGACGATGCGCATCGCGGTGCGTTCGGACGCACATGCGAACGCTGCCACACCACGAGCGCGTTCAACCAAGTCGGCAGACGACAATGAAAGCGGTCAA
Source organism: uncultured Alphaproteobacteria bacterium (assembly GCA_963791375.1). Classification (GTDB taxonomy): domain Bacteria; phylum Pseudomonadota; class Alphaproteobacteria; order Rhizobiales; family Xanthobacteraceae; genus JAJPKK01. The sequence continues at coordinate 38,840 of CAWBSI010000027.1, forward strand.
AGCACGAAGGCGTCGACGTGCCGAATCGAACGGATCGAGTTCGGTCGTCAAAAACGCGTCGACGCGTTGGCGGCTCGGATGCCCAATATCGCATCGACGCGCCACCTGATTGCGCCATCGATGATGTTCGCAATCGCATGGTGGAATTCTTGCCGCGGCTGCGTCGATTTACGGGGCTGCTTACGCACGACTTGGATCAAAGCGAGGATCTGGTTCAGGAAACCTACGCCCGGGCGCTGACGCATCTCGATCAGTGGCAGCGAGGCACGCGCCTAGACAGTTGGATGTTTCGCATCGCCCAAAATCTGTGGATCGACCATGCCCGGGCCGAAAAGGTCCGGGGAGACGTCATCGACGTGAAAATAATTGATGAATTTTTCAGTTGCGATGGTCGCATCGTGGTCGAGAGCCGCCTGGTACTCCAGGAGGTGAGGAAGGGCATCGCTCGGCTGTCGACGGACCAGCGTAACGTGATCAGATTGGTCTGCGTCTTCGGCATGTCATACGAGGAAGCGGGGAAGATTCTCAAACTCCCGTCGGGTACGGTCATGAGCCGTCTGGCCCGGGCGCGGGCCGCCCTGCATGAATCGATGCAACGGGCACACTTGAGAAAAAAGCCGGGAGATGACGGCTATGGGCAAACAAGAGAGCGAAAATGACCGTAGGTGCTGTCCGGGGCAATAGCGACGACGATGAGCTTTTGGCCGGGTCCGCATCTGAAGGCACCCTGGAACGAGACATTCGCCGCGCCTGCGTCCGACAGGCCGAACATTTGGGCGACATCCCGGCGCGGCCCGCTTGTCATGGCCGAGAACACATGCATCCCGTCGGCGTAGACGAGCACCGCCAGCGAAGAGCCGGAAGCGGCGGCATCCACCACCCAGCCCTTGATCGCCACGCGTTCGTCGTCAAGACGTTTGATCTCGTCGATCGCACCCTTCACGCCAGGCGTGCCGCGAAGGCCGGCAGTTTGCACCGCCGCCATCAAAGTGGTGGCATCCGACACGGCTGCATTTGCCATGATCGCAATGGCCGGGGCAGATGGCTGGGTGGCGGGCCCGGTCAGCCACAGGACAACGAAGAATCCTGCCGTGGCGACCAATGCCGCGACTGTCCACGTGAACCAGCCGCGGCTCAGCAAGTGCCGCCTCGGTATCGGTGTTCGCGGCCGCGGCACTCGTTCCGGCATTGCTCGCAGCTCCGCATCGGTGACGACCGGGCCGGTTGCCGCGAGAATTGTGGCATGCGACGCGGCTTGCCTTGGCGAAGGGGCGCTTGGCAGCGGACCACGATCCGGCCGAAAATGCGGCTCTCTCGTTCGCACGGCGCACACCTCCCCGTATCGATCTCACTCGTCGCCCAGGGTGATGTCCGGCTGCACCTCGCGCGCCCTTGGGAATGCCAACGACATACGCTGTGGCGCGAACGACCCTCTGCCGCCGCAATTTCGAATACCGAGAAGGCCACATCATGGCGATCGCAAATACACGCATCCCCCGATCGACGACGTTGGTGTAGGTGCCGGATATCTCGACGCTAAAAGTTTTTTGGAATAATTCGCCGAGTCAATCGTTGGCGCCGCGGCGCTGGAACGGCCGCCACGAAATCACCCAAACAGGTGCGCGAATTGGTCCCTATCCGATGCGATCAACCACACTGATTAATGGCTGGCGAATCTTGAAGGGGACTCTGGCGTCTTCGGGTGCGAAATGTCGATAGCATTCCCAAAATGCCAAAGGTCAGGATACGTCGGCTCCAGAAGGCAAAGGGGGTTGCCAATGGATGTATCAGCTTTATCGGCTTCAATTTGGCGCGATGCCAACGCAAGCAAATTGCTTGCGTGGCCGCCCGGCCTCGACGTGCGAGAGCAGCGTCCGGGCCGGCGGCTCATGGCCGTCGATGGCCCGACGCGCGCCAATCGCTAGGAAGTCGATAGTTCGGATGACGTGAACGACCTCAGAACAGGATGAGGGCTTCTCTCGTCACCTGAATCACAAAAGCATTCCTGGCCCATACCGAGACGACGAATGGAAGAGCGGGGCGCTCCAGCGCCTCCCTGTCCATTCGCAGTGGCCTCCGTTGGCTGGCGGAGCAGAAAAGCAGAGGGGAGCTTCATCAAGAGGCGATGTCGGCGTCCCGTGCAGCCGCGGGATCTTTGAAGAGACGAGCATGGCCGCGAGGGGGCAGCGGGGGACAGATGGCGTTGATCTCTTTGAGATCGTCAGGTCTGGTATTGTCTGTCATCGCGGCAGCGGTCGTGCTCGTCGCAGGGCCGAGCCATGCCCAAACCGCGGCAAGCACGTCGTTCAATCACTTTCTGACCGGGTTTCCACTTACCGGCACGCATTCCGGCGTCGACTGCGCGTCGTGTCACGTCAATGGACGTTTCCAGGGCACGCCGCGGCAATGCTTCGCATGCCACAACAGCGCGAGCGCCGGCGGCAAATCGCAGGCGCATCCGCAGACCAGCAATCTCTGCGAAAGCTGCCACCTTACGGCGACGTGGCGCGACATGCGTTTCATCGACCATGTCCAGGCGACCGGGCCGTGCGCCAGTTGTCACAACGGCACGATCGCTATCGGCAAATCGGCCAATCACATCGTCACCGCCGCGCCCTGTGGGAGCTGCCACCAGAGCACGGTGAGCTATACCGGCGCGACCGTTATGAATCACGCCGCGGTGACGACGGTATGCGCCAGCTGCCACAATGGCACTGCCGCACTGGGCAAGTCGGCCAACCACGTTCCCACAACCTTGCCATGCGAGAACTGCCACAAGAGCACAATCACCTGGAAGGGAGCGACATTCACCCACGCGGCCACCGACACGAACTGCTCGAGCTGCCATAATGGCAGCGGCGCGATTGGCCTGAACACGCCGCCGCATGTCCCGGTGACCGGGGTTCAGTGCGGCAATTGCCACACCAGTTCGGCGGCGAACTTCACTACCTACACAATGAACCACCCGTCGGTGAGCGCCAGCCGCTGCAACTCCTGTCACAACGGGTCGTTCACGGGGGAGGGAACGAAGGGCGCCCAGGGCACCGCATCGTTCTCCAATCACGTCGCCGCGGGTGGCCGCGACTGCATCACCTGCCATGCGGGTGCGGCCTCTGCCTTCGCCAGCTGGGCGGGTGGCATATACACCCACGCTCCGACCGACACGAACTGCTCGAATTGCCACAACGGCGCCACCGCGACCGGCATGACCACTCCGCCGCACGTTCCCGTCACAGGGATTCAGTGCGGCAACTGCCACACGAATACGGCGGCGAACTTCGCCACCTACACGATGAACCACTCATCGGTCGGCGCCAGCCGCTGCGACTCCTGCCACAACGGGTCGTTTACCGGTGAGGGAGCGAAGGGCGCCCAGGGCACGGCGTCGTTTGCCGGCCACGTGGCGACCGGCGGGCGCGACTGCATCACCTGCCATGCGAGCGCAGCGTCGGCCTTCACCAGCTGGGCGGGCGGAGGATACGTCCACGCGCCGACCGATACGAACTGCTCGAGCTGCCATAACGGCACCGCCGCGACCGGCTTGACCACGCCGCCGCACGTCCCGGTCACGGGCGTTCAATGCGGCAACTGCCACGCCAATACCGCGGCGAGCTTCACGACCTACACGATGAACCACTCGTCGGTCAGCGCCAACCGCTGCGACTCCTGTCACAACGGGTCGTTCACCGGTGAGGGAACGAAGGGTGCAATTGGCACCGCCTCCTATCCGGGCCACGTGGCGACCGGTGGCCGCGACTGCATCACCTGCCATGCGAGCGCTGCCTCGGCCTTCACCGCCTGGGCGGGCGGGACATACACCCACGCCCCAACCGATACGAACTGCTCGAATTGCCATAACGGCACGGCGGCGACCGGCATGACGACGCCGCCGCACGTCCCGGTGACGGGGGTTCAATGCAGCAATTGCCATACCAATACCGCGCCGAGCTTCACGACCTACACGATGAACCACTCGTCGGTCAGCGCGAACCGCTGCGACTCCTGCCACAATGGTTCATTCACGGGAGAGGGAACGAAGGGCGCGGCCGGTACCGCATCCTATCCAAACCACGTGGCTACCGCCGGCCGCGACTGCGTCACCTGCCATGCGAGCGCGGCGTCCGCCTTCACCGGCTGGGCGGGCGGCACATACACCCACGCGCCGACCGACACCAACTGCTCGAACTGCCACAACGGCACGGCCGCGATGGGCATGACCACACCACCGCACGTCCCGGTGACGGGCGTTCAGTGCAGCAATTGCCATACCAATACGGCGGCGAGCTTTGCGACCTACACGATGAATCACTCGTCGGTCAGTTCCAGCCGCTGCGACTCCTGCCACAACGGGTCGTTTACCGGAGAGGGTACGAAGGGCGCCCAAGGCACGGGGTCGTTCGCCGGTCACGTGGCGACAGGCGGCCGCGACTGCATCTCCTGCCATGCGAGCGCGGCCTCTGCCTTCACCAGTTGGGTGGGCGGCACGTACACCCACGCGCCGACCGACACCAACTGCTCGACTTGCCACAACGGCACCGCGGCGACCGGCATGACCACACCGCCGCACGTCCCGGTGACCGGCGTTCAGTGCAGCAACTGCCACACCAATACCGCGGCGAGCTTCACGACCTACACGATGAACCACTCGTCGGTCAGCGCAAACCGCTGCGACTCCTGCCACAACGGCTCATTCGCCGGTGAGGGAACGAAGGGCGCCCAAGGCACGGCGTCATTCCCCAATCACGTGGCGACCGCCGGCCGCGACTGCATCACCTGCCATGCAAGCTCGGCGTCGACCTTCACCAGCTGGGCGGGGGGAGGCTACACCCACGCGCCGACCGACACCAACTGCTCGAGCTGCCACAACGGAACGACGGCCACCGGTATGACCACGCCACCGCACGTTCCGGTGACCGGCGTTCAGTGCAGCAATTGCCACAACAATACCGCGCCGAGCTTTGCGACCTACACGATGAATCACACGTCAGTCAGCGCCAGTCGCTGCAACTCCTGCCACAACGGGTCATTCACCGGGGAGGGAACGAAAGGCGCAGCCGGTACCGCCTCCTATCCGGGCCATGTCGCCACGGGCGGCCGGGATTGCGTTACCTGCCATGCCAGCGCAGCCTCGACTTTCACCGCCTGGGCGGGCGGCACATACACCCACGCGCCGACCGACACCAATTGCTCGAATTGCCATAACGGCACCGCGGCGACCGGCATGACGACGCCGCCGCACGTCCCGGTGACGGGGGTTCAGTGCAGCAACTGCCACACCAACACCGCGCCGAGCTTCACGACCTACACGATGAATCACTCGTCGGTCAGCGCGAGCCGCTGCAACTCCTGCCACAACGGGTCGTTTACCGGAGAGGGAACGAAGGGCGCCCTGGGCACAGCGTCATTCGCAGGACACGTGGCGACCGCCGGCCGGGACTGCATCACCTGCCATGCGAGCTCGGCGTCAAGCTTCACCAGTTGGGCGGGCGGAGGCTACACCCACGCGCCGACCGACACGAACTGCTCCAGCTGCCATAACGGCACGACGGCGACCGGCATGACAACACCGCCGCATGTCCCGGTAACAGGCGTTCAGTGCAGCAATTGCCACAACAATACCGCGCCGAGCTTTGCGACCTACACGATGAATCACGCGTCGGTCAGTTCCAGCCGCTGCGACTCCTGCCACAACGGGTCGTTTACCAGCGAGGGAACGAAGGGCGCCCTGGGCACAGCGTCATTCGCAGGACACGTGGCGACCGGCGGCCGCGACTGCATCACCTGCCATGCGAGCGCGGCCACGGCTTTCACCAGTTGGGCGGGCGGAGGCTATACCCACGCGGCGACCGACACGAACTGCTCGAGCTGCCACAACGGCACCACGGCAACGGGCATGGCCACACCGCCGCACATCCCGGTGACGGGAATTCAGTGCAGCAACTGCCACACCAATACCGCGGCGAGCTTCACGACCTATACGATGAGCCACACGGCGGTCACCGCCGTTCGCTGCGACGCCTGCCACAACGGTTCATTTACCAGCCAGGGCACCAGCGGCGCGCGCGCGAAATCCAAGGATCATCCTTCCACTACGGCAGATTGCGGGTGCTGTCACACGAGCACGACGACTTTCGACCAGCAGCGGAAGCCCCCAACGGGATGCACGACCACGGCCCTTAAAGCGCCCCTGCCCACGGCGGCCGCACGTACTGCCGCAGCCAAGTCCGCTGCTACCTCGAGTACCGGCGGCACCACGAATACCGGCGGCACGACGAACACCGGCGGCACCAAGGTGAGCCATGCCGGTATCACCAGCGGGTGCGCGGCCTGCCACAACGGCGTCGCCGCGACCGGCAAGTCGCCAAGCCACACCGCCACGGCCGCGCCGTGCGAGAACTGCCATAGAAGCACGACGACGTTCGCCGGAGCCCGCATGAGCCACACGGCCATCATCGGGAATTGCGCCAGCTGTCATAACGTGCGCAACGCGACGGGCAAGCCGGCGAATCACATCGTCACGACTGCTCCATGCGAGACTTGTCACAAGAGCACTGTGACTTTTGCCGGCGCGCGCGTGGATCATTCCCGTATCACCGCGACTTGCGCCAGTTGCCACGCCGGAACGACGGCGCAGGGCAAGTCGCCCAGGCATTTCCTCACGGCCTTGCCTTGCGAAACATGCCATCGCTCCTCGGCCTGGACGCCTGTGATCTACCGGCATGCCTCGCCGGCCTTCGTCAACCACGGGATGGCGGTCAACTGCACCGGCTGCCACACGTCGAATGCCCAGACCGTGCCGTGGAAATTCCCCGCCTTCCGGCCGGATTGCGCCGGTTGCCACGTCGCCAACTACCGCCCGATGTCGCATCTGAAATTCGAGCGGCCGGTGAAGGTCTACTACACGGCGATGGAACTGCGGGACTGCACGGGCGCCTGCCACCTTTATGCCGACAACACGCAAAGAAACGTCATTACGCGGCGCTCCGGCGTGCATCGAGCCATTGGAGGTGGATGGTGATGGTCGTCGCCGTTCGTCGCCGGCTCAAGGTGTTCGCTCTTGCGGGAGCGATTCTGTGCGAATTGCGGCCGGCGTCCGCGCAGCCGGTCGTCGATCAGCTGTTGTCCGACGCGCAGCTCGCCGTCCAGAAGGGCTGTGTGCTTCTCAAGGTCAATTTCAACATCCGCATTCGCTACGCCAGCCATTTCCCGATTGAGCGCGGCCAAGAGTTGCGGATCACGGTCAATCCGATCGATCGCGGCCAGGCCGCCGCGGCGGCGACGTTCGCGCGTGAGGCCGCCACCGTGCCCAACAGCAAGGCGGCCGCGATCAAGGCCATCGACCTGGAGACCCGAAACCCGACCGGACCCGCGCTTCGAATTCTGTTCGATCACGCAGTGGCCTATCAAGTCGCCCCGGGCCCGGACACCCACAGTATTGTCGTCGCCATCGCCGGCGCAAAGCCATCGGCTGCGTGCAAGCCGATATTTCCCGCAGCCGTGTGGACACCCCCTGCCCCCCCTCAGGTCGTCGATAGGCGCGGTCCGGGGGCCCCTGCCGAAACGCGCCCCAAAAATCGACCAGACGGCACGATTTCAGAAGCGGATCTGCGAGCAGTCGCCGCCTGGATGGACGAAGGGAGGGCAGCGCTGAAGCACAACGACTCCGCTGGCGCGATCCGGCTGTTTACAAAGATCCTGAAATATCCCGAGAACCAGTACAGCGCCGAAGCGCAGGAAATGCTGGGTCTCGCGCGCCAGAAGAACGGCCAGCCTGGCGAGGCGAGGGCCGAATACGAAGACTATCTCCGCCGCTACCCGAACGGCGAGCAGAGCGAGCGGGTGCGACAGCGCCTTGCCGGCATCGTCACGGCGAACGGTGAACCCGGCACGGCGTTTTCCACGCCCAATGCGCAGCCGCTCGGAGCCCCGCCGGTTGGACGATTCGCGCCGACAGGTGAAACCAATTGGACCCTCGTGGGCAGTGCGTCGGCGTTCTACATCCGAGACGACAGCTTCCGCGCCGTGCGCGATCCTACGATAGCGCCCGATCCCAATGCGGATCCGGATGCTCACCGCGTTCATCAGAACGAGATGCTCGCCAGCCTCGATCTGATGGCGAACTGGAATAACGATCAGACCAAGGGAAGAATTCGTTTTTCCGGCAGCGAGGAGTTCGGGTTTGCGGATTCGAGGGATCTGACCGGCGTTGCCGCGCTTTCCGTCGATGCCACGGTAAAGGATTGGAATTTGCGTACGGTGATCGGGCGCCAGACCCTCAATACGGACGGCGTTCTCGGTCGCTTCGACGGCGCGCTGTTGAGCTGGCAGGCGCTCCCGATGGTGAGACTGGACCTGGTCAGCGGATCCCCGGCACTCAGCCGATTCGATCTGCCCTTCAAGGACGAGAAGCTGTTCTACGGCGCGGCCATTGGCCTGGGGCCGTTCTTTGGGGGGTTCGAGACCACCCTCTATGCCATCGAGCAGCGCGATCGCTGGCTGGTCGACCGCGAGTTCGATCGGTGCGGAGTTCCGTTACTTCGATGAGACCAAGTATGCGTTCGGCACCGTCGACTACGACATTCTCTTTCAACGGCTCAACGCCGCGATCTTTTCCGGATCGTGGACCCTGCCCGACAAGTCGACCATCTATGGCGGCGCGGACTACCGCAGGACGCCTTACCTGTCGACTTGGAATGCCTTGCTCAATCAACCCTTCACGACGCTTTACGACATGCTTCGCTTCGCCACCAACGAACAGCTGCAGCAGCTCGCCGTCGACCAGACGCCGATATACAAGTCGGCCATGCTCGGCTTTTCGCATCCGCTGACAGACAAATTCCAGGTCAGTGCCGACGCCACCATCGTCAATCTGACGCAGCCAATACCGGCGATCGGCCTGGATCCCTCACTCGGCAAGCTTCCCGCCGGCAACGAGTATTATTATTCGGCCCAGCTCATCGGCAACAATCTCGTCAAAGACGGCGACATGTACATCGCCGCCCTTCGCTATTCGCAATTGACGAATTCGAACAGATATGTGCTCGACCTCAATACGAGGTTTCCGCTGAATGAAGATTGGCGCCTGAGTCCGCGGTTGAGAGTCGGTTATGCCGTGGGTAATGGAATCGACCTCAAGGAGTACACGGTACTTCCATCGTTTCTGGTCGACTATTATTGGACCAAGGATCTGAATTTCGAGTTCGAGCTCGGCGCGCAGTGGACGAGAACGTCGCAGAACGGCATCAAGAGCAATGATACGGAATTGTTGGCGACGATCGGATTGCGCTACAGCTTCTACCCCGGCAGCGGCACAAGCCCGGCCGACGACAGGAGCAAGTGCGGAACGCCCGGCGCGACCGCGTTGTGCCGCTACAGCACCGGCACCAATAGCTCAAGCTGCGCATCGCCGACAGCGGGCTGCCGATGATGTTCGCCGGATCAAAATCTTGCCAATGTTGCGCTTGCTGCCGCCGCAATGCGGCCGCTGAAGCATCCGCTTTCGTTGCGAAAGTGGAGGCGATGGGAAAAAGCATTTCACGGCAGAATCGCGCGGCGACGTTGCATGCGATCGCCATGAATTCGTCTGTCAAACTGCATTCCTAAAGGTGGTGGGGCGTTCGATGGTACCCGAGGTCGGTTATTTTGCGCTGCTCCTGGCGCTTGCTTTTTCAGTGACACAATCGGCGGTCCCATTTGTGGCCGCATGTCGCAATGATCGTGCGGTCGCCGCATTTGCCGAGCAGGCGGCGTTGGGCCAGTTCATATTTCTTGTGGTTGCGTTCGCGTCCCTGACCTACGCATTCGTCACTTCTGATTTTTCGGTCGAGGTCGTTGCCTCGAACTCGCACACCGCAAAACCGTTGCTTTACAAGGTCTCCGGTGTCTGGGGAAACCACGAGGGATCGATGCTGCTTTGGGCGCTCATCCTGGCTCTTTTCGGCGCCGCGGTCGCCGTGTTCGGAAGCAACTTGCCTGACCGGTTGAAAATCAACGTGCTCGGCGTGCACGGAATGATCGGGCTCGCCTTCCTGGCCTTCATCGCGCTGACGTCCAACCCGTTCGCTCGCCTCGCGGAAGCGCCTGACGACGGCAATGGACTGAATCCGATCCTGCAGGACCCCGGGCTCGCGATCCACCCGCCGTTCCTTTATCTGGGCTATGTCGGCTTCTCGATGGCGTTCTCGTTCGCAGTTGCGGCGCTGATCGATGGGAAGGTCGACGCATGCTGGGCACGCTGGGTGAGACCTTGGGTGCTCGCGGCATGGTGCTTTCTGACGATCGGGATCACGCTTGGCAGCGCGTGGGCCTATTACACGCTCGGCTGGGGCGGCTGGTGGTTCTGGGATCCGGTCGAAAACGCTTCGTTCATGCCCTGGCTTGCGGGCACCGCGCTGCTGCATTCGGCACTCGTCGTCGAGCGTCGCAATGCGCTCGTGAGCTGGACGATCCTTCTCGCCATCCTGACGTTTTCGCTGAGCCTGATCGGGACCTTCCTGGTTCGATCGGGCGTGCTGACGAGCGTGCACTCGTTTGCGCTGGATCCGGCGCGCGGCATCTTCATTCTGGGAATAATCTTGCTCGCCACCGGCGGCGCGCTCACGCTCTACGCTCTCCGCGTGCCGCATCTCAAATATGGCACTCTCTTTGCACCGATCAGCCGCGAGAGCGGCCTGGCCGTCAACAACGTGTTGCTGAGCGCAGCGGCAGCCACCGTGTTTCTGGGAACGTTCTATCCGCTTGTCGTCGACATGATCGGCGGCGACAAGATTTCAGTCGGTCCGCCTTACTACAACAGGACGTTCGTCCCGATCGTCATTCCCCTGCTGCTGGTGATGGCGATCGGCCCGATGCTCAAATGGAAACGCGACGACATCCGTGCGGCGCTGGGCCGCTTGAAATACCCCGCGGTTGCGAGCCTGCTCGTGGCGATCCTGGTGCTGGTCCTGACTTTCGGCCGCAATGCCTTTGCCGCGGCATTCATGGCCGTGGCGGTGTGGCTGGTCGCCGGTTCATTCGCGGCGCTGGCATACCGCACCCGTCTGGGCGCCGCGCCGCTGGCGACGACGCTGAGGCTTGCGCGCACAACGCCGCGCGCGTTCTACGGGCTCGTCATAGCCCACGCCGGCATGGGGATAACGGTCGCCGGAATCACGGGCATGACGAGCTGGGCCACGGAAAAGATCGAAATGATGCGACCCGGCCAGAGCCTCCAGCTTTCCGGGTACGACCTGCGCTTCCGTTCGATCGGCGACGTGCCGGGTCCCAATTATGAGGCCGAGCGAGGCACGTTCGACATCACCCGCAACGGCCGATTCGTGACCCAGCTTTTCAGCGAGCGGCGCTTTTATCCGGTGCGCCAGCAGCAGACGACCGCGGCCGGCATCAGAACCAACCTGATATCCAATCTGTACGTCGCGATCGGCGAGCCGGATGGCAACGGCGCCTGGGCCGTGCGTTTCTACTACCATCCGTTCATGCCGTGGGTGTGGTTGGGCGCGTTGAGCATGGCACTCGGCGGATTCGTGTCGCTGTCCGACCGGCGCCTGCGCGTCGGCGCACCGCAACGTACCCCACGCTATGCCGCCGCGGTCCCTGTCGCCGCAGTCCCTGCCGAATAGGAGCCGACCGATGCAGCGCCTCGCGCCTCTGACACCCGTGCTCGTGTTCGCCGTGCTGCTGGCCGTGCTCGGCTTCAGCCTCACGAACGATCCGCGCAAGATGCCTTCGATGCTCATCGACAAGGCGATGCCGACCTTCACCCTGGCGTCGCTCGAGGCAGACGGCGAAGCGTTTTCGAGTGCCGACCTCAAGGGGAAGGTCTCGCTGCTCAACGTTTTCGCCTCGTGGTGCCCAGGTTGCCGCGTCGAGCATCCCATGCTCATGCAGCTTGCGGAGAAGGGTGCGGTGTCGATTTACGGCCTCAACTGGAAAGACAGTTTGCGCAATGGCGGGCAGTGGCTCAAAGCGAACCAGAGCCCCTATGTCCGCGTCGGCCATGACGAGAGCGGGAGGGTCGGGATCGATCTCGGCGTAACCGGCGTGCCGGAGACGTTCGTGATCGACCGCACCGGGCGCGTTCGCTACCGCCACGCAGGTCCCGTAACCGAAGATGTCTGGCACGAAGTCTTCGAGCCCTTGTTGGCGCAGCTTGAGGTCGGGCCATGAACATCACATATCGACCGTCCGGATGTCGTTTCCTAGCGGTGCTGGTTGCGCTGGCGGCGCTGGCGGCGTTCACCGCCTCCGCCCGTGCGGTCACGCCGGACGAAGTCCTGCAGGACGCCAGGCTCGAAACGCGGGCGCGAACGATCAGCCAGGAACTGCGCTGCGTCGTTTGCCAAAATCAAAGTATTGACGATTCCAATGCGCCGCTTGCGCATGACCTACGGGTATTGCTCCGCGAACGGCTGGCGTCGGGCGACACCGATGAACAAGCGGTCGACTATATCGTTGCCCGCTACGGCAACTTCGTCCTGCTGAAACCGCCGATGCAGCCCAATACGCTCGCGCTCTGGGTCGGTCCGGCGTTCTTTGTGGTTATCGCGGCGATCGGCTTCGGCCGCTACCTGCGCAGGCGGCCTGCCGATCAGACCGCAAAGACGCCGGCATCCTTCACTCCCACCGAACAGGAGCGAATTGACGTGTTGCTCGGCGAAAGGAGCTCGACATGACGTTGTGGCTTATCCTGACGATCATGACGGCGGTGGCGGCCGTGTTTTTGTCGGTGCCGATCATTCGGCGCTTCGACCGGCCTGCGGCAGCATCGGCCGGCGACATCGAGGTCTATCGCGATCAATTGAAGGAGGTTGAAAGCGAATTGGGACAAGGCCTGATCGACGACGCGCAGGCCGAGACCGCCCGGGTCGAAATCAAGCGCCGCGTTCTGGCTGCCGACAGCATGGAAAAGCTTGTCCTACCGACGCTGTCGCCGGTCGAGCGGAATTTCGGTATGATATGCGTCACCGCGATCGTGGTTTTCGGCTCCGTCGGCCTTTATGCGCTCACAGGAAATCCTGATCTGCCTTCGGTGAACCGTGCCGGTGCCACACAACGTGTGCGCGCCGCATCCGTTGGAGATTCGTCGGCCGTGGAAAGTCTTGCGGCGCTGATGCAGTTGCCTGCGTCCGAAAACGAGGGGCCGCCGCAGTCGCGAACCGGCCTCCCGCCGGTCGATGAAATGATCCAGCGCCTCGCCGCGCGCCTGCTGCGAAATCCCAAGGACACCGAAGGCTGGCGCACGCTCGCCTGGTCATATTTGAATATCGGCCGGTTCGCGGAAGCCGCCGAGGCCTATGCAAAGGCGATCGAACTCAGCCCTGGTGTCGCCGAAATCAGAAGCGCCCGCATCGAAGCGCTGGTCAGATCGGAGAATGGCGTGGTCACGGCCGAGGCCAAAACCGCCATTGCGGAGACCCTGAAGCTCGATCCCAGAGATGCCCGGGCACGATTCTTCAACGGGCTGGCGAAGGAACAAGCGGGCGACAGGATCACGGCCCTCGCCGATTGGAGCGCGCTGCTCAAGGATGCTGGTTCCGATGAGCCGTGGTTGCCGGACCTCAAGAACAGAATCAGTGAGCTTCAGCGCGAGATCGGTAACGACGCAACCGGCCGATCGGCCGGGTCAAACCTCGCAATAGCCGGCGGAATCGAGCGGGGACCCAGCCGGGAGGATATCCAAGCCGCAGAGGCCATACCGCAGGGGGACCGCCTCGCCATGATCCGCGGGATGGTCGATGGTCTCGCGAATCGCCTGGAACAATCGCCGCGCGATGCCGACGGGTGGATCAAGCTCATCCGATCGCGCATGGTTCTCGGCGAAACCGAACTCGCGAAGCAGGCGTTCGAACGCGGTCTCAAGACATTCACGGACGACACGCAGCAGCGAGACCGGATCATCGCCGCCGCGCGACAGCTTGGGTTGAATCAGGAGTGACTTGCCGGAAAGACCGGCCTCGGCAATGCGCTGTTCTCGAACCGCCGGCCGTAATGACGCGCGGCTTCCTCGCCTGTTGACGGCTCGGCCCCATTGACGCCCCGGCGCGCTCGGTCACAATCGGCTGCGTTTTGAGAACGTCCGAGGAAACGTCGCCGCCATGAGCGAACAGGTCCGTGCCATCACCCTGACGGTGAATGGCGAGGAGGTGCACGAGACCGTCGACGTGCGGCAAAGCCTCGTCGATTTCCTGCGCGAGCGGCTTGGCCTCACCGGCAGCCATGTCGGCTGCGAGCACGGCGTGTGCGGCGCCTGCACGGTGCGGCTCGACGGCGGCCTCGTGCGCGGCTGCCTGGTGCTCGCGGTGCAATGCGCGGGCGGCGAGGTCGAGACCATCGAGGGCGTGTCCGACCGCGGCGAGATCGCCGATCTGCAGGACGCCTTCATCCGCCGCAACGCCCTGCAATGCGGATTCTGTACACCCGGCATGCTGCTCACGGCACAGGACCTGCTTGCCCATGGCGGCGTGCCGAGCCGCGACGAGATCCGCGAATATCTCTCCGGCAACTACTGCCGCTGCACCGGCTACCAGGCGATCGTCGACGCCGTGGAAGCGGTGGCGCGCGCACGGGCGCGGCCATGAAGATCACCGACGACGTGGCCTCCGAACTCACCGCGCTCGACCGGCCGAATTCCTATATCGGGCGCGCGGTGCCGCGTCCGAATCTCACCCGCCTCACCCAGGGGCGCGGGCAATATGTGAGCGACGTCGTGTTGCCGCGCATGGTCCACGTCGCCTTCGTGCGCTCGCCCCACGCCCATGCGCGCATCAAGGCGATCGATGCGGGCGCGGCGAAGGCGGCCGCGGGCGTCATCGCGGTGCATCACCGGCGCCGAGCTTGCGAAAGTGATCACGCCGTGGGTCGGCGTGCTGAGCCATCTCAAGGGCATCAAGTCGGCGCCGCAGCATGCCATCGCGGTCGAACGCGCCTGCTGGCAGGGCGAGGCGGTCGCCGCCGTGGTGGCCCGCACGCGGGCGCAGGCCGAGGATGCCCGCGACCTCGTCGCCGTCGACTACGAGGAGCTGACACCCGTCACCGACGCCGAGACCGCACTCGACGCCGCGACGCCGGTAATCCATCCCGCGCTCGGCGACAATCTCACCTTCGAGCGCCGGCTCGAAGCGGGCCAGCCGGACCAGGGCTTTGCCTCGGCCGACGAGATCGTCGAGACCACCTTCGTGTTCGGCCGCCACACCGGCGTCACCAACGAGCCCCGCGCCATCGTCGCCGACTGGAACCCGGGCGAGCAGCGCCTCACCGTCTATCAGGGCACCCAGGCGCCGCACATGATGCAGAACCTGTTCGCCAAGCATCTCGGGCTCGAGGAGCACCAGGTGCGCGTGCTGACCAAGGACGTCGGCGGCTCGTTCGGCATCAAGGTCCACACCTATGCCGACGAGATGGCGACGGTGGCGCTGGCCAAGCTGCTGCGGCGCCCGGTGAAGTTCGTCGCCGACCGTCTGGAGAGCTTCGTCACCGACATCCACGCCCGCGACCACCGCGTCAAGGCGAAGATCGGCGTCACCCGCACCGGCGCCATCACCGCATGGGAGATCGACGACCTCACCGGCATCGGCCCCTACTCCGTCTATCCCCGCACCAGCGGCATCGAGGCAAACCAGGTCGTCAACCTCGTCGGCGGCCCCTACACCTGCCCGAACTACCGCGCGCTCGCCCGCGTGGTGTTCCAGAACAAGAACGTGATGTGCCAGTACCGCGCAGTCGGCCACCCCATCGCGACCCACGTCACCGAAAGCCTGGTCGAGCTCGCCGCCGCGCGCATCGGCATGGACCCGCTGGAGCTGCGCCGCCGCAACCTCATTCCCGACGACGCCTATCCGACCGCGGGGCCCTCGGGCATCAAGTTCGAGAAGCTGTCGCACCACGAGGCGCTTGCCCATCTCGACACGATGATGAATTACGCCGGGCTGCGCGCGGAGCAGGAACGGCAGCGTCAGCGCGGCATCTATCGCGGCATCGGCTTTGCAAGCTTCGTCGAGGTGACCAATCCGTCGGCGGCATTCTACGGCATCGGCGGCGCCCGCATCTCGGCGCAAGACGGCGCCACCGTGCGGCTCGACGCCACCGGCGCGATCTTCTGCCACTCCGGCGTCACCGAGCAGGGCCAGGGCGCCGAAGCGGTGATCGCCCAATGCGTCGCCAGCGCCTTCGGCGTGCCGCTCGAGCGCGTGCGTGTCGTCCTCGGCGACACTGACAACGTGCCCTATGGCGGCGGCACCTGGGCGTCGCGCGCCGCCGGGATCGGCGGCGAAGCGGCGTGGCAGGCGGGCAAGGCGCTGCGCGCCAATGTGCTCGCCGTCGCCGGCAGCATCCTGCAGGCCGTGCCCGGCGCGCTCGACATCAGCAACGGCGTCGTCATCGACAACGCCGACGGGCGCGAGCGCATCGGCCTCGACGAGGTCGCGCGCATCGCCTATTTCCGCCCGGACACGCTGCCGCCCGGCTTCCAGGCCGAACTGGTAGCGACCCGCCACTACGTGCCACGGGCGTGGCCGTTCGCATTCACCAACGGCATCCAGGCGAGCCACGTGGAAGTCGACATCGAGACCGGCGCGATCAAGCTTCTCAAGCACTGGTGCGTCGAGGACTGCGGCACCGTCATCAACCCGCAGCTCGTCGACGAGCAGGTGCGCGGCGGCGTGGTGCAGGGCATCGGCGCCGCACTGTTCGAGCACTGCCTCTATGACGAGCGCGGCCAATTGCTCAACGGCAACATGGCGGATTACCTCGTGCCGATGGCGGCCGAAATGCCGGACATCGAAGTCGGCCACGTGGTGTCGCCGACGGCGGATTCCGAGCTCGGCGCCAAGGGCGCCGGCGAGGCTGGCACCGCCGGTGCATCCGGCGCGGTGACCAACGCCGTGAACGACGCGCTGCGGCCGCTGGGGGCGACGGCGATAACGGAGATTCCGATTACGCCCGACGCGGTGCTGCGGGCGCTGCGGGGTGGTCGCAGGCAGCGTGCGTAGCGCGGGGTCGCCTTTGGCCCGCCTCCCCCATCCACGTCATCGCCGGACTTGTTCCGGCGATCTCGATGCGCTGGGCACTGCATTTCAACACACGCTTGAGTGGGCCGTGCCTCAATAGTCGAGATCGCCGGGACCAGCCCGGCGATGACGGCGTGTGTGTGGGAAGGTGCCGCGCCCTGCCCCGCTCACAACTCCCGCAGCGCGTTGAACTGGGCCACATAGCCCGACGCGTCGATGCGCGCCGCGACGATGGTGGTGCGGTTCGACTTGAGTGCGGCCAATAGCGCATTCGTCAGCGCCTGCTCGGTCTCCACCACCACCGCATCCGCGCCGAAGGCCTGGCCGAGCTTTTCCCAGTCGACGCCGCCGATCTGGACGCCGTGGGGCGGGACGCCCTTGATCTCCTGCTTGACCCGAATCAGCCCGATCTCCTGGTCGTCGAACACCAGCACGATGATCGGCAGGTTCTCGCGCCACGCGGTCTGCAAATCGGCGATCGCCATCAACAGCCCGCCGTCGCCGGTGAAGGCGAGGATCGGCCGGTCCGGAAAGGCGAGCCGCGCGCCCATGGCGCCCGGCACCGCATAGCCCATGGAGGCAAGGCCGTTGGAGGTGAGAAACTCGCGCGGCCCGTAGGATTCCCATTTCTGCACCACCAGCAGCCGGCTCGCGCCGGCGTCGCAGGTCGCGACGGTGTCGCGCGGCATCACCGCGCGGGCGATCTCGACGGCGCGTTGCGGCGAGAGCCCGGTAGCCGGCGTATTGAGTGCATTGGCGACCTGCTCGCGGAATTTTTTCGCGACCTTCTCGCCCCAGTCGCCGCCCTCCGGCGCAAGCTCGGCGAGCCGCGCCAGCAGCGGCTTGAGATCGCCGATGATCTCCGGGTCCGCCGGCACGAAGGCGTCGAGGCTCGGGATCGAGGCGAGCGACAGCACCGGACACTTGTACGGCCACGGCTTGGGCTGCAGCTCCACCGCATCGAGCCCCACGGTGACGATGAGATCGGATTCGTTGACCAGCTCGCGCTCGATCAGCCCGCCGATGATGCAGCCGGCGCGCAACGGGTGGTCTTCCGAGATCGCGCCCTTGCACTTGGTGGTGGTGAGCACCGGAGCGCCGAGCTTCTCGGCGAACTTCACCAACTCCGCCGACGCCTTGCACCAGTAGACGCCGAGGCCGACCAGCACGACCGGCCGCCGCGCCCGCTTGAGCACGTCGAGCGCCGGCTTGAGGTCGGCGCGATCCGGGCCCGGGAATACGAGGTTCGCCACCAGCGGCGGCTCCGCCAGGTAGTCGCCGGCCTCCCGCGTGGTTTCGCTCTGCGGCAGCTCGAAATGCACCGGGCCGGGCGGCGACCCCGTCGCGGTGCGCATGGCGCGGCGCACCTGCTGGCGCACCACCTTGGCGTCGATGGTCGTGCTCCATTTCACGATCGGCTCGTAAATGGCGAGCTGGTTGAGGCGCTGGCGCAGGCCGATCTCGTAGGTCGGACGCGAATAGGAATCGGTGATGGCGATCAGCGGCGAACGGTCGAGATAGGCGTGGGCGACGCCGTTGACCATGTTGGTGGCGCCGGGCCCGCGGGTCGACATGCAGATGCCGGGGCTGCCGGTGATGTCGCCCCAGGTCGCGGCCAGCATGGCGCCCGCCACCTCCTGCTTCATCAGCAGGAACCGCATCTGGCGCTGGCGCGCCGCCTCCATCAGCTCCACCGACTCACCGCCGGGATGCCCGACGATGAACGGCGTGCCCGCCTCCTTGAATGCCGATGCCAGCACTTCGACGCTCGTGGACATTTCGCCTCCCCGAATTAATTGCGGCGGCAACGTAGCACAGTTCGCCAAAAGGCGATCAGGGGGACGCGGCACGTGGCCGATTTGACCAGCCAAAACGTTACACGGTCATTCCGGGGCACCGCCAACGGGTCTGGCCTTTGGCCGGCCCGGTGGCAGGCTCCGCGGTGAACCCGGAATCCAGGCGGCCTCGCCCCCTCGCACCGCAGCCTGGATTCCGGGTTCGCGCGAAGACGCGCGCCCCGGAATGACGGCCCTACTGCACGATCTTGAACTTGTGCACGCGGCGACCGCGGTTCTCGTCCACGTAGACGTTGCCCTTGGAGTCGACCGCGATGCCGTGGGGCTGGTCGAGTTCGCCGGCATAACGCCCGGCGTGGCCGAAGCTCGGCAGCATCTTGCCGGTCTCGCGCTCGATCATCTCGATCTGGGAATTGTTCTGGTTCACCACGAACATGTATTTCTGGCCCGGGTCGGGCGAGAAATCGATCGCCACGGTGGCGCCGCCGAACTGCTTGATCTTGCCGTCGGCCGGCATGGTGAAGGGCTTCCACGGCACCTCGATGTTACGCTTGAGATTGCCGAGCTTGTCGTAGACCTGGATCCGCGCATTGTCGCGGTTGCAGACATAGACGAGGCCGTCATTGCCGATCGTCATGCAGTGGACGTTGAGCATGCCTTCCGGCTGCCACTGGCGCAGGAACTTGCCGTCCTTGTCCATCACCTTGACGCGACGGTTGCCGGTGCGGCCCTCGCCGTCAGAGACGTAGATGTCACCGTTTCCCCGGTCGACGTAGATGCTCGACGGCATGTGGAAGATCGCGGCCTCGGAGTTCAGCGGCGTGCCCTTGATGGTGCCGTCGGAAGAATCGAAGACGCCCTTCTTGCCGATCTGCAGCAGCAGCTTGCTGCCGTCATGGGTGTACTTCTGCACCATGCCGGAGGGCGCGCTGGCGATCCAGACATTGCCATCCTTGTCGAAATGGCAGCTGTGCAGGCGCGAGTCGAGGAGCTTGGGGTCGCCCCAGGAATGCACGACGTTGCCGGCGGGATCGAATTCGATCAGCGGCGGCGCGAGATAACCGGCGTCGAGCTCGTTGGGCAGCACGTCCTGCCGGTTGAGGATGAGCACGTGGTCCTGGGCATCGACGCACAGCCCGCCCAGGCCGCCGAGGATCCAGTGGTCCGGCAGCGGCTTCGGCCAGGCGAGGTCGGCCTCATAGTGGGGTGCGTTCTGCGCCCGTGTTGAATTCGCGGAAAGGGCCACCGCGGAAACCGCTACGGCGGCGCAGATCCCGGCTTTGACGAGAAAGCTTGCTTTCATGTGCGTTTCTCCCTGGCTCGCCCGTCGTTGCAGCGGGGGATGCCGACGACTGAATCGACGCACGGCGCCGGCCGAAATGCAAGGGAGAAACGGTGACGGGCGGCGCCGGCCTTACGCCGTCCTGCGCATGGCGCCTTGCGCGGCGCGCCGGACCGCGAGCTTGGCGGCGAGCTCGACCGCTTTGTCCAGCGCGCCCGTGGTCGCCTTGCCCTGCCCGACGATGTCATAGGCGGTGCCGTGGGACGGCGTGGTGAAGATGGTCTCCAGGCCGGCGGTCACGGTGACGCCGCGGTTGAACCCCTTGAGCTTGGTCGCGATCTGCCCTTGGTCGTGATACATGGCGACGACGCCGTCGAACTCGCCGTTGAACGCCTTGATGTAGACCGTGTCGGAGGGAAAGGGCCCGCGGCAATCAAAGCCCCTGGCCGCCATGTCCTCGACGGTGGGCCGAATGATCTCGATCTCCTCCATGCCGAACAGGCCGTTCTCGCCGCCATGGGGATTGAGCGCCGCCACCGCGATGCGCGGCTCCGCGATCCCCGCCTTCTTCATCATGGTGTGGGCGAGGGTGATGGCATTGCGGATGTTCTGCGGGGTGACGCCGTCGAGCGCGGTGCGCAGGGATTGATGCCCGGTCACCCGCGACATCCATTGGCCGTCGAGCACGTTCATCTCGCTGAAATGACCCTTATGGTTCAGCAAGTGCGCGAACATCTGGTGCTCGTCAGGGAACCGCCAGCCGCCGTCGAACATGGCGCGCTTGTTGAGCGGCGCGAAGGTGATGCCGTCGACCTCGCCGCGCGATGCGAGCGCGATGGCGGCCGCCAGCGTCTCGCCGGTGAGGCGGCCCAATTCCGCCGACACCTTGCCCTGGGGAAACAGCGCGGGATCGATGTTGCCGAGATCGATCAGCGGCACCGTGGCGGCGTTCCAGTCGACGTCGCCGACGCCATTGACCTTGACATAGTCGAGCTTCACGCCGGCATCGCGCGCGCCCATGTCCAGCACGCGGGCGTCGCCGACCACGACGATGCGCGCGACCTCGCGGTGCGGCAATTCCTTGAGCCAGCGCGCGGATATCTCGGGTCCGATGCCGGTGGCATCGCCGAGAACGAGGGCGAGCACGGGAAGCTCGGCGGCATCGGCGCGCGGATGGATGGTCATGATCGGTCCTCGGATGGGCAGCTTGGATTGTCCAGCTATGAACCGCGGCGGCCGCCGCCGTCAACAATCGCGGCGGCCCAGATGCGCCGGAACGCAGGTAGACCTTTGCCGTCGCCCGCGCCAATATCCCGCCCCCGAACGGACCACGAAGGAAACGTCAATGAACATCACGGTCGGCAAGAAGGCGATCGCGCAAGCCTCGGAGAAGCTCAAGAACTGGGGCCGCTGGGGCAAGGACGATCAGATCGGCACGCTCAACCACGTCAAGCCCGAAGACATCGTCAAGGCAGCGGCACTGATCCGCACCGGCAAGGTGTTCGCGCTGGGCATTCCGCTCGACCGCAAGGGACCGCAGACCGGCCTGTTCGGCGGCCGCTGGAATCCGATCCACACCATGCTCGCCACCGGCACCGACGCCGTCGCCGGGCGGCAGGACGTCGTCCCCAACATCCGCTACGCCGACGACGCCATCAACATGCCGGTGCAATGCGCGACCCACTGGGATTCGCTCGGCCATATCTTCTACGAGGAGTCCATGTACAACGGCCACGATGCGCGCCTCGTCGACTGCAACGGCCTCGGCAAGCTCGGCATCGAGCATTCGCGCAACAAGATGGTCGGCCGCGGCGTGCTGCTCGACATCGCCCGCTTCAACAAGGTCGACTATCTGGAGGACGGCTACGGCATCTCCAATGCCGAGCTCGACGCCTGCGCCAAGGCGCAGAACGTCACGATCGGCCGCGGCGATTTCGTCATCGTGCGCACCGGGCAACTGGAGAAATGCCTCGAGCAGGGCTGGGGCGGCTTTGCCGGCGGCGACGCGCCCGGCGTGAAATTCGAGAATTGCTATTGGTGCCAGGACAAGGAGATCGCGGCGATCTGCTCGGACACCTGGGGCGTCGAGGTGCGTCCCAACGAGACCAAGGAGGCGAACCAGCCGTGGCACTGGGTGGTGATCCCGGCCATGGGCCTCACCATGGGCGAGATGTTCTACCTCAAGGAACTCGCCGAGGATTGCAGCGGCGACCGCATCTATGACTTCTTCTTCTGCGGGCCGCCGCTGGTCATCACCGGCGGCACCGGCTCGCCGATCAATCCCCAGGCCATCAAGTAAGGCATCAAGTAAGGTAAGGCTTTGCCACCATTGGAGCATTCGGGGCATCGCGCGATCCGCTAGACCGCGGGCGGAAATTTGGTTAACAAATAGTTGGGGCAGCGGACCGTTCCGGCATCAAGACCGGAGAACGAACGGCCGCCGTGACAGGGATTGGCGATGTGTTGGGGTACGGACCGGCGTGATGCGCCGGCACGGGGTATTATGCATGCGTTGCGGGCCGGCGCTTTTTTGAGCGTCGCGGCTGCGCTTGGACTGTCGGGCTGTTCCTCCTCGTCCGGGCTTCCGCCGGGGCTCTCAAACGTGAGCGCGCGCGGCACCACGGTCGCCTTCGAATCCATTGATGGCCCACCGGAAACGGTATTCCGCACCCTCGTCCAGCAACTCAATCAGGAAGCCCAGGCGCGGCAGGTCTCGGTGGTGTCCCGGGAGGCGGCGGCGCAATATCGCATTCGCGGCTATGTCGCAGCCCATGTGGTGGGCAAGAAGACTACGATCTCCTGGGTGTGGGACGTCTACGATGCCGACCGCCAGCGCGCCCTGCGGCTGTCCGGCGAAGAAGCCGGGCCACCCGGACGCACGGCCTGGAGTGCCGCCGACGACCAGGTGGTCGGCCGCATCGCCCGGGACGGGATGACCCGGCTGGCCGCCTTCCTCGGCTCGCCCCCGGTCCCCGACGCGAGCCCGGCGCCGCGGGAGGAGCCCGCGCCGAACGTGGCGTTTGCGCCGTCGGAGACCGGCATAATGGCGTTCGCCCCGCCCGACCGGCCGCAATAGCGGCCTGACCCCGACGGCCGCGCCCCAAATCCTCGGGGACAGCGAATTCAGTCGTATTGCCAACGGCATGACCTAATTGTTATGACCGCCCCGCCGGCCGCCGGTTCCGGCGCGGTGGATCACGGTTGCGGCCGCCCTGCGGGGCGAGCAAGGAGACGAGCATGGCGGCCACGAACGGAGCGATCAAGCTCGTTGCCGGCAACTCGAATCCGCGCCTTGCCGAGGCTATCGGCGCCCACCTCCGCACCTCCCTCGCCAAGGCCGTGGTGCGCCGCTTCGCCGACATGGAAATCTTCGTCGAGATATTGGAGAACGTCCGCGGCACCGACGTCTTCGTGATTCAATCGACCTCGTTTCCCGCCAACGACCATCTGATGGAACTGCTCATCATCATCGATGCGTTGCGGCGCGCCTCGGCGCGGCGCATCACCGCCGTCATTCCCTATTTCGGCTATGCCCGCCAGGACCGCAAATCCGGCTCACGCACCCCGATCTCGGCCAAGCTCGTCGCCAACCTCATCACCAATGCGGGGGCTGACCGCGTCCTCACCGTCGACCTCCATGCCGGGCAGATCCAGGGCTTCTTCGACATCCCGACTGACAATCTCTACGCCTCGCCGGTGATGGTGCGCGACATTCGCGACCGCTTCGACCTCTCCAAGGCGATGGTGGTATCGCCCGATGTCGGCGGCGTGGTGCGCGCGCGCGGCCTCGCCAAGCGCATCAACGCGCCGCTCGCCATCATCGACAAGCGCCGCGAGCGCGCCGGCGAGTCCGAAGTCATGAACGTGATCGGCGAGGTCGAGGGGCGCACCTGCATCCTGATCGACGACATCGTCGATTCCGGCGGTACCCTGGTAAACGCCGCCGATGCCCTGCTCGAACAAGGCGCCACCGACGTCTATGCCTACATCAGCCATGGCGTGCTCTCGGGCGGCGCGGTCGCCCGCATCACCGCCTCCCGCCTCAAGGAACTCGTGATCACGGATACGATCCAGGCGTCGGAAGCGGTGCGGGTCGCCGGCAATATCCGCGTGCTCTCCATCGCGACGCTGATCGGCGAAGCGATCAGCCGCACCGCGGCCGAGGAATCGGTCTCGAGCCTGTTCGACTGAGCGCGCTGCGCGCCGCGGCGACCAGGGCCGTCGCACCCCCGAGTCAACTTGTCGCAGGCGGCGCTGTGGAAGGGCCTTGATCGCGCATTGCGCGACCTCCGCGAATCCTTGATCAGTCGGCAGGTCAAGCGCTTCACGCGGCTTGAAATTGAGCGGCCCGAAAGGGCCGCTCATGATTCCGGGGTGGTCAATGGCAGGCGAAAGCCCGCATCAAAACGACCTAAGGCGGTTCCCGCGCGCAATTTCGTCGCCTCGCGTTTCCTCGTTACAGCCCCTCGTTGGGAGGCAGCCATGGCGTTGACCGATCCGGCCTTCGACTCCCAGCATAATCCGGTCGATGTGGTGGAACGGCTGGCGACGACCCATGACTGGTCGTTCTCCCGCGCGAGCGATGACGAGGTCACGATCCTGGTCAACGGGCAGTGGAGCGACTACCAGATCTCGTTCACCTGGATGCCCGATGTCGAAGCGCTGCATCTCGCCTGCGCGTTCGAGCTCAAGGTACCCGAACGCCGCCGCAGCGAAGTCATCGAGCTTACCGCGTTGATCAATGAGCAGCTCTGGGTCGGGCATTTCGACGCCTGGCTCAATGACGGTATCATCATGTTCCGCCACGCCATCGTGCTCACCGCCGGCATCACCGCGACCGATGGCCAATGCGAGGCGGTGCTCGGCATCGCGCTCGACGCCTGCGAACGCCACTTCCAGGCATTCCAGTTCGTGGTGTGGGCCGGCAAGAGCCCTCGCCAGGCGCTCGATTCCATCATGTTCGAGACCTCGGGAGAGGCGTGAGGCGGGTTCACGTCGCGACGCACCCTTTGATAAGAGTTGAAGGTCTGTGGCATAGTCAGCGGTATCGGAGGATTCCGCGATGGCCCGAAGCGTTGATCTCGGCGACAAACTCGAGAATTTCGTCACCAGCCTAGTGGCCACGGGCCGCTATGCCTCAGAGGACCAGGTGCTGCGTGAGGGCGTTCGGCTGATCCAGGAGCGCGAGGCCCGCTTGGCGGCGCTCGACGAGGCTATTGCCAAGGGCATTGCCGCTGCTGACGCGGGCGAGGGAAAGCCGGCCGCCGAGGTCTTCGATCGTCTTGAGGCCAAATACCGCGCGATGGCAGAAGCCGCGAGTTGATGGTCGTTATTGTCACCGGCCCGGCTGAGGCCGATCTTGAGCGCATCGCCGACTACATCGCCGCGCACAACCCCGCCCGCGCTCTGACCTTTGTGCGCGAGTTGCGCGACAAATGCGAAGCCCTGTCCGACGCGCCGCGCGCTTATCCGCTGGTGCCGCGCTACGAACATTTCGGCATACGGCGACGCCCGTTCGGCGATTACCTGATTTTCTATCGCATCGGCGTCGATGCCATCGACATCGTGCACATTCTCCACGGCTCCCGGAATTACGAGCCAATTTTGTTTCCCGAGGAATAGCGAGGTTCTATGCCAAAATCCGCCACGCCCGGCTCGCCAAGCCACGCCATCAACATCGTCCTGGTCGGGGCCGGGAAGATGGGCGGCGCGTTGCTGGAGGGCTGGATCGGGCTCGGCATCGATCCCGCCGGCGTGACCGTCA
The DNA here is from genome assembly GCA_963791375.1 of uncultured Alphaproteobacteria bacterium. Classification (GTDB taxonomy): domain Bacteria; phylum Pseudomonadota; class Alphaproteobacteria; order Rhizobiales; family Xanthobacteraceae; genus JAJPKK01. The sequence continues at coordinate 64,685 of CAWBSI010000027.1, forward strand.
TCGAGCCGCAGCCGTCGCCGCAGATCGCGGCCCTTGCGGCGCGCGGGCTGCACCTCAATCCCGGCGCGTCAGCGACGCCCGCAGACGCGGTCGTCATCGCGGTCAAGCCGCAGACCGCACCGGAGGCGCTGGCCGGGATCCGCGGCCTCGTCGCGCCCGGCGCCGTCGTCATCTCGATCATGGCGGGGCGCACCCTGGGCTTTCTCGCCGACGCGCTGCCAGCCGGCGCCGCGATCGTGCGCGCCATGCCCAACACCCCCGCCGCCATCGGCCGCGGCATTACCGTCGCGGTGCCGAATGCGCGGGTGACGCCGGCGCAGCGCGACCTCGCGCATCGCCTGCTGGCGGCCACCGGCGCGGTCGAATGGATCGGCGATGAAGGCCTGATGGACGCCGTCACCGCGGTGTCGGGCTCGGGACCCGCCTATGTGTTCCTGCTCGCCGAAAGCCTCGCCCGTGCCGGCGAAAAGGCCGGGCTTCCCGCCGCGCTCGCGGCGAACCTCGCCCGCGCCACCGTGTCGGGCGCCGGCGAACTGCTCAACCGCTCTGCGCTCGATGTCGCCACGTTGCGCCACAACGTCACCTCCCCCGGCGGAACCACCGCGGCCGCGCTGGACGTGCTCATGGCCCCCGACGGCCTCGATCCCGTGATGGAACGCGCGGTCGCCGCGGCGACCCGCCGCGGGCGCGACCTCGCCGGCTGAGCCAAACCGGCTGCGCTGCACTGGCACCGCCGAATTCCCGGGACTAGATTGGGGAGAGGCACCGAGCGACAGGAGCGAGCCATGGCGCGCAAACCCGCGAATGGGAATCAGGCCGGTCACGACCGGGCACCGTCGGATCGCGACAAGATCATTGCCGCCTTCCTCGCCCTGCTGGCGGAGCAGCCGATCGAGCGGATCGGTTACGTCGACATTGCCGGCCGGGCCGGAGTTTCGCTCGCCACGTTGCGCGGCGAATTCGGCTCTTTGCTCGCGATCTACGCCGCCCATCTCAAGGAACTCGACCGCAAGGTGCTGGCGGGCGGCGACGCCGACATGGCGGAAGAACCGCCGCGCGAACGGCTGTTCGATGTCCTCATGCGCCGACTCGAAGCGCTCGCGCCGCACAAGGCCGCGATCCGCTCCCTGCTGCGCTCGGTGCGCCGCAATCCCGGGCTGGCGGTGGCGCTCAACGGCCTCGCGGTGCGGTCCCAGCAATGGATGCTGTCCGCCGCCGGCATCAGCGCGTCCGGCCCCCGCGGCATGCTGCGCGCCCAGGGCACCGCGCTGATGTTTGCCGGTGTGCTCCGCACCTTCGTCGATGACGATGATCCCGGCCTCGCCCGCACCATGGCCGCGCTCGATCGCGCGCTGGCGCGCGGCCAGCGCTGGTCCGGTTTTCTCGACGATCTCTGCCGGCTGGTGCCGCGCGGGCGGTGCCTGCGCCGCCGGCACCGGCGCGATCCCGAACCCGACGATCTCGATCTCGGAGGCGAAGAGCCGCTTCCGGTTTGAGCGCGGGTCCGCGCTCACGCGTGAAAGCGCTGCTGTAAAAGGTGAAAGCTCTCGCCGGCTTGCGACCTGCCGGGCCGGAGACTTGTCCCGCGGCTACGGCGAGCACCGCTCATCCTGGTTCATTTTTTGACGTACCGCTGAACGGTCCCGGCATCGTACATCCCGACGTAAACATTGCCCGCGTCATCCACTGCCACACATTCTCCCCAAGTGTTGGCGGCGGCACCAGTCCCTTCCTTGGGCGGAGCTTGCTCCGGAATGAAGGCGGTGACCTTGCCATCCTTTACGCTGCCAATTCTGACGCCCCGTTTGAAGCCCGGATTCTGCGCCATGTTGGACTCGGAATCGCTGACATAGAGAATATCGTTTTTATCGATGAAAAGGCCACTCGGGCGGCCGAACTGTTTCCATTCCGCGAGGAACGCACCGTCCGGGCTGAAGATCTCGACACGATTATTGGATCTGTCAGCGACGAATATGCGGCCCGCCGAATCGATCGCCAGCGAATGGTTGACCCCGAACTCGCCAGGGCCGGAGCCCCGACTGCCCCACGCCGAAATGAACTTGCCGCCACTGGTGAACTTGACGATCCGAGCATTGGTCTTGCCGCCGTGCCCGTCGCTGACGATGATGTCGCCATTTGAGGCAACCGCGACATCCGTCGGAGCGTTGAACATGTCGGGGCCTTCACCTGCGACACCGGGTTTGCCGAGCGTCAGCAGGACCTTGCCCTCCGGACTGAACTTGATGACCTGATGGCCCTTGCCGTTGCCGCCAGTGTTGTCAGTCGCCCACACATTGCCCCCACGATCCACACTGAAACCATGCGGGTGGTTGAAGAGACCTTGGCCGAAGCCCACCACAAGATTTCCGGAGGCATCGAATTTTTCGATAGGATTGAGTGCCGAGTTGACACAGTCTTTTACTCCACACCGGTCGAAGACCCAGACGCTCTTGCCGTCGGGATCGATATCGACGCCGGTCACCTGCCCGATCTTGCGGCCATCGGGTATCTTCAACCAATTGGCGTCGAGACGGTATGGATTGGGGGCGCCGTTCGGGTCGGCCGGCGCTTGCGCGAACAATTGAGCTTCAAGCCCGATGCTCGCAGCCGCGATGATCCCAAACAGCAACGTCATTGTACTTGCGCGGAACATGGATACCTCCCTGAAAAGACGCCTCACGATGCTCGCGTCCTTATTGCCGGTCGATTCCAGCTTGTTCGATGACGGCAGCTCATCGATTTATGTACTGCTCATCAGCCCCATAAACCTATTTTATAGCATTCATGCGCTCTGCGGCAGCTAGGAAAACTGCCCGTTCAAGTCTGACGGGCGGGGTGATTTTCGATGAAGCCCAAGGCGCGCCTCATCGACCGGCGAGCACCGGATAGAGCGTCTGTGCGGTCTTGCCGAAGATCCATTCTTGATCCGAAGCCTTGGCGAACGAAAACACCTTTCTTGCCGCCCCGAGAATCTCCGACAGCGTGCCCACCGAATTCGGAAAATTCGAGCCCCAGGCGATCCGCGAGGCGCCGAACGTGTCGATCATTTTTCCGAAGAACGCTTCCGGCGTGCCTTTGCCCCAGCTTTTTGGCGTCACGTTGATCGGCGTGATCTTCAGGTAGACCTGCTTGTACTTGGCGAGCGCGAGGAAGTCGGCTGCCTGACCATAGGGCGGCCCGTCCTCGAACGGCGTGCGCGAAAGGTGGTCGAGAATAATGATCACCTTCGGAAACTTGTCCATGATCTGACGCAGCAGGGGAATTCCCTCCTGCTTCATCTGCACGCAGACCGGGATGTTCTTCGCGGCCGCATGTTCCCAGAACGGGTAGGTCTTTGGATCGGCGAACCAGGTGGCCTGATCCGGCAACGTGCTTCCCGTGGTGAACAGTCGCATTCCGGTGCAGCCGCGGCCGAGCCAATAGTCGAACATCTTCACAGCATCCGGAGCCATGGCATCGATCGAATACACGCCGGTGAACCGCGACGGCACCGCCGCCACGGCGTCGGCGACATAGCTGTTGTCATATCCGTACGCCGTCGAGGAATGCACGATCGCGGCTTTGGCGACGCCGGCCTCGTCCATGGACTGCAGCAGCATCTGAAACGTCGTCGGGCGCTCGCTCGACCAGGCGGACTGTGTTCCGCCAAGCGGCGCGAGCGGATATCGTTTCGTATCGGGGGAGACGATGTGGGGATGGATGTCGATGATTTCTGACATGCTTCTTCCTCGAACGGAGACGCTCAGGGATCAATCTGGACGAAGACCGCATCGAGTTGAGGCCGTGACGGGATCAATTCCTGCTGCAGGGCGTAGGTGACCAATGCCTCGATGCTCGCCCGGTTCGCGGTCATACCATACGGCAACGGGTCGTTCATCATCGAGAAGAACTTGCGGTATCGCTTGTCCTCGACACTGTCGCCTTTGCCGAGCTTGAGCTGTTCGAGATAGGGCTTCTTGGCTGCCGTGAAGGCATCCATCAGCGCGCGTGCGAGCCAGGGATAGTTCTTGAGGTGCTCGTCTTTCACGACGATCAGCCCGTGAATCGGGTAAATCCCCGTTCGCCGGAACCAATCTGCCTCGACCTGTTCGACATCGGCGATCAACTCCGGATAGGTATCGGCGGTCGCCGCCGCCTGGCTCGCCTGATCCCACCCGCTGATCGGTGGTCCGGCCCGGCCCACGCCGGCGGGGCCGGTGAAGCCGGCCTGGATCTCACCCGACGCCATCATGCTCTGGAGAGATTTGCCCGGACCGGCATGGACCACGTTCGGCGGCAGCTTCAGAGTCGTGACATGCTCCTCGTCATCGACGACCCACGTCACCTTTGAAGAGTCGAGGCCATATTCATTGACGAAGATGCCGCGGGTCCAAACGCCGGTGGTCACCGAATAGGCGCGGACGCCGACCTTCTTGCCTGCGAGGTCCTTGGGGGCTCTGATGTCGGCGTCCGGCCGCACCACGAACCCGCCGTGATGGAAGCGCCGCATCAGGAAGATCGGCAGCGCGGTGTAGGGGGCGCCGCGGGTGCGCGCGATCATGTAGGTTGTCGGCGCCATTTCGCAGACATCGAATTCGAGGTCGCGGACCATGCGCCGGAAAGCCGCGATGATCGGAACCACCTGAACGAAATCGGCGTCGACGCCCTTGATCGGCACCTCTCCGGACTTCACGGCGCGGGTGTGCCCGTAGTCTCCGATCGCGAGTTTCAAGCGCGGCTGATCAGCCATTTCCAGCTCCGGGATTTTTTGTAAGTCTGTTCGGCATTGTCCTGCGCCGGCTTGATGTCGCTTTGTCGCGGGCCGTTCAATGCTTGGGAATTCCTGCCTTCTCGATCACCGCGCGCCACTTTGCTGCATCCCTGGCCATTTGATCGTGCATCTCTTCGGGCGTGCTCCCCCGTGCATCGAGCCCGAGGCGCAGCATTCGGTCCTGGACATCCGGAGACGCCAGGGCCCGCCTGATCTCGGCGCTGAGCGTAGTGATGATTGGGGCGGGAACGGCGGCGGGCGCTCCAACTCCGTTCCAGCTGGTGACCACATAATCCGGAAGGCCGCTTTCCTTTGCCGTCGGCACGTCTTTGAGCATGGGATCGCGCTTGTCCCCGGACGTGGCGATGATGCGGAGCTTGTCCGGACCGATCGTGCTCTCGAGTCCGGCAAAATAATCGAAGCCGAGATCGACGTCACCGCGCAGCAGCGCCGTCACGAGATCCGGCGTGGTGCGGTACGTGACGATCGCAAATTCCGCGCCGCTGACCTGCTGGAACAGGTGCGCCGAAAGGTTCTGCGTGCTGCCCGGGTTGATCGCCCCGAGGTTGAGCTTGCCGGGCGCCTTGCGCGCCGCTTCGACCAGGTCTTTCACCGACTTGTAGGGCGAGGTGGGCGGAACCGCCAACAGCATCGCGAAGTTCGCCGCAACGGAAATTTGCGTAAAGTCTTTGAGCACGTCGTAAGGCAGGTTCTGGAACAAGCTCATGCTGATCGCCTGGCCGTTCCCCATTTCGCCGAGCGTGTAGCCGTCGGCGGGAGCACTCAGCACCGCCCGCATGGCGGCGATGCCGCCGGCGCCCGGCCGGTTTTCGATGATGAACGACTGCTTCAAATTCTGGCTGAGCTTGTTCGCGAGCAGCCGGATGGTCATGTCGCCGGCGCCGCCCGCACCGTAAGGCACGAAGATCTTGACCGGCTTGCGCGGATATTCCTCGCCGGCCGCGCGGGCGTGATCGCCCAGAACCGCCGCGCAGACGAGTGCGAGGATGACCGCGGCGCAGCGAGACCAACCGGGGACGTTCATCTCTGCACGCTTGAGAAAAATCTGCGCCTCCCAGAACGTTCTTGTTGTTGCGCGAGAGCTTTGCTTCCCGCCGGCGGACCTGCCGCGCTCCGGGAATCGCCCCAGCCGATTGCCATGGGTACAACATGAAGACCAATCGAAATTGCGCGCGGGGTCATAAGTTTTTGCTATAAACAGCTCAGCCAGGCATTGCCAGAGGGCCGCAAAACCATGCCGCCGGACGATATTCCTTCGGTTCGCCAGCTTCGTATTTTTGCGGCGGTCGCGGCGGCGCAAAGCGTCAGCGGGGCCGCCAAGGCGGTCAATCTGTCGCAGCCCGGCGTGACGCAATCGGTTCGTGCGCTCGAAGAACGTGTGGGCGCCGAGCTGTTCGAGCGCCGCGGCTCGGGATGCTACCTGACCGCGAGCGGCGCAATCCTGCTTCCCCGCATTGCGCGATTTTTTGACCAGCTTCGCCTCGCGCTCAGCGACGCCGGAGTTGGTGCGCCGGAACCGCAGGTCGCCGTCCACCGGATCACCGGACCTCACATCCGAAGCCTGATCGCCGTTTCGCAGAACAATTCATTCGACGCGGCGGCGCGGTCGCTGAAGATCTCCCAACCTTCGCTGCACCGCGCCGCGAAAGGACTCGAGGGTGAGCTTCGCCGGCGGCTGTTCCAGCGCACCAGCCAGGGAATGACGACGAACGCGCAAGGCGTCCAGATCGCACGGCGCTTTCAGATCGCGCTACGGGAAATCGCGTATGGGATAGAGGAATTGCAGGCGGCGCGGGGGCATGTCGTCTCTCGCATCATCGTCGGCAACATTCCCCATTCCGGAGGTCAAATCCTTTCATCAGCCATCAAGGAATTCTTCGTGGCATACCCCACCGCCAGCGTGCAGGTCGTCGACGGCCATTACGAGGCTCTGCTGGATGACCTGCGCGCGGGAAAGCTCGACTTTCTGTTCGGAGTGCTCCGCCGGCCGGCTTGGGCGGAGGATGTCTGCGAGGAAGCGCTGTTCAAGAACCCCTATGTCGTTGTCGCCCGCACCGGGCACCCTTTGAGCGGGTCAAAAGTGCTCGGCCTGCGCGAGCTCAGTCGTTACGACTGGATCATGCCCGGCCCGATGACACCGCGGCAGCAAGCCTTTCGGCGCATATTTGCGGGCCTGCCGGCCCTGCCCAAAATCAGCGTAGAGACGACCTCCTTGCAGATCCATCGCGACCTTCTCGCGACGACGGACCGGCTCACCCTGATGTCGACGCTTGAAGCGCAGCTGAACGATCCTCACAGGCTCGCAGTGTTGCCGTTCCGATCGTCCGGATTGCGCCGCACGGACGGGCTCGCCACCCGGATCGACTGGCAACCGACGCCCATCCATCGTCATTTCCTGAAAGTGCTGCGCACGCACGCCCGCCGCCTGACCGCCGGCATCAATTTCGAGCCGGCCGCGTCCGGGCGATCGACCGGCCGGCAAAGAGCGCGCGTTCATTAACCTTCGCCGCGAGTGTTCCCAGTCGGCATCTTGGCATCGCAGGATGGACAAGCATTCCGTTAATGGCTAATTGCCGCCTTCAAGGCAGCGATCGCGACTGGCTGCTCACCCAGGCGCGTGACGACCGTTGATGTATTCGAGCGTGACTGGAGAAGCAGGATGCGCAAGGCGACCCGTTCCGGACCAGGCATCGCACGGGTCTTCGCCGCGCTCGCCCTGATAGGAGTGGCACTGTCGGTGCCGCTGCTCCGCGACGGAGCGGCAGCCGCGGAGACCTATCCTTCGCAAGCCATCCGCATCGTGACGCCGCTCGCGGCCGGAGCGGCATCCGATGTGGCGCTGCGGATTCTTGCCGAAAAGTTGTCGCAGCGCCTGGGCGTACCGGTGATCGTGCAAAATCAGCCGGGGACCGGTGGCGTGACCGCTGTCCGAATGGTGACGAATGCCCCACCGAACGGCTACAACATCGCCTGGGCCGGAAACAACAGCGCGATCGGCGTCAGCTTGTTTCGCGACGTGCCGGATCCACGGCAAGAGATGAGGCCGATCGTCGGCGTCAGCGAATTCGCTTACGTTCTGGTCGATGCCGCCACGTCGCAATACAAGACGCTGCAGCAATGGATGAACGCGGCCAGGGAGAAGCCCGGCACGTTGAGCGTCGGGACGTCGAGCCCCGGCACCAGCAATCATCTGGCGGCTCTGTTGTTCAAATCGGCGCAGAAGCTCGATTTTACCGTCGTGCCCTATCGCGGTCCCGCCGAATTGGCGGTGGCCCTGTTGCGCAACGACGTCGATCTCGTCATCAACGCCTATGGCGGCCTCCGATCGGCAATCGAGGCCACGCAGGTTCGTCCGCTCGCCGTAACCTCAGGCGCGCGGATTCCGGAGTTGCCGGACGTGCCGACGATGGCGGAGGCCGGCGTTCCCGATTTCGAAGTGACCTCGTGGAATGCGCTCTACGGCCCGAAAGACATGCCGCAACAGGCAGTCGACACGCTGGCGCAGGCGGCTACCGAAATCCTGCAACAGCCGGATGTCATAGCGCAATACAAGGCGATTGGATTCGACGCCCGGCCGATCAAAGCCGGTGCGCTGGACCAGCGCATGCGGTTCGAAATCGAGCGATGGGCGCGCGTGATCGCGGACGCGGGCCTCGGCAGACAATAAGGGGACGCCGTCGGGCGACCGGAAACAGCGTGGGGAGAGAACACATGATGATCATCGATGCCGGCGTTCACGTCTGGCTGCCCGAAGCGCCGGATCGGCCGTGGATGCCGGGCCGCACGGCGCATTTGCCCGAGCCGCTGACCTATCAAAAATTCAGCGCGATGATGGATGAGGCCGGAGTGAGCCACGCCATTCTGGTGCCGCCGTCGTGGGAAGGCGAACGCATCGACTACAGTCTGGAAGCTGCGCAAAAATTTCCCGACAGGTTCGCGGTGATGGGACGCTTCCCGATCAACAAGCCGGAGGAACGCGCTCGTCTCGAAACATGGCGCGAGCAGAAAGGCATGCTCGGCATCCGGCTGACGCTGCACCACGAGTGGGACCGGGCGTGGATGCGCGACGGCACGGCCGACTGGTTCTGGCCCGCGGCGGAGCGCCTCGGCGTTCCGGTGATGCTGAATGCGCCGTTCAGCCATGACGAAATCGGCGAAGTCGCGGCACGCCACCCCCGTCTGCGCATCATCCTCGATCACCTCGGCGCGCACACCGCGCAGAAGGACGACGCGCTCAAGCCCCAGGTCGAAAGCACCGCGCGGCTGGCCACGCATCCGAACGTCCATGTGAAGCTCACGCTGGTCCCGGTGTTCTCGACCGCGCCCTACCCCTACAAGAATATCCAGCCTTGCATCCAACGTTTGCTCGAGGCCTTCGGTCCACGCCGGTGCTTCTGGGGCACCGACGCCTCGGCCATGCTGCAGCGGACCAGCTGCAGCTACAGCCAATGCGTGACGCTGTTCACCGAGCACATGGATTTCATTGCCGCGGCGGACAAGGAGTGGGTCATGGGGCGCGGGCTTGCCCAATGCCTCGGTTGGCCGATGAAATCTTAGAACCAGGAGCGTTGCCGCGGCCCGGTGGATCAATTCGCGTCAATCTCGAATTCGCGCCGCGGCCGATTCCACGCACGTTCTCGCCGTTATAACGTGTCCGGGTTGCCTCGCGCTGCTGCCCGCCGCGACCGGACGCGGCGGGTTTACCCCCAAAAGCGGCCGTGCTGGACGACAACGGTCGCGACTGGGTAGGGCCAATTCGCGGCCTCCCGCGTTGCAAAAAAAAGATTGGGAGACCCTGTGCTCAAGACCAGACATGTGGCCCTCCGACCGCGATAGGCTGTTCGCAAAGCGGTGTGAGGGAGTGACGGATGCGACGGCGGGAGTTCATCGCGGGGATTGCCTCGGACTGCTCGCCGGCATCGCCGCGCGCGAAGGCGAGATAGGCCTTGAG
>CAWBSI010000028.1:0-185319 GCA_963791375.1 uncultured Alphaproteobacteria bacterium
GACGATGACCTCGGCCATCGGGTCTTTCCTGTCGCACTTGATCAGGAGCACTTCGCAGACCCTGTGAAAGGCTGAGCGCATCGCCTCGATGTGTGCGGGCTCGACGTGGTATTGTGACAACAACATCTGACGACCCATCCCGATAATTTTGATTCCGTGCAGGTGTCACGAGGTTGCGCGTCGGCATTCACTGGTGGAATAAGACCCAAGCCAGCAACACAGCCCAACCCAGCACATCGCCACGTCCACCAATTGGATGCTGTGCCGACCACGATGCTGCCGATGCCACTCGAAATCGTGCAACGGCTCGGACCGGACCGAGTTTCGTTCGATTGCCGCCATCGCCATCCCCGTTTGTCGCTGGAACCGCCAGCCCGCACATTTCTTGAAAGATATGTCCAACGTTTCTTTTTGGCAACGTCCAAACTTTTGAGGAACAATCGGGGTTGCGATGTTAGACAAGCGAGCGGCACGAAGCCTTGACTTCGTTCCTGCTTCGTTCCAATCCGGGTCATGTGGGGCAAGGCTGACGAACCGCGGTTGAGCGTGGTGATGGGCCTCCGAAAGGGCCTCTCCCTCGTCCGGGGAAGGCGTCGATCACTCACCGAGGACGAACAACACAAGGTCGCCGCCGCCATCGTGGAGCACCTTGAGCAAAGCAACTGGAAGGTCGAGCAGGGTCCGACACGCGAAGGACACGGGCCGCATCTCATGTCCAAGTAATCTTCGGGGCGAGTGCGGCTCGAATAGTGGTGCAAGATTACAACGCTTGCCGAGAATCCACGCGCGTGGCCATGCAGGGCGTTGTGTTGTCGCAATGGCGCTGATGATGGCCGAAGCAGGGGGCATTCTCGGCCTTGGAATGGCGGCGATGATCCGAAGGGATCTTATCGTCAACCGGCGGCTCTTTGCTACGAGATCGCAGGGGGCACCTATGAACGATATCTCAGCCATAGACGGGTTGACCACATCTCTGAGAGCGGTTGCCGAAATCACGAAGGCATTAAAGGACGTTAGCGACTCGAGCGCGATCCCGACCAAAATATACGAGTTGGCGACCGAGATCGTGTCTGCCCAGTCGTGCGCGCTCGCGGTCCAGTCGGAGCACTTCGATTTGGCAAAAAGTAAGCGCGAACTCGAAGAAGAAATCGTCAGGCTCAAAGCATGGAATACAGAGCGATATCGCTATCAACTTCAAAGCGTCGGTCCCGGAGCAAGTGCTTACGTCGTAAAGGACACCATGCGGGGCAGCGAACCCGTTCATTGGATTTGTGCAGATTGCTTTCAGGGCGGCAAGAAACGGTTTTTGAATGAAAGCCACTCTGACTTGCACCACGTCTATCATAAGTGCGCGGAATGCTCTTACAAAATCAGAATCAGAAAACCTTCTTCGACACCGGGGCAGGCTATGGTTACGGATTTGTCGCTTAAATCGACACGCCTGGAGGACACGACCACGTCACCCAACTGATCCAATCGGAAGCAACCGGGCAATCGGGACGGCAAGCGTTAGTCCTCAAACAACTTGGAAGAACAAATAGCCCGCAGCCTCCTTCCGCTATCCGCATAAACTCCGGGACGCCCGAACCGAAGGGCTATTTCCCCTTTTTGCACCTCTCGAAAACACGGGCCACTTCTTTTTGCCACCGTTCGACTTGCCGCAGATTGTTCGGGTTGAAACGCTTCGAACGTGCATCCCCGCCGTCGTTGAGAAATGGGGGATATCCCGTAGCATTGTAGATGACGATTGCAGTCAGATCGGGACGTCCCCTGAGCGATACAGTCTTCGTAAATGGGATCGAGCACTTTTTTCCATGCGGCGATCTCTTCCCCAACCCTTTTTTCAATCTCGCTAAAGGTTATCGTCTTCCCTGCCCTTGCAGAGTCTATCAGAACGTTCCGAACTCGAGACATTAGATCGGTATCGGTGGGCACTTTGCACTCTCTCTGATTTGGCAGGGGGGTATCGCAGCCGTGACCTTTCTACGCATCCGCTGTTCCTTTTGCCAGGATACCAATTGAGGCGAAAACGTGATAGTGGTCACGATTCATCAGACTCGGAGGAAACAATGGCTCTAAAGACTATGTCGATTGAAAAGTTGCGGGACCTAAAGAGCAAGGTTGAAGCCGCCATCCATACCAATCTAGTCGAACGGCGGCGGGAACTCGAATCAGAGTTGTCAAAGCTGGTTCGGTTCGAGGGCGGGCGGAGCGGCGGTAAGGTAGGCAGGGGTGGACGAGAGGATCGGTAGCTCGCCAAATACCGCAATCCCGAGAACCCTGCGGAGACTTGGGCCGGACGCGGATTGAAACCACGCTGGTTAACCGCTGCGATTAAGTCGGGCAAAAAGCTGGACGACTTCCTTATTGCAGGGGCGTCAAAAACGTCCGCCGCGAAGCAACCGAAGAAGACCCGGAAGATGCGGGCCAAAAAATAGCCGGACTTCTCGCCGCCTCTATGATGGGCGCGAACAGTCAGATGGGCGGCATTGGTACCCTCGCCTATCTATACTCGAATTCGACCAACACGCTCTCCGGGTGCCGACACTGCGGACATTCGAACGTGCGCATTTCGCGTGCGGGGCTCTCGGACACGATTTGAGCGAGAACCATCATCGAGCCGCATTTGGGACAGGGCGGCCACACGATCCCATCTGAGATACGAGTTATGCTGCACCCCCAATCGACGACACTTTAGACTTCGCGGTGGTCAGGGTCGGAGCCTTCGCGGTGGTCACACTCGACCGACGCAGATTCAATTCGGTCAGCGAGACGCCTCCATGCTTCCGCCAGTTGAAGAAGCACGATCCTGTGGGCATCGTTCGTGGCCGACTGTGCCAACCGGAGGCAAGCAGCACCATTCCGTCTATATTGCTCGGGACCCACGCCGCTTTCCCCGCTCGTTCGAAAGAGCCACCCACCCACAACCGCGATTCGTGCGCCCGTATGGTTCCGTGATCACGCCGATCAACTGAAGCGCGAAGACCAGGAACGTCGGGTTCCCGGTTCCTGTTGTTCCATCACGACCCATCTGAAAAGAGGCAGTTCAGATGACCGATGATTCCCAGAATGATCCGACGCAGTTCAGGCGATTCGCCGAACAGTGCATTCGGCTTGGCCGACCAAATCCATTCAGTCGAAGACAAGGCCACTTTGCTCCGTCATGGCGCAGGAGTGGATTGGCTCGCTGACCAAGGACACCCAATGCGTGATTGAGGCACCGAGCTGCGGAGTGTTCCCGACGAGGGGATCGGCGAGTCGTGGTTTCCTGGCCGGGCTACTCCAACAGGTTGAGGCTTTTGAGAACGCGGCGGGAAAGCTCGTCGGGATCGCTAACGCCGTCCTTCGAGAGTTCCCTGATCTTGGTTGCGATCAATTCGGCAGCGAAGTGGCCGGGTTGGGCACCGAGCGACCTGCACACCGTTTCGAAGGCTTCGCTCCTGGTATCGGCAAGGTCGGGTTCCATCATTGCCTGCGCCCATGCGAAAGCGGCGGCCAGAGCACGGTGATGGGGCACGGTAGACTCTGGCCGCCATGGATGCCGCCTGAAAGAAGCATCCACAAATCCAAGTGGGTGGGTCGAGTTTTGTTCCAAGAGAGGGGCGGCCAGACCCTTCGCGGGGGTGAGGGGGGCATGAGGGTCTGGCCGCAAAGGAACGCGATCGGGGGGCGTCCGTAAGTTAGGCTTGTCTTGCGTCCGTGAGGTTCGAGAGGGGGCTGAGAAATACCCCCCGACCGAGCGGTGGGCGATCACGGAGCCGACTGTTGGCTAGGGGTTCCATACAACTCAAGATATCCACAGGACGTGCAGCGGTAGGTCGTGATGTTGAGTTTGCGCCTGCCCTTCATTTTCACGCTGCCGGTCCAACCCTTCTCCGGCCACCCTCTGCCCATGATCCGAGAAGAATCGCCCGTAGGCGATATCGGGGATAAAGCCCCGCCTCCATTGCGCGTTGGCATTTTGGGCATTGGGGTTGACGTTGTTGCAGCATGACATGTCTCCGATCAATGCTGAGTGGGGCAGACGAGGGGTGGTGGGCTCTCATTCGAAAGGTTGCCGAGGACGACACCAACGCACCAAAGTCTCCCGATGGGGGGCGGTTCTTGTGAGGTTGTATCTTCTAATGTCCCAAGGTTGCATTTTCCAATCTGGTGCAAAGGAAGCGCCTCTGGTATCATCATGCTCTTCCGAGGGTGGGCAAGCTTCCTCAGGAGCAGAGCGATGCCCAAATCTACCCGAAGATCACTCGCGCCAAGCTGAAAAGTGCCGCCCGGACTACATCGGAAGGGCGAGGACGAGCACCCCTGCCCGGCGTGAAAACCGACGCCAAGCACGCCAATGCCACAGACAAATGCGGGTATGACGCCAATCGTGATCTGCCAAGTTGATCCAAAAGGCGATGCGCCAGGGTCAAGAAGACCGACCAGGGCAGCAACATTTCGTGCTCGGCTGGCGGCTTTATCCGAACAAGAAGCATCCACGGTGGAACACCAAGGACGTGCATCCGTGCGGGTGTGGATGCGGGTGCAGCGCATAATCAGTCAGTAATCGCTGATAGCACAGAAGACGTTCGCAATGGAGACACATCTATGGCAAAAGATCGTTCTTCAAAACCTTATACAAAGCCAAAGGCATCAACAAAAACAAAGCTCTATAAAAAACCGACCGGATCGCATAAGAAAAAGACGAGCGCGACTTTGACCACAGTGCGCGTTGTATCTGTTATGCCGTTTGCAGGGAGTACGCTCGAAGCAAGCTTTAAAGCAGGACTCGGTAAAACTCCGCCAACTTATTTCAATCCTCCACTCGACAGATTTAGGCTATAATAAAACTACCTTGAAGGCGGCGGTACAAACGGCTGCTACCGGTGGAAATACTCTGGTGGTAACAGTTGGCGGTTTGGCCTCGGCTATAGGCGCCAAAAGCACTGGGACCACAATTCCATTCATATCGCTTGCGGGAGGAGGAGGAGGACTGGGTTTTTATTCATCACCTTTTAAAAACTTCAAAGGCGGATACAATTTAAATTCCGTTGACGCAGATACCGCATATCTTGGTCATTTAACCGGGCCACCATTATCTTTCCAACGAAATGAGATTGTTCTTCTTTATAACACTAATTCGATTATATCGCAGATTGAACCGAATGTCTTTACCAGATACAGTCTGTGACACTTGACCAAACCACTGTCCAAAACGGTGCCGCTTCGGCTTTTTCTACTGCGTTTAATGGAAGTCCAGATGGAACAATTCAAGGAATAGCTCAGAAATTTCCAAACGCAAGTGCTGTAGTGGTTAGTGGTGATGCTTTCATTGCGTACTGGCGAGAGCAACTTATTTCCGTTGCAAACAATTCAAACTATTGGATTTTATACCCGTCAGAACTCTATTTAAACACCGGCCCAGGAAGGACCGCTCCTCGTCACTGTACAATTTATCCGTTTGAATATGATGTAGCTGACCTTTATGGCAAGTTAGGCAATGTAGCCCTGAATGTTACGCGTGGATTGGCTGCGATTTACACACCAGTCTCTCCGGCGACAACTCCTACCGACATTGATTTGCCTGCTCTGTTGAAATCCCGCTAATCTGTTTTGCTTCGAGCATGGCGCTGTCCGGGACTTTTGGCAGGGCAGCGTTTTCCTCAGTGCGTTCTGAGTTTCATCAGTGACCAGGAACGCGTGCTGACTTCCTGAAATAGGCTTATGGAACGTCCTGGTGGTGCTCTCGGTGAACCTAATCGGGCGTAGCACTGACCCCTGTTTTTTGACCCGGCTACTTCTTTGTCCGGCAATTGAGGCGGCGGCTAATATATTGTTCGACATGAATTACAGTTCAGCTATAAATCCCCCAAAAGTCCATTAAGGGTCCTCTTATGGACATTTGAGGGAAAACACAACGAATTTGATCAACTGTCGTACCTATTTAAGCCGAACGCGAAAGTTCAACTAAGGGCAACCGGGGCACCATATTAGTAACATTCCCCTTTAACAGCCGGGCAATTCGACCACCATTCAACGTAATTGTTCTTCGGTCACGTTGGTAGGTAATTCCCGCCGCCTTTACAACTTCCATAAGATTAAGATCATCAAGCAGCCGGTCCAAAGCAGATGTGTCCCTCAATTCCAGCTTTTCCCTCAGTTCGTCCTTTTCGATAGTTAGATTTCCGTCTTTGTGTGATTGAACGAGGAACGAAACCAATTCCTGTTGTTTTCTACCAGTCACCCGTGGAATAGGCGACCAATGCAGCATAGCAGCCCCCGGAAATATACTACTAAGCAATGTCCGAGGATTCCGGCTGCTTTATGGGTGGAAAAGATGACGTACAAATGACAGCCGAGAGGACAACCATCGCTTACACTCTTCCGAACATAACCACGACACGACGCCTGGAAACCTTGTGAGCTATTTCCCCAAGACGAATTGATTGATGAACCTGCTCTGATAAATCCTCTTCTGTACCTTCCAGACAGCGCTGCGTGACCGTAACCTCGGCCACAAACTCGTTTAGGCAACCGTGGACCACGTCACGATGTTGCGGAACCATGCGGGCACCCTCATTCACCGCATCCCCAGCATCGTCGTGACCCACAGCATCCCATGTCGCGTCATACGTATGGATATAGGCGACGACACGATCAATTGCACCGGCATGATCTTTATTGATGGAGGTCGGGTATATTCTGTACCCAACATCGGAGCCAGAAAGATACGGAGCGACCGCCTCGATTTCTTGTGTTGGGTGCAGCATGTCCGAAGCGAGAGATGGAAATAGCGCATCCTCCTCATTCGCCAACACCTCTTCAACTTGGATTGCCGGGAAACGTTGACTGACCTCCTCCAACGCACGCAAGCATCGTGAGGAGCGAGGAACGGCGTGGGGCTCGAACGCTCTCAAAGCAGCATTTTCCACATCATGTCGTTTGGTTCGAATGCCGCAGGACGTAAGCAAGGTAGCGAACCCATTGGCAGTGGCAGCACCTTCCCTATAAACCAATCCGGCGAGTGACTGCTTCCATGCCCGACACAGACTTTGCTTCAATAGGATCTGGTCACCGTCATCTACAAATACGCGGCTATTATTATCTTTGGACGCTCTCGCATTGGCATAGGCTGAGAACCGTTCATAATCGTCCACCGTCTTCAAACATGCCTTCCCCGCTCGTTGGAAATTTGACCACAGAGGGTTCGCGCCATCTGGAATTCTCGACGGTCTTCCAGGGACGGTGTCGTATCGTAGGTGACCGTGTTCAGGTCGGCACCAATATAGATGCGGTCGCCGTTTCCAATCAAATTCCATGTTCAGCCGCTTATCCATGACCTTCTCGACTAGATCGGCATCGTGTTCCACCATGTCCTTGTACACTAGTTAGGACGGTGCTCGAAATGACGGTCCGGGGAGTCCGGTTTAGAAAGGTTCCGACGATGAAGTCGTTGTCGAGTTCCTTATCATTTTCGTTCTCGACCGGCGTTGCAATTCCGCCGCGTGCCAGAACAATGTGATAGGTCGGGATCATCGGGGTTGGCGTTGCCGGGCTTCACGGTTGCCTGTCCCCGCGTTTTCCAACCTAGAATTGTCGAACGGAATGCTTCTTTTCCAGGATTGTGGATCGCCGGTCAGGTTCCTTGCGGCCTCTTTGAAGACAGTGGCGAGCGTCTTTTTGAGCCGTCGCAATTTCCTTGTCGTGCTGTCGGTTATAAATCCGTCAGTGGTAGCCGAAAACACCGTCCGATTGGCGGGAATTTCGTTCATGATCTCGCCAAGGACGGCCCGAACGAAGGACGTGATGAAGGAGGCGAAGAACGGGTTGGTGATCGGAGCGGGAGGAAGAGGTTTCATGGTTTGGTCGCGCATATCGTAGACACGTTTTTCCCGAAGGCCCTGCGCAGTCTTTCCCGTAGGTCGAGTTGGCTATCTCCTTCCAAAACATCGCGTCGAACGAATTCTTGGGGTGTTCTTTCGCTTCTTGATGCAGTCCTTGATGAACGGCAGAAAATCGGAATGTTAGAATTGGTGGGAAAGATGCGGCCGTCGAGGATTGTCAGATCAGCCCCGAGAGCCAACGCGACTACGATTTCCGGGGAGGCACAGTAGCTTATCCCTTCGAGAGGAAAGACAAGTTCATTTTCGGTCCTAACAGGCAGGGTGGGATATCGGACTGTGGCGGGGAACTTAAATCGTACTCGGGCGAAGCCAAGGGTGGTAGCATTGAAGTCATCGAGGTCCCGGCTATGAAACCAATCCCTCCAACGCGGCTTTCCGATGAGTGACATTGCGGTGGGATAGGCCGACGCGAAATCAAAGTCGGACCAATCGCGCTTAGGATCTCACCCCGAAGAAGAATTGTTCGTTTCGGCCGCCATGATAGGATTTCGACGGCGAGGGTTTCATTGTCGGAGCATTCAGGGATAAACACTTCCCTCTTTTTTATTGTAATAGCGTTTATTTCGAGCGTTCCATTGCGTTTGTGCAATCTCTTCCCGGCCAAGAAGTTCGAGATGGCTATGACCGGATCGTTTCCAGGATTTTAGCAGCAGACTGACCCCGATGGATGTAAGCGTGGCCGGGATAGTATGTTTGCCGGTGGTGGCCTTGTGTAATTCGATGATCTTTTGGGCGAACTTCACACATAACGTCGCGTCGTTGATGGCATAGTTGCGAAACAGAGGCCAGTTTTTGCTTCGTAGAACATCCATATTTTTCTTGATCTCACGTTCTTTCGCCAGGTCAGCATCTAATACAATCTTGGGGCTGCCGACGAACTCACCTACTGACCTAAGGCTTTTGGAATGACCGGGAACGAGAAGCATGGTGTCCCGAAAGATCAGACGCAACCGAACTTGCTCTTCGCCCTCAAATTGAACGTCGAGGGGAACATACCAATTTGTGATGAAGGAGTTGCGAACGTTGTTGAAGGATTTGGTCAGGTCTTGAAGTCGGAAAACGCTGGCAAATCCGCTCGAGAAAAATGACCCACCAGATAGATCACAGTGGGAAGCTTGTCTGTTACACCACATTTCTTTCCCGACGCCAGAGCAAACACAATGTATTCGCCCAACTCATTCGCTCACCATCTTTCGGAACACAAATCCCGGACCATTCCTTAGCACCACTCGACACATGGAATTGATAGGAAAGTACGTTGTATTTTGCTTTCCCTTCTCGAACATCGGCATTTCACACAGGATCGGAGCTCTTAAATTCACAATCAAACCCGATAATTGCAAACGGTTCATCAAGTAGTATATTTCTACTTCGTTTTTTTGATTTCATTTCAGCTTGCTCAATGAAATAATCTTTGCGTAGCGAATAGACCTTTTCCGGTTAGACAATATATCGGCCGGAGATTCAAACACTTTTACCGTAGAGGCAATGGTACGTGACTTCAATTCCATAACATCAATTCCTTTCTTTTGACAATTAGCGGTGTTTAGGCAATAGAGCATGAGTGAGCAACGGGTATCAATATAAGCACTGATAAGGTTTTGTAGCTCAATATGTTATTATGTCTTTTACACCGCAAAGAGGCATAGTATTGAGGATATTTTTTGTGGTATCGTTCATATCGATCACTGAGTATACACTGGTGGCGGTGGTAATGGTTCCCCATGGACCTGCTCGAATGGTGCGCAACAGATAACGATGTTCGTGTTGGCTGATTTCTGTTCTATAGACCACATAAACAACGCCAGCCTCTCATCGCGATCTTGGGATGTAACAGAGATGCCTGTAGATATGCAGTCGGCCAAATTGTGTTTTCCTGTTTTGAAGGTCTTTTCTGGGACACAAAACAATGCCACGTCTATCGTTTTCGAGAAGGTATCAATCTCCTGCTGCAGTGCCTTTAAGTTGGCAATCCGGCCTTTGAACTCCGGTCCAATGATCGCAAATACGTCGTTTGCGCGAGTGAATTTCGATAGTTCCATTATGATTTCTCCTTGGTTTGTGGTTTGCGGTTGTAACATTGGGAGTTCGAGATTCGGCGTTTAATTGGGTTTTTTAAGGCCGGCGAAGAAAGTTGCGGCCGACGACGTTCGCGGCCCTTGCCCGGTCAAAAGTGAAGCACTTGGGTCCGACTACAAAATCGCAATGCAGCGCGTGGAGACAATTCTTCTTCCTCAATTCGATGCTTGGCGTACGCATGGTCTATCGGATGTTGTACCGAGTGGGCCTGTACACGGCACCTTCGATTGGATGGTGGCAGCGTATCGAAAATCAGAGCAATACAAGGACCTGAGCGACCGGATGCAAATGAATTTCGAATATGGTCTCGGAATCGCTGGAAACCATCTGCTCAAAGACGATCCATATGGACGATCTCGCTTTGGCGAATTGTCACTCGCTGAAATCACGGGGGGCGTTGCCGACAAGTTGTACGCTAAGGTGAGGGTGCATCGAACCCGTCTTGGACGCAAACAATAAGCCTATTGGTCGGCAAGGATGGCAAGCCGGTTGTGCGCGAAACTCGCCGCCTGCGACGTGGGCAAGAGGTTATGAAAGCGTGTCAGCGTGCTTGGAACGTTGCAGTCGCCATCGACGCCGAAGGTTGGTCCGGCCCTCAACCCGTTTGCAAACGCTGAGATCGAGACGCCTAAATCGGGAACCGTGCCTGCTACATGGGATCAGACGTTGGCATTCGTAAAAGCATGTGATGAAGCCGGTTACTGGTCGATTGGGACCGCAGCGCTTATATCCTTTTGCTGGTTTCTGCGCGAAGAACACATCATAGGAGTTCCACGCGAGGATGGCAGGAACACTGGTTTATTATGGACCGATTATCGCCCCCGAGAAAACCCCGACATCGTGAAAGTTCATCATCCCAAAACCGATGAAATGAGAGACTTGCCGCTTTTCTCGGAAGACGGACTTCCATTGTTTCCCGAACTGATGGACCGCATTGAGAATGCGCCAAAATACGGATCACTTGTCTGCATGCGCGACAGACCTGATAGCACCGGTGTCCATCGACCATGGCCGACAAGGGGCGACCAAGCGCGCCTCTAGCCGAATTCATCCGGCATGTGGCGTTGATCCGGGAAATGGCGGGACTTCCGAAGGAGATCACTTTCCGATCGCTTTCGCCATGGCGGTTTCACGGCGGGCGGGGATGCCGACTTGTCGGACGCTGATCTCAATGCGGTGGGGGCAAAGACGCGAAGCGACCATCGATTTGTATCGCAAGGCCACCATCGAACAGCGCCGACGAGCCTTACTGAAACTTCGCGAGCAGAGATCAAATCAGCAACGTTTGTCCACCACAGAACCAGAAATTTGTCCACCTGCAATTCCTGAAGAGCACGACAAACCATTGAAAACATTGGAGCGGGTGAAGGGAATCGAACCCTCGTCATCAGCTTGGAAGGCTGTTGCTCTACCATTGAGCTACACCCGCATCAGGGGACAGGGACCGTCCGCCGTCAGTGGCCCCCTGACCTTCTGACACCTGACCTCTGTTCACAGGACCCTGATCCTGTCCCTTGATGGTGGGGGAGGTAGGACTCGAACCTACGAAGCCATAAGGCGGCTGATTTACAGTCAGCTCCCTTTGCCACTCGGGACACTCCCCCGGGAGCCGCGTACCTAAGGCATCGCAACGGCTTAAGCAATAGCCGCATCATCATCGCCCCCGTCATTCTGAACCACGCTCAGCGGCTCGCTCTGAGCGCCTGTTCCGGTGGCGCCCGCCGCCGCGATCATGGGGCATAACGCTTTCGGGCCGCCGGCGGCGTCCGGGCGAGGTTCGCCCGGCATAGCTCGTAAACGCGGCCTGCGTTCCCTCAGGGAGCCGCGCGCGCCGCCGCTTCGGCCGGGCTGAAACTCACGAAGCTTCCCGCGGCACCCGGCATGATCCCCCGCATTTAACTCGAAACTGCGCAACACGGCCGACGCAAAAAAAACTCTCCAACTCTAGTGTCCTCACGGACCGCTTCAGCATGCGGGTTACCCACAATGTCGAGCCATCTGGGGTCGAGCAGGCGACGCAACCGGCGCAGGAACTTCCGGGTGGAATGGAATTTGCCCGCAACCATCTACGATGTGGACCGCCATTTGGAGCGCCCGTGCGTGCTGGTCGACCTCTCAAATGGCGGCGCGAAGATCGCCGGAGTCAGGGCCTACACAATTCCCGACAAGTTCAGATTGCGGACGCCTCTTGGCGGCCGTCGATCGTGCCGGGTGATCTGGCGCACCGAGGACACACTGGCGGTCGAATTCACCGACCACACCGATCGCGAGGCTTGCTCCAGTGACCAGCCTGCCGTGCGGGAGCCGACACCCGCCTAAATCGAGGATCTGCTTGGCGCCGTGGCGCTGGTCCAACCGCTCGCCTTTGCTCGCAGCATAGCGTTGCCCGGCCCACCCGAAGGTGCGGGCAAAACCATCCCCCCTTCAGCCGCTCGATCGCCTCGCGCCGCCGATGAGGCTCGAGCGGTGGCCGGAACCGCACGCCGCGCACCGCGCGGCGGGCGCGGCCGTTGCGGCGGCGGCGGCGGCGTGACACAACGCCGGCATGGGCGATCGCGATTCCGACCACCGCAGGGGCAAGCCGTTCCGGCGCGACGATGCGGGAAAGCCGTTCACGGGCAAGCCGTTCGCGGGCAAGCGCTTCGCCGGCAAGGAATTCCACGGCAAACGGTCCGGCAAGCCGCGCGCCGGGCCGTGGCGCGGCCCGCCGCGGGATCGCGACGGCCCGGTGGTGCTGTACGGCTGGCACAGCGTCAAGGCGGCGCTGGAAAACCCGCAGCGGAACTTCCACCGCCTGCTCGCCACCGAGAACGCGGCGCGGCGGCTCGAGGAAGAAAACGTCGCGCACAGCGTGAAGCTCGACATGGTGAGGCCGGATGCGATCGAAGCCCTGGTGGGGCCGGAGGCCGTGCATCAGGGGCTCTATGCCGAGGCCGATCCCCTGCCCTCGCCCGCGCTCGAAGACGTCGCGGCGTCCGGTATGCTGCTGGTGCTCGACCAGATCACCGATCCGCACAATGTCGGCGCGATCCTGCGCTCGGCGGCGGCGTTCGCGGTCAAGGCCGTGGTGACCACCGCCCGCCACACGCCGGAGGCCACCGGCGTGCTCGCCAAGGCGGCCTCGGGCGCGCTCGAATACGTGCCGATCGTCACCATCGGCAACCTGTCGCAGGCGCTGCGCACCCTCAAGGACCTCAACACCATGGTGGTCGGGCTCGACAGTTCCGGCGAGGCCGACATTGCCACGCTCGCCTTCGCCGATCCCGTCGCCCTCGTGCTCGGCGCCGAAGGCAAGGGCCTGCGCCAGCTCACCCGTACCAACTGCGACTTCGTCGCCCGGCTCGAACTGCCGGGGCGGATCAAGAGCCTCAACGTCTCCAACGCCACCGCGCTCGCGCTCTATGTCGCGACCACGCGGCTCGCCGCGCAGACATGAGGCGTCACTCCCGTCGGCAGCAGGCCGCGTAGGGCGGCGCGCCGGGGAAGACGAATGTATCGCTCTGGCTGAGAAAACAACGATACCGTCTGTGAGGCAGCTTCACGAGCGGGAGGCGGAGCGGTGGCTCCGACTGGCGGCGCTCATCGGTGTCCCGGCGGCCGCGACTCCAGCTTCTCAGGCTCCCGATTGCACAATTTTTAGGAAACGGCTGCTAGCAAATATTCCGCGAAAAAGCCTGCGGGGCGGCAGAATTTGGCACCCATCATCTGATTAATTGACGGCGAGCGGGGGTTGCCCCGTCACAGTGGTCACGGCGTTGCGTTGTGGGGCCATTCACATGTCGATCGGTGTCGGGGGTATAGCTGCAGCGGCACGGCTGTTGGACAGTGCAATTGTCGATGCTATACGCCTCGGCGCGGCCGAGCTGATCGCCGGCGATTATTGCCGCTTGGCGGAAGAGTGCTTCAGTTTGGCGGCATTCGCTGAGGACCCGGCGGCCGCGGCGGAGCTGGTAGAGGCCGGTAACGACTATCTACGATGCGCCGCCACGTTGATTGAAGCGCAGGCCGGCGATCACTCCGATCATCTGCAAGAAACGGGTTGCACGGGGTGACTAACAAAGCGTCGGACCTTGGAGTCCGCGCTCGACGTGTACTTCTCGCAACAGTCCGGCAGCATTCGAGACGCCACCTCACAATGGCCGTCGCGCGCGCACCGAATCGCCATGATCGGACTGAAGATGAGCGCCGACCTCACAAGGGGGGTGGATGAGTTGAGGTCGGGACCTGCTTCTGGGGAAGAGCGGTTTCTAGTACCATCCCCCTCCAACTTTGAGACTGTCGACGACAGAAGAAACAGAGCTGTTCCTGCGCGCTGACGTGATCTGAAGACGGAAGTCCGTACCTTCGTCGTCATTTGATCAGGCGATCACCATCCCTGGTGTGCCTCGATGGTCGCTGGGGATCATGAGCGAATACGAAATAGAACTGATCCTGAAGAAGGCTCACACCGTGCTCGGCGAAGCGGACGACGCCCTGGAAGCGCGGCTGTCGCCCCGGCAATGCGGCGTGTACGTGCGGGGCTGTGGGAACACGAAAAAAGGCCCCGCCGAAGCGGGGCCAGCAGCTATTCATTCCCGAAGGAATGCGCACCAGGGTGCGTGAAGCTACCCAGGTCCGCGCATATTTTGGTTGCATATTCGCCACATCCTTGCCGAATTCGCACCCCGAATTTGTTCGCGATTTGTTTCTGATGGGGCACGTGGACGAACCCACACTTGAGCGCCCGAGGGGTGGGCTTTTGATTCGAAACTGCGCTTCGGCACCTACGCAAAAGAAACGGGCTGTTACTATCGTTTTTCCTCCTTTCAGAACTTGACCGCGGCGCGGTTATGCCGACCGAGGACAAGGGCAACCACGAGACTGCGTAGGCTGTCGGCGCCCTTCTTTGGAGATCCGACACGGGGCTGCAGTCCCCCCCAAATGGGGGGATGCGGCATCAGGGTGCGGCCCTCTAAGCTTTTTGCCGGGGATGGGCACTTCTGCGGAGAGGCGGCTGGACATCCCTCGAACCACGGGAGTCCGTATCGCGAGGATCCTTCCCCTCATCGCCAGGCCTGTTCAGTGGTAGAGATCGAGTGAGCCGGAAAGACAAGCCATTTCAAAGCGTAGCAGCGGGGCATGCCGCGCACCCAACTCCGCCGCCCCTTGAAGCTATTGCGAAGGAAACCTTGCGCAAAATCGCCGCACTGGAGCTGCGGCTGCGCGCCCGGGAAGAACCTGAAAAGCGGCCGCTGGCACTGGCCAAGGGATTGCAGAAGCTCAAGCGCGCCGCATACCACGCTCACAAGGCCCGTGCGCGCGCCTCTCGCCCCCTTGAGACCGAGTTGCTGCGCATTTCGGCGAGCATAGCGCTCCGTGGGCTCGACGCCGAGCTTGCAGGCGACCTTCGATCGATGGTCGGGGCCGCCGTGGTCGTCGAGGCGGAAACAGGCGAGCCGGTTGCCCAGCGTATCGCCACCGCGGTCGATTGGTTTGCGAAGCCGCACGCACGGCCGGCCAAGGCGCCGCGCTGATGAGTAAGTCGCCAGATGTCGGCAGCCCCTCCGAGTCGCGTAAACAAAAAGGCGTGGATTTGCAAGATTGATGGGGCGGCCCAAAATTCGGCGGCCTCCACTTTTATTGAAATCACAACTGGATTCTAAGTGCAGAAGCGGGTCGCGGGCAGGCTGCCGCCGGCATCGCCCGCACGGGAAGCATCCGCGGGTCGAGGGTAGGCAAGACCATGAGCGCAGTGACCGGCTATTTCATCCGTGTGTGGAAGAAGGGCGTCAATGATGCTCACCCGCTCTACGCAGGGTGGATTAACGCGTACGCAGCATCGGAGGCCATGCGGATGGCCGTCGACGCCTGGACGCGTCAACCAGTGGACTTCGCGCTGATCACGATCGACAGAGCCCACCAGGCGGCATCGTTTGTTGAAGACGAACTCGGGCATAACGAACGCGATGGCACGGTGGAGTAACCACAGGCCTATGAGGAGCACGCCTGACATGGAATGTTACGACTGGATGGTTTGAGCGAAGCGCACTCATCGGCGGCGCATCGGCGCGGTCCATGACGGGTTTCGCAAGCGCTCAAAACCCATCCCACGCCCCTACGCGCCGCATCTGCGCCTACTCCGTCGGCAGCAGGTGGATGATCTTCGCGTTCGGGGCCGTGCGGTAGCGATAGGCCGTGTAGGGCGGCGCGCCGGCGGGCCGCACATTGAGGGCTTGGTAATAACCGGGGCCCGGAGGATCGTAAGCCGAGGGCCCGTAGCCCGCCCCGGGCCCGTAGCCATAGGGGTCGTCCGTATAGGGATACGAATCGGCATAGGCATAGCCGCCCTCCGAATAGGTCGGCCGCGCATAAGGCGCGGCGCCGAATCCCGCAGCATAGGGGCTGGGACCGACCGGGTAGAACGGCTTCGCAGCGTCGGAGGGATCGAGCACGTAGCCGGTCGGCGGAATGACGAACGGCGTGGGCGGAAGGGCGTAGACCACCTTGGGAAACGGCGGCGCCTTCTCGCAGCACTCTTCGGACCCCGCCACGGCGGCACCGACACCAATCGCCAACACAACACCGGCCAACATACCGCCGGCCAACGATGCGCCGACCAACGCGATTTTCATACGCATGACTGCCTCGTGGGTTGGGCCTCCTCGGGGCGGCAAATCCTTGCATGCGGCGCGGTGTGGCGACAATGATTTTAATTAAGATTTCGTTAAATGCCGGGCTCTGCGGCAAGGACGCACCATGGCCGGTGCAGCGTTACCGTACCGGGCCGTGCCGGCTCCGCGACGCTGCGGCGCCGCGGCCATCCACACTGAAATCCGTGTTCCCACACGAGTTTCTCTCGCAACGCACAACGCGTATTGCGGCGCGTTCAAATACTTTAGTTCTAAGACGACTGTGGCAAAGACTTTAACGTGTGAGCGGAATAGCTTGCGCGCCGTGGGCCCGTGTAATCAATTCTGCAGCGTGCTGGGGCTGACAAAAAGCAACGCGCAATCAGGGGAAGAATGCTCATGACCACATTGGCGCAGACGACTTCGGCGCGCGACGCCGGCATGACGAAGGAAGAAAAGTTCGTCATTTTCGCCTCATCGCTCGGCACCGTATTCGAGTGGTACGACTTCTATCTCTACGCCACGCTGGCGCCGTTCTTCGCGTCGCTGTTTTTCCCGCCGGGCAACGATACTGCGGCACTGCTTTCGGCATTCGCCACTTACGCCGCCGGCTTCCTGGTGCGGCCGTTCGGCGCCCTGCTGTTCGGGCGGATCGGCGATCTCGTCGGGCGCAAATACACCTTCCTCGTCACCATCCTGGTCATGGGCAGTTCGACATTCCTGGTCGGATTGCTGCCGACCTTCGCCAACATCGGGTGGATGGCGCCTTTCCTTCTGGTGACGCTGCGTCTGCTCCAGGGCCTCGCCCTGGGCGGCGAGTACGGCGGCGCCGCCACTTACGTCGCCGAACACTCCCGGCCGAACGATCGCGGCTTCAGCACGAGCTTCATTCAGACCACCGCGACCCTCGGCTTCTTCCTGGCGCTGGGCATCATCTTGTTCTGCCGCACCACGTTCGATGCCAAGGAATTCGCCGACTGGGGATGGCGCATTCCGTTCCTGGTCTCCGTCGTGCTTCTGGTGTACTCGGTCTATATCCGGCTCAAGCTCAACGAGTCGCCGATCTTCAAGAAGATGAAGGAAGAGGGCAAAGGCTCCAAGGCCCCGCTCACCGATAGCTTCCTGCGTTATCCCAATAACAAGTACGTGCTGCTCGCCTTGCTGGGCGCCACCGCCGGCCAGGGCGTGGTGTGGTACACGGGTCAGTTCTATGCGTTGTTCTTCCTGACGCTCACTCTGAAGCTCGATTATGTCTGGGCCTATATCCTGATCGGCGTTTCGCTGATCATCGGCACGCCGTTCTTCATCGTGTTCGGCTGGCTCTCGGATCGGATCGGGCGGCTCAAGATCATCCTGGCGGGCTGCCTGATCGCGGCGGTGTCCTACTTCACCCTGTTCGGGGCGTTGACCCACTACGTCAATCCGGCCCTCGAAAAGTTCCAGCAGGCAAACGAAGTCACCGTGACCGTCGATCAGGCGACCTGTCAGCACATCACGCCGTGGAACATCCCGACGCCTTGCGACAGCGCCCGCGACTTCCTGACCAAGGCCGGCGTGTCGTTTGCGACGACGGCCGGCCCGGCGGGCTCGGCGCCGGTCCTGACCATCAGATCGGCCACCGGCGCCAAGACCATCGAAGGTCTCAAAGCGACGGACTGGATGGCGGCGCTTACGGCGGCCGGCTATCCCCCGAAGGCCGACCTCAGCCAGGTCAACTGGTTGATGACCGAGCTGATCCTGGTCATCATGGTGATCTACGTGACGATGGTGTACGGCCCCATCGCCGCGTTCCTGGTCGAGATGTTCCCGACCAGGATACGATACACCTCGATGTCGCTGCCCTATCACATCGGCAATGGCTGGTTCGGCGGTGTGCTCCCGCTGGTCGCCACCGCGATAGTGGCCTCAACCGGCAACATCTACAGCGGGTTGTGGTATCCCATCGCGGTCGCCGTCATGACCGTGGTGATCGGTGGCTTGCTGCTGCGCGACACCAAGGACGTCGACATCACCACCGGCTCGGGCGTCGCGGAGCAATCCGCCTGAGAGGGGCCATGAAGCGGTTTTGCATCTGACCGCTGCCGCCTAATCGACATGGCCGGGCTTGTCCCGGCCATTTCGATTTGGAGGGCACGCGCGATCCCGAGATCACTGTCTGTCGGCCGTGCCCGTTGAATCGAGACCGCCGGGACGAGCCCGGCGGTGACGGCGATGAGGGTCGGCCTTCGTGGCGGCAGCTTCGATCAATTCCCAAACCCGTGGCGGCGAGAGCGGCAAGTCGCGCGGCTCGACGCCCAACCCCGCCAGCGCCGCAGCGACGGCGTTGGCGATGACTCCGCCGACCGGAATGACGCCACCTTCGCCGGCGCCCTTGGCGCCGAGCGGATTGCCCGGCGCGGGATGCTGCTCCAGCGCGACCACGGCGATATTGCGGAAGTCGGCGGCGAGCGGCATCGCATAATCGGAATACGACGCGGTCATGAGTTCGCCGTGCTCGTCGTAGACGAGCCGTTCGAGCAAGGCGCCGCCGAGCCCCTGGACGATGGCGCCGAACGCCTGGCCATGCAGCGTCGCCGGATTGATGATGCGCCCGACGTCTTCGACGGCGACATAAGCGAGAACCTCGACGGACCCGGTCTCGAGGTCGACCGCGACATGGGCGGCATGCGCGCCGTAGCTGTAGGTGCGCTTGCGGCTGGCGAAACTGCCCTCGGCGGCGAGGCCGCGCGCCGCAATCTCCGACAGCGCGGCGATGCGCCCGTCCGGCCCGAACGCTGCGAGTTCGCGAATGCCGACGTCGCCGGGCGCGCAGGCGAAATGGCGGGCGGCGGCGGCGCGCAGCGCGTCCTTCAGCTTGCCGGCCGCGTCGAGGATCGCCGAGCCTCCCATCACCGCGGCGCGCGACGCATAGGAGCCGAAGCCTTCGCCAACGAGGGTGGTCGAGCCATGATGGACGGCGGCGATGCGCTCCATCGGCAGCTCCAGCGCATCGGCGGCGATCTGGGCGAAGATGGTCTCGAGCCCCTGCCCGATCGCGGATGAACCGACATAGACCGACACCATGCCGTCGGCGCCGAGTTCGAGCCGGGCGTTTTCCATCGGACCGGACGCGCCGCCTTCGATGTAGCAGCCGGCCGCGATGCCGTGACGACGCCCTTCGATGAACCGGCCCGTGAGCTTTGCCTTGCCGGCCCAGTCGAATTCGGCGAGGCAGCGATCGAGCGTCGCCGCATAGTCGCCGCTGTCGCATTCGGCCGCCGCGTTGTAGGGCAGCACCACCGGCAGCGCGTACGGCATCTCCGCCGCCGCGATCAGGTTGCGGCGGCGAATCTCGATGCGATCGATGCCGAGGTCGCGCGCCGCCATGTCGATGAGCCGCTCGCGAAAGAAGTCCGCTTCGAACCGGCCGGGGCCGCGATAGCTGCCGCTCGGCGTCTTGTTGGTCATGACCAGCGACACGTCCATGTGCACGTTGGGGACGCTGTATGGCCCCGCCATGACCTGGGCGAGGTTGCGCGGCGCGGTCACCGCGTTGGGCCGGATGTAGGCGCCCATGTCCGACCAGGCGCGGCCGCGCAGGCCGACGATCTTTCCGTCGTTACGGCACGCGATCTCGAGCTCGCATTCGGCCTCGCGGGCATGGGTGGTCGCCAGGAAATGCTCGCGCCTGCCCTCGATCCAGCGCACCGGGCGGCCGGTGACGCGCGCCGCATAGGGAATCAGAAAGTCCTCGGGATAGAATTCGCCGCGCACGCCGAAGCCTCCGCCGGCATCGTTCTCGATGACGTCGATTGCCGTTTCCGGCAGCCCGAACAACTTCGCAAGCAAAGCGCGGATCGCGAACGGCACCTTGCAGGCGCCGAAAACCGTGAGGCGTCCCTGCGCGTCCCACTGCGCCATCAGCCCGCGCGGCTCCATCGTCATCGCCGTATGACGCTGGACCGAAAAGCGCTCGGCGCGCACATAAGGCGCGGACGCAAAGGCCTGCGCGGCGTCGCCGGCGACGCCGGTCATGGTGGTCGCGACGTTGGTGCGGTGCTCCTCGAACAGAAAAACGTTGCCGGCCGCCGCAGCCATGCGGTCGAGCACCGGCGCAAGCGGCTCGGCCACAAATGTGATGCGTTCGAGCGCGTCCTCCGCGCGCTCCACGCTGTCGGCAATGACCACCGCGACGGGCTCGCCGACATAGCGCACCTTGCCGTGGGCGAGCACCGGCTGCGCGAAGCGGGCGAGGTCAGGCAACGGTTCCATGCGCATGGGAATGGTGGGAACCGCGCCGAGGTCGCCGGCGGTGATCACGGCGTGCACGCCGGGATACGCGCGCGCGGCCGCCACATCGAGGCGGCGGATCGCGCCATGAGCGACGGGGCTGCGATAGATCGCAGCATGGAGCAGGCCGTCGCGGGCGAGATCGCCGACATATTCGCCCCTGCCCCGGACGAACCGCAGATCCTCGACCCGCTTCACCGGGCTGCCGATCAGCGCGTTGGGGCGCTTCATGCGCCCGGAACCATGGAACCCGATGCCGCGGGGAGCAACCACAATGGCGACGGCCCGGCGCGGCCTCGCTGGGCTGCGCCGGGCCGGGGCGAGTCGCTCGCCCCGCCGCTTCGATCGGATCATCCGGTGGTCGCCATTTCCAGTTGCTGCGGAGCGGGCGCAGGGGCCTTCGGCACGGCGACGGGCTTGAATGCGAGCACGAGGTTGTAGGGGTTGCCGTAGACGAAGGTCTTCGAAGTGCGCCAGATGATCCGCTCCAGGTTCACGAAGGTGCGCATCTTGAGCTTGAACTTCCACAGCCACATCAGCTGGAGGTAGTTCCACGTCAGGCCCCAGGCCCAGAACGGCACCTGGCGGTAGCGGATGGGGCCGAAGCCGACCTGGCGCATCGTGTAGATGATCACATTGGCGCCGAGGAAATTGTAGTGCCAGTTGTAGAAGAAGTCGGAGACGCTCTGGAAGTCTACCTCGCGGCGGCAGTGATCGAGGCCTCCCGGCGAACGGATCAACAGGCGGCCACCCGGCTTGAGCATGCGCAGGCATCGGCCGAGCCAGGCATCCAGATTCTTGGTGTAGCCGATCAACTCGAACGCGTAGATGGCGTCGAAGCTCTCGGCCGGAAGATCGAGCTTGTCGAAGTCGGTGGTGATGACGCTCACGCGCCCGCCGAACTTGGCGAATTTCTTCCGGCAGATCTCGGTCTGTGCGACCGAGTTGGTCACGCATACGATCTCGACGTTGTGGCGGGAGGCGAAATCGTGGGCCGTCGCGCCCGATCCGCACCCGAGCTCCAGGATGCGCATGCCGTCCTTCGGCTCCAGCAGAAGATTTTCCACCTCGTTGTCGTTGGTGAAAGGCGCGCGGGGGAACACGCAGGTGCTGTAGTTCATGTCGACGTCGCGGTAGGTGCCGAACACGTCGTCATAAGTGCGGTCTTCGTCGTCGTGCTTGAGAAAATCCTCTGCACGCGGCGACCACTCGACGAGCTGGCGCCGTTCGAATTCGTTGAGCCCGAGGCCGTAATTGCCGGCGTCCTTGGGATGGGACATGAGGAGAAAGAGTGCGTAATGAAGGACGAGGTAGGCCGCGAACAGCCCTATTGCTATCGCCGCCACCCACTCGAGTATCGAAACCGTGTCCACGAGCAGCTCCTGTGATCCGCTGAAAACGGCCTACTCAACGAGGGACGCCCCGACGAGGAACGGCGCGCCGATCGACGGCGATCGTGACGCCGAACACGGGTCTCATGGTCGTCTCCCTTGCCGGACGGCTCTCCTCCGACGCCCGGGTAGTATATGACAATGGCCTTCCGGTTCACTCCCTCGAACCTGGGCGGCGCCGGTCGATCGCAATGCCGAACCCGAGGAACCGGCTCGCCCTCGGGCGCGAGGCGCGCCCGGCCAAAAACCGGTTGGAATGCGCTCCTGGAGCGACTATGAACCGCACTCACGATCCGAGACAATCGGAAAGCGGCGCGACGGGCATGGATGATCACACCCTCGCGCAGGAACTGGCGCCGCCGGCTTAGCTCAGCTGGTAGAGCACGTGATTTGTAATCACGGGGTCACAGGTTCGAATCCTGTAGCCGGCACCAAGGAAATCAAATGCTTAAGGCCCGCCTGGCGGGGCTTGCTCCCAAAATCGTGGACGAGCGGTTGGAAGCAGCGGTCAGCGGCGTCGCGAATTGCAAAGCCCCGGCCGAACGACCGGGGTTTTGCAATCAGCCATTCAATTTGACTACTTGCCGGCGGTAGCCAGCTGTGACGAGACGAAGCCGAAAGTGGTCTGCAACTGCGAACCCAGCGTGTTGACGACCGTGATGATGGCAACCGAAATGCCGGCCGCGATCAGACCGTATTCGATCGCGGTTGCGGCGGATTCGTCCTTGGCAAAACGCTTCGCGAGATTTGTCATGATGTGCCCTGTTCCGTAGCTGCTCGTGCCCTGGTTCCCTGCCAAGCTGTTCGCGCCCGGTCATGGACCCGAATGCCACTCTAGGTGGCGAATCTTGCCACCACGTGAATCCAATTGAAAAAGATTGGATTCAAATTCGAGGGATGTTTTAACGGTGCAGTCCCAGGACGGGACGCCTGATGCCCAAATCGACGATAGCCGGCACCAAGGAAATCAGCCGCTTGCACGTTCTTTCGTCGCGTTGATGTTTCGCAAGCCTGCGTTGGCGGCGTATGGCAAGATAAAGTGGATTTCTGCCGAGCTCGCTATTGTGCAATGCAACAATAAGCCGGCATATTGGTTGTTCAAGAGTAGCGACGACCTGAACAAGGACCAGCCGCTTGCAGAGCCTCGGAAACACGATCGCCAACCTCGCCCGCTACCGCCGCCAGTGGGAAAAGCTGTGCGGCAGGGGCTCGCTCGCCGACGCCGGACCTCGATCCCGCACTCAGCTGTCTCACCGAGGTCCACGGATTCGGATCGAATCCGGGGGCGCTGCGCATGTTCAAATACGTGCCGGCGCGACCGGAACCCTCGCTGGTGGTGGTGCTGCACGGCTGCACCCAGACGGCGGCGAGCTACGATTTCGGGGCGGGCTGGTCGACGCTCGCGGATCGCTACGGCTTCGTGCTCCTGCTGCCGCAGCAGCAGCCCGCGAACAATCCGAACAAGTGCTTCAACTGGTTTCTCTCCGGCCACATCGAGCGCGAGCAAAGGCGAGGCGCTGTCGATCCGGCAGATGGTCGAGACGATGATCCGCGATCACGGCATCGATCCCGGCCGCGTCTTCGTCACCGGCCTCTCCGCCGGCGGCGCGATGACCGTCCGTCATGCTCGCCACCTATCCCGATACGTTCGCGGCCGGCGCGGTGATCGCCGGCCTGCCGTACCGCACGGCGACGAACGTCAACGAGGCGTTCGAGAGCATGTTCAAGGTGCGCCCGCGCCCGGCGCGCGAATGGGGCGATTTCGTGCGCGCCGCCTCGCCGCATCAGGGGCCGTGGCCGCGCATATCGGTGTGGCACGGCGACGCCGACCCGCTGGTGAAGCGGGAGAATGCCGACCAGATCGTGCAAGCAGTGGATCGACGTGCACGGCCTCGACGAGGAGCCGACGCTGACCGAGACTGTCGACGGCTATCCGCGCCAGGTCTGGCGCAATCGCAGCGGCGACGACGTCATCGAATCCTACACCATCCCGAAGATGGCGCACGGGACGCCGCTCGCTGCCGGCGACTCCCACGATCAGTGCGGGGCCCCCGGCGCCTTCCTGCTCGAAGTGGGAATCTCGTCGTCCTATCACATCGCCAAATTCTGGGGCCTGACCGGACATCCGCGCCGCACGGCCGATCGAGCGAAGCCGGCGCCGGCGCGTTCCCAACCCTCTCGCAGCCAACCTCCGGGAGCCACCGCGACGCTGGCGGCGTACGCAAGCCCGCGGCCGAAGCGCCGAAGCCGAGCCGTCCGCCTCAGCCGCGTTCGATCGACGTCCAGGCCGTCATCACGAAGGCGCTCAAAGCCGCGGGGCTGTGGAAATCGCCGTGAAGCCGTCGTGCCTTGCGCAGCGTCGGCAGCCGGCCGCTTCGACGATCCGGCCGCGCCGATAGGCGCACGATCACCACCGCCCCTTCTTCACGCCGCACGCGTCACCCGGCGCAGCGTCAGGTTGATCCGCCCGCCCTCCGCGAGCAGGGTCGAGGTCTGCCGGGATGATGCGGTCGACGCCGTGGAAGGCGAGCCGCGCCTCCCCGCCCAGCACCAGCGCATCGCCCGAGGCGAGCCGGAACGAGCGGGTCGGGCCGTTGCGCTGCGTCCCGCCGATCCGGAACAGGCAGGCGTCGCCGAGCGACAGCGAGACCACCGGGGCCGCGAAGTCCTCCTCGTCGCGGTCCTGATGCAGGCCCATGCGGGCGTCCGGGCCATAGACGTTGACCAGGCAGGCCTGCGGCGGAAGCGGATAGCCCGAGAGCTCCGTCCACGCCCGCAGCAGGCATGTCGGGAATCGGCGGCCACGGCGCGCCGGTCGCCGGATGGGTCGGCTGGTAGCGGTAGCCGCCGCTCGTCGGTCATCCAGCCGAGCGTGCCGCAATTGGTCATGCGCACCGACATCGGCTTGCCGCTCCGCGGCATGCGCGGGGTGTAGAGCGGGGCGCGGGCGATGACCTCGCGGATCGCCGCCAGGACGGCCTCCTGGGCCTCGCGTTCGAGATAGCCGGGCACGATGCGCAGCCCGGCAAGCGCCGCGGATGGCACGTCACCGGGTCTCGACGCCCGTTCCGTGCGGATTGTGAGGAAGCGCGCATCTCGACCCGAACAAAGCCCTTTTCAAACCGGCTGGCGCCGGGATAGTATCCGCCAAAATAAGAATTCATCTTCGGCTGGAAAGGGCGCCCCTCATGAAAAAGACGACTCTGTGTGCACTTGCGTTGTCGGTTGCTGCCATCGGATTCGCCGGCGGCGCGCAGGCGCAGCAGGCCAAGAAGCTGTTCTTCGAAGGCGATATCGTTCGTCATGCGCTGGCCGATCAGGCCGGGCCGTTCTGCGTGCTCAACAATCAGTACAAGCGCAAGGAAGCGGTGGCGTGGCGCATCCGCGTGCTGCAGCCGAACGGCGAAGTGGCCGACGACAAGGTGCTCAAGAGCGTCGTCGTCGAACTCGGCAATGGCCAGAAGCTTCCGGCCGGCTTCAAGCCGCACGGCGCGCCGCCCACCGACCATTTCTGGTCGCTGTTCTGGACCATCCCGGCCGACTTCCCGACGGGATCGCTGGGCTACAAGGTCGTCGCCACCATGAACGACGGTTCCACGGTGGAATGGGTGCCCTTCATCCGGCCGACGACCCAGCTGATGGTGGTCGCCGGCGAACCGGTGATGAAGCCGAAGCCGTAAGTTCAGCCAAGGGGTTGTCCATGCGGAAATGCAGCGGCCGGCTGGCCGGTCTGGCGTGCGCGCTGTTGGCGCTCTCGCTGATGTCTCCGGCACGGTCGGTCGCGGCTCCCGCTGCCTCCGCGCTCGGTCCCGAAGTCGAGGTCAGCAAGCCTCGCGACGGCTATGTCGGCCGCATGGACGTCTCGCCGGACCATGGTCCGGCGGGAACACCGGTGACGGTGACGGCCGAGGGACTTCCCCCCGGGCAGGAATTCCAGGTCGTATGGGTCACCGCCAACGGCGAGTGGAAGGTCGCGGACGCCGAATATCACGGCCGCGATTTCACCCAGGTCGCCTACGAGATCGCCAAGGCGAAGGCCGACCAGTCCGGACGGCTGAGCCGCGAAGTTCATCGCGCCGGAGGATTTCGGCTTCTCTCCACGACATCGTGCTGCAGCAGGGCGACCGCCTCTTCACCCAGGTCGGCTATTCCCTCGACATGACGGTGGAGATTTCGCCGAAGAGCGGGCCGGTGGGCACGCCGATCCATGTCGAGGTCAAGGGCATCGGCTTCCGCTCGCTCTACAATTCGTGGGACGTCATCTACGACAACAATTTCACGGGGTGGATGTCGTCCGTCACCACGCACGGTTCGGCGAGCTTCACCATTCCGGCGACCGGCGCTCCCGGCGTCCACATCCTCGAAGTGCTGCATGGCGAGCTCACCTTCCCGTACCGCAACCCGGAGCAGAATCCGGCGCAGGGACGGCCGCGCTTCGAATTCGCGTTCACGGTCACCGACGGTCCGCCGGTGCTGCCGGCGGCGCCGGAGCAGCAGGCCCAGACGCAATGTTCGCAGCCTGCCGCCCCAGGGCGAACTCGTGGCGACCCCGCAATTCGCCGGTGTCGGCGAGCCGGTGGTGGTGCACGGCGCAGGCCTGGAGCCGGGCAAGAACTATCAGCTCAACTGGACCCGCGTCGTCGGCAACCGCATGACCGGACGGGGCTGGGAGGAGGTCTCCAAGGTGATCGCCGAAGCCAAGGCCGACACCGCAGGCACGCGCCGAATTCCGCTTCAGCACGCCCGACGATCTCGGCGGCACCCACGGGCTGTGGATCCAGGCCGGACCGGCAAAGAAGATCGGATCGTTATGGATCAAGCCCACCGCGCTGCCCGATCGATGTGAAGCGCGGCCCGGCCGGCACGACCTTCACGATTCATCTCAAGGGCGTCGGCTGGACCGAGACCGCGAACATCTATCACGTGGTGTACGACAACAATTACACGGGCTATGTCTGCGCCTTCAACAGCCAGGGCGACGTGGAGATCTTCATGAAGGCCACCGGCACGCCGGGCTGGCACTACATCGATCTCTATCCCGGCATCTACAAGGGCGCGGAGACGCGGCCGAACAATTTCCGCATCCCGCAGCTCACCTATGACCAGGACCATCCCGGCGAGGATTTGCCGGCGTTCCACTTCGCCTTCGAGGTGACGCCGGGCGGCTCGCGGGCGTCCCTCGAGCAATAGGACCGGATCAGCGAAGCGGCCGCACGCGGAGGCGTGCGGCCGTTTTTTTGCTCGGTCCTGGGCGCCGCGTGCCGTGCGCGCGGCCGGCGAGCGCAGTTACCTCGTCAGATGAGCGGTGGCAACCGCAATGTTGAACAGCTGCGCAAGGGCCGCCGATATGTCCTGATTGGTCGACACCTGGAAGTAGAGGCCTGGCGAAGCGCAGCTCTGCAGGGTCGGGCCGATGTTCGCCTGGAACGGCGCGATATAGGTATTGTACCAGGAATTGGTCGGCAGTGGCAGATAGGTCGTGTAAAGCACCGCGATGCGGATGCCGCGGTTCTTGATCGTGGTGCAATACGACGTGTTCATCAGCGACTGCACCCGCGAAGATCCCGACCATCTCGTCCCGACCCCGTCGGTGACGAAGAACATGACCTCCTGCGGCGTGTCGCCCGCCGTCTTGGAGCCGCCGCCCGGGATTGGGCATGATCGTATTTATCTGGGTCATGGCATTGGTGTAGTTGGTGATCGCGTCGCTGCTCCAGTTCTGCTTCGGCACCTCGTAGAGCGTCGATGTTGCCCGCCTGCGATTGCGCCGTACTCAGGCTCGAGGTGAGGGTGGTGATCGTATTGAAGCCGATGTTGAAGGTGTAGATCGCCGCCCGGTAAGTGGCGTTGTTGCCGGCCTGGGTGTTCTGCGCCGTCGTCATGAGGTTCTGCGTCGCCTGTCGCAGCAGGTCCATGCGCAGCGTCACGTTGAGGCTGCGCGCCAGCCCGTAATAGTCGTTGGGCGAGGTATCCGACTCATGGCACGCGAAGGCACATTGGTCGGGCGTGTGGGCGACCATCGTATTGATGCCGGCAGTCGTCGCCGCGATCGCCATCGAAGGCGAATTGTCGAGCAGCAGATAGAAATCGATATTGGGCGGAACCGTCGCGGTCGACTGCGACGATCCCGGCTATGGGCATCGAGGTCTTGCCGGTGAATCCGCCGAACAACGTGCTCGACGTGGTCTGGTAGCGTGACATTGACGGTACGGGACAGGCCGCTGTCGGTCGCGGTGACCGACAGCGTGACCGGGCCGATGCCGTTGACCAGCGACTTCTGGCTGTTGAACACGTTCGTTGCGGTATCGATCGAGACCTGCTCGCGCCGACGCCAGCATGGCCGGCGTGACCGCCGACAACGAAGCGGAATCGGCGATGCCGTCGAGCGCCGATCTTCCGGGTCGAAGACTGCGTGTAGTCGACGGTTATCCCGATCAAGCCGACGACCGGGAGCAAGGTGAGCGCGAACATGGGAGTCAGGTTGCCGCCGCTGTCGCGAAGAAACCGTTGCAACGCTGTATGATTCATGATTGCCCCTTGACGAATTCATATTTTCGACCAGCCTGCGCTCATCAGTAGCCTGCCAATCGTTTACCGATTTTTCCGCTGTTCACTAGAATTCGAAGTCGGAATTGCAAAGGCTTTACCTAAACTGTGCAGGCGTGCAATCGATCGAAAAATCGCAGACTTTTCGGACAAGATTGCGCGCAAACGCGGAGAGATTAGAGCGCGATCTGATTCAACTTGAGCGGAAATCCGAGACCCTGGCGGCCGCGCACCGTGACGCCGCCGATATCCCCATGTCGCCATCATCTCGAGGCCATCGAAGCCGGCGACGCCGGTCGAACTCAATCGACGCGTCGTGCGGAACCGACAAATTGTTCTCTAATTTTCACGGCAAGCCAGGAAAAAAACAAATGCAATTGCGAATAACGCGCTCAATGCTTTCTAAGTGAGCCCCACCTTATTGTGCCGTTGAGCTTTCGCGCGCCTCGTTTCTCTGGGTGCACGTACGAGTGACTGAACCGCCTTGTTTCACCGCAGCCCGGGCGCGAGTGGCCTGGAACAGAGGAGCGTCCCTATGATCGGTCGGTTTCTACGCGATGAGTCTGGTGCCACGGCAATCGAGTACGGGTTGATCGCCGCCGGCATTTCCGTCACGATTATTACCGTCGTCAACCTGCTCGGTTCGCAATTGCAGACGACATTCGCCACTGTGTCATCGCAGCTCGCGACGGCCGGCAAGTAACCGATTTGTCGGACGTGGCTTTCTCAGACACCGGCCTCGAAACACGAGGCCGGTTTCTTATTTTGCCATCCACGAAACGGGCCCGTCACGGAAGCCCCGACATCTCGGCTCCTGCCCCTGCGCCTTTCATCCTCGGCAAATAAGTCGCAGCGTTTCGCCGTCATGCGCGAAACGCAATGCAGTCATGACCCGCAGGTGAGCGAGCGATCGAGCAGCCGGCAACGGTTGATCGGCCGCCCGTCGACATCGAACAGCGTGCCGACCCACAGCGCGCCGAGACGGTCCCACACCATGTAGGCGAAGCCCGAATAGGTGACGGAGTTGACGACCTTGAGGCCGTTGATGTCGGCGCCGACCATGCTGACCGGCGGCACTACCGACAGCTTGTCGCCGCCGGTGCCGACGACGAGTTGCGGCGGGCGGGCGCCGCCGAAGTCCACCGCCTGGAAGAAATGGATGTGCCCGGCGACCTCCATCCTGACGCCGCTCGGCATCAGCGGGCCGAACGCGGCCTGCTGCACGTGGTTGTCGACCTCGTCCTGCTCGACGTCGCGTCCGTGCGCTGCGCATGGAATTGGACGGACGGTGGCTCACCATCCAGGCCTCCGCCGGCACCTTCGCCAGGATCTCGGTGAACTGGCCGCGCAACAGCGTCGACCAGCGCGGACGGATCGCCCTTGGGGTCCGCCGCCTTCGCGTCATCGACCACGACGACGCCGAAATCGCCGAGGCGCGCCACGAAGATGCCGGTGAGGTCGCGGCAGGTACGCTCCATAGGCGCCCGGTCCATGAAACGGAACCAGCCCTCGCCGGCGCGGCTGCAGTCCTCATGATTGCCGCGGACCATGACCCAGGGCGCGGCGGCGAGAAGCGGCGCCGCCGGCGCGAAGAAATCCGCGTTCCAGGCATCCCAGCCGTAGCCCCACGGGCTCCCGGCGCATCCCCGGTCGTCGATCGGGCATGCCGACTCGCGATAGTGATAGTCGCCGACATGGATCACGAGGTCGGGGCGCGCGGTCGCCGCCAGCGGCGGCGATCTTGCGGGAACGGCCACGCGACCGGATCGTTGCAGTCCTGGAACGCATTGCCGGTCGCCGAGCCGGCATCCGGTGTCGCCGAACATCAGGATGCGCTGCGGGTTCGGCCGCGCCAGCGGCAGCGGCTTGCCGTCGAGCACGGCAGCCACCGCACCCGGCGGCACCGCGACCTCGCAGCCGCGCACCGCAAACACCGCAGGCTTGACGTTGTCGAACGTCTGGTCCGGCTCCGACGCGAACCGCCATCGGCGTCGACGCGCCGTCGAACAGCACGGACGGACAGGCATCGTCGGTGATCGCCCGCACGCTCGACGTGCCGTCGGGCCCGAGCTCGACCCATTGCGACAGCACCCCGGCATGCGCGCCCCCGATCGCCAGCAAGCCTAAAACGGCGACGGCGACCACGGCGGCAAGCCGGTTGCGGCACTCGATCTTCATGGCAGGCCTTTCACGCTCAATTTTCGAGACGAAGCGAATGTGTGCTCCGAACGATGACGGCAACATTATGTATCCGGCGGCCATGACCGTCGAGAGACCGGTGCCTGCGCGGCGGCTCCGGCGCCATTCCAGCTCCTTGGCATCTGTTTTGCTTGGATCGGAGGTCGCACCGTGGCGCCGATGGTTGGCGCCGGGATCGGCATGACTCGGCGGGCCAGACCTTTCGCATGGATCTGAACACCATCACGCAGGTCGCGAGGCCGCAAAATCGAAACGAGATGGCGGCCTGGAGATCGGGTGATGCGTGGCTCGCCGGCGGCACTTGGCTGTTTTCCGAGCCGCAGCCGGCACTGTCGCGGCTGATCGATCTCACCGGTTTCGGCTGGCCGCCGACGGTGATTTCGCCGGACGGGCTGCAGATCGCGGCGACCTGCACGATCGCCGACGCTCGACGCGCTGGCATTGCCGCCGGAATGGGCGGCGGCGCCGCTTTTCAATCAATGCTGCCGCGCCTTCCTCGCCTCGTTCAAGATCTGGAACATGGCGACGGTCGGCGGCAACATCTGCATGGCGCTGCCGGCGGGGCCGATGATATCGCTCACCGCCGCGCTCGAAGGCGTCTGCACCATCTGGACGCCGGACGGCGGCGAACGGCGCATCGCCGTCACCGACTTCGTCATGGGTCCCCAGCGCAACGCGCTGCGGCCCGGCGAATTGCTGCGCTCGATCTGGCTGCCGGCCGCGGCGCTGGTGCGACGTACCGCGTTCCGGCAAGATTTCGCTCACGCCGCTCGGCCGCTCGGCGGCGCTCCTGATCGGAACGCTCGCCCGCGACGGCAGCTTCGCCTAACCATCACCGCGGCGACGCGGCGTCCGATCCGGCTCGCCTTCCCTGCCCCGCCGTCCGCCGCAGCGTTGCGCGAGCGTATCCGCGGAGAGCATTCCCGACGCCCAGTACTTCGACGACCTGCACGGCGCGCCGGCCTGGCGCAAGCACATGACCTTGCAGCTCGCCGAGGAGATCCGCCGCGAATGCTCCGCGGGCGGCGCCATGAGCTATGCTCGTCAACGGCACCCTTTCACCGGCGACGCCGCGCCCCGGCCAGTGCCTGCGCACCTTCCTGCGGCAACTCGGAGGTTCGGGGTGAAGAAGGGCTGCGACGCCGGCGACTGCGGCGCCTGCAGCGTGCTGCTCAACGGCGAGCCCGTGCACAGCTGCCTCGTCCCGGCGTTCCGCGCCGACGGCTGCGAGGTCACGACCATCGAAGGTCTCGCGCGCGACGGCGCGCTGCATCCGATGCAGCGCGCCTTCCTGCAGGCGCAGGGTTTCCAGTGCGGGTTTTGCACGCCCGGCATGATCATGACCGCCGCGAGCCTGAACCAGGCCCAGCGCAACGATCTCGCCGCCGCGCTCAAGGGCAATCTGTGCCGGTGCACCGGCTATCGCGCCATCGAGGACGCGATCCGCGGCGTGCGTCACATCGACGAGACCGATCCGGCAGCGCCATGCGGCCGCAATATCCCGGCGCCCGCCGGGCCCGCCGTCGTGACCGGAAAGGCGCGTTACACCTTCGACATCGCCGTCGAGGGCCTGCTGCACTCAAGCTGCTGCGCTCGCCCCATGCCCACGCCCGCATCCTGTCGATCCGCAAGGAGCACGCGCTCGCCGTTCCCGGGGTCGTTTCGGTGCTCACCTGGGAGGACACGCCGGCCCGCCGCTTCTCCACCGCGCGCCACGAGCATGACCGCGACGACCCCGACGACACCGTCATCCTCGACGACATCGTGCGCTTTGCCGGCCAGCGGGTCGCCGCCGTCATCGCCGACAGCGAAGCCGCCGCGGAGGAAGGCTGCCGGCGGCTCGTGGTGGACTACGAGGTGCTTCCCGCGGTGTTCGACGCCGAAGCAGGCGATGGCGCCGGGCGCGCCGGTCGTCCACGACGTCGGGCCGCAGGCGCGCATCCTCGATCCCGCACGCAACATCCTCGCCGAGGTCCACAGCCACATCGGCGATGTCGACAAGGGCTTCGCGCAAGCCGATTTCATCCACGAGGGAACCTACGTCACCCAGCGCGTCCAGCACGCCCATCTCGAGACCCACGGCGCGGTCGCCTGGCTCGACGACGCCGGGCGCCTCAACGTGCGCTCGAGCACGCAGAC
Source organism: uncultured Alphaproteobacteria bacterium (assembly GCA_963791375.1). Lineage (GTDB taxonomy): Bacteria > Pseudomonadota > Alphaproteobacteria > Rhizobiales > Xanthobacteraceae > JAJPKK01. The sequence continues at coordinate 33,118 of CAWBSI010000028.1, forward strand.
CCCGTTCCTGACCCGGCGCGCCTGTGCGACCTGTTCGACCTCGATCCCGCCGGCGTGCGGGTGTACTGCGAGCGCGTCGGCGGCGGCTTCGGCGGCAAGCAGGAGATGCTGGTCGAGGACATCGTCGCGCTGGCGACGCTGCGGACCGGGCGGCCGGTCAAGCTCGAGTTCACCCGCGAGGAGCAGTTCACCGGCGCCACCTACCGGCATCCGATGAAGATCCACGTGAAGGCGGGCGTCCGGCGCGACGGCACGCTGACCGCCATCGCGCTGCGGATCGTCTCGAACACCGGCGCCTACGGCAATCACGGCGCCGGCGTGCTGTATCACGCCTGCGGCGAGTCGATCGGCGTCTACCGCTGCGCCAACAAGAAGGTCGACGGCTATGCGGTCTACACCAACACGGTGCCGAGCGGCGCCTTCCGCGGCTACGGCCTGAGCCAGGCGAACTTCGCCGTCGAATCGGCGATGGACGAGCTGGCGCGCGGCATCGGCATGGACCCGATCGCGCTGCGCCGGCGCAACATCGTGCGGCCCGGCGACCCCATGGTCTCGACCGGCGCCGCCCGAGGCACGACGTCGAATACGGCAGCTACGGGCTCGACCAGTGCCTGACGCTGGTCGAGGACGCGCTGGCGAGCGGCGGCGGCATCGCGCCGCCCGGCCCGCCCTGGCTGGTCGGCGAGGGCATCGCGCTCGGCATGATCGACACCGTGCCGCCGCACGGCCACCATGCCGACGCGCGCGTGACGCTTGCGCGACGACGGCAGCTACGAGCTCGTCGTCGGCACCGCCGAGTTCGGCAACGGCACCACCACCGTCCACGCCCAGATCGCCGCGACCGCGCTCGGCACCACCGCGGCCCGGGTGCGCATCCGGCAATCCGACACCGACCATGTCGGCCACGACACCGGCGCGTTCGGCAGCACCGGCACCGTGGTGGCGGGGCTTGCGACCAAGCGCGCGGCCGACCTCCTGCGCGAGGAGATCGCGGCGTTCGCCGCCGAGCAGGCCGGCGGCGACCGCGGCGATGTGGAGCGCTCACGGCCGATGCGGTCGTCGGCGGCGGACGCCGCATCGGCCTTGCCGCGCTGGCCGGCGCCGCCAAGGCGGCCGGCCGCGAACTCGCCGCAACCGGCGCCAGCACCGGCACCCCGCGCTCGGTCGCGTTCAACGTGCAGGGCTTCCGGGTCGCGGTGAACCCGCATACCGGCGAGATCAGGATTCTGCGCAGCGTGCATGCGGCCGATGCCGGCTTCGTCGTCAATCCCATGCAGTGCCGCGGCCAGATCGAAGGCGGCGTCGCCCAGGCGCTCGGCGCCACGCTCTACGAGGAGAGTCGTGATCGGGCCGGACGGACGGGTCGTCGAACCCGTCGTTCCGCAACTATCACATCCCGGCCTTTGCCGACGTGCCGCGCACCGAGGTGATGTTCGCCGCAGACCTCGGACCGGCTCGGCCCGTTCGGCGCGAAATCGATGAGCGAGAGCCCGTACAACCCGATCGCCGCCGCGCTCGCCAACGCGGTGGCGGACGCGACCGGGATCCGGTTCACCGTGCTTGCCGCTGAAAGCCGATCGCATCTTCCCGGCCCTGTGGGAAAAATTCGGCATCGCCACCACCGAGGACGGCCAGGACGCCGATCAGGACACCGCGGCGCCCATCGCGCCATAGCGGCCGATGATCGGCATCACGGTGACGACGCCGTCGGCGTCCACGGCGTAATAGGCGGCGTGGAGATTGACGGTCGGGTCGCAATGGGTCGCGCCGATCAGGACGCGCGCGCCGATGGCCGGCCGCGGCGACCCCGGCGGCAGCGTGATGGCGCCGTGCTCGTCGCCGGAAAAGCTGTAGCTCGCGCCCGCCGGCAGGCCGATGAAATGCGCCGGCGCCGGCCCGTTGACTGCGAGCGCCTTGGTGCCGGCATCGACCGTCACCTGGTCGTCGCGATTGGCCGACACCACCGTCGCCAGCACATACAGCGCCGGCGCGAACGGCAGCGGCGAGCCGTCGTCCTGGCGCACCCGGCCGTAGTCGGCGTCCATGAAGACGTAGGAGCCGACCTGAAGCTCGGTATAGGGCCCGCCCATGTCGATAGGCATGGGCGCCGGTGCCGCTGCCGGAAATCACCGGACAGGCGATGCCTTCGGCCGCGAGCAGGGCCGAGAGCGCGCGCAGCGCCTCCACGGCTTTCGCCGCGCCGCCGCGCGCCGCTCCACCGGATCGAAGACATGCTGGACGTGGCCGGCATAGCCCTGCAGGCCGCGGAAGGCGAACCGCGCGGTCGACCGCCGCCATGCGCGCGAGCGCGTGGCCGTCCTGCAGCGTGGTCACGCCGGTGCGGCCCTGCCCGACGTCGACGTCGATCAGCACGCCGAGCGGCGGATCGCCCTCCGCGACCGCGGCGCGCAAGGCCCTCGAGCTGGTCGCGATGGTCGACCACCACCGCCACCGGCGAGACCCGGTTGAGCCGCGCCAGCCGCGCGGCCTTGTCCGTCCCCACCACCGGCGAGGTCACCAGGAGGCCGGTGACGCCGGCCGCGCCAGCGCCTCCGCCTCCAGGAGGGTGGCGCAGGCGATGCCCACCGCGCCGGCCTTCAGCTGCCGGAGCGCGATCTCCGTCGACTTGTGGGTCTTGGCGTGGGGACGCAGCGCGACCTTGTGGGCCGCCGCGGTCTTCGCCATGCGCTCGATGTTCGACTGGAGCGCGGGCTCGTCGATGATCAGCGCGGGCGTATCGATCCGCGCCAGCGCCGGCAGGTCGGGACGAAGACGGGTCATGGGCAGAGATCCGGTTAGTTCGTGGGTGAGCGAAGCGAAGCGTGCCCACGTTGCAGCCTCCGCGTGGGCATGGCGCGAGGAGCGCGCCTCTGCCCACCCTACGCGATGCTTCCATTTTACGGGAGCACCTCTATGCGGCGGATGCGGACTGAAGATACTTCATCTCCTCCGCCGCGGCCCCCGCCCCGGAAAACGTCAGCGCCAACTCGGTGACGCCGGCCGTGCGACACGCCGCGATCGCGGCGACGCACTCCGCCGCCGTGCCTGCGATGGCGAAGGCCGTCGACGAACCGCTCATCGAGCACGGCGCCGGCGTCCTCGCCCGCCGCGCAGGCGCTGGGCGGCGGCGGCGAATTCCGCTTCGGTGATCCCGCTCTCCATGGTGAGCGCCTGTCTTTGCGCCTTCGAGCCGCTGGCCGAGCCCCCAGTAGACCGGGAGCATCTCGCCGACCGCGCGCTTCGCTGCGAGCATGGCCTCGGCGCGATCGGCCCGCACGCAGCACGGCATGTAGCGCACGACGCCGAGCGGTTCGCTGCGCCCGGCGCTCGCCGCGGCCTCCTGCATCAGCGCCACGGACGGGCGACGAAGGCCGCCGTGCACATGTTGGACACCAGGAGGCCGTCGGCGCGCTCGCCGCACAGCGCGAGGCTGCGGTCGCCGCGCCCGGCCATGAAGATCGCGATGTCGCGGCGCGGCGCGTAGTCGAGCCTGACGCGGTCGACCTGAGAACACCTCGCCGGCGAACGTCACCTCCTCGCCGCGCGAGCAGCGCGCGCACGATGGCGATCGCCTCGCCGAGCGCGGTGAGCGGGCGCGCATAGCTCATGCCCCATGCGCTCGACGGCGCTGCCGATGCCGGAGCCGATCCCGAGCCGCACCCGCGCCCACCCGCGAGTTCGTCGAGCGCGCCGATCTCCATGGCGATCAGCGTGGGATGGCGGTTGAACGGATTGAACACGCCGGCGCCGATGCCGAGGCGTTGCGTCGCCACCGCGCAGGCCGAAGCCGCCGGCAGGATGCCGCGCGCGAACAGGTTCTCGGCGAACCACACGGCGGCAAAGCCCGCGGCCTCCGCGGCCTTCGCCTGGGCGACGCATTGTTGCGGCGACATGCCCGCCGTGCAGGCGCACACTCAGCTTGGGAAATGGCGGCAAAGCGCGCGCCTCACACGCCGCCGGGCCGCGGACCCCGATCGGCCGGCGAGAAATGCGCGTGCACGACCCGCCACGTGCCGTCTTCCTTGCGGAACACCATGGTCGAGCGCGAGACGAACTTCGCTGTTGTCGTAGTGGATGTCGCGCGGCGGCGGCTCCTTGCCGATCCATTGCCGCCGCGTCTTGCGGTGGCACCACACCACGGCGAGATCGCCGGTGACGACGCCGCCGATGTCGATACGGCGTCCAGTAGCTCGACTGCACCTGCTGGACGTAGAACTTCCACAGCCGCGTCCAGTGCTCGCGGCCGCGATAGGTGTGCCCGTTGAGATTGAAGAAGGTCGCCTCCGGCGACGGGCTGAACAGCGGCTGCAGGTTCTCCCAGTCGAACCGCGTGTTGACGTCGATGTAGGCCTCGTGGAGCTTGAGAATTTCCGCCCGATCCTCCGCGCTGCCGCCGACCAGATTTGGCTCAGTCATCTCTTCCTACCCTTCCCGTCGCCGTAGCCGGGCATGTTATTTCAGGAGAAGCGGCCATGCCAGCATGGGTGCGCCGGGGGCTCATGGCAGGTCGCCGGCCCCAGGCGGACGCAACCGAATTTCCCGCTGGAGAATCATTCCCGGCCTGTGCGCTCGGATCTAGGCGCCGTTCCATGCGTGGTGCAGACGGTGTATCCTGCTGCGTGAACGTCGCATCCATGGCGACGCAGCAGGCTGTCCGATAATGTGGGGAGGATAATCATGTTATATCGAAGCTCGGCCGGGGCGTTTGCACTGGCCGCCGTGCTGATGGCGACACTGGGCGGCGCCAGGCGGCCGACGGCGCGAAATACCCCAACTGGAAAGGCCAGTGGGACGCGATCAACCCGCGTCTGGGAGGCCAGGGAGTAAAGTTTGATCCGACCAAGGCCTTTGGGCCGGCGCAGCAGGCGCCGCTGACGCCGGAGTATCAGAAGGTCCACGAGGAAAGCATGGCCGACCAGGCCATGGGCGGGCAGGGCAATTTTATCGACCATGCCAAGTGCATCCCGGGCGGCATGCCGAGCATGATGTCGGCACCGGCGCAGGAATACATCGTCACGCCGGAAACCACCTATATTTCGGTCAACACCGACCTGCGTCGCATCTTCACCGACGGTCGCCCGTGGCCCACGAACCTCGATCCGACCTATCAGGGGTATTCGATCGGCAGATGGATCGACGAGGACGGCGACGGCGTCTACGACGTGCTCGAAGTGGAAACGCGCGGCCCGTTCAAGGGGCCTCGCGCCTACGACGCAACCGGGCTGCCTCTGCACTTCGACAACCAGTCGACCTTCAAGGAGCGGTTCCATCTCGACAAGAACGATCCGAACCTTCTTCATGAGGAAATCACCGTGTTCGACCACGCCTTGACGCGGCCTTGGAGCGTCGACAAGACCTATCGGCGCAACCCGAATCCGTATCCGAACTGGAGTCGCAGTTTCTTGCACCGAGGGCACCAACTACGTCGTCATCGGCAACGGACATCTATTTCATGAGCGGGGACGGATTCCTGATGCCGACCAAGAAGGATCAGGCGCCGCCGGATACGAGGTATTTCAAGCAAACGCGGAAGTGACGAGCCGGCGGCGGAAAACGAGGCAGCGAGATAATACGAGTTCCCGCGCAAGGAGCGATGGCAATGACGACGGTCAGCGAATGTTGCGACCCGCCGGCTCGGGCCGTTCCGGTCAAATGCCGGCCGACGACAGCGGCGAAGGCATTCTTGCGCGCCTCGGGCTGCGCTTCACCAACTGGGCCGAGCGCTGGTTTCCCGGACGCCTATGTCTTCGTCGCCCTCGCCGTCGCCGTGGTCGCGGCGGCGGCGCTGATCAACGGCGCACCCGCGGTGGCGGTCGCGGCATCGTTCGGCGACGGCTTCTGGAGCCTCATCATCTTCACGATGCAGATGGTGATGGTGGTCGTCAGCGGCTATGTGGTGGCGAGTTCGCCTCCCGCCGCCAAGCTCATCGACGGACTCGCCGGAATGCCGCGCAGCGGACGCGGCGCCGTCCCGTTCGTGGCGGCGGTCAGCATGCTGACCTCGCTGCTCAACTGGGGCATGAGCCTGGTGTTCTCAGCGGCCTGCTGGTGCGCGCGCTCGCCCGGCGCACCGATCTGCGCATGGATTATCGCGCCGCCGGCGCCGCGGCCTATCTCGGCCTCGGGGCGACCTGGGCGCTGGGCTTGAGCTCGTCGGCCGCGCAGCTTCAGGCGAATGCGGCGAGCCTGCCGAAGCCGCTGCTGCAGATCACCGGCGTCATCCCGTTCTCCGCAGACGATCTTCCTGTGGCAATCCATGGTGATCGCCGTCGGTCCTGATCGTCGTTTCGATGCTGCTGTCGCTGTGGTCGGCGCCGTCCGAGCAGCAAGGCGGTCACGGCGCAGATGATGGACGTGAGCGTCGAGGCGCCGCATGCGCAGATCGCACAAGCCCGAGCGTCCCGGCGAGTGGCTCGAATACAGCCCGCTGATCACGCTGATCGTCGTTGCGCTCGGCGGCGGCTGGCTGGTGCGCGAATTCGCGACCAAGGACCCCATCATCGCGATCTCGAATCTCAATACCTACAACCTCCTGTTCCTGATGCTCGGCGCGCTGCTGCATTGGCGGCCGCGCAACTTCCTCAATGCGGTCGCCAAGGCGGTGCCGGCGACGACCGGCGTCCTCATCCAGTTCCCGCTCTACGGCGGCATCGCCACCATGATGACCACCGCGAAGGGCGCCGGCGGGCTCACGGTCGCCGACCACGTGGCCCACGCCTTCGTCAGCCTGACGACCCACAGCACGTTTCCGGTGGCCATGGGCATCTACTCGGCGGTGCTCGGCTTCTTCATCCCGTCGGGCGGCGGCAAGTGGATCATCGAAGCGCCCTATGTGATGCAGGCCGCCAACGACCTGAAGGTGCATCTCGGCTGGGCGGTGCAGGTCTACAACACCGCCGAAGCGCTGCCGAACCTCATCAATCCCTTCTGGATGCTGCCGCTGCTCGGCGTGCTCGGCCTGAAGGCGCGCGACATCGTCGGCTTCACCTTCCTGCAGCTCATCGCGCATCTGCCGATCGTGCTGTTCCTGCTGTGGCTGCTGGCGGGAACGCTGACGTACATGCCGCCGGTCATCCCGCAGTAGGCTTCTGCGGGCCGGAACGTTGGCCCTTGGACGCGCGATCTTCGCGACCCCTTACTGCGTCTTCTTGAAATACCGCAGGTCCGGCGGCGCCTGGCCTTTCTTGGTGGGCATCAGGTAGCCGTCACCGCTGAGGAAATAGGGCTCCTTGCCGATCTCGACGTCGCTGTTGCCCTCGGCGCAGACCTCCTCGACCCACATCGGCTGTTTGACCGGCAGGCGGGTGTAGGTCTTGGTGACCGACCATGGCCGCGTCAGCGCGCTGTCGATGGTCGTGATCTCGTCGTAGAGGATGTTGGGATCGGCCTTGTCGGAGTAGAACCGCTCCTTGAAGATGCTCTTGTTGTCGAAGGCCAGGGGAATGCCGGCGGGGTCGTAGGAGCGCGGGCCCTTGAATCCGCGCGTCTCGACCTCGAGTACGTCGTAGCGGCCGTCCCCGTCCGAATCGATCCATCGGCCGATCGAATAGCCGACGAAGGTGGGCTCGATCTTCTTCGGCCAGTCGCGCCCGTCGGTGAAGATGCGGCGGGAGTCGTGGATGTGCTGGATCAGGAAATTCGTCATCTGCGGCGTGACCAGGATTTCGAACGGGACGAACGTGGTCATCACGCGCGGCATGCCCGGCGAAAGGCACGTATAGGTCGGGTCGGTGCCCTGCCCGCCGAGCGCCTGATCCTTGACGTTGGCCTCGTAGATGGCCTGGTATTCCGGGGTCAGCGGGGCCTGCTGGCGCGCGCCCGGAAGCTTGGTCGGGTCGTAGGAAGGTTGGCCGACGATGCCGGGCACGGCAACGCGACGCCACGCGCCCTTCCAATCCGGATACTTCGATTCATCGAACGCAAGCGCGCCGACGCACGTCATGCAAAGTGACGCCGCCAGCGCGATGGCGCCGATCGAGCTTCGATGATGCATGGTTGCTCCCCCGTTTCCTGGTTCAAGGTCTTGCGAGATGGACATCCCGGTCACTTCTTCGGCGGCTGGGCGAAATATCTGAGGTCGGGCGGCGCCTGGTTCGGCGTGGTCGGCATCAGGTAGCCGTCCTCGCCCACCCGGTAGATCTCGGTCCCGACGTGAAGGAACGGGATACGCTCGTTGCAGATGAACTCGGGCCAGTCCGCCTGCGGATCCAGGGTGCGCCGGTAGTTCTTCATCACCGTCCACGGACGCGTCAACGCATGGTCGGTCACGGTGATTTCGTCGTGAAGGAGGTTCTGGTCGGCCTTGTCGAGGTAGATGCGCTCCTTGATGACGGTCTCGTCGTCCTCGTGCAGCGGGATGCCGCTGCTGTCGAAGACACGCGGCCCCTTCAGGTGGCGGGTTTCGGATTCGAGCACGTCGTAGCGGCCATCCCCGTTCTCATCGATCCACTTTCCGATGGAATAGCCGGTGAAGGTCGGCGGCACCGTCTTCGGCCACGCGCGCCCGTCGGTGAATATCCTGCGATGGGCTTCGTGGATGTGGTCGATCAGGATGTAGGTGGTCTCCGGCAGGATGGTGATCTGCATGGGCTCATAGGCCTGCATCATCATCGGCATGCCGGGCGCGAGGCAGGTCGTCGATACGACATCGTCCAGTCCCATGGCGGCACGTTGCGCGAGGGCGGCCTCGAACTTGGCCTGGTACTCGGGCGTCAGGGGCGCCTGTTGTCCGCGGCCCGGGGGCTTTGCCGGATCGAATGGGGGCAGGCCGACGGCGCCGGGGACGACGGCCCTCGTCCACTGTCCGTTTAGGGCGGGATACATGGCTTCGTCGAATGCCTGCACGGCGGCGTTCGGCAAGCACAGCGCCGCCGCCGCCAGCACAAGTATCCCGATCGAACCTCGGCATTGCATGACGTTCCTCCCACCACTCGACCTCATTGCCCGGGTGAGTGGTATTTTGGGGTAAGATGCCTGCTTCGGATGCCGCTGCCAAGCGCAGACATTGTCCCCCTTGGCCCAGTTGCGGGCCGATGCGGATGATCGGGGCTGTATCGACGGCTGTATCGGCCTGGGCTTGGCCCGCCCATTGCTGGCCCGCCCATTGCATGGTTCGCGTGCACAGGCGACGCCAACCAACGCGACAGCGAGGACTGGTCATGCGACGTGTGATTTTCGCGGCTGTTGCCGCGCTGCTCGGCCTCGCCGGAGCGGCGATGGCGCAGACCGACTATCCGACGCGGCCGGTGCAGATCGTGGTGCCGTTCGTCGCGGGCGGCAATACCGACCTGATCACCCGCGTCCTCGCCGACGAGCTCGCAATCAGCTTGCGGCAGCCCATCACCATCGTGACCAAGCCGGGCGCCGGGGCGAACATCGGCGCCGCCTTCGTCGCCGCCAGCGATCCCGACGGCTACACGCTGCTGATAACGCCTCCGGGCCCCCTCGCCATCAACGAGCATCTCTACCCGTCCCTGGCGTTCGATCCCGTAAAGTCGTTCGCCCCGGTGGTGCTGGTGGCGTCGTTTCCCAACGTGCTGGTGGTGCCCCCTTCCCTCGGGGTGAAATCGATCCAGGAGCTGATCGACAAGGCGCGCGCCAATCCAGGCAAGCTCGACTACGCCTCGGGCGGCGTCGGCTCCAGCGGACAATTGTCCTCGGTGCTGTTCCTGGCCATGGCCAAGCTCGAAGTGAACCACATCCCCTACAAGGGAACCGGGCAGAGCCTGGCGGACGTCATTGCCGGGCGGATCGCCATGACCATCGACAATCTCGGCCCGATCCTGCCGTTCATCCAATCCGGGCAATTGATCCCGCTCGGGGTCACGACCCGGGAGCCGGTGTCGCTGCTGCCGGGCATTCCGCCGATCGGCACTGTCGTTCCCGGGTACGCGGCAAGCTCGTGGAACGCGATCATGGCGCCGGCGGGAACGCCGCGGGACGTCATCGAGAAGCTCAATGCCGAGATCAACCGCGTGCTGCAGAAGCCCGAGGTGCGGGAAAAGCTGCGCTCGTTCGGATCCGAGCCGGCCGGCGGCTCGGCCGCAGAGCTCGCCATTTTCATCGGGGAGGAACGGATCCGATGGAAGCGGGCCGTCGAATTCTCTCGAGCAAAGTAAAATTTTCACCGGCAAGGTAAGAGCGGGTTAAGCCTGCGGGCAAGCATTTGCCGTGATCCCAGGTTGCCGCTCCGGCTTCGTTCAGCGCGTTGCGTCATTATCGGGCTGGCTGCCCGCGTTACAGCGGCAGCCCAGCGACCCACACGCAACCGGAAGCCGACCATGGACCGCCGCAAGCTCCTTCAGTGGTCGGGCGCCGCATCGGCGCTCGGCGCCGCCACCGCCCTGCCGGAGCGCGCCGCGGCCGCGCCGGCTCCTGCATTGCCATCCGCGCTTGGCATCGATGCCGCGCAGTTGGGGGTGCGGGCCGGCAGCCCGGACGACCAGAGCGCGGCGCTCCAGCGCGCCATCGACCGCGCTGCCGCAGCCCGCGTACCGCTGGTGCTGCCGCCCGGCGTCTATCGCGCCGGCGCCCTGAAGTTGCCGGCCGGCGCCCAACTCGTCGGCATGCGCGGGGCGACCCGCCTGGTCTACAGCGGCGGGCCGTCGCTCATCGGCGCCGAACATGCCGACCAGATATCGCTCACCGGCCTGACCATCGACGGACTGAAACGGTCGCTGCCGCCTCACGAGGGGCTCGTCCACATCGAGGCCTGCCGCGGCCTGCGCATCGTCGATTGCACGATCCTCGGCGCCGGCGGCACCGGCATCCTGCTCGCAGCGAGCGAGGGCGAGGTGACCGGCTCCTCCATTACGGACGCGGCCGATGTGGCGCTGTTCTCCTACGACGCGGTGGGCTTGAGCATCTGCCGCAACACCATCTCCAATGCGGGAAACAACGGCATCCAGATTATCCGTGCGGCACAGGGACATGACGGCACCATCGTGCTCGACAACCGGATCGAGAACACCAACAACCGGGACGGCGGCTCCGGGCAATACGGTAACGCCATCAATGCCCACCGCGCCGGCGACGTGATCGTGCGCGGAAACATCATCCGCCAATGCGCATTCTCCGCCATCCGCGGAAATTCGGCCTCGAACATCCAGATCGTCGGGAACACCGTGCATCAGGTGGGCGAGGTCGCGCTCTATTCGGAGTTCGGTTTCGAGGGCGCGATCATCGCCCAGAACCTGGTCGACGGCGCCCAGACCGGCGTCTCCGTCGCGAACTTCAACGAGGGCGGCCGCCTTTCCGTGGTGCAGGGCAACATCCTGCGCAATCTCAAGCCGAAAAACCCCAACCCGCCCCCCGGAGACCTCTGGGGCGTCGGCATCTACGTGGAAGCCGACACGATCGTGAGCGGCAACGTGGTCGAGAATGCGCGCGACGCCGGCATTGCGATCGGCTGGGGCAGCTTCCTGCGGGACGTCGCCGTGACCGGTAACGTGGTGCGCCAGTCGCCCATCGGCATCGCCGTGTCGGTGGTGCCCGGGGCCGGATCGGCGCTGATCTCGTCCAATGTGGTGACGGGTTTTCGGCGCGGCGCGATCGTGGGGATGGACCACGCGCGCCCGGTCACCGGGGACCTCGCCAAGGACGGTGCGCAACCACACGCCAATCTTTCCATCGCTGGAAACCGAATCAGCTGATTTATGCTGCACCGCAGTGCTGAAAAAACTTCATTGATCATTCATGCAGCGGCCTTGTTCATGCCCCATAACAGCGGTACGCTTTCGTATAGGGAGGTGGGGACAAGTCAGGGAGTACCGAGCCATGAAGTCCCCTGCGACGTCACCGACGTTCTCCGCTCACACGGACAGGCTTGTCCGTTCGCTTTGCCCACGCTGCGATGATTTGATGGTCGCGCCGGCCCGTTCCCAGCATGTCAATCACGATCTGGTCCGTCATTGGTGGACCTGCGAGGCTTGCGGCCACGAATTCCGCACCACCGTGCGGCTGCCGTCGCTGCCTGCCGAGGCGCACCAGCAGGCGATGGCCTGAGGGCCTCACACGTCGACGAACACGTCGTCACCCTCGATCCGGCAAGGGAAGGTCTTGACCGGGTCATAGGCCGGCGGCGCAACGACCTCACCGGTCTTCACGTTGAACAGCGCTTGGTGGATTGGACATTCGATGCAATCGCCCTCCAGGAAGCCTTCCGACAGGCGGGCGAAGGCATGGGTGCAGATGTTGTGGGTGGCATAGACGGCATCGTCGACCCAGTAGAGCGCGATGTCCTCGCCCCCGATCTCGGCGTCCATGACGCCACGCTCCTTGACCTCGGCCACCCCGGCCGCCCGTATCCAAGCCATTCCTGCCCTCCCCCGCGCCTTCCGTAGCTCCCGGCAGCCACAATGCCGCCGTTCTGCGGGTGCGGAGAATAGACCAGGCTTCGGGGTTGGCAATCCGCAAGAGCCCTGCGGAAGCGGTGAGGAACCATCCCGGCCGGACAGGATATGGGCGACAAATCGACGGGGAATGCTTAGGGTTCGCGCTGCAGCTACCGGTTTCGAGCATGATCCCCGAAAAGTTGCAGACTTTTCGGACAAGATCATGCTCAAAATGAAAAGCGTGAGAGGGCTACCCGTTTCAACTCGAAAAGATAGCGCTCTCGCCCCCGGCACCATGACGCGGAACCGCTGATGTCTTCCAGCCTCCTGACCACGAGACGCTTTGCACCCCTGTTCTGGTGCCAATTCTTCAGCGCCTTCAACGACAATTTCCTGAAGAATTCGCTGGTTTTCCTGATCCTTTTCAAGATGGCCGGGCAGGATTCCGAGGCCCTGATCACGCTTGCCGGCGCGATCTTCATCTTTCCCTTCTTCATCCTGTCGGCGATCGGCGGCGAGATCGCCGACCGCTACGACAAGGCGATGGTGGCCCAACGCCTCAAGCTCGTCGAAATCGCGGTGGCCGGGATCGCGGTGATCGGGTTCTGGGCACATTCGGTGCCGATCCTGTTCACGGCGCTGTTCCTGTTCGGCGTGATCTCGGCGCTGTTCGGGCCGATCAAATACGGAATCCTTCCCGATCACCTCGCCGAAAGCGAATTGCCGGCCGGCAACGCGCTGGTCGAGAGCGCCACCTTCATCGCCATCCTCTCAGGGACCATCGTCGGCGGCCTCGCCTCAAAAGGCGGCGGCGACCCCGCCTCGTTCGCCGGCCTGATGATGGCGTTCGCATTGATGTGCTGGATCGCGGCGCTGCTCATCCCGTCCACCGGCCAAGGGGCGCCGAACCTCGTCATCGACTTCAACATCGCCCGCTCGACCTTCGTCGTGCTGCGCGATCTCTACAGCCAGAAACGGCTGTGGTGGGGCGGCCTGGTGGTGAGTTGGTTCTGGCTCGTTGGCGCCGTCGTGCTGTCCCTGCTGCCGCCCTTGGTGAAGAACGCGCTGGGCGGATCGGAAGAGGTCGTCACCGCCTATCTCGCCATCTTCTCCATCGCGATCGCGATCGGCTCCGGCCTCGCTTCCTGGCTCGCCAGCGGACGCATCGTCCTCATCCCCACGGTTTTCGGCGGCCTGCTGCTCGGCGTGTTCGCGCTGCATCTCGGCTGGATCACGTGGGGGGTGGCCGCCGCCGAGCATGGGCGCGGCGTCGCCGAAGTCCTGCGCCGCGGCACCGGACTCTTCGTCGGCATCGATCTCGCCGGCCTCGCCGTCGCCGGCGGCCTCTTCATCGTGCCCTCGTTTTCCGCCGTGCAGGCCTGGGCCGGCTCGGACGAGCCGCGCCCGCGTCGTCGCCGCCGTGAACGTGCTCAACGCCGCCTTCATGACGGTGGCGGGGATCGGGGTCGCCGTGCTGCAGAAATACGGCGTCACCTTGAGCACGCTGTTCCTCGCGCTCGGCGTGGCCAATTTCCTCGTCGCGGCGGCGATCCTGCGCACCATGCCGACGAGCCCGATGCGCGACCTGCTCTCGGTAATCTTCCGCGCCTTCTACCGGCTCGAAGTCACCGGGCTCGACAATGTCGCCAAGGCCGGCCCGAACGCCATCATCGCCCTCAATCATGTGAGCTTCCTCGACGCCGCGGTGGCGCTGTCGTTCCTCGAGCGCGAGCCGGTGTTCGCGATCGACAGCGGCATCGCCAAGCGCTGGTGGGTGAAGCCGTTCCTGCGGCTCACCCGCGCCATGCCGCTCGACCCGACCAAGCCGCTGGCGACCCGCACCCTCATCAATTCGGTCAGGTCGGGAAACGCGCTGATCATCTTTCCGGAGGGCCGGATCACCGTGACCGGCAGCCTGATGAAGGTCTATGACGGCGCCGCCATGATCGCCGACAAGTCCGAGGCGATGCTGGTGCCGGTCCGCATCAAGGGCCTGGAGAAAACCCATTTCTCCCGGCTCGGCCGCACCCAGGTGCGGCGCAGCCTGTTTCCCAAGGTCACCGTCACCGTCCTCGAGCCGCTCCGGCTCAGTGTCGATCCGGCGCTGAAGGGCAAGCGGCGGCGCATGGCGGCGGGCGCGTTGCTCTACACCGTCATGTCGGACCTGATCTTCCGCACCACCTCGACCGACCGCACCATCGTCGAGGCGGTGATCGCAGCCGCGGCGGTCCACGGCAGCACGCATGTCGCCGTCGAGGATCCGATCGGCGGTTCGCTCACCTACAAGCGCCTGCTGCTCGGCACCGCGATCCTCGGGCGCAAGCTGATGCCGATCGCCGCGGCCGGCGACGCGGTCGGCGTGATGCTGCCGAATGCCAATGGCGCGGTGGTCGCGATCCTCGCCTTGATGTCCGCGGGCCGCGTGCCCGCCATGATCAACTTCACCTCGGGCCTGATGAATCTGCGCGCCGCCTGCAAGGCGGCCAACATCCAGGCGATCGTGACCTCGCGCACCTTCGTCGAGAAGGCGCACCTGGAAAAGCTGATCGACGGGCTCACGCCCGAAGTCGCCTTCACCTATCTCGAGGACGTGCGGGCGCAGGTGGGTTTCGCCGACAAGCTGCGCGGGCTGCGCGAGGCGAAGCGGCCGCTGGTGCGGCGCGCACCCGACGATCCCGCCGCCATCCTGTTCACGTCAGGCTCGGAAGGCACGCCGAAGGGCGTGGTCCTGTCCAACCGCAACATGCTCGCCAACGCGGCGCAGGCCGAGGCGCGCATCGACTTCGGCCGCGCCGACAAGGTGTTCAACGTCCTGCCGCTGTTCCATTCGTTCGGCCTGACGGTCGGGCTGGTGCTGCCGCTGGTCTCTGGCGTCAGCGTCTACCTCTACCCCTCCCCGCTGCATTACCGGATCATCCCGGAGATGATCTACGGAACCAATGCCACCATCCTGTTCGGCACCGATACGTTCCTCGCCGGATATGCCCGCACGGCGCACTCCTACGACTTCCGCTCGCTGCGCTACATCCTGGCCGGCGCCGAGCCGGTGAAGGAGACGACGCGCCGCGCCTACATGGAAAAGTTCGGGCTGCGCATCCTGGAAGGCTACGGCGTCACCGAGACCGCGCCGGCGCTGGCGCTCAACACGCCGATGTTCAACAAGTTCGGCACCGTCGGCCGGCTGCTGCCGGGCATGGAGGCGCGGCTCGACCCGGTTCCCGGCGTCGAAGTGGGCGGGCGCCTGTTCGTGCGCGGCCCCAATGTGATGCTCGGCTATCTGCGCGTCGAAAACCCCGGCGTGCTGGAGCGCCCGGAGGACGGCTGGCACGACACCGGCGACATCGTCGCGGTCGATGACGACGGCTACATCACCATCAAGGGCCGCGCCAAGCGCTTCGCCAAGATCGGCGGCGAGATGATCTCGCTGTCCGCAGTCGAGCAGCTCGCGGCGGAGCTGTGGCCCGACGCGATGTCCGGCGCCACCACCGTGCCGGATGCCCGCAAGGGCGAGCGGCTTATCCTGGTCACCACCAAAAGCGACCCGAAGCGTTCGGATTTTCTCGCCTTCGCCCGCACCCGCGGGGCATCCGAGATGATGGTGCCGACCGAGGTGCTGATCCTCGAAAAGCTGCCGCTGCTCGGCTCCGGCAAGATCGACAATGTCGCGCTGACGAATTTCGTGCGCGAGCGCGCCAATGTCGAAAGCCCGGCCTTGAGCGCCGTCGTTTCGGGATGATCCGTCGACCCGTGGGCTTTGCTGCAGAAGGGGCGAATATGAGACTTCCGCGCCGCCAATTCCTGCACCTGGTGGCAGGTGCTGCCGCGCTCCCCGCCGTCTCCCGGGTGGCAAGCGCGCAGGCCTATCCGTCACGGCCGGTCACGATGATCGTACCGTTCGCCGCCGGCGGGCCGACCGACGTCGCCGCCCGCGTCGTCAGCGAGCACATGTCGCGTACGCTCGGCCAGCAGGTCGTCGTCGAGAACGTGGTCGGCGCCGGCGGAACGGCGATACGTGTCGGGAAGGAACTAATATGCCACATCCTGAGGTATTAGAGTAGGAGCACCACGCGAGCATGGTTGCGAAGTGCCGACCACCAGGAGGGCATCGACTGAGGAATGGGCTTGGAAGAACGCAGGAGATTGACGGTGAAGAATCGACCGGACAAATATTAAAGCTGCGCCAGTGGGGCTGCCGAGTCGTATCCGCCGCGTCGCCCGACGCCATCTTGGCCGGTATGACCGACCAAGAACGGCCCGATCTCATCATCTGCGATTATCGCCTTGCCGACGGACACTCGGGCATCCAAGCGATCGAGGAATTGCGGATGT
Organism: uncultured Alphaproteobacteria bacterium; assembly: GCA_963791375.1. Lineage (GTDB taxonomy): Bacteria > Pseudomonadota > Alphaproteobacteria > Rhizobiales > Xanthobacteraceae > JAJPKK01. The sequence goes on from CAWBSI010000028.1 coordinate 49,779, forward strand.
CGTTCCAGGCGACGATTCCAGCCTTCCTGATCAGCGGTGACACCGCTCCGGAACGACTGCGCGAAGCGCAAGAAAGCGGCCACCATCTGCTGCACAAGCCGGTGCGCCCGATGAAGCTGAGAATCTTGCTCAGCCACCTCCTCAAAAGCCACGCTGAGTCGGCGCCACCTAATGACAGCGCGGGTTTCGCGGACGGGCTATTGCACGCCGTGCCCGGCAGATCACATTCGCCGTCGTCTCTGGGTGAATTGGATCGATGAAAACGAAGCGGCGGAGGTCAAGGCCCCCGCCGCCGCGTTATCGCAACACACCCGCCGCCGCAATCGGCCGCAAGCGGAAGCTCATGACTTTGGGCTCACGACTTCGGCGGGTTCTTCGGCACCCAGCGCCGCAGATTGAGCGTGTTGGTGTAGCCGCCGAAGATATTGCCGGCGTCGTCGACCGCGACGGCTTCGACGCCGTTGACCTCGACGGATTCCAGGATGAAGGCGCGCACGATGCCGTCCCGCACGCTCCCGACCCGGATGCCCGACCGGTAAGGCGGGTTCACCTCGTCCGGCGAATTGTCCGCCACGTAGAGCATGTCGTTCTTGTCGATGAACAAGCCGCTCGGACGGCCGAACTGTCTCCACTCCAGGAGATACTTTCCGTCCTGATCGAACACCTGGATGCGGTTGTTGCCGCGATCGGCGACGAACAGCCGCCCGGCGGAGTCCATCGCGAGATTATGCGGCACGTTGAACTCGCCCGGGCCCCAGCCCTTCTTGCCCCATTCCTTGATGTACTTGCCGTCCTTGTCGAACTTCACGATCCGGTTGTTGCCTTTCGGGCCGCCGTGTCCGTCGGCGACGAAGATATCGCCGTTGGGCGCCACCAGGATGTCGGACGGCTCGCTGAAGGTGTCGGGACCGTTGCCGGCGACGCCGGGCTTGCCGAGCGTCATCAGAAGCTTGCCGTCCTGGTTGAACTTCATGACGGTGTGGCCCTTGCCATTGTCCATGGCGCGGCCGTCGCTGACCCAGATGTTGTTGTCCTTGTCGACGTGCAGCCCGTGCGAATAGTTGATCATCCCGCCGCCGAAGCTCTTCACCATCTTGCCGGTGGAGTCGAATTTCATGATCGGGTCGAGCGTCGACTTCGAGCAATCGGTCGCCGACTCGCAGCGGTCGAAGGCCCAGAGGCTCTTGCCGTCGCGGTCCATGTCGAGGCCGACCACCGCGCCGAACTTGCGCCGGTCCGGAAGCTGCGCCCAGCCATAGTTGAACTTGTAGAGGTTGGGCGCATCATTGGGGCCGTAAGGCTGCTGCGCGAAAGCGCACATCCCCGGCAGCGTGACCGCCGCGATGACGGCGGCGCAAAGTACGAAGCGTGATCGAACCGCATGTTGCATAGGGGGTTTCCTCCTCAAGCTGGTGACCGGTTCCGGTGCATTGGCCCCATCTTCCAACTATTCGCACTGACATTCAACATGCCAGTCGGGCCCCACCTCGTCACCGCTGCTTAAGGCCGGCACCGCTGCATGACCGAGACCTGCCCAAGCTACTTCTCGGCCGCCGCCGCCATTTCGATGATTGCTTTCGGCGTGGCGACGATGGCCGCGCTGACCTTCTGGATTTCGATTCCCGGCGTCGGGTCGAGCTCGGCGCCTGCGCGCTCCGCCTGCGCGATGAATTCGGGGTCCTTCACCAACTGATCGAAGGCGGAACGGAGCGCCGCAATGCGCTCAGGCGGCGTCGCGCCGTGAACGAGGAGCGCGCGGCCGATCGCCGAGCCGCTCGAGAGAAATTCCACCAACTGCTTTTGCTTGGGATCAGTCAGCAGTTCCTGCATCAAGGGGACGTCCGGCAGCTCCTTGTGCCTGACGAGGCCGGACTGGATGACCGGCCGCAGCGTGCCGTCCGCCACGTCCGAGCGCAGACGCCATGCGTTCCAGGAACTGGAGATCAGGTCCACTTCGCCGCGCGCCAGCACCATCGGAAATTCCATGGAGCCGGGATAGCCGCAGATGATCTTGAACTTGAACCCGCCATAGGTCTTGAGGATCGAAGGATTGGCGTAGCTCTGCGAGAGCCGGCTGCTGCACCCCACCTTGGTTTCGACGCGGCGCATTTCATCGATGGTCTTGGCGGGCGAATCCTTGCGCACCATGAAGACGGCATTCACGTTGGCAAACGATCCGAGATAGACGAGGTCCTGGACCTTCCATTTGCCGATCTCCGGCTGGGTCAACTGGGTCAGCGCGATGGTCTCGGGAAACAGGCCCAGGAGCGTGCCGTCCTTCGGTCCATAGCTGTAGAGAAACTGCAGAGCGCCCGCGCCGGCACCGCCCTGCTTGGTCTGCACCAGCACCTGGGGATGCCCGGGGATGTACTTGCCCAAATTGGCCGCCGCCAGCCGGGCATAGAGATCATAGGAACCGCCGGCGGGATGACCGATCAGAATGGTGACGGTCTTGCCGCGATAGAAGTTTTCGACGGCGTTCTGCGCCGACGCCGACGTGACCGCGAGCACTGCGAGGAGCGCAATCGCCGCTCCAGCTGCGGCCCGCGGGCGGCGTACGATGTCTGCGCTCATTGTCACCTCGGCACGATGCCCCGTGGGTCTGCGTTATCGATCAATTCGCCAGGATGCCGATGGTCTTGAGGTCCGGCGGCGGCGGCAAGGCCTGGATGTAGGCGAAGATGTCGGCCACATCCTGCTCGGACAGAACCGCCTCCACATACGGGGGCATGTCATTCGCTGGCTGGCGCACCTGATTGCGGAAGGCCCCGAACGGGATCGGCTGCTGCGCGATCCGCAGCCCGGGCCCGCGGCCGCCGCCGCCCTGCCCGACCGTGCCGTGGCAATAGGAGCAGCCGTCGGTGAGCCAAAGCTGCTTGCCCTTGGCGGCATCGCCCATGGGGGCGTCCTGCGCCTGGGCGCATGCCCCAAAAGCAAACGACGCGAGGGCGAGCGCGAAGCCGACATGGATCATGTTCTTCATCGTCGCCTCCCTCAGCGTCCCTGGGTCACGACATCGAGCAGCACCGGCTCGCCAGCCTTGACCAAGGCGATCCCGCGCTTGAGCGCGGGCGCGAGATCCTTGGGATCGGTGATCGGGCCGATCCCAACGATGCCCATGCCCTCCGCGATCTTGGCGTAGTCGATGGGGGGATCGCGCAACGTGGTGCCGATATGGGCGCGGTCGATGCCGCGCATGTGGCGGTCCGCCATGCGCTGCACATGCATGAGCTCCTGGTGATAGCCGCGATTGTTGTGCATCACGCTCAAAATTGGAATCTTGTGATGCGCCGCGGTCCACAGCACGCCGATGGTCATCAGGAGGTCGCCGTCCGGCTGCAGCGCGACGGTGAGGCGACCATGCTTGCGGTTGGCGAGCGCGGCGCCGACCGAAGCAGAGGCAGCGTAGCCGATCCCCATGCCGCCGCCATCGCCGATGAACTGGTAGGGCTTCTCCATCTTCCACAGCCGCTGCGGCCAATAGCTCACCTGCGAGGTCGGCGATGCCAGCGACCAGTCCTCGTCCTTGATCTGCGCCCACAGCTCGGCGCACAGCCGCGCGGTGGTGATCGGGCTCGCATCCCAGCCGAAGGTCGCGTCGTAACGGGCGCGCTCGAAATCCGCACGGTGGCCTTCTGCCAGCTTCTTGCCGCGCGCCTCGTAGGCCGCCTTCTGCTCGCCGTTGACGAGCTTCTTCACCGCCTCGATCAGCATCGGCATGGTCGCCTCGGCATCGGCGGCAATGGCGAGGTCGACATCCTCGAACCTCTGGAAATCCTGATAGTTCGATTTCGTGTAGAGGTCGCCGCAGCCGATGCTGATGGTTCTGGCGTCGGCTTTCGCGATGTGCCGGGAGGTCCGGTGGATGCCGTCTTTGAACGAGTTGAGCGAATTCCAGAAGTCGCTCATCTCGAGGCCGACAATGACATCCGCCCGGGCGACATGGCCGCGGGCACGGCTGCTCTGGTTGAGCGGATGGCGCGACGGCATGTTGAGGCGGCCGCTGGTATCGACGATGGCGCATTGCAGCACCTCGGCGAGCTGCGACGAGGTGCTTGGAGGCCGACGGGGAGCTGCGCGCATAGCGGTCCGCTATGATGACCGGGCTCTCCGCGTTCACCAGCAACTTGGCCGTCTCCGCCACCGCGCCGGAATCGCCCTGAGGGAGGGCGACCTGCGGAAGCTTTGGGATGCGCAGCTTGGCATTCTCGGGGATCGGATCTTCCTGCATCGTCGCGTCAGCGACGATCACCACCGACCCCGTCGGCGGCGTCATCATGATCTTGTAGGCGCGCACGCTCGATTCGGCGTAGTGCTGGAGCGAGGCGGGGTAATCGTCCCACTTCACATAGTCGCGCACGATCGCGGCGGCGTCCTGTACCGTGTGGTTCCATTCGACGCCCGGCCGCCGCAGGGTGGCGTCGAGGATGTTGCCGATCACCATGTAGACGGGCACGCGGTCGCACCAGGCGTTGTAGAGCGCCATGGTGGCGTGCTGCAGCCCGACCGCGCCGTGCGCGAAAATGGCCAACGGCTTGCCCTCGATCTTGAAGTAGCCATGGCCCATGGCGACCGAGATTTCCTCGTGCGAGCAGGTGAGGAATTCCGGGTTCTTGTTGCCTCCGTAATTGATCAGGGACTCGTGCAGGCCGCGGAAGCTCGACGCCGGATTGGACGCCATGTATTCGAAGCCGAGCGATTTGATGACGTCGATCATGAAATCGCTGCCACTCTTGCCGAGGGTGAGCGGCTCGAGCGCAGGGGGCGGGACGGTCTCGGCCACGCGGTTCGGCAGCGGCACCGGATTGCGCGCCGGCGCCTGCGCGGCGGCCTCGCGCGGCACCGCAAGGGCCGCAGCGCCGGCAAACGTCGCGCCCTTCAGAAAGCTGCGGCGCTGTTCGTTCGGAACGTCTTTCTTGGACATGGCGGTCCCTCCTCGGTGTCCTCTTTGCGCCCCGGCGCCTGGGCTGGTTCCCAGGCTTCCCGAGCTCGGTCGCGTCTATTCTTCCGGCCAGGGCAGGCATTCGGCGATGCCTCGACCCATGATCCATGCAATATCGTCTTGCGACAAGAAGTTCATTTCCTCGGTGAACATCGTGACCGCCTGCCGGTAGGTGCAATCGGTGCGCGACAGCATCGCCGAGAGGTCGGTTCCCCAGAAGGCGCGGCGTGGCCCGAACGCTTCGACGAGGCGCCTCACATAGGGCTGGGTCGTCTTGTAGGGATAGGGCGGCGACGAGCACTCCGGTATCTGCGTGAGCTTGACGTAGACGTTGGGGTGCTTCGCGAGCGTTATCGTCGCTTCGACGGCGGGAGCGAGCGTCTCGTCGCGCATGCCGCGCTCGCGGCCCATGTGGTCGAGGATGAGGCGCAGGCCCGGATGCCGCTCCGCGACTGCGCCGATCTCTTTCTGCAGCGTCGGCGCGTTGAGCATGACCGGGATGCCGAGGCGCTCCGCGGCCGGCCAGAACCAGTCCACGGTCCCGTCGGTCATCCACGGGCGATCCCACTCGTGATGGAGGGTCAGCCGCACCCCCAGCATGCCCGGCTGGTCCTTCCAGGTTTCGAGCATCCGGCGCCCTTCAGGCTTGTTGACGGGAATACGCCCCATGACGGCAAAACGCCGCGGGTACTTTGTCGCGGCCTCCAGGGAGTAGTCGACGCGGTCGCCCTCCCAGGACGGCGGCACCAGGATGGCGCGGTCGACGCCCGCCTGCGCCATCATCGCGCTCAGCTCCTCATACCCGATCGGCGTTTCCAGATGCGCCTTGCGTCCCGGCTGCCACGGCCGATCCGGTCCGGCGGCGCGCCAGATGTGTACGCCGGAATCCGTGGTGATCATGGTGTGTGTCCGGAGGAGATCACTGCCGGCCCCAACTCTCGATTTTTCGGCCGTTGCCGTCAAGGCGGCAATAGGTGCGCGAACGGAGGCACGGTCTCGCTTGCGGCCGTCCTTCGAGACGCGGCAAGCGCGCTGCTCAAGACGAGGTCCATTGATGATATCGATATGACTGCTAGGCGCGCCTCTAGTTGACCTGGGATTTCACGCCTCGCCTGCCTCCGGGCGTTCGAGGAGCGGTGGGGCAGTCAGGCCCGGGTCTGCGGCTGGGACAGCCTGGGCCTCTACAGCCTTTCCCGGACCGCACCGTTTACGAACCTGGCGGCCATGGGCGGCATGGGTGCTGGCACGCAGCGGTCACCACGCGGTGGCGGTCACGGGCGATTCCATTTTCGTGACGACGCCCACCGGGTCGATGTTGAGGATCTTCCGCGGTGATCGTGACGAGGGCGAGGTGTTCGCGTGGTCGCTCCGCCGGGAGTCGTGAATATCACTGCGCCGCTCCCCCACCCACGGCAACTTTCGTAATGAAGGCCCCAGCCCACGGGGGAAGTTCGGGGCTGGGGCCAACACGAGGCCAGTTTTAGCGTTGCCCTGGGAGAGCTCTGACCCAGCGCGTCAAGTTTAGATCGCGCCGACGTTGCCAGTATATGGCGACGTATACCTAGGGGGAGGTTGCTTTAGACGCCGAAAGGGTGGAGATGCCGGGACGGAAGCATGATAATTTGCAGATTTGATCATGATCGCCGAACAACAGAGGGGAGTTCGGAATGACCTACGTGCGGTATTTTGCCCGTGATAGCTTCAGCCTCGTCACGAGCGCGGCCATCGCCGCGCTCGGCATTATTTTCGCGGGACCGTGAGATTTCGGTGCCGCATGGCCGATCGCGGTGACGAAGCGCTCTCCGGCGAAGCGAGGATCAATGCAGCACGTGGAGCGCCGACGCTACTATGCCCGGATCTTTTCGTGGTCGCTGTTGGTCAGCGTCACGCTCGGCGCCGCCTTCGGCCATTTCTATGCGCCGACGGCCGGCGTCTGGGGCTACATCCATGGCGCCGTCGCCGGCATTCTGATTTCCGCCACGATCGTCCCGCTCGAGTTTTTCGTCTTCAGCGGTATGCGCGGCGCGCTCTTCCGCCAGGCGCCGTTCCTGCTGTATCTCTCGCTACGCTCGCTGGGCTATCTCGCCGCGATCCTCGTCGGTCTCGCGGTCACCGCGTGGCTCGTGCAGGATACCGCCGAGGGCGAGCCCTTGGTCGGGCGTGGCGGCGTGGTGTTCTCGCTCGTCATGAGCCTCGGCTTCAACGTGCTCTACGGCGTGAACCGCCTGCTCGGCCAGGGGGTGCTCCTCAATTTCATCGCCGGTCGCTACCACCGGCCACGCATCCAGGAGCGCGTGCTGCTGTTCATCGACATGGAATCCTCGACGGCCATTGCCGAGCGTCTCGGCGAGGTCGGCTTCCTCGATTTTCTCAACCGCTTCGTCGCCGATGTCACGGGACCGATCGTGGCGCAGCGCGGCGAGATCCACAAATACGTCGGCGACGAGCTCATCGTCACCTGGCCGCTTGCCGCCGGTCTTGGGGACGGGCGCTGCATCCGCGCCTGCTTCGACGCCCTGGCGCAACTTGACGCGCTCGCCGACGAGTACACGCGCGACTTCGGCTGCCGCGCCAATTTCCGCGCCGCGCTGCACTGCGGGCCCGTGGTCATCGGCGAGCTCGGCGTCATCAAGATGGAGATCGCGCTTCTCGGCGATACCATGAACACGGCGGCGCGCCTGCAGCAAGCTTGCCGCGACACCGGCGATCGCGTGCTCGCCTCGGCGGCGCTGGTGGATCGCCTCGCGGCCTTGCCGACGGGCATCGCCAAGCGCTCGATCGGCGGGCTCCGCCTGCGCGGCAAGGAAAGCGAGATCGAGCTCTACGCGCTCGCCGCTGGGGCGGAAACCGCGCCTCGCGCAAGCGGTGAGGCCACGGCGCTTTCCTCCCGATCAGCCTGAGGCAGCTCACCCCGGCGGCGACCGCGGGCGAAGCCTGCGCGGTCAACAGCGCCACCGACGAAAATCGGCTCGAAACGCGCTGTGATGAGAAATTACTGTTCAAAGCTATCTTAGCGCGGCTGCCGAAGCCGCTCGTTGAGTGAGCTGTGGCGGCACCGTGCCGTCCTGATCGAAATCGCCGCGCCAAGCACAGCGATGACATAGGTGAATGCGTCGATCTTGTCGGAACCGCCCTAGGCGGTCTTTTCCTTCGCCTTGTGGAAGGCGCCGCGGGTGACGATCTCGGCGAGCGTGCCGTCCGGGGCCCGGAATTTCAGCGCATTGGCTTCGGGCTTCGACAGCACCTTGCCGCCGTGTTTCGCAATGGTCTCGGCGAAGGCGGTGCGATCGTCGACCTCGAGGCCCCAATGGTGGATGCACGGCCCCGGCCCGGCGAGCTGGGCTTCGGCGGCATCCTCGGCGTCATAGATCATCAGCGCGAGATCGGTTTCGCCGTCGGTCATGTGGCGGGAAATGTGCTGATGGTTGCGCGCCGTGCCGACCTGGCGGAAACCGAACACGTTCTCGTAGAACTTGGTCGCCTTTTCCAGGTCCTGCACCTTGATGGCGACATGGGCGATCCGCGACTTTTCGCTCTTTTCCTTCTTCTTGTAGCGGCCGATGCCGACGATTTCCGCCATGGTGCCGTCGGGCGAGCGGAACTTGAGCGCGCCCTCCTCCCGGTCCGAGAAGATGACGCCGCCATTGTCGGTGATCTTCTTCATCGTGGCTTCGCGGTCCTCGACCTCAATGCCGATGTGATGGATGCACGGGCCGGGGCCGGCGAGCTGCGCCTCGGGCTCCTGCTCGCTGTCATAGACCATGAGGGCGAGATCGATATTGCCGTCGGTCATGTGCCGCGAGGTGTGGCCGCGGGCGTGGCCGGTCTTGGTCTGGTAGATGCCGAAAACGTCCTCGTAGAACTTCGTCGCCTTCTCCAGATCTTCGACCTTGAGCGCGATGTGCACGATCCGAGCCATTGGGGGTCTCCTCGAACGTTTGGTTGTAGTGAACGTGAGCGGGCGCCGGTGTCAAGCGGTGCGATCGGCAGGTTTCGGATCGGCTGGCACCTCGCCGCGCGCGAACGCCGCCGCGGTTTTTCGCTTGGCCCAGAACGACAGCAGGATCATGACCACCGCGAGCGCCAGCAGCCCGGCTGCCAGCGGGCTGCCCACGAGGATGCGCGGATCGCCGCCGGAAATGGTGAGGGACTGCCGGAACGACTGCTCGATCCGGCCGCCCAGGATGACGCCGAAGATGAGCGGCGCCTTGGGGATGTCGAGCTTGCGGAAGACATAGCCGACAACCCCGAACAGCAGGGCGATGTAGAGATTGAACACGCTGCCCTCGAACGAATAGACGCCGACCGAGGCGATGCCGAGGATGATCGCCAGGAGAATGCCGGGCGGCACATAGAGGATGCGCGCGAACAGGCCGACCAGCGGCAGGTTGAGCACCAGCAGCATCAGATTGCCCACATACATGCTGGCGATCAGGCCCCAGACCAGATCGGGATGAGTCTGGAACAGCATGGGGCCGGGCTGGATGCCGTACATGATGAAGGCGCCCATGATTACCGCCGTCGAGCCCGAGGCCGGGATGCCCAGTGCGAGCAGATGGACGAAGGCGCCGCAGGTGTCGGCGTTGACGGCGGCCTCGGGCGCTGCAACGCCCTCGATCGCGCCCTTGCCGAATTCCTCCGGGTGCCGCGACACCCGCTTCTCGGTGACATAGGCGAGCATGGCCGAGATCGTGCCGCCGAGCCCGGGCGCGGCGCCGCAGAAGAAGCCGACGCCGGCGCCGCGCAGGATCGCCGGAAAAGCGCGCCGCCACTCCTCGCGGGTGAACCAGATGCGGCCCTGGACCCGCACGATCTGCAAGGTGCCGCGCAAGGTGTCCTCGACCATGCGGCCGACTTCGGAGAGCGCGAACAGCCCGACCACGACGACCAGGAACGTCACGCCCTGCTGCAGCTCCGGCACTCCAAAAGTGAAGCGCGGCCGCCCGCTCTGCAGGTCGATGCCGATGGTGGAGATCGCGAGGCCGAGGAAGACCGAGATCAATCCCTTGGCGAGGGAATCACCGGTGAGCGCGCTGACCGTCGTCAGCGCGAACAGCATCAGGGCGAAATATTCGGGCGGGCCGAATTTCAGCGCGAATTCCGCGAGCGGCATGGCGACGAAGGTGAGCGCGGTGACGCCGAGCGTGCCGGCGATGAAGGAGCTCACCGCCGCGATGGCGAGCGCCGCGCCGGCGCGGCCCTTGCGCGCCAGGGGATAGCCGTCGAGCACCGTCATGACGGCGGCGGCATCGCCCGGCGTGTTGATCAGGATCGCGGTGACGGCGCCGCCATACATGCAGCCGTAATAGATGCCGGCCAGCATCATCAGCGCGAGAGTCGGGTCCATCCCGAAGGTAACCGGCAGCAGCAGCGCGATGCCGGCCGAAGGGCCGATCCCCGGCAGATGGCTGATCATGGTGCCGATGAAAACGCCGGCGAGGGTGTAGAGGAGGCTCGCCGGCAGCAGCGCGACGCCGAGCCCGTGCACGATCCCTTGCCAGCTTTCGAGCATGTTCCGCGCCCCCGTCAGAAATCCAGGATGCCGCGCGGCAGCGCGACCTGCAGGAACGAGGTGAACACCAGGTAGGCGGCGAGCGTGAAGCCGGCGGCGCAGGCCGCGTTCACCCACCAGCGGCCGCGGTTGAAGAAGACGAGCAGCGCGAACATGTAGACGACGGTCGCCACCAGATAGCCGACGCGCTCGAAGGCGAAGTAGTAGAGCGCAGTCCAGGCCGTCATGGCCGCGAGGATGCGCCGGCTCTGCCGCTCGATCGGATCGGCCGGGACCGCCGCAGGCGACGACGGCGCGGCGACGGCGCCAGGTTTCGCCGAACAGCAGCAGGCCCGAGACCAGGAGCCCGATGCCGATCAGCGCCGGAAACGCCTGGGGCCCCATCGGGCCACCGTTCTGGAGCACCGGGAGATTGGCATCGGCATAAAGATAAATCGCGGCGCCAATGATGACGCAGACGCCCAGCAGCACGTCGCCCACCCGTCTCCTCCCTGGCTGTTCACCACCGTGGACACGACACATAGCACACACTTCACTGTCGTCGCCCGGCTTGACCGGGCGATCCAGTAACCACCGACCGTGAGTACTGGATTGCCCGGTCAAGCCGGGCAATGACACCAATGGGGTCAATGCTGTCGGAAAATGCTCTAGTGTTTGGTAGAGAAGCTTGGCGAGAACGTGGGAGGAAGATGATGGCGACGATGTCGGCAGCTTGGCGCGGCACATTCGGCACAGGCGCTTTGGCGATGGGCCTCGCTTGCCTCGGACCGGCACTGCCGGCCGCCGCGCAGGCACCCTGGAAGCCCGACCGTCCGGTCGAGATCATCGTCGGCACCGACCCCGGCAGCGGCAATGACCGCAGCGCGCGGACGCTGCAAAAAATATGGCGAAACAACAAGCTGGTCGATGTCGCCGTGACCGTGGTCAACCGGCCCGGCGGCTTCGGCGCGGTCGGCTGGAGCTATCTGAACGCGCATCCGCGCAGCGGCACGTATCTCGCGGCGATGTCGACGCTGATGCTCACCAACGAAATTTCCGGCAACAGCCCGCTGAGCTATCGCGACTTCACCCCCATCGCCATCCTCCTCAACGAGGAGATCGCGATCGGGGTCTATGGGGGATCGCCCATCAAGACCGGCCGGGACCTGCTTGCCAAGCTCAAGCAGGATGCCGCATCGGTGTCCTTCGCGGTGTCCGGCATCGGCGGCCAGAACCACATCGCATTGGGCTTGGTGGCTTCGCCGGCCGGCGTCGATGTGGCCAAGCTGAAGATGATCGGCTTTGCCGGCTCGGCCGACAGCATCACCGCGGTCATCGGCGGCCACGTCGAGGGGACCGCGGCGCCGGCTTCGCTGATCGCGGCCCAGGTCGCCGCCGGGCGGCTGCGCGCGCTCGGGGTCGCCTCCGAGCACCGCATGGCCGGCCCGCTCGCCGATGTCCCGACCTGGCGCGAGCAGGGCGTCGACGCCGTCGTTTCCAACTGGCGCGGCATCGTCGGCCCCAAGGACATGACGCCCGCCCAGATCGCCTATTGGGACGACGTGTTCGCCAAGACAGTGGCGACGGCGGAATGGAAACAGGAGCTCGAACGCAGCCAGCTCGAGCAGCACTACCTCGCATCCGGTCCCGCGCGCGGCTTTCTCGACGCCGAGTACGGCCGGATCGCCGACATCATGAAGCAGATATCCCTCGCGAACGCGCAGCCGGCGTCGAAATAGGCGGGCCATTCTGCTTTTTGAGACCTCATCCTGAGGAGCCGGCGCGCCGGCGTCTCGAAGGATGGCCCCACGTCACAGACTCGCGGCCATCCTTCGAGACGCGCGCAAGAGCGCGCTCCTCAGGATGAGGTTCCAAAAGGCCGATGATACCTAGGCGATTTTGCAGGCAATCAGAATTCCCCCTATCCTATCCGATGCCTTTCCGTGCTATGGCGCCGGCGCAATGAATTTGGAATCGAGCGGCGGCGCCACATCCCAAGCTGCGGTCGGCCGACCATTGCCGCGCAAGCGGCCGGTGGGCGCGTGCGGAATTGACTTCGGCACCTCGAACTCGGCGGCGGCGATCGCCGATCGGGAGCGCGCGCACGTGCTTGCCCTGCAGGACGGGCGGCAGTCGATCCCGACGGCGGTGTTCTTCAGCTTCGAGGACGACAGTATCGCCTATGGGCGAGAGGCGATGCGGCGCCATCTCGCCCACGATCCCGGCCGGCTGATGCGGTCTCTCAAGAGCATCCTCGGCACCACGCTGTTCGAGGAAAAGACGCAGGTCCGCCTGCGGCGCTACATGTTCGCGGAGATCGTCGCGGGATTTCTCCGCTTCCTGCGGCAATCCTGCGCGCCCGGCATGGGCGGGGAGCCCCGCCGCGTGGTACTCGGCCGCCCCGCCTTCTTCGTCGACGACGATCCCAAGGCGGACATGCAGGCGCAGCGGCAGTTGGAATCCGCGGCCGTTGCCGCGGGCTTCACGGACATCGAGTTCCAGTTCGAGCCGATCGCGGCCGCGCTGCATTACGAGCGCAGCGTCGCCCGCGAGGAGATCGCACTGGTCGCCGACATCGGCGGCGGCACCTCGGATTTCTCGGTGGTGAGGGTATCGCCGCAACGCAGCCTCGCCGCGGACCGCAAGGCGGATATCCTGTCCTGCAGCGGCATCCACATCGGCGGCACCGATTTCGATCGCCTGCTCAGCCTCGCGAGGCTGATGCCCCTGCTCGGCTTCCGCAGCAAGATGAAGACCAAGAACATGGAAGTGCCGTCCTGGTACTACCACGACCTCTCCACCTGGCACCGGGTAAACGCGCTTTACGACCACAAGGTGCTGCCCGACATGCGCCGGGTGCGGCGGGAAGCGGTGGAGCCGGACAAGCTCGATCGCCTGCTCGAAATCGTCAAATTGCGCAAGGGACATGAATTGCTCGGCCGCATCGAGGACGCCAAGATCGCATTGTCCGCACGGGACAGCGCCGAGATCGCGCTCGCCGAACTCTCGGCCGGCCTGTCGCTCGAGATTGTCGTCGCCCAATTCGAGCAGGCGATCGGACCGGCGCTGGGGAAGGTCGTCGCCAAGGCGCGCGAGGCGGTGCAGCTCGCGGGCCTCAAGCCCAGCGACATCAATACGGTGTTCCTGACCGGCGGCTCCAGCGGCATTCCCAGCTTCAAGGCGGCGCTCGCCGTGGCGGTTCCCGACGCCCGCATGGTCGAGGGCGACGCCTTCGGCAGCGTCGCGGCGGGCCTCGCGCTCGACGCCGAGCGCAAGTTCGGCGGAACCCGCTGAGGCACATCACGGCAGGATGTCCCTCGCGGCGCTGATGCGGCGCGAGCAGCCTCCTGATTAAATAATGTGCAGAGAGGCCGGCGTGCTGTCGGGCCGGTCACGGCGTGCCGGGCATTCTCCGAAACCGCCGGTTTATCCCAATCATTCGAAGGATTTCCCCGCATCGTTTGGATGGCACATCGCTTGCTACTCCGTCGCCGGATCGCTGCGGCGGATGCAGAACATGACCGGATCGAGCCTCGAACTTGCCGCCCTGACCAAGCTCTACGGCACCACCGTGGCGGTGGACGCAATCGACCTCAAGGTTCCCGCCGACAGCTATTGCTGCCTGCTCGGGCCCTCCGGCTGCGGCAAGACGTCGACGCTGCGGCTGGTGGCGGGCCACGAGACGGCGTCGTCGGGCGACATCCTCATCGGAACGAAGAACGTCACCGACATGCCGCCGGCGGGCCGCGGCACCGCGATGATGTTCCAGAGCTACGCGCTGTTTCCTCATCTCACTTCGGTCGACAACGTCGCCTTCTCGCTCAAGATGCGCGGCGTCCCCAAGGCCGAGCGGCGCGCCAAGGCGATGGAGATGCTGGAGCTCGTCGACATGACGAAGTATGCCGAGCGCCTGCCGGCGCAGCTCTCCGGCGGCCAGCAGCAGCGCGTCGCGCTTGCCCGCGCGCTCATCACCAAGCCGCAGATTCTGCTGCTCGACGAGCCGCTCTCCGCGCTCGACCCGTTCCTGCGCATCAAGGTGCGCACCGAGCTCAAGCGCCTGCAGAAGGAGCTCGGCATCTCCTTCGTCCACGTGACCCACAGCCAGGACGAGGCGATGGCGCTCGCCGACCTCATCGTGGTCATGAACGGCGGCCGCATCGAGCAGGCGGGGTCGCCGCGCGACGTGTTCAACGCGCCGCGAACCGCCTTCGTCGCGCAGTTCATGGGCGGACACAATGTGATCGCGACCGACCAGGGCAAGATCGCCGTGCGCGCCGACCGGCTGAAGCTCTATCCGAGCGGCGAAGCGCGCGCGCGGCTGTCCGGCGTCGTGCGCGGCATCGAATATCAGGGCACGCATATTCAAGTGACGCTCGCCGCGCCGGACGCCCTGGAACTCACCGCGACGTTGAACGAGGCCGAATTCGACGCCTTTGCGGTGCACCCGGGCCAGCAGGTCGCGATCGATTGGAGCAATATCGACGTTCATCGTCTGTCCGACGCCGCGTGAGCGGCCAGATCAATACTCCGCGTAAGCGGCCAGATCACTCCGCGTGAAGGCACGACCACAACAGGGAGAGCGACATGGCAAAGACATCCACGACATCGGGCCGGAGCGGCTTCTCGCGGCGGTCCGTGCTCAAGACCGCCGCCTCCATCGCCGGCCTCGCGGCGGGCTCGCGCGCCATCACGGGATTTCCGGCCGTTCATGCCCAGGAACCGAAGGTGCTGCGTTATCTCGGGACCGCCGTGAACCAATCCTCCGACATCGCCAAGAAGGTGAAGGAGGATACCGGCATCACCATCGAATACATTCCGGTGAGCACCGACGACGTCACCAAGCGCGTCATCACCCAGCCGAACTCGTTCGACATCGTCGACGAGGAATATTTCTCGCTGAAGAAGGTGATCCCGTCGGGCAACCTGCTCGGGATGGATGCGCAGGCGCATCAAATATGCCGACAAGATCACGCCGATCTTCACCAAGGGCGAGTTGCCGAACGGCAAGAAGATCGGCGACCAGGGCACGGCGCCCAAGAAGGTGTTCTACCTGCCGGCGCAGAACGCCAAGACTTTCTCGGCGACGCCGACCCAGTGGATCACGCTGATCCCCACCGTCTACAACGCGGACACGCTGGGCATCCGGCCCGACCTGATCAAGCGTCCCATTGAAAGCTGGAAGGAACTGCTCAATCCGGAATTCAAGGGCAAGACGTCGCTCCTCAACATTCCCTCGATCGGGATCATGGACGCCGCCATGGTGGTGGAGGCGCTCGGCGAGCACAAATACGGCGACAAGGGCAACATGACCAAGGCCGAGATCGACCTCACCATGAAGGTCATGACCGAGGCCAAGAAGGCCGGCCAGTTCCGCGCGTTCTGGAAGGACTTCAACGAGAGCGTCAACCTGATGGCCTCGGGCGAAGTGGTCATCCAGTCGATGTGGTCGCCGGCGGTCACCGCGGTTCGCTCGAAGGGCATCGCCTGCACCTATCAGCCGCTCAAGGAGGGCTATCGCGCCTGGGCGGCGGGCTTCGGCGTGCCGCGCACGCTGAACGGCCGCAAGGCCGATCTCGCCTATGAGTTCATCAATTGGTTCCTGGACGGCTGGGCCGGCGCCTATCTCAACCGCCAGGGCTACTACTCCGCGGTGCTCGAAACCGCAAAGTCGAAGATGGAGCCTTATGAGTGGGCTTACTGGATGGAAGGCAAGCCCGCCGAGAAGGACATCAAGGCGCCGGACGGCACCTTGCTGGAGAAGGCCGGCGTGTCGCGCGACGGCGGCTCCTACGAGCAGCGCATGGGCGCGGTCGCGTGCTGGAACGCCGTCATGGACGAGAACGACTATCTCATCAAGAAATGGAACGAGTTCATCGCGGCGTGATCGCGGCCTCGAACCAGAATGTCCGTACCGGCTGGAGAACACGTCGCGCTCGGGGGGCTGGCGGAGGCAACGCCCGTCGAACCGGCCGCGCCCGCGACCCCCGCATCACGCCTGTTCTCCGGCGCTATCCCGGCCTGGCTGCAGGTCGCGCCGTTCGCGGCCGTGTTCATGGTGTTCTTTCTGATCCCCCTCGGCCTCACCGTGATGGTGAGCTTCTGGGATTACAATGAATACCAGATCCTGCCGGCGTTCACGGCGCGCAGCTACGTGGAAGTCTTCGAGGGTTGCATCGATAAGCTTCCCGATCTCTGCGTCACCTTCAAGACCTATCTGTCGACGCTGAAGTTCTGCCTGACGGTCTGGCTCATCACGCTCGTCGTCGGCTTCTTCGTCGCCTACTTCCTCGCCTTCCACGTCCGCTCCGCGACCATGCAGATCGCGCTGTTCCTGGTGTGCACGATCCCGTTCTGGACCTCCAACGTGATCCGGATGATCTCCTGGATACCGCTGCTCGGACGCAACGGCCTCATCAACTCGACGCTGGTCAAGCTCGGCATCATCCGCGAGCCCATCGAGTGGCTGATCTATTCGGATGTTTCCGTGATCCTGTCGCTCGTCCACCTCTATGCCCTGTTCATGATCGTGCCGATCTTCAACTCGATGATGCGCATCGACCGCGCGCTGCTCGAGGCCTCCCGCGACGCCGGCGCCTCCGGCTGGCAGACCATGTGGAACGTGGTGATCCCGCTGTCGAAGCCGGGCATCGTCATCGGCTCGATCTTCGTCATCACCATCGTGATGGGCGATTTCGTCACCGTCGGCGTCATGGGCGGCCAGCAGATCGCCTCCATCGGCAAGATCATAAATACCCAGATGACGGCGCTGCAGTTCCCGCCCGCGGCCGCCAATTCCGTGATCCTGCTGATTGTCGTGCTGTTCGTCATCTGGGCGCTGAGCAGGCTCGTCGACATCCGCAAGGAGCTGTGACCCGTGGAAAAGCGTCCGGCGTCGTTCTACTGGCTCGCGGGTCTGTTCACCCTGTTCGTGCTGTTCCTCTACGGCCCGATGATCACCATCCTCATCCTGTCGTTCCAGGGCCCCGAAGGCGGGCTGACCTTTCCCATGAACGGCGTGTCGCTGCACTGGTTCGCCAAGCTGTGGGAAGGGCTCGGCGTCGTCGATATCTGGGCCGCGTTCCGCCGCTCGTTCCGGCTCGGCCTGGTCGTGATGGTATTGACGGTGGTGCTGTCGCTCCTGGCGGGGCTCGCCTATCGCAAGCGATTCCTCGGATCGAACGTCCTGTTCTACGTGGTGATCGCCAGCCTCATCGTGCCCTCGATCGTCGTCTCGCTCGGCATCGGGCTCGAATTCCGGCTGCTGGACGATGCCATCAAGGCGATGGCGGAGACGTTCAATTGGACTTGGGTCACCGAGAACTACACGACCGCCATGGACATCTACACCTCCGGTCTCGGCGCGCAGCTCACCTGGACGCTTCCGTTCGGGCTCTTGATCACATTCGCCATCTTCAACCGGTTCGACCGCCGCTACGAGGAGGCCGCGCGGGACCTCGGCGCGACGCCGTGGCAGAGCTTCGCCCATGTGGTGCTGCCGATCATCGCCGCGAGCGTGATCGGAATCGGGCTGTTCGGCTTCACGCTGTCGTGGGACGAAGTCGCGCGCTCCAGCCAAGCCATGGGCGACCTCAACACACTACCGCTCGAACTCGAGGGGCTGACGACCACCGTGACCAATCCGCAGATCTACGCGCTGGGCACGGTGACGACGGGGGTGTCGTTCGTCGTCATTTTCTCCGCCCTGGCGCTGATCCAGGCGCTGCGGCGGTGAGTGACGCTAGAGTTTGCTTCCGGCGTCTAGCAAGTTTTTGAGCGCCTCGTCCGGCGTGGCTCCCACGGAAATCCAATGCGGCGGATCAGTCCAAAACTCCATTGCCGCCACGTCCTCACCCCACGGACCGAGATCGGTGTCCTCATCCAAGACGTGATCTACGCGACGCAGACCACCAACCATCGTAGTGGCGTTGGCGATGGCCAACCAAGCGCCGCCAGCATATACGCCTTGATAACGGTCTTGCACCACGACGATTGGTGTCAATTTAATGCTAGTTTCCATTTATGACCCCGTCGCTCCTCTGCCATTCAGAACGACTGCCACGTGCGCATCCTCCTGATCAACCCCAACTCGTCCGCGGCCGTGACCGACCTGGTCGCGTCGCACGTGCGCGCCATTGCGGGAGACCGCGCGACCATCGTGCCCGTCACCGGCCGGTTCGGGGCGCGCTACATATCGAGCCGCGCTGCGGCGGCAGTCGCCGGCCACGCCGCGCTCGACGCGCTTGCGGAGCACGTCGCGGGCTGCGACGCGGTCTACCTGGCCTGCTTCGGCGACCCCGGGCTGGCGGCGCTCAAGGAGATTTCTCCCGTGCCGGTCGTCGGCATGGCCGAAGCCTCCTGCCGGGCGGCCTGCAGCCGCGGCGAACGCTTCGCCATCGTCACCGGCGGCGCGTTGTGGGAGCCGATGCTGCGGGAGTTCGTGTTCGGGCTCGGCCTGTCCGACCGGCTCGCGGCCATTCGCACCATTGCGCCGGCCGGCGATGAGATCGCACGCGATCCCGATGCGGCGCTTGGCCCCCTCGCCGCGGCGTGCACGGCATGCGCGACGCAGGACGGCGCCGACGTCGTGATCCTCGGCGGCGCCGCGCTGGCCGGCCTCGCCGCGCGCATCCAGCCCGCCGTGCCAGTCCCGGTGCTATGCTCCGTCGAAGCCGGCGCCCTCGCGGTCCTCGCCGCGGGCGATGCCGGCCCATGCGCCAAGTCCCTTCCCGCCGTGGAAAGCATCGGCCTCAGCCCGGCGCTCGCAAAGCTGCTGGGCTCGGCCTGACGCCTGGTGGCCCACCCTACTCCGGCTTGTATTCGGACTTCGGTGACTTGGCGATCGCGATCAGGGCCTGCGCCGCTTTTCGGTCTTCCTTAAGGAACTGGGCGAACGCTTCCGGCGTCGTGGTTGCCGCCACGACCGACTGCTTGTCGAGATAGGCGATGAATTTCGGATCGTGGAACAGCGTCACGAACTCCCGATTGATCTTCGCGATCGCCGCAGGGGGCGTGCCTTTCGGCGCCGCCAGGCCCCACCAGCCCTGTCCGGGATAATCGAACCCGGCCTCCGCGAAGGTCGGCACGTCCGGCAGCAGTGGCGAGCGCTTGTCGGCATGGATCGCCAGCGCCTTCACCTTGCCGGTGTCGATCGCACCCATGAAATTGCCGACGCCGAACCGCGTCATCTGCACTTCGCCGGCGACCAGGGCCTGCGCCGCCGGTCCGCCGCCCTTGTAGGGCACGCCGACGATCCGCGCGCCCCACTGGTTGTTGAGCCACACGCGGAAGAGATCGGGAAACGACCCCTCGCCCAGGGTGGCGAAATTGAACGCGTCAGGTTTCGACTGCACGAGCTTCTTGAGATCTGCCACCGAATTGACGTTCAACGCGCTCGACACGAACAGCCCTTCGGTGAGCATGAACAGCCGCGTCACCGGCATGAAATCCTTGTCGGCGTCATAGGGCAGCTTGTCGAACAACAGCGGGTTGTACGACATGGTCGAATGATAGATGACGCAAAAGGTGTAGCCGTCGGGCGCCGCCTGCGCACAGGCCTGCCCGCCGAGAATGCCGGCGGCGCCGCCCTTGTTCTCGATGACGAGCTGCTGGCCGAGCCGCGGCGACAATTCGTTCGCCGCGGCGCGCATGATGACGTCGGTCACGCTGCCGGCCGCGATCGAGACGATCAGGCGGATCGGCCGGTCGGGATAGACCTGGGCATGGGCCGACAGCGCGAAGCCCGCGGTGAGCAGGCCGGCGAGCGCGCTACGCATCACTCCCTTCGGCAATGTCATGGTTCGTCCTTCCCTGCACGTTTCCGTCCCTTGCGCATCGTTCTGTTTTGCCAGCGGCCGCCCGCTTCGATCTATTGCGGAATGACCTCACCGATTAAGCCCGCATCGAAGGCGGTGAAGAACAACCGGCCGTCCGGCCACGCCGTGATGCAGCGCGCGCCGGCGCCCGGCACCGGAATGGGATATTCCCCGACCATGGTCCCATCGGACTTCATGCGCCCGATCATATTGGCGGCGTTCGCCGTGAACCAGAGGTCGCCGTCGGCCGCGACGCAGACACCGCGCAGCGAGGACTCCGGCGTGGTGACGAGATGCTCGGTGATCCCGCCGTCGCGGTCGATGCGGCCGAGCGCGTTGGCGCTGGTCTCGACGAACCAGATGCTGCCGTCGGGATGCGCAGCCATGGCGCGCGGCTGGCTGTCGTGACTGGGGATCGGAAATTCCGTGATCCGGCCGTCGAGGGTGATGCGGCCGACGCGATTGCCGGCGGCCTCGCTGAACCACATGGCGCCGTCGCGCGGAACGATCGAGAGCGGCCGGCTGCCGGGTGTGATGCCGTCCTTGAATTCCGTCACCTTGCCGTCCGGCGTGATGCGTCCGATCTGGCTGGCGTCGGTCTCCGAGAACCAGACATTGCCGTCGGGGCCGACCAACATGCCGTCGGGCCCGGCATTGGGAGTCGGCACCGCAAACAGCGTGATCTCGCCGCGCATGGTGATGCGGCCGACCTTGTTCGCCTTCTTGGCGCAGAACCACATGTTGCCGTCGGCGCCGGGCGAAATGCCGATCGGCATGGCGTTCGCCTCCGGCAACGCGAACTCGGCGAAGATCCCGTCGTCGACGTTCAGCCGGCCGATTTTCGACGCGCCGCTCTCACAGAACCAGAGGTGCCCGTCGGGTCCGGCGATGCAGATGTAGGGCTCGCTCTTCGCGGTTGGGATCTTGTGCATGCGCATGGTCGGCGCGCAATCGTCGCGGGATGTTTTGGACAAGCTCGCTGTATCAGCCATTTCCGCCTGTGTATCGATAAGGCTCGATGTGACGCGTCAGCTAGCGACTCCATGTGCGAAAAGTCAACCGCAACGGGCCGTGACATCAAACTGTCATCCCCACGTGATCGATGCATCCACGGCTCAACTCGGAAGGATTGGACGTCTTGCATTCGTCCGCGACGGGCGCGACGGCGCTCGACGAACCACGCGAGATCATCGTGCGTCCCTCCACCGAGGACGATGTTCCGGCCATGCTTGCGATCTATGCCCACCACATCCAGCGGGGCCTCGGCGCGTTCGACGTCGAGCCGCTGCATGGCGACGACATCAAGCGTCGCCGCAAGAACATGCTCAAGCGCCGGCTGCCGCATTTGGCCGCCGAGCATGCCGGCGCGGTGGTCGGTTACGCCTATGCGGTGCCGTTCCGAAAACGCCCGGCCTATCGCTACGCCGTAAAACACTCGATCTATGTGCACCCGGATCACCTGCATTCCGGCGTCGGCCGGCGTCTTTTGCCGGCGCTCATCGATGCCTGCGCTGCCGCCGGCTTTCGCCAGATGATCGCCTATATCGATGTCGCCAACGAGCCCTCGCACCGCCTGCACGAGGCATTCGGCTTCGAGCGCGCCGGCCTGCTCAAGGGCGTCGGCTTCAAATACGGGCGCTGGACCGACAGCATCCTGATGCAGCGCGCGCTCGGGCTTGGCGACACGGCACCGCCGGGCCAAGGCGACGGCACGCTGATCTCACAGAGCGAGTTGTAGGCTGCCCCCTCCCCGCTTGCGGGGGAGGTCAGGGAGGGGGCTTGGGCCGCGAGATAGGCGCGCGGGCGCATGTCGCCCCCAATGTGTCTGGGTCACAGTTCGTACCCGACGACCACGCGCAGCATCGGTCAAGACATGGTGCCATTCGTTGACACGATCACGCAGCCTCTTCGCATGCCCCTCCCCAACCCTCCCCCGCAAGCGGGGAGGGAGCGCTATTCCCTCACCACATAAGTATAGAACCTGACCGTGCGCCAAGCGGATGGAACGCGCTTCGATCTCTTCGCGACATTGCGGTAGACGGGCAACCGGCTCGACCAGCGGATACAATCGAGGACCCCAGAAATGGCGGTCTGGCAAAACGCTAGACCAGTGTGCAGCCGACGGCGCCGGGCGAAAGCCCGCGGGTAAATCGGTACCGGCACCTGTCCGGGTGTCGATCCTCCTCGATGCCGGAGTTCACGGCGCTGCTCACGACGCTTTGACAAAGTGTGGTCTTCAAGTCGGCACTACTTGCCTTGACGGTTCGGGTCGAATTAGAAATCACATGTGAACATGTTCACAATTTCACTGATCGGACAGAAGGGCGGCGTGGGAAAAACCACGATCGCCCTCGGCCTTGCGGTTGCTGCGGCGCGCTCGGGAAATGCGACGGCAATTATTGATCTCGACCCGCAGGCCTCCGCGGCCAAATGGAAAGACCGCCGTGCGGAAGAGAATCCGACGGTAGTGTCGGCTCAGGCAAGCCGCTTGAAGCAAGTCCTTGACTCCGCACGGACCGGCGGCGTGGATTTTGCGTTTATCGATACGGCCGGACGAAAAGACGATTCCGCGTTGAGCGCGGCGCGCGCCTCCGACCTGGTGCTGATCCCGACCCGGCCAAACATTCTTGAGGTGGAGACGCTCCCCGAGGTCAGCGACCTCTTGAGACTTGCCGGCAATCCTCCCGCTTTTGTTCTCCTGAATTGCATTCATCCATCCGCCGGCGCGCGCGGCCTGATCGACACCTACCAGACGATCCGGCAGCTTTTCGATTTGGTCGTTTGTCCCGTCCATATCTGCCAGCGCGCGGCCTATGCCGAGGCTCCGACGTCAGGGCAAGCACCGCAGGAACTCGACCCGGACGGAAAGGCGGCGGACGAACTGAACCGCCTGTTCGGGTTCACTTGTGAACTTGTGAACACGCGGAAGGGGGCCCAGATCCTGACCATTCTAAGCAGGCGCGAGGCAGAGCTGAATCGCCTGTTCGATTCCACGCGTGAATTTGTGAAGACGGGAAGCGGGTGATCCCGATGGCGTCGAAAATGGCCGACATCCGGCGCCAGCTTGAACGCGCCACGGGACGCGAGGCGGTAGCGGCGAAGCCACAGCGGCCGGCGGCGCCGACCATGGAACCCCCGAGAGTTAAAGCCCCAAGTCGCGAGGGGAAGATCCACATCGGGGCGTATCTCCCCCCGGATTTCAAAACCAGCCTCCGGTTGGTGCAGGCGCGGACCGGGAAGGACATTCAGGCATTGCTCGCCGACGCTTTGAACGAACTGTTCCGCGCGCACAATGCACCGGTTGTCGACAAATCGTAATCCGGTTCAAATGCGTCGGGTCAAGGGTGCTAGGCGCGGCGTCATCCCGCGCGGCCGGTAGGCGCCGTGGGAGGGTCGGGGAAAGGATCCGCTGACTCGCCACCACTACTGCCCGCCCCCCTGCCCGCCCCTCCCCCTTTCAGGCCCTTTCAGGGGAGGGAGAAGGGAACGAGCTATTCCCGCACGACGTAGGTGTAGAATCGCACTGTGCCGTCCGGCTCGGTCTCCCGGTAGACGCCCTGGATCTCCGCTTCGAAGCCCGGGAACAGGTTGGCGCTGCGCTCGAACATCTTGAGATAGTCCAGCATCGGGCGCGCGCGCTCGTCTAGCCGCTCGCCGGGCACGATGGTCGCGATGCCGGGCGGATAGACCACGAACATGGTGGTGGCGATCCGGCCGAACGCCTTATCCACCGGCACATAGTCGACATTGTTGCGCACCATCTGGCGCACCGCTTCGTTCGGCGGCATGGCAAGCGTCGGCAGGTGCTCAGGCGCGAACTGGGCGCGCTGCAGGGTGCTGGTCGCGCTGTCGCGGAAAAAGCCATGCATCTGCGCGCAGAGGTCGCGCAGGCGTATCCCCGCATAGCGCGCCGGACGCCGGCGCACGAATTCGCCGATGGCGTCGTCGAGGCGGGCGTTGTCGTCGTGGAGTTTCTTGAAGGCGACGAGCGCGCTCAGCAGCGTGCCGGCCTTGCTCGAACTCGACGCCGGGCGTGAGCAGGAACAGCAGCGAGTTGAGGTCGTTCTTCTCCGGCACCACGCGGTTCTCGCGCAGATACTGGGCGACCACCGGCGCCGGGATGCCGTAGTCCGCATAGGCGCCAGTGTCGCGGTCGAAGCCCGGCGTCAGCAGGATCAGCTTGTTGGGATCGGTGATGGCGTAGCCCGGCGCCACATGGGTGAAGCCGTGCCAGCTCGCGCCGGGGGCGAGTTCCCAGTAGCGGGCATTGGTGGCGAGGTCGTCGGTCGGCACGTTCTCCCACGGCGGTCTCGCGCGACGGCGCCGTCGCCGTTCGGTGACGGTGACGCGATCGGGCACGAAGGCCTCGAAGAACCAGCGCCGTGCCGGGTCTTGCTCCTTGTCCTCGAACTCGCGGCGGATCGCCCGCACCTTCTTGCGCAGCTCGATCCCGAGCCGGATGGTGTCGTCCCACAGCACCTCGCCGGAGCGCCCCTTCATCATCTGCGCGCCGACATCGAGGGAGGCGAACAGCGGATAGAACGGCGACGTCGAGGCGTGCAGCATGAAGAACTCGTTGAAGCGGCGATGTTCGATGCGTCGGCGCTGTCCCTTGATGTGGCGGTCCTTGACGTGGATCTGGGAGGCCTGCGAGAAGCTCGCGAGCTGCTTGTGGGTGGATTGGGTCGCGATGATGCCGGGCGCGTCGGCGCCGAGATTGTTCAAGCCCCATGGCGAAGCGGCCGGCGTAGAGCGGGTGGAACTTCATGAAGCCCGCCCAGGCCTCGTCGAACATGATGTAGTCGCAGAGATGCCCGATCTTCTCGACGATCATGTTGGCGTCGTAGATCGTGCCGTCATAGGTGCACTGCTCGATCACGGCGACGCGGAACGGCCGCTCGCGCCGCCACGCCTCCTTGTCGGCGACCAGCGGGTGATTGCGAATTTTTTCTCGGATGCGCTCCTCGTCGAACGCCTCGTGGAATATGGGCCCGATCAATCCATGGGCGTTGCGGTCGGTCTCGAGAAAGATCGGAATGCCGCCGCCGATGAAGAGCGCGCCGTGATGCGCCGCCTTGTGGTTGTTGCGATCGAACAGCACGAGGTCGCCCTGGGCGACCAGGGCGGACAGCACGATCTTGTTCGACGACGAGGTGCCGTTGAGCACGAAATAGGTCTTCTCGGCTCCAAAGATCGCGGCGGCCTCCTGCTGCGCCTTGAGCGCCGGGCCTTCATGGACGAGCAGGTCGCCCAGTTCGAGCACGGAATTGTCGAGGTCGTCACGGAATACGGCTTGGCCGAGATGCTCGACGAAGATGCGGCCGATCGGGCTGCGGTTGTAGAAGACGCCGCCGTTGTGGCCGGGGCAGGTCCACAGCTGATTGCCGCGCTCGCCGTAGTCGACCAGCGCGCCGAAGAACGGCGTCTTCAGCGTCTCCGCATATTGCTTGAGCCGGCTCACCAGGTTGGTGGCGATGAATTCCGGCGTCTCCTCGGCGAGGAAGATGTAACCGTCGATGTAGTCGAGCACCTCGACCGGGATGTCCTCGAACCGCTTGCGCCGCACCAGCATGACGATCGGCATTTCGAGGCCGCGCCGGCGCATCAGGTTGATCAGCGCCGCGGTCTTGCCTTCGAGACCCTTCTTGCCCCAGTCCACCACCATGCAGCCGATGGCGGCGTCGGTCTGCACCGCAATCTCGGCATCCTCGATCCGCCGCGCCCGCACCACCTGGAAGCCGAGCTTCTCGATGGCGACGGTGATCTGCCCGAGCCGCAGCCCTTCCAGGTCCTCGGCGTCGAATGCCGGCGCGCAGACGAGAAACGTGAAACGCCTGAAGAAATCCATGCCCCTGCCTTTTCCGAACGACCCGTTCAGCGACATCCGCCAGACGCCGCGGCCGCGCTACACAGCGTGGAACAATATGAAAATCAGATGACAGCGCCGGTGGAAGGAGCCAGAGCGCTTTACGTTCGGGGTGACACACGCTTCGCCCCGAGGGCGCATCCCGCCATCGCGGATCACATGGACTATCCCGCTGACCACACGCCGGTCGTCCACGCGCGGAATGCCACGCGTCCGCGGGAAAAAGGGTTCAATGCGCTTAAGCTGAGCCTTAGTCAGCCAGAATTGATCAGACATCGGCAGGTCCTCCTGCCGCGCTTGAATCACGATGTCACATCAGATGGAATTTGAGTTTGCAAAGGTCTGCTATGCGGACAAACTGGACGCGGAACGGGATCGTCTTCAATCTCGGTGAGTTTGCCTTGACAGCTTGCCCGCTCTGCAGACGATGATTTCGCCAAGGAGAAGCCTCACGATGACCATCACCATTACCGCCTTTGAACAGTCACCAGATGGCGGCAAGGGGTTGGCGCGTGATACGCGCGTTCGCTGGGCGCGGAAGAAGTGGGCCAACCCTACGAGGTTCGCCTTGTTTCGTTCCGTGCGATGAAGGAACCCGCGCATCTGGCGCGGCCCGCCTACAAGCGGGCTTTCGACGCTCAATTGGCGGTTTACACCGGCGAGCCACCGACCGGCTGATTGAGGTCCGTCCTGGTCTCGAAGTCGTCATCCGAGTTTTTCGTTCAGTTTATGGGTCCTGACCCTAGGCATCCAGCAATACGACCCGGCGAGGTTCGACCGTCATGTAGGCCTCTGCCCCATCGTCGAGGGGATCCATGGCGGCGCAGCGGATGACCAGCTTTTGGTCGCCCCACGCCACGTGGACCTGGCTGAAGTCCCCCTGGAACACGCAGTGCTCGACCCGCACCGGCCAGACGTTCTGCGCCGCGGCTGGGCGCTCGCGCGACAGCCGCAGGTGCACGGTACGTACCGACAGCGTGAGCTCCGCTCCGATGGCGCGACCATGGGCCATGCCGTGGACGACCTGGCCGGCCGGCGTTTCGATGGCGATGAGGCCGCCGCCGTCGAGGTCCGCCCGGTGGCGACCCCGGATCAGATTGGCGGATCCCACGAAGTCCGCCACGAAGGCATTGCGCGGCAGATTGTAGATTTCTCCCGGCGTGCCGATCTGCTCGATGCGCCCGTCGCGCATGACGACGATGCGGTCCGACATCGCCAGCGCCTCTTCGAGGTCGTGGGTCACATAGACCGAGGTGATGCCGAGGCGATTTTGCAGCTCTCGCAGCTCCAGCCGCATGTCGGCACGCAGCTTTGCATCGAGGTTCGAGAGCGGTTCGTCGAACAGCAGCACGGCCGGCGAGAACACGAAGGCGCGCGCCAGCGCGACCCTCTGCTGCTGGCCGCCGGACAATTCCGAAGCGCGGCGCTCCCCATAGTCGCGCATCTGCACCATGTCGAGCGCGGCATCGACCTTCTGGGCGATCTCCTGGCGGCCTTCCCGGCGCACCCGCAACCCATAGGCGACGTTCTCGAACACCGTCATGTGGGGCCAGATCGCGTACGACTGGAATACCATGGAGAGGCCGCGCTTCTCGGCCGGAATATTGATGCGCTGGGCCGAGGAGTAGACGGGGACGCCGCCGATACGAATCTCGCCGGACGCCGGTTGTTCGAGGCCGGCGATCGCCCGCAAGGTCGTGGTCTTGCCGCAGCCCGACGGACCGAGCAGCGTGAGCTGCTCCGCCGGCATGACGCTGAAGCTGACGCCGCACACCGCCGGCACGGCGCCGTAGCGCACCTCGAGCTGGTCGACTTCGATATGCGCCTGCGGTGGCATCTAGTCCGTCCCGTATCCGGCGCTGGCACGGCGCGTGACGACGATCAACACGGTGACGGCGAGCGCGACCACGAGGGTTTGGATGAGCGCCAGCGCGGCGGTGAGCTCGGATGAGGTCGCAAACCAGGATTCCACGATCGACGGCGTGATGACCTTGGAGTGCGGCCCCATGAGCAGGATCGACGCGCCGAGTTCCCTGACGCTCGCTATGAAGAGCAGGAGCCAGGCCGCGAGCAGGCCGGGCCGGAGCAGCGGCACCGTCACCGTCCTGATCCGGTAGCCCCACGGCGCGCCGCACATCTGGGCGCATTCCTCCAGGCTCTTGTCGATCTGCAGCATCACCCCTGAGATGGTGCGGACGCCGAGGGGAAGGAACACGGTGAGATAGGCGATCAGCAGCAGCCACAGTGTGCCGTAGATCGGGATCGGGAAGACGAGCCACGCCCACATGAGGCCGAACGCGAACACCAGCCGCGGCACCGCTTGCGGAAACATCACGATATATTCGATGACGTTCGAGCCCGGCAGCCGCGAACGGCAGATGATCCAGGACAGGAACCCCATCAGCAGCACCCCGACGGTCGCGGTCCAGAATCCGAGCCACAGGCTGTTGCCGAGCGCGGAGCGGACCGCATTCATCGACGCCGCCTGGCGGAAATTGTCGAGCGTCCAGTTGCCGGCGGCCGGAAATGCGACGGCGAGCTTCTGCAGCGACGCGTAGACCAGCGTCACCAGCGGCAGGGCGACCGACGCGACGAGATAGAACACGCAGACCCCGAGCATGATCCAGCGCAGGCGGCCGATGTCGTTCACCCGCGGCCGGAACGCCTTGCCGGTGATGGTCACGTAGTTGCCGGCCATGATGATGCGCCGATAGATGAACAGCATGAAGAACATCACCGCGAACAGCGAGACGCCCATGGCGGCCGCGAGCGGGAGCTTCGGCGGGTATTGCTGGATCAGCTGGTAGATGGCGGTGGTCACCACATAGTAGCGACTGGGCATTCCGAGCACGAGCGCGGCGGCGAACGAGCCGAGCATCTCGGCAAACACGAAGATGGCGGCGCCGAGCACGCCGGGCAGCACCAGCGGCAGGGTCACGCGCAGCATGGTGCGCAGGCGGCCGGCGCCGATGACCTGCGATGCCTCCTCCAAAGCGGGGTCCATCGATTTCATCACCGCGCCGATCATCACGAAGGCGACCGAACCCTCGAACAATGCCATGACCCAGGCGATGCCGTAGGGCGTATTGATGTCGATCAGGTAGCCGTCGCCGCCGAGCGCCCGCCAGTATTGATTGATGAAGCCGCTTTCCGGCGTGCCGAGCAGGCTCCACGCCAAGGCGCCGAGCAGCGGTGTCAGATAGTAGGGAACCGTCATCAGCTGCTCGAACAGCTTGCGCCCCGGCACGTTGGTCCGCGTGAGGATCCACGCCATCACGAAGCCGAACACCAGCGCCATGACGGTGGCCGCCACCGACACCGTCAGGGTGTTGAGCATGATCTGCGGATACTGAAAAAGCCCTTCGAAATTATCGAACCCGTAGGCGCTGGGCGGCCGGGCCTCCGGGTCGCCCACGTCGAGCGATGCCTGGAGCAGGAAGAAAACGGGATAGAGGACGAGAATTGCAGCCACGGCCGCCACCGCGAAGCCGGCGGCCTTTTGCGCCGAGAAGCCCGGCAAGCGCCAAAACGATCGGCTCATTGCACGTCCGCGCAATCTCGAAGTGTCATTCGGCAAGCCGTGCGCCGCGAGGCGGTCCGGAACGTGGCGCTGGCCTCACAGCCCCACGATCGTGCTCCACTCCTTGGTGAAGGTATCGCGGCTCGCCATGTAGTCGGCATAGTCGGTGGGGAACAGGAGCTTGAAGTCGCGCAACCGCGCACCGGTGAGCATCGGCGGCGCGTCCGACCGCAGCGAGCCATAAACGAGATGCTGGTTGTTCTGGTACCAGGCCTGCCCGCGGTTGGACATGGCCCAGTCGACGAACAGCTTGGCCGTTTCTGGATGCGGAGCTCGGTTGACCACCCCGACCAGCAGCGGCGTCGCCGGCAGGCCGTCGTCCGGCGCCACGAACGTGATGTCCTTCGTCTTTTCCTTGTAGAGCGTGTAGGCGGCGTATTCGGCCGCGGCGCAAACCTTGTCGTCGCCCTTGGCGAGGCGGTCGAACAACTGGACGCGCGAGTCGAAAGCACGCGGGTTCTGTTTGGCGAACTCCTTCCAGTAGTCCTTCCCGTACAGCTTCACGAACGTGTACCACTCCACGAACTGAACCCCGGAGGATGAGATCTTGCAGCTGATCGCGTTCTTCCAGCGCGGGTGCAGCAGGTCCTTCCAGGTCTTGGGCGCCTCCTCCGGCTTCACCTTGACGTTGTTGTAGGCGATGCCCGCAAAGGTCACGCCGGTCCAGAAGAACGAGCCGCGTGGCGCGCTGAGATACTCCGGCTTGTAGGCATCGCTTTCCGGCGCAATGTAGGTTTCGTAACCGCCGCGCTTCTGGAAATCCAAGGCCGGCGCGATATCCGACAGCTGGATGATGTCGACGTCGAAGCGGCCCGCCGACCGTTCCGACAGGATCTTGTTGTAGAGCGCGCCGGTCTGGGCACGGACGTAGCTGGTGCTGATCTTGGGAAAGTCCTTGCGGAAACCTTCCATGATG
This sequence comes from uncultured Alphaproteobacteria bacterium, assembly GCA_963791375.1. Classification (GTDB taxonomy): domain Bacteria; phylum Pseudomonadota; class Alphaproteobacteria; order Rhizobiales; family Xanthobacteraceae; genus JAJPKK01. The sequence continues at coordinate 80,386 of CAWBSI010000028.1, forward strand.
GCTGCCGTGCCTGCCTCGTTCTCGTGGCAGTAAAATACGAGCTGGCCCTCCTGCTCCGCCTTGGCGACATCCGCATAGGTGAGAAAGTCGAGCACCTTGGTAGGAGGCTTCGCCGCGGTCTGGGCCAGAACCTTCGGCGCGGCCAATCCGACGATGGGGGTTGCGGCGAGCGCCGTTCCGGCTTGCAGCAGACGACGCCGTGTGAGCCTTCCATTCTCGGGCATGATGTCGCTCCCAGATATATTTTATATTTCAATTCGGGCGCGCTGCTGCGTGACGCGTCCAAGTACCGCTCATTGTATCGCGAAACGATGAGCTTGGCGCGCCGGATAATGGCGGCAAGGGGCGGCATCAGGCCACACCGGGCCTCAGTTCTCCGGTCCGGCGTATTTTCCGGCGGTGTGGGGAAACATCGACTTCACGATCTTCAATCGCGAGATATCGGTAGTCGCGTCCATGTGCAGGAAGATCGCGGCGTCGCGGAACAGCTTCTCCACGCCGAAATCGAGCATCATGCCGTTGCCGCCATGGAGCTCGACGGCATGCTGGGCGACCTTCATGATCTCTTCGGACGCGAACAGCTTCACCATGTTGCAGAGGATATCGACGTCCGCGTCATTGTCGTCGACCGATCGCGCGGCACGCTGCAGCAGCGCGCGCACGGCTTCGATGCGGGTCGCCATGTCGGCGATGCGCAGCGCCACCGCCTGGTGCTTGAGCAGAATGCGTCCGCCCTGAACGTAGTTCTGCACATAGTCCGAGGTCACCTCGAAGGCGCGCACGCCGACGCCGAGGTTTTTCGCGGCCTGGATGATCTTGCCAGGCCGGAAATAGACGCCGGCCTTGGCGAGCGAGGTGCCCTCCACCAGCAGATGGTCGTCGGCCACGAACATGTCCTCGAAGACGAGCTCGCCATTGTTCATGAAGCGGCAGCCCAGCGTCTCGTTGCAGCGCGCCACCGTGAGCCCCTTGGTGTCGCGCGGCACCAGAAAGCTCGAGGTTCCCTTGGTCATGCCGACCTTGGGATCGGTATTGGCATAGACGACGTAGAGGCCGGCATCGTAGCCGTTGGAGATGAACTGCTTGCGCCCGTTGATCACCCAGCCGCCGCTGGTCCGCACCGCCCTCGTCTGCATCGCCGCTTCCGGCACGTCATAGGGAAGCCAGCGGTCGGATGCGCCGCGCGGCTCGGTGAGGCAGTGCGCCAGCAGGAATTGCGGCTCCTCGACCAGCCGCTTGAACCATTTCTCCTGCAGGTGACGTGGTGCCAGATTGCGCAGCAGCACCGACACTTTCCAGTTCTGCACCAGCTTGTCGGCCAGCCCGGAATCGCCGCGCGCGATCTCCTCGGAGATGATGGCGAAGGTCTGCACCTCCGTTTCCTTGTCGAGTTCGACGCCGCCGAATTCCTCGGGAACCCCCAGCGTGCGGATGCCGATCTTCTCGGCCCCTTCGAGAATGGAAGGCGGCAGCCGTCCCTCCGGCTTCATGTCCCATTCGCGCTGCCAATTGCCGCGGATGAAGGGGATCACCACGTCGTCGACGAAGTCGCGGCAGCTCTGCCGCATCATTGACTGTTCTTCCGAGAGTCCGGTCATGGTGTCCTCGTGAGCGTGCGATTCTTGGGCACGGTTTCTTGGGCATACGCTTGGTGGGCATGCGTTCCCGCATGGCTATAGCGCAATGGGCGCGGTTGCAGGTAGCCCGGCGCTGATTGTGTCCGCCCGTTCCCTGGGCCACTCTGCGCACAAAGCGGTTGCCCAGGGAGAAAACGGCATGGAAATCGGCTTCATCGGCGTCGGCAGGATGGGGAAGGCGATGGCGCGCAACCTCATCAAGGCCGGCCATCGGGTGCGGGCGTGGGACAAGTCCGCCGCGGCCCTCCAGGCCTTGAGCGCGGACGGCGCCGCCGTCGCCACCGGCCCGGGCGATGCGTTTCGCGGCGATGCCGTAATCTCCATGCTGCCCAATGACGACGCCATGCGCGAGGTTTTCCTCGACGGCGGCATTCTCGGCGCCGGAGCCCCCAAGGTTCACGTCAACATGGCGACCGCGTCGGTCGAAATGGCGCGGGAGCTTGCGGCGCGGCATGCCGAGCACGGCATCGCCTACGTCGCGGCGACCGTGTGGGGCCGCCCCGATGTCGCGGCCGCCGGCAAGCTCGCAATCGTCGCCGCCGGCGATCCCGGCGCCATCGAGCGGGTGCAGCCGTTGTTCGACGTGATCGGGCAGAAGACCTGGAATGTCGCGGCCGATCCCAGCCGTTCCAACGTCGCCAAGATCGCCGGCAATCTCATGGTCGCCTGCGCCATCGAGGGCATTTCGGAAGCAGCCGCCCTGGTGCGGGCGCATGGGATGTCGGCGCCGGACGTGCTCGACGCCATCATTACGTCGCTCTTCAACGTGCCCGTCTATCGCGGCTATGGCGAGATGATCGGCAAGCAGCAATACGAGCCGGCCGGTTTCGACCTCATCCTCGGCTTGAAGGACGTCCGCCTGGCGCTCGAGGCCGGCGAAGAGGTCAACGTGCCGCTGCCGTTCGCGAGCGTCCTGCGCGACGCCTTCCTGGACGCCATCGCCAATGGCGACGGCGAAAAGGACTGGTCGGCCATTGCGCGGGTCGCGGCCCGCAGGGCAGGATTGGAGCCGTAGAGACAGGGGTACATCATGAACTCCTTCAGCTCACGTGTTTTGCGTGGAGTGGCCGTGTTGGTCGTCGTCGGCCTGATACCGGCTCTCGGTGTTGGCGGGCAAGCCCAGGACCTCAAAGTCTGCAAGAGCACGTTTGCCTTGTGCACGATCGCGCCGTGCGACGCGATCCCCGGAAACGACAAGCAGGTCTCGTGTCACTGTACGGTCAACAGCGGCTACTCCGCCGGCGCGGAATCGTGCTCGGGCGTGAAGGCCACACCTGACGGTCAGCAGATCCACTCGCGCTACTATCCGGTCAAGAGCTATGCGGTCTGCTCAAATGATCGGCCTTGGGCGTGGTGCCTGGACAAGCCCTGCATCATCGACAAGAACAATCCCGAGGCGGCCGCGTGCACGTGCGACGTGGTGAAAGATCTCGGTAACTACGTCATTGTGACGAGCAACTACACGTCGGCCACCTGCACCACAGGCGTGATCTCGTCGGCGACCGTGCCGCAGATTGACCAAGCCACTGCGTCCCTGAAGAAGGCCAAGGTGTTGATGCCGTTCCCGATTCAGGTCTTCAACAAATAGCCGCGCAGACCACTAACGCTAAGGCCATAGGGCCAACCGGGAGGGAAATGCCATGCCGACACAAGATCAACGCTGCCATAAATTCACGTTGCGCGCCGCAATTCTTACTCTGCTGGTGGCGCTCTTCGCGTCATGGAGCGTGGGCGCGCAGGCGGCCGATCCCATCAAGATCGGCTTTTCGATGCCGCTGACCGGCAGCCTCGCCTCGACCGGCAAGGCGATCCTGACCGCCTATCAGATGTGGGAACAGGACACCAATGCCAAGGGCGGCCTGCTCGGGCGCCCGGTCCAGCTCATCTTCTACGACGATCAGAGCAACCCGTCCGTCGTGCCCGGCATCTATGCGAAGCTGTTCGACGTCGACAAGATCGACCTCGTGCTGTCGAGCTACGGCACCAATCTGACGGCGCCGTCGGTCCCCGTGGTGATCCCGCGCAAGCGCGTCCTGATGGGGCTGTTCGCGCTCGCCATCAACGAGCCGTTCAATTACCCCTATTATTTCTCGATGTTCCCCGCAGGCCCCGACGCGGTCCACGAATTCTCGCGCGGATTTTTCGAGATTGCCAAGGAGCAGAAGCTCGCGACAGTCGCGATCGTCGGCGCCGACTCCGATTTCGCCAAGAAGGCGGCGGACGGCGCCCATGACAACGCGGCGAAGATGGGCTTCAAGATCGTCTATGAGCGCAGCTATCCGCCGACGACCGTCGATTTCTCCCCGGTGCTGCGCGCAATCCAGGCCGTCAATCCCGATTTCATCTATGTCGCGTCCTATCCCACCGATACCGTCGGCATGATCCGCGCCGCCCATGAGATCGGCCTGAAGGCCAAGCTGTTCGGCGGCGGCATGGTCGGCGCGCAATACGCCGCGCTCAAGACCCAGCTCGGCGAGCAGCTCAACGGCATCGTGAACTATGATTTCTATGTGCCGGAACCTACGGTGCCTTTCGCGGGGATCGAAGACTTCCTCAAGCGCTACCAGGTCAAGGCCGAGACGGGCGGAATGGACAGCCTCGGCTTCTTCGTGCCGCCCTTCGCCTATGCGAACCTGCAGGTACTGGGCCAAGCCGTCACGGCCACCGGAACCGTATCCGACCAGCAAAAGCTCGGCGATTATCTCAAGGCCAACAGCTTCAAGACCATCGTCGGCGACATCCGCTACGCACCCAATGGCGAGTGGGCGGTGCCACGAGTGCTGCAGACGCAATTCCAGAAAATCAGGGGCAACGACCTCGAGCAATTCAAGCGCCCGGGAACCCAAGTGATTCTCTACCCGACGGAAATCGCGTCCGGGAAACTTCAGGTCCCGTATTCGGCAGCGCGGTGATCTGCTGCTAATCTTCACGACCTCATCCAGAGGAGCCGTGCGCAGCACGGCGTCTCGAAGGATGGTCACACACGCTACGGCCTGAGGCCATCCTTCGAGACGCGCGCAAGAGTGCGCGCTCCTCAGGATGAGGTCGTAAACGGCGGCTTTACAGCGTTTCGGAATGCGGTTCGCAAGATCCAAAATAGCAAGAGGCCGGCATTCGCGCCGGCCTCCGCTCGGAAACGCGGTCTGAACTGTGGGAGAATCAGTTGGACCGGGTTGCCGGCTTGGTGGAAACGACTTTGCCGGAGGTGCCGGCGACCTTATGGCTCTTGCCCTTGTTGAAGTGGCGCGCATGCTTCACGCCATTCATGTGCTTGTGCTGGGACATGCGGGTGCCGTGATGGGCGCGCGCGTGCTTGCGGTGCTTCAGGGCGGTCTTGTCGGCCTTGACGGTCTTGACGGCGGCCGTGGAGGTGGAGGCGGTCGCGGGCTTGGTGGTGGCCGCGGGCGCCTTTGCCATCACCGGCGCCGTGAGCATGGAGGCTGCGACGAGCGCGATGGCGACTTTGCGGAACATGGGACTAACCTTTCGGGGGGTACGGTTCGCCTGGCGAACCGGTTGACCTGTTCGATCGGCTCATGACCGATCTTGACGCCACTATGCAGGTCGCGCGCTGAACTGGGTCTGAAGCGCGGTGGCGCTCGCCGTTCATCTAGATGAAGCTTTGCGAACGGCGCCGTTGCCGGGCGTTCATCTCGCGGCGTCAATGCTCGTCCGCGGGCTCGGTGGAGGCCATGATCCAGGAGAAATAGGTCTCGTCCACGCTCTCGATCGGCAGCACGACAATGGCCGGCGTGTCGTAGGGGTGCGACGCTTTGACCGCCGCCCGCACCGGCTCCGCCAGCGACGCACGGGTCTTGACGATCATCACCGCCTCCTCGGCGCGCTCGACCGCGCCCTGCCAGCGGTAATGCGAGATCATCCCGGGCAGGATGTTGACGCAGGCGGCAAGCCGGCCTTCGACCAAAGTCTTGCCGGCCTTCTCAGCCTCGACAACCGAAGGGAAGGTCGTATAGACGAACACCGCGCGGTCCATATCTGCCCCCCAATCCTGCGGCCGCCGCGCAGCCGCCTTGACGAGACGGCTGTCCGACATGAGCACCCACGACCGCATCGCCTTCGTGACAGCCACGACGCCCGAGGCCGTCACGGCGCGGGACGCTCTCGTTCGCCGCTATGGCAATACCACGCCGCAGGAGGCCGACGTCATCGTCGCGCTTGGCGGCGACGGCCTGATGCTGCAAACCCTGCACAACTTCATGGACACAGGCAAGCCGATCTACGGCATGCACCGCGGCACCGTCGGCTTCCTCATGAACGAATACCGCGAGGACAAGCTCAAGGAGCGCCTCGCCGCCGCCACCGAGTCGGTCATCCATCCCCTGATGATGCGCGCGGTCGATGCCGGGGGCGCCGTGCACGAGGCGCGCGCCATCAACGAGGTGGCGCTGTTTCGCCAGACCTACCAGGCGGCGCGCCTGCGTGTGCTGGTCGACGGCAAGGAGCGGCTGCCAGAACTCGTGGCCGACGGCATCATGGTGGCGACGCCGGCCGGCTCGACCGCCTACAATCTCTCGGTACAGGGACCGATCATCCCGATCGGAACGCCGCTGCTGGCGCTGACGCCGATCAGCCCGTTCCGGCCGCGGCGCTGGCACGGTGCGCTCCTGCCCGACAGCGCAGTCGTTACCATCGAGGTGCTCGAAGCCGACAAGCGCCCGGTCGCCGCCGTCGCCGATCACGCCGAGGTGCGTTTCGTGCGCACCGTCGAGACGCGCCTGGAACGCAGCATCGCCATGCACATGCTGTTCGACCCCGGCCACGCGCTGGACGAACGCATCCTGCGCGAGCAGTTCGGGGTGTAGGGACTTCTCCCTCCCCGACTTCGGGGAGGGCCGGGGTGGGGCTCTTTCTTAGATCAACCGCGCGAAGGAAGACCCCACCCGACCGCGCTTCGCGCGGTCACCCTCCCCGAAGGCGGGGGAGGGATTCTTCCGCTCACACCGGCTTTGCCAACTCCACAGTGTGGAACGGCTCCAGCGTATCGATCGCATCGGGGCTTTGCGTCTTCACGTCCCACTTGAACATCCGCAGCACGATCTTGTCCGGCGAGAAGTCGGCGATGGTGAAGCCGTGCTGCTCGATCGGCTTGACCTCTTCGTCCATGTCGAGATGCTGCGGCGGCAGCGCGCCGGTGCCGCGGCGTGCCGAGGGCCATCCAGCCGGGCGGGTGCTGATCGGTCCGGTCAGCACGGCGTTGATGGGGTTGGCGTGCATGTCGAGCGTGCCGCTGCGGAGCATGCGGCCGACGCCGATGGCATGGAGATCGCCGCTCATCACCAGGGGAATGCGGCCGGGCATGGCGTGAATTGCCTCCATCAGCCGGTCGTGCTGCTTGAGCCAGCCCGGCTGCCAGTACGGCTTGCGCTTCGCCGTGGTCAGCTTGCCGTCCTTGTCCAGCACGTCCGGATACCACTCGCCCCATTTGCCGGCGGTCCAGCCGGGCGGGTTCGAGGGAATGTGTACGAGGTGGGTCACGTCGCGCGCGGCGCTGCGCGCCTTGAGCCATTTCTCGGCCTCGAGGTCGACATAGACCGCACTCTCTCCGGCAAGTGTCTGGGTGCGCCTGATGTCGTAAAGCAGGATTTCCGCGAGCCGGCCGTAGCGCACGGTGCCGAAGCATTCCGACAGTCCGGACCGGTCGTTGACCGAGGTCCAGGGCAGGCCCAGCGGCCGCGCCACGTCGGGAAGGAATTCCGGATAGTACATGCTCCTGGTGGTGCGCCCGAGCTGGAGCGAGAAATACGGTGGCGGGAACGTCACGATGTCGTCGGTCGCCTCGTCATTGTCGAAATAGTCGTGATCGTCCTGAACGAAGAAGGTGGGGATCGAACGGAAGTCGGTGCCGTAGATCGGGAGAAACTGCGGACCGACGGCGCGCTTGAGCACGGTCTCGTTGTCGCTGCCGAGGACGAGCGCGGAGCGGTCGAATTTCCCGGCGAGGCGTTCCCCCAGCGGCGAGGCGCCGCTTTTGGGCGCGTTTTGCGGCGCCAGCAGGTCCCAATAAACCTGGTCGCCATTGGCGACGAGCGCGTCCGGCTTGAATGAAAGGCCGCGCAGCAGCAGCCGCTTGCGTACCGCTGTGGGAAGGAAGTCGAAGGCTTCGTGCCCACCGGCGCAGGTGTAGAGCAGAACCCGAAACGACGACGGCCGCTCGTCCGGCCCCGGAAAGGTCGAAAGCGTCCACGGCTCGCACAATGCGCGGCCGCGGGGGCCGGCAAGCGACAGCGTATAAGGACGCCCCGGCTTGAGATCGGCGGCCTGGAACTGCCAGAACTCGCCGCGCGTGTCGCTCATGCGCCCCTGCACCGACGCAGTGCCGACCCGAAGCGTCGGCGGCTCGAGCAGCGGCTCGCGAAACGACGCCTTGATCAGCACGCGGTTGTCGCTGACCGCCGGCAGCAGGTGCTGCACCCGGCCGGCATCCCAGCTTTTTCCCACGGGATCCGGTTTGGCCGGAGCGGCGAACAGGTCCGGCGGTGCAGCCAGCCCGAGCGCCGCGGCGGTCGAGCCGCGCAGGAACTCACGGCGATCGAACGGATTCATGGGCGCCTCCCGCAATTCATTGGCATCGCCGGCCGCCAGCTCGCGCAACACCAGCGACGCGTTCGGGCAATCATACACCTGGGCAAAGGAAAGCGGCACCCGCGCTGGATGCCGCCCGTGCAGGAAGGCGTCGGCTTTACTTCTGCGCCGCGACGGCTCCGAGGCCGGACTTCGGGCCTCTGCTCCCCTCAGGCGTCGCGGCCCGGACACTGCATTTGCACGGCCCCAGCTTAGATATAGACTTTGCGTCTCGCTGCGGCACTGCAGTGAGGCGGAGCGACCGAGGTTGGCCCGCGCGGCCTGCCCACCAATGAGGGAACCCCGATGAATCGTCGTGAAGTGCTCAAAGCCGGGGTCGGGTCGCTGTCGGCCGCGGCGGCGCTCCGGGTTGCCACCGCGCGGGCGGCGGAGTGGCCGACGAAGCAGATCCGGGTGATCGTGCCCTATGCGCCGGGGAGCGCGACCGACCTCATCCCGCGCACGGTGTTCGAGGCGGTGTCGGCGCAACTCGGCCGCACCATCGTGGTCGACAACCGCACCGGCGGTGGCACCACCGTCGGCACCAATGCGGTCGCCACTGCGGAGCCGGACGGCCACACCATCCTCGTGCATTCCAATGCGCTCGTGACCGTGCCCGCCGTCCAGGCCGGCGCGCATTACGATCCCGTGCGCGACTTCTCCGGCATTACCCCGTTGGGCAATGTCCCCCTGGTGCTGATCGTCCCGCCGGAGAAGAAGGTCACGTCGGTGCAGCAGCTCGTCGCCATCGCCAAGGCGAAGCCGGGATCGATCAACTACGCGGCGGCCGGCATCGGCACGCCGCCGCACTTCACCGCGGAGCGCTTCCGCATCGCCGCGGGCTTCGAGGGTCAGCTGGTGCCGTTCAAGGGTGCGCCGGAGGCGCTGACCGAAGTGCTCGCCGGCCGGGTTGACTTCTACTTCTGCCCGATTCCGGTGGCGTTGCCCGTGATCACCGAAGGCCGGGTGCTGGCGCTCGCCATCGGCAGCTCCAAGCGGGCTTCGGCCCTGCCGAACGTGCCGACCACGCTCGAGGCGGGCTTTCCGAATTCCGATTTCGACTTCTGGGTCGGCGCCATGGTTCCGAAGCGGACGCCCCGCGATATCGTCACGAAGCTCCACCAGGAGATCTCCCAGGCGGTCGGGATGGCGTCGGTACAGGAAAAGCTGGCCAAGCTCGGCGTCGAGCCCATGCTGATGACCCCGCAGGACTTCGACGCCCGCATCGCCCGCGAAACCGGCATCGCCGTCACCCTCGCCAAGGCCGCCAACATCGCGCTGCAGTGAATGCGCAAGTGCTTCATCGCCGTAGTCAGCAATGAAGAAGAAAGGGCTGTGACATGAGAAGGCACATGTTCGTGGGCGCAGCGGCGACGGCCGTCGCCCTGGCGTTCTTTGTCGGCGGGCCTGCGTTCGAGCGAACCGCCGCCGCGCAAGACCAGAAATCGGGCGCGGTCCTGCCGGTTTTTGAAGTGGATTCCCATTTCCCCACCATGCCCGACCATTTGCTGCTGGGCGGCGTCGGTGGAGCGACCGCGGACTCCCACGGCAATGTCTGGGTGTTTCATCGCCCCCACACGCTCGAAGAAGGGAACGTGACGCAGAACGGGTACCTGCCGGCTCCGCCGGTCATCGAATTCAGCGAGACGGGCCGTTACATCCGGGGATGGGGCGGCCCGGCGAAGGGCGGATACGAGTGGTTCAATCGCGGAGGGCTGCATTCGGCGTTCGCGGAGTGCGCGTCCTGCAAGGCCGAACGGCGTCTCAATGGCGATGGACGGCCCGGCAGCGGCGAGCACGGTATCGCCGTCGACGCCAAGGACAATGTCTGGCTGACCGGCAACGGCGACGGTGACGGGCAAATCCTAAAGTTCGACAAGGACGGAAAGTTTCTGCTGCAGATCGGCAAGGGCGGCGTTGCGGCCGACAGCAACAACACCGAGCACCTGAGCAGGCCCGCGGGCATCACCGTGTATCCGAAGACCAACGAGGTGTTCGTTGCCGACGGCTATGGCAACCGCCGCGTGGTCGTGTTCGACGCCGAGAGCGGCGCGTACAAGCGGCACTGGGGCGCCTATGGAAACCCGCCGGACGACAAGGCCCCGAAGGCGCGCCAAACCACCGGTCCGGCGCCGCAGCAGTTCAACACGCCGCACGGCATCGCGGTCTCCAATGACGGCATCGTTTATGTGTCGGACCGCGCCAACAATCGCGTTCAGTCGTTCAGGCTCGACGGCACGTTCCTGAAGGAAGGTTTCATCAGGCGTGAATTGAAGGGCACCGGCACCGCATTCGGCGTTGCGCTGTCGGCCGATCCGGAGCAGCGCTTCGTCTACATTGCGGACGGCTCGAACGAACGTATCGCAATCCTGGATCGCACGTCGCTCGAAGAGATCGGCCACATCGGCGGACCCGGGCGCAAGGCCGGGGAATTCTTCCATCTGCACAGTCTCGGCGTCGATCCCAACGGCAATCTCGTGACCGGCGAGTTGCAGGGCTACCGCGTGCAGAAGTTCATCTACAAGGGGCTGACGACGACGGCGACCCGATAGGATCAGTGCTTCGTCTCTCCGACGAAATGGACGGCGGTCTGGTCGATCTTCGACATCGGAATTGCCGCCTCCATGAAGATTTTCAAGGCCAGCGCGGGCGGCAGTGATTGCTTGGTGGCCGCCATGTATGATGCCGCCACGGCGGCCAGCACCAGCGGCCAGTGGCGCGGCTCGACGAGCTTGAACCCCGCCACGGGGACGACCGGCTCACGGGTGAACACGGTCCGCACGGACGGCCAGAAGATCTCCACGGCCCGGCGCGGCATGAGGAAAGACTTGTGGCCGGGAGGAAGCTCCGGAACCCCGAAGGCGGGCGTTCCGATCGATTTCGCCGTGCGCTCGAAGATTTCGTGGCAGTCGGGTAATTCCTCCTTCGCGGCGCCCAGTTTGAGCGCCTCGCCGCCCAGAATGGACAATACGGCCCTGCTCTCGAGGGCTTCCGGAACCAGGATGGCGTTGAGACGATCCCCGAAATAATAGCGCTCGCCGTCCGGCGCCTGCGCGACGACGAAGACCTCGGCCTCTTTCGCATTTCCGGACGCGATATGTTCCTGGCGGACGGCGTACTGTGCCGCGAAGCCCGTGAGCGCGCCGACCACGCAGAACAACGTCTCGACCTGCAGGCGGCCATTCTGGGCGAGACTCTTGGGGAAGAACTTGAGGAGCGAGCCGATCGCGAGCTGAGCGGCGACGCTCTGGTCGGGCTCCCAGGGCCATCTGCTCGCGGTGGTTTCCGCGTCAGGGCCAGCCGCTCCCGGTTCGGCTTTTGACTCAGCTTTCGCTCGTGAGAACATGTGACCTCCCTTGCAGGGGCGGACATTCTCCCGATCACGGCTAAAGAAGGGGTTTAGGCGGTCCAGCAAAACGTCCGGAACGAAGCGCCTGTGCGACACGGCCCTGCGCCTGCTCGCCGTCTCGCACCAATTTGAGTGCTATCCGCGGCCCGTTAATTCTTTCGAACCTGCCCACCAACACTCGTGATTATGCCGCCGCACGGCCGGCGTCGCGACGGCGGTCATCGGCGACCAGTTCCTCGCAATAGAGCCGCGCATCCTCGCGCGCGGCCTCGGCCGCGAAGCGCCGCAGCAGGATCAGCAGTGGCTCGATCTCCCCGACATCGGTGCTTTCGCAGTTTGTCAGGACGCGTTCGACCACGTGCCGCTTGAGCCGGCTCGAGGTGGCATACTCGCCGTCATCCTCGGCGTCGCGGATCGCGCCGATCGCCTCGCGGAACGCAGCAAAGGCCGATGCCGGCATGCCCGCTCTTTCGTAGATCGCGCGAAATCCCGCGGTGCCGCGATCGTGGATGAGGGCCTGGACCCGGGCGAGCGGCAGTCCCGACAGCTCGGCGAGCACGTCCTCGAACATCGCGGAATTGCCGGACAGCAGCGCGCGAAGCACGAGACCGGCGGTGAGCTGGCCGCTGGCGCGCAGGTGGCGGATCAGGGGCCTTGTGTCGGCATCCGGCGCGAGCGCAGCGATCGCCACCGTGCCCCTCTCGCAGGCGTCCCGCACCACCTGGTCGGCGCGGCTGCGGCTGAGCCATTCGCGGTCCACCACGAAATCGGCGAGCAGCGACGACAACATCCCCATCAGAACATGGCGAGCCGCGACGGGCAGATCGGCCCGCGCGAACAGCGCCTCACGGATCGCGCCGAGCCGCCCGAATCGGGTGACGATGCGGTCGAACGAGGGCGGCGCAATCTCGGCATGGGGATTTTCGACGGCGATGAGGCACGCCTCGGCGGAACCGACTTCGGCGATCGCGGCGGCGACCGCGCATTGCAGCGGCGCACGGGCAGCGATCGCCGCCTGGAGATCGCTCCCGCTGGTCGCCACGAGATCGACGAGCTCGGCGTCGATGAGCAGCGGCGAGCGCGTCAGCACCAGCGCGGCGATGTCGGCATGATCGAACGCCAGCGCGTGAATCACGGCATAGGGCGCATCTGCGCTCCCCGCCAGCGCCTCGGCGAGCGCCCGGCGCACCAGCGGCGAAGGATCGTCGAGCAGCATGATCATCGCGCCCTCGGCGGCGGCGCGATCCTCGCCCGACAGGTCGGAGTAGAGATAGGCCCGGGCCAGCGCACCGGTCGCCTCGGCGCGCTCGCCGGCGGGGGCGGTGCGCGCCCAGTGGAGGAACTGACGGACGATCATCGATGGACCACGCTGTTGTCGCCCTACCTTGCGCCGGTGCAGCCAAATCAGGGGGTTCGCACCGATCCAGTGCAGTCTAGGCGGCAGAGCATTAAAAATTCGTTCACCATGTTTCTTCAGGAAGAATTCATGGCTGTCGGACGCCGAACGAGGACGAACTTCATCACCGGACCGGATGGTAAACGAAACATTAAGCCTGGAATCTATCGTGGGGGCGTCGCATCAACATCCGGGGTGCCGGATCGGAGGTCGTCGCGCACACTCCCCTGCGCGCGACCCTATTCGGACCCGCCTGGAGGCAATTTCTCTCCGGCCCATACGGCGAGCAGGTCAAGGTCTTGCGCATCCCGACTTGCGTCTTCGCCGACGCACTCGGTCGCGGGAGACTCCGCGGCGGGCGACAGCTCGGTGGCGAACCCAGCTTCGTTTTCCCCTTGTTTTGAAATTTCTTGCGCCATGAAGATGTAACGCACGGCGACGCCTCGATAGAAGTCGCCGAGGTAAGGAGGCCGAGCGACCTTAGCCAACTCGTGGTATTTGACCGCCTTTTTCCGGTAGTGCTCCGCCCTGCTCAAAAGGTTACCCATTTCCAGCCCTTACAAACGATCCCCCACCAATGCGGAACGGAAGGGAGCATCGCAGGAACAACATTTCGCAAGTCCACCGAATTGACGCCGCGGTCCGCAATCCACGCCGCCGCCTCCCCCAAGAATCAGAAAATTCTGGTGTGGAAAACCTCATTTCGATCTTGACTTTCCAATTACCCCATAGCTCGCGGGCAAGTAAGCCACGCTTTTTGGCCTAAATAAGGTGCATGTGTGGCATCTCCGCGCGTGAGGAGATCGGTCCTTGGTGCGAATTGCTCAACCTCCGCCAAGTAGACTTTGGCCGATTCGCCCGTCTTCAGCACCATGATTTCTATGAGGCTCGTCGTTATTCGCCAAGCTATAGCCACTCTTGTGCCGTTTAACTGAGCAACATCTGTGGCATCTGAGTGCTGGAGAGTTGTATGGCTGTCGCAAAGCTCCCGCTTGCGGTCGCGTGCATTGGGGCGGTGGTGTGCGACGTGGATGCCATGGCCGTCGAAAGAGCGCTCACCGTGACCTTCAAGACCGAAGAGGGCGATCGGTATCTTGTGCCCCTGTCGGAGCATGCACTTCGGCAGCTGCTGGAAGTGGCCTCGGCGTGGCGTCGAGCACAGGACTTCGCCGACCAGCCGGAGGTCATGACTGCGGTAGATCAGCTGGCACCATGACCGCCACGGAGCGCTCCAACCCCGGGGCCTCCTCTTTCGCACGCCGAGGCAGAACTCCGGCAGCGCTCAGCAATGGCGGGCGGCATCGCGTGCTTGACGTGCAGCGAACACGACGAGCAGCACCGGAGTCGTCGCACCCATGCGCGCGCATGGAGTTCAACGTGATAGGCTGTGCGGGTCAACGCACGGGGCCAATTCCCGGTGAAAGGAGAACGAGCCATGCCCGAGACCACGACGGCCCAGCGTCACAAGCGCGGCGGCATCTATTTCGACGACTTCGTTGCCGGCGAGGTGTTCGAGCACCGCTACTACCGCACGGTGACGCAGATGGACAACATGCTGTTCTCCAACATGACGCTCAACCCGCAGCCGCTCCACATCGACCGGCATTTCTGCGAGCAGGAGACCGAATGGGGCCAGCCGCTGATGAACTCCCTGTTCACGCTCGGCCTGATGATCGGCATGTCGGTGGCCGACATCACCACCGGCACCACCATCGCCAATCTCGGCATGACCGAGGTGAAATTCCCCCATCCGGTGTTCGAGGGTGACACCCTCCACGCCACCACCGAGATCATCGGCAAGCGCGCCTCGAAGTCGCGGCCGGGCGCCGGCATCGTCGAACTCCTGCACCGCTGCTACAACCAGGACGACAAGCTGGTGGCCGAATGCCACCGCAGCGCCTTCATCCGCATGCGGCCGGCATGACATGCGTTCGCTGCTGTTCGTGCCCGCAGACGCGCCGGCCAAGCTCGACAAGGCGCTCGGCTGTGGCGCCGACGCGCTCATCGTCGATCTCGAAGATTTCGGTCTCGCCGGAGCGCAAGGCCGTGGCACGTACGACGGCGGCCGTCTTTCTCAGCACCGCCATGGGGCTCGCCGCCCGGCCCCGCCTGCTGGTGCGGGTCAACGGCCTCGCCACCGGTCTCATCGATGCCGATCTCGACGCCGTCGTGGCGGCGCGGCCCGACGCCATCATGCTGCCGAAGGCGGAAGGCGGAGCCAGCATCATGCATGCCGACGCCAAGCTCGCCGCGCGCGAGGCGCTGCACGGCCTGCCCGACGGGCACATCAAGATCGTCGCCATCGCCACCGAGACCGCGCAGTCGCTGTTCCTCGCCGGTACCTATCGCGGCGCAAGCGCGCGTCTCACCGCGCTGACCTGGGGCGCGGAAGACCTCTCCGCGGACCTCGGCGCCGAGGCGAACCGGGACGCGCAAGGCCGTTTCCTCGACCCCTACCGCCTGGCACGGTCGCTCTGCCTCGCCGCCGCCGCGGCCGCGGAGGTGCTCCCGCTCGACACCGTCTATGTGGATTTCCGTAACGAGGCCGGGCTGCGCAGGGAATGCGAGGAGGCCCGACGCGACGGCTACCAGGGCAAGATGGCGATCCATCCCGCCCAGGTCGCGACCATCAACGACGTGTTCACGCCCAAGCCCGAGGCGATCGCCAAGGCGAAGGCGATCGTCGCCGCCTTCGAAGCCGAGCCCGGCGCCGGCGTGGTCGGGATCGGCGGCGTGATGTACGACCGCCCGCATCTCACCAAGGCGCTTCGCCTGCTCGCGCGCGCGCAGGCGGCGGAGGCGCCGATGGATCGTTGAGGGGGCAGGTCAGGTACGCCCCTCACTTCCGCGTCTGCTTGAAATACCTCAGATCGGGCGGCGCCTGATCCTTCTTGGCGGGCATCAGCATCCCCTCCCCGCTCAGGAAGTAGTTTTCCTCGCCGATGACGATCTGGTTGTTGCCCTCCGGGCAGGTCGATTGGCTCCAGTCCGGTCGCGGGTTCTGGTTGCGCCGAAATGTCCGGTCCACGCTCCAGGGACGCGTCAAGGCGTGATCGAACACGGTGATCTCTTCATGGAGAATGTTCGGATCGCTCTTGTCGAGATGAAAACGCTCCTTGAAGACCGATTGATTGTCGAAGTGCAGGGGCAGCCCCGTTGCATCGTAGGCGCGAGGCCCCTTGAAGGGACCGCGCGTCTCGACCTCGAGGACGTCGAAGCGTCCGTCGCCGTCCTCGTCGATCCATTTGCCGATCGCATAGCCTTCGTAAGTCGCCAAGCCGTCCGCGGGCCAGTCGCGCCCGTCGGTGAAGATGCGACGAACCTCGGGCGAGGCGCCGATCAGAATGTAGGTGGTGTCCGGCGTGACGACATATTCCTGCACCGGCAGTTCCATCATGCGCGGCATGCCGCTCGGAAGACACTTGGCGGTCGGATAATTGCCGAGGCCGCCCTTGGCCTGGTCGGCCATGCTGTCCTCGTGGACTTTCTGATACTCCGGCGTCAGCGGTGCCTGCTGGGCCTTTCCCCATGCCTTGGTAGGATCGAACCTTATGTTCTGCCCGCCGACGTTCCGCGCGAGGATGATCTGCCACTGGCCCTTCCAGTTCGGGTACTTCGCGTCATCGGCCGCCCGCGCACTCCCCGTTGTCAACGTCAGCGCGGCGGCCAGTACGAACGCCTCGATCGAGCTGCGACGAAACATGGTTATCCTCCCCTGCATTATCGTTGTTCTGATTGCGCGGTGGACGCGGCATTTTAGGTAGCGACGAGAGAATATACCTCCCGCACTACTTGGGGAATGGTGCCATTCGTTTGCGCACCTGTGTTCGGATTTGCTGCGGGGCAAACCTCGACCACGATCGCGACCGTCGGTCGGCCGCTCAGATCACGACCGGTTTCTCGATGCGCCCTTCCCCGCCGAACACCCGCAGATAGCGGGCGATCTCCGCCGGCGTGCCGCGTCGCCTTGCGCGGATTGTCGGAGAGCTTCACCGCCGGCCGGCCGTTCGCTTCGGTCACCTTGCAGACCAGCGAGATGGCGGCGAGGCCGTCATTGGGCTCCGGCGCGCAGCCCTTGAAATCATTGGTGAGGTTGGTGCCCCAGCCGAAGCTCATGCGCACCCGCCCGGTGAAGTGGCGGTAGGTCTCCTCGATGGTGTCGATGTCGAGCGCGTCGGAAAACACCAGCAGCTTGTCGCGGGGGTCGCGGCCCTTCGATTTCCACCACGCGATGATCTCTTCGCCGCCGGGGATCGGCGGCGCGGAATCCGGCCGGAACCCGGTCCAGTCGGCGACCCAGTCCGGCGCGTCGCGCAGGAACGCCGTGGTGCCGAAGGAATCGGGCAGCACGATCAGGAGATTGCCGCCGTAATAGCGCTGCCAGTCGCGCAGCACCTGGTAGGGCGCGCGGCGCAGCTCCTCGTCGTTCGTCCGCCATCGCCGCCAGCACCATCGGCAGCTCGTGGCGCATTGGTGCCGATCGCCTCGAGATCGTTGTCCATGGCCAGCAGCACGTTGCTGGTGCCGATCAGGGCGTCGCCGAGCCCCTCCTTGAGCGCCTCGACGCACCAGCGCTGCCACAGGAAGCCGTGCCGCCGCCGCGTGCCGAAATCGGAGATGCGCAGATCGGGCAGCTGGCGCAGCCGCTCGACCTTCGACCACAGCTTGGCCTTGGCCCGCGCATAGACGACGTCGAGCGTGAAGCGCCCGTAGTTGCGCAGCGCCGCGCGCGAGCGCAGCTCGTTGATGATGGCGAGCGCCGGGATTTCCCACATGGTGGTGTGGGTCCAGGGCCCGGCGAACTGGAGGACGTACTGGCCGTCTTCGCGGCGCAGCTCGTATTCGGGCAGCGAGAAGTCGGCGAGCCAGGCGAGGAACTTCGCATCGAAGATGTGGGCGCGGCCGTAGAAGTTGTTGCCGCCGAGCCAGATCATCTCCTTCTTGGTGAAGCGCAGCGTGCGGGCGTGAGTCGAGCTGGGCGCGCAGCTCGCCTTCGTCGATCTCGTCGGCGACGCGCACGCGACGTGGTGCGGTTGAGCAGCGAGAACGTCACCTGGACGTCGCGGTAGAGGCCCCAGATCATCTGGAGCATCATCAGCTTGTAGAAATCGGTGTCGAGCAGGCTGCGCACGATCGGGTCGAGCTTGAAGGTGTGATCGTAGACGCGCTTTGCTATGTCGGTGCTGACCATGACCATCGCCGTGTTTCGCGGGGGCTGCAACCTGTCCCGGATCGACCGGCACGCGCCTATTTCAAGGCCTCGACGCCGGCGCGCGCGATCTGCTCGTCTTCGAAGGATTGGACGCCCGATACGCCGATGGCGCCGACGCATTCGTTGTCATGCATGATCGGGAGCGCGCCCTGGATCAGCAGGCCGGCAGGAAAGGAAATGAAAGAAGGACGTTGCTTGACGCGCTCCTCGAAATCCTTGCTGGGCCGCCGCGTGAGCGCGGATGTGCGGGCCTTGCCGGTCGCGACCTCGGCGGTGGTCACGGCGGCGCCGTCCATGCGGTCGAGATGAAGCAGGAAGCCGCCGTCGTCGACGATGGCGATGGCGACCTTCCATTTGTTCTTCTCGGCCTCGGCGGCACATGCGGCCATCATCTTCTTCACGTCGGCCGAGGTCAGGCACGGTTTGGTACGCATGAGGCACTCCGTCTGTCGGGGAGATTGCTGCAATACAGCGCTTGGCGTTCAATGCTATGGTAGTCGCCCGGCCACATCCATGTCGATAAGCAGCAATCCCATGACGTCAGCAAAATTCCGAGCCTCCGTGTTGCCTCCGCTGTTTGCGGCCGCGCTGG
The DNA here is from genome assembly GCA_963791375.1 of uncultured Alphaproteobacteria bacterium. Classification (GTDB taxonomy): domain Bacteria; phylum Pseudomonadota; class Alphaproteobacteria; order Rhizobiales; family Xanthobacteraceae; genus JAJPKK01. The sequence continues at coordinate 99,154 of CAWBSI010000028.1, forward strand.
CATCGGCACTTGCTGCACGCCGGTGCCTGGGCCGATCAGCGCGACGATTTCCTCGCCGGCCGCACCAAGGCGTGTGCCGGCTGCGATCTGACCGGCGCCAGTTTCAAGCGCCGCGACCTCACCGGCGCCGACCTGACGGGCGCCAAGCTCAAGGACGCGAACTTCCACGACGCCAAGCTCACCGGCGCCAAGCTCGCCGGCGCCGACCTCTCGGGCGCCAACCTCAACAAGGCCAATCTGAGCCGGGCCCAGCTCGACCGGCGCGATGCTGCACGAGGCGATGCTCTATGGCGCCGTTCTCGACGGCGCGACGCTCGACGGCGCCGATTTCACCGACGCGATGATGGGGACTGCGCGCCTGCTTGCGCAGCAATCTCGCCAAGGCGATCCTGCGCAATGCCGACATGCGCAAGACCCGCCTCACAGACGCGGTGCTCACCGGCGCCGACCTCACCGACGCCGCGCTCGACGAGGCGTTCGCCCGCGGCGCCCGCTTCGACGGCGCGACGCTTTCCGGCACGCGGCTGATGGGTGCCGAATTCGTCGAGGCGAGCCTGGTCGGCGCCGACCTCCACGAGGCCAATGCGCTGCATGCCAATCTGCGCGGCGCCGATCTCACCCGCGCCAATCTCGCCGACGCCAATCTGCGGCTCGCCAACCTCTACGAAGCCAAGCTCGACGACGCGATCCTGCGCGCGACGACGATGCCCGACGGCACCACCCAGCCTTGACGTCTACTTTGCGTCGAGCCGATAGATTCGAGGCGGGCCGAGCTTTCGAACTGGCCCTGGGTCAGCTGGGTCGGCAGTTGCGGATTGACGCCGCTCTGTCCCGGCTTGCGGAAGAGGTTCGCCCGCACGACGATGCGGCGCCCGGCGGCGGGATCCTTGCGCTCGCAGACCTGCTTGATGAACAGCGAGCCGACGGAGCCCTCGCCTTCGGCGAGCGGCAGCGACTTGCAGTCGCGCTCCGGTTCGATCCCGAAGCGCGACGCCATGACGCCGCCCAGAGCTGTAGGACTTCCTCGCGCTTCTTGCGGTTGGCCTCGGTGATGTCGTTGCGGTGGTCGGGGCGCGGATCGGTCACCAGGCGGATGCCCTTGAAGCACGCCGGCGTCGTCGAACAAAGCGCTGGCGATCACCGGAAACGTGACTTCGTGGGTGCCGGCCCAGCGCGAGATCTCGCGGTCGTTGTCGTGGGCGCGGGCGATGTATTCGATTTCGTCGTCGTATTCGAAATAGACCTCGTGCAGGCCGTCGGCCTCGGCCGGACAGCGCTTGAAATCGGCCCAGCCGGTGAGCGGCGCGCGCGGCGAGCCGCCGTTGGAGCCGCAGGCGAAGGCCTGGAACTCCTGCGGCGGCGGCTGCGCCGACGATCGGCGCGCCGAGCACGAGGTCCCAGATGGTGGCGCGGCGGTACTCCTCGGCGGCCACCGCCGCCGCGGAGACGCCCAGCATCCCCAACATCAGCATTGCGGCAAGGCGCATTGACACATCCTCTTCGCAAGACTCATCGTAGCGCTGCATGGCCGCCGACGCCAATCTTGCGCGTTGATCGCGTGACATCAAGACGCTGAGGTCGGCACTGAGCGGCAAGACAGACTCATCGGGAAGGAAATGGAGCGACACGTGCGCCTATTTGTGCAAATCAGTCGGCCGGCGCGCCTTGCGAGACGCGGCCGTGGCGCTCGCCGTCGCGGCGAGCGGTGCTGGTTTCGACCCTGCCCCTCGCCGCCCAGACCCCGATGCCAGCGACATCGCCGAAGGGCGCGCGGCTGTTCCGCCAGAAGGGCAATTGCCAGTCCTGCCACGGCTGGGCCGGCGACGGCCGCAAGATGGACAGCCAGATGCCGGACGGCGCCAATCTGCGCGAGACCCGCCTCGACCGCGCCGCCCTGGTCATGACCATCAAATGCGGCCTGCCCGGCACCGGAATGCCGCCGTTCGACAAGTTCGCCTACAGCGACGGCCGCTGCTACGGCCTCAAGCAGGCCGACCTCGCCAAAGCCGGCCAGCGCATGAGCGATCCGCCGGCGACGCTGCAGAACCGGGAAATCGACTTCATCGCCGATTTCATGTTCGCCAAGATGATCGGCAAGGGCCCGATGAACCACGCCAAGTGCATCGAGTTCTGGGGCGAGGAGACCGAGGCCTGCAACGAGTTCCCGAAGTAGGGCAACCGAGCTGTTCGCCATCATGCATGGGCGGCGGATTGCGGCCTGCACGGACCGCTCAAGGGCCGAACACGACCGCATGCATGATGCGCCCCGGCCACAGCGTAAACACCCCGGCGATCACCAACGCCCCGAAGAAAATCGACGTCATGGCGGCGCGGTGCCTGGCGACGTTGTGCCTGTGCGCGTGCAAGACGGCCATCGGCACCGCGACCAAGGTGAGAATGGCCAGCAGATGGATCGGGCCGAACGCGCCCCACAGCGTGATCTTATGGATGAAAAATGCGCTGACGCACACGATCAGCATGAGCGCGACCCAGGTCCAGCCGATCGTCCGGTGAGGCAGCGTCCCCTTGGGCGCGGATAGCTGGACGATGCCCTAAACCGAGCGCCGTCAGCGCCGCGAAGGCGTGGACCTGGATCACCGCCGGAGCGGAAAGCAGCGGCGCGAGGGTCACGGCGATCTCCTCCTGCGGCGGCCCGGTTTCACGGCACCCCAATTGTCCGGCGTCATATTGGCCACCGTCAATACGACGCCGGGAGCACAGCCGCCAGCTAGGGCTGTTCGGGCCTGCCTCTCGGTCACTCCAGCGCGAACACGAACAGGTAGCTCGACGTTTCCAGATTGTCGTATTTGACCGGGTGCAGGTGACGGCCGCTGCCCTGCACCGCGACATACTGCTTGGCGCCGATCGCATAGGTGACCGGCGCGCCCTTGAGCGGGGTGCCGACGTTGAAGCGCCACAGCTGCTGCAGCTTGTCGTCGTCGTAGGCGACCACCCAGCCGTCCTGAAGCGCCGTGAACACGATGACCGCCGGCGGTCGCGGTCACGCCAGAGCGGATCTCGATGTCGGTCACGGTCTTCGCCGCGATCTTGTGGCTGACGGTGTCGTAGGCGCGTGATGGCGCCGTAGTAGAGATCGCTGGTGTAGGTCCGCTTCTCGTTCCTGGCTCCGGTCGAGCCCGCCGTTCGGGCCCTTGAAGGCGATAGGCGGCGCCGTTCTGGCTGAAGCAACCCTCTGCGCCGACCCCGTAGGCGATGTGCTTCACGGGATTGTAGGCGGTGGGCTGGTAGGCGACGCCGCCGTGCCAGGTCGGGCAGGCCCGCTTCATCGGGTCGCCGCGCAACGCGCGGGCCTCCGGCACATAGGTCTGCACGTCGAGGCCGGGATCGTATTCGATCGGCTTGCCGGTCTTGGGATCGAGGCCCTTGGTCCAGTTGAGATCGTTGACGTACTGGCTGCCGCGCACGAAGCTGCCGTTGTTGCGGTCGAGCGTGTAGAAGAAGCCGTTGCGCCCGAAATGTCCCAGCACCTTGCGCGGCTCGCCGTTGACCGTTGGCGTCGTACAGGAGGTGGATGCCGATCTCGTCATAGTCCCAGGAGTCGTTCGGCAGATACTGGAAGTACCAGACCAGCTTGCCGGTATCGACGTCGAGCGCGACGACGGAGTTGGTGTAGAGATTGTCGCCCGGGCGCGCCTGCGGATCGTATTGCGGCACCGGGTTGCCGGTGCCCCAGATGGTCAGCCGCGTCGCCGGATCGTAGGAGCCGGTCTGCCAGATGCCGCCGCCGCCGGTCTTCCAGGCGTTGGTCTTGTCCTTCCAGGTCTCGCTGCCGGGATCGCCGGGCTTCGGAATCGCGTACCACCGCCACAGCTCGTTGCCGGTGCGGGCGTCGAGCGCCGCGAGCCAGCCGCGGGTGGCGTCGCCGGCGCCGTTCGCGATGATGACCTTGCCGTCGACCGCGAGCGGCGCGGTGACGAATTTCTCCTTGCTGCCGAACTCGTCGACCTTGGCGACCCGCTTGTCCCACACGATCTCGCCGTTGTCGCGATTGATGGCGATCACGCGACCGTCCGGAAGATTGGCGATCACGAGATCTTCCCACAGCGCGATGCCGCGGGTGCGCGGCACGTTGCCCTCGTGCTTGACGCCGGGATCGCAAATCCAGACGAATTCGCCGTGATCGCCGCTGCGGGCGTCGATCTTGTAGACCGTGCCCCAGCCGTCGGTCGTATACATGAACCCGTTGTCGATGAGCGGATTGACCTCGTTCTCCGGGCCGTTCTGGCCGACATCCTGCATGCCGCGCAGCGCCAGCGCCCACACCAGGCGCAGGTTCTTGACGTTGTCGCGGTTGATCTGGGTGAGCTTGGAGTAGCGGGTCGAGCCGTAGTCGCCGTTCATCATGAGCCAGTTCTGCGGCTCGTTGCCCGCATTGATGAGGCGGTCCTTGTTGACCGTCATCTTGTACTCGGCGGCGAAGGACGATGGGGCGAGTGCGGCGAAAGATACGCCGAGCAAGGCGGCGCGCGCGATGTTGACGGGATTTCCGACGAGGTAACGCCTGACGCAGTCACGCATGCTGTCCTCCCTGGAATGTTGTTCGAAACTCCCTCTCCCGCTTGCGGGGGAGGGCTGGGGAGGGGGCCGCCGCAACTCGCCGCCCTACCCCGCCGCGCCCCCTCCCCGACCCTCCCCCGCAAGCGGGAGAGGGAGAAAGGTTCAGTTCAGCGCGAACACGAACAGGTAGCTCGAGTGCTCGAGGTTGTCGTATTTCACCGGATGCAGGTGGCGTCCGCTCGCCTGCACTGCGAGATACTGCTTCGGCCCGATCGCGTAGACGACCGGCGCACCCTTGAGCGGCGTGCCGACATTGAAGCGCCACAGCTCCTGCAGCTTCTCGTCGTCATAGGCGACCACCCAGCCGTCCTGCAGCGCCGAGAACACGAGCCCGCCCGCAGTGACGGTCGCGCCGGAGCGGATTTCGATATTCGTCACGGTCTTCGCCAGCACCTTGTGGTTGACCACGTCGTAGGCCGTGATGGCCCCATAGTAGAGATCGCTCGTGTAGGTCCGCTTCTCGAACTTCGCCCGGTCGAGCCCGCCGTCCGGCCCCTTGAAGGCGGCGGCTGCACCGTTCTGGCTGAAGCAGCCTTCGGCGCCGACGCCGTAGGCGATCTGCTTGACCGGGTTGTAGGCGGTCGGCTGATGGGCGACGCCGCCGTGCCAGGTCGGGACAGGTGCGCTTCATCGGGTCGCCGCGCAGCGCGCGGGCTTCCGGCACATAGGTCTGCACGTCGAGCTTGGGATCGTATTCGATCGGCTTGCCGGTCTTGGGATCGAGGCCCTTGGTCCAGTTGAGATCGTTGACGTACTGGCCGCCCTTGATGAAGCTGCCGTTGGCGCGATCGAGCGTATAGAAGAATCCGTTGCGCCCGAAATGGCCCATCACCTTGCGGGCCTCGCCGTTGATGTTGACGTCGTACAGCATCTGAATGCCGATCTCGTCATAGTCCCACGAGTCGTTCGGCAGGTATTGATAGTACCAGTTGAGCTTGCCGGTGTTGACGTCGAGCGCGACCACCGAGTTGGTGTAGAGATTGTCGCCTGGGCGCGACTGCGGATCATATTGCGGGACCGGATTGCCGGTGCCCCAGATGGTGAGCTTGTTGACGGGATCGTAGGAGCCGGTCTGCCACAGGCCGCCGCCGCCGGTCTTCCAGGCGTTGTTCTTGTCCTTCCAGGTCTCGCTGCCGGGCTCGCCGGGCTTCGGGATCGCGTACCAACGCCACAGCTCGTTGCCGGTCCTGGCGTCGAGCGCCGCGAGCCAGCCGCGGGTGCCGCCGTCGCCGGCGCCGTTCGCGACGATGACCTTGCCCTCGGCCGTGATCGGCGCCGAGTTCATCCTCTCCTTGGTGCCGAATTCGTTCGGCTTCGCCACCTGCTTGTCCCATACGATCTCGCCGCTGTCGCGATTGATGGCGATGACGCGACCGTCGGGCAGGTTGTTGATCACGAGGTCTTCCCACAGCGCGATGCCGCGGGTGCGCGGGATGTTGCCCTCATGCTTGACGCCGGGATCGGCGATCCAGACGAACTCGCCGTGATCGCCGCTGCGCACGTCGATCTTGTAGACCGTGCCCCAGCCGTCGCTCGTATACATGAAGCCGTTGTCGATCAGCGGATTGACTTCGTTCTCGGGACCGTTCTGGCCGATGTCCTGCATGCCGCGCAGCGCCATCGCCCACACCATGTGCAGGTTCTTGACGTTGTCGCGGTTGATCTGGGCGAGTTTGGAGTAGCGGGTCGAACCGTAGTCGCCGTTCATCATCAGCCAGTTCTGCGGCTCCTTGTCCGAGTTGATGAGCCGGTCCTTGTTGACCGTCATCTTGTACTCGGCGGCGAAGGCCGATGCGGCGAGTGCGGCGAAGGAAACGCCGAGCAAGGCGGTGCGCGCGGTATTGACGATCTTTCCGGAATGATAACGCCTGACGCGGTCACGCATGGTGTCCTCCCTGGAATGTTGTTCGAAACTCCCTCTCCCGCTTGCGGGGGAGGGCTGGGGAGGGGGCCGCCGCAACTCGCCGCCCTACCCCGCCGCGCCCCCTCCCCGACCCTCCCCCGCAAGCGGGAGAGGGAGAAGGCCTCAGTTCAACGCGAAGACGAACAGATAGCTCGAGTGCTCGAGATTGTCGTACTTCACTGGATGCAGGTGGCGTCCGCTCGACTGCACCGCGAGATACTCCTTCGGCCCGATCGCATAGACGACCGGCGCACCCTTGAGCGGCGTGCCGACGTTGAAGCGCCACAGCTCCTGCAGCTTCTCGTCGTCATAGGCGACGATCCAGCCGTCCTGCAGCGCCGAGAACACGACGCCGCCCGCGGTGACGGTCGCGCCGGAGCGGATTTCGATATCCGTCACGGTCTTCGCCAGCACCTTGTGGTTGGCCACGTCGTAAGCGGTGATGGCACCGTAATAGAGATCACTGGTGTAGTTGCGCTTCTCGCTTCCCTTCGCGTCGAGCCCGCCATCCGGGCCCTTGAACTTGAACTCGGCGCCGTTCTGGCTGAAGCAGCCTTCGGTGCCGACGCCATAGGCGATCTGCTTGACCGGATTGTAGGCGGTCGGCTGATGGGCGACGCCGCCGTGCCAGGTCGGGCAGGCGCGCTTCATCGGATCGCCACGCAGGGCGCGGGCTTCGGGCACGTATTTCTGCACGTCGAGCCCGGGATCGTATTCGAGGGGCTTGCCGGTCTTGGGATCGAGGCCCTTGGTCCAGTTGACGTCGTTGACGTACTGGCCGCCCTTGATGAAGCTGCCGTTGGCGCGATCGAGCGTGTAGTAGAAGCCGTTGCGCCCGAAATGCCCCATCACCTTGCGGAGCTCGCCGTTGATGTTGATGTCGTAGAGCATCTGGATGCCGATCTCGTCATAGTCCCAGGAGTTGTTCGGCAGGTATTGATAGTACCAGTTGAGCTTGCCGGTGTTGACGTCGAGCGCAACGACCGAGTCGGTGTAGAGATTGTCGCCCGGCCGCGACTGCGGGTCGTACATCGGGACCGGATTGCCGGTGCCCCAGATGGTGAGCTTGTTGACGGGATCGTAGGAGCCGGTCTGCCACAGGCCGCCGCCACCGGTCTTCCAGGCGTTGTTCTTGTCCTTCCAGGTCTCGCTGCCGGGGTCGCCCGGCTTGGGAACGACGTACCAGCGCCACAGCTCGTTGCCGGTCTTGGCATCAAGCCCAGCGAGCCAGCCGCGGGTGCCGGCATCGCCGGAGCCATTCGCCACGATGATCTTGCCTTCGGCCGCGATCGGCGCCGAGCGGAAACGCTCCTTGCTGCCGAATTCATTCGGCTTCGCAATCTGCTTGTCCCACACGATCTCCCCGCTGTCGCGGTTGATCGCAATGACGCGACCGTCGGGCAGGTTGTTGATCACGAGGTCGTCCCACAGCGCGATACCGCGCGTCTGCGGAATGTTGCCCTCGTGCTTGACGCCGGGATCGGCGATCCAGACGAATTCGCCGTGATCGCCGCTGCGCACGTCGATCTTGTAGACCGTGCCCCAGCCGTCGCTGGTGTACATGAATCCGTTGTCGATCAGCGGATTGACTTCGTTCTCGGGACCGTTCTGCCCGACATCCTGCATGCCGCGCAGCGCCATCGCCCACACCATGTGCAGGTTCTTGACGTTGTCGCGGTTGATCTGGGCGAGTTTGGAGTAGCGGGTCGAGCCGTAGTCGCCGTTCATCATCAGCCAGTTCTGCGGCTCCTTGTCCGAGTTGATGAGCCGGTCCTTGTTGACCGTCATCTTGTACTCGGCGGCGAAGGCCGATGCGCTCAAGGCGACGAGCGAAACGCCCAATAACGCGGCGCGCGAGGTAGTGGCGACACTCCTGGTGCCAAGACGCATTGAATCCTCCCTGACGTGTTTCCCGAAAACTCCCCCGCGCCGTTGTTCCGACTGCACACGCTCGGGAAGTCCCGAAGCGGACACTACACGGCTACCGCCCCCTCGGAAAGGGACGGATTGCGCGACCGTCCGTCGCGAAATGCAATGCTACACCCTGATGTTGAGCTCTTTGGCGAGCCGCGCGTATCTTGCCGAATCCTCCTGGACGACCCGGGCGAACTGCTCCGCACTGCCGCCGACCGGCTCGGTAGCGGTCTGCAGAAGACTGTCGCGGGTGGCCGGATCGGCGACCGCCTTGTTCATCTCCGCGTTGAGGCGGGCGATGATGGGGGCCGGCGTGCCGGACGGCACGAAGGCGCCGTACCAGGTCTCCAGCACGATTCCGTTCATGCCGGCCTCCTCGAAGGTCGGAACGTCCGGCAGGCTCGGCGACCGCACCTTCGCGGATTGTGCGAGGAAACGCAGGGTTCCCGTCTTGTAGTGGGGGATCAGCGCGGTCGGCCCGAGCACCCCGATGAGGATGTGTCCGGCGATGAAATCGTTGACCGCCTGGCCGGCCCCCCGATAAGGCACGTGCTCGAGCTTGATGCCGGCCTCCTTGGCGAACCACTCCCCCAGAATGTGCTGGTTCGAACCGACGCCCGAGGTCGCGAAGCTCATGCCGGGCTGCGCCTTGACGGCGGCTACCAACTCGGCGACCGACTTCACATTGAAGGAGGAATGCACCGCGAGGACCAGCGTCTGCCGCGACAGTTCGATCACCGGCACCAGGTCTTTCACGAAGTCGGTGTTGACCCGCAGCACATGGGGCGCACTGGCGACGTTGTCGTTGGAAACGAGGACGGAATAGCCGTCCGGCGGGCTCTTTGCCGCGGTCTCGATGCCGATCATCCCGCCGGCGCCGAGCTTGTTCTCGAGATAGACCTGCTGGCCGATGGTGCGCGAGAGATATTCACCCACGAGGCGCGCCACGAAGTCCAATCCGCCGCCCGGCGCGAGCGGCACGATGAACCGGACCGGCCGCGCCGGATAGGCCTGCGCCATCGCCACGCGCGACAGCGCCGGCGTCGCGGCCGCGGCGGCCGCACCTTGCATGAATCGACGGCGGGCAAGGTCCATGGGGGTTCCTCTGCTTTGTTCTTGTTGCAACGCTATGGCTGCAACCTAGCCGATGCCCCCTGGCGTGTCATCGCCCTGCGCCTCAATCGGCGTGGACCCCGCTCGCCTTGATCGGCCCAGACCATTTCTTGATCTCGCTCGGGACGAAGCGGGCCAGATATTCCGGCGTTCGCCGCTGCGGCGCGACCACCGAGATGCCGAGGTTTTCGAAACGGGCGCGCACCGAAGGCGTGTCCACCGCTTGGCTCGCCACTTCGGCAAGGCGACGGACGATGGCGTCCGCCGTGCCCTTGGGAAACGACAGCGCGATCCACACGCTGCAATCGAGGTCGACGCCCTGCTCCTGCGCGGTCGGGAGGTCGGCGAGAGCCGGCGGCCGCTCCGAGGCGAGCGTGGCGAGCGCCTTCACCGCGCCGGACTGGATTTGGGGATAGGCCGTCGAAATCTGCTCGCAGGTGAAGTCGATGCGGCCGGCGAGCAAGTCCTGCATGGCGGGCCCGGTGCCGCGATAGGGAACATGCGCCATGTGGGTGCCGATCAGCGTGTCGAGGAGGATGGCGCAGACATGCGACCCCGAGCCGGCGCCGGCGGAGGCATACTGCATATGATCCTGGTTGGCCTTTGCATACGTGATGAATTCGCCGAGCGTGTTGGCCGGGAGGTCCTTGCGGGTAATCAGGATCCGCGCCGATTCCGCGATGAGGGCCACCGGCTCGAAATCGGTTACGGCATTGTAGAGCGGCTTCTTGTAGAGAGTCGGGATCTGCCCGAGCACGGCGAGGCCGGAGAGCAGCAAGGTGTAGCCGTCCGGCGCGGCCTTCGCCACCCGGTTCGCCCCGGTCATGCCGCCGGCGCCGCCGACATTCTCGACGATGACCTGCTGATGAAGGAGTTCGCCCAGGCGCGCCGCCAGGATTCGCGCCTGGGAATCGTTCGGGCCGCCGGCCGCATAGGGCACCACAAAGGTCACCGGCCGCACCGGCCAATCCTGCGCATGGGCCAAAGAGGCGGACGCAACGATGGCGAAAGCGAGCGCGGCTGTTCTCATCCGACCTCTCCCTTGTTGTTCCGGCTTCCTTTGTTTTCCCGGCTTGGCGCCAGAGAAATCTCGCCGCTTCGATCGCATGCCTGACGGCGCAACATACAGGGTCGGTGACAGTGCCGGAAGGCCGGCATGCGTCGAGTCGCGCTTGGTTGACAACCGGGCGGGGCCGCCCATGATCCCGGCATCCCCGCGTGATCGCAAGGAATGGGAATGAGCATAAGGACGGTGGCGGTTCTCGGCGCCGGACACGGCGGCTGCGCGGCGGCCGCCGACCTCGGCCGGCGCGGCTACGAGGTGCGCCTGCACGCGCGCAGCGCCGAGCGCCTCGCCCCGTTGCGCGACCGCGGCGGCATCGAGGCGCGCGGCGTGCAGCAGGGACTCGTTCCCGTTGCGCTGCTGACCACCGATCTCGCGCAAGCCGTACGCGGTGCCGACCTGATCATGCTGGTGGTGCCGTCGGTCGCTCACGAGCCCTATGCGCGCGCCCTGGCGCCGCTCATCGACGGCAGCCAGCCGATCTTCCTCAACCCCGGGCATACCGGCGGCGGGCTGCATTTCCTCCATGAGTTGCGCCGCGCCGGCTATCGCGGGCCGTTGCGCAGCTGCGAGACGGTGACGCTGACCTACATCACCCGCATGGAGGGCCCGGCGACCGTCAACATCTACAGCTACACCCGGCGGCTGCGCTTTGCCGCCCTGCCCGGCCGGCACGCCGCCGAGATGCTCGCGCTGGTCGCGCCGCTCTACCCGGAGATCGTCGCCGCATCGAGCGTGCTCGAGACCGGGCTCGGGAATCTCAACGCAATCTTCCATCCGCCCGGGATGCTCATGAATGCAGGCTGGCTCGAGCGCACCGGCGGCGGCTTTCTGTTCTACCGTGAAGGCTTCACGCCGGCGGTCGGCCGCGTCACCGCCGCGGTCGATGCGGAACGCATGGCGGTGGCGCGCGCGCTCGGCGTTCCAGCCGCGCCGTTTCTCGACATCTTCTACGAGGCGGGGCTCACCACCAAGGCGGCGCGCGATGCCGGCGACATCGCTCGCGCCTGCGAGGAGAGCGAACCCAATCGGACCATCAAGGCGCCGCCGCGCCTCGATCATCGCTACATCCATGAAGATATCGGCTACGGCCTCGTACCGATGGCGGCGCTCGGTCGCCTCGCCGGGGTCGCGACTCCCACCATGGACGCGCTGGTGCAACTCGCCTCCGTCGCGCTCGGCATCGACTACGTGCGCGACGGCCTGACACTGGAGCGGCTCGGCCTCGCCGGCAAATTGCCGGCCGAGCTTTTGAAATTCGCCCAGCAGGGTGCGTGAGGCAAGACGGCGCTACAGCAGCAGGTCGCTGTATTCGGGATGCTTGCCCATGAAGGCCGAGACGAACGGGCATTTGGGAACGACCTTGAGCCCTTGCGCGCGCACCGTCTCCAGCGCGCTGCGGATCAGCTTCGTTCCGACACCCCGGCCCGACAGCGCCTGCGGCACTTCGGTGTGCACGAAGGTGATCACTCCCGGCGTCAAGCGATAATAGGCAACGGCCTGCTGCCCGTCGATGTCGAGCTCGAAGCGATTGAGCGCGGTGTTGTTGCGAACGCCGTCGGACATGATGCCTGTCTCCTGCGCGCGATGGCGGGCGTTCCTCTGGAACGTGACGGCGGTGCCGCCGCTATTCGGCGGCGGCGGGCGCGGCAGCCGACTGCTCTTCCCGGTGGATGCGGTCGAGGATGCGGCGGGCCTGGATGAGGCCGTTGTCGGCATTGATGTCGATCTGCGGCGCACCGGGCAGAACCGTCATGTTGCGCTGCTGGGCCTCGAACACGGCGACGTCCTCCAGGAACGCCGTGTTGATCTGGTCGACCAGCATGTCGGTGGTGGCACGGTTGTGAATGTCCCAGTCATGGGCCTGGCCCCAGAAATAGTGACTGGTCGTCTCGGTTTCCGGCGTCACGGCGTTGAGGTTGCGCATGTTGATGCCACCGACGCGGTGGCCTTGCGGCGCCCCGGTGCCGGTCGGCGAGCAGCCGACATCGAGCCGCAGGAACGCCGGCGGAACGAAGTCGATGATCTGCCAGCGATCGACGTTGGCCGTGAAGCCGCCGGCCTTGACGAAGGTCGGCGGCGCCGGCGCATCGATGATCCAGCGGGTCACCACCACGTTGTTCGGGGCTCGCTCGACCTTGACCTTTGCATTCTCCACCAGCGCGGCATTGCCGATGGTGGTTTCATGCACGAAGGCGAGATGAGTCAGGTCCAGCAGATTGTCGACGATCAGCTGCCAGTTCGCCTTGACATGCAGGTACTGCCCCTTGGCGCCCCAGGCGGGATCGTCGAACCAGTGGAAGTCGGTAATGTCAGCTGGATCGGCGAGCGCAGGGTCGCCCATCCAGATCCACAGCCAGTGGTAACGCTCGACCACCGGATAGGTCTTGACGCGGGCCGCGGGCGGGATGGTGTCCTGCCCCGGCACCTTCACGCAGGCGCCGGTCGCATCGTAGCGCAGCCCGTGATAGTGGCATTGCAGGGTGTCCCCCACCAGCTTGCCCATCGACAAGGGAAGATGGCGATGGGCGCAGCGGTCCTCGAATGCCACCGGCGTGCCGTCCTCCTTGCGGAAGAACACCACGGGCTCGCCGAGAATCATCCGCCCCAGGGGCTTGCGCCCGATTTCGCGGTCATGGGCGGCGACGTACCAGAAGTTTCGCAGGAACATGGTCGCTTCCTCGCAGCTGTCGGCCAAAGTCTAGCGCCTTCTCCCTGCCTTTGCAGGGCCTTTGCAGGGAGGAGGACCGGCCGCGCCGACAGGCCTACAGCATATCCTTGATTGCGCGAATGAGGTTCCTGTCGATGCTGATCATCGCCCCCTCCAGCGGCAGGTCGAGGGCTTTGCGCTCGTCGGCGGACACGGCTCGCCCCTGCAGCACGATTCGGCCGTCGGAAGTGAGGAAGATCGAGGACGCGCTGTCCGCACCATCCCGCCAGACCAGTTCGACCCTGAAGTTCACGACGATGCTCCCTCTGTCCGCGGTCCGATCGCAACGGTTCGTTGTGCCCGGGCAACGGTTCGTTGTCGCCTGCATCCGCGAATGATAATGGAAGAGCCTACGCGGAAGCGATGCGGGAGACCGGGAATGATCTGGTGCCGATTTCAGAAGGGTAATTCGACCTCCTACGGAATCGTGGAAGGCGATACCGTCACGGCCGTCGAGGGCGATCCCTTCACGACGCACCGCGTCACCGCGAACACGTTTCCGTTGCGGGACGTGAAGCTCCTGGTTCCCGTCATGCCCGGCACGTTCTACGCGATCGGCTCGAATTATCGCAACCACGTCGAGGGGCGGGCCAAGATCAAGGGCACCGCGCCGAAATTCTACGACACGCCGCGGGTCGGCTACCGCGCCAACAGCGCGCTGATTGCAACCGGAGAAACCATCGTGAAGCCGCGGGATGCCGGCCCCCACTTCGAATATGAGGCCGAACTCGTCGCGGTGGTCGGCAAGACCGTCCGCAACGTCACACCGGCCGAGGCGACCGCTGCGATCTTCGGCTGGACCATCGGCAACGACGTGAGCGAGCGCGACTGGCAGAAGTCCGATCCCACCAACCTGCGCGCCAAGAATTCCGACACGTTCAAGCCGATGGGCCCCTGGATCGTGACCGGCATCGATCCCGCTTCCATGACCACCCATGTGCGGCGCAACGGCAAGACGCTGCACAGCTTCGCCGCCGGCAACATGATCTTCAGCCCCGGCGAAGTGATCAGCGCGATCTCCAAATACAACACCTTGTCACCCGGTGACGTCGTGTGGCTCGGCACCGACGAAGTGCCGGAAAGCCTTCACCCCGGCGACGTCCTGGAGATCGAGGTCACGGGCATCGGAACTTTGACGAGCCGCGTCGCGGCGCAGGCGTGAACCGGACACGCGCCATGGAGATCATCGATTCCCAGGTTCACCTGTGGCCGGCCGACCGCCCGGACCGGCCGCTCGATCATCATGGACTGGACCGGCCGCCGTTCGGCTATGAGGAGTTGATCGCAGCGATGGACCGCGCCGGGGTAGACCGTGCGATCCTGGTGCCTCCGTCCTTCGAGGCCGACCGCAACGACTACGCCATCGAGGCAGTGCAGAAGCATCCCGGCCGTTTCGCCATCATGGGCCGGGTGCCGCTCGAGGGCGGCGCCGGGCGGGGCCTGCTCAGGGGATGGAAGGCGCAGCCGGGCATGCTGGGCGTCCGCCTCACCTTCCATCGCAAGGAAGACCGGCCCTGGCTCACCGACGGCACCGCGGACTGGTTCTGGGGCGAGGCGGAGGAAAACGACATTCCCGTGATGGTGCACGCGCCGGAACGGTTGGCCGTGATCGGCGATATCGCCGCGCGCCATCCGGCGCTGCGCATCATCGTCGATCACATGGGGTTTGCGCGCGAGACGATGGACGAGGCCGCCGAAGCCGGAGCCGACCGCATGATCGCGCTCGCACCTCATCCCAATGTGTTCGTCAAGGTCTCGGCGCTGCCGTGCTTTTCCACCGCGCCCTACCCGTTCGCCAATCTCTGCGCGCCGCTGCGCAAGGTGATCGAAGCATTCGGGCTGCAGCGCGCCTTCTGGGGAAGCGACATCACCCGCGTGCCCTCGACCTGTACCTACCGGCAGGTGGTGACGCATTTCACCGAGGAGCTGGATTTCCTCTCCGCCAGTGACCTCGAATGGATCATGGGGCGCGGCCTCGCCGCCTGCTTGCGCTGGCCGGAGGCACGGGCATGAGCAGAATAGGCATGGCAACCCGGTTCGCGGCGGCGCTGTATATCGCCCTCGTCGCTGTTTCGGCCGCTTGCGCACAGAGCCGGTTTCCGACCCGCCCGATCCGGATCGTCTCGCCGTTCGCGGCAGGTTCGGTATCGGACGTCTCGCTGCGGATCATGGCGGACAAGCTCGGCGCGCGGATCAACGGCCAGGTCATCATCGACAACCAGCCGCGTGCCGGCGGCATCACCGCCGTGCTCGCCGTGCTTTCTGCGCCGCCGGACGGCTACACCATCGCGCTGCTGGGCAGTTCCACCGCGATCGCCCCATCGCTGTTCAAGCAGCTGCCCTACGATCCCGTGCGGGATTTCGCGCCGGTGTGCGGCTTCACCAGCTTTGCCAATATTTTCGCGACCGGCGCCGCGTCGCCCTACCGCTCGCTCGGCGATGTCATCGCCGCCGCGCGCAACCGGCCGGGAACCTTGAACGTGGGCACCACCACGGTCGGGTCGACCAATCACCTGACCGCGACTTTGTTCCGGAGGATGGCCAGCATTGACTTCGTCATCGTCCCCTATCGCACCCCACCGGAGCTCCTCACCGCGGCGCTGCGCAACGACGTCGACATGATCGTCCAATCCTACGGCGCGCTGCGCCCGGCGATCGAGGACCGCGAACTCCGCCCGCTCGCCAGCGCCACCGCCGATCGCGCCGCCTACATGCCGGACATTCCGACGGTGCGGGAGGCCGGCATCGCCGGCTTCGAGGTGATTTCCTGGAACGGCTTCTTCGTGCCGACGACAACGCCGCCGGATGTCATCGCGCTGCTCAACCGCGAGTTCTACGCAGTGTTGCAGGACGACCAGTTGCGCAAGCGATTCGCCGCATTCGGCCTCGAGCCGCTGGCGAGCACACCCGCATGGCTCGGCGACCACATGGCAAGCGAGGTCGAAAAATGGGCACGCGTCGTGGCTGATGCGGGGATCGAGAAACAATAGTGGTGACCCGCCGGAGCGCCGGCTGAACACGGTGGAAACATGAAGGTTGGACTGTTCGATCACGTCGAGCGCGCGGACCGCTCATTCGCCACCCTGCTCGACGAGCGGCTGACATTCGCGTCCGCCGCCGACGAGGCCGGCATTTATTGCCTGCATGTCGCCGAGCATCACTGCACGCCGCTCAACATGGTGCCGGTGCCCGGCGTCTATCTCGCCGCGGTGGCGCGGGCCACCAAGCGGATGCGGCTCGGACCGCTGGTCTATCTGTTGCCGCTCTATTCGCCGCTGCGGCTGATCGAGGAAATCTGCATGCTCGACCAGCTGAGCCACGGTCGCTACGAGGTCGGCGTCGGCCGCGGGGTGTCGCCGTTCGAGCTCAACTACCACCAGGTCGATCACGACAAGTCGCGCGACATCTTCATCGACGCCTTCGAATGCATCAGCGCCGGCCTGACTTCGGACCCCTTCAGCTATTCCGGCCCGCATTACAAATACGCCAATGTGCCGATGCCGCTGCGGCCGGCGCAGCATCCGCATCCGGCGTTCTGGTACGGGTCCTCCAACGCGGTGGGCTCGACCTTCGCCGGCGAGCGCGGCATGCATTTCCTGAGCCTGGGGCCGACCGGTTTCGCCAAGGGCAATATCGACGCTTACCACGCGGCGCTCGCCAAACGCGGCGGCGCCGCCCAGCCCAAGGCCGAATTCCCAGGCGGCGCCGCGATTGGCGTGCTGCGCAACGTCGTCGTCGCCGATACCGATGCGGAGGCCCGGCGGATCGCCGCGCCCGCCATGGCGCACCATCTCGCATGCCTGAACTGGCTGCGCGACCTGCACGGCGCAAACGACGCCACCGCGCGCATCAACGTGCCGCGCCCGGCGACGCTGGAAGACGGCATCAAGGAGGGTTCGGTGATCGCGGGAAGCCCCGATACCGTCGTCGAAGCGATCGAGCAGCAGACGGCCGCGCTCGGCATCAACTATCTCCTGGCCTATCTGTTTTTCGGCAACATGACGCTCGCCGAGGCGCTGCGCTCGCTGCAATTGTTTCGCAGCGAGGTCATGCCGCGCATCGCGCATCTGTAAATCCAGAAGTCGAAATCGGCGCAGCGGCGCTACCTCTCGAACGCCGCGTCGATCGGCACGCGATAGCCGTTGGCGAGACGGTTGGTCTCGTTCGCCATTCCGACCACCGCCATCAGCTCGCCGAACATTTCCTCGGACATGCCGGCCTTGCGCGCGGAGGCGGTATGGCTCGCGATGCAGTAACCACAGCCGTTGGTGACGCTCACGGCGACGTAGATCAGCTCCTTGACCAGCGGGCTCAGCGCGCCCGCGGACATCACTTCCTTGATGCTTTGCCAGGTCCGCTCCAGGCCCGCGGGATCATGGGCCAGATACTTCCAGAAATTGTTGACGTCCTCGACATTGCGGCACCGCTTGATATCGTCGAACACCGCGCGCACCCGCGGCGACGCGTCGGCATATTCGATCGGCTGTTGCCGGCTCATGAACGTGTCTCCTGTTCCATCGAACGCTATTTTCCACCACATTCGGCACGCCCGCCATGACACAGTTGTGCATGCCTGCCGGCTGAAACGAAAGGTCTCCGGCAGGACGCCGGGAAGGAGTTGGCAATGACGCCAGTCGTCGACAAGGACATCCCCGTTTGCGCCCCGCCGGATCCGGCGACGCGTGCGCCCAAGTTCAAGTTTCCGCCGCTCGCATGCGACTGCCATGCCCACATTTGCGGACCTCAGGCGGTCTACGAGTATATCCCGGAGCGCATCTATTCGCCGCCCGACGCGCTGCTCGCGGATTATCGCCGGCTGCTGGGGGCGCTCGGCTGCGAGCGCGCGGTGCTGGTGCAGCCGAGCTTCTACGGCACCGACAACTCCGCCATGCTGGCGGCGATGAAGGAGGCCGGGTCGGCTTTCCGCGGCGTTGCCGTCGTCGCCGACGATGCGACCCCGCGCGACCTCGAAGAGATGCATGCGGCGGGTATTCGCGGCGCGCGGCTCAACATCGTCGATCTGCGCGAGGGCAAAGGACGGTTGCCGGTCGAGCGCATCGAGCGGCTCGCGGAGCGCATCAAGCCGTTCGGCTGGCATATCGAGTTCCTGATGCATGTCGACGAATTTCCCGACCTCGACCGCATGCTGGAAAAGCTGCCTGTCGACGTCGTGTTCGGACACCTCGGCTATGTCCGCAGCGAAAAGGGAACGGCAGTGTCGGGATTCCAGGCGCTGCTGCGCCTGCTGCGCGGCGGCCGCGCCTGGGTCAAATTCACCGGCCCCTATCGGATTTCATCGCTGGCCTTGCCGCACGCGGACACCATTGAATTCGCCCACATGCTGATTGCGGCCGCGCCCGATCGCGTCGTCTGGGGATCCGATTGGCCTCATGTGATGACCAAATGGGCGATTCCGATGCCCAATGACGGCGCATTGGCCGACCTGCTTCTCGATTGGATTTCCGACCCGGCGCTGCGCAACCGGGTGCTCGCGGACAATCCGGCGGCGCTCTACGGGTGGGATTAGATCACGCCCCGCATATAGGAGGCGGGGCGCTACCCCGCCACTTTCAGGTCAACCCATTCCGGAGATCGACGCCGGTTCGATTTCGGCCAGCAGTCGCACCTCGCCGGGCTGGCCATACGGATATTTATCCTGCCCGAGATACTTCTTGGCGAGCAGGTTGATGTGGGCGTCCGCGCCCTCCTCGGTGACGCTTCGAACCCGGCCCCGCACTTGAACGTAGCGATACGGATTATCCGGATCCATGATGGCGAGCGCCACCGGGACACCAGGTTTCAGGTTCCGCGCCTTGGTCCTGCCCTTGGCGGTATTCACGCGAACGATCCCGTTATGGTAGTCGAACCATACCGGGGTCACTTGCGGGGAACCGTCCGGCATCAGGGTCGCGATATGGGCGAAGGCTTTCTTTTGCTCGAGCAGATCGAGATACTTGTCTGGGGCCGCTGCCATGGCTGCACTCCGTGTCACATGCCCGACTGAGGCGCTGGAACCGCCACCATATAACATAGTCGCGCCCGTCATTCGTTCTCGCAGGCGGCCTGGCGTCGGCGCCGCTGATTGGAATTATTCCATATTCCAAATGACGGGGAAAACAGGCCCGTGAACGATCGCGGCGGAACGCCCAAGTGGCTAATTCATCGGTGCATTTTTGTTCGATTATGTCGTAGTTTATTCCGGCTGCCGCACCAGCGAGCTCAACTCCGACGCGACGCGAAACAATAAAAACCGCACGCAAAGCGTGCAGTGGCGCGTACGCCGTCTACGTATCGGACGCACACGCCGCCAGGGCGGCGTCCGATTATCGTTGGTTAACCGGCGACGCAAATTGCTATTATCGCCGAATATGCCGTCACTTCTTGGCGACGCGCTTCTTCCGCGGCTTTTTGGTGCCGTCTTTCGCGGCTCCGGAAATGCTGAAGTCGTCGAGCTTCTTTCCGGACTTGATCGCGGCAGCGAGCCAACGAGGTTTCAGCCCGCGCCCGGCCCAGGTCTCCGAGGGGTTTTCGGGGTTGCGATATTTCGGCGCAACTTTTCCCCGTACCCCACGCCCGACGGACTTCGAACGCCCACCGGACTCGAAACGAGTGAGCTTCGCAAGCTCGCTTTCGAGCGCGCGGCGCTCATCGGACACCTTCGACGCCAGCACCGCATCGATACGGTTTTTCAGTCCAACCAGCGCGTCGATCTTCATAGATTTCAAATTCATTTTCTTCCGCTCCTTTCAGGCAAGCCCGGATTATAGCGAATGGATGACAAATGCAAGCGCAGGATTGCGCCAGCGGCATGGCTACCACAGATGTTTATCGCCGAGTGTTTAAAATCTCTATTCAGTTCACGGTAAGGATATGGTTTGGCACGGATGCGGCGACATGCCCGGCGCCCGTTCATTCTCTCGACCGGGCACCTTTTCCAACAGTTGGCGAAATGCCTTCAACTACAACCGCGCCGTTTCAAGTGGGAACGAATTCGTCAAGAAATCTTCGTTTGTAAAGTACGCCGTGCCCCGCCAACAACCATGCACTCAATCTCGACGGCCATGGCTTCTGCCGAGACGCCGATACGACGTTCGATCGGGCGCATAACCGCGGCCGGACGCATGAAACCGGCAATGCGCGACGCACTGAAACGTTGCCATACGGCGCGAGAAAACGAAATCGCTGCGTTAGGGAATTGGAATGCTATATCCGGCCGCCGCCGGCTCGCGACGGCGACGTCACCCATGCCTCGAACCGCGCAGATCCGAGTTTCTCGGGCGCGCAAGCGTTGCACGGCAGAGCCTCCGGGCCCGACCCGCGCCCGTGCGGCGTCGGCACGATCGGGCACGGCGGACGAGCCGCGGATTGTCATGGACGCCGCACGGCGTCTCGATCGCGACATGGCAATGTTCGCGGATAGGTCGAAAGGTCGCATGTCCATAGCCGGGCGGCACGGCGCTGTTCACGATATCGCCAAGAAGTCCGTGCAATTGCCCATTGTACATTGCAGGGCCAGCGAATAGTTTCACCGCCCGGTTCACAAGCGAGTGCGTCGTGAATCCCCCTTGAAATTTGCTGCGATCACGGTAATCCGACGCACCGCGAGGCGGGGTATTCCGTCACAGGTAAAGGACGTCCGGGCTCGGTCGCCTCCGACCGGTCCGGCCCAAATGCCAGGAGCAAAGCAGATGGCGCTCGTCGAAGCACGGGACCTGGTCAAACGATTTGGGTCCTTGACCGCGGTCGATGGCATTTCGTTCGCCGTCGAACGCGCGGAGGTGGTGGGCTTTCTCGGCCCCAACGGAGCCGGCAAGTCGACTGCGATGAAGATTATCAGCGGGTTCCTGGAGCCGACTTCCGGGGAAGCATATATCGCGGGATACAACAGCCATACCCAGCCGATCGAGGCGCGGCGCCGGCTCGGCTATCTGCCGGAAGGCGCGCCGGCCTATGCCGATATGAGCGTCGCCGATTTTCTCGGCTTCATCGCCGGCATGCACGGGATGACGAAGCAGCAGGCCAATGACCGGCTCGCCGAACTCGTCGAGCGCATCGATCTCGCGGACGTCTGGAACCAGCGCATCGATTCCCTCTCGAAAGGTTATAAGAGGCGCGTCGGCATTGCCCAGGCGCTGGTGCACGATCCCGACGTGCTGATCCTCGACGAGCCCACCGACGGCCTCGACCCCAACCAGAAGCACGACATGCGCAAGCTGATCCGGGATATCGCCTCGCAAAAGGCGATCGTCATATCGACCCATATCCTGGAGGAAGTCGAAGCCGTCTGCACCCGCGCCATCATCATCGCCAAGGGACGGATGCTGGCCGATGCGACCCCGGCCGAACTGCTGGCGCGGCCCCAGGAAGCGAACGCGTTCGCCCTGACCATCGCCACCGCCGACCCGCGGCGGGCGATCGAGATCATCTCCACCCAGCCGGGCATCTCGAAGGTGTACGTCGCCGAACGCGTCAACGGCATCACCCGGCTCCTGGTCCACGCCCCGCAGAGCCGGCCGACGGCGGCCGAGCTCGCCGGCATCCTCGGCCGTTCCGACATCGCCGTCGCCGAGATGTTCGTCAAACGCGCGAGCCTCGACGACGTGTTCCGCCAGATCACGAACGGACCGGAGAACTGACCATGCGCCCGACCCTGCTCGTTTTCCGGCGGGAATTCGCCGCCTATTTCGCGACGCCGGTCGCGGCCGTGTTCCTGATCGTGTTTCTCGCGCTGTGCGCCGGCCTCACCTTCTTCATGGGCGGCTTCTTCGATCGCGGCCAGGCCGACCTGTCGGGCTTCTTCTTCTGGCATCCGTGGCTCTTCCTCGTCCTCATGCCGGCGATCGCCATGCGGCTATGGGCGGAGGAGAGGCGCAGCGGCACCATCGAACTCCTGATGACGCTCCCGGTGCAGCCCTGGCAGATCGTGCTCGGCAAGTGGCTCGCCGCCTGGGCCTTCGCCGCGCTCGCCCTGGCGCTGACGGTGCCGCTGTGGATCACCGTCAATATCCTCGGCTCGCCCGACAACGGCGTGATCCTGGCCTCCTATATCGGCTCATGGCTCATGGCGGGTTCGTTCCTCGCCCTCGCGGCGGCGATCTCCGCGCTGTCGAAGAGCCAGGTGCTTGCCTTCATCGGGGCCACCGCGGTGAGCTTCCTGTTCGTGATGGCGGGCTTCGACCTCGTCCTCGCGGCGGTGCGCTCCTGGGCGCCGGCCGTAATCGTCAACGCGGTCCGGTCGATGTCGTTTCTGGGCAATTTCCAGCGCATCACCGAGGGCGTGCTGGAGCTGCCTTCCATCATCTTCTTCGTATCGCTGATCGCGTTCTGCCTGTGGCTCAATGTGCGCGCCATCGAAGTCAAGAAAGCGGCGTGAGGGTTCGACATGTCCGACCAACCGGGTTCCGATCAAGTGAGTTCCGATCAGCCGAAGTCCGGGCGACCCGGACTTTCCGCCGGACGCATTGCGGTGATCGCAGCGCTGCTCGGCGCCGTCATCTTCGTCTGCGTCAACATCATCAGCTCGCAGGTCTTGCGCAGCACGCGCGTCGACCTCACTCAGCAGCACCTCTATTCGCTGAGCCAGGGCACCAAGACGCTGCTCGGTGAGCTCAAGGAGCCGCTGCGTTTCCGCCTGTTCCTGTCCAGCGCGCTGACCAAGCAGGCGCCGCAGCTCGCGGCTTTCGCGGCGCGGGTGCGCGCCATGCTCGATGCCTATGTCGCCGATTCCAATGGGCACATCATCCTCGAGGTCGTCGATCCGCGGCCGTTCTCCGAGGACGAAGACCGCGCCGTCGCATACGGCATCCAATCGTTCCAGGGCGCCGGCGGGGAAAATTTGTTCTTCGGCCTCGCGGCGACCAACTCGACCACCGGCCGGACCACCATCAGCGTCTTCTCGCCGGACCGCGAGACGTTCCTCGAATACGACCTCACCCGCCTGGTTTCGCATCTCGGAATCCGCGGCAAGCCGGTCGTCGCGGTCATGGACGGCATCGGCCTCACCGGAAATCCGCCGATGCGCGTCCCCGAGCAGCAGACGCTCAACCAGATGCGCCAGTTCTTCGACGTCAAGATGGTCCCGCAAACCGCCGGCAAGATCCCCGACGACGCACGGGTGCTGATGGTGGTGCATCCGAAGGGGCTCTCCGACTCCGCGCTCTACGCCATCGATCAATGGGTGCTCGCGGGCAAGCCGGCGATCATCTTCGTCGACCCCTACGCCGAAAACCAGGTCGGACCGACCGGCATGCCGGCGCAGAATCCGAACTCGAACCTCGAGCCGCTGTTCAAGGCGTGGGGCGTGAAGTTCGACACCGACAAGGTGGTGGGAGATTCGACCTATTCGCTGCAGACGCAACGCAATATCGGCGGCCGCGCCGTGGTGACGCAGAACCTGCCCTGGCTGGCCTTGCGCGCCGACGCGCTGGCGCGCGGCGAGGCGATCCTGGCGCAGCTCTCGGCCATCGTTATGACGAACGCCGGCTCGTTCGAGACCACCAAGGACGGCGTCGGCCTGCGGCCGCTGATCAGCGGGTCCGGCAACGCGGTGTTGATCGACACCGCCGTCGCGACCGACCGCACCGGCGACCCCCGGCGCATGCTGACAGGCTACAAGCGCGTGGAAAAGCCGCCGGCCCTGGCGGCGCGGCTGACGGGAACGCTCGACAGCGCCTATCCCGACGGGCCTCCGAGCGCCGCTTCCAAGGACCCCGCGGCCGCGGCGACGCCCGATAAGGCGGCGGCCGATGCGGCGGCCAAGGGCGAGACGATCAAGCGTTCCGTCAAGCCGATCAACGTCATCCTGGTAGGCGACGTCGACATGCTGATGGACCGCAACTGGATCCAGCAGCAGACCCTGCTCGGGCAGCAGGTCACCCAGGCCTTCGCCAACAATGGCGATTTCGTCATCAATGCGCTCGAGCAGATGGCGGGCGGCGCGGCCTTGTCGGACCTGCGCGGACGCGGCGTCTCCTGGCGTCCGTTCGAGCTCATCCAGCAGATGGAGGCGGAGGCCGATCAGCGGTACCGCGCCAAGGAGCAGCAGCTCACCCAGCAGCTCAAGGATACCGAGCAGAAGCTCTCCAAGATGCCGCGCTCGCCCGAGGGCACCGTCGACGTGCTCACCCCGGATCAGTTGCAGGCGATCGAGGGGTTCCGCGCGCAACTGATCTCGATACGTTCCGAGTTGCGCGACGTGCAGTTCGCCTTGCGCCGCAACGTCGACGATCTCAAGAACTGGGTCACGGCCGTGAACGTGGCCGTGGTGCCGCTGATCGTGGCGATCATCGCATTGATATTCGCAATGCGCCGGCCGCGACGGCCGGTGCCGGTGAAGGAAGGACGCCAGTCATGAACGCGAGGCAACTCATCGTTCTTGCGGGGCTCGCGATCGTCAGCGTCGTCGCTACGGCGGCGGTGATGCGAACCACCGCCACCACCGTCGCATCCGACCGTCGCGGCGAGGTCGTCGTGCCGGCGATGCGCACGAGGGCAAACGAGATCACCAGCGTCACGGTGCGCGACGGCGCCAACACCCTTGCGATCGAGCGGCGCGACAACGGCTTCGTCGCCTCCGATTCCGGATTTCCGGTCAAGATCGACATGTTGCGCGACGCCGTGGCTTCGATCGCGGAGCTCACCTTCGATGAGGCGCGCACCGCCGATCCCACCCGTTACGGCGATCTCGGGCTCGCCGAATCCGGCAGCGAGAATGTCGGCAAGGAACTGGTCTTCCGCGGCGCCAATGGCGACATCGCAGATATCTTCGTCGGCAACCGCGATACGACCGTGGGGATCGCCGGCGGCGGGCAATTCGTCCGCCTCAAGGGCCAACCGCAAACCTGGCTGGCGCGGGGATCCGTCCGGCTGCCGTCGAGCCAGACGGCCTGGTACATTCCCCTCGATTTCGACGTAAAGCGCTCCGAGATCAAAAGGCTCCAGCTCGCCGGCGGTGGCCGCGACGGGGTGACTGCACACGCGAACCCGGAGCAGCCCGGCGACTTTACCTTGGAGAACGCGCCGGAAGACCGTACGCCGGATTCATTCAAAGTATCGCGGCTCGCCACCCCCTTCGATGCCTTCGCCTTCCAGGAGGTCCGCCGTCGCACCGGGCCTGCGCCCGCCGACGCACGGCGCCTCGTCGCGGAGACCGACGACGGGGTGCGACTGACGTTGACGAGCATCGGCCAGCTTCCCGACGGCTGGGTGCAGGTTACGGCGGAAGCGATGAATGACGGAAAGCCCGACAAGGCGAGCGCGATCACAGCCAAGACGGAGGGCTTCGAGTTCCGTCTGCCCAGCCAGCAGCTCGAATTGCTCGGTTGGACCGTCAGCGATCTGACGATCCCGCGGCCGCAGGGCGAGCCCAAGCAAGACGACGTTGACACCAAGCAGGGTGACGGCGACCTCAAGCAAGGCGACGGCGACACCAAGCAGGGCGACGGCGACCTCAAGCAAGGCGGCGGTGATCACAAGCCATGACAGGCGGCCAACGTCCGGTCGCATCGCGCCCGACTATCGCTGCTTCTCCGGCGCAGGCCGTTCGCGCAGGACCGCGCCGGCATGGGCCGGCAGGCGCCGGAACTCGATGACGCCGGCCAGGCCGACGAGGCCGACGACGAAGAACGCGACGTGAAAATCGCCGACCGTGACCCCGGTCGAATCCGGATGCACGAAGCCCGCGACGCGAAGCGCGATGGCGCCGATCGCGACTCCCAGCGCGTTTCCCACCTGCTGCATCATGCTGAAGAGCGTATTGGCGCCGCTCATGCGCTCCTGGGACAGTTCCGAAAAGCTCAGCGCATTGACGGTGGTGAATTGCATCGAGCGCGACAGGCCGCTGACGAACAGGACGGCGACGATGAGCACTTTCGGGGTGTCCGGCGTCATCAGCCCGCACGCCATGATGGTGGCCATCGCCAGGCTGCCGTTGACCAGCAGGGTGCGGCGGAAGCCGAAGGTCTTGAGGACGGAGCTCGTCGCCGGCTTCATTCCGAGATTTCCGGCGAACACCGCGAGCAGCAGCAATCCGGAAGCCAGGGGATCGAGGCCGAAGGCGAGCTGGAACATCAGCGGCAGCAGGAACGGTGCGGCACTGATGGCGGTGCGGATCAAGAGGCCGCCGCGCACCGTGATCGCGAAGGTCGGCAGCGCGAACGGGGTGAGATCGAGCAGCGGGTGGGTCGCGCGCCGCGCATGGCGAATGCCGTAGATGCCGGCGCAGACGCTCGCGGCCAGCAACGGGGCGGTGATGCGCCAGTCGATCCGATTGCGCGCAATGGATTCGAGGCTGTACATCAGGCCGAAGCTCGCAAAGCCGGTGACCAGAAAGCCCCTCCAGTCGAACGGCCCGGTGGCCGCACCGCGTGAGTTCGGGATCAGGATCAGCGCCAGCGCGAGGCCGACGATCCCGAGGGGAACATTGAGCAGGAAAATCCACGGCCACGAGCTGTAGGTCGTGATGAACCCGCCGAGCGGCGGGCCGATCACCGGCGCGGTCAAGGCCGGCCAGGTGAGAAAGGCGATGGTCCGGATCAGATCCTGCTTTTCGGTGTTGCGCAACACGATCAGGCGGCCGACCGGAACCATCATCGCGCCGCCGACGCCCTGAAAGATTCGCGCTGCCGTGAACGCCGGCAGGCTGCCGCTGGCGGCGCAGACGACCGAGGCGACGGTGAAGATCGCGATCGCGCAAGCGAACACGACGCGGGCCCCGAACCGGTCGGTGACCCAGCCGCTGGCCGGAATGAAGACGGCGACGGTCAGGAGATAGGCAGAAATGCCGATGTTGAGATCGACCGGAGCGACCCCGAACGTCAACGCCATCTGCGGCAGCGCCGTCGCGATCACGGTGCCGTCGAGTTGCTCCATGAACAGCGCGCCGGCGACCAGGAGCGCGATGACCGAGCTTTGCCGGGCAGGAATTTCCATGGAGGGAAGCTGGTCGCGAAGGCTCTCAGGGAGCCGCCGCCATGAAACAGCGCAGGATGGCGGGGAAGTCAACGGCAGGCAAGGCAACGGCGCCAAGTCAATCGACGCGATCCCTGTGCTCAGCGGCAGCGGTCACTTCCCTCTTCTCGATGCCAGGCTTGCCGCCGCGCGGCCCTGTGCCGCCCAGAAACAAGGTCGCTTCCCAATACGCCATGATCAGCAGGGCGATGACGAAGGGGATCATGAAATAGACCACGCGGTAGATGATGAGCGCGGCGACCATTTCCTCCTTGCCCACATCGGGCAGCGCGACGAGCATGGCGGCATCGAACACACCGAGCGAGCCCGGCGCATGGCTCGCAAATCCCAGCAGCGTCGCGGAGACGCAGGCGATCGCCACGGTGATGAAGTCGTCGCCCGGCACGGACGGGACCAGGCTGTACATGGCGAGCGAAGAGAAGGTGAGATCGGCGAGCCCGATGCCCACCTGGACGAGGGTCGAGAGGCCGCCCGGCAGCCGGACGTGCCAGCCGTTGCGGCCGAACGAGCGCGGCTTGCGCCACACCCACGCGATGTAGGCGGAAAGCACGACCAGCGCGATGATCCCGATGGCGCGAACCGCGCCGGGGGAAATCTGCAGGATGAGGCTCGACACCTCCGGGCGATATGCCATCCCCGATCCGAGCACGACGAGGTTGCCGATCCAGAAGGTGAGCCCGGTCAGAAAGCAGATTTTCGCCACATCGATGACGCCAAGGCCGAAATACGAATAGATGCGCAGGCGGACGGCGCCGCCCGAAAACGCGGTGGCGCCGATGTTGTGACCGATGGCATAGCTCGTGAAGCTCGCCAGCGCCGCGATCCGATACGGCACGTGATTGGCGCCGATCACCCGCAGCGCGAAGAAATCGTAAAAGGTCAGCGTGGCATAGGCGCAGGCGATGAAGAATATGGCGGAAGCGATGCTGCGCGGCGGCGTCGCGCGCGCCGCCGCCAACACCCGCGACGGCTCGATATCCCGCAGAAGATGGCTCAACACATAGAGCGATATGCCGACGATCCCAAGGCCGAGGGCAAAGCCGATCCAGTTCCAGCCGAAGCGGGCGCCGAACGCCTCCGCCAGGCTCCGTAACCGCTTAAGCAATCGCCCCCTCCTTGCGACAGGCGCCAACGCCCCATCCGACGGGACGGCATCCGTGTTTGCGCGCACCGGCGGCGCGCTGCGAATCGACCGTCGATCTTGCATCCCGGGAAACGACAGGATTGCGACACGGGCGTCATGGAGATGACGCAAGAATCGGACAAATTGCCGTCGAGCTTATATTTTTGACCGCAAGCCATGGTCACGACGTGCAGCAGACCGAGCCCGCTCCGTATCGCACCGTTTTCATTTCAGACGTACATCTGGGGGCCAAGACGTGCCAGGCCGAGCGGCTTCTCGCCTTGCTGCGCGACCTCGAGGCCGACGCCATCTATCTCGTCGGCGACATCGTCGACGGCTGGCAGTTGAAGACCGGTTGGTATTGGCCGCAGCCCCACAACGACGTGGTCCAGAAGCTGCTGCGCAAGGCCCGCAAGGGAACTCGCCTCGTCTACGTTCCCGGCAATCATGACGAGTTCCTGCGGAACTACTTCGGCACCCATTTCGGCGGCATCGAGGTGGTGGCCGATGCCGTGCACGTCACGGCCGACGGCAGGCGCTATCTCGTTACCCATGGCGACCGCTTCGATCTCGTCGTGAAGCACGCGCGGTGGCTGTCGCTGTTCGGCGATCAGGCCAACGTGCTCGCCATCACCATCAACAAGGTGACCAACTGGTTTCGCCGCCGTTTCGGCCTCGGCTACTGGTCGCTGTCGGGCTGGGCCAAGCTCAAGGTCAAGAAGGCCGTCAACTACATCGGCGATTTCGAGCAGGCGCTCGCGGCGGAGGCGCGCCGCCACCGCTGCGACGGCGTCATCTGCGGCCACATCCACCATCCCGCCAACCGCGACATCGGCGGCGTGCGCTACGTCAATTGCGGCGACTGGGTCGAGAGCTGCACCGTCGTGGTCGAAAGGTCGAACGGCGAAATCGAGGTCCTGTGGACCCCGCCGGCGGAGGAGTTCTCTCCCGTCGCCCAGAGGGCGCGAGCGGCCTGATGCGGATCCTCATCGCCACCGATGCATGGCGGCCCCAGGTCAACGGAGTCGTCCACACGCTGGAGGCGAATGCGCAGGCGGCGAAGGCGCTCGGCGCCGATGTCGTTTTCCTCAATCCGGAAGGGTTTCCGAGCGTGGGCCTGCCGAGCTATCCGGGCATCCGGCTGGCGTTGCCGAGCCGGCGCGAAATTTTCCGCCGCATCGCCGACATCCGTCCGGACGCAATCCACATCGCGACCGAGGGGCCGATCGGCCATTTCGCACGCTGGTATTGCACGACCAACCAGCGCCCGTTCACGACGAGCTTCCACACTCGTTTCACCGACTACGCCGCCGCGCGGTTTCCCGTCCCGGAGGGCTGGACGTGGGCGTGGCTGCGCTGGTTCCACAACGCAGGGCGCGGCACCATGGTCTCCACCGCCTCGCTCGCCGAAGAGCTGCACCTGCAGGGTTTTCGCACCGTTTTGCGATGGCCGCGCGGCGTCGATTCCCGCCTGTTCCATCCCGATCGCGCCGGCGATCTCGGCCTGCCCCGCCCGATCTTTCTCGCGGTGGGCCGCCTCGCCGTCGAAAAGAACGTCGAGGCGTTCCTCGCACTCGACCTGCCCGGCAGCAAGGTCGTGGTCGGCGACGGGCCGGCCCGCGAAACGCTGGCGCGACGATTTCCCGACGCGACCTTCCTCGGCACCAGGCGCGGCGCCGAGCTCGCGTCGATCTACGCGGCCGCCGACGTCTTCGTGTTTCCGAGCCGCACCGACACCTTCGGCCTCGTGCTGCTGGAAGCGCTGGCGAGCGGACTGCCGATCGCGGGCTTCCCGGTCGCCGCGACCCGCGACGTGGTCGGCACCGCGCCGGTCGCCGCGCTCGACGAGGATCTGCGGTCCGCCTGCCTGACCGCGTTGACCATTCCCCGCGCCGCCTGCCGCCATTATGCCGAGACGGCGACGTGGGAGGAGAGCGCGCGCTGTTTCATCGGCAATCTCGTGCGCATGCCCGATCTTGCGGTGACGACGGCAGCCAAGTCCGCGCCGCGCCTGCTCGAACCGGCCGCATGGCCGGGAGAATGATCGGGCTGCGGCGCAAATTAAATTTGTCATCCGGGGCGACGCGAAGCGTCGAACCCGGAATCCAGGCGGCCTCACCCTAACGTGCCGCAGACTGGATTCCGGGTTCGCGCGAAAGGCGCGCGCCCCGGAATGACGGCACCTATCCGACCTTCGGCTCCAGCTTGGTCGACCACAGGGCGCGATCGTCGACGTCCTTGAGCGTCACCGTCATGACCTCGGTGGCGCCGTCGATGGCGACGAGGCCGAAGAACTGCAGCCCCAGCGCCGGCGACAGGTTCTGCCCCTGCTCCTTGGTCGGCGCCTTGATGTAGACGAGCTGCGGCCCGAACGTGTTGTCGAGCGTGTTGGGGCCGAAGGTACCGGCATGGATCGGGCCCGACACGAACTCCCAGAACGGCTCGAAATCCTGGAATACCGCCTTGTTGGGATCGTAGTAGTGCGCCGCGGTGTAGTGCACGTCGGCCGTCAGCCAGACCGTGTTGCGGATATTGGCGCGCTTCATGAAGGAGAGGATGTCGGCGATCTCGAGCTCGCGCCCGCGCGCGGGCCCGTCGCCCTGCGCGATCGCCTCGACGCCCCAGTTGCGGTCGCCATCGTAGACAACGATCAGGCTGATCGGCATGTCGGCGGCGATCACCTTCCAGGTCGCGCGCGAACTGAGCAGCTCGCGCTTGAGCCAGGCGACTTGGGTGGGCCCGAGGAAATAGGCGTCCGGACCGTAGCTCTCCTCGCGCCCCTCGCCATTGGGCCCGCGATAGCTGCGCATGTCGAGCATGAAGACGTCGAGCATGCGGACCGTAGGAGATCTTGCGATAGACCCGGCCGGCTTCGGCCTGGGTCTGGCGCATCGGCATGTATTCGTGGAACGCCCGGCTCGCCCGCGCCGCCAGCGCCAGGGCGTTCTTGTCCACGTATTTCTTGCGCAGATGCTCGGCCCGCGTCAGCGGCTCGCCGGGCCACCAGTTGTTGGTGACCTCGTGATCGTCCCACTGGGATAAGATCGGGATCTCGCGGTTGAAGGCGAGCACGTTGCGGTCCATCAGATTGTATTTGTAGGCGCCGCGGAACTCGGCGAGCGTCTCCGCGGGCTTTGATTTCTCCTCGGTGACGATGTTCTTCCACACCTCCCCATTGGGCAGCTTGAGCTCGGCCGGGATCGGGCCATCGGCATAGATGTTGTCGCCGCTGTGGATGAAGAAATCCGGGCGGTTGCGCAGCACCGTTCCGTAGAGCCGCATGCCGCCGCGCGCTTCGTCGATGCCCCAGCCCTGGCCGGCGGTGTCGCCGGACCATGCAAAGGTGATGGACCGTCGGTCCGCAGGCGCCGTACGGAAGCGCCCGACAACGGGCTCGCCGGCGATGGTCGGCGACTGCAGGTCTTCGAGCTGGACGCGATAGAAGATGTCCTGGGCGGCCGGCAGGCCTTCGATCAGCACATTGGCGGTGAAGTCGGTTTCCGGGAGGACGTCGAGATAGGCGGCGCGACGGCTGTCCTTGAAGCTGTCGGTGGTCGCCCAGTCGACCAGCAGCCGCGACGGCCGGTCCGCCCGCACCCACACGACGCCGGAATCGACGGAGACATCGCCGGACTGCACGCCGTGGCTGACGCCCGGCCGATCCGCGGCACGGCTGACGAAGGGCCGCGCGACCCCGCCGGCGGTGATGGCGGCCGCGGTGGTCGTCAGAAACCGGCGCCGGGTCAAAGGCCAGCGGATGCGAATGGTCATGAGCTCCTCCGAAGCGATGGTTCGTCCGAATCTCCGGGCAACCAACCACAGCGGGATGACGTTTCGATGATCACAGGGCCGGCTTCCCCAGCCAACCGAAGCGGAGTGCCGCGCCCGCGCAGAACGGCCACGCACCGCCGTCATCAAACTTACATCCGCGCCGGTGCCTAATCCCCTGTCGATTCGACCGATCACGTGGAGCTTGGCTTGACGTCCGCATCCAAAGCCGCGGCCAGCCATCGCCTGAACCAGGCGGTGCGCCGCAATCGCGCCTTTTCGAGCGAGGGCCTGCTCGAAATCATGTTCACCTGGGCGTTCAAAGGCCTGGTCTATCCCCAGATCTGGGAGGACCCCGAGGTCGACCTGGAGGCCCT
The DNA here is from genome assembly GCA_963791375.1 of uncultured Alphaproteobacteria bacterium. Classification (GTDB taxonomy): domain Bacteria; phylum Pseudomonadota; class Alphaproteobacteria; order Rhizobiales; family Xanthobacteraceae; genus JAJPKK01. The sequence continues at coordinate 131,671 of CAWBSI010000028.1, forward strand.
GGCGCTGACGCCGCAGTGCCACGTGGTGGCGATCGCGTCGGGCGGATGCAACGTCCTCTCCTATCTCATCGCCGATCCCGGCCGCATCACCGCGGTCGATCTCAGCCGCGCCCATGTGGCGCTCAATCGATTGAAGCTCGCCGCGGCCCGGCACCTGCCGTCCTGGCAATCCTTCTACCGCTTCTTCGGCGAGGCCGACGAAGCGGCGAACGTCGCCGCCTATTGGCGCTTTCTCAAAGACCATCTGGACGACGAGACGCGCGACTATTGGGAAGGGCGTGCCCTCTCCGGTTTCGGCCGGCGCCGCATTTCGATGTTCTCGCGCAATCTCTATCGCTACGGACTGCTCGGCTACTCCATCGGGCTCGGCCATTTCGTGGCGCGCGCTTATGGCGTCGAGTCTGAGCAAGATCCTGCTGGCCCGCTCGCTCGAGGAGCAGCGCGCGTTCTTCGAGACCTCGCTGGCGCCGCTGTTCGACAAGCCGTTCGTGCGCTGGGCGACGGCGCGGCAATTGTCGCTGTACGGCCTCGGCATTCCGCCGGCGCAATATGCGGCGCTGGCGATCGGGCGCGCCGAACATGGCGGCGGTGCTGCGCGACCGGGTCGAGAAGCTGTCCTGCGAGTTCAGCATCGACGACAATTACTTCGCCTGGCAGGCGTTCGGGCGCTCCTATTCCGACGGCGGTTCCGGCCCGCTGCCGCCTTATCTCGAACGCGCGCATTTCGACGCCATCCGCGATCGCGCCGACCGCGTCGAGGTGCTCAACCGCTCGTTCACCGAATACCTCAAGAGCCGCCCGGCCGCAATCGCTCGACCGCTACGTGCTGCTCGACGCCCAGGACTGGATGTCGGATCTGCAATTGAACGATCTGTGGCGCGAGATCACCCGCACCGCGACGGCCCGGCGCGCGGGTGATCTTCCGCACCGCCGCCGAGCCGAGCCTGCTGCCGGGGCGCGTCGACGAGACGGTGCTGGCGCAGTGGCGCTACGAAGCGGAGCTGTCGCGCGACCTCACGCGCGCGCGACCGCTCCGCCATCTATGGCGGCTTCCACCTCTATGTTCTCGGGGCGTGACATGACGATCGGTCTCGTCGACCGAGCTGATGAACCGGACCTATCGGCATCAGCGCCACATCTACGATTTCACCCGCAAATACTATCTGCTCGGCCGCGACCGGCTGATCGCGCAACTCGCGCCGCGCCGACGGCGACGCCGTCCTCGAGATCGGCTGCGGCACCGGGCGCAATCTCACCACCGCCGCGGCCCGCTATCCCGGCGCCCGCCTGTTCGGCGTCGACGTCTCGACGCGAGATGCTGACCTCGGCGATCACGACCATCGCCCGCGCCGGCCTCGCGTCGCAAATCCGCGTCGCCCATGCGGATGCCACCCGCTTCGATCCGCAGCCGCTGTTCGGGGTCGCGCGGTTCGAGCGGATTTTCGTCTCCTACAGCCTGTCGATGATCCCGGACTGGCAGGCCGTGATCGACCGCGCGATCGCCCTCCTCGCGCCCCGGCGGCGAACTGCACATCGTCGACTTCGGCGGCCAGCAACAATTGCCGGGCATGTTCCGCACCTGCTGCGCCGCTGGCTGGCGCTGTTTCACGTCACCCCGCGCGATGAACTGGAAGCGGCCCTGCGCACGCGGACACAAGCCGCCAAAGCGAGCCTCACCTTCGAACGCCCTTACCGCGACTATGCCCAATACGCGGTGCTTCGGCTCGCAATGTAGGGTGGGCAAAGGCGCTCTCCGCGCCGTGCCCACGCGTTGCGGCATCCGCGTGGGCACGCTTCGCTTTGCCCACCCTACGCAATGCGCCTCAGCCCGCTGCTTTGAGACGGGAACCTTGCCGGGCAAAAGCTGCGGTAGCGATCACAAGCCCCAGCGCGAGGACTTCCCAAGCCGGCGGGACGCCGAGGTCCAGGGAGAAATCATTGCGAAGCGTCCCTGATGGCGCGTAGCCATGGATGGCCCAGATCCAGCCGGCTTCGAAAAACAGTGTGAAGACGCACGAGGCGACGGCGAGCATCGCCAACGCCCTCACATCGGTTCCCAGGCCGCGGCGGTTGAGCAGCCTCCAGCCGATGAGCCAGAAGAACATTCCGCTCAGCAGGAACTGCTCGGGGTAAATGTCCGGCGACAGCAGGTAATGAATGAGCGCCAGAGCCGCAATCACGTAGATCGTGTTGTGCAGCCGCTTCCAGCCTTTCGCCCCCATGCGCGCCACGGCGGCATCGAGCGATGTTGCCCCCAGGGCGATCATGCCGATCGTGGCGACCGTCGCTAGCATCAAGCTGACCCTGGTCGCCATCTCGTGGGCGATGGACGCAAAGTTCCAGAACCGCAATGCGAAATAGATGATGATGTGCGCGACCGCATAGGCGAGCGCCGTCACTCCGATCATTCGCCGCACGATGATGAGCTGGCGCCAGCCGAGGATTGCGATGGCCGGCGTGATCGCCAGCGCCAGCAGCAGGAGCGCCGTTGCCCACAGGCCCGACCAGTAGGTCATTCCACCGAGCGGAACCGGCCCGAATTGCTCAGCCCAGACCTGGTGAACGAGCCAGATCGCCGGCACGAACATGAGCGCGAATGCGCCCGCCTTCAGCCAGGAAAATCCGCGCTTCCCGTCTTGCCAAGGCCAGACCACGTGCAAACTCCGCTACTGGGCTGAGACCATTACTCCCAGCGCGTACCGGAGAGGTTATTGCAGTATGCAAGCGCGATCCAGATGTCCTGAGTGGATTGTTCTGCGCTCACACCAGCACCTTGCGCAACCGCGCGCTCACGAGATCGATCGCCATCACGGTGCCGACGACGATGATGACCTGTGCCGCCGTCTGCGCATACTGGAAGCTGCGGATGCTTTCGTAGAGCGTCTGGCCGATGCCGCCGGCGCCGACGATGCCCAGCGTGGTGGCGGAGCGGACGTTCGTCTCCAGGCGGTAGAGCGTGAGCGAACTCCACAGCGGCAGCACCTGGGGAATGACGCCGAAGATCACCTCCTGGATGCGCCGCGCCCCGGTGGCGCGGATGCCCTCGATGGGGCGCGGGTCGATCGACTCGACGGCTTCGGAAAACAGCTTGGCGAACACGCCGAGATTGTGAACCGCGAGCGCCATGACGCCGGCAAACGGGCCGAGCCCCACCGCCACCACGAACATCAGCGCGAACACGATCTCGTTGATGGCGCGACAGGCGTCCATCAGGCGGCGCACCGGCTGCACGATCCATTGCGGGCAGATGTTGGCGGAGGCGAGAATGGAGAACGGAATGCCAAGCACTACCGCGAGCGTCGTTCCCCAGATCGCGATCTGGACCGTCACAAGCATGTCGGCGAGATAGAGATCCCAGTCGTGGAAGTTCGGTTGCAGGAACGCGCCGCCGAATTCCGCCATGTTGCGCCAGTCATGGACGAGCGCGCCGGCGCGATACATTTCCGCCGGCGCCCAGGCCCAGGCCAGGAGGGCGAACAGCCCAATCCAGAGCGCGTAGCCCCACAGCCGGCGCGACAGGCGCTGCCGCGGCACGACGATGTCGGCCGTGCCGTCGAAGTCGCGCGCGCTGCCGATCTCCGCCAAGGCGTCAGTTCGTATGGGCCGACATCGCCGCGAATTCGGCGATCATCTTCTTGAGCTCGTCCTGCCGCCCGGCCTTCTCCGCCTCCATGAAGGTGGCGACACGGGCCTGGAAGCCGTCCGCTGCCGCCTTCTTCTCGAGATCGTCGAGCCTGGCAAGCTGCGCCGCGATCGCCGCCGCCTGCTTTGCCTTCTCCTCGTCGGAGAGCTTGGCGTCGCCGCGCACCTTCATCAGGTCCTTGTTGGCCTCGAGCTTGCGGGTGGGAAGAAGCTGGGTGTCGGACGAGGGATGAAACGGCGACCACACCAGGTTCGCGAGGATATCCCGCGCCGCCTTGATCTCGTCATCGGACCCGACATGGCCGTAGCTCAGGAGGAAGGTGTAGAGCTTGGTCTTGACGGCAGGGTCGAGGTCCTTGCGCCACACCAGCGGATCGAGCGGGATCAGCGGCGAGGTCCAGATGACCCTGATCTGCTCGCGCGCTGCCGGTGCGGTCGCCGCGACCCGCTGCAGATCCTCGCTGTTGTTGGTGGCGGCGCCGACCTGCTTGTTGGCGACCGCCATGGCGTTGGCCTGGTGGCTGGCATTGCGCACGGTCTTGAAGCACGACTTCGGATCGATGTTGTTGGCCGCAAAAATGTAGGACGTCGGCACCAGGAAACCCGAGGTCGAGTTCGGATCGCCGATGCCGAAATCCATCGACTTGTCGCAGCGAAGGATGTCGGCGAGCTTGGTGTAGGGGCTGTCGCGGTGCACGATGATGTGGGAATAGTAGCCGACGCTGCCGTCGCGCGCCACGATCTGGCCGAACACCTCACCGCCGCCGCGGTCGACCGCCTCCATGCCCGACTTGTTGCCGAACCAGGCGACCTGGATCTTGTTGAAGCGCATGGCCTCGATGACGCCGGCATAATCGGTCGCATAGAAGCCGTTGACCTTGAAGCCGGTGCCCTTGGCGATGGCCTGCAGGAACGGCTCCCAGTTCTTCTTCTGATTGGTCGAGGCCTCCGTGGAGATGACGCCGAAATTGATCTCGACGGGCGCCTGTGCGCCGACTTGGATCGCCGACGCCGCCACCGCCGCAGCCACCGCGACGCCGGTCAAATAGGTCCGCAACATTTGATTGCTCCTCTTGGTTCGAAAAGACGACTCCCTCCCCCTTCTTCAGGGGGAGGGTTGGGGCGGGGGTCCGCGGACTCACCACACGCGCCGCGCTAGCGGCCTGCGATCCCCTCCCCAACCCTCCCCTTTTCAAGGGGTGGGAGAAGAATCAGAACCGGTCGAGAATCGGAACCTCGTCTCAGAGTCATTGCGCTAGGCCCGGAGTCGCTCCACTTCGAAGGCTGGCGCGATCATCCGGGGAGCAACTCCGATCGGCGCCATGGCGTCCTGAGCCGTATTCGGCAGCTCGGGGGCATGCAGGAAGAAATCTTCCGATTCCGCGCCATAGATTGCGTTGAGCAAGGAAGGCGTCAGCTCGCGCGACGGCCCGTCGAACACGATCTCCCCGGACTTGAGCGCGATGGTGCGCGGGCAATAGCGCAAGGCGAATTCGACCTGATGCAGCGATACCAGCACGGTGATGCGGTCGCGGCGATTCATGTCGGCCAGGATATCCATGACGCGCCGGGCGGAATTGGGATCGAGCGACGCGATCGGCTCGTCGGCGATCACGAGCTCGGCGCCCTGCACCAGCGTGCGTGCGATGGCCGCGCGCTGCTGCTGGCCGCCGGAAAGCTCGCAGCCGCGCTTGAGCGCATGCTCGGCAATGCCGACGCGGTCGAGCGCCTGCATGGCGCGGCGCCTGTCGGCCTCGCTGAAGCGGCCGACGGTGCCCTGGAAGAACGGCACGCGGCCGAGCAGCCCGAGGCAGACATTGGTGAGAACCGACAGCCGCGGCACCAGATTGAACTGCTGAAAGATCACGCCCACCCGCACGCGCAGTTGCTTCGCCGCGCCGGTGATGCGGCCACCGCGCTGCATGGGCTGGCCGAACAGGATGATCTCACCCGGTGCGCCGACGCCGGATTCGCCCAAGCCGGCACTGCCGCTTTCGGACCTACCGTTATCGACGCTACCCTTGTCGATGGGAACCAGCCCGGCGATGGCGCGGATCAGGGTCGACTTGCCGCTGCCGGAAGCGCCGATCAGCGCCACCATCTCGCCGCGCGCCAGTGAGAACGAGATGCCCCTGAGGATGGCGTTTCGCCGGTCGAATGCCTTCGAAACCCGCCGGACCTCAAGAACCGCCTGCACGGCGCGCCTCCTCGCCAACGCCTTCGGGCTACCAGCGGCATATGACAGAGGGATGAAAGCGGCGGCCAGGCCGGCGCGCCTTCCACTTGTTTTGCGTCTGCAGGGGCTTGGGACCGACGGATACGACCGATCCTACTGCGACGTGGCAGCCAATCAGAGAGGGGAAGTCGTCGCGCGCTCAGGACTGCCCATCGCCAATCGACGTCATGGAATGATCGGCAAGGATCGCCCGGATCAATCCACCATTGCTCCCGAAAACTTGGCGACCTTGGCCCATTTCTCGGTTTCTTCGGCAATCAGCTTGCCGAAGGCAGCCGCCGTGCCCCCAAGCACGGTGCCGCCCATATCGGCAAGCCGTGCCTTGAATTTGGGGTTGGCGAGGGCCGCGTTGATTTCCTTGTTGAGTGTCCCGATGATTTCCGCCGACACGCCCTTCGGAGCACCGACTCCCACCCAAAAGTTGGCCTCATAGCCGGGTACGAATTCGTTCAACGCCGGAATGTCCGGCAGCGACTCCGAACGCGTGGCGCTGGTAACCGCGAGGGCGCGTACCTTGCCCGCTCTGACGTACTCGATCGAAGAGGGCAAGGGATCGAACAGGAGCTGCACCTGCCCCCCAATGAGATCGGTCAAGGCCGGCCCACCTCCGCGATACGCCACGTGGAGCATGTCGACGCCAGTCATCATCTTGAGCAGCTCGCCGTTCATATGTCCCGTGGTTCCAAGGCCGCCAGACGCGATGTTCACCTTGCCGGGATTTGTTTTGGCATAAGCAATGAATTCCGGGACCGTCTTGGCCGGCAGCAATAGATTTACCTCCATCACATTGGGGACGCGGACGATGCCGCCGACAGGCACGATGTCGCGTGCAATATCGACGCTGACCTTGCCATAAAGCGCCGCGCTGGTGGTGTTCGCAGAACTCACCATGAGGAGCGTGTAGCCGTCCGCGGGCGCGTTCACGACCGCCTCGATGCCGATTATGCCGCCCCCGCCAGGCCGATTTTCGACGATGAACTGTTGGCCGGTCCGCTCAGACAGCCATTGACCCGTAAGACGCGCGACAATGTCGAGCGAACCGCCCGGCGCAAACGTCACGATCAGCCGCACCGGCCGGTTCGGGTATTCGAGCGTCCATGCGCGTCGAGAAAATGCTGGAGCGGCAACAGCGGCCGCGGCGAGTTGCAGGAATTGTCGGCGAATGAGCTTCACGGCGTCAACTCCTTGCTTTCGGAAAATCAGGGTCGGCCTCCGCATCGACCTCCTGAACCCATCACCGGATAGCATTTTTCGTGAACGTTGATCCATGGTATGCTGAAATACAAATTCATACTTTTTAGGTATGGCAATGGAATTGAGACATCTCCGGTATTTCATCGCAGTTGCCGAGGAAGGTCACATCACGAGGGCCGCCGAGCGCCTCGCCATGCAGCAGCCGCCGCTCAGTCGACAGATCAAGGCGATCGAACGGGAACTCGATGTGCAATTGCTTCGCCGCAAGCCGCGCGGGGTGGAACTGACCGACGCCGGCCGCACTCTCCTTGCCAATGCTCGCGCGATACTGACGCAGGTCGACCACGCCGTTGACGCGACACGGCGCACCGCGCGTGGCGAGCAGGGCCGGATCTGCGTGGGAGTCACGCCCACGGGTTCATTTCATCCGTTCGTGCCGCAAGTCATTCGCGCGTTCCGAGGCACTTTTCCGCTGGTTACGCTCACACTGGAAGAGTTCGCCAGCCACGAACTCGTGGAACACCTGCGAAATGGGCGGATCGACGCGGCCTTTGTTCGTTCCCTGTTTGCCGATCCGAACGGACTGGTCATCAACCCCTTGCTGGAAGAGCCGCTGGTGGTGGCGTTACCCAGCGGGCACGCACTGGCTCAGAGCGGCGGCGACTCAGCCCTTTCATGGAAGGCCCTTGCGGGCGAAACATTCTTTATTCCAGGGGGTCAGTACGGGCTGGCGTTGTACGACGCGACGATCGTGGCGTGCCATGCGGCGGGGTTCACCCCGCGCATGGGCCAGGAAGCTCCGCGCCTCGCGTCGACGCTCAACCTCGTTGCTTCCGGTCTCGGCGTTTCCGTCGTTCCGGCCTCGTTGCGGCGGATGCACATGGACGGCGTGGCGTATCGTCGCCTCAAGGGCGGCCCCACTCAACCGAAGTCGCCGCTCATTCTCGCATCGCGCCGCGGCGACGCTTCACCGGTGGTTCGACACTTCGTGAATTTAGCCAGACGCGCTGCGAAAGCCTTTCACGCACACGATTGCGAAACGCGAAATTCGGCGCGCTTGAAACGAATCAACCGCAGCCGGATCTCTCCGACTGCGGCCGGTCGCGACAGGAGCTAGATTCCGCGATTCCAGTAATCGCAATAGCGCTCGATATTGCCGGGGAGGTTCTGGGCATAGCCCGGGAGATTCTCCCATTTCGGCAATTTTACCTCGGCGAGCGCGCCAGCATAGCACTTGCCCTCGTCGGTCGCCTTCTTAACCGCGGCCGAGAGATCGAGCATGTAATCGAGGTCGACTTTGACGTCGTCCTTGTTTCCGATCTGCCGGCCACCGGCGCCGGGGTGCCCGGAGATCAAGCGGTCCCAATCCATCGTCAGGATCTTCTTCATGGTGTCTTCCTGATCAGGCAGGTAGGTGTCCGCCATGATGCGGAACTGCGTGCCGGACAATGGCAGGAAGTCGACGACGAAGATGATCTTCTCCTTGGGCAGGCGCATGATCAGCGAATTGTCGCCGTGGTTCTTGCCGAGATAGAGAAGCTCGAGCGTCGTGCCGCCGAGCTCGACCTTGCCGCCGCTGTCGGTGACGACGAGATCGGGAACGACGATGTCCGGCGCCTTGCGCTGTTCCAGCAGAGACTTGGTCCTCCAGTGGGCGACGAAGGTGGCGCCGAGATCCTTGAACGGCTTGCCGCCGGCGATGTGGTCGAAGTGGCTGTGGCTGTACACGACGTACTTGATCGGCGCCTGGGTGATCTTGCGGATCTCGGCGATGTAGGCCGCCGCCGCCGGCCGCCGCTCCCCGATCGGATCGGTGGCGATCACGCCGTCGGGCGTGACGATGAACATGGCCTGGTGGCCCTGATAGCGGAAAATATAGACGCCATCGGTGCCATCGACCTTGGTGGTGGAGAACAGCGGCGGCGCCGGGGCCGCGGGCGCCGCCGGGGCTTGCGCGAAAGCCGGCAGAGCCGCGGCGGTCAGAACGCCCGCGAGCGCTGCAGTGGCTAGACGTGACATGGATCTCTCCCTTGCTCTTCGTTTGAGACCGCTTGTGCGGTGTTTTCGGACCAAGTGAACGCCGGTCGCCCCTGATAAAGCCGTGACGAACCGGTGTTCATCTCGCCGATGAAACTCTAGCACGCCGCCGTTGGGCGCGCTTAAAAATGTCCGGCGCGCGAGGACGCGCGATGATGGAGACGAGGAAGCGTGCGTGCACTTGGATCCAGCGCGGGAGCCAAACCTGCCATGCCGGACATCACCCGAACAGCGATGCCAAATAGATAGGCTGCACCCGCCGCTAGTCCGCCGACGAGCATGGTTTGAAAGGCGGACTTGGCCATGTTGATTCCGGTCAGCCGCCCCTTCACCGCCCCGAAGACGCCGAGCGCTATCCCGGTAAAGACGACCGAATAGATCAGAGCCCGATGCAGCTCCAGGCCGAGGATGTAAGGCACCAGAGGGATCAAACCGCCGACGATATAGGAAATCGCGATCGTCAGGGCGCTGACCGGGGCACGCTTCGGGTCCGGGCGCTCCAGGCCCAGCTCAAAGCGCATCATGAAGTCGACCCATCGTTTCGGATCGGCGGCAATGGCGCCGGTCACCTGCGCGAGCGCCGGTCCTTCCAGTCCATAGCCGCGAAAGATGCCCGCGACCTCGTCGAGCTCGACCTCGCGGAGTTCCCGGATCTCCTGATGCTCGCGGCGTTCCTCGGAGGCGTAATGTTCTTCGTCGGTGCGCGCGGCGAGATATCCGCCGAGGCCCATGGCGATCGCGCCCGCGGCGACCTCGGCCAATCCCGCCGTGACGATGATCTGGGACGAGGTCACCGCGGCGGAGAGCCCGGCGGCCAGGGCGAATGGCACGGTCAATCCGTCCGCCATCCCGATCACGACGTCGCGGACGGATTCCGAGCCGGTGAAATGCCTCTCTACGTGCGGTGTTGCCGGCAAGACCGACCTCCTGGGGGATAAAAGGTCCGAAATCCATGACCGCGCGGGCGCACAGCAGACTTACTCCGTGCGCTTTTGCCCGGTGATCATCGCACGCACCAGATTTTCGCGGTGCGCAAAGCTCGCAAGCGCAACCCCGAAGACATGGAGCACGACGAAGACGAGCGTAACGTTGGCCACGGTTTCATGTACCTGCTTCATCAGCAGCTGCGGACGCCTCTGACCGGGAACGCGCGGCGGGCGCTCGACCTTGGCGACGACTCCGGCCATCGGGCCCTCGCCGCGATCCGCCGCAAGATTGGCCATCCCGGTTCCAACGGTCGCCGCGATCATGATCAGCAGCGCGACGATCATGGCGCCGCCCGCCGGACTGTGTCCGAGGTAGCGCTTCGACGAAAACCGTATCAGCCCCGCGAGATAGTCGAACACCGCGCGCGGGCCGCGCACGAAGTTCACGAACCGGGCATTTTCCGGACCGACAAATCCCCACACGATGCGCAGGACCACGAGCGCGCCCGCGAGATAGCCGAGCCACGAATGCATCCACAGCGGCTCATCGGTCGCCCAGTCGATGAAAATGGCGGCTGCGAGCAGCCAGTGAACCGACCGGATCAGAGGGTCCCAGACTAGGACTTCCGTTCTCTGCACGCCTGCTTCCATGTTTGCTGCACTCCAATGTCATGTCCAACGTGCCGCGGCGCAGACTATTGATGCGTCCGATACGTTGCTGCTTTGATTCAGATCAGCATCTTTGAGGCTGGATTATGAGTTGGCGTGCGCCCGGGCCGCGCCGATTGCCGCATGGTCGATGACGACGAAACGGGCGTCGTGCCGGTCCTGGCGCAACAACGCGACGCGGTCGATCGGCAGCGGTCGTGGGCCATATGTCACAGCGAACCTGTTCCGCAGAAACGACAGCACGGCGGCTTGCCGGTCCGCACTGAGCCGGCCGGTCAGCGTCAGGTGCAGGCGAAAGTCGTCGAACACGTAAGGATAGCCCCAGCGGTCGAGGTTGCCGGCCTGTCGCTCGCTCAGGCCGACCATGCGCCGGTCCCGATCATGTGCGCTCAGCGGCGCGCGAAAACGATCGAAGGTGGTGACGCAGGCGGCGGCGAACCGATCGATCGCAGGACTCGCCGCGGTCGGGATGACCGCGATGAAGCCCTGCAGCGTGGCGACCATCGGCTCGAAACTCGGAGCGGTCTCGATCGAGCGGCAGAACTTTTGAAGTTCCTCGACGAGTTCGGATTCCCCGGCTTCCTTCGCCAGGTGAAACGGCGCCTTCAGCGTGGCATGGAAACCGTAGCGGCGAGGCTCGGCAGTCAGATCGCTCCAGGCGGCTTCGCCCATCGGCAGCGCATCAGGAAAATCGACGTCCATCCCAGTGTAGCAATCATATCCGAGCACTGCGGCGCCGAACCGGTTGAGCGCGCTGTCCGCGGCGGGGACAAAATAGATCGCGTATCTCGGATTTACCGGCGCCGCTCCGGCCACCGCCTCACAACCGCCGCCTCACGACAGCCGCGACGCATCGGTCAGATGGACGATGCGCCCGGCGGAGACGACCGCAACCACCTGGGGGCGGCTCGCCGCGGGATCGACCAGGATCACGTCGGCGCGCCGGCCGGCCGCGATGACGCCGCGGTCCCCGAGGCCGACCGCGGCGGCTGGGGTTTCGGAAATCAGCGCCCACGCGTTTTCGAGCGGCATGACCTTGTCGGCCGCCAGCCGAAACGCCGCGATGAGTTGCGCCGGGTAGTAATAATCAGATGCCAGGATCGAGCACAGTCCGCGCGCTATCATGTCTTTCGCGTTGATCCATCCGATGTGGCTGCCGCCGCGCACCACGTTCGGAGCGCCGAGCACGATGTCGTCGCCGCCGGACGCCGCCTCCTGCGCGGTTTCGATGGTGATCGGAAACTCGGCGAGACGGCAACCGATGGCGCGGAACCAGCGGCGCTGCTCGGGGCTCGCATCATCGTGGGACAGCAGCGGCACGCCGTTGGCGCGGGCGCATGCGGCGAGGCGCTCGATCGAACCCGGCACTTCGTCGGTACGGCCATTGACGCGCGCGACCAGCTCCAGGAACTGATCCAGCGGGAGGCCGGAGCGCTCGGCCATCTGCGCGATCTTGGCCGGGCGCGACTTCTCCTCCGGCACGTGGTTGTTGAACGCGAGAAGGCCGATGCGGCGCGCGCCGATCCACTCCGCGACTTCGGCTTCTGCGTCGAGATTGTGGGTTTCGTGGCGCAGGTGGAACCTGGTGTCGGCGCCGAGCCGCCGTCGCAGCGCTTCCATCGCGGCGAGCATGGCGCGGGCATTGTCGGCGCTGCGCAGGCCGGGCTCCCATGACCACGTCACGCCGTGGAACACCGTGGTGATGCCGTTCGCCACCACCTGGCGATCGGTATCCAAGAGAGCGATGTCGAGCGCAAAATGAACGCCGGGACGCGGCATCATCTGCCGCTCGAAGGCGTCGCCATGAATATCCACGATGCCAGGCAGCACCAGGAGCCCGCCGGCATCGAGCGCGCGCCACCCCCCACCATCCTGGCCGCCGTCCCGGCCGACATCGCGGATCACCCCGTCCTGCAGATCGACGCTCGTCGCCTCGAACCCGCCGCCGACGAGAACACGGCCGCCGACGATGCGAAGGCCCGGCAGCGCTGCGGCCGATGCCGACGGCCTGCGTATCTTCATATCGGGCATCGACGACATCGTTTCAGCTCTCCACCACCAATTCGACGCGGTCCGCCGCAAACCGCGTGCGTTTGGTCGACAACGGCTCGCCGGACGGGGCCACATCGATGCTTTCGACCAGGAGCATGGGACGCCCGGGGGCGATCCGCAGCCGCTGCGCATCGACGGCATCGGCCATGGCCGCGGAGATATGGGTACTCTGGCGGCGGTAGTCGCGGACGCCGTAATGGGCGAAGGTCGCGGTGAGCCCGCGCTTGGCCCGGAACACCCTGGCGGCATCGGCCATTCGGCGCGCCGGCAGCCAGGTCGTGGCAATGCAGATCGGCACGCGATCGGCGCTGCGCAGGATTTCCAGGCGCACGACGGCGTCGCCCGCGGCGAGACCGAGCCGCTGCGCCACCGCGCGCGTCGCCGGCTCCTGCGTATCTGCAATCAGACGCCCGCCCACCTCGCGGCCGGCGGTGCCGACGATTTCCGAAAACCGCGTCCGCACCCCGATCGGATAGGCGAGCCGGCGCGGCGCGACGAAGGTGCCGCTGCCGCGCTCGGCGCGCACCAGGCCGCGCTGCGCGAGATCGGCGAGGGCGCGGCGCACGGTGTGGCGGTTGACGTCGAAACGGCTCGCGATCTCCACCTCGCCGGGCAGGCGCTCGCCGGACGCATAGGCGCCGGCGATGATCTCCTGCTCGATGTCGTCGGCGATCCGACGCCACAGCGTCACGCCTTGCAGGCCGGCATCGTTGGGGGTTCGCAGCATCATAACTAAAACCGTCATCACGTCGTCATTGACGCCGTTGTAGGAGTTGTCTATTACATTAGACAACTTTGCAAGGGGATTTTTTGACAGCCGTGATCGCAGCGCCGATGCAGGACAAACTTACGGACGGCCGCCGCGCCGCGATGGCGACGCTGGCCGACGCGCGCACCGACGAGATCGCGACCCTGCTGGCGTCGATCGGCGGCGCTCCGGACCACATCGAGCTGCGCCCGGTCAAGACCGGGCTGGTGATGCTGCAGGGCCGCATCGGCGGCGACGGCGCACCCTTCAATTTCGGCGAGGCGACGGTGACCCGCGCAGCGGTGCGGATCGCCTCCGGCGAAGTGGGCTTTGCGTATGTGCTGGGGCGCGACGGCGACAAGGCGCGGCTCGCCGCGCTGTGCGACGCGCTGTGGCAGAACGAGGCGGCTCGCGAAGGCGTGGAGCGCCACGTGCTGGCGCCGATCCGCGCGCGGCTCGAGAGCGAGCGCGCAAAGCGGCGCGAGCAGACCGCGGCGAGCCGCGTCGATTTCTTCACGCTCGTGCGCGGCGAGGACTGAACATGCTCGCTCCCGGCTTTTCCGATCCGGTGCTCGCCAGCCAGGCGGTGTTCCGTACCGTCATGGAGGCATTAGCGCGTCCTGGCAGCGTCGCGGCCGTCGATGCCGCGGTCACGCCGCCGGCGCCGCTCGGGATCGCGGCAGCAGCGGTCGCTTTGACGCTGCTCGATTTCGAGACGCCGGTGTGGTTCAATTCCACGCTGGCGGCAGCATCCGAGATCGGGGGCTGGCTCAAGTTCCACACCGGCGCGCCGCTCACCGCGGATCCCAGCGCCGCCGCATTCGCCTTCATCGCAGATCCCGCGCGCATGTTGGATTTCGACAGCTTTTGCCAGGGAAGCGTGGAATATCCGGATCGGTCGACGACCCTCGTGCTGCAGGTCGAGCATCTGTCGGAGGGCAACGGGTTCCGTCTCTCCGGCCCCGGCATAAAGGGCGCGCGATTGCTTTCTGCAGCGCCGTTGCCCGCTGGCTTCGCCGATCGCATGGCCGCGAACCGCGCGCTGTTTCCCCGCGGCGTCGACATCATCCTGACCTGCGGCCGGCTGGTGGCGGGACTGCCGCGATCGATTCATCTCACGAAGGAGCGCGCCTGACATGTACGTCGCCGTCAAAGGCGGAGAGCGCGCCATCGAGAACGCTCACGCGCTCCTCGCCGCAGCGCGCCGTGGCGACCCCACGGTGCCCGAGCTCAGCCTCGAGCAGATTTCCGAGCAGCTTGCGCTCGCGGTCGACCGCGTGATGAGCGAAGGCTCGCTCTACGACCGCGAGCTCGCGGCGCTCGCCATCAAGCAGGCCCGCGGCGACATGATCGAGGCGATCTTCCTGGTGCGGGCCTATCGCACCACCCTGCCGCGCTTCGGCTCCTCGCAACCCATCGACACCGCCGCGATGGACATCCAGCGCCGCATCTCCGCGACGTTCAAGGATTTGCCGGGCGGCCAGGTGCTCGGCCCCACCTTCGACTACACCCACCGCCTGCTCGACCACAGCGTCGCCGGCCCCGCCGATCTCGCGCCCCTGGAAACGGCGCCGGCGGAGGCCGCGTTCCCGCGCCTCACCAAGATCCTCGCCGCCGACGGCCTGATCGAGCCCGCACCGCCGGACACCGGCGCGCCCGCCGGCGATCTCACCCGCGATCCTCTGACGTTTCCGGCCGATCGCGATCTGCGGCTGCAGAATCTCGCCCGTGGCGATGAGGGATTCCTGCTCGCGCTGGGCTACTCGACCCAGCGCGGCTACGGCCGCACCCACCCCTTTGCCGGCGAGATCAGGTTCGGCGAGGTCGAGGTCGAGCTGTTCGCGGAGGAGGTGGGCTTTGCCGTCCCGCTCGGCCGCATTGCGGTCACGGAGTGCCAGTCGATCAACCAGTTCAAGGGCACGGCCACCGAAGCGCCGCGCTTCACCCGGGGCTACGGCCTCGCCTTCGGCCACGGCGAGCGCAAGGCCATCGCAATGGCGCTGGTCGACCGCGCGCTGCGAGCGCGCGAACTCGGCGAGGAGATCAAGGCGCCGGCGCAGGACGAAGAGTTCGTGCTGTCGCACTCGGACAATCTGCAGTCCACCGGCTTCGTCGAGCATCTCAAGCTGCCGCATTACGTGGACTTCCAGGCCGAGCTCGGGCTGGTGCGGCGGCTGCGCGCAGGCTTTGAGCCGGCTGCGCCTGATGATGCCGATGTCGCGGAGGCCGCAGAATGAACGCGCCCGCCTACAACTTCGCCTATCTGGACGAGCAGACCAAGCGGATGATCCGCCGCGCCATCCTCAAGGCGATCGCCATCCCCGGATACCAGGTGCCGTTCGCCAGCCGCGAAATGCCGATGCCCCAGGGCTGGGGCACCGGCGGCGTGCAGGTCACCGCCGCCATTCTCGGGCCGCACGACGTGCTCAAGGTGATCGACCAGGGGTCCGACGACACCACCAATGCGGTGTCGATCCGCAAATTCTTCGTCAAGACGGCGGGCGTGAAGACGACGACCTCGACCCCGGAGGCGACCGTCATCCAGACGCGCCACCGCATCCCGGAGCTGCCGCTCACCGACAAGCAGGTGCTGGTGTTCCAGGTACCGATCCCGGAGCCCCTGCGGTTTCTCGAGCCGCGTGAAACCGAGACCCGGCGCATGCATGCGCTGGAGGAATACGGGCTCATGCATGTGAAGCTCTACGAAGACATCAGCCGCCATGGCCAGATCTCGACGAGCTACGCCTACCCCGTGAAGGTCGACGGCCGCTACGTGATGGACCCGTCCCCGACGCCGAAATTCGACAATCCCAAGATGAACGATTGCGCGGCGCTGCAATTGTTCGGGGCCGGGCGCGAAAAGCGCATTTACGCGATCCCGCCCTACACCCAGGTGGTGTCGCTCGATTTCGAGGACCACCCGTTCGAGCCCCGATGGTCCCCCGGCACCTGCGCGCTGTGCGGGGAAACCGAGAGCTTCCTCGACGAGATCATCACCGACGACCGCGGCGGGCGGATGTTCGTGTGCTCCGATACCGACCATTGCGAGACAAGGCGCGCGGATGCGCGTGCCGTGCCGGAGCCGGCGTCGCATGCCACCGTCGTTGCTGGGCAGTCCAACTCCCTCCCCTTGAAAGGGGGAGGGAGAAAGCAATGACGGCGCGGCGATGAGCGATCTCGAGAACGATATGCCGCTGCTGCAGGCCGAAGGGCTGTCCAAGTGGTACGGGCGCCAGCTCGCCTGTCGCGATGTCTCGTTCGATCTTTATCCCGGCGAGGTGATGGCGGTGGTCGGCGAATCCGGCTCGGGCAAGACCACCCTGCTGCAGCTGTTGTCGGCGCAGCTCGTCCCTTCGGCCGGGCGCGTGTGCTACCGCCTGCGCGACGGCGTGATCCATGATCTCGCCACGCTCGGCGAAGCGCAGCGGCGATTTCTGTTCCGGACCGACTGGGGATATGTGCACCAGGACCCCGCGCTCGGCCTGCGCATGGCGGTCTCTGCCGGCGCCAATGTGGGCGAACGGCTTATGGCAGTCGGCTGGCGGCATTACGGACGCATCCGCGGCGCGGCGCAGGACTGGCTCGACCGCGTCGAGATCGCCCGCGCGCGGATCGACGACCCGCCCGCGACCTATTCCGGCGGCATGCGCCAGCGCCTGCAGATCGCGCGCAACCTTGTCACCAATCCGCGCCTCGTGTTCATGGACGAGCCGACCGGCGGCCTCGACGTCTCCGTGCAGGCGCGCCTGCTCGATCTCATTCGCGGCCTCGTCGCCGAACTCGGCCTCGCCGCGGTCATCGTCACCCACGATCTCGCTGTCGCACGGCTGTTGTCCCATCGCATCATGGTGATGAAGAACGGCGAGGTGATCGAATCCGGCCTCACCGACCAGGTGCTGGACGATCCCCGCGAGCCCTATACGCAGTTGCTCGTGTCTTCCATTCTGCCGGCATGAGGCAAAAGATGTCCGCAGTCATCGACCTCGTCGAAGTCAGGAAGTCCTTCACCATGCATCTGCAGGGCGGATTGCATCTGCCGGTGGTCGCGGGCGTGAGCTTTGCGGCACGCGCCGGCGAATGCGTCGCACTGGCCGGGCCGTCCGGCGTCGGAAAGTCGTCGATCCTCAAGATGATCTTCGGCAATTACCGCTGCGACGGCGGCCACATCCTGCTGCGCAACAGGGACGGGATCACCGATATCGCCACCGCGCCGCCGCGCGCGATCATCGCGTTGCGCCGCCATGCCATGGGCTATGTCAGCCAGTTCCTGCGGGCGGTACCGCGGGTTGCGGCCCTCGATGTCGTCGCCGAGCCGCTGGTGATCGCAGGTCACCCGCGCGAAGAGGCGCGTGCGCGCGCCGGCCAGTTGCTGCGCCGCCTCAACATTCCGGAACGGCTGTGGCCGCTGCCGCCGGCGACCTTTTCCGGCGGCGAGCAGCAGCGGGTCAATATCGCGCGGGGGTTCCTGGCCGAGATGCCGCTCCTCCTGCTCGACGAACCCACCGCTTCGCTCGATGCCGTGAACGGCGCGGCCGTGACCGCGCTCATCGCCGAGAAGAAACGCCAGGGCGTCGCCATCGTGGCGATCGTCCATGACCAAGAGGTCCGCGACGCCGTAGCCGACCGCCTCATCGATATCTCGCAATTTGCCGCGGCAGCGTGAACATGGATCGCGATCAGCCCCCTGCCCTCGCCCTCGCCAATGCCCGCTTGGTACTCGCCGACGAGGTGATCGAGGCCGGCTGGCTCGTCGCCGAGAACGGCGTGATTTCCGATTTCGGCCGCGGCGCGCCGCCGGCCAAGGCCGAAGACATGGGCGGCGACCTCGTCATTCCCGGCCTGGTGGAACTGCACACCGACCACATCGAAGCCCATTACATGCCGCGGCCCAAGGTGCATTGGGACCCTTTATCGGCGGTCGTGTCCTATGACGCGCAGCTCGCGACCTGCGGGATCACCACCGTGCTCGACTCGCTTCGCGTGTGGCGCGAGGAAGGCGCCGACGACGTCAGCGGCGAAGCCGCCCTGCTTGCCGAGGCCATCACCACCGCGCGCGACGCCGACATGCTGCGGATCACGCACTACCTGCATCTGCGTTGCGAGGTGCCGATGCCGAAGGTGGTCGAGGAGGCGAGCGAGCTGATCGGGCGGAACGACGTGCGCCTCGTCTCGCTGATGGATCACACGCCGGGCCAGCGCCAGTTCCGCGACGAGCAGAAACTGCGCGACTATTATCGCGGCAAGTCCGGCCGCCTTACCGATGCCGAGCTCGATATCATGTTCGAGAAGCGGCGCGAGCACGCCCGGCTCCATGCCGCCCCGAACTATCGCGACCTCGTGGAGATGGCCCGCGCGCGCGGCATTCCGCTGGCGAGCCATGACGACACCACCGCGGACCACGTCGCCCAGTCGATCGAGGACCGCGTCGCCATCGCCGAGTTCCCAACCACCGTTGAAGCGGCGCAGACGCTCCATGCGGGCGGCGTGCGGGTGCTGATGGGTGCGCCCAATCTGGTTCGCGGCGGCTCCCATTCCGGCAACGTCGCGACCGCGGAGCTGGCACGCGCGGGCGTGCTCGACGTGCTGTCGTCGGACTACGTGCCGGCGAGCCTCCTGATGGCGGCGCTCTACCTGCCGCAGGCGGTCCCGGCGATCTCGCTGCCGGCGGCGGTGCGAACCGTCAGCAAGACCGCGGCCGAGGCCGTCGGCCTCAGCGATCGCGGCGAGATCGCGGCCGGCAAGCGGGCCGATCTCGTCCGCGTCCATGTCGCGAAGGGGATCCCGGTCGTCCGCTCGGTCTGGCGCGCCGGGCGGCGCGTCGCCTGATGCCGACCGGCGCCGGCACGGGTCTGATCGGGCCGGGCCGGCTGGTCGTCGTCGTCGGTCCCAGCGGCGCCGGCAAAGACACGCTCATCGCCGGCGCCCGGACGCGGCTGGCCGGCGACCCCATGATCGTATTTCCCCTCCGCATCGTCACCCGGACGGCCTCGGCGGCGGAGGACCACCGGAACATTTCCGATCGAGACTTCGCGACTGCCGCTGAAGAAGGCGCCTTCGCCTTCTGGTGGGAGGCCCACGGCTTGAAATACGCCCTGCCCTCCGGGATCGATGACGACATCCGCGCCGGCCGCACCGTGGTGTGCAACGTCTCGCGCGGCATCGTCTCGACGTTGCGCCGCCGCTATGCCCGACTGGGCGTCGTGCTCGTAACCGCGCCGGCCGAGGTCCTCGCGACCCGCCTTGCCGCGCGCGGCCGCGCCAGCGACGGAAATATTGCGCAGCGCATCGCCCGCATGGCGCCGCCGGACGCCGAGCTTTCGCCCGACCATGTGATCCAAAATGTCGGCGATCTCGAACCGGTCACGGCGAACTTGGTGGCGGCGATCATCGGCCCGCCGTAGAACATTCCGCCTGCCACAGAGGTTAGGGCACGGTTAATCAGGGTGAAAAGTGCGACCTAGACACCACAAACCCAGCCATTCGGCCTCCAGCGGCTCAGAAAAACCGGCGACGCACTGATCTCTGCTTGTAAATCGCGCAGGATTACGCCATATACGCCGTGTTCGGACGATCGACCCTCGAGTCGGTCCCAGTGGCCGCGTGCACGATTCCTGCAGACGGTTTCGGCCATATCCGCTCACTCGATGGCAGCCCAGAACACGCGGGATGTCCTGATCTCCGCGATTTGCGCCTCCGGCCGTGATCGGCTTGCGGCTGATTCGCCAATTGGAAAGTCACACATTGAACTCTTTTGATGGTTTCGGCCTCGCCGAGCCGATTTCTCGCGCTCTTGTCCAAGAGAACTACGTCACCCCCACCCCGATCCAGGCACAGACGGTGCCGCTCGTCCTCGAAGGCCGCGATGTCATCGGCATCGCCCAGACCGGAACCGGCAAGACCGCCGCCTTCGCTCTGCCGATCCTGCATCGGCTCGCCAACAGCCGGACGCCGCTCGAACGCAAGACCTGCCGGGTCCTGGTTCTGAGCCCGACCCGGGAACTCTCCAGCCAGATTCTGGACAGCTTCAACACCTATGGCCGCCACCTCGGCCTCAGCGCCACGCTCGCCATCGGCGGCGTGCCGATGGGCAAGCAGGTGCGTGCACTGATGAACGGCGTCGACGTGCTGGTGGCCACTCCCGGTCGCCTGCTCGATCTCGTCAACAGCAATGCGCTGCGGCTCACCAAGGTCGAAGTCCTCGTCCTCGACGAGGCCGACCGGATGCTCGACATGGGCTTCATCCATGACATCCGCCGGATCGTCGCCAAGATGCCGGCGCAGCGGCAGACCCTGCTGTTCTCCGCCACCATGCCCCAGGCGATCGCCGAACTGGCGGGGCAGATGCTGCGCAATCCGGCCAGGGTTGCCGTGACGCCGGTAGCTTCCACCGCCGAGCGGGTCATACAGCGCGTCGTCCATGTGGAGCGCGCCAGCAAGGCCTTGATCCTCGCCGAGATCCTGCGCGAGGAGGCGATGGAACGCGCCCTCGTCTTCACCCGCACCAAGCACGGCGCCGACAAGCTCGTGCGTACCCTCGCCAAGGCGCGGATCACGGCGGAGGCGATCCACGGCAATAAGTCCCAGCCGCAGCGCGAGCGCGTGCTCGCCGCCTTTCGGCAGGGCCAGATTCGCATTCTGGTCGCCACCGACATCGCCGCCCGCGGCATCGATGTCGACGGCATTTCCCATGTGGTGAACTACGACCTGCCCAACGAGCCGGAGAGCTACGTCCACCGCATCGGCCGCACCGCGCGCGCCGGGGCGACCGGCGTCGCGATCTCGCTGTGCGACCACGACGAAGTGCCGTATCTGCGGTCCATCGAGAAACTCATCCGCATGGGCCTGCCGGCGACCGACCGGCGCTCCAGCCCGGGGCGCGATCTCGCTCCGCCTGCAGCAGGTCCGGAGCGGCGAAACGACGGGCCCGCGCCGCGACCACCAACAGCGCGGCCGCCGCGGTGTACCGCAACATACGCGCTCCGCGAACAATCACGGCGCGCCGGCAAAGCCTGCCCATTCCAGGCCGGCCCATGGCAAACCCGCCCATTCCAGGCCAGCCCACAAGGGCGCCCACGAAGGGCCTGCAAATTCGAACCCGGCTCATGTAAAACATGAGCCCAAGGAACTGAGCGGCGTCGCTTTCCTGCATCGCAGTTCGGAGCCGCGTCGCAATTCTCAAAATCGTCCGCAGCGCTGACCGGAGCACAATGCATGGCGAAAGAAGAGCTGATCGAATTCGAGGGTCTCGTTACTGAAATCCTGCCGGACACCCGCTATCGGGTCAAACTCGATACCGGGCACGAGATCATCGCCTACACGGCCGGCAAGATGAAGAAGAACCGCATCAAGACACTGGCGGGAGACCGCGTGATCGTCGAGATGTCGCCCTATGATCTCGAAAAAGGTCGGATCATCTTTCGCCACAAGGACGAGCGGGCCTCTACGAGCCCCCGTCCGCCCGTGCGCCAGCAGTTCCGCCGGCGCTAAAGGCAGATCGGCAGGAAGCGCCGTTCAGCGCCGCGGCGCGCCCGGCGCCGACCCCTGCTGGCGGACGCGATCGAGCATCCGCTCGAAGCTCGCCACCAGCTTTTCCTCGATATCGGGCCGGCGCTCCAGCCGGCTCAACAGCATCCCCGCCGCCTCGATGGTCGACAGGCCGTCGCGGCGGGGTTCGCGCCGCAGCTTGCCGTAGCGCGACGGCCGCCGCGGGCCGAGGACCACCCGCCGGCATTTGAGCATCCACGGGTTGCGCCACCACAACGCCTTGGCCTGGCTCCAGGTGCCGTCCAGCAGCACGATGCCCTCGATGTCGCGCATCAGACTATCCTGATTGGGCTCGAGCTCGCCCTTGCGATTGACGAAGACGATCTCGCGGTCGGGCGCGAGGCTCGCCGCCTTCACCGAGCCGAGATAGAGAATCGCCCAGCGATGCGGGTCGGCGGTGCGGCCGAGGATCTTGCTGAGACTAGGCCACGACAGGCCGATCTTCATCACGGCGTCGCGGAAATGCAGCGACGTCATCCGCGCGGTGCCGAGCAAGCGGTCCTGCTCCTGCGGATGCTGGAGGATCAGGACCGACACCTTGTTCTCGATCGGCACGATGCCGTCGCACACGCACAGCGCCATCGGCTTGTGGCACTGCGGACAGTCCGCCGCGGACTCGGCCGCTTCACTTTCGCTGGGCTGTGCGGGCAACACTGCTATTTGACCTCGACCAGTTCGATCGCCTCGCGGCTGGGCCCCTCGATCATCGCTGCGCGGGTATCGCCGAGCTTATAGGGCTCTTCGAGGAACTTGATGCCCTCGCCCCTGAGCTTCGCTACCCACGCATCGAGATCGGCGACGCTGAGCGCGATGTGGTCGTAGAGCTGTCCGCGGCTGCTCGCCAGCGGCTTGTCGCCCTGGTTCGCATACCAGGTGAGCGCGACGTCGCCGAAGGTCACCGCAGCCGAGGGAACTCTGAACATCCCCTGCTGCTCGAGCGCCGGCCAGGTGCGATCGGGGCTGCGCGCCACCTTGCAATCGGCCTCGGTGCGCGCCGGGCCCGGCACCCGGCTCGCCACCAAGGTGCCGCCGAGGTGCTTCTGATACCAGAACTGCGCGCAGAACGGATCTTCCTGGTAGAGGTGCACATGGTTGAAGCGCTCGGCCGGCATGTTTCCCTGATATTCCACGATGGCATTGTCGGGACCCTGCATATAGGCAAATCCCGCCCCGCCCGCCGGCTCGACGCCCTTGGCCTTGGCGTCGGCGATCTGTGCCTTGGTGAGGCCGAGCACGCCGCCGGTGCCGGGCCAGGTGTCGCTGGACACGAAGACAGCGCCGCCTTCCTCGGTCGTATAGAGCGGCAGCAACTTCACGTTGGGACGGCTCTTGTAGGTTGCGAGGTTCTTGCGCACGTCGGTGACATGCCAGCCGAAATGCCACAGCGCCGACTGCGGCTCGATCGTCGGAGGGTTCGCGACCTTGTTGAACAGCACCAGAACATTGTTGGGGGATTTCAGCGCCGGAAGGCCGCCCCAGCTGGTCTTGGCCGTGCTCGGAAACTGCTCGGTGTAGAAGGCGAGCGCCGCCTCCGGGTCGACGGAGTTGAGATGGATGTGATGAAAGCCGGGCGCCTGCATTCTCGTCTGTCCCATGGCAGGCCCGTGCGCGCCCCACGAAAAAATCGTCGCCAGAGCGACGGCCGCCATCGATGCCATTGATGTCCTTGGGCTCATAGCACCCTCCCCCCGCGATTATCAAACCCGATCCCCGCGCGGTCGTCCGCGAGGCGATCGTTCGCCCATCCATAGCACGACTGCAGACAACCCCGATCCCGGCCCGTTCGCGACGGCCGGGCGCCCACTTCCGGTCGTGCTGCGGGCGTGCCATTCGAGGGACGCAGACCGCGAGCGCGCGACCGGGTTCGGTCATGAATTTCTGCGAGATCGCCGGCAAAAGTGGGCGTCCGCCCTCTTGGCACCGATCACGTAAAGGTGATAAGCCTTCCCCGCTTTCGGGCAACGGACTTGCAGCGGTCCGTCAATCAAAAAATTTCGAACAGCTGTGAGGGAGGGGCGGCATCGATGAGATGGCACCTGGGTCAGTCACGTTTCGGCAGCGCGCGGATGGCGCGCGGACCCGTGGTCGCCATTGCTCCGAAGCCACGTTCGACCAGCACTGGACCAGGCACCGCGCTCGCGGGCCGAACTCAAGCCACACGCGGCACGATCAGCCGCGGCTTTCGTCGTTTCCGGTAAGGGGTGTTACATGCATCTGATCCCGCAGTCTTGGTCGCACCTGCACATCCTGGTGAGCGTGTTCCCCTCGTGTGGACTCATGTTCGTGCTCGGTTTCTACATCGCCGGACTCGTCACCGACAATGACGGACTGAAACGAACCTCTCTCGCCCTGTTCGGCGTCCTCGCCCTGCTGGCCATTCCGACTTACCTCAGCGGCGCTCGTTCCATGGCGGCGCTCGCGGATGCGTCCAGCGTCTCCAAGGATTCCTTGAATACACATTATTATCTGGGCCTGGTCGGGCTCGCCGGCCTCGTGATCGCCGGCGCCGCCGCATGGTACGAGCTGTGGCGGACCTGGGGCGAGAAGCAGCTCTCCAGCCAGACGATGAACGTGGTGCTGGGCCTGGCCATCGTTACGCTCTGCCTGATGGTCGTCGTCGACGAGTTCGGCTGGGAGGTCAATCACTACGAACTGCACCTGCCGCCGAAGGAAGGCCCGTACATGGCTCCGGGGACGACGCCGGAGACGTGGTCGCACGTCCACATGGTCCTGAACCACTTCCCGACGGTCGGGTTCGTGTTTGCGCTCACTTTCTATCTGATCGCGCTCGCCTTGAACAATGACGTCATGAAGCGGGCCGGCCTTGTCGTCTTCGTGATCGGTGCGGTGCTGGGCGTGCCGACTTACGTCACCGGCGCCGCTTCGATGTGGGCGTTGACCGATCCGCCAATTCCCGGCGTATCCAAGGCCCTCATCAACGAGCATCGCGACATGGCGTTGCTGACGCTGTTCGGCCTCGCGTTCACCGGCGGCGCCGCATGGATCGAGCTGTGGAGGTATCGGCACCTCGGACGCTTTTCAAAGCTGTCGCTTTATCTGGTCCTCGTGTTTGCGCTCATCACTCTCGCGATCATGGCCGAAACCGGACACCGCGGCGGGCAGATCAATCACCCCGAGATCCGATTGCCGACGGACATCCTGCCGACCGACGACAAAGCCGGCTGGACCCCCGCCATTGAGTTGCTGATCAACAACGTGATCTGGTTCGTGCCTTGGCAAACCGTGCACTTCTTCGGCTTCTCGATGATATTCGGCACGGTGCTCTTCGTCGTGCTGCGGGTGTTGGGAGTGGGTAAGTCGATCCCGTTCTCGGCGGTACACCGGGTACTCCCGCTGGGATTCTTCGGTGTGATCATGAATGTCTTCAGCGGGATGCTGATGCTGCTCGCCGATTCATTCCGCTATCTGAACGAGACTACTTTCGCGCCGAAGATCGCGTTCATCGCGATCGGCGCGATAGCGATCCTGTATTTCTCGCTGTCCGACCAGGTCTGGAAGGTCAAGGCAGGGGAGGATGCGCCGGCAGGCGCCAAGGCGGTCGCCGTCCTGGTTCTGGTGGCGTGGGTCGGGGTGATCCTCGGCGGCCGGCTCCTGCCCTATGTGTAATGCGGAAGGATAGCCCATGTCGTTCGATAACATCTTGATCCTGTTGATGGTCATCGCTCTCGTGGCCGTTGTCCTCGGACTGGTCGGCGCCAGCATGTACTGCATGAACAAGGCCGTGGACCAAAGTGACTAGCCCTGATCCGTGGCGGTGGACTTAATCGAGGGAGGGTTGGACAGTGCTGGAATACCTGAACAATACCGAGTATGCGGAGTGGGTCAGGGAATCGTTGGGTTGGCCGATCGCGCTGACGATCCATGCGTTCGGTACGGCCACCGTGGTGGGCCTGATCTTCATTATCGGCCTGCGTCTGCTCGGGCTGTTCCGGACGATTCCATACACATCGCTGAATGCCCTGTTCCCATTCATCTGGATCGCAATCGTGTTCCAGTTCGCGAGCGGCTTTACTTTGTGGATGTCGAAACCGGCACAATACCTATCCGCCGGCATGTTCGATGCGAAGTTCACGCTCGTCATCGTCGGCATCATCGTGACCTGGTATTTCCAGAGGACCGTAAAGCTGGAGGCGCCCAACTGGGAAAAGACGGGAACCGTCTCTGCGCGCGGAGTCAAATTCGTCGCCGCAGCCGCCCTGGTGTGGATGGCCGTCAACATCGCCGGGCGATTGACCGCGTATCTGACATCGCTGTACGTCGCCTGACGGGACGCGCACTCGCGCCCGCCGTTCGTCTTCCTCTGCCGGCGGCCCGGATATACGATGGAACCGGGCCGTAGCGGCGGGCAAGACGGAGGGCACATGACGACAGGTGCAAACGCTGGAGCTTGGGGCCGCGGCCGCCTCGCCATGCTCGCCGGCGCCGTGCTTGCGGGCGTCGTCGGCTTGGGCTGCGTCGCCTTCGGCCAGGACCAGGGCGCGGCGCCCGCGAAAGACACGATCTTCGCGCGGAAGATCCTGATGGACACGATCGGGTTCAACATGGACGAGATCGAAACCATGACCAACTCGTCCGACAAGATCCCGCTCTCCGACGCCCACGACCATGCCGACGTGATATCGGTCATGCTGCAGGCTTTCCCGCATTTGTTTCCGCCCGCCACCAACCAGTGGAAGCCCAACGTCGACCGCGACGCCGCCACCGACACGTTCGCCTCTCCTGACGTCTGGACGCGCTATTCGGACTTCTACGAACGTGCGGACACTGCCGCCAATGTCGCGCTCGACGCGAGCCGGGCCGAGGCCGAGAGCGAGTTCCGGGCCCTGGCGGCAAAGCTGCGGGCGGCATGCGACGGTTGCCATGCCATCTATCAGAAGCCCGACTGATCGCGCCACGCCCGGAGCCGAACCAAAAGGACGGTGAAACCCATGCGTAACGGAGGTGCCGAAACCTTTGCCAACCTGGTCGAGCCGGGCCGCGTCCACCGCCGGGTCT
Organism: uncultured Alphaproteobacteria bacterium; assembly: GCA_963791375.1. Lineage (GTDB taxonomy): Bacteria > Pseudomonadota > Alphaproteobacteria > Rhizobiales > Xanthobacteraceae > JAJPKK01. The sequence goes on from CAWBSI010000028.1 coordinate 158,735, forward strand.
ATGCCGATCCCGATGTCTTCGAGCTGGAGATGGAGCGGATTTTCGGGCGCGCGTGGCTGTTCGTCGGCCACACCAGCCAGGTCCCCAATCCCGGGGATTATTTCACCACCGAGCTGGGGCGGCAGCCGGTGGTCATGACCCGTCATCGCGACGGCAGCGTGCACGTGCTCTTCAACCGCTGCACCCACCGCGGCGCCAAGGTCGTCAACGAGCGCTGCGGCCACGCTACGCGGATGACCTGCCTCTATCACGGCTGGAGCTACGACACCGACGGCACGCTGGTGGGCGTTCCGATGCCGGAGGGATGCGCGGCCGATTTCAGGAAGGAGGCCTTCGGTCTCGCCCGCGTGCCGCGCATCGGCGAATACCGCGGTTTCGTGTTTGCGAGCCTCGCGCCCGGCGGCGCGAGCTTCGAGGACCACATCGGCCCGATCAAGTCGAACATCGACGATCTCGTCGACCGCGCGCCGGACGGAACGCTTGCCTTCGACCTCGGCATGCACCGCTATGCCTTCAACGGCAATTGGAAGCTGCAGGTCGAGAACGTGCTCGATTCCTATCACGTGCCGTTCGGCCATGCCTCGACGGTCAACAAGGAGGGCGTCCAGTTCGCCCGGCGCGAAGGCGACAAGTCCGGCGCCAAGGTCGTCGAGGCCGACCAGGCCAAGGCAGACCAGACCAAGACCGCGCAATCCTGGAAAGGCCGGCGCAGCTATATCGTCGGCAACGGCCACGGCTGGACCAGCAACACCGCGCTCGACGACGGAAAGCGCTCGAGCCCGGCCTTCGACGCCTATAAGCGGTCGCTGGTGGAGAAGGTTGGCGCCGCACGCGCGGAGCACATCCTGACGCCGCGGCTGCACAACACGCTGATCTATCCCAACGTCTCGATCATGGGGCTCAACATCCATGTCCGCGTGATCAAGCCGCTGGCGTTCGACCGCACCGAGATCAACGTCTATCCAGTGCGCCTGGTGGGCGCGCCCGACGCGATGAACTTCGGCAACCTACGCCTGCTCAACGTGACCCATTCCGCGGCCTCGTTCGTGCAGACCGACGACATCGAGGCGTTCGTGCGCACTCAGAAGGGGCTGCGCTGCGCGGTCCCCGAATGGGTCGACATTTCGCGCGGCCTCGGCGCCGAGGAGCCCGACCGCGAGCTGAACGCCACGCGCGGCTCGGCCATGCACGAGATGGTGGTGCGGGCCCAGTACAAGGCCTGGGTCGGCTATATGCGCGAGGTCGCCTGATGGAAGCCGCCGCGGCCAGACCGAAGTCGGCGTCCGCGATCGAGCGCGCCGTGTTCGAGGCGTTTCTGTTCGCGGAGGCGCGGCTGCTCGACGCGCGGCGCTTCCGCGACTGGATGGCGCTGTTCGCCGAGGACGGAACCTACTGGGTTCCCGCAACAGCCGACCAGCAGAGCCCGTTCAACCAGGTTTCGCTGTTCTACGACGACCGCGACCTCATGAAGACGCGGATCGACCGGCTGGAGCATCCACGCATCCACATCCAGACGCCGCCGTCGCGCACCGCGCATCTCGTCGGCAATGTGATGGTCGACGAAGCGGACGATGCCAAAGGCCATTATGTCGTCAGCTCGACCGTGATCATGGTGGAGTATCGCGACGACCAGCAGCGCATTTTCGCCGGGCGGCAGACGCACACGCTACGCCGCAACGGCGACGGCTTTTCCATCGTGCAAAAGCGGGTCGATCTCATCAATTGTGATTCGGCGTTCGAGGCGATGGCGGTTCCGATCTGAGCGGCGGCGTGTCGCACCGCCACAGCCTCGTCTTGAGCGGAGCTGAGAGCGCGCGAATCTTTCCAGAACCTCATCCTGAGGAGCCGTGCGCAGCACGGCGTCTCGAAGGATGGCCCACAGCTGCGGCCTGCGGCCATCCTTCGAGACGCGCGCAAAGAGCGCGCTCCTCAGGATGAGGTCATAAGAAATGCACGCGCTCACCCCCGCCGCATGCGCTGGATCTGCATGCGGGCGAGAAACGGCACCAGGGGATGTGCGCCCATGGCAACGATCTTTTCGAGGTCGAGATCGCGCAGCGCCTGTTCCTGCTCCGCCGTCAGCTTGAAGCCCTTTGCATAGGCCGCGGCGTCGGCGATATAGCGCTCGCGCTTGTCCTGCTCGTGGGCGAGGCCGTGCAGCGCCGCAGTCAGTTCCACGAGCTCCGGTCTGATCGCGGGATAATGGGCGTCATGCCGGCCGGGACCCGCGCCGGTCCAGCCGAGCGAAGCGTAGTTGTGGTGCCAGCTCGGATCCATCGAAACGATGTCGGGCTTGCGCTCGCCGAGCGCGCCGGCGGCGCAGGCCCAGCAGCGCAGCTCGATATTTCCGGTGTCGTCGAGCTCGGTCTCGTCGAAGCCGATCAGGGATTTCAGTTTGCCCGCGGCGAGCTTCTCCAACAGCCGGTTGTCCCAGTCGAGCTCCGGGTTGCCGTAGCGATTGGTGCCGGGAAAATGCGACATGCCGCCGCTCGCGAGGATCACGGTCTTGAGCCCGAGCGCGCTGACGCTGCGCGCCACCGCCTGCCCGAAGGCGTAGCAGCGTTCCGGCAACGGCTGCGGCGGCAGGTAGGCATTGACGAAGATCGGCAGCACCGGATCGGTGAGGCCGAGATGAGTCAGCGGAATACCGATGGCGTAGTCGATCTTTGCGGTACTGGTGAAGGCGGGATCGAAGTTCTGCCGGTAAAGCTCGCGCACCAGCTCGAAGCCGATCTCGCTCGGAACCTTCCAGTGGAACTTGCGGCCGGCGAAATCGCCGGTCGCCTCGCCGCCGACATGAATAGTGAAGGGCGGCGCGACGTTATGAAAGAACTGCTCTGCATGATCGTTGGAAAAGATGATCCACAGATCGGGCTTCATCGCCTTGAGCTTGTCGCCGATCTCGCGGGCGACGGCGCGGACCCGCTCGACGTTCGCCTTGTCCTCGGTCTCCGGCATGGTGAAGAATTGCGGCGCATGGGGCAACATCGCGCCGCCGATGACCGTGGAAACCATGGCATTGCTCCTCAATCCGATCGGGCGATCCCGAACGTGAGCATTATCCTCCTGTATCGCGCCGCGTGGCGCAATGGCGCCCGCGAACGCGTCACACCTTGGAAAGCTCGAACACGGAGGGCGCGAACAGCTCGGCGGCGGAGAGCTTGCGGTCGACCAGCCCCTGCTCATGGGCGTACGTGGTCAGCGCCTCGATCTCTCCCTTGTTCTCATGGATGCCGTAGCGCCAGAAGTCGGCGCCCATGGCGGCCATCGTTTCCCTTGTCTCGGCTTCGAGGAACGGCAGGGTGACCATCAGCGCATTGACGTCGCAGAGGTCGGCCATGGCGAGGGCCTTGGCCTCGCAGAAGGCCTTGTAGACGCTGGTCGCCAGCCACGGATATTGCGCCAGCAGCGTGTTGCGGATGCCGACCAGATGCATGATCGGGAACAAGCCGGTCTTCTTGAAGTAGGCGAGCTCTGCCTCCCGGGTGTTGGGAAACAGCCGCGCAATGTGCGGCTCGCCGCGCAGGAACGACGACGGCGCCCGCGCGGTGAAGAGCGCATCGAGTTCGCCGTCGCGCAGCAGGCCCACCAGAGTCTTGGATTCATCGATCGGCTGGAGGTCGAGGCCTGCAATCGGCTTGAGCGGGGTGCGCTCGTGGCGGCCCGGCTCCTCCTGGCCGCCGCTGCGCCAATGACATTCCGCGGGGCTCACGCCGTATTCGTGCTGCATCATGCCGCGCATCCACACCACGGCGGTGATCTGATATTCCGGCAGGCCGATGCGCTTGCCGCGGAGATCGGCCGGCGTGCGGATGCCGGCGTCGCGCCGGATATAGATGCCGGAGTGGCGGAAGATGCGCGACACGAAGGCGGGGACGGCGGTGTAGGCAGAGGTGCCGCTTGCGACCGTCCGGATGTAGCTCGAGAAGGACAGCTCGCAGACGTCGAATTCGTGATAGCGGAAGGCGCGGAAGAAGATCTCCTCGGGGTACAGCGGGAGATACGTCACCGCGCAGCCTTCGACCCTGACCCGGCCGTCCATGATCGGCCGCGTACGGTCGTAATTCCCGCACGCCATCGTAATGGGTATGTCGACCATTGATCCTCCGTTCAGGCGGGCTCGAAAGCGGCGGTGCGGCGGTTAGAAGCACTTTGACTCTACGCTGACCCCTATTGATGTCATTGCCCGGCTTGACCGGGCAATCCAGTACTCACGGTCGGTGTTTACTGGATCGCCCGGTCAAGCCGGGCGATGACAGCAAAGTGTGTGTCAACCTAAACGACAAATGCTAGGCACCGATTCCCCCGATGCGGGGCGCCGCTTATAGCATGCCGAAAACCTGGCGAGCACCACGACACCGGCTCCCGGATTCGATATGCTCACGGCAAGTTCGGGCTTCTTGAACGCAAATGGGTGAGGCAATGACCGGATTCTCCAAAATCGCAATGGCAGCACTTCTCGGCGCTGCGCTGATGTCCCAGGCGGCCCGCGCGGCCGAGATCACCGTCGTCAGCTCGACCGCGATGACGGAATTTCTGGAGGCCGCGATCCCGGTGTTCGAGCGGGAAACCGGGAACAAAGTGAAGGCGACCTTCCTGTCGAGCGCGGTGTTGCCGGGCAAAGTCAGGGAGGGGGTGCAGGCCGACGTGATCGTGACCACGCCCGGGATCTTCGACGACCTCGTCAAGGTGGGCAAGCTGGTGCCCGGCAGCCGGTCCGATTTCATCAAGTCCAGCGCCGGGGTCGCCGTGCGCGCCGGGGCGCCGAAGCCGGACATCAGCACGCCTGAAGCCTTCAAGGCCGCGCTGCTCGCCGCAAAATCGGTCGGGATCAGCAAGGGGCCGAGCGGCATCTACATGCTCAGCCTGCTCGACCGGCTCGGCATCGCCGATGCGGTCAAAGCCAAGGCCGTCTTCACCGAGCCCGGCCAGCGCGTCGGCCTCATCATCGCGAGCGGCAAGGCGGAGATCGGCGTGCAGCAGATCACCGAGCTTCTGGCAATGTCCGGGATTGATTTCATCGGCCCGCTGCCGCCGGCGCTGCAGACCACGATCGTCTATGCGACCGCGGGCTCGGTGAACGCCAAGGAGAAGGAGGCCGCAGCCGCTTTTGCCAAGTTCCTGAAGTCGGAATCGGTCACGCCGATCGCCAAGAAGATGGGCCTCGATCCGGCGTGAGGGCGGCCTTCCCACCCCGATGCGTCATTGCCGGGCTTGTCCCGGCAATCTCGACGAATGCGGGCACAGTGCCTCGTTAATCGAGATCGCCGGGACAAGCCCGGCCATGACCGAAGTGGTAACAGCGACACGGAGTAATTCCTCGTTGGCCACCGGACCGCTCATCGAACTGGACAAGGTCAGCAAGTCGTTCGATGGCGGACGCAGCTTTGCGCTGCGCGAGGTGTCGCTCGCGGTCGAGGCCGGCGCCTTCATCGCGCTGGTGGGAGCGTCGGGCTCCGGCAAGACCACCGCGATGAAGCTGATCAACCGGCTGCTGGAGCCGGACAGCGGCGAGGTGCGCCTCGAAGGCGTCGCGGTGCGCGGCCTCGACGCGCCGCTGCTGCGGCGGCGGATCGGCTACGTGTTCCAGGGCGTCGGCCTGTTTCCGCACATGACCATCGCGGAGAACATCGGCATCACGCCGCAACTGCTGGGATGGCCGCGTACCGAGATCGACGCCCGCGTGGCGGAGCTGCTCGATCTCGTGGAATTGCCGCCGGACTATGCCGCCCGCCTGCCCTCCGCGCTGTCCGGCGGTCAGCGCCAGCGTGCCGGCGTCGCCCGCGCCATCGCGGCGCGGCCGCGCGTGGTGCTGATGGACGAGCCGTTCGGCGCGCTCGATCCGATCACCCGAGATGCGCTCGGGACCGCCTAGCGCGCGATCCACGACCGGCTCGGCGTGACCACGATCATGGTGACCCATGACGTCCAGGAAGCGGTGCTGCTCGCCGACCGGATCGTTGTGATGGGCGGCGGCCGCATCCTTGCCGACGATGCGCCGGGGCCGTTGCTCGCCGGGCGATGGGCTGCCCGAAGTCGCGGCGCTGATGGCGATGCCGCGGCGGCAGGCCGAGCGCATCAGCGCGCTGACCGCGAAGGCCGCGCATGGATGACCAAGTGGCCGGCGCGCTTGCCCTGCTGCCGGGATATGCCGCCCAGCACGTGCTGCTGAGCATGACGGCGCTGGCGCTCGGGGTCGCGATCAGCCTGCCGCTGGCGGTGCTGGCGTCGCGCCGTCCGCGGTTGCGGTTCATCGCGCTCGCGGTCGCGAGCCTGGTGCAGACGATCCCCGGCCTCGCACTGCTCGCCTTGTTCTATCCGCTGCTGCTCGCGCTTTCGGCGCTGACGACCCGCCTCTTCGGCTTCGGCGTGCCGGCACTCGGATTCCTGCCGTCGCTGTTGGCGCTGACGATCTATTCGATGCTGCCGATCTTGCGCAACGGCGTGACCGCCCTCATCGGCGTCGACCCCGCCTATGTGGAAGCGGCCGACGGCGTCGGCATGACGCCCCGCCAGCGCCTGTTCCGGGTCGAACTGCCCCTGGCCGCGCCGGTGATCATGGCCGGCATCCGCACCGCGGCGGTATGGACCATCGGGATTGCGACCCTGAGCACCGCCGTCGGGCAGACCAGCCTCGGCAATTTCATTTTCTCCGGACTGCAGACCGAGAACTGGATCTACGTGCTCACCGGCTGCATCGCGGTGGTGATCCTGGCACTGTTCGTCGACCAGGTGCTCGGGCTGATCGAAGCCGGCGCGGTCAGGCGCGACGGCCGGCGCATCGCCATCGGCGTGGCGGCGCTGCTGCTCGGCACTGCCGCAGCCGCGGCATCGCTGTTGCGCGGACCGACCGCCGACTACGTGCTCGGCGCGAAGAATTTCTCCGAGCAATATATTCTTGCGGGGTTGATGGCCGAGCGTATCGAGCAGGGCGGCCACACCGCCACGCGCAAGGAAGGGCTCGGCTCCGCCGTCATCTTTCGCGCGCTCGCCGGCAGCGAGATCGACGCCTATGTCGACTATTCCGGGACGCTATGGACCAATGTGATGGAGCGCCGCGACGTGCCGCCGCGCGAGGCCATGCTCGAGGAGATGACGCGCTACATGCGGGAGCGCTACGGCGTGACCGTGCTCGGCGCGCTCGGCTTCGAGAACGCCTATACGCTCGTCATGCGCGGCGACCGGGCCACCGCGCTCGGCGTGCGCACCATTGCCGATCTCACGCCGCTGGCGCCGCGCCTCACGCTGGGCAGCGACCTCGAATTCCTGAGCCGCCCGGAATGGGCCGCGCTCAGGCGGACCTATGGGTTGGCGTTCGGCCAGGAGAAGTCGTTCAATCCGACCTTCATGTACCGGGCGATCGCAGACGGCCAGGTCGACGTGATCTCCGCGTTTTCGAGCGACGGCCGGCTGGCCGGCGGCGCCCTGGTGGTGCTGGAAGACGTCAAGCACGCCATTCCTTCCTATGACGCGGTGATCCTGATCTCACCCAGGCGCGGCAACGACGAAGCCTTGCGCCGCGCACTGACGCCCCTCATCGGCGCCATCTCCGTCGAAAAAATGCGGCAGGCCAATTTCATGGTCGACCGCGACACCGACAAGGCTTCGCTCGGAGAAGCCGTGCGGTTTCTCGCCGGAAGCTTGAATCTGCCGCCGTGACGGTGCTGCGCGTCACCGCCGCGTCACCGCGATGTGAATGATCTCGCTGTAGGGGATCGGCACGTCCTTGCCTTCGGTCCAGGTCGGCGCCGCCTCGTACTCTGCCGGCGGCATGTCGAGGGAGGCGATCTGGCGGGCGAGAATGGCGACGACCTCGATCGGCACCGCCACCGGCCGGCCGAACCAGCCGAACCATTTGCTGTAGCCCACGATCAGCCTGATCTTGCCCTCGGGCGTGTGCACCACGCGCTGAACGCGCCCGAGCGTCACGTCGTTGTCGTCCAGCACCGGCAGGCCGATGAGATCCCCGACCTTCACCTTTTGCGGAAACCGGCGGTTCATAATCGCCTCGGGCGAATTATCGACCGCTTTGTCTTGCGCCTTATCTTGGGCTTTGTCTTGCGCCTTCTCCGTGGGAGCAGCCTCGGCGGGCGCGGCCGGGACTTCGGCACCTTGCGCCACGACGAGTGCGCCGGCGGTTTCCGCATGAAGCGCCGGAAACGGCAGCCAGAGCATCACCGCAAGGCCGACAATACCGAAACCCTTTCTTGCGACCATCGCCGATAACCTCCTTGCCACGGGGCGAAATCATCATGACACGGCAGACCGGGTTTTCACATCGATACACGGGAATTTGACGTCGGCGTGTGCGCGGACCACGGGAAGTTTACGAAGCCGCGATTGATTAGCGACTATGCTGTCCGTAACGTCGCCTCGACCAGGCCCTTTGATTTTGCCGGCTATCCGCTGCGCGACGCGCCCCGATCGGAGTATCCGAAATGCAGGCTGGCCAAATTTCCTCCGCGCCTCATGGGCAGAAGCTTCATCCCCTGCCGATCCGCATCATGCATTGGATCAATGCGGTGGCCATGTTCATCATGATCGGCAGCGGCTGGAAGATCTACAACGACGAGGTCATCTTCGGCTGGCTGCATTTTCCCGAGGCGCGTCACCATCGGCCACTGGGCCCAGCATGGCCTGCAATGGCATTTCTTCGGCATGTGGATCGTGGCGATCAACGGGCTCGCCTATCTCACCTATGGACTGGTCACCGGCCGCTTCCGGCGCATGCTGTTGCCGATCCGCTGGCAGCGAGCTGATCGCCACCATCAAGGACGCGCTGCGGCTGCGGCTCTCCCATGACGATCCGACCAAGTACAACACGGTGCAGAAGCTGCTCTATGTCGGCATCCTCTGCGTCGGCGTCCTGATCGTGCATATCGGGCCTGGCGATCTGGAAGCCGATCCAGTTCTCCGAACTGCTGGCGCTGTTCGGCAGCTTCCAGACCGCGCGCCTCGTCCATTTCCTCTGCATGACCGCGATCGTGCTGTTCGTGGTCGTGCACGTCACCCTGGCGCTGCTGGTGCCGCATACGCTGGTCGCCATGGTGACCGGCGGACCGGAGATCGACGAAAGCAAGGCAGCCGCAGCCGTCCAACCTCGAGCCGACGGAATAATCGGAGGCCAATGCCATGATCATCGAACCCCGTCGCGATCGATCTTCCGGCCGAAGCGGGGCATCGACCAGGACGTCCTCAACGAGCCAACCGCGAGCTGATCGAGAAGATCGATCGCCGCAACGTGCTGCGCGGCGCGCTCAGCCTCGGCGCCCTCACCTTCCTGACCGGCTGCGACGTCAGCGAAAACGATCAGGTGCAGACGGTGCTGCGCGCGGTCTCGAGCTGGAACGACCGTGCGCAGAGCTTCATTTTCCGGCCCAATCATCTCGCCCCGACCTTCAGCGAGGCGCAGGTGGTGAAGCCGCCGCGCTTCAACGCCCATTACGACATCGAAGAGGTCAAACCGGTCGACGTCGCGGGCTGGAAGCTCGAGCTGAGCCGGCCTGCATCGCCGACAAGCGGCCGTGGACGCGCGGAGCAGATCTACGAGCTGCCCGAGCAGGAAATGATCATCCGCCACATCTGCGTCGAGGGCTGGGACTATATCGGCCAATGGTCCGGCCCGAACCTGCGCATGTTTCTCGAACGCATCGGCGCCGACCTCACCGCCAAATACGTCGCGTTCCAATGCGCCGACGGCTACACCGAGAGCATCGACATGGCGACGGCGCTGCATCCGCAGACCATCCTCGCCACCAAATACGCCAAGGAGCCGATCACCGATCCGTTCGGGTTTCCGCTGCGGCTGCGGACCTCGACCAAGCTCGGCTTCAAGAACGCCAAATGGATCACCGCGATGGAGGTCACCAACACCTTCCCGGAGACCTATTACGGCAAGGAAGGCTTCAACTGGTTCAGCGGGATTTGACGGCGTCCGAAATGAGGCATCGTGAAGCAGATTCCATTTTTTGCATTGAAGGACGATTTGGTTTCCATCCTCGACGAGGTCGAGCGGGGTGGCCCATTAATGTATGTTCGGTTTGGTCAGGTTTTGACCGGAGGTCCTGAGACCTATGGGCGCGGGGCAGAGATTTCAGGTCTAGGTAGAGCAAATTCGGTCGACGCAAGCGGGTGTGAGACGTTTCTGGTGTATGAGCCCGGCACGCGGATAACTCTCAGGAAGATCGGAAAAAGCACTGGCGCAGAGCGGGTTGTCGTTGATCAATTGATCAATCCGGACACAATTGCGTTTACCCCGGCAGGGAATTGGAATGATGAGGTGGTTCTGTTCGGGCGTGCCGCAACGGCCTCAAACTTCGGCGCGTCCCAAAAGTTGATGAAGCGATTTTCTGTGGCAATTCGAAAGGCGTTTTCCAAGATAGATGCGTTCTGGGTCGGACCGCAGGCCCTTGTGCTTCTCAAGGATGGCAAACGTCTGACAATTTCCGTCCACTCGCCACGCGAATTTGATTTATCTATCCCCTCGGCGCCGTAATCCGATAGATCCGCCACTGCCCCGGCTTTTCCTCGACCTGCCGGAAGCGTGGGCTCGCGGCGAAGGGGTCGTTCGCCCACGCGCCGTCGGCGGATGTCAGCACCACAAGCCGGCAATCATATCGGGTCGCGAGGTCTTCGAGATCATCGGGCCTTCCCTTGCCGGCGAACACGCGGACGAACTGCGCGTCGATCGCCTCCTGGCGCGGGCGCGGCAGCGACGTATAGACGAGGGTGAGCTCGCGGCCCGCATAGCAGGAGCGCCGGTCCGCGAGCAGCGCCCAGGATATGTCGACCGGCCACAACGTCATGTCCTGGAGAAACAGCGGATTGTTGGCGACCCGCTCGCCGGCGCCGGCGTGCCGGCGCACCGCAGCCCACATCTCCGGTGTCTGCGCAAACAGCTTGCCGCCGGGTTCGGAGCGCCCCGCCACGTCGCTGTGGATGAGTTCGATGCCGCCGGGCAGTCCGACCAGGATCGCAGCGACCGCGGCGGCCAACGCCACATAGGCGCGGGCGGTAATCCACCTCACCAGCCCGACGGCGGCAAATACCGTAAGCACCATCGCGCCGGGCAGCACCGCGCGCCAGCCGAGATCGTTGTTGTCGCCGAGCGTGCTCACCAGCAGCCACGAAATCGTCAGGCTCGCCGCAGCGAGCGCCGCAAAAGCCCAGACGCCGCGCTTCCGATCGGGATCGAGATCGCGCGAGGCGATGAGCGTCCCGAGCGCGACCGCCCCCGGAATATAGATCGCCGGCAATTCGACGTTGAGGAAAATCAGCCAGAAGCCGGGCAGATCGACGATGCGGCGCAGGCCGGCTGAAAAATACTCGCCGAGCACCTCATGGGGCACGACCACGATTGGAGGGCCGGCGCTGCGCGCCGCCGTAGCCATGAACTGATCATGCAGGAATGGCACGGCGAAGCCGAGCGCGATGATCGCGGCGCCGACGAGCGCGCCGAGGAAGGGCCAAGCCTGCTTGCGCCCTGCATGCACGAGCAGCACCGGCACGGCAATGAGACCGGCGGCCGCGAAGGTGAAGCCGCCGACCCAAGTCGAGCTTGCGAAGCCGGCAGCGGCGAGGAGACCGAGCGTGGCGACGCTCAAGGCATTTCGCCGGTGGGTCAGTTGCGCCATCAGGTAGATCGCGACCACGACCGCGGTGGCCGACATGACGTGCTGCGGCACCCATGCCGACTGGAACAGCCAGCCGGCAAACCCGGCGGGCCGCGACAGCAGCTCCTCCACATTCTGTGCACCGAACAGATGGCCGAGCAGGAAGCGGCTCGATGCGGTCGCACTGAGAACGACCACCAGTACCGCTGCCCATGCGCGCCGGCTGAGCCACGCTGCGAAGCCCATCATCGCGGCGAGCGAGGCGAAGGCCGAAAACCAGGTCATGGCGGCATCGGCTTCCCAGCCGCTGGCGCCGAGCAGCCGGGACAGCTCGGCCGCACTGAAGTGCCACAAATAGTAATAGACGAACCGGCTCTCGCCCTCGGCAAAGAAGGGATTGCCGGGCGGCAGCCCGAGGCGGACCATGTCGTCGATGAGCGCGACCTTGGCGTGGTCGAAGATGGGGTCGGCGAGGAAGACCGCATCGCCCACGACCTTGGGCATGATCGCCGCCGCCGGCGCCATTGCGAGAAGCGCGGCGGCCGCATAGGCCCAGGCGGGAACGCGAGCTTGCGGCGCCGGCTCATCGGGATGGTCGCCGGCCCGCGATGCGAAGATTCCGGCCGCCAGGACGATGGCGGCAAGGGCGGCGATCGTCGCCGCCGAAAACGGAACGAAGAAGAATACCGGCAGCGCGATCGCGCTGTGCACGGCCCAGCCGACCGCCGGTGCCACCGGCAAGGCGAGCGCGCCCGGCATGAGACGCCGCGCGATCGCGAGACCGAGCGCGCTCCAGAACAGCGTCGCGACTGCGGCACAGAGAACGGCGTCGGTGATCGATGCCATCGGAATTGAGCCGATCACGCTCCAAAACGCATAACAAGGCCCGTCGTCCAGAGAGCAAGTAAACAACTCGATCCCTCATCCTGAGGAGCGCGCTTTAGCGCGCGTCTCGAAGGATGGCAGCGAGCACGATTTACGCAACTCCGTGCGACGGAAATGTCTTTGGCCATCCTTCGAGACGCGTCCGGCGGGCGCTCCTCAGGATGAGGGGCCAAATAACGAACGCGGGTCATGGCTTCACACGCTTTCCGCCGCCTGGGCAGACCATGTGGACGCGAGCGCCATCACGAGATCGAGCGAGGTGCCGGCGCCGTTGCGCTCGCCCTTCTCGAAGTCGCCTTCGACGCAGCCGAGCTTGTTCGAGACCTGGGCGAGGCAGATCACCGGGCGCTCGCACGCCGCGGCAAAGGCGTAGAGCGCGGCCGCCTCCATCTCGACGGCGAGAATGCCCTCCTCGCGACGCATCGCGATGGTGTCGGCGGTCTCGCGAAACGGAGCATCGGTGGTCCAGGTCGCGCCGACATGCAGGCGTGCGACGGCTGCCGATCGCCTCGCGCGCCAGCGCGATCAGCGCCGGGTCGGCCGCCACATAGGCCGACGGCGGGAGATAGTGATAGCTCGTGCCCTCGTCCCGCATCGCGCGATCGATCAGGATGTAATAGGGCGGCGGCCCGACGTCGGTGATCTGGCCGGCGGACGCGACGTTGATCAGCAGGCGGCAGCCGGAGGCGAACAGTTGCTCCGCCACCAGCACGGAAAACGAGCCGCCGACCACGTGGCCGATGATCCCGCAGCGGACGCCGCCCGCGGTCCATTCGCCACATCCTCGTGTGGTAGCAGGCCCAATGCGGGCATCGCGTGGCGGAGAATTCCCGCCGCACGTAATCGACGATGTCGCCGTCGGGATCGATGACGCAGACCTCCGGCACGCTGCCCCGATGCGAGTTCCTTCTGGCGGCGCGCCTCCCGCAGCATGTTCTCGGGCCGGAACACCGACGGCGCGCCGTGGTCGGATGCGGGCGATCAGCGGGGGCGCTCGACGACAGCGGCGCGAAGACGATGTGCGGCTGCGCGAAATCGTTCATGGGCTTTCCCGCACTGCCAGGATCGGGCGCGGCCCGCTGCTGGGTAGAAACGCGCATGAAGGTCGCGACGATGCGAACTGCCGCCTTGACGCTGCCGGGCAGGCTTCCGGCGACCTTCGAGGCGCCGCCGCTGCGGCAGCGATAGGGAACCGGAATCTCAAGGATGCCGCAGGCCGGCCCGCGCCGCGCGCATCTGCATCTCGATGTTCCAGCCGTAGGTCATCTCGCGCATGCCGAGGCGCGAGCAGCCGATCGCGCCGAATCGCCCGGAACGCGCACATGTCGGTGTAGCGCACGCCGTAGAGCATCCGCATGCCGAAGCCAGCCATCAGGCCCGGCCGCGATCTGATGCCAGGACATGCTGCCGGGCTCACGTTCGCCGCGCAGCCGCGAGCCGATCACGAAGTCGAATGTCGCCGGAACGGATCGGCGCGACCAGCGCCGCGATGCTGGCCGGGTCGTCGGCGCCGTCGCCGTCCATGAAGACGAGGATGTCGGCACCCTCGGCCGCCTGCGCGGCCGCGAGGCAGGCGCGGCCGTAGCCGCGGCCCGCATCGATCACGTCGCGCGCCGGCGCCGCGCGCGCGCGCGGCGGTCGCATCGGTGCTGCCGCCGTCGGCGACGATGATCCGGCCGACGACGTCGCGCGGCATGGCGCGCACGACCTCGCCGATCGATGCCTCCTCGTTGAGCGTTGGGATGATGGCGACGCTGCGGAGCGCGGCGCATCATCGCGGCGTTCACAGGCTCCACCGCAGCCCGCAGCTCGCGCACGCGGACGGCGGCTGGTCGGAGAGCAGCCCGTCGCGAAACGACTGGTAGGCCGGCGCCGTTCCAGATTTCGCGCAGCGACTGCTGGGTGGCGTCGCCGAGCGTGTAGTTCTCGTAGCCGCGCTGGGAGAACGGCGCGATGCAGCAGGGCAGCGCGCGGCCGTTGGCGGTGAAATACATCACCGTCCACGGCCGCCGGCACATCGACCACGGCGAGCCGGCCGTCCCGGCGCTTCAGGCTCATGCCGGGCTCGGACACCGCGCCGGAAGCGCTGAAGGTCATGCCGCGAGACTGCGCCAACGCGGTGGCCTCTTCGAGGTAAGCCGCCTCCTCGCGGTTCATCCGCTCGTAGAGCGCCTGGTCCGGCCGCGCATGACCGACGGCATCCTCTTCGAAGAACACGAGCCGCTGGAGATAGACTTCCTTGACGCCGATCTCGGCCGCGACCTTCACGAAGGCCGGCAGCTCCGCGATGGTTTCCTTCAGCCCGGTGAGCCAGGCCGAGACGCGCGGCCGGTCGTGGCCCTCGCGCTCCTGCAGCGCGCGGAAGGCGCGGACGTTCTTGAGGATGCGGCCGAAGTAATCCTTGCCGCGGATGGCGCGATAGGATTTCGCGGTCGAGGCATCGAGCGACACCCGCAATTCGTCCAGACCCGGCCTCGATCAGCGCGCGGCCGTTCTTCTCGTTGAGCACGGTGCCGTTGGTGTTGAACAGCACGTAGGTGCCGCGGTCCTTGAGGTAGCGCACCATCCTGGGCAGGTTCTTCACCAGCATCGGCTCGCCGACGCCGTGCAGGACAGCGCGCTCGATGTCGGGAAGCTGGTCGACGATGCGCGTGAACAGTTCCCAGCTCATGTCGGCGGGCGGCTCGAGCTCCTCATAGGTGCGCGGACAGGTCGTGCACAAAAGGTTGCAGCGGTTGGTGGTCTCGAGATAGAGGCAGACCGGGGGGCTTTCGGCTTCGTGGCCGCGCCGCTGCCGGCTCTCGAAATAGCGGCGGGGATCGATCGCCGGGCCCCCGGGCGAAGCGCCCTGCCCGGCTTCCGGTGTCCCGGCTGGCATTGCGGCGTCGGCGTACTCCGATCGGCTCATTCCGCAGCCCTTTGCATGATGACGTGAGGCGCCGTCGAGGCGGCGCGACAGGTCGGTCGTGTCGAGCAGGCGGCTGAGCAGTTGCTCGGAATGCGATGCATAATGGCGGCGCAGTGGCGCCGCGAAGGACAGTCCGTCGAAAAGCTCGGATCGCAGCAGCCTCAGGGACTCCACGTCGTCCACGTCGTACCAGGCCGGAAGCACATGGAACTCGATCCCGAGTTCGGTGCAGCGTCCCAGCGTCTGCCACATCACATGCTCGGTGCTCCAGGAAATCGTCTTCGAACAGTGCGCGATGCCGAGCCTTGACGCCGAGCAGATAGTATCCGCCGTCGGTGGATGGACCGATCACGACGCGGTCGCCGGGGCGGGCCAGCGCCCGCGCGGCCTCCACCAGCAGCGAAGTCGGCAGTGTCGGGCTGTCGGAATTGAGCACCACGGCGGCATTGTGGACGCGCAGCATCCGGTCGATCGCGGCGAACAGGCAATCGCCGAAATCCGGACGCCACGCCTCGATGAGCCCGATGGACGACGGCAAGATTCTCCCGGAAGAACGCTCTCCGAGCCCGGCGGACCGAATGCCATGTAGCCGGCGATCTCCGCTTCGTGCCCCGCCGCAGCGATGTTGGCGGCGACGTCTTTCAGGAACGCGGTGTTGAAGGCGGCGGCTTCTTCATAAGTGAGCGGCGGAACCAGCCGCGTCTTGGTCAGGCCCGGCGTCGAGGCCTTTGCCATCACGGCGATGCCGCAAGACGCAGACAAAACGACACGTGGATGAGATGGCGCCTTGATCATTGCCCCGATAACCTCGCCCGCCCGCTTGTGCTCCAAAGGCTCACCGCCGGATTATGCGAGCCGATGGAAAAAACGCTACGACGGATGCGCAGTTGAGCGTTCACTTCTTCCACGGAAGTTTCGCGACCGGAGTAACGCCGGCGTGACCTGCCCGTGAGCGCGACAAAACGGTGCTGGCTGCCATGGTGCGCTGGCGCTTATTTAGGCGAGCAGCGAAATCAATTGGCACGATGCGAGGCGGGCCGTCGCCGCCGGCCGAATCGAAGGCCGCCCGGGGGCGCGGGCCGGCGCAACGAGTTCCACAAGCATCCGAAATCGCTGTCGACCGGCCTTTCAAGGTTCTCGACGCCAACGCCGCGATCCGGTAGGAGTGTAGCCCTGCAAGCAGGCGGCAGCCGGGCCCACCCGGCGCCGCGACTACATCGGGAGAGAAAGCATGCTCCGGGGCTCGATCGGGTTCTGTGCGCTCGTGGCGTTTGTCGGAACGCTCGGCACCGCCCAGGCGTTCGACGAAACCAAATATCCTGATCTCAAGGGCCAGTGGAGACGCACCACCGCGCCGCGCTGGGAGGACGCCAGCAAGGCGCCGCTCACGCCGGAATACCGCGCCGTTTTTGAGGCCAATGTGAAGGACCAGGCCGAGGGCGGCCAGGGCGAGACGCCGACCTACACCTGCCTGTCGCCGGGCATGCCGCGGGTGATGAACGCCTATGAGCCGTTCGAGGTCGTGGTCACGCCGCAGTCGACCCACTTCCTGATGGACCACATCCACGATTCGCGCCGCATCCTCACCGACGGCCGCGACTGGCCGGCCGATCCCGATCCCTCCTTTGCCGGCTACTCCATCGGCAAATGGCTCGACGAGGACGGTGACGGCCGTTACGACGTGCTCGTGGTCGAGACCCGCGCGCTCCGGGGACCGCGCTCCTATGACAGCACCGGCATTCCTTTCCACAAGGACAACAAGACCGTCATCAAGGAGCGCATCTATCTCGACAAGGCCAATGCCGACACGCTCTATGACGAGATCACCGTATTCGACAACGCCCTGACCCGGCCGTGGACGACGACCAAGAAATACGTCCGCGGTCCTAACCGCAACCCGGTGTGGGGCGAGTTGGTGTGTGCCGAGGGCAACCAGCACGTCGTCATCGAAGACGAGCCCTACATGCTCAGCTCCGACGGCTATCTGATGCCCTCCAAGAAGGGCCAGAGGCCGCCGGATCTGACCTATTTCAAGCAAGGCAAAAAGTAACCGCAACCCGTCCGGTCGCACCACGACCAGACGCGGCCGGCACAGACAAAACTCCGGAGAAACGTTCATGCTTTACCGCAAGGCGGTCGGCGCACTGGCGCTGACCTCGGCGCTGTTGATGATGATGGGTGTCGCGCAGGCGTTCGATGACTCGAAATACCCCGACTGGAACGGCCAGTGGCGCAGGCCGCCCGGCGTCAACAATCAGTGGGACCCGAGCAAGCCGCGCTACAAGGAAGGGGCGCCGCTGACGCCGGAGTATCAGGCGATCTACGAAGCCAACATCAAGGACCAGGCAGAGGGCGGCATGGGCACCGACCCGACCTATACGTGCATTCCCGACGGCATGCCGCGGGCGATGAACGTGATCTTCCCCATGGAGATCGTCATCACGCCCAAGACCACCTACATCCTGATCGAATACCTGACGATGCAGCGTCGAATCTATACCGACGGGCGCGACTTTCCCAAGGAGTTTCCGTCCTCCTTCATGGGCTACTCGATCGGTCATTGGGTCGACACTGATGGCGACGGCCGCTACGACCAGCTCGAGATCGAAACCCGCAACCTGAAAAACCCCCGCGCATTCGATTCCAGCGGCCTTCCGCTGCATGAGGATGCCGAGACGGTCATCCATGAGAAGATCTATGCCGACAGGGCCAATCCCGACGTCCTTCACGACGAGGTCACCACCATGGATCACGCGCTGACGCGGCCGTGGACGGTGATCAAGAACTACAATCGCGTGCGCAACGAGATCTGGGTCGAATTGATCTGCCAGGAGAACAACGACCACCTCAAGCTCGGCAGCGACGTGTACATGAAGAGCGCCGACGGCCTGCTGATGCCGGCGAAGAAGGGCCAGCCGGCACCCGACCTCCGGTATTTCGGGAAGTAAGCGCCGTGGCCGCAGCTCCTGCCACAGGGCTGCGGCCACGCCGCGCCGGGGCCGCCCGGAGCCCCGCAAACAGCTTGCGATTTTATCTCGGACCGCGCCCCAACCCTATGGATCAGCGAGGCAAAATGGGCCACACTGCGCCATGCGGATTCCATCGTTCCTTTTTGGCCCACCCCGCTTGATCAGGTTCGAGGTCAATCGGTTCAGCGATTAGACAAGGTTCCAGGGCGCGTCTCGTTATTCCGGACAAGGCATGCATGCGAGCCCTTCGCAGCGCCTCAAGCCGGCCGGCAAACATCGTAACAACCGTCAACAAGGGAGAAATCGCAATGCGTAAGGAACAACTGTTACTATCGACGGCCGTGGGTCTCGCGGTCGCGCTGCTGGCGGCGGGGCCGGGCGCTGTCCGTGCCCAGGCCGAGGGGCTATCCGGGCAGGTCACCTCTCCGCAAGGTCCGCTGGAAGGCGTTCTCGTCACCGCCAAGAAGGCCGGCTCGACCATCGCCTATACGATCGCCACCGACGACAAGGGCCATTACAGCTTCCCCTCGGCCAAGATCGCGCCGGGTGAATACAAGCTCAGCATCCGCGCCACCGGGTATGACCTCGACGGCGCCGGCAAAGCCACCGTCGAAGCCCAGAAGGGCGCCACCGCCGATCTCAAGCTGAAGAAGGCGCGCAATCTGCCGTCCCAACTCACCAATGCCGAGTGGATCTCGAGCATGCCCGGCACCGATGACCAGAAGGCGTTCCTGCTCAACTGTGTCGGCTGCCACACCCTCGAGCGTGTCGTTCGTTCCACCCACGACGTCAACGAGTGGATGCAGGTCGTCAACCGCATGATGAACTACGCCCAGGTGAGCCAGCCGATCAAGCCGCAGAAGCGGATGGATCCGGAATGGGCGCCCAAGCCCGAGACGTTCCGCAAGTCGGCCGAATTCCTCGCATCGATCAATCTGAGCGAATCCTCCCAATGGGAATATCCGCTCAAGACCTTCGATCGCCCGACCGGCCGCTCGACCAAGATGCTGATCACCGAGTACGATCTGCCGCGCCCGACCATCGAGCCGCACGACGTGATCCTCGATAGCAAGGGCCAGGTCTGGTACACCAACTTCGGCGAATTGTTCCTCGGCAAGCTCGACCCGAAGACCGGCGCCGCCTCGGAAATCCCCCTTAAGGAATTCAAGCCCGGCTTCCCGGTCGGCACGTTGGATATCGGAATCGACAAGGGCGGCGACATCTGGATCGGCATGATGTTCCAGGGCGCGATCGCCAAGTTCGATCCGAAGACCGAAGAGGTCAAATATTATCCGATGCCCAAGGACAAGAACAACAACGTCACCCAGCTCAACATGCTGGGCCTGGAGCATCAGGTCGACGGCAAGATCTGGACCAACAATGCCGGCAATCAGGAGCTCTATCGCATCGATCTCGCTTCCGGCAACTACGAGACCTGGGCGCCGATGAAGCAGATCACCTCCGGCGGCAATCATTCGATCTACGGCATCGCCTCGGACTCCAAGAACAATCTCTGGTTCATGGAATTCCAGGACAACTACATCGGCCGCGTCGACGCCAAGACCGGCGCGCTGAGCCTGTTCCGCGCGCCCACCGAGCGGGCCCGCAATCGCCGCGGCGTCATGGACGCGCAGGACCGCCTGTGGTTCGCCGAATACCGCGGCAATAAGATCGGCATGTTCGACACCAACGAACAGACCTTCAAGGAGTGGCCGCTGCCGACGCCATGGACGGGCCCCTACCACCCGGTCGTCGACCGCAACGGTGAAATCTGGACAGGCGGCATGACCACCGACCGCGTGGTCCGTGTCGACCCCAAGACCAACACGACCGTCGAATACATGCTGCCCAAGGACACCAACATCCGTCGCGTGTTCGTGGACAACACGACGAACCCGGTCACGTTCTGGACCGGCAGCAATCACGGCGCCTCGATCGTGAAGCTCGAGCCGCAGGATTGACCTGAGCGGGCCTTATGCGACGCCGGTCGCAGCGATGCGGCCGGCGTTTGCATGTGAACGATGTGATGATTGAGCCAGCGGGCGTCCCGGTGTAGCCATGAAGGCCTGAACCCGGCGACCCAGAGCGCGTATTGCCCGAGACCGTTTCAGAGATATTGGCCGCCTACCGTAGCGGCGCGGCCGACCCGGCGCAGATCGTCGCGCGTAGCTATGCGCGGATCCGGGCACTGAACGATTCCGCGGTCTTCATCTCGCTGCGCGAGGAGAACGACGCCCTGGCGGAGGCGCGAAAGCTCGCCGGAGAGGGCCGCCCCGATCTGCCGCTCTACGGCATTCCGGTCGGGGTGAAGGACAATATCGACGTCGTCGGCCTGCCGACCACCGCCGCCTGCCCGGCGTTTTCCTATCGTCCGGGCAGGGATGCGACCGCGGTCGCGCGGCTGCGCCAGGCCGGCGCCATCATCATCGGCAAGACCAATCTCGACCAGTTCGCAACCGGCCTCGTCGGCGTGCGCTCCCCCTATGGGGTGCCGCGCAATCCCCTCGATCCCGCGTTGATACCCGGCGGATCGAGTTCTGGCTCCGGGGTCGCGGTGGCGACCGGCCTCGTTCCGGTGACGCTCGGCACCGACACTGCGGGGTCGGGCCGCATGCCCGCGATGTTCACGAACATCGTCGGCCTGAAGCCGAGCCTCGGGCTCGTCTCCAACGCCGGCCTGGTGCCGGCGTGCCGCACCCTCGACTGCATATCGGTGTTCGCGCTCACCACCGACGACGCCTCCGCGGTGCTCGCCGTCATCGCCGGATACGATGCCAAGGACCCGTTCTCCCGGCGGCGGCCATTGTCCGAGCCCGGTGCGCTGCCCGCGCATGTGCGCATCGGGGTGCCGCGCCCGGGTCAGCGTGTTTTTTTCGGCGACAAGCGTTCAGCCGCCGACTATTCCGATGCGCTCGACCGGCTGGCGCGGCTCGGCGCCGGCATCAAGGAGATCGATATCGAGCCGTTCTACGAGGCGGCCCGCCTGCTGTACGAGGGCCCCTGGGTCGCGGAACGCTATGCCGCGACGCGCTCGCTGATCGCCTCCTCGCCCGAATCCATGCATCCGGTGACGCGCGAGATCATCCTGGGCGGCGCCCGCACCACGGCGGTCGATGCATTCGCGGCGTTCTATCAGCTCGAGTCCTTGCGCCGCTCCGCGCGTGAGACCTTCGAGCAGGTCGACATGCTGGCCCTGCCGACGGCGCCGACCATCTACACCGTCGCCCAGGTGCTCGCCGATCCGATCCAGCTCAACAGCCGGCTCGGCACCTATACCAACTTCGTCAACCTGCTCGATCTCTGCGGCTTGGCCGTCCCATCCGCCCTGCATGAGGGGCGAACACCGTTCGGCATCACCCTGCTCGCGCCCGGCGGCCAGGACGGTCTGCTTGCCGCCATCGGCCGGCGCTTCCATGCCGACACCGCGTTGCCGCTCGGCGCCCTCGGCCGGCCGCAGCCGGCACTGGCGCCGCTGGCCGATGCCGGCAACGGCGCCATTGCGCTAGCGGTGGTCGGCGCGCATCTCTCGGGCATGCCGCTCAATCACGAACTGCGCAGCCACCAGGCGCAGTTCGTCGAGACCATCCCGACTGCGCCCGATTACCGGCTCTACGCGCTGGCCGGCACCACCCCGCCGAAACCAGGCCTGCTCCGCGTGGCCGCGGAACACGGCGCGGCCATCGAGGTCGAGGTCTGGGCGATGCCGGCCGAGCCGTTCGGCCGCTTCGTGGCCGCGGTACCGCCGCCGCTGTCGATCGGCTCGATCAAGCTCGCCGACGGGCGCATGGTGAAGGGCTTCCTGGTGGAGGCCGAAGCGGTGAACGGCGCTCGGGATATCTCGCAATTCGGCGGCTGGCGGAGCTTCGTCGCCCAGCCGAAGTGAGGCCGGGGGCCTTCCCCTTCCGGGCTATTGCGACGGCAGCGCGAAGGCGACCAGCGCGTCGCCGATCGGCGATTGCAGCAGGATGCTGCCGCCGGCCGCGATCACCACGAACTGCCTGCCGTCGGCGGCTTGAAAGCTCATCGGCGTCGCCGCGCCCGGAAACGGCAGCGCGTGCTCCCACAGGACGTCTCCGGTCCAGGTATCGATGGCGCGGAACAGGCCGTCCGAGGTCGCGCCGATGAACGTCAGGCCGCTCGCCGTGACCAGCGGACCGCCCAGATTGGGCGCACCCCATTTTGCCGGCGCGCGCAGCCCGAGCACGCCGACCGGGGCGGCACCGAACGGGTGTTGCCAGCGCACTTCGCCGGTGTCGAGATCGACCGCCGAGATCACCCCCCAGGGCGGCCGGCTGCACGGGATTCCCAGCGGCGAAAGCAGGAGCCCTCGCTCCATGGCGAACGGCGCGCCGATCTGCGGGGCGAGTTCCGCGCCGGGCGGGATCGATTGCCGCAGGCGCTCGACATCGCGCGACGGGAACAGGCGCACATAACCGGCGATGTTCATGGCGTTGAGGATCGCGAGATGCGACCGCGGGTCGTAACCCATGCCGCCCCAGTTGGTGCCGCCGGCGGCCCATGGGATTTCGACGCTTCCCCGCAGGCTGGGCGGGGTGAAGAACCCGTCATTGCGCAGCGCCCGGATGCGTGCCACGCAAGCGGCGCGGTCGATCGGCGTGATGCCCCACACGTCGTCCAGCGTCAGTCCCTGGCGCGCCACCGGCCGCGGCAGCAGCGGCGCGGGCTGGGTCGCCGCCGCATGCTCGCCCGCGACGGTGGAAACCGGCACGCCGCGTTCGACGACGGGGAACAGCGGCTCTCCGGTCTCGCGGTTGAGAACGAACAGAAAGCCGGTCTTGGTCGGCTGCGCGACCGCCGGAATGGTGCGCCCGCCGCGGTGAATGTCGACCAGTGTCGGCTGTGCCGGCAGGTCGTAGTCCCAGAGGTCGTGATGCACGGTCTGGTACTGCCAGATCACGGCGCCGGTGCGGACATTGAGCGCCACCAGCGCGTCGACGCCGGGCAACGGCTCGGTGCGCAGCCCGCCCCAGAAGTCAGGGCTCGGGCTGGTGGAGGGCGCATATAGGATGCCTCGCTCGATGTCGACCGACATCGGCGCCCACACATTACCGGCGCCGACCCGGTTGCGCAGCGCCTCGGGAATCGGGCTCCAGTGCCAGCGCTCCTCGCCGGTGCGCACATCGAAGGCGCGCACGAAGCCGCTCGGCATGTTGGTGCGGTGATTGTCGCCGACCGCCGAGCCGACGATCACCAGATCCTCGAACACGACCGGCGCCGAGGTGACGTTGACGGCACCGACGCCGCCATTGTCCATTGCGTTGAGCTTGATGGTGCCGCCGGCGGCGAAATCCGCGCAGAGTCGGCCGGTGCGCGCGTCGAGCGCCTCCAGCCGGCCGTCGAGCACCCCCTGGAAAATGCGGCTCCGGCACGGCTTCGACGCGTCGGAGCTTGGCTCTTCCCAGTAGGAAACGCCGCGACAGATCAGGGAGTGCTGCTGGTCGTAGGCGCGATCGAGCTTGGGCTCGGGCTCGTGGGTCCACAGCGCCTTGCCGGTTGCGGCCTCGAGCGCGATGACCCGGTTGTAGGGCGTGCAGAAATAGAGCGTATCGTGGGCAAGGATCGGCGTCGCCTCGAAGGTCGTGGCGCGATGCCCCGGCGCGCCCGGCGAGAAGTCGCCGGTGCGGTACTCCCAGGCCTGCTGCAGCCGGCCGACATTCGCCGCATCGATCTGGGCGAGCGGCGTGTAGTGGCCGCCGCCCTGGGCGCCGCCATAGGCCGGCCATCCCGTCCCGGCATCCTCGGCCCGGCACGAGAATGCTCCGAGTGTGAGTAGCACGCAGGGCAGTAGCGCCCACAAGGCTGGCTCTGCGCGCCGCATCATCGGCCTCCGACCGACCTGCGGTACTGGCGCCAGCACAGAAAGCTCGCGAGGCTGGCCAGGAACGCGGTGCCGCTCGCGAGCACCGCGGCCATGACCGCATCGTTCATGGCAACGTGATCGAAAACGCCGTAGATCATCATGACGACGACAGCGCAGCCGAACAGCGCCCACAACAGCAGAAGCAGAGCGACAAGGCGCATCGCACCATCCTTCAATCTGGGCCGCCCGCCCCTTGCGCCGACCTGATGAACTGGCCCGCCCGCTCGATGGCACGGCGCGCCGCCGCGACCTGCTCATGAAACAGCGGGAATGCGTGGATCATGTCGGGCCAGACCTCCAGCGTGACGACGTCATCGGCGGCCCCCAGCGCGCCGGCCAGGCGGACGGAATCATCGAGCAAGGTCTCGGCGGAACCGACCTGGATCAGCACCGGCGGCAATCCGCGCAGGTCCGCATAAAGCGGGGACGCCAGCGGTGCGCGCGGCGACGCGGCGCCGAGGTAGCTCTTGGCGAGTTCCATGAGGTAGGGCTTCTGGATCAGGGGGTCGACGGCGGCCTTGGTCGACATTGTGGCCCCCGTATTTTCGAGATCGACCCATGGCGAGATGCACCAGCCGCACGACGGCAGCGGCAATCCTCTGTCGCGGGCCGCGACCATCATTGCGATGGTAAGCCCGCCGCCCGCGCTGTCGCCCGCGACCGCGATGCGGCCGGGAGCGAAACCCTGCTCGAGCAGGAAGCGATAGCCGGACATCACATCATCCAACGCGGCGGGGAATTGATGTTCCGGCGCGCGGCGATATCCCAACGCAAGCGTGCGCGCGCCCGCCGCCCGTCCGATCGCAGTCGCCAGCGGCCGATGGCTGTCGATCGACCCCGAAATGTATCCGCCGCCATGCAGGAACAGGATCGCGCGCGTCGGATCGGCCACGGGCGAGGTGGACCATTCCGCCTCGACCCCATTGGCGTCGACCCGCTCGAGACGGAACTCCGCCGGGATCCCGTAATGCTTGCCCAAATTGTCCAGTCGCTCACGTCGCTCCGCGACCCCGGACGGACGCGGGCTTGCGGCCAGGATCGCGCGAATGGCGTCGATCTCCGGATCGGACATGCTCTCCTCCCACACGCGACAACAGCCGTGGAAAAACGTCGTCCGCTATCCCTCGCTGATCACGCTCACATGGGCGGCGACGACGAACCAGCCATCGGGAAAACGGACCCAGGTCTGCATTTGCCGGCCGACCTTACCCGCCATGGAGGCGCGGTGGAACAGGGTCGAGGCGATCGCGAAATCGCGGCCATAGGTGGTGATGACGGTGTTCGCCAGCGTCCGCGCCAGCCCGGCCGGCGAACGCGCGGCGCGGAACGCCCTGATCTGCTCGAACCCGAACAGGTTCTCGCCGGTGCCGAATCGAATGGTGCGGGGATCGTCGCGAAACAGCGCATCGAGCGTCTCGACATCGTTCGACACCAGCGCCTGCTCGTAGCGATCGAACGCGCCCCAGACCTCGGCAACGACGTCCGGCAGATCGACTTCCATGGGGTTCCTCCAGATTTTCTGGTCGCGCGGATATCTGTGCTCGAGGGATTTTCGTTTTGTCCGACTTACACTTCGCTGATAGGGGTCGGGAAGGTTTGGCCCTCCCCGCCCTCCGAACCGTACGGGCGGTTTTCCCGCATACGGCTCTCCAGTCGGTGGTTTCCTCATCGGGGTTGTCTCGCTACACGTCGGATCGTATGAAACGAGCGATCCTACGCATGCGAAGAAGGCCTTGGCCAGGGTTGGAGCCGTGCCTATGCCTGCTTTGACGTCGTTACCCACGCCGACACCATGCGCCCGGTCCACAGCTGAGCTTCCGCCTGCGACCCGCCGGGTCGCTTCCGGGTTCTGCGCTCCGTCTAGCCCATGCGGGCATTCGTCGGCGCTGTCTTTGCCTTGCTCTGTTCCTCGCACATCCACCTTCCTACCCACCTTCCCTCCATGCGGTTTTGCTATCCGCGCTTCGTGTGGCTTACCGCCACAGCGGTACTATGCGGGCTCTGACTCCTGCCGGGCTCTCGCAAGCCCGACAGGTCTCTCCGCTTACCCTGCACGGCCTTCCGGGCATCCCGTCCCCAACCACGTCGTGCGCCCGAACGCCGCTTTGCCAGTCACCTCAGCGCGTCCGGTCGGTAGAGGCTTCGCCATCAATGAGCAGGCTCGCCGCAACACGCCGCCGAATCGGGTTCGTCTTCCTACGGGCTGTCCGTTCGCTTCCGGCTGCTCCCCACCCCGCCTCGCGGCGACGCAGTTGCCTTCGGCTACATACGATGTGACCTCCTATGGCATGGACTCTCACCACGCCGACAATGCAGACTCACGGACGCAC
>CAWBSI010000029.1:0-32785 GCA_963791375.1 uncultured Alphaproteobacteria bacterium
GGGACGTTGCCCATGCTGGTAACGGCTGCCTGTAGCTGTTCGCCGGACATTGGACTGAGGTCCAGCCGGGCTTTGTTCAGATCGCTGAGAAAGGTCGGGTCCCCCATCGTGTCCATGAAGGCCCGGCGCAGCTCGGCCACGCGTTCGGCGGCATTCCCGGCGGCGCGATCACGGAGCGGCCAATCAGCGAGGGCGAAGCAAACAACGCGAGCAGCTTTCGCTCGTCCTCGTTGCGCGCCAGATCGACCATGCGGGGGATGTGCGATATTTCCGCATCCGTTCCAGCCCCGGTCTGAAGCAAAAGATTGATCTTCTTGTCGCGGATCAATTCCTCGCCGGATCTTCAGGATCGACCAAGGCATGCTCAAAGCGTCTGCCTCGCCGCCATCACGGCCAGCAGGCTTTCATTACTTCCTTGGTAGCCGGAAACGATCTTGAACTTCATGCCGAGGCGTTCTTCAAGACCGTCCAATTCAGCTTGGATGCCGTCCCCGACGCGGACACAATCAATTCCTTGTCGAAGACGTCGTCGATCTTGCGCACCGGCGTCGCTTCGCACGAACAGTATGGCGCTGTTCGCGAACTGCGTCCGATCCAATTGAATTTGATCGCGTCCGTCTTCGTCTCGTGCGTTCCCGTGATCGACGCAGAATCGCGCCGACCCAATTGAGCTTGGACGCGTCGGTGGTAGGCTCCTGCGCTCCAAGGATTTGGTTGAGGAAAATGGCTTCGTCCACCATGCCGATCATGGTGCCGTCTTTCGGCGCGACATTGTAGAGGTAGTTCGCCGCACGGATGCTGCCCGCTCCGGGCATGTTCTGCGGCACGATCGTGGGCCGACCCTCGAAGGTGTCGCCCGAGATGGCTGGCGACCAAACGACTATAGGTGTCGTAGCCCCCGCCGGAGCCGAACCGATGACGAAGGTGATGGTCCTGCCCTTGTAGAAATCAGCGGCGTCCGCGACCGAGCCGAGCGGCAACGCCGCAAGCCACAACGACACGCACATGCATCGCATCAGTCCGGCGCCGAAAGTTGCCATGTGCTCCTCTCGCTCACGCTCGACTGTTTCGACGCCGCCGGTTGCTCGGCGGCGTTTCGATTATAGCGGGCCGGGGTTGGAAATCATCGCAGGGGGAGCCGCTGCCCTGCAGGATATAAGGTAGGTGGGCCACGGGCGACCGCGTAGCCGGCTGCGGTTTATCAGCTGGTCGAAGGAGGGCACGGCAGCTCTTGGCCCATTGCAGCCAAGGGCGTGTGCGACGACATGCCTGCAGCTGGCGAAAGCTGACGCAGCATCGGCAGCCGTCCGTTGGTCAACGCACCGAAACTCGCTTGGCATTCCGCTCGGCCGATCGACACGGCCAAGCGATCAATAGCACTTGGGGATCGCGGCGATCACTCCGCCGCGACGGCGTGAACGTCGCCCTGTTCGGGAGCCGGTTTGGTCTTGCCGCCCTGCAGCCAGGCCTGCAGGCGCGCGAGGTAGAGATAGACCACCGGCGTCGTGTAGAGCGTGAGCACCTGGCTGAGCGCCAGCCCGCCGACCATCGAATAGCCGAGCGGATGGCGCATCTCCGAGCCGGTGCCGTGGCCGAACATCATCGGCAGCCCGGCGAGCATCGCGGCCGCCGTCGTCATCAGGATCGGCCGGAACCGCAGCAGGCAGGCTTCGCGGATCGCCTCGAGCGGCGGCATGTTGCGTTCGCGCTCGGCCGCGATGGCGAAGTCGACCATCATGATGCCGTTCTTCTTGACGATGCCGATCAGCAGGATGATGCCGATGATGCCGATCACCGACAGGTCCATGTGGCCGAGATTGAGCGCAAGCAGCGCCCCGATGCCGGCGGACGGCAGCGTCGACAGAATCGTCAGCGGATGGATGAAGCTCTCATAGAGCATGCCGAGGATGATGTAGACGACGACGAGCGCCGCCGCGATCAGCGCCGGCTCGCTCGACAGTGACGACTGGAACGCCTGGGCGTTGCCCTGGAAGGTGCCGAGCACCGAATTGGGCATGCCGATGTCGCGCGCCGCCTTGTTGATGGCATCGACCGCCTCGCCGAGCGCGACGCCGGCCCGCAGGTTGAAGGTCAGCGTCGCCGCCGGGAACTGGCCTTGGTGGTTGATGGACAGCGGCCCGATCTTGTAGGAGTCGACATCGACCAGCGCGGACAGCGGCACGGCGGCGCCGGTCAGCGGCGACTTGACGTAGATGCGATCGAGCGACTCGAGGCTCGTCTGCATCTCCGGCAGGATTTCGAGGATGATCCAGTAGGTGTTGAGCTGGGTGAAATACTGGGTGATCTGGCGCTGCCCGTAGGCGTCGTTGAGGGTGTCGTCGATCGTCTGCGCCGAAATCCCGAAGCGCGAGGCCTGGTCGCGATTGATGGTGACCTTGAGCTGCGGCGCGCTGGCCAGCAGGTCGGTCGACACGTCGACCAGCTCCGGCAGCGTGCGCATCTTGTCCAGCAGCTTCTGCGACCATTCGGTGAGCTCGGCGATGTTGGGATCCTGCAGCGTATACTGGAACGCGGCGCGGGCGATGCGGCCGCCGACCGTGATGTCCTGCGCCGGCTGGAGGAACAGGTTCACGCCGGTGATCTTGGCGAGCTCCGGCCGCAGGCGGTCGATGATCTGCGAGGCGTTGAGGTCGCGCTCTTCGCGCGGCTTGAGGACGATGTTGAAGCGGCCGGTGTTCCCGGTCTGCGCGCTGTTGCCGGTCGTACCGATCTGCGAGCCGAACGCCGCGACCGCCGGATCGCGCAGGATCACCTCGCCGAGCTCGAGCTGCAGCCGCTTCATCTCCTCGGGCGAGATGCTCCTGCGCGCCCTCGGAAATGCCGTTGATCAGGCCGATGTCCTGGATCGGGAAGAAGCCCTTCGGCATGTAGACCATCATCACGCCGGTGATCGCCATGGTGACGAAAAACACGCCGAGCGTGATCGCCTGGTGGCGCAGCGCCACGTCGAGGGTGCGCCGGTAGAACGACAGCATCGCATCGAACACCGCTTCGATGACGCGGTAGACCGGACCGTGATCGTGGGACTCCGGCCGCATGAATCGCGAGCAGAGCATCGGCGCGAGCGTGAGCGACACCAGCGCCGACACCGCGATCGAGGCGGTGACCGTCAGCGCGAACTCGCGGAACAGGCGGCCGATGATGCCGCCCATCAGCAGCAGCGGAATGAAGACCGCGATCAGCGACAAGCTGATCGAGAGCACGGTGAAGCCGATCTCGCTCGAGCCCTTGAGCGCGGCATTCATCGGCGTCTCGCCGTTCTCGATGTGGCGATGGATGTTCTCGACCACGACGATGGCGTCGTCGACGACGAAGCCGACCGCGATGGTGAGCGCCATCAACGACAGGTTGTCGAGGCTGAAATTGAGCAGATACATCGCGGCGAACGAGCCGAGCAGCGCCAGCGGCACGGTGACGCCGGGGATGACCGTCGCCCAGAAATTGCGCAGGAACAGCAGGATGACCAGCACCACCAGCACGATCGTCAGGCCCAGCGTGAACTCGACGTCCTCGAGCGAGGCGCGGATCGTGACGGTGCGGTCGAGCAGCGTCGTGACGTCGATCGCCGGAGGAATGTTCGCGGTCAGGCGCGGCAGCGCCTCCTTGATCAGGTCGACGGTCTCGACGACGTTGGCGCCGGGCTGCTTGAAGACGTTGAGCAGAACGCCGCGCTTGTTGTTCTGGTAGCCGGCGACGGTGCGGTCGGATGCGGCCGCGATCGCCTGGCCGACGTCGCGGACCCGGATCGGGCCGCCGTTGCGATAGGCGAGGACGATGTCGTTGAACGGCTCGGCGTCGACGATCTGGTCGTTGGCGGCGATGGTGAAGGTGATCTTGTCGGTATTGACGGCGCCCTTCGCCGCGATCGTGGTGGAGGTGATCAGGGTGCTGCGCACTTCCTCCAGCGTCAGGCCGCTCGAGGCGAGCTTCGCCGGATCGACCTGCACCCGGATCGAGGGGTGCTGCTTCGCCGCCGATGCTGACCTGGGCGACCCCGCGCACCTGGGAGATCTGCTGCGCCAGGAAGTTGTCGGCGTAGTCGTTGACGATGTAGATCGGCAGGGTGTCGGACTGCGCCGCCAGCATCAGGATCGGCGAATCGGCGGGATTGATCTTCTTGTAGCTCGGCGGCGTCGTCATCTGCTGCGGCAGCGTCTTGCCGGCCACCGTGATCGCCGCCTGGACGTCCTGGCCCGCGGAATCGATGTTGCGATTGAGCTCGAATTGAATGACGATCGAGGTCGCGCCGAGCGTGCTCGCCGAGGTCATCTGCGTGACCCCCGGGATTTGCCCGAACTGGCGCTCCAGCGGCGCCGCGACCGAGGCCGCCATCGTCTCGGCGCTCGCGCCCTGCAGCGTCGCGCTCACCTGAATGGTCGGAAAATCGACCTGCGGCAGCGGCGCGACGGGAAGAAACGGAAAAGCCACCAGTCCGACGAACCCGATCGCCGCCATCAGCAGCGACGTCGCGACCGGCCGCCGGATGAATGGCTCGGAGATATTCATGACGCCCGCGCCTGCTTGGCGACCGTCGGCGTGGGCGTCCGTCACGGTCACCTTCGCATTCTGCCGCAGCTTGTACTGGCCGTTGACGACGACACGCTCGCCTTCGACAAGCCCGGACGTGATGATGGTGCGGTCGCCGGTCGTCGGTCCGGACGTGATGGTACGCGCCTGGACCACATCGCCTCCGGCGACCACCCAGGCGAATATGCCGTCGGGCCCGCGCTGGATCGCCGCCGACGGCACCGTCAGAACGTTGCGACGCACTTCCAGCGACACCCTCGCATTGACGAAGTCTCCCGGCCAAAGCTGCTCGTCTTCGTTGGCGAACATCGCCTTCAGGCGCATGGTCGCGCTGGCCTGATCGACCATGTTGTCGATCAGCAGCAACGTCCCTGTGCCCAGGGTGTGGCGATTGTCCTGGCTGAAGGCGGTGACTTCGACCGGCCCGCGGGCCATGGCGTCGCGGACGTCGGTGAGCGAACGGGCCGACAGCGTGAACATGACGGCAGCCGGCTTGGTCAGCGTCAGCGTGGCGATCGGTGACGAATCGGAAGCGTGCACGATGTTGCCGGGATCGATCAGGCGGACACCCATGCGGCCGTCGCTCGGCGCGACGATGGAGGTGTAATCGAGCTGCGTCTGCGCGGTTTCGATGGCGGCACGATCGGCGTCGATCGACGCAATCAGCTGATCGACCTTGGCCTGCTGCTGGTCGACGACCTGCTGGGTCTGGAAGCTCTTGTCGACCAGGGTGCGGGACCGCTGGAGGTCCTTCTGCGCCGAGATGAGCTGGGCGTCGTCCTGCGCCTTTCTGGCCTTGGCCTGGTCGAGCGACGCCTGATAGAGCCGCGGATCGATCTTGGCCAGCACATCGCCCTTGCGGACGTGCTCGCCCTCCTTGAACAGGACTTGCTCGAGCTTGCCGTCGACTTGCGGACGGATGCCGACGGTGAACGAGGCCTGCACCGCGCCGAGCCCGGTCAGGTAGATCGGCAGATCCTGCTTTGAGGTAACCGCCACGGTCACGGGAACTGCGGCCGCTGACGATTTCGACGCGCGTTCTGGCTGCGCGCGCCCCAGCTCGTACCACGCGCCGGCGCCGGCAAGAGCAAGAACGACGGCCGAGATGACAAGCACGCGATGTCGGGCCACTTTTTACCCCTGAGCAGCTTCCCTAGTCACAATTTTTGTGACTTTATCGTTTCGCTCCCGGTTTCGAATGTAACCGAACCGCCGCAACGAACAAAGTTCATTCTTGACAATTTGGGGTAATCGGAACTGAAATTTACGGAAAGTTTATACGGGTGCAGAGGCGCCGGAATCCTTGAAACAACGGCCCATTCCCGGCGTCCGCACGTGGCGGCGCTGGCTTGCACCGCCCCGAGGCGACGGGCTTTGCAAGACGGCAGCAGCCCATTATTCCGGTACTGTCGCCCGGGGGGCACTGACAGGACGCCGACAGTCGCATAGATTGCGTTCGGCTTTTCGTCTTGCGCATCGCAGCAAAGCTGCTTTGCGCGAGCCTCGCGGTTTGGCCCCGTAGCTCAGCGGATAGAGCAACAGCCTTCTAAGCTGAAGGTCGGAGGTTCGAGTCCTCCCGGGGTCGCCAGCCTGAGTTTGGAGGGATTACCGCAGCGACGCTGCTCGGATGCGTCAAACGTGGAGATATCCGGTGACCATCCCGGAGACCTCCGAAAATGCCAACGGGAGTTTTGGAAGCGCTGGCGTGGTCGCGCCTCGGGGTCGTTCGGCGACAATGGCGGGATGAGGGAGGCCTCCGATCGCGGCGGGGGGCAATCGGGGGGCGGTCGGAGGCCTCGGGCTCGTTCCCCAGAGGGAGCCTACGAGACCTACCGCCGCCGACATGACGAGCCCATTTCGGCGGCATTAACATCTGCTAATCTTATCGAGGCAGAGCCGCAAATGCCACCGTGCGCCATTTTGAAACCGCCGGGCCGCCGCGGTCGACCGGGACCTCCGAGGTCACGCCCGATCCGCCCGGCGCCGTTTCGGGACAGGCATCGGCATTCGGCGACATCTCCGGTCGGCCAGCCCGCGCCCGGATCAGGGCAAGCGCTGTTCGGTCACCGACGGCTCGATCGAAACCGGGCAGGCGACGGAATTGGCGATGAAGCACATCTCATGGGCGTCATGGTGCAATGAGATTGCCTTCGCCTGGTCCGCGCCCGCCGCCACCTCGACCGCAGGATGCAGGACGATGCTCACGAAGCGGCCGCTGCCGTCGGCGTCCTCGATCATGGTCCCGACCGGCTCGTCCCGGTAAGCGAGCACGACGACGCCGGCGCTCGCGCACAGGTGGAGGTACCAAAGCTTGTGACAGGCCGAGACCGACGCAACGAACAGGTCCTCGGGGCTCCACCTGGTTGCGTCGCCGCGGAAGCAGGGATCGGACGATCCGAGAATGTCGGCCTTCCCCGGTGAGCTGATCACATGTGAGCGCTCATAGGCCTGATAGTCCAAAGTGCCGGTCCCGGCATTTCCGGTCCACTCCACGACGGGCTGATAGACATGCTTCCTGCTGGGCATTGTCGTGCTCCCGAGCCATGGCGAACCCTTACGTGAACCTCGGCACGAACCCCTCGCCCACCGCTTCGATACGGCCGGCAAAGGGTGCGCCGACATGGCCCGGGCAGGCCAGCGCTCCGGTCGATGCGCAATGTTCGAGAATGCGGCGGCGGCTCACCCGTGCCTGCTCGGCATCGGAGTTCTTGGGAAAATTCCAGTGGGGGTAATAGACCTGCAGCAGGTGATGGAATACGTCGCCCAGGAACACCGCACGCTGGCCATCGCTTTGGAGATCGAAGACGACATGGCCGGCGGAATGGCCGGGCGCCGGCAGGATCTCGATGAAATCGTTGAGGCGGTGCGGCCCGGTCACGAGATCGGCGCGCCCGGCCTCGACCACCGGCAGCACGCATTCGCGAAACGTGCCGAACTCCGCCGGCTCGTTGTTCGGGTCCGCGTCGAGCTTGTGGTAGTAGTCGAAGTCCGGCTTCGAAAACACGTACCGCGCATTGGGGAATGTGGGCACCCAGCGCCCATCGCGCTGCAGTGTATTCCAGCCGACGTGATCGTGATGCAGGTGCGTGCACATGACGTAGTCGATCTCGTCCGGCCGCGCCCCCGCGGCCGCGAGCCGATCGAGCCAGGGCAAGTTGAGCATGTTCCAGAACGGCCGCGCCGGCTTGACCTTGTTGTTGCCGCAGCAGCCGTCGATCAGGATCTTCTGGTTGCCGATCTGCAGGAGCCAGCTGTGCACGCTGAGCTTGATGAATCCGCTCGCTGCATCGTAATGGCTCGGCGCCAGCCATCCCGCGTGCTTGGCGAGGATATGCTCGTCGAACTCGGGAAAGATGTCGCGGGCGCGGTACGTCGGCCCATAGGTTTCCTCGATGCGGGCAATGCTGGCCTTGCCGACCGTAAACACCGTCATGAGTTTGCTCCGATTTTGAAGGGGTCAAACGTATTTCGAGCAAAGCAAAACAAACCCGTCATCCTGAGCTGAGAAGTCGTGAATCCTTTCTAACGACCTCAACCTGAGGAGCTTTCTATTTGAGACCTCATCCTGAGGAGCCGTGCGTAGCAAGGCGTCTCGAAGGATGGCCACACACGCTGCGGCCTGCGGCCATCCTTCGAGACGCCGGCTGCGCCGGCTCCTCAGGATGAGGTCGTATATAATACAGCCTCCAAGTCTGAGGCCGTCCTCACGGGACCAGCCGCTCCATGTAGCGGATGATTTCGGTGTGATCGGCCGTTTCGCTCAGGTCCGCGGCGGCATCGTCCCATAGTTTCGCGCACAGGTCGGCGAGCGGCGCCGAGAGGCCGAGCGCATGGGCGAGCTCGTCGGCGGTGCGGACATCCTTCGCCATCAGCCGCAGCGGAAATCCGGCGTTGAAGGTCTGCGAAATGATGAACTGCTTGAGCTTCAATTCGGTGGTGTTGTTCTTGCCCGATGAGACATTGAGGATGTCCGCCATCAGCGTGGGGTCGAGGCCGAACTTCCGCCCGACCTGGAGCGCTTCGACCGCCGCCACCAGGCCCGCCGCCGAGACATAGTTGTTGAGCGCCTTCATGGCGTGGCCGGAGCCGAGCACGCCGGTGCGAAAGATCGAGCGGCCCATCGCCGCCAGGACGGGATCGACGCGATCGATGGTCGCGGGGTCGCCGCCGACCATGACGGCGAGGGTGCCGTCCGCCGCGCGCTTTACCCCGCCTGAAACGGGCGCGTCAATGAACTCGTATCCCGCCGCGATCAGCTCCTCGCCGAGCTTGCGCGTACCCAGCGGCGCGGATGAGCTCATCTCGATGATGATCGACGACGGCTTGAGGTGGGGCCGCATGGAATCCATCGCCTCCCGCACGATCTTGCCGTTGGGCAGCAGCGTGATCACCGCGTCGGCCGCGGCGACGGCGGACGCGACATTGTCCGAGGTTCGTCCGCCGGCGGCGACGAAGCGCCCGCGCGCTGCCGCTGAAAGGTCGAAGCCGGTCACGCCGTAGCCGGCCTTGACGAGGCAGGCCCCCATCGGCACGCCCATATTGCCGAGGCCGATCACCGCGATCCCCGCGGGCGGAACGATTTGAGGCTTGGCGCTCATTGGGGACGTCCTTGTTGATCCGGCTTTGCTCGGGCAAGCCATAGCTCGCATGGCGCGGCCGGGCAACGCCGCGGGCATGCCGGGGGGAACGGCCCGCCCCCGCACAACATTTCCGCGTGGCGTGACCTGCGGGAAGGTGGGATGATGGCGTCAACCTGACGGAGACGCCGCGCATGGAATTCGGAATTCTGTTCACGTCTCATTCCAACGTCGATACCGAGCCCTACCCGCACCGCGACGTGCACGCCCGCGTCACCCGCGAAGTGCTGCGCGCCGACGAGCTCGGCTTCGACTATGCGTGGCTCGCCGAGCACCACTTCAGCAGCGAATACGGCATCATGCCCGACGTGTTCGTCTATGCCGGCTATCTCGCCGCCTTGACCAGGCGCATCAAGATCGGAACCGCGGTGGTGACGCTGCCGCTCGCAAATCCCCTGCGGGTGGCGGAGAA
The DNA here is from genome assembly GCA_963791375.1 of uncultured Alphaproteobacteria bacterium. Taxonomy (GTDB): domain Bacteria; phylum Pseudomonadota; class Alphaproteobacteria; order Rhizobiales; family Xanthobacteraceae; genus JAJPKK01. The sequence goes on from CAWBSI010000029.1 coordinate 9,598, forward strand.
CGCGGCATTCCTCGATATCCTCAGCTCGGGCCGCTTCGTGCTGGGGCTCGGCTCAGGTTATCGCAAATACGAGTTCGACGGCTTCGGCGTCGATTTCGACGCGCGGCGCGACATCCAGGAGGAGGCGCTGCCGCTGCTTCTCGAGCTCTTCCACAACAAGCGCACCTCCCATCACGGCAAGCATTTCCACTTCGATGTGGATGGCGCCTATGAGATGTTCCCGCATGCGCTGCAGGAGCCGCATCCGCCGATCTTCCTCGCCGGCGCGACCGAGCGCTCCATCGGCGTCGCCGGCAAGATGGGCTTCGGGCTGATGCTGTCGAGCTGGACGCCGTTCGCCGAGCTCGCGCGCCAGACCGCGAAATATCGCGCCGACCTCGAGGAGACGCCGGCGGCGTGGCGCGCCAATCCCGCGCGCGGCCACGTCGACATCGCCCGCCTCGTCTATGTCGCCGAGACCGACGCCAAGGCAAAACGTGACAGCGAAGCCGGCATCCTGCGCCATCTCCAGCACTTTTCCAGCGGCCACACGTCGGGCTATCTCGGCACCGTCCAGGAGAAGACGGTCGGCAACCGCACCGGCTATGACGCGCTCGATCACGACATCATCCTGCACGGTTCGCCCGCGACGGTGGCGGAGAAGATCGCGCATCTGCGCGACGCCGCCGGCGCCTCCTCGATCATGGTGCACTATCCGCCCTGGTACGGCATCGACAAGGCGCTGGCGTCGCTGGAGCTGTTCGCGACGGAGGTCGCGCCGAAATTCCGGACTGACGCGCCAAAGCGCATGCGCGCGTGAACCGGCCAATCAGCAAAGGGAGCCCAATCATGAGATCACATGCCCTCGGCATCGCTTTCAGCACGATCATCGTCTTTGCGGCCGCACAGGCGCAGGCCGAAGAAAAAATCCACGAGCTGAAGGCGTCGCCGACCACGGTTCATCGCGGCTTCTTCGACGCCTCGCTCAAGCCGGTGCTGACCATCGATTCCGGCGACATCGTGCGTCTGTGGACCACCACCGGCAATCCCCGCTACTTCGAGAGCCTCGGCGTGCCGAAGGAGAAGATCCCGCCCGAGCTGTTCGCCGCGTTCGAAGGCGCGCCGGGCGAAGGGCGCGACGATCATACCCTCGACGGTCCCATCGCCGTGCGAGGCGCCGAGATGGGCGACACCGTCGAAATCAAAATCCGGTCGATCGAGCTCTGGCTGCCGATCGCGGCCATGAGCTTCCGCGCCAACCGCGGCTCGCTGCCGGAAGATTTTCCCTATTCGCGCGACCGCGTGTTCTTCATTCGACCCCGCCAAGAAGGCGATCGAATTCGCGCCGGGCGTGGTGGTGCCGACCAAGCCGTTCTGGGGCGTCATCGGCGTCGCGCCGCCGCCGTCCATGGGCCGGGTGCCGAGCGGCCCGCCCAACGTGTTCGGCGGCAACCTTGACAACCACGATCTGCAGCCGGGAACCAGCCTGTTCCTGCCGGTCCATGCCCGCGGCGCCTTGATATCGATCGGCGACGGGCACGCCGTGCAGGGTGACGGCGAAGTCGGGATGTCCGCCGTCGAGACCTCCCTCAAGGGCGAGATCCAGGTCGTCCTGCACAAGGGAATGCGCACCACCTGGCCGCGCGCCGAAACGCCGACCCATTACATGACGATCGGCCTGCACGAGGATCTCAACCAGGCCGCCAAGATCGCGACCCGCGAGATGCTCAATTTCATCGTCGCGACCAAGGGCCTGCCGCGCGACGACGTCCTGATGCTGCTCAGCGCCGCCATGGACCTGCACGTGTCCGAGATCGTCGACGGCACCAAGGGCGTCCACGCCATGCTACCGAAGGCGATCTTCCAGCAGTAGGCACCATCCCTGCGACCTCATCCTGAGGAGCGCGCACCGAAGTCAGGCTTGCCTGACTTCGGCAACCGATGGTGTCGAAATCGGCAACAGCCGATTTCGATTGCGCGCGTCTCGAAGGATGGCCACACACGCAGCGGCCCGTGACCATCCTTCGAGACGCCGTGCTGCGCACGGCTCCTCAGGATGAGGTCGCAATATGCGTTACGGCGCTACCCATCCACTGCGCCGCGCTCGATGCGGAACACGCGCGACAGGAGGTCGGCGATGTGGACCTCGTTGGATTCGGAGATCAGCATCGAGAGGCCCTCGCTTTTCAGGCTCGCCATCACTTCGCCGAGCCGCCGCGCCAGCGCCGGGGCGAGGCCTTCGAAGGGCTCGTCGAGCAGCAGAAGCCGCCGTCCCGCCATCAGGGCGCGCGCCAGCGCCACCATCTTCTGCTGGCCGCCGGAGAGTTCCATCGCCTTCCGGCTGCGGAACCCCGCGATCTCAGGCATGATCGAATAGATCCACATCAGCCGCTGCTCGACGTCGTCCATTGCGGTGGTCCAGGTCGGCAGGCGGATGTTGTCCTCCACGGTGAAGTGCGGCACCAGCCGGCGGTCCTCCGGCATGTAGCCGATGCCGTGGCCGACCCGGCTGTGCGCCGGGAGCGCAATGAGATCGACATCGCCGAACGCCGCCGTGCCGGTCGCGGGGATGGCGCCCATCAGCGCCCGCAGCAGCGTGGTCTTGCCGGCGCCGTTGCGGCCGATCAGGCCGCACATCTCGCCGGTCTCGATGGCGAGGCTGGCGCCGCGGATGATCGGGATCGGCCCGATCGAGACATCGAGGCCGGACACCCTAAGCATGGCCGCCCTCCCGCCTGGTGCCGCTGATGAGGGTCTGGACCCGGGGATCGGCGAGCGCGACCGCCGGCGGACCGTCGGCGATCACGGTGCCGTCGTAGAAGGCGAGCACGCGGTCGGCGTAGCGCTCGACGATCTCCATGTCGTGCTCGACGAACAGCACCGTGAGCCGCCGGCTCCTAAGCGCCGACATCACCACCTCCATGATGGCGAACTTGTCCTGGATCGAGATGCCGCTGGTGGGTTCGTCCAGCAGCACGACCCGCGGCGACCCCATCACCGCCATGGCGATGTCGAGCAGCTTGCGCACGCCCTGGGGCAGCGTCGCCGCCCGCATGTCGCGATAGGGCGCGATGCGGAACAGGTCGATCGCGGCCTCTGCCTGCGCCAGGGTCGGCGCGGAGCGCAGCGGCGCCAGCGCGTGGGCGAGGGTGCCGCCGGAGGCGCCCGCGATCGCCGCCGCCGCGCACATGTTCTCGAACACCGTGAGCGAGGTGAATATCTGCGCCACCTGGAACGAGCGCGACACGCCGAGCCGCGTGATCTCCCGCGACGGACGTCCGGTGATGTCGTGCTCGCCGAAACGGATGGTGCCCTTGCTCGGCCGCAGATGCCCGGTGATCATGTTGATGAAGGTGGTCTTGCCGGCGCCGTTCGCCCCGATGATGCCGACGGTCTGCTCGGCAGGCACGTCGAGGGTGATGTCGCGGGCGGCGACGATCGAGCCGAACGTCTTTTCGAGGTCGCGGACCGAAAGGATCGCGGTCATTTGCCGGCCTTTCGCGCGGACTTTCCCACGGACTTTCGCATTTGGGCGAGGCGCTGGAACAGCGAGCCCAGGCCATCCGGCAGAAAAAGGATGGTGAGCAGCAGCGCCGATCCCAGGATGATCTGCCAAGTGTTGGGCAGGATATCGACCGCGATGGAACGTACCAGCTCGAACACGAACGAGGCGACGAAGGCGGCGGCAACCGAGGCCGTGCCGGCAAGGATGGTGACGAAGACGAAACCGCCGGACGTCGTCCAATACGCCATGTTGGGATCGACATGGGCGACCGCGAGCGCCGCCAGCGCGCCGCCGATCCCCGCCAGCGTCGCCGCGATGACGAGCTTGAGGTGGATCAGGCGGTCGACGGAAATGCCCAGAAACTCCAGGCGGATCTCGTTATCGCGCACGGGAATCGCCAGCGCGCCGGCGACCGTGCGGAAATAAAGCGAGACGAAAAGGGCGGCGGCAGCGCCGAAGCCCAGCGTGAGCCAATACATCGCGAGGTTGAGGGCGTCGCCATGAGGCCGGTAGCCGAAGAAGGTGCCGGCCTCGACGTGGAAGCCGTCGGTCGAGCCGAGTGCCTCGGTCTTCACCAGCACGCCGTAGAGGATCATCGACATGGCGAGGCTGAGCATCGCGAAGAATATCTCGCGGTAGCGCGCGAGCAGGAACCCGACCAGGAAGGCGACAAATCCGGCGCAGAGCCCGCCCGCGAACACCACGGCGAATACGTCGCGGACCGGGGTGTAGCGGCCCAGCAGCGCCACCGCATAGGCGCCGGTGGCATAGAACAGCGCCTGCCCGAATGGCACCAGGCCGGTTCGCCACAAGATGATGAGCCCGAGCACGACCAGCGCGTTCGCGAATGCGATTGTCGCGAGCGACACGAGCCAAGCGGGCATCACCGGCGCCAGCGCAGCGGCGGCGATGAAAGCGAGGGCACCGAAGAGGTCGGCGCGCGACCACATGTCAGATCTTCCGCGGCGCGGCTTGAGAAAACAGGCCATAGGGCCGGAAAATGAGCACCAGCGCCATCACGGCATAGATGACGAACAATTCGAGCTGAGGCACGAGATGCACCGCGGCGGCCCGGCACAGGCCGACGATGACGGCGCCGAGCACCGCGCCCTCGATCGAGCCCATGCCGCCGATGGCGACGACGGCGAAAGCGAGCACGATGACCTCGACGCCGATGCCCAACGTCACCGAGATCTTGGGGGCCATCATGGCGCCGCCGAGCGCGCCGAGCATGGCGCCGATGACGAAGGTCACGGTGTAGACCAGCCCGACATTGACGCCGAACACCGCCGCGGTCTCACGGTCGAAGATCACCACCGTCAGCAGCCGGCCCCAGCGCGTATAATTGAGCGCCCAATAGGCACCGACCGCGACCACGCTCGCGATGGCGACCAGGCCGATGTCGTAGTTGGACAGGATCAGGTCGCCGATCTCGATGTCGCCGGCGGCCACCATGGGCTGATAGGCGGCATAGGACTGCGCGCCCCAGATCAGCGTGATGGTGTCCTCCAGGATGAGAAAGCAGGCATAGGTGACGAGCACGATCACGATCTCGTCGCGGCCATAGACGAGGCGCAGGATGCCGCGCTCCAGCACGAGGCCGACCACCATGCCGATCGCCATGGCGAGCACGATCATGAACAGGAACCCGCCGGCCTCCGGCCAGCCGCGGCCGAAATAGATGCCCACCGCCGTCGCCGCGCCGTAGGCGCCGAAGGCGTAGAACGAGCCGTGGGCGACGTTGAGAATCTTCATCACCCCGAAGATGAGGGTGAGCCCCGCCGCGACGAGAAAGAGATAGGCGGCGTAGACGAGACCATCGGTCACAATGGCGAAGGTGGTGAGCACGACGGGCCTCGCGAACAGAACAGCGGGCGGGACTGCCTTAGGACAAAGTTTCCGAGGTTCCGATCAAGGTCGACATCATCCACGAGCCTCGTCCTGAGGAGCGCGCACCGAAGTCAGGCCTGCCTGACTTCGGCAACGAAATCGGCAACAGCCGATTTCGATTGGTGCGTCTCGAAGGACGGCCACAGGCAAGGTCGCGCCAATGTCCATCCTTCGAGACGCCGTGCTTCGCACGGCTCCTCAGGATGAGGTCGGTGGGTTTGAACCCCGTCACTTGCAGTCCGCGCCTTTCATGCCGCCCTTGATCCAATCGTCCGCCGTCACGTCCGCCGGCGGATTCACGCATCCGGCGGGAAACCGCATGACATCGACGATCTCCGGCATGTTCTTCTGCTTGTTGAAGCGGAAGGTGCCGTAGGCGGTTTCCTGGATGCCCTGATGGCCCTTGCCGATGGCGAGCTTCACGTGGCCGCTCGGCCCGTCATAGGCGATGCCTTCAAAGGCGGTGATGACTTCTTCGGTCGTCGGCCGGGCGCCGCTCTTGGCGGCCTGCGCCTTCTCCCACGCCACCTTCAGGCCGAACATTGCCAGCGCCATCTGGTAGGACGGGTAGGTCGGCGGCACGTTGTAGCGGTCGATGTAGACTTTGTGGAACCAGGCATTGAGTGCGGTGTTGGGGGCGAACGGCCCGTTCGGGCCGCGGCCGCCGACGATGGTGCCGTCGGGGACCTTGTCGCGCAGGCGCCACATGGAGGCTTCCACCGTGGTCCCTACGATCGGCATGCGCTTGGCGAGGCCGCGCGCGCCGCTCTGATAGATGAAGCTTTCGAGGTCGCCGTCCCAGAAGCTGGTATGCACGGCCTGGGAGGGAGAAATCAGCAGCGTCGAAATCTCGGCGCCGAATTCGCCGGCGAACAGTTTTGGAAACAGCTCCTTCTCGACTTTTGCGTTGGGCGCCAGCACCCCCATCGCGCTCTGGAAATCGCGCCAGGAATCCTGGCCCCAGGCGTAGTTCTGGTTGATGCCGGAATAGCGCTTCACGTCCTTGATCTTGGCGACGAGATAGCGCGCCGCGCCGGTATTATCCATGGTGGCGGTCGGAGTCGGCCGGAACACGTATTTGCGCGGCGCTTCCTCGAAGATGCGCGGCGTGCCGCAATCGAAATAGACGGTGAGCGCCTTGAGCTCCTCGGCGACCGGCGTGACCGCGAGGCAGCTTCCCGAGGAGATGTATCCGACCACCGCATCGACCTGGTCGCGCTGCACGAGGTTGCGGTACTCGGTGACGACCTGCGCGGTCGAGCCGGCCTCGTCGACATACTTCGCCTCGATCTTGGCGCCGCCGAACCCGACGGTGTTGTAAGGCGCCGGCGCCGTCCCCGCATTGAGCGCCTCGATCAGGATCTCCGCCCCATTGCGCCCGGGAATCCCGAAAGGCGCTGCGGCAGGACCTGAGAGGAACGAAACGATGCCGAGCTTGACCGGCGCAGGGGCGGTCTGGGCGGCGGCGATCAGAGGTCGCTGCGAGCGTGAAGGATGCGCCCAGCAGCGCGCGCGCCGCGAAGTTGCCGATGCGAGAGGTCATTGGCCGGTTCTCCCTGGTGTCCAAGCGCGGTTGATGCGCGTGTGAAGGCTTTTTCGGAAGCTTATCGCGTGTGTGATCGCAACGCCAATGGCAATGAAGACCGGAAAGCAAGGGAAATTGCGACCTGCCCCTCTGATTGACCCGTCCAACACGACCTCATCCTGAGGAGCGCGCTTTAGCGCGCGTCTCGAAGGATGGCCACAGACACAAGGCGCGCATATCCGGCGCTCGTCTCACCGAAAGGAGGCCTTGCGGAACCACACTGCATTTCTCATTGTAAAGCGATGGCGCGGTCATCGAATGACGAGCCGAATATATGACTGCTGGAGCCTATCTTTATATACTCCGCTGCGCTGACGGCAGTTACTACGTCGGCACAACGCGAAAGAGCCTCGAAGAACGAATTGGCGAGCACAATGCCGGTCTCCATGGCGGCTACACAGCGACGCGACGCCCGGTCACGTTGGTCTTCTCCCAACATTTTGAGACAATTACCGATGCCGTTGCAGCGGAACGTCAAGTCAAGGGTTGGTCGCGTGCCAAAAAGGAGGCCATGATCAAAGGAGAATGGAGTCGCTTGCCGGAATTGGCGAAGCGCCGGAGCTCTCGTGACGGGTGATACACGCCGTGTTCGTTGCCATCCTTCGAGACGCACGCAAGAGCGCGCTCCTCAGGATGAGGTCAGAATGAGAATAGCTTCACACGCTGTCAGGATGAGGTCCCGGATTATATTTCCCCCTCAAATCGCCTTCCCCCGCCGCAGCCCGGCAATCTCCTCCTCGGTAAACCCGAGCGACGCCAGCACCTCGGCCGTGTCCGCCCCCAGTGCCGGCGGCGGGGTCGCCGGCGCGGGGTCGCCGCTTTTCAGGCGGAAGCCGGAGCGGACCACGGCGACGGGCTTTGCCACGCCGGGGGCCCCCTCGAAGCGTCTTCACCAGGTCTCGCGCGATCACCTGGGGATGCTCCAGCACTTCGGGGATGCCGAGCACCTCGCCGGCCGGCACGCCCTGGGCATTGAACAGTTCCGACCATTCCCGCGCGGACCTTGCCGCCAGAGCCCCCTCGATCTCCGCCTTGAGGGCGAAGCGGTTGCGCTTGCGGTCCTCGCGGTCGGCGAAGCGCGGATCGGTGGCGAGGTCGGGGCGGCCTATCAGGCGCGCCAGGGCCTCGAACTGCTGCTGCTGGTTGGCGGCGATGTTGAGGGGGCCATCGCCGGTCGCGAACAGGCCCGACGGTGCCGCCGTCATGTTCTCGTTGCCGAGCGGCTGCGGCCGCACCCCAGCGATCAGCCAGTTGGAGACCTGCCAGCCCATGGTCACCAGCGTCGCCTCCAGCATGGAGACGTCGATGCACTCGCCCTCCCCCGTGCGGGCGCGCCGCACCAGCGCCGCGGCGATGGCGAACGCCGCCGTCAGTCCGCCGATGGTGTCGGCGACGGGATAGCCGACCCGCAGCGGCGCGCTCGCGGCGTCCCCGGTGACGCTCATCACGCCGGACAGGCCCTGGACGATCTGGTCATAGGCCGGATTGTCCTTGAGCGGCCCGTCCTGCCCGAAGCCGGAAATGGCGCAGTAGACGAGGCGGGGCTGGAGCTCACGCAGCGCGTCATAGCCGAGCCCGAGCCGGTCCATCACTCCCGGCCGGAAGTTCTCGATCACGACGTCGGCGGTGCGCACCAGGCGGCGGAACACATCCTTGCCCGCGGCGCTCTTGAGATTGATGGTGACCGAGCGCTTGCCGGCGTTCTGGGCGAGGAAGGACGCCCCCATCAGCGCCTTGTTGAGGGCGGGATCGGCGCCGAGCTGGCGCGCGAGATCGCCTGCGCCGGGCGCCTCGACCTTGATGACCTCGGCGCCCAGGAGCGCGAGCTGATAGGCCCCGAACGGCCCTGCCAGCACATTGGTGAGATCGAGGACACGAATGCCGTCGAGAAGCCCGCCCATGCCGCTCATTCGATCCGGAGGCCGGCGTCCTTGACTGCGGCGCCCCATTTCGCATGCTCGGCTCGCATGAAGGCGGCAAATTCGGCGACCGAGCCCGGGAACGGCACGCTGCCGTCGAGCGCGAGCCGCTCCACCAGTTCCGGCCGATTGAGCGCCGCCGCCGCCTGCGCATTGAGCTGCGCGATGACGCCGTCGGGCGTCCGCGCGGGCGCGACGAGGCCGCTCCAGTTGGTCGCCTCGAAGCCGGGATAGCCGGATTCGGCGATAGTCGGCACATTGGCGAGCGCGGCGAGGCGCGTCGGCGAGGTGACCGCGAGCGCGCGCAGCACGTTGGAATTCACCAGCGGCATCACCGCCAGCGGATTGCCGAAGAGGACGTCGACCTGCCCGCCCATCAACTCCGTCACCGCGGGCGAAGCGCCCTTGTAAGGCACGATCAGGAACTCGATGCCGGCAAGGCGGGCGAACAGGACGCCGCCGAGATGGCCGACGGTGCCGTTGCCGGCATGGGCGAGCGAGACCGCCTGCGGCTTTGCCTTCGCCGCCGCGACGAGATCGGCGAGCGTCCGCACCGGCGACTTCGCGGACACCACCACGACGAGGCCTTGCGAGGCGATCGAGCCGATCGGCGCGAAGTCCTTGAGCGGATCGAACGGCATTTTCGCATAGAGCGTCGGGTTGATGGCGAGATTGGCCGCCTGTCCCATGCCGATGGTGTAGCCGTCGGGCGCGGCCTTGGCGACGGCGTCGAGGCCGATATTGCCGCCGGCGCCGGCACGGTTTTCGACAACGATGGTCCAGCCGGTATTGGCGCCGATGCGCTCCGCCAGCTGCCGCGAGATCACATCGGTGCCGCCGCCGGGCGGAAACGGCACGATCAGGCGGATCGGCCGCGCCGGCCACACCTGGGCCAGCGCGCCGTCGTGCGTCGCCGCGCCCAGCGCGAGTGCGCCGAGCGCGGCGATGAAGCCGCGTCGATCGGGCGAAAATGCCATGCGGTCACGCAAGCGGAATCATCCCGCTCCACCACTGAGTCATCTTGCCGACGTCGAGGTCGTATTTGCGCACGAAGTCGAGCTTGCCGTCGGGCCCGACGCGGAACACGGTCAGGCCCGCGGGAATGTCGACGACCTTGCCGTTCTCGCGCACCGCGGTCGGCGCCAGCGACCCCGCCACCAGGATCTTCGACGAGGTGTCGAGCGAGAAGGTCCGCGGATGCGCGGCATGGATGTCGGCGTGCTGGATCGCGGTGGGCTCGCCGGTCTGCTGGTTGATGGCCCAGACCACGATGTTGCTCTCGCCGCCGGAAAACACCTTCTTGCCGTCGACGAGCTCGACGCCCGGCACCACATTGGCGGCCACACCGGAGCGGTTGCCCTGATAGACGAAGCGGCCGTTGGGATGGATGTGGATCGGTCCGGCGCCCTGGACTGCAATCTTCTTGGCAGGGTCGGCGAGGGTGCCCTTGGTGAACAGCGGCTCGGTCACGAGATCGCCGTCCGGCGTCATCTTGTAGACGATGAGCTGGTTCTGGCGCTCGATCGAAAGGTAGACCAGCGGCTGGGTGGGGTGGATGTCGAGATGGCGCGGGCCGTACCCGTAGCCGCCGTTCGGCTGGATCTTGTGCAGGTTCGACAGCACGCCGTTCTTGAAGCCGTAGACATGCAGCGAGCCCGGGTCCTCCGGCTTGCCGCCCTCGGGATTGTTGCCGCGCGCGACCACGAGGATCGTCTTGTTCTGGGGCGTCGCCCGGATCTGATGGAAATAGATGCCGGTCTCGAGATTGTCGGGCTGGGCCACGGTGTCGCCGATGGAGCCGTCGCCCTTGATCCGGTGCACGGTCACGCCGGACGGGAAGTTGTAGGCGACCAGCACGTATTCTCCGGCGATGTCGACGCTCGAGTGGATCGGCCGGTATTTCAGCTTGACCGCGTCGCCCAGCGGCGTCAGCTCCCCGCTCGGCCCGACCGTGAACGCGCCGAGGTAATGCTCGTTGCCGCCCATGCCGGGGCCGCCGGTGCTCGCGGTGACATAGAGGAATTTTTTTGACGGATGCGGCCAGGCATATTGAATGCCGCCGCCCATCTTGACCGAGCCGCGCTTGGTCAGCGTCGCCGCGTCGGGGTCGACCTCGTAATGGGTCAGCTCGGGGCCGACGCCGGAATAGAGGGCTGATTTCGCGCTGGCCCCCTGAGCGAAAGCGAAGTGCGGCGCGGCGATCGTGCCGGCCAGCATCGCGGAAAACGTGCGACGATCGAGATTCATCTTTTTCCTCCCATGCTTTTTATTGGCATTACCAAATGCAATTCACTGTTCGTCACGACCGGGCTGTCCCGGCCATCCTGATCATACGGCACTGTGCCTTCCTAAGCGAGATGCGCGAGACAAGCCAGCGCATGACGTGCTTGCGTCAAAAATGGAATGTCAGGTAACGGGGCCCGGTTTTTTCCCTCTCCCGCTTGCGGGGGAGGGGTAGGGAGGGGGCGCGGGCGGTATGCGCGACGCGTCAACAGGCCCCCTCCCCAACCCTCCCCCGCAAGCGGGAGAGGGGGAGCGCGGATCCGGACTTGTGACGCAGTCGTGGAAGACGCGCGCCTCGGAATGACCGCGCTGGGTTCGATAACGCGGCTGGGCGGATGCTGTCCACTTCATCTATGCTCGTCACGCTGAGCTTTAGTCGCCCGCCCACGGGAGAACGCCCATTCGCGCTCCGGAAGCCAACACTGCCATAGGGTCGCCCGCGCCGTGGCGCCTGCGCGTGCTCGATGCCCTGTGGTTCGGCCGCTCGGTGCGGGCGCAGCTTCTCATCGTGTTCATCGCGATCAACGCGATCGCCGCCCTGGTTGCCGGCGGCGTCACCATCTTCAAGGCGGGCGCGGCGACGCGCATCGAGATCGCGGCGTCGATGCGGCTCGCCGAGCTGATGGTCGGCGAAGCCGTGCAGCTGATTCAGCAGGGCATTCCGGCGGACCAGTTGCTGAGGACGCTGCCGGTGCAGTTGCGCTCGGTGCGCCATGTGCGCGTCGGCGTGCGCGACGCCGCCGGCGTCGCCGTCTCCGGCCCCTCCCCGCCGCGAGACGAGGACCGCCCGCCCGCGCCGCGCTGGTTCGCCGCCCTGATCGGGCCGCCCATCGAGACCCATGACATTCCCGTGGCGCTCGACGGCCGCACCATCGGCACCGTGGAGATCGTCAGCGAGCCGCGCGACGAGATCGCCGAGGTCTGGGAGAACACCGAGGCGCTCGCCGCCATTGCCGGCGCGACCAGCCTCGTCATGATAGCGATTCTCTACTTCGTGCTCGGCCGGGTGCTCGATCCCCTCACCGCGCTCGGCAAAGGCCTCGAAGGCCTCGAGCACCGCGACTACAAGATGCGGCTGGCGCGGCCCAAGGTGCTGGAATTCGCGGCGATCACCGACCGCTTCAATGCGCTCGCCGGCGCGCTCGATGCGGCGCGGGCCGAGAATCTCGCGCTGAGCCGCCGCCTCGTCACCGCCCAGGACGACGAACGCCGGCGCACCGCGCTGGAGCTGCATGACGAGGTCGGCCCCAGCCTTTTCGGCCTCAAGGCCAATGCGGCGTCGATCGCCAAGACCGCCAACGCGCTTCCGGCGAGCGCGGCCAAGGCCATTGCCGACCGCACCGCCGACCTCACCGCCATCATCGAACACCTGCAGAGCCTCAACCGCAGCATCCTCAACCGGCTGCGGCCGATGGCGCTCGGCCATGTCCCGTTGCCGGAGCTCCTGTCCGAGCTGGTGCGCGAACGCGCCGGCGGCCATCCCAGCATCGCCTTCGCTGGCGAAGTCGACGGATTGGCGCGGAGCTACGGCGACACCGTGGATTTGACGCTCTATCGCTGCGTGCAGGAAAGCCTCACCAACGCCATCCGTCACGCCGAGGCAAAGGCTGTGGTGGTGCAGGCGCGGGAAATCGCCGCGGCCGCGGGTGCGCCAGGAGACGGCGCCGCGCGGCTGGAATTGACGGTGCGCGACGATGGCCGCGGCATGGGCGCCGGAACGAAGCCGGGATTCGGGCTGCGCGGCATGCAGGAACGGGTGCAGGCGCTGGGCGGCGAGTTCTCGATCGCGACCGGGCGGGACGGGACCTGCATCCGCATCGTCATTCCGGTGCCGGCGCGCGGTTCGGCAGATGGCGCCGATTATGCTAGCACTGAGTCATGACGTCCGTTCTCATCATCGACGATCACCCGATCGTGCTTCAGGGCTGCCGGCGCGTCCTCGAAGACGCCGGGATCGAGCCGGTCCTCGCCGCCAGCGACATGGTGGCGGGATATCGGCTCTATCTGCGGCACCGTCCCGATGTCGCCATCGTCGACCTCGCCATTGCGGGCAAAGGCCTCGGCGGCCTCGAGCTGATCCGCCGGATCAGGGCCCATGACGCAGGCGCGCACATTCTCGTGCTCAGCATGCACAATGATCCCATGATCGTGTCGCGTTCGCTGGAAGCGGGCGCGTCGGGCTACGTGCTCAAGGACACGTCTTCGGAAGAGCTGGTGAAGGCCGTGCAGCAGGTTTCCGCCGGCATGCCGTTCCTCAGCGGCGAACTCGCCATGAAGGTCGCGCTGACCGGGACGAGCGCGCGAACCAATCCTCTCGCCGACCTGACACCGCGCGAACTACAGGTCCTGGCGCTGCTTGCGGAAGGCAAGCCCTACGACACCATCGCCCGGGAATTGAGCGTGAGCTACAAGACGGTGGTAAATGTGAGCTCCCAACTCAAGCACAAGCTCAAGGCGAGCACGCTTCCCCAACTGATCGGCACCGCGGTGAGGCTGTTGGCGCCGCCGGCATAGCGCCGGGTCAGCGCGCGCCGTCTCCTGATCCAGGTTAACGCGCACTTCACTGTCATCGCCCGGCTTGACCGGGCAATGACAGCAATAGCGTAAACGGAAAATGCTCTGGGTCGTGTGCCAGACGACCTATCAGCGAATGTTGGAATCCTCGACGTCGACGGCTTCCCCGTCGCAGGCGCGCACCGCCTTGTCGATCAGGCGGTAGGGTTCGTAGCCGGCCGCCGACGCCTCCTCGATCAGGCGAATCGGCTCGGCGCCGCGCGCCGCGGCCGCTTCCTTCAGGGTGCGGAACTTGTCGCAGATGGCCGACACCTGGGCGATGGGCGACTTGAACCATATGACGTATTCGCCATAGACGACGAATACCACAACGGCCGCGATCGCGACGTTGCGCAAGGTGATGCGGGGCAGCAGCATCAAAGGCTCCCGGCCAGTTGCAGCAATCCGCAATCATATCAATTCGCGCCGCATCGGCACAACGGGGGTTGTCCGATGCGCGGTCCTTACTTGGTGAAGTACGGCGTCAGCACCCACCCGAAATAAGCCATCGCGCAGAGCGGCAACAGCCAGGTCAGCGTCGGCCAGGGAATGCGAGCCATTATCCGCTCGGGAACGAGCGCCGCAATCGCGGTCACCACAACCGCGCCGAGAAAGGCGGTGAAGACGAATCCGTACCAGTACATGGCCGGTCCGTTCGTCGCCGGCGCTACGCCCCAATCCCACACGCCGGGCCTTGGATGATAGGTGGCGAGCGCCCAGTTGTTGTTCATGGTGGGCGCGTAAATCAGCGCGAAAGCAATCCCGAAGATGGGGAACAGCCGCTCTATCCTGGTCATGACCCGAACCCTCGGATGTTGTTGATGATGTGCCCGGTCAGGAAGCCCCACCAGACATCGAAGGCCAGGATGGTCGTCAGCACCGCCCTCACCACGCGACTGTTCTCGTTGGCCTTGCGCCAGAAGTACCAATAGGCCGGCAGCAGGGCGAGCCCCGTCGCCAGGAAGTGCTCCTTCAACTCGAACATCCCCTCGGGCTTGAAGTCATGGTATTCCTGCAGGACCGTCCGCACGTTCAACCGATAGGTCGGATAGATGATCGTGCCGAGGACGAACGTCACCACGAACAGGATGATTACGGCGTTGGTGTAGTTCATCCCGTTGACGCTGCGCAGCGCATTGACAAAGCCGGTCGAGCGCTTGGTGACCGGCCACGCGGCGCCCACTGCCTGATGCGTGATCGCACCGAGGAGCAAGACCGCCAATATCCCGTGAATGATGAGCAGTATCGACCACCCGATGAGCATCTGCTTCCTCCTCTCAACCAGCCGGTGCCCTTTTTGGGATTGAAGGCCCGTTGTGGCTGGGAATGGAGGCGACCGGGGCGAAGAGGTCAAACGCCGTACTTCGGAGACAACTCACCCAGATCCAACCGCCGACACCCCGCCAGTTAGCCGCGGCATGCTGCTCGCTTCCTGCTATAGGACGGTAGTGCTATTTTTCTATACCGCTATAGTCTCAGGGAATAGGGTGCGAGAATGATGCAGACGGAGCTCATCGGCCACCGGATCAAGTTGCAGCACTTGAAGGTCGTGATGGCGGTGGCGGAATGGGGCAGCATGGCCAAGGCCGCCAAGCGTCTCGCGATCTCGCAGCCGGTCGTCTCGAAGGTGATAGCCGATCTCGAAGACCTGCTCGGCGTGCGGCTGTTCGATCGCAGCCCCCAAGGCGTCGAGCCGACGCCTTACGGCCGCGCCCTGCTCAAGCGCAGCATCACGATCTTCGATGATCTCCGAACCAGCGTCGATGAAATCAAGTTCATGGCCGACCCTACGTCGGGGGAATTGCGGATCGGCAGCACGGAACCGCTGCTGGCGGGCCTGGGCGTCGCCGTGATGGACCGGCTGTGGCGGCAATACCCACGCATCAACTTTCGGGTGGTGGAGGCGGACAGCGCGACGCTGCTCAACCGCGACCTGCCCGAGCGCCGGATCGAACTCGCGCTCGTTCCGCTGGTAAGGGCCTCCGTCAGCGAAGACCAGGAGGCGACGATTCTCTTTCAAGACCATCTGCGCCTGGTGGTGGGCATGAAGAGCCCCTGGGCGGGCCGGCGCAGGGTCACGCTGGCGGACTTGATCGACGAGCCCTGGTGTCTGGCGCCTTCGTCCGTCGGTTCGCTGATGGCCGACGCTTTCCGCGCCAGCGGCTTGACGATGCCGCGCATCGCCGTGACCACCACCACCGCGCACCTGCTCTTTCAATTGCTCGAAAGCGGCCGCTTCGTGGGACATTTCGGCGACGGGCTGCTGCATTTCTACGCCGACCGCTTCGCGCTCAAGAAATTGCCGATCGAGCTTCCAATTGCGCCGTTTGCGGTCGCAATCGTTACGCTGAAAAACCGGACCGTCAGCCCGGTGGCGCAGCTCTTCATCGATTGCGCCCGCGAGGTCGCGAGGCCCTTGGCGAAGCGACAATCACTTCCGGCCACGATCGAACCGAGTGGAAAGAGGAGAGCCCGCGGCGAGCGCGCGTGACGTCTCTTGCGACGAGCTGCCGTTGACGGAATTTCCCGATCAGTTCTGCTTGGCGCCGGAGAACTTGATCACCTTCGCCCACTTCTCGGTTTCCGACTCCACGAATGTTCCGAACTCATGCGGGGTGAAGAGCAATGGCGTGGTTCCGAGCTCAGCGAGCCGCGTCCTGATCCTGGGATCGGCGAGACCCGCATTGATCTCCCTGTTGAGGGTGTCGATGATCTCGACGGGCGTGTTCTTCGGCACGCCGACGCCCCACCAGCTTCCCGCCTCGAAGCCCGGCACGAAATCGCCGATGGAGGGAACGTCCGGCAGCACGTCCGAGCGCTTCGCCGTCGTCACTCCCAGCGCGCGGAGCTTGCCCGCCCTGATGTACTCGATCGACTGGGGAATGGTGTCGAACATCACCTGGACCTGCCCGCCGAGCAGGTCGATCAGCGCGGGCGCCCCGCCGCGATACGGCACATGGAGCATGTCGATGCCGGCCATCATCTTGAACAGCTCGCCGAGCACGTGGAGCGAACTGCCGTTGCCGCCCGATGCAAAGCTGAGCTTGCCCGGATTGGCCTTGGCATAGGCGATGAACTCGGGAACCGTCTTGGCCGGAACCGCCGGATTCACCTCCAGGACGTTGGGCACGCGGACCATGCCGGCGACCAGTGCGATGTCGCGTGCGAAATTGAAGGAGAGCTTTTCGTGCAGCGTCGCGTTGATCGCGTTGGCCGCGAGGACGATGAGGAGCGTGTAGCCGTCGGGAGGCGCGCGCACCACCGCCTCGGTGGCGATGTCGCCGGCAGCGCCCGGCCGGTTCTCGATGATGAATTGCTGGCCGAGCCGTTCCGACAACCATTGAGCGATCAGGCGCGCGACGATGTCGACCGAGCCGCCGGGCGCAAGTCCGAGGACCACACGCACCGGCCTGACCGGATAGGCCTGGGACCATGCGATGCGCGAGGCAGCCGGGAGAGCGGCCGCATCCGCTGCCAGTCGCAGAAGTCGGCGGCGTGAGACCTTCATGGCGTCCCCTCCCACGCCCATACCAGCGACCGGGGAAGCGGTCGCCTGAGCATGGGCGCGGTTACGTGCGCGTCACCCTCGGCGTTGGTTCTTCAAGCGACGCCGATCGCAGGATATGCGAAAAATCGCATATCCTGCAGAGACTTTCTCGTGAAATGCGCGCGAGCCAAGTGTCTACCAGATTTGGCCATGAGCAAAGGTCGCAAGCGGCAGATCCAGATCCGAATGTCTGGAATCGCTGCAATCTATTGACGCAGGGGGACCGATCGGTCCGTCATTTCATCCCCGCTTGCCAAAAGTTCCCCACCCGATTTGGCAAATGATCCAGAGACAAGCCGCGAATATTCAATCAATATTGCCCGGAAAGGCGATGGGGTGGGGGCGGCTTGGCTGTGCAACATAAGCGCGAAAGCGATCGCGGCTCGCGCCGGCGTGGATGCCGGCGCGCCCTGCATCAGGCGCTTGCCGTCGCATTGCTCGCGCCGGCCGGGGCGTACGCGCAGACGACCCTTCCCGACATCAACGTGATCGCCACCACGCCGCTGTCCGGCAGCCGCAGCACGGCGCGGAGCAAGACGCCGGCCGCGCCGTCGCGTCCCGCGCGCACCCGGGCGGCGCGGGCCGCTCCGGCCGCGCCCGCCGCGCCCGCGCCGGCTGCCGCAGCACCTGCGCCGGCCGATCCCGGCATGATCGATCGCGACAAGGTGCCGTCCAATACGGAGGTGCTCACCTCGGCGGATTTCAATCACGACCAGTCGGTGAGCCTGTTGCAATCCCTCGCCACGAGCCTCCCAGGCGTTTCACTGGGCGACCAGTCCGGCAATGCCTTCCAGCGCGACCTCGATTTCCGCGGCTTCGTCGCCTCGCCGGTGCCGGGAACGCCGCAGGGTCTCGCCGTCTATCAGAACGGCGTCCGCGTCAACGAGGCCTATGGCGATGTCGTCAACTGGAGCTTCATCCCGGAAACAGCGATCCGCCGCCTGTCCCTCGTGCCCAACAGTCCGATCTTCGGCCTCAACGCGCTCGGCGGCGCCCTCACCATCGAGATGAAGAACGGCTTCACCTACCAGGGCAAGGAGGCGGAGGCGACGATCGGCTCCTACGGACGCCGCCAGGCCGATGTTCAGGCCGGATTCCAGGACGGCAACCTGTCGGCCTACGTTCTTTTCGACGCCACCAACGACAATGGCTGGCGCGACTTCTCGTCATCTTCGCAACTGCGCCGCATGTACGTCGATCTCGGCGCGCGCAACGACACGTCCGAGTTCCACCTTGCGTTCACCGGCGCCGACAACAAGCTCGGCGCGGTCGCCGCAACCCCGATCGAGATGCTCGCGCAACGCTGGTCGAGCGTCTACTCATGGCCGCAGACCACGCATCTCCAGCTCGCCTTCGTCACCGCCAGCGCCAATTATACGCCGTCCGACACGCTGTCGTTTCAAAGCAATGCCTATTATCGCGGCTTCTGGCAGTCCCATGTGGACGGCAACGGCACCGATGCGCAGCCCTGCGATCCGTTCGGGTTGCTGGCCGGTCAGCTCTGCATCGGCGACGGCTCGACCCCGATCAACAAGAATTACCCGGTGATCGATACGCTTTCGCCCAACGCCTTCCTCGGCGAGATCGACCGCAACTGGACCGCCACCAACGGTTTCGGTGGCACCGCGCAGGCCACGAGCTCGGCCAGGCTGCTCGACCGCGACAGCCATTTCGTCGCCGGTGTGAGTGTCGATCGCGGCCTGACCCAGTTCACCGCGAACAGCGAGCTCGGCACCATCGACCAGAACCTGTTCGTGACGGGGACCGGGGTCTACATCGACCAGCCGGCGGCCGACATCACGCCGGCCAGCCTGCTCGCGACCAACACCTATACCGGCGTCTATGCGACCGACACCCTCGACGTCACGTCGAAGTTTTCGCTCACCACGGGCGCGCGGCTCAACATCGCCCAGATCAATCTTGCCGACGAGACCGCAACCAATCCCCTGCTCAACTCGAGCAACCGCTTCCACCGCATCAATCCGGTGATCGGAGCCACCTACAAGTTCAACCCGAACATCACCGTCTATGGCGGCTATTCCGAGTCGAACCGGGCGCCGACGCCGCTGGAGCTCGGATGCTCGAGCCCGACCAATCCCTGCATCATCGACAACTTCCTGATCGCCGATCCGCCGCTCAAGCAGGTGGTGTCGCATACCTACGAGGCCGGGGTGCGCGGCACTCTCGGCACCAGCGTCAAGACCGGGCAAATGAGCTGGGGCCTCGGCGCGTTCCGCACCGGCTTGACCAACGACATCATCAACGTCGCCGGGACGGTGCCGATGACCGGCTATTTCAAGAACGCCGGCCAGACCCTGCGGGAAGGCATCGAGGCGAAGGTTTCCTACAAGCTCGACCACTGGACCGCTTACGCGAACTACACCTATGTCAACGCGATCTACCAGAGCGCGATCACCATATCGTCGCCGAACGATCCGTTCGCGAATGCCGCCGGCAACATCTTCGTCGCGCCCGGCGACCACATCCCCGGCATCCCGTCGCAGCGTTTCAAGGCCGGCGTCGAATACGCCGTCGCCGATGCATGGAAGTTCGGCGCCGATCTCAACGTGACCGGCAGCCAGTGGCTCATCCACGACGACAACAATTTGAACCCGAAAGTACCGGCCTATGCGGTGGTCAACCTGCACGGCTCCTACCAGGTGACGAAGAACGTCGAGCTGTTCGGGCTGGTGAACAACCTCTTCAACAATCACTATTACGCCGCCGGCACGTTCTTCCAGACCTCCGGATTCAACAGCAACACGCCGGGCGCACCGAATTTCTTCGTCCTGAACGATCCCCGGACCTTCGTGCCGGGGATGCCGCTCGCCGCCTATGCGGGCCTGCGGGCGAAGTTCTGAAGAGGCACGCTCCTCGGGGACTCCGGGCAAGGGACTCCGGGCCGCTTCCGCGCGCGGAACGAGTGCGGTAGCTTGTGGAGAACGACCGAGCGCCTCTCCTGAGCTTCACGGAGTGTATTCGACGTGGACCCGATTTTCGCCTGGATCGAGGGCAGCGCGCTCAGCGAATGGATCCGCGGCTCCGATTGCGTTTGTGCATTTCCCACAATCGTTACGCTGCACAACATCGGCATGGCATTCCTGGCCGGCGGCGGCATCGCCATCGATCTGCGCATTATCGGCTTTGCACCGGACATACCGTTGAAGCCGATGGGGCGGTTCGTCCCCCTGCTGTGGCTGGCCTTCGCCCTGAACGCCGTCACTGGAATTCTGCTGCTGATCGCCTATCCGACCAAGGCGCTCACCAACCCGTTGTTCTACATCAAGCTGTCCCTGGTCGCGCTGGCGCTCGGGCTCGTCTACCGCATCGCGACCGATGTCCTGCGCGCGCCCGGAGTCGACCAGAAACCCCTCGCCGCCGAGGCCAAGGTGCTCGCCGCCGCCTCGCTCGCGGCCTGGGTCCTCCTCATCGCCGCCGGCCGCTACCTCGCCTATACGCACAAATGGGAAATGCTCGGCATCCCTGCCGTGTTGTGACGAGAGGGAGATCGCGTCGTGGAAATGGAACCTTGGGAGGTGTGGGTCCGAAGCACCGAGCTTCACAAATTCGTCCAACAGCATGAGTTTGGGCTTTGGCCGCTGATGCAGACGCTGCACCTTCTCGGGTTCACGCTTCTATTCGCGACGGTCGGCTTTTTCGACCTCCGCGCACTCGGCGTGGCCAAGGGCATCCCCCTCCAGGCCGTTCATCGGCTCATTCCCTGGGGAATCGCCGGTTTCATCGGGAACATCCTCCTCGGCATCGTATTCTTTTCCGTCCACCCGGAGCAGTATTTCTACAACAACGCCTTCCGCCTGAAATTGCTGTTCATGGCGGTGGCCGGTGTCAACATCCTCGCCTTCTACGGCACCAGCGCATTCAAAGAAATCAAGACGCTGCCGGCGGACGCGAGCGCGCCGCTGCGCATCAAGGTCATTGCCGGCACGTCGCTGTTCGCATGGGTTGCCGTCCTGGTGTGCGGGCGCATGATCACCTTCAATCGCCCGCCGTTTTTCCATTGAGATCGCCGTATCCGGGGGGCTATGTCGGCATTCTCAAAAGGTCCCGCGCGCTCCAGGCGATGGCCGGTACGGGAATCCCGCCGCCTGCGCCCCCGCCGGCGGCCACCGATACGGGCATTACGACTGGTAGACCGTGTTGCCGCCCGTCACGGTCCGCACGATCGCGATGTCCTTGATCTTGTCCTGGTCCACCGTGTGCGGATCGTCTGCCAGCACGACGAAGTCCGCCAGCTTGCCCGGCGTGATGGATCCCTTGATGGCTTCCTCATGGGAGGCGTAGGCGCCGTTGATCGTGTTGACCCGCAGCGCCTCGTCCACGCTGATCCGCTGGTCGGCGCCCCAGGTCTCGCCGTTCCACCCGGTGCGCGTCACCATGCCCTGGATGCCCATCAGCGGGGCGAACGGTCCCGGGCTGAAGTCCGAGCCGGCCGCCGCCGTAATCCCGGCGTCGGCGAAGGAGCGATAGGCCATCATCCGCTGCATCAGTTCTTCGCCGTAGAAATGGAACTTGTCGGAATTGTAGTACGCATAGGAGGTGAACGGGGCAGGGACCGCGCCGATCGCCTTGATGCGCCGCAGCAGATCGTCGTTGATCAAGCGTGCAATGGGTGATCTTGGGGCGCGGGTCGGGCCGCGGAAACAGCTGCTGCGCGCGCTCGAACGCCGTGAGCACCATGTCGATGGTGACATCGCCGTTGGCGTGGCAGTTGACCTGGATGCCGGCGCGGTGCACCCGCTCGACCCAGGCGTTGAGGTCGTCCTGCGTCGTGGTGACGTTGCCGTGGTACGGCGGCTCGACGCCGGGATAGGGCACGCTCAGCGCCATCGTGCGCTCCGAGAACGAGCCGTCGCAGGTGTGCTCGGAGGTGGCGCCGAGCCGGATCCACTCGTCGCCGAAACCGGTCGCGATGCCGTTCTTGATCATCGCCTCCAGCACGTCGTCCATGGCCTCGTAGCTCACCCGGTGCAGGAGGTCGCCGCGCGCCCGCACCTGCTGCAGGGCGAGGAGGTCGCCGCCCTCGTGGTGCACGCTGGTCAGGCCGTAGCGGACGAACTGCTTGGAGATGAAGGTCAGCGCATCGCGGTTGCGCTGCCGCGTCTGCTCCGCCGTATAGCTCGGCCGCTTGCCGACATTGTTGAACACGACCCGGGCGCGGTCGGTCACCCGGCCGTTGAGCTCGCCATTCGCGTCGCGGTCGAAGGTGCCGGCGGCCGAGTTGGGCGTGTTCTTGGTGACGCCCGCCAGCTCGAAGGCCTTGCTGTTGTAATAGGAGGTGTGGCCGCCGCGGTGACGGACCGCGACCGGGTGGTCGCTCGACACCTGGTCGAGGTCGTGGATGTTGAGCGCGCGCTTGTCCTTCACCTTGGTGTCGTCGAAGAAGTATCCCTCGACCCAGAAGCCCGCGCGGCGTCTCGCGGGCTTCGCGCGGAGCTTGTCGACGATGCTGGCGATGGTCACGAACTCGACCTCGTACGGATTGCCGACCAGGACCTCGTAGAGCAGGATCGCGCCGGGCGCATGATTGTGGGCGTCGATGAACCCCGGCACGACCGTCATCTGCTTGGCGTCGAATGTCTGGGTCCGCTTGCCGATCAGCGTCTTGACGTCTTCGGTGCTCCCCACCGCGACGAACCTGCCGGCCTTGACCGCGAAGGCCTCCGCCCGCGGCGCGAGCGGATCGACCGTGTAGACCTTGGCGTTGAAGACGACGAGATCGGGATCCTGCGCAGAATCGACTGCGGCGGCCGCCGTGCCGACCGGCCACGGCGCGCCCGACGAGACCGGCGATACCGGCGCCGGACAGGCCCATGAACTCTCTGCGGCTGTAGCGGTGCTTCGTCATCGTCGAACTCCCGTCATTCTTGGCGCGTCCCACAATATGTCGCACGCTGGAGTACCAACTA
>CAWBSI010000030.1:0-54479 GCA_963791375.1 uncultured Alphaproteobacteria bacterium
GGTGTGATTAGTGACAGCTGCCTGCGATGAACGGCTCCAATGGGCTCCTCGACAAATGGGCGGGATGCAGCAGAACGCACATCCACAACCAGAGGAGAACTCATCATGTTTCGCAAGATCAGCATTGCTCTCGCCGCGGCCGCCGCTCTCGGCACTGCCGCGCTGGCTCCCACCTCGGCATCGGCCTGGGGGCGCGGCGGCGGCTTCCATGGCGGTGAATTCCATCGCGATTGGCACGGCGGCTTCGGCCATCGCGGCTACGGATTCGGCTACGGCTACGACTCTGGGCCGAGCTGGTGCTATTTCCACCCCTACCGCTGCGAACGCCCGCTGTAGTCGCAAGCAGGTATCGGCCGGGTCTTTTGCGGGCCCGGCCGGTTTCCCTGAAAGCTGGTCAGTCGTTGCGATCCCGGCCAATGTTCGCCGGGTTTTTTTGCGTCGCCGTCTCGGAGCATGACGCCGCAGAATTCGGGGTGAACCGTCAGGACGCTCACTTGGGCCGGACCGCCCCGATCCTGCGATAGAGCTCATCGAGAAGGGAAATCGCCCGGTCCCCGAGAAGGGCGTCGGCGCGAGTACTGTAGGTCGCGAACACCTTGTTGGCGGGATGGGCGGCCGCCATGCTGGCGATCGCGTCCTTCTTGATGTTCAGGTAGTTTTTGCTCGGCGGCAACAACTGCGCGTACATGACGTCCATCACGAGGGCCTGGTCGGACGGCGAATCCAGGTAGATGGAGACGGCCACCAGCATGAAGATATTGTTCAAGCGTTCGTGGGCGGCCTCCAGGTTCAGTTCCACATAGGAATAGGATTCGATCTGGTCGGACGCCTCCGGCGGCAGGTTGTGGAGCGCGGAACCGACTTCGTCTTCGAACGACTGGATCGCCTGGTTTATCTCTGCCAGCCGCGAAGCGTCATGTTCGTCGAAGATGGCGGCGCGCGCCGGAAACGTCGTCAGCGCGAGGCCGATCACGAGCGCGAAGCATGCCATCGCCGTCGCCGCGAGCCGCACTTTCATCTCTTGCATCTCTTGCGCCCGATCTCTGTCCTGCGTGGAAAGGAATGTTCACCCCAACCTCGCGCAGGCTGTGCCCAAAAGCGGCAAAGTTCAACGGGATTGTTTGGCCCGAACCTGCGCTCCGCCGCGGGCAGACCGCTGCATGCAATTCAACGATTCCCGACACGAGATGGCCGGGTGCGATTAGTGACAGTGGCTCGCGGTGAACGGCTCCGAAGCGCTCCTCAACAAACGAGCCGGATGAAGCAGAACGCACATCCACAACCAGAGGAGAACTCATCATGTTTCGCAAGATCAGCATCGCTCTCGTCGCGGCCGCCGCTCTCGGCACCGCCGCGCTGGCTCCGACCTCGGCCTCGGCCTGGGGACGCGGCGGCGGATTCCACGGCGGTGAATTCCACGGCGGCGGATTCCATCGTGACTGGGGCTTCGGCCATCGCGGCTACGGCTATGGCTACGACTATGAGCCGAGCTGGTGCTATTTCCATCCCTACCGCTGCCTGTGACGGCGGGCGAAACGGCCGGGCCTGGCGGGGCGACCCAAACACCTTCCCATCTGTTTGGGTGAACAGTCTCGCTATGCTGGTGGGCCAATCTGTCCCAACATTTGGGATCCAAATGTTGGGATCAGACCACCGGCTGGCCCGGCCGGTTTGCCTGCGCAATCCGCAAATCCCAGACGCTACTGTCCCGCGATCATCTCGAACGGCGATACCCAGGTGACCGCCGGATCCTGGAGGCTCTTGCACTTCGGGCAGGTCAGCACCTGGGTTCCGGTGAGCCGGCTGCCGTCGGCGGAACGCCAGAGCGAAACCGCCATCTGCCAGGAATTCACGCAGGAGCGACCGGGGTTGCAGTAGCCGAACGTAATCGAGCCCGCCACATGGCACTTGTTGTCGATGGTCACCACCCCGGAAGGCACCGGCGCCACCGTCATTCCGCTGCCGAGCACACAGGGGCCGGAAGTGACCGTGCCGTTGGCGGCGATGTTGAGCGGGCAGGAAAAGCCGTTGTTCTGGGCAGTCCCGTAGAGGGGCGTTCCGTAGCCGAACGCAGCCTGCCAGGTTCCCACGATCATGGACGTGGTGCAGGCGGGAAGCCTCACCCCCGTGTTGGCGATCGGTTCCGCCTGCTGGGCGAAAGCCGCCGACATCAGCAAGCCGGAAAGAATCGATGCGATGGTCAGTGCGCGGATCAGTGACATGGCTTCCTCCCTGCGTTGATTGCGGCGGCACGTTGCAATGTCGGAGCGGTCATCCGTCGTTTCGATGGCTTGTTTCATGGCGTCGTTTCACCGCGTCGTTTCATCCCTTGGCACGCTCGATCGCTTCGGAGATGAAGCGGCGGGCTTCGGCGGCATCGCCCCAGCCGATGATCTTCGCCCATTTGCCCGGCTCCAGATC
The DNA here is from genome assembly GCA_963791375.1 of uncultured Alphaproteobacteria bacterium. Lineage (GTDB taxonomy): Bacteria > Pseudomonadota > Alphaproteobacteria > Rhizobiales > Xanthobacteraceae > JAJPKK01. Next base: position 2,422 of record CAWBSI010000030.1, read on the forward strand.
CTTGTAGTGGGCGAAGAAGTGCACGATCTGCTGCAGCGTGATCTCCGGCATGTCGGTGTAGTTCATGATATGGGCGTAGCGCTTGGTGAGCTTGGGCGTCGGCACCGCGATGATCTTTTCGTCGCCGCCGCCGTCGTCCTCCATCTTCAGGACGCCGATCGGACGGACGTTGATCACGGCGCCGGCCACGATCGGGCGGGTGTTCGCCACCAGTACGTCGATGGGATCGCCGTCGTCGGAGAGCGTGTGCGGCACGAATCCGTAATTGCCGGGATAGCGCATCGGCGTATGCAGGAAGCGGTCGACCACCAGGGTTCCGGCCGCCTTGTCCATCTCGTATTTGATCGGCTCGCCGCCGATCGGAACCTCGACGATGACGTTCACGTCCTCGGGGGGATTGTAACCAATGGCGATGGCATCAAGGCGCATGGTGGTTCCCCGGTAGGGGCGTCGGCCGCATCGGCGCGCTGACAGCCGCCGCGAGCATTCCCGCCGCGACTTCAGGTCAAACCGGATGTCAGACGGAATACTGCTCCAAATTCTTTAATTTTGCGCGTCATTCGGTCCGAAAAATCTGCAATTTTTCGCGATTGGAATCCCTCCCCGACTTCGGGAGGGTGGCCGAGCGAAAGCGAGGTCGGGTGGGGTCTACGGGCACGCACCGTGCGAAGAAAGCAAGAACCCCACTCTGCCCTCCCCGAAGACGGGGAGGGAAAGAAGCATCCCGCACGCGATGGATGGCCTATCCCTTCGGCCGCTTGCGCTGGGCGTCCGCGTAATCGGGGTCGTCGTCCAGCGTGCGCATTTCGGTGTTCATCGCGACATCGCTGCGGCGGCGCTGGCGGCACCATTCGCCGGTCTGCCAGTATTCGCTCTTCACCGCGAGCTGCGCCTGGCGCTCGAGATGCTCGTTCCATTCGCCGAGATCGTAGCCGAACCACGGCATCTCCGGGCGCAGCTTCGGCAGGCCGAGCTCTTCCCAGATGCTTGCGCGCGTTCTCCATGTATTCGCGCTTGGGCAGCGAGATCGGCGGGAAGGTCTCCTTGAGCGTGGCGTCGATCAGCACCGCGGAATCCTCGCTGTCGATCAGGCTGCGGGGGCCGTGGCCCTCGTCCTTGTGCTCCAGCATCTTGACGTCGCGATGCGGCTTGCAGCGGTACGACATGGCCCAGAAGATCGCGTCGGAGTTGTCGGCGTCGATGTCCTTGTCGACGGCCACGACCCACTTGCCCTCGGCGCGGCGGAACGACGCGACGCCGTAGAGCGCGCGCCAGATTTCGGTGCGCTTGGTGTTCTTCTCGAACTGGATCACGATCAGCTTGTGCAGCGAGGTCAGCGGCTCGTGGGTGATCACCTTGACGACGCCCTGGATGCCGAGGTTGTTCTTCAGATGCAGCATCTGGGCGGCCTCGTAGGCCGGCCGCTTGATGCAGCTCGATTCCGACGGCGTCACCTGGCTGACCCATGAGGTCATGACGGCATTCTTGCGCCGGGTGATCGCGGTGACGTCCATGAACGCCGTTGTATTCCTGCAGATTGACGTGGCCGTGGGATTCGCCGAACGGCGCCTCGGGTTCGAGGAACTCGGTGGAGACATAGCCCTCGATGATGATCTCGGCTTCGGCCGGCACCATGAGATCGACCGTCTTGCACTTGACCACGTTGAGCGGCCGCCCGATCAGCCCGCCGGTGATGTCGAGCTCGTCGTAGATCTCCGGCACCTTCTGCACGGCGGTGTAGGACACCGCCGGCGGGCAGCCGAGCACCACCGCGCAGGGCATCGGCTTGCCCTTCTCCTTCCACTTCGCCCAGTGCATGTAGCCGCCGGTGCGCAGCTCGATCGACGGGTTCATGCCCATGCGGTCCGGCGCTTTGATCATGCCCCGGTAGTTGCCCATGTTCTGGATGCCGGTGTCGGGATCGACGGTGATGAAATGGCTCGACGTGGTGTAGGGCGCGTTGTCCCAGCCGGGCGACGAGATCGGCACCGGAATGGCGTCGAGGCCGTGGCCGTTGCGCAGATCGTCGCCCTGTGTAGACGATCTCCTGGCAGGGCGCGTCCTTGACCATGCGCGGCTTGATCGGGTGGCTCATCGCCTTGCATCCAGCGGTCGCGGATCTCCTCGATCTTGCAGCCCATGCCGATCGAGTAGATCTGGTTGTTGCCGGCGAGCCCGCAGACCAGCACGGGAATGTCGAACTTGCGGCCCTTGCTGTCGATGCACGTTGGTGAACAGGAAGGCGCGGCGATCCTCCGGCGCGATGCCGCCGCGGAACTGCCAGCGCACCAGCGGATGCATCTCGGTGTCCTTGTTGATCACGCGATCGACCTCGATCAGCAGGCCCGCCTTGCGCAGCGTCTGCGATGTGGTCGTGCAGATCGGGATATCCGCGCTCGGGATCTCCGTGATCTCCCGCACTCGCCCCGCGCTCGACTGCCATCGTGGCCATGACGTTTCCTCATTGGAATTGTTTGGATGTTCTTGGGATCACGTCCCTATACGAACAAGGCCTCGCCCTGCCAAGAGCGGGGGTCTTGTCGTGCGCGTGTCTTGTCACTGCCTCCATGATGGCCTTGCGGTCGCCGGCCAGTCGTGTTTCACCTCGCGGCCATCGGGGTTCACGGAGGAGGAATTCTTGGCGGAATCGGAAACCGACCGGCAGCGTCCGGGCAAGACCACCCTTCTGGTGCTGCCGGGCGACGGCATCGGCCCGGAGATCGTCGCCGCGACCGTCGAGGTGCTCCAGGCCGCCGACCGGCAGTTCAAGCTCGGCCTCGACTACGAAACCGCCGATATCGGCGTCACCTCGCTGCAGAAGACGGGCATCACGATTTCCGACGCGGTGGTCGAGCGGGCCAAAGCAAGCCGACGGCGTCGTTCTCGGCCCGGTGTCGCACAACGACTATCCGCCGGTGGCCCAGGGCGGACTCAATCCGTCCGGCGAATTGCGCCGGCGGCTCGACCTCTACGCCAACATCAGGCCGGCGCGGTCGCGGCCGGGCCTGCCGCCGCGCTGCGGCCGCGACATCGATCTCGTGATCGTGCGCGAGAACACGGAAGGGCTTCTACGCCGACCGCTCCATGCATGTGGGACCCGGCGAGTTCATGCCGACGCCCGACCTCGCGCTGTCGGTGCGCAAGATCACCCGGGAAGGCTCCGACGCGCATCGTCGAGGCGGCGTTTTCGCTTGGCAGCACGGCGGCGCAAGCGCGTCACCGTCGTCCACAAGGCCAATGTGCTGCGCGTGTCCGAGGGGCTTTTCCTCGCCTGCGCGCGGGAGGTGGCCGCGCGCCACCGCGACATCGCCTGCGAGGAGCGCCTGGTCGACGCCATGGCGGCCCTGCTGATCCGCGATCCCGGCCAGTTCGACGTCATCGTCACCACCAACATGTTCGGCGACATCCTGTCGGACGAGGCCTCCGAGATCGCCGGCAGCCTCGGCATCGGGGCTTCGCTCAATGCCGGGCACCGCTATGCGGTCGCCCAGGCCCAGCACGGCTCGGCGCCGGACATCGCCGGCAAGGACCTCGCCAATCCGTCGTCGCTGATCGAATCGGCAGCGATGCTGCTGTCGTGGCTGGAAGAGCGCGGCGCGGGCGCGAACTTCGCCGAAGCCGGCCAATGCATCACCAGGGCGGTCGATGCGACCATCGCGGTCGCCGCGCACCGCACCCGCGACCTCGGCGGCCCGCTCGGCACCAAGGCCTTCACCGCGCGCGTGATCGCCGCAATGGATGGCGGACGATGAGGGCGCGACGGAATTGAACCCGCCGTTCTCGGTGCTGCGCCATCCTCCGGTTCTGCTGCTGTGGGTCTCCCGCGTCGCCAGCATGATCGCGTTCCAGATGCAGGGCGTCGCGTTCGGCTGGCAGATGTATGCCCTGACTCAACAGCACGCTCGATCTCGGCCTGATCGGCCTGTTCCAGTTCGTGCCGGCCGCCCTGCTGTCGCTGGTCGCCGGGCAGGTCGCCGACCGCTACGACCGCTCGCTGGTGCTGCGCCTCGCCCAGATCGTGGAAGCGATCGCGGCGCTGATGATGCTGGCCGCGACCGCCACCGGCATCGCCTCCGGGAATGGATCTTCGCCGCCGCCTTCATCGTCGGCTCGGCGCGCGCCTTCGAGGGCACCGCATTCCAGACCGTGCTTCCGGTCATCGTTCCGCAGGGACACCTGACGCGGGCGATCGCCGCGCTCGCCTCCGCCCAGCAGATCGCGACCATCGGCGGACCGGCGCTCGGCGGGCTGCTCTATCTGTTCGGGCCGACCCTCGTCTACGCCCTGTGCTGCACGCTGTTTCTGGTCGCCGCGCACCTGCATGCTGTTCGTCAAGACGCCGCGCGCCGCCGCCGAAGCGCGAGCCTGTCACCTTGCGCAACCTGTTCGCGGGGTTCGGCTACATCACCCGCAACCCGATCATTTTCGGCGCCATCTCGCTCGACCTGTTCGCGGTGCTGCTGGGCGGCGCGCTGGCGCTGCTGCCGGCCTTCGCGCGCGACGTCTACGGGACCGGGCCGTGGGGGCTGGGATTGCTGCGCGCCGCTCCCGCGTTCGGCGCGCTGGTGATCTCGGTCGCGCTCGCGCGTGCGCCGCTCGCCGGCGGCGTCGGCCGCATCATGTTCGCCTGCGTCGGCGTCTACGGCGTCATGACCATCGTGTTCGCGCTGTCGTCGTCGTTCTGGCTGTCGATGGCGGTGCTGGCGGTGCTCGGCGTCGCCGACATGGTCAGCGTCGTGATCCGCCAGACGCTGATCCAGGTCGAAACGCCCGACGAGATGCGCGGCCGGGTCAGCGCGGTGAATTCGCTGTTCACCGGCACCGCGAATCAGCTCGGCGATTTTCGCGCCGGCGTGATGGCGAGTGCTGTTCGGCACCGTCACCGCGGTGCTGATCGGCGGCTTCAGCACCTTGCTGGTGGTCGCGATCGCGCATGCGGGTGTTTCCAGCGCTGCTGCGGGTCGACCAACTGCACAAGGAAACAGTGGTCAGAGCCCGGTAGTCGCGCAATTCAGCGAAAGCTGTTCACTAAACTGATTCCGTTTCGTGCTCCCGCCAGCGTTCGAGGAAGTCGAACAGCCAGGTGCGGATGGCGAGGTCGTAGACCGGGCGATCGACGAAATGCGCGGCGCGGGGTTTGGCGCCCGGCAGCGCCAGGCGTTCGTGCCCGCGGGTGGTCCAGCGGCACATCATGGCGTGGGTGACTTCGGCGTGGAACTGGATGCCATAGGCCGCCGGCCCGTAGCGAAACGCCTGGACCTTGAAGAGATCGCCTTCCGCAAGCAGTTCGGCGCCGGCCGGCAGGTCGAAGCCCTCGCGGTGCCATTGATAGACGACCGACGGCCACGTCTCGAGCACGTCGTGCGCCGCAGGCGTGATGCGGATCGGGTAATAACCGACCTCGGCCATTCCCTGGGGATGGAAGGCGACCGTCGCGCCGAGCTGGCGGGCGAGCATCTGAGCACCGAGGCAGATGCCGAGGAACGGCTTCTCCTCGCGCAGCGGCACCTTGATCCATTCGATTTCGGTGCGAATGAAATCGTCGGGATCATTGGCGCTCATGGGACCGCCGAAAATCACCGCGCCCGCGTGCATTGCCAGCGTTTCCGGCAGGGGATCGCCGAGCCGCGGCCGTCTTATGTCCATCGGGATGCCGCGCGCCTGCAAGTAATGGCCGACCCGGCCGGGCGTCGACATCTCCTGATGCAGAACGATCAGAACAGGCTTGGATGCCGCAGCAGAACCCTTCACGGCGCTTCCCGCACGGCCTTCTTCAGGACGCGGTTGGAACCCCTGGCACGCATCAGCTGCGAATGCGCCACCGCTTCGAGGAACACCCGGCGCGGCAGCAGCCGCGTCAGCAGCGTCACCGCCTTGTTGCCGAACCCGGGAACGACGACCCGCCGCCCGCGCATGAGCCCATCATAGCCGGCCTCGGCGACCTCTTGCGCCGAACAGGTCAGCGCGTTGGAGCCGACCACCCGGGGCATGCCGTTGCGGCTCGGAAACGGTATCCGCGGAATACCGGCGCGCGCCTGAAACTCGGTCGGCACCGGACCCGGGCAAAGCGCGGTGACGCGCACGCCGCGTCTCTGCATCTCGTGATGAAGCGCCTCGCTGAACGACAGCACATAGGCCTTGGTCGCGTAGTAGACCGCCATTCCCGGTCCGGGCAGGAAGCCCGCCACCGAGGCGACGTTGAGGATGCCGCCGCGCAGGCGACTCAGCGTGTCGACGAACGCCAGCGACAGCTCAGTGAGGAAGCGGATGTTGAGGTCGATCATGGCGAGTTGCTCGGGATGATCGAGCTGGGCCGCCTCGCCGACCAGGCCGAAGCCGGCATTGTTGACGATGTATTGCGGTTCGAGCGCGTGCGCGGCGAGTTCGGACTTGATTCGTCCGGCGGCGTCGGGCTGGGTGAGGTCGACCGGCAGCACCAGCGGCCGTTGCCGTCCGGTCGCGGCGATTTCGTCGGCAAGGGCGTCGAGCTTGGCTTCGCGCCGCGCGATCAGCACCAGATCGTGGCCATGTTCGGCGAACACCCGTGCCAGCGCGGCCCCAATGCCTGCCGAAGCCCCTGTGATTACCACCACTTGACGTGTTTTGGGGGCAGGTTCCTTCATTTGTCCTCCGCGCTCGGTCGATTGCCGGCGACGCGCTGGCGCAGCGCTATGCGGTCATGCGGCGAGATTGCCAGAAGATCGGCCACTCGCCACATTACGTTGTCCTCGAATTCGCTGACGCCCCCATCAACGAATACCATCTCCCACAACATTTCCACCACCCGCAATCGGCCCTCTTCGTCCAGACTGCGCATCAGCAAATGGGTGAAGTGGAAAAAATCCACAGCTTCACGATCGGCGGCCACCGCGGTGTCGATGAGTTCGTCGGTCAAACCATCGTCGAGCGAAAATTGCGACCGCAGCAAGGCACGAAGCTTGGCCCGCGCCGTCTCGGACAGATCGCCTTCCAGGGTCGCCACGTGAACCAGCAGGGCGGCCGCCGCCACCCGATAATCATCGCCGTCGAAATGGCTCGCCTGCTTGCCGCCGCCGCTGAGCTCGGCAAATAACCGCTTTATTTCCTGCAGCATGAATGTCCCAAAGCTGTGGGCGCGTCGCCCAAACTCTAAAGCGGTTTCAGATCGAGTAAAATCGGAAATCCGGCTGTGGATGGTTGGTTTTACCGCCTATTCCAGCAGCGTGGCGGGCTCCGCCCTGCCGGAAAAAATGGCAACGGTTTGGCCTTTGCGCCATTGCGAGGGTCAGAGAAAGTCGGGTGTGTTGTCCGAAATCTGAGGAGAAGCGATGGAACTGTTGCCTGCATGTGCCAGGAGGGACGGGCTCGTCAGCCCGCGCGAATAGCAGCCATGCTCTGTACGATCATGCCGCGCAGCGGGCAAGCCCGGCGAATCATTTCCGGTGAGGGGTCAGGTCCACAGCGCTCTGACGCCGAAGAAGGCCGTGTCCTTGATCCGCCGCGACGCCGCCTGCCACCAATACGCCCGCGGATCGGTGCAATAGGTCATGCTGAGGATGACGCGGCGCTCTCCTTCGAGAATCGGCGTCACCTGATGGTGCACCAATGCGCCTTCGAATACGACGAGCGTGTTCGGGGCGGTGCTGATCCCGATCTCCTTGCCGCCGACCCGGGCCTTGAGAACCGCATGGCTCAGGCCGCGCGCCGCCCGTCCGGTGTTGACGATGGCGAGCAGCAGCGTGAAGTGCCGGCCGCGATAAAAGTTGTGGTCGTAATGCCAGCCGATGTGGTCGCCGGGCTTGTTGTAGAACAGCAGCGACAGCGAGCTCTGATCGTAGATCGGCGTCGGCCCGACCCAGACCCCAACGAGGCGCGATACCAGGCCCAGCAGGTCCGCCGAGTGATAGAACGATACGATTCCCGGCGCGGTATCGATCAAGGTCTCGTAGGCGACCGTTCCGCCCTTCTTGTGGGCCGGCACGTAGCTGCGCTCGGGACTGGCGAGGCGTTCCGCTTCCGTCCGCAGCGCCGCAAAGGTGTGGGGCGGCAGGAAATCCGGCACGATCGCGAGCCGATCGGCGAAGCTCGGGAGCGGACGCCGCTGCGCCGGCCCCATGTCGAGCGCGTGGGTGCTCGTGATGGCCACGACGCGCCCGGCGAGTTCCCGATACAGCCTGGCGCGGCGACTGCGGGTATAGGCGACACCGCCGACGGTCGCTGCGCCGGCGCCTAGCATCATTTCTGTAATCACTGCGAAACGCGCTCTCTTGGGCACGCTCCCTAAACGCCTGGAGTCAGGTGTGAATGAGCGATAACCGAGTCGTGCGACAGTACGAAGAAAGCGGCGGATTCGAGCGGCCCTGCGATCGAACAATCGCGGGCACCGGCCGCGCAGATCGATCACCGCGGCTGGTCGGCGTCCCAGGGATACCTCCGGCGCAAATGCGGCGGACGCGGCATGAGATGCTCGGGGCGGAGCGCCGCGGCGCCGGGGGCCAGCCGATGGACCCGCGCGTAGAGCTCCGCGGTCAGGGCTTTTCGGTCAGCCCTGGATTCGAATTCGGCGAAGGGAACGACGGGGCCGACATGGGCCTTGATGTCCGTACCGACGCAATAGCGGAACTCGGACACCAGCAGCGCCAGCCGAAGCGTCAGGCTGTAGCGGCTGACGAGATGAAACAGCGCGCTGTTCTGCCCCTCGAAATAGACCGGCAGCACCGCCGCCTCGGCAAGCTGGATCAGCCTGGCGGTGAAGGACTTCCACGGCAGCTCCTCGGCCTTGCCGAAAGGCTGCTCCGCGGTCGCCACTCCGCCCGCCGGGAACACCACGATCGTGACCCCGTTCTTCAACAGCTTGCGCGCTTCGCGCCGGGTCCTGAGGTTGGTCTCGATGGCATCCGGGGTCGCCGAGAAGTCGATCGGCAGCGCATGGGGGCGGATCTCGGGGACCCGCAGGAAGTCGCTGTTGATGAGGATGCGATAGGGCCGGCCGAGCTCTTCGGCAAGCGCGAGCAGGGCGACGCCGTCGCCGATGCCGAAGGGGTGGTTGGCCACGATCACCAGCGGGCTTCCCGGCGGCACCGCGACCGGCCAGACGCCGGAGGCGATATCGAGCCGGCTGCCGATCATGTCGAGAAGCTCGCCCATCATGCGCGGGCTTTTTCCCGCAACCTCCGTCCGCCATCGGTAATACACCGGCAGCAGGCCGCGCCGTCCCGAGAGGTCCTCGATGGCGCGCATCGTCCAGCGCTTCCAGCGCGGATCGCGCGGGGATGCATAGGTGAGCGTATCGGATTGCATGGCAGTCCCCGTGCCGGCCGAAGCAGCCGCCGGGTTTCTAGCGCATGAAACGTCAGCCGTGAACGCCCACGCTGTCCTGCGGGGCCTGATCGCGTTCGTTCATGCCGTAGTCACGAATCACACCGGCGATGCGCAGCCGATACTTGGCGAACACTTCGGCGCGGCCGCGCGCCTGCGCGCGCCGGTGGGCATCGAGGTTGCGCCACGCCGCGATGGCGGCTTCATCGCGAAACACCGACAGCGAGAGGATCTTGCCCGGCTCGGTCAAGCTCTCGAAACGCTCGATCGAAATGAATCCGTCGATCTCTTGGAGCAGCGGGCGCAACTCGGCGGCGAGGTCCAGGTACTGCTGCCGATGGCCGGCTTTCGGCCACACCTCGAAAATGACGGCGATCATGTTCGTCTCTCCATCGCGACGGCGCGGTAAGGGCTGCCGATGTTGTAGCAACATCCGGAAATCGATATCAGAGGCTCGCCGGGTCCACTTCGCAGCGACAGGACCGGCGACCACGCCGTAAATTGCATTCGCCCGGAATATCCCCATGACCGATGCCCTCATTGCCTCCGCCATCTCCCATTGGGGGCCGCGCTTTGTCGCCAATGGGGTGTCGCTCACCGATTTCGAGGAAGTGACGGCATCGATCGGCACCTGGAACGACTGGTGCAAGGCGTGGTCGGCGCGCGCAGCGGTGCACGAGGAGATGGGCCGCGCGGCGCTCGCCACGGGCAAGCATCTGAGCGCCGGCGAGCACCTGCAGCGCGCGGGCGTCTATTATCACTTCGCCAAGTTCCTGTTCGTGCATGATCCCGCGCAGATGAAGACGGCCCATATGAAGGCGGTCGAATGCCGGCGTCTGGCGCTGCCGCATCTGGTGCCGTCCGGCGAGCGCGTCGCGATCCCGTTCGAAGGCCGCACACTCGCCGGGATTCTGCGCAAGCCGGTGGGCATCGCGCGGCCGCCGGTGCTGGTGATGGCGTGCGGGCTCGATTCCTGCAAGGAGGAGACCGCCGCCTATGAGGCACCGTTCCTCGATCGCCGCATCGCGACCCTGGTGTTCGACGGTCCCGGCCAGGGCGAGGCGGAATATGATTTTCCGATTCGCGGCAATTACGAAACCGCTGTCACGGCGGTGGTCGATTTCGTGGCGGCCCGGAGCGACCTCGACACCGCGCGCATCGGATTGTGGGGCGTAAGCCTCGGCGGCTATTACGCGCCGCGCGCTGCGGCCTTCGAGAAGCGCCTCAAAGCCTGCATCGCGCTGTCGGGGCCGTTCGATTTCCTGGACTGCTGGGACAAGCTGCCCGAACTCACCCGCGAAACCTTCCGCGTCCGCAGCCATTGCGCCGACGAGGCGGGCGCCAAACGCAATGCCGCGACGCTGTCGCTCAAGGGCGTCGCCAGGGCCATCACCTGTCCGCTCTGCATCGTCGCCGGCAAGCAGGACCGCCTGGTGCCGTGGCAGGACGCCGAACGGCTGGCGGGCGAAGCCTCGGGACCGGTGGAGCTGATGCTGATCGAGGACGGCAATCACGTCGCCAACAACCGCGGCTATCGCTGGCGCCTGCAGACCGCGGACTGGATGGCGGACCGGTTGGGTTAGCCCGCAAGGCGAACCGGGGCAGCGGTCGCGCCCGGACTGTGCTATCTCGTGGCGCCAAGGCGTTTGAAACAAGGACATATGCACATGGCTTATGTGGTTGCGATCATTGCGGCGGGCGACATGGGCTCGGCGGTGGGCGCGCGGCTCGCCGAGCACGGGGTGCGGGTGACGACCTCGCTCGCCGGCCGCTCCGCGGCGAGCGCGGCGCGGGCCGAGCGCGCCCACATGGTGCCCGTCGCCGATGACGATGCGCTCATCGGCGAAGCCGATTTCTTCCTGTCGATCTGTCCGCCCGGCGAGGCGGTCGCGCTGGCGCAGCGGCTGAAGCCGGCGCTGGCGCGCTCGCGCAAGAAGCCGATCTACGTGGACTGCAACGCCATTTCTCCGGAAACCGCCGTCGAGATCGGCGCGGTGCTGGAAGACACCGGCTGCCGTTACGTGGATGGCGGCATCATCGGGCTGCCGCCGCCGCCCGGCCACACCGGGACACGCATCTATGTGTCGGGCGCGGCGGCCAATGAAGTGGCGAAGCTCAGCGAGTTCGGCGTTCCGTTCCCGGCGCTCGACGGGCCGGTCGGCGCGGCATCGGCGCTGAAGATGTCCTATGGCGGCATCACCAAGGGGTTCACCGCGGTTGCCGTGGCGATGGTGCTGGGCGCCACGCGCGCCGGCTCCGCGGCGGCGCTGCACAAGGAACTCGAGATGAGCCAGCCGCATCTCCTCGCCTGGCTGACCCGGCAGGTGCCGCGCATGCCACCCAAGGCCTATCGCTGGGTCGCAGAGATGGAGGAGATCGGCCATTTCCTCGGCGACGGTACGCCGGGCGGCGACACGTACGAGGCGATCGCGCGGCTTTACGTGGATATCGCCGAAGCGGCCCGTGAAAAAGGCGCAGCCGGGAGCCCGGTTGCGCAGCTCGAGGATTTCTTCGTGCCGGCAGGACTCCCAGGAACGCAAGCGGGCGTAGCGCAGGCTCCTTCCCGCACAACCCCGTCATCGCCGGACTTGTTCCGGCGATCTCGACAAGCAGGGCACGGCGGTTTCACATTCACGCTTGGAATGACGCTGTGCCTTGGCAATCGAGATCGCCGGGACGAGCCCGGCGATGACGGTGTTGGTGGGCGATGATGCGCAATGACACCGTCGATCCGAAGCTTGCCTAACCCTCGCCTCTACTTCCCCCGCATCGCCAGCACGCGGTCGACCATTTCGCCGGCCTGGCCGAGATAGTTCGCGGGGTCGCACAGCTTTTCCAGCGCGGCGCGGTCGAGATGCTTGGCGACCTCCTTGTTCTCGGCGAGCAGGTCGAGCAGCGTGCGCCCGGTCGCGATCACCTGCCGGCAGATGTCGTAGACGAGGTCGTGGGCATATTGCCGGCCGATATAGGGGCCGAGCCCCATCATGACCGCTTCCGAGACGATCAGCCCGCGGGTGATGTCGAGATTGGCGCGCATCTTCTTCTCGTCGACCACGAGGCCCGACACCATGAACCGCGTCTGCGCCAAGGCGCCGGCGGCGAGGCTGAAGATCTCGGGAACCGCGATCCACTCGATTTCCCACGGCCCAGTGGCGCGCTCATGGTCCTCGACCATGGCGTCGAGCAGGGCGGCGACGTGCTGGCGCACCAGCGAATTGGTCGCGGTGATGTAGACGCAGGAGATCGGATTGCGCTTCTGCGGCATCGTGCTCGACGATCCCCGGCCCTCGTGGAATGGTTCGTAGACCTCCTCGACCTCGGTCTGCATCATCAGCTTCACGTCGAAGGCGATCTTGCCGCACACGCCGGTGACGAGACCGAGGAAGCAGCCGACCTCGGCGATCCGGTCGCGCACGGTGTGCCAGGCGATCTCCGGCTGGCCGAGGCCGAGTTCCTTCATCAACTCGGCCTGAACTTCGAGCCCCCGCTTGCCCAGCGAGGACAGCGTGCCGGCGGCGCCGCCGAACTCGCCGACGAGAACGCGCGGCCGCAATTCCTTGAGGCGCTGGCGGTGGCGCTCGAACGCGGCGAGGTAGGTCGCGACCTTGTAGCCGAAGGTGATCGGCACCGCCTGCTGCAGATTGCTGCGGCCGGCCATGGGCGTGTCGCGGTAGCGCTTGGCGAGGCCGGCCAGCGCATCGGCGATGGCGACGATGTCGGTTTCGACGAGGTCGAGCGCCTCGCGGATCTGCAGGACGGTCGCGGTATCGGTGATGTCCTGGGTGGTGGCGCCCCAGTGGCACCATTCGCCGAGACCGTCGCGACACAGCCCGACGAGTTGCTGCACCGCCGGCAGCACCGGATAGCCGATGCGCTCGGTCTGGGTCTTCAACTTGGCGAAGTCGTATTCCCGCGCGTCGCAGTGCCGGCAGATTTCATCGCAGGCTTCCTGCGGGATGATGCCGAGCCGGGCCTGGGCGCGGGCCAGCGCCGCTTCGATGTCGAGATATTTCTGGATGCGATTCTCGTCGGCGAAGATCCGCCGCATCGGCTCGGTGGAAAAGATGTCGCGGAATATGCCGGAACTCACGCCAACAGCGGTCATTGATGCGCCTCTCCAAAACGGGGCTCATCGGTACAAAATACGCACGCCGCGGTCCATGGCTTTAGGACGCGCGCATGACCTTGTCCGAAAAGTCTGCAACCTTTCGGGATCATGCTTTAGCCGAGCCTTCGGGCAACAAGCACCACGACCAGGAGGAGGACGACCGCAACAACCCAGCCTGCCGCCAGCCGGATGAAGGCGGGGCGGCTCATCCGCGCCCGGCGGGCGCGGCGGGACGGCGGAGCGGAGCGCGGGGACACCTGCGAAATTAACAGATCGGGCGTCCGTTGATCTCTTGTAACAGATTAGAATCGCTATATTTCACAGTTTAGAACGATTTCATATCATAGCGCTTGCGAAGGCGTTTTCCGGCGTGGCAAGAAATGACGGTAGCCGGAGCGGCCGCGCCCGCGACGAGAAACGAAAAGCCCCAGGGCCGATCCGTACAGGGAGTTCCGCCGTGATCGTGTGTTCGTGCAACGTGATTTCCGACCATCAGGTCCGGTCGGTGGCGGCCGAAAGCACCGCGCGGGGCACCAGCGAGGTCTACCGGTGCCTGGGCTGCAGCGCCGAATGCGGCCGCTGCGCGCGAACTATCCGCCGGATCATGGACGAAGCGGTGAAGACCTGCCCGGTCGACAGCGGCTGCGGTCGCTAGCGATCCCGGATGGCGACCGGCCCGGATACAAGCCGCGCATTCGATGATTTCCACAGTTGCAGGACGGATCGCGTCGGCCCCCGGCGCTGCCCGGCGATTTCGCTGGCGTCCAGTTTAGAACGGTTATAGTTGGGAATGTCACGAAGCTTGCCGCGGCAAGCAGCATGAGGAATCAGGGCAATGCGCGGAGATGCAACCGTCGTCGAATATCTCAACAAGGCCTTGCGTCACGAATTGACCGCCGTGAACCAGTACTGGTTGCACTACCGCCTGCTGGAGAATTGGGGCTACAACACGCTGGCCAAGATCTGGCGCAAGGAATCCATCGAAGAGATGGAGCACGCCGACAAGCTCGTGCACCGCATCATCTTCCTCGACGGCTTCCCCAACATGCAGGTGCTCGATCCCCTGCATATCGGCCAGACCGTCAAGGAAGTGCTCGATTGCGACCTCGCGGCCGAAATGTCGGCGCGTGCGCTCTACGAGGAAGCGGCGACCCATTGCCACGCCGTCAAGGATTACGTGACCCGGGACCTGTTCGAAAAGCTGATGAGCGACGAGGAAGAGCACATCGACTTCCTCGAAACCCAGCTCGAGCTCGTCAAGCGCCTCGGCCTGGAACTGTACGCCCAGTACCATATCGGCGAGGCCAAAGAGTCCTCATAGCGCCGACTTCTCCCACGAGCGTGGCTCGAGCAAGACCCCACCCTGGCCCTCCCCGGAGCCGGGGAGGGAAAGTGGGCGCCCTTCGGCCTCCATTTGGCCCCTCTCCGGCGCCATCCCCTGCGCTGCGAACCGGACAGGTGCGGCGCCCAAACACTGTGCGTTCGGCCCCCTAATAGGCTAGTGTGTCGGTCCGGTCGCCGGCAGGCTCCGCATATGCGCTTGCGATCGTGCCCCGGGGAGACCCGTCTGCTGGCGAAAGCCGGGGTTCGGAGCGCGGGAAGCGGCAAGCCGCCCCGACATGGAGATAGGCCGGGCGTGAAGACTGACCGCATCAATCCGCCGCTCGTTACCGCGCCCCCGGCCGGCAAGCCGCGCTGGATGCGCCGCCTCATTGGGCTCCTCGCAATCGTCGCGGTGGCCGCGGGCGCGCTCTATGTCTATGCGCCACAATACCTGCCGCAGGCCCTTCAGTTCCAGGGGGCGGGCGGCGCGGCCGGGGCGCGGGGCGGGCGGGGGGCACAGCGCGCCGACACTCCTGTTCCGGTACTCGTCACGGCCGCAAAGAAAGACGACGTCCCCGTCTATTTCGACGGCGTCGGCTCGAGCCGCGCGCTCAACACCGTGACTGTCCGCGCCCAGATCGACGGCAAGCTGATGAGCGTCAACTTCAAGGAAGGCCAGGACGTCGACCAGGATTTCGTCCTCGCCGACATCGATCCCACCATCTACCGCGCCCAGCTCGACCAGGCGGTGGCCAAGAAGGCGATGGACGAGGCGCTGCTCGGCAACGCCCGCATCGATCTCGAACGCTATGTGAAGCTGACCGCGACCAATTCGGCGACCCGCCAGCAATACGACACCCAGAAGGCGCTGGTGGCCCAGCTCGAGGCGCAGGTGCAGGCCGACCAGGGCGCCATCGAGAACGCCAAGGCGATCCTCTCCTATACAAGGATCATCGCGCCGATTGCCGGCCGCACGGGGCTGCGGCTGGTCGATGCTGGCAACATCGTCCATGCGGTCGATACCACGGGGATCGTGGTCATCACCCAGATCAGGCCGATCGCGATCATCTTCACCCTGCCCCAGCAGCAGCTCGCCCAGGTCAACAGGGCGTTCGCGCAAGGAGCGCTGAGCGTGCAGGCGCTGGGCGACGACAACCGCTCCGTGGTCGATCGCGGCAAGCTGGTGGTGGTCGACAACCAGGTCGATCAGACCACCGGCACCGTGAAGCTCAAGGCGGAATTCCCCAATGAGAGCCTGCAGCTCTGGCCAGGCCAGTTCGTCAATGTGAAACTCCTGGTCGACACCCTCAAGGACGCGATCGTGGTCCCGACCGCCGCCGTCCAGCGCGGGCCCAACGGGACCTTCGTCTACATCGCCACGGACGACAACACGGTTGCGGTGCGGCCGGTCACGGTTTCCCAGCAGGACGATGCCGAGGCAGTGCTGGTATCAGGCGCCGCCGAGGGCGAGCGCGTGGTGACCACCGGATTTGCCCAACTCAATGACGGCACCCGCATTTCCATCGGCACGCCGGAAAACCTGGAGCGGCCCGCCGGCAGCGAGCGCCGCCGCAAGGGTCCGGTGCCTGCGGTGCCGACCGCTCAGACCGACCAGAAACCGCCTGCGTCCGACACGGCACAGGCGCAGCAGAAGCCGGGCAAAGATAACGTCGTGGGCGCGGAGAAGCCTTCATCCCCCGCCGCTACCACCGTGGAAACCCCGCGTGCCGAGACGCCCGCCGCCACCACCGGCGAGACCCCGCGCAGCGGCCCGCAGCGTCGCTCAGAAACAAGTTCGCCAACCGCCTCGCCATGAACGTCTCGTCTCCCTTCATTGCGCGGCCGATCGCGACGTCGCTCCTCGGCGTGGCGGTGATGCTGGGGGGGATTCTCGGTTATTCGCTGCTGCCGGTGGCCTCGCTGCCCCAGGTCGACTTCCCGACCATCCAGGTCACCACCCAGCTCCCCGGCGCCAATGCCGAGACCATCGCGTCGCTGGTCACCGCGCCGCTGGAGCGCCAGTTCGGCCAGATCCCCGCGCTGTCGACCATGACGTCGTCGAGCTCCTACGGGATCAGCCAGATCACCCTGCAGTTCGACCTCAACCGCGACATCGACGGCGCCGCGCAGGACCTCCAGTCCGCGATCAATGCCGCCGGCTCGACCCTGCCGCGCAACCTTCCCTATCCGCCGACCTATTCCAAGGTGAACCCCGCCGACGCCCCAGTGATGACGCTCGCGCTGACGTCGCCGACCATCGCGGTGCGGCAGATGAGCGATCTCGCCGACACCATGATCGCGCAGCGCCTGAGCGAGGTCACCGGCGTCGGCCACGTCTCGGTGCAGGGCGGACTCAAGCCAGCGATCCGCATCCAGGCCGACCTCGCCCGCATGGCGTCCTACGGCATCGCGCTGGAAGACCTGCGCACCGCCATCGTCTCGGCCAATGTGGCGGGACCCAAAGGCTCCCTCGACGGGGCGCAGCAGTCCTACACCATCGCGTCCAACGATCAGGTCACCAGTGTCGCGACCTATCGCTCGCTGATCGTCGCCTATCGCAACGGCGCACCCATCATCCTGAGCGACGTCGCCAGCGTCGGCGAGGGGCTGGAAAACGCCAAGGTGGGCGGCTGGTACCAGGGCGCGCCGGCGGTCATCATCGACATCCAGCGCCAGCCCGGCGCCAACGTCATCGATACCGTGCGCCGGATCGACCGGGAGTTGCCGCGCCTGCAGCGCGCCATGCCCAAGGGAATCTCGCTGACGGTGGTGCAGGACCGCACCGCGACCATCCGCGCCTCGGTGCGTGACGTGCAGTTTACCCTGCTGCTCAGCGTATTCCTGGTGGTCATGGTGGTGTTCATGTTCCTGCGCACCGTGCGCGCCACCATCATCGCGGGGGTGGCGTTGCCACTCTCCCTGATCGCCACCTTCGGGGTGATGTGGTTTCTCGGCTTCAGCCTCGACAATCTGTCGCTGATGGCGCTCACCATCGGCACCGGCTTCGTGGTCGACGACGCCATCGTCATGATCGAGAACATCGTCCGCCACATCGAGGAGGGCGAGGAGCCGTTCGACGCGGCGCTCAACGGCGCCAAGGAAATCGGCTTCACCGTCATCTCGCTGACGGTCTCGCTGGTGGCGGTGTTCATCCCGCTCCTGTTCATGGGCGGCATCGTCGGCCGCATGTTCCGCGAGTTCGCGTTGACCCTGACGGTCGCCGTCATCACCTCGGCGATCGTATCGCTGACCCTGACGCCGATGATGTGCAGCCGCCTGCTCCGCCACGGCGCCGAGTTCCGCGACAATGCGGTGACGCGCCTTCTCAACCGCATGGTCGACCGCGCCGTCACCGCCTATCACCGCAGCCTCGAATGGGTGCTCCGCCACGAGCGGGCGACGCTCGCCGTCACCTTCGCCACCCTGGTCGCGACCGTGTGGCTCTATGTGATCATCCCCAAGGGCTTTCTGCCGATCCAGGACACCGGGCTGATCACCGCGGTGACCGAGGCGGGGCCGGAAGTATCGTTCGTCGAGATGCAGCGCCTGCAGGAGAGGATCGTCGCGGCGGTGCGGGCCGACCCCGACGTCACCGGCGTCGTCTCCGTGGTCGGCGTTACCCCCATGAACCGGACCGCGAATGCGGGACGGCTCGCGATCACGCTCAAGCCGCGCGATGCCCGCGCGAGCTTCGTCACCACGGTCGTCGACCGCCTCAAGCTCGCGGTCGCCGCGGTGCCCGGGATGGTCGTCTATTTCCAGCCGGTGCAGGACATCCAGATCGGCACCCGCGCCTCCCGCGCGCTGTTTCAATACAGCCTGACCGGGACCGACGCCGCGGAGGTCTCGACCTGGGCGAACCGGCTGGTGGAGCGCCTGCGCGCCGATCCGCTGCTGCGCGACGTCGCTTCCGAAGCCCAGGATGGCGGCCTGCGGGTCGACATCAAGGTCGACCGCGAAAAGGCGGGCCGGCTCGGCATCTCCATGCAATCGATCAGCGACACGCTGAACGATGCCTTCGGCCAGCGCCAGATCTCGACCATCTTCGGCCAGGCCAACCAGTACCGGGTGATCCTGGAGGCGATGCCGGAATATCAGCGCGACGCCTCGACGCTCTCCAAGCTCTATCTGCCGGCGGGATCGACCACCAACCTGCCCACGCTCTCGAGCTCAACTTCGAACCTGCCGATCCTGCCGACGGCGTCGGCCAATCTGGTGCCGCTGAGCACGGTGGCGACGGTGGAGCGCACCACGGCGCCCCTCGCCATCATGCATGAGGAGCAGTTTCCCGCCGTCACCCTGAGCTTCAACCTGGCGCCCGGCGCTTCGCTCGGCGACGCGGTCGCCGCCATCTCCGCCGCGGAGAGCGGCATCGGCATGCCGGCCACGGTGATCGGCAGCTATTCCGGCGATGCCGCCGAGTTCGCGAGTTCGCTCGCCGGGGAGCCATGGCTGATCCTCGCTGCAGTGGTGACGATCTACATCGTGCTCGGCATGCTCTATGAGAGCTTCGTGCATCCCCTCACCATCCTGTCCACGCTGCCCTCCGCCGGCGTCGGCGCGCTGCTGGCGCTGATGTGGTTCGGTCAGGACCTCTCGATCGTGGCGCTGATCGGCATCGTTCTGCTGATGGGCATCGTCAAGAAGAACGCCATCATGATGATCGACTTCGCGCTCGACGCGGAGCGCAGCGACGCCATGTCCCCGCGGGACGCCATCGTCGAGGCGTGCCTGCTGCGGTTCCGCCCGATCATGATGACGACGCTCGCCGCGCTGTTCGGCGCGCTCCCGCTCGCCATCGAAAGCGGCACCGGCTCGGAGCTCCGGTTTCCGCTCGGAATCACCATCATCGGCGGGCTGCTGTTGAGCCAGCTGCTCACGCTCTACACCACGCCGGTCATCTATCTCGCCATGGACCGCGTCCGCACCCGCCTCGGCGGCGCGCCGGTGCGACCGGTTGCAACCGCAGTGCCGGACTATCTGCGGGACGCCGCGGAGTAGGGCGATGAATTTCTCCCTGCCCTTCATCCAACGTCCGATCGCCACTACCCTGATGTCGATCGGCGTGTTCCTGGTCGGCGCCGTCGCCTATAATTTCCTCCCCGTGGCGGCGTTGCCCAGCATCGAGTATCCGACCATCCATGTGACGGCGAACCGGCCCGGCGCCGATCCTTCGACCATGGCCGCGACGGTGGCGGCACCGCTGGAGCGCCGCCTCGGCGAAATTCCGGGGGTGGTCGAGCTGACCTCGACGAGTTCGCTCGGCACCAGTTCGATCTCGATCCAGTTCGACATCTCCCGCAAGATCGACAGCGCCGCCCGCGACGTCCAGGCCGCCCTCAATGCCGCGGTCGCCGATCTTCCGGGCGACCTGCCGAACCTGCCGAGTTTCCGCAAGTCCAACGCCAACGCCTGGGCGATCCTCATCCTTGCGCTCACCTCGAACACGCGGCCGGCGAGCTCCATCTACGACATCGCCGACACCGTGCTCGCCCAGCGCATCTCACAGGTCGACGGCGTCGCCGAAGCGAACGTCAGCGGCGCCGAGCAGCCGGCGATGCGGGTGCGGGTCAATCCGGTGGCGATCGCCTCGATGGGGATCAACCTGGAGGACGTGCGCCTCGCCATCGTCAACGCCAATGCCGCCGGCCCGCTCGGCGTGTTCGACAGCGACGGCGTCGGCCACGACCATCGGCGCCAACGCCCAGATGCGCGATCCCCGCGAGTACCGCGACATCGTCGTCAAATCCGCGAACGGCGCCGTGACCCTGCTCGGCTCGATCGCGACCATCGAGCAGTCGACGCGCAACAGCCGCTCGGCGGCGTGGTTCAACCGCCAGCCCGCTATAATCATCGCGGTCACCAAGCAGGCCGGCGCCAACGTGATCGAGACGGTCGACCGCATCCAGGCGCTGCTGCCGGAGCTCAAGCGCTGGATACCGCCAGACATCCAGTTCTCCGTGATGTCGGACCGCACCCTGATGATCCGCGCCAGCGTGCGCGACATGCAGCTCACCCTGGGCGCGACCGTACTCCTGGTGATGTTCGTGGTGTTCGTGTTTCTGCGCCGCCTGACGCCGACAATCGCGGTCGGGATCACTGTGCCGCTGTCGCTCGCCGGGACCTGCGCCGCCATGTGGCTCGCCGGATATTCGATCGACAACCTGTCGCTGATGGCGCTCGCGGTGTCGGTCGGATTCGTGGTGGACGACGCCATCGTCATGATCGAGAACGCCTTCCGCAACCTGGAGAAGGGAATGACGCCGGTCCGCGCCGCGGTGGAAGGCGCGCGGCAGATCGGCTTCACCGTGATCTCCATCAGCGTTTCGCTGATCGCGGCCTTCATTCCGCTGCTGTTCATGAGCGGGCTGGCCGGGCGGCTGTTCCGCGAATTCTCGGTGACGCTGGTATTCGCGATCGCGATCTCGACGCTGGTCTCGTTGACGGTCACGCCCATGATCTGCGCCCATTACGTGCGCGCGGCGCCGAGCGCCGAAGCCACCTGGTTCGACCGGCTGGTGGAAGGGGTGCTGTCGCGGCTGTTACGCGCCTACGGCGCGAGCCTCGCCGTGGTGTTGCGCCATCGCGTGCTCACGCTGCTGGCGCTCGCCGCCACCATCGCGCTGACGGTCAACCTTTACGTCAAGACTCCGAAGGGATTCTTCCCCCAGGACGACTCGGGCTTCGCCGGCGGCGTCGTGGTTGCCTCGCCCGACATCTCGTTCCGCTCGATGATCGAGCTGCAGCAACGCGCCGCCGAGATCGTGCTGTCGGACCCGGCGGTCGCGACCCTGGCTTCCTCGGTCGGCGGCATGTCCTGGAGCGGTTCGATCAACAACGGCCGCCTGTTCATCTCGCTCAAGCCGCGAGCCGAGCGCGACGGTCTTTCCACCCTCGCGGTCGTCGAACGCATGCGGGCGAGCCTCGAGGGCATACCCGGCGCGCGCGTCTACATGTGGCCGGCGGGGCAATTGCCCAATGTCGGCGGCCGGCAGAGCCGTTCGCAGTACCAGTTCACCCTGATCGACGCCGACGCCGAGGAGCTTGGGCTTTGGGTGCCCCGGGTACAGGAGCGCATCAGGCGCCTCCCCGGCATCATCGACGTCACCAGCGACCGCGAGCAGGGCGGCCTGCAGGCCAATGTGGTGATCGACCGCACAGCCGCGTCGCGGCTCGGCGTCCAGGTCCAGGATATCGACAACGCGCTCAACAATTCCTTCTCGCAGCGCCAGATCTCGACCATCTTCACCCAGCGCAACCAGTATCGCGTCATCCTGGAGGTCGATCCCGACCATCAGCGCGATCCCTCCGATATCGACCATGTCTATGTCGCCGGGGCCGGCAAGACCCAGGTGCCGCTCTCCGCGGTGGCGCGGCTCACGAAGTCCAACACGCCACTTTCCGTCAACCATCAGGGCCAGTATCCGGCAGTAACCATCACCTACAACCTCGCCTCCGACATGCCGCTGGTGACCGCGGCCAACGCGGTCCTGCAGGCGGTCGCCGAGATGCATCTGCCGGACACGCTGCGCACCGAATTCGCGGGCGACATGAAGGTGTTCACCGAGAGCGCCGCCTCGGAAGAGATGCTGATCCTCGCGGCCCTGATCGGGATCTATATCGTGCTGGGCGTGCTCTATGAGAGCCTCGCCCACCCGCTCACCATCATCTCGACCCTGCCCGCGGCGGGCCTCGGCGCGCTGCTCGCGCTGACCGCCTTCGAGGCCGAGCTCTCCATCATCGCCTTCATCGGCATCATTCTACTGATCGGCATCGTCAAGAAGAACGGCATCATGCTGGTCGATTTCGCCATCGAGGGGGAGCGCCGCGGCCTGCCCCCGGATCAGGCGATCCACGAGGCCTGCCTTCACCGGTTTCGCCCGATCCTGATGACCACCATGGCGTCGCTGCTGGGCGCGGTCCCACTCCTGATCGCGACTGGAACCGGCGCCGAGTTGCGCCGTCCCCTGGGCATGACCATCATCGGTGGGCTTGCGGTCTCGCAGATCCTGACGCTCTATACGACGCCGGTGATCTATCTGCTGCTCGACCGCCTGCACCGCAGGCTGTGGGGTCTGACACGGCGGATCAAATCCGGACCGCGCACCATCGACGTGCCGGCCGAATGAAACGACAGGAGAGAGAGCCGATGCGAGGGAATTTGCAGGCGACAGCGCGCGCCATCGCGCTGGCCACGGCCATGTTCGCGGGCCTCGGCGCGGCCGCGCTGGCCCAGAACGATGCGGCCGCCGCCTACCCGAACCGCACCATCAAGATTGTCGTGGGCTTTGCCGCCGGCGGCGGCAATGACATCATCGCGCGGATCATCGGGCAAAAGCTGCAGGACAGCCTCGGCCAGCCCGTGATCATCGAGAACAAGGTGGGCGCGGGCGGACGGCTCGCCGCCGAGTCGGTGATGGCGTCGCCGCCCGACGGCTACACCCTCCTCGTCGGCGCCAGCGGCGCCATGAGCATCATCCCCGCCATCTCGGTGAAGCCGCCCTACGACACGCTGAAGGCCTTCGCCCCGGTCTCGATGATCGCAAGCTTCCCGCTGATCCTCACGGTCTATCCGTCCCATCCCGCCAAGAACGTGCAGGAGCTGGTGGCGTGGATGAAGGCCAATCCGGACAAGTCCAACTACGCCACGTCCTCGTCCGCCTTCACGCTGGCGACCGAGTTGTTCAAGCTCAAGACCGGCGCGCCGGCGACGGCAATCCCCTACAAGAGCAGCAACGAATCGCTGGTGAGCGTCATCGGTCAGCAGTCCCTGCTCACCATCGCCGATCCGCCGCCCACCACCCCGATGGTCAAAGGCGGCCAGGTGCGCGCACTCGCGGTCACATCCGCAAAACGCCTCGAAGACCTGCCGGAGGTGCCGACCATGGCGGAGGCCGGCGTCGCCGGCATCGACGTCGGGCTGTGGAGCGGCGTATTCGTCGCGGCCGGCACGCCCCCCGCCATCGTGAAGAAGCTCGAAGCCGAGTTTCGCAAGATGATGCAGGCGCCCGACGTCAAGGAGAAGTTCAAGGCGATGGCGACGCCCACCGTCGGCGGCAGCGCCGCGGATTTCGCCCACACCATCGATGTCGAGACCAAGATGTGGGGCGATGTCGGCAGGCTGGCCAACGTGAAGCTGGAATGACGGGCAGCCGGCCCGCAGGGGCGAACCGGGTCATCGTTCCGATCGACCAGATGCTCGCGCCCTGTCTCGATCCGGTCGCGGAGCAGCTCGCTGCGGCAGGCTATGCGGTGGCGCGGCCGGCCACTGCGGTCGTCGGCGAATGGCCGGAGTTGGCCCGCGCCGACGTCGCAGTGCTCACGCCGCGCACGCGGTTTGGCCGCCCGGAGATCGCGGCCGCGCACCACCTCAAGGGCGTCGTGTTTCCGACCATCGGGGTCGAAGCGCTCGATCTCGCCGCGGCCGACGCGGCCGGGCTTGCGGTCGGCAATGGCGCGACCGCCGAGGCGGTCGAGAGCATGGCGGAGGCGAACGTCATGCTGATGGCGGCGCTGCTGCTCGACCTCCCCGGCAAATCCCGCGCGCTGCGCGAACGCGGCTGGCGCGACGGCACCGTGCGCGCCCGCATGCTGCGCGGCAAGACCATCGGCTTCATCGGATTCGGGCGCATCGCGCGGGCGACGTTGCGGCGCCTCGCCAATTGGGGCGTCAACGCAATCTATTTCGATCCCCATGTGAGCGAGGATATTGTGCCCGACACCGGTGCGACGCGCATTGCCGATCTCGTCACGCTGCTGCGCACCAGCGACATCGTGAACGTGCTGGTGGAGTTGACGGCGGAGACCCGCGGGATGATTGGCTCGGCTGAACTTGGCGCGATGCGCAGCGACGCCTATCTGGTGAACACCGCGCGCGGCGCGGTGGTCGACGAAGCCGCGCTCGCCCAGGCGCTGCGCGACGGGGTCATTGCCGGCGCCGCGCTCGATGCCTTCGCCACCGAGCCCCTCGCCGCCGACAGCCCGCTGCGGACGCTCGACAACCTCATCCTCACGCCGCACAACATCGGCCATACCCGCGAGCTGTTCGATTCCTTCGTGCCGGCGACCTTTGAGAACGTCGTGCGCATCGCCGCCGGCGAGCCGCCGCTCTATTTCAAGAACCCGCAGGTCCTGCCGCAATGGCGCGCGCGGCTGGCGCGGCTGGGCGGTTCTTCGCCTCTCCCCGCCTGCGGGGAGAGGTCGACCGAGCGAAGCGAGGGAGGGTGAGGGGGCCTCGCCGCGCGCTGAGCCTGCGTAAGTGCCCCTCTTCGCCGCTCAGACTCGCGGCGAAGCCCCCTCACCCGGATCGCTGCGCGATCCGACCTCTCCCCGCACGCGAGGAGAGGTGAACAAGCGTCTCGCCTACAGCTTCCCTTCCAGCGCGGCGAACGGGCCTTCGCCGTAGACGGCCTTGCCGCCGACCAGCGTGAGCACCGAATTGAGCTCGCCGACCTTCTCCACCGGCACCGTCATGTAGTCGTCCGAGAGCACGGCGAGATCGGCATATTTGCCGGGCTCGAGCGTGCCGCGGATGTCCTCGTCGAAGGTGAACCAGGCGGAGTTTGCCGAATACATCCGCAGCGCCTCCTCGCGCGACGGCGATTCTTCCGGCCCGCGCATGGGCGTGCCGTCGATCACCTTGCCGTCGAGCAGCCAGCGCAGCGAGACGAACGGATTGTAGGGCGCGACCTGGTCGGAGTCGGTGCCGCCGGAGACGTGCAGGCCCATCTTCAGCGCCGTCTCGATGGGCGGCGCGCGCTTCGATCCCTCCGGCCCCAGCACCTTGGCGACGATCCCGCCGGAATAGACGAGGCGGTCCTGCACCGCCCAGCCCATGTTGAGCGCCTTCATGCGGCGCAGCGTCGCCTCGGAGGCGTTCTCCAGGTGAGCGATCTGCCAGCGCAGGCCCGCGATCGGCATCACCTTGTTCACGGCCTCGAAACAATCGAGGATCATCGACGCCGCCTTGTCGCTGGCGGCATGCTGATGCACGTTCAGGTCCTGCTCAGCGGCCCATTTCGCCACCGCGCAGAATTCCGCGCGGTCCTTGTCGCTCGGATTGTAGGGCAGGCCGACGGTCGAGCCGTCATAGATGCCGCGGGTCAGCGACTCACCGATGCCGCGGAAGTGCAGCCAATCGTCGCCGAAATTCATCGGCGTGAATGCGGTCAGCGCCTTGTACTGCGCGAGCGTGTCGCCGGAGATGTGGAAGGTGACGCGCAGCGTCTGCTCGCCCTTCTGCCACAGCTGCTGAACCGCGTTGAAATGCTCGGGCAGCATGCCGCCGCCGGGGAAATCGTTGATGGCGGTCATGCCGAGCCGGTTGAGTTCGCGGAAGTATTTCTTGGTGCCGGCGTACTGGTCTTCGATTTTCGGGCCGGGGATTTTCGCGGTGAAGAAATTGAAGGTGGCATTGACCCCGGTGAACACGCCGGTGAGATTGCCGCCGTCGTCCTTCTCCGCCTTGCCGCCGGGAATTTGGGTCGCCGGCGTGAGGTTCATCAGCTTCACGCCGGCGGGCGTGATCCAGGCGGTGTTGTAGAGGCGCTGGACGTAGACTGGCCGGTCCGGCGCTGCGGCGACGAGCTCCGCGACCGTCGGGCCGCGCTTTTCCGGAAACTGCAATTCGGTCCAGCCGCCGCCGATCTTGATCCAGGCACCGGGCGGTGTGGTCTTTGCGGCTTCGCGGATCACGTCGAGCCCCTTGGCGAGGCTCGGCACCCCGATCCAGCTCACCTCCGTCGAATAGGTAAGCCCGGCGCGCAGGGCATGGATGTGGGAATCCATCAAGCCCGGAATGACGGTGCGGCCGCCGAGGTCGACCACCTTGGTATGCGCATCGGCGCGCTTGCGGACGTCCTCATTGGCGCCGGTTTCGAGCACCTTGCCGTCGCGAATGGCAATGCCCTGCGCCACCGAAGAGCGGCCGTCGAGCGTGAGCACCTTGCCGTTCATCAGGACGGTGTCGGCGCTTTGCGCGCGGGCGCCGGCCGGCGCAATGGCGGCCGCAAACGCTGCGATCAGCACGAATGGCTTCATGGTTTCCTCCCAGTGTTTTGCGCATTCTAGCCCAGTTTTCGGCGAGGGCGACAACCGCTCTCCCTCTCCCGCTTGCGGGGGAGGGTTAGGGAGGGGGCTGCTGGCTCGCCCAATCGTAGCGCCCGCAACACTCTCCGCTACCCGCCCCCTCCCCGACCCTCCCCCGCAAGCGGGAGAGGGAGAAGAGCATCACCGCGCGCCGCCCACCACCTGCATGATGAGGTCGAGCGCCGCTGCGGTGAAGGCGGACATGTTGCCGAAGCGGTCGGCGCTGCCGGTTTCGATGGTGATCGCACGCTCGGACGCGCCGGTGATGGCGATGCAGCTGTGGCCGGCGGCATCGCCATAGCGGTTGCCGGTCGGCCCCGTCGCCCCGGTTTCGCCGATCGCCCAGGTCGTCGCGAACCGCTCGCGCGCGGTGCGCGCCACCAGTAGGGCGTAGGCTTCGGTCGAGGGGCGCATCCCCGCCATCGCATCGTCGGAAATGCCGAGCAGGGCCCGCCGCGCCGCCTTGGTATAGACGACGGCGCCGCCGATGAAATATGCCGATGCGCCGGGGACCGCCAGCAGGGCCGCGGAGATCATTCCGCCGGTCGAGGATTCCGCGATCCCGATGGTTTCGCCGCGTTGTTTCAGCAGCGCCGACAGCTGAGTCGCGCGCGTCACCAGATCCTGCATGATGGTCTCCATTGCTTCGGGCTCATCCTACCGCGATGACGCCGCATCCGTTTCGCCGAAAATGCTATATGGCCGGCTGTGACCAGTCCAAGACGTGAGCCCCATGAACAATGCTGATCTGATCGTCGCCACCCTGAAGGCGTCCGGCATCGACCGCGGCTTCGGAATCCCGAGCGGCAATGTGCTTCCCCTGATGGAGGCGATGCGCAAGGGCGGAATCGACTTCGTGCTCACGGCGCACGAGGGCTCGGCCGGTTTTGCCGCCGACGTGACGGGGCGGATGACCGGGCGGCCGGGCCTCTGCATCGCGACGCTCGGCCCCGGTGCCACCAATCTCGCCACCGGCGTCGGCTGCGCCTATCTCGACCGCTCGCCGATGATTGCGATCACCTGCAACCTCAATACCGACCAGCTCGGCCGCCGCATCCAGATGTGGATCGACCACCACGCCCTGTTCGCGCCGATCACCAAGGCGACGTTCCGGCTGGAGAAGGGGCGCATCGCCCAGACCGTGAGCGCGGCGATCGCGCTGGCGCTCACCGAACCCAGAGGTCCCGTGCATCTCGACCTGCCAGAAGACGTCGCGCTCGCGCCCGCCACGCAAGCGCCACCGGCGCCGGCCGCAGTGCCGAGCCTCGCGCCGCCACCGGACGCCGCGATCGCCCGTGCGCGGGAATTGATCGCGGCGGCGAAACGGCCGGTGGCGGTGATCGGATCTTCTGCCATGCGCATCGCCGATCCCGGCCTGCTGCGCCGCGTGATCGAGCGCCACAATCTGCCGTTTGCGACCACCACCATGGCCAAGGGCATGATCTCCGAGGATCACCCGCTCGCGATCGGCTGCATCGAGCGCGCATGCCGGCAGGTGCAGCGCCGCTTCCTGCGCGGCGCGGACCTGATCGTCGGCCTCGGCTACGACACCATCGAGGTCGAATACGAAGCCTGGATCGGCGACGTACCGCTCCTGCATATCGACATCGAGCCCGCCGATGTCGCAGCCGGGGTGAAGCTCGTCCATCAGGTGACCGGCGATCTCGACACCGCGTTCGCCCGGCTCGCGGCGCTGCCCGACTCCGCGAATGGCTGGACGCCTGCCGCGCTCGCCGACCATCGCCGCGCGTTTGCCGCCGCGCTGCGGCCAGCCAGTTCCGCGTTTACCGCCCATGCGGCGATCGACGCGGTGCGCCAGGCGCTGCCGCCAGAGGGAATACTTTCGTTCGATGTC
Source organism: uncultured Alphaproteobacteria bacterium (assembly GCA_963791375.1). Classification (GTDB taxonomy): domain Bacteria; phylum Pseudomonadota; class Alphaproteobacteria; order Rhizobiales; family Xanthobacteraceae; genus JAJPKK01. The sequence continues at coordinate 31,092 of CAWBSI010000030.1, forward strand.
GGCGCCCATACCCATCAGATCGCGAGCCAGTGGACGGCGCACGGGCCGAAGACGTGCCACATCACCAATGGTTGGTCGTCCATGGGCTTCGGCCTGCCGGGTGCGATCGCGGCGAAGCTCGCGCGGCCGGACTTGCCGGTGGTGTGCCTGATCGGCGACGGCTGCTTCCAGATGACCTGCGGCGAGGTCGCGGTGGCGAAGCGACTGGACCTGACGCTGCCCGTCGTCGTGCTCGACGACAAGTGGCTCGCCCTCATCAAGGTGAAGCAGATTCGCCGCCAGTTCCCGCTTTACGGCACGGAGCTGCAGCAGGAGGATTACCGCGAACCGCCGGCGCATTATTTCGGCGTCCCGGCGCGCGGCGTGCGCTCCGCCGAGGCGCTCGCCGCAGCGGTGACCGCGGCGCTCGCCGCCGACGGCCCGACGGTGATCGAGGCGGTGGTTGATTCCGACCACTACGTCGACACGGTCTACGACTGAGCGAGCGCAGGCGGATCCCGTCACGCCTTCAGGCATATCCTGTTTGCGCCAACCTATGAGATGATAGGGGTCGGGAAGGTTTGGCCCTCCCCGCCCTCCGAACCGTACGGGCGGTTTTCCCGCATACGGCTCTCCAGTCGGTGGTTTCCTCATCGGGGTTGTCTCGCTACACGTCGGATCGTATGAAACGAGCGATCCTACGCATGCGAAGAAGGCCTTGGCCAGGGTTGGAGCCGTGCCTATGCCTGCTTTGACGTCGTTACCCACGCCGACACCATGCGCCCGGTCCACAGCTGAGCTTCCGCCTGCGACCCGCCGGGTCGCTTCCGGGTTCTGCGCTCCGTCTAGCCCATGCGGGCATTCGTCGGCGCTGTCTTTGCCTTGCTCTGTTCCTCGCACATCCACCTTCCTACCCACCTTCCCTCCATGCGGTTTTGCTATCCGCGCTTCGTGTGGCTTACCGCCACAGCGGTACTATGCGGGCTCTGACTCCTGCCGGGCTCTCGCAAGCCCGACAGGTCTCTCCGCTTACCCTGCACGGCCTTCCGGGCATCCCGTCCCCAACCACGTCGTGCGCCCGAACGCCGCTTTGCCAGTCACCTCAGCGCGTCCGGTCGGTAGAGGCTTCGCCATCAATGAGCAGGCTCGCCGCAACACGCCGCCGAATCGGGTTCGTCATCCTACGGGCTGTCCGTTCGCTTCCGGCTGCTCCCCACCCCGCCTCGCGGCGACGCAGTTGCCTTCGGCTACATACGATGTGACCTCCTATGGCATGGACTTTCACCACGCCGACAATGCAGAACTCACGGACGCACTCATTGCCCGGCTTGACCGGGCAATCCAGCAGTCACGGTCGGTGTTTACTGGATCGCCCGGTCAAGCCGGGCGATGACAGCGAGGGGGTTCACCGCTTGCGCGGCGCCCCGGAATGACCGCAAAAAAACCGGGCCCCGTTGCGGGGGCCCGGTCTGAGTTCAGATCAGGTGGATGTTACTTCGCCTGCGCCTTGAGAGCCGCGATGTCGGCGTCGCTGCGGAGCGTCATGACGCCCATCTTGCTGTCGCGGTAGATCGGCACGATCACCTTGGTGACGCCATCACGCTCGAGCAGCGAGACGTGGCGGATTTCCGTCCCGCGCACCGGCAGGTCGAACAGCGTCCACTGGCCCTTGCCCGGGTCGTACTTGGCGACACGATCGGCGGTCCACAGATTGCCCCACACGTTGTGGTTCTGGTCGACCGCGATGTGGTACGGCTGGTAGGTCTGATCCGGGAACGGGATGATCGACGTTTGGCCGGTCTTGGTGTCGATGCGGGCCAGGGTCGCGCCCCAGGAATTGCCGACCCACAGCACGTCGGCGTTCTTGTCCGTGCCCATGCGGCGCGGGCCTTGCGACCACGGGAGCGGGTTGTTGTTGGTGCGGTCGTCGAAGCTCTCGTAGAAGGCGCGCTTTGCCTCCGGCAGGCGTGCCATTTCGTCCTTGAGCGACGGCAGCGTGATCTCGCTGGTCTTGCCGCTCACCATGTCGGCCTTGCCGATGGTGTCGAAGGCCATCTGAGCCCACCAGCCGTTGCCGTCGCGATCGCCCGCGGCGCCATAGGTGCTGTTGGTGCCCTTGGCGTTCTTGAACGGGAGGATCGACTTGAAGTCGGTGAACTTCTCGGTCGCAGGGTCGAAGGCGACGACGCCGTCCGGCGCCGAGGCCCAGATGCGGCCCTTGCCGTCGACGTCGAGGGTCACGGCGCCGCCAAGCGGCGACATCGGCTCCGGCGTCTCGTAGACGCTGATCTTCTCCGAGGCTCACCTCGAGCTTGCCGAGGCTGCGGCGGCCCGGATTGACGTCGAACCACAGGTCGCCCTTGGCGTCGCGGGTGAGGCCGTGGGCGGTGGCGGCGAACTTGCCGTCCTTGCGGTTCGACCTTGAGGTACTTCACTTCGCCGGTCTTGGCGTCGACCTTGCCGACGGTCACGCCGGGGTTCGGGTTGTTGACGGTATAATAGAGATTGCCGTCGAGACCCATGGCGCCGTCATGGGGCAACTGGCCGAGCTTGGACGGCGTGCCGAGCGACCAGTCGGAGCCGTCGTTGATCGGATACTTCGCGCCGCGGGCGCCCATCCCGCTCTCCGTGTTGAGCGGCACGTCGTAGGTGGTCCAGACCACGCGGGCGGCTTCGCCGCTCGGCCGCGGACGATCCTGGAACTTCATCGAAGTTGCGCCGGGCCCGCGGGCCCGCGCCAGATACGCTGCGAGGTCCTTGCGGTTGAACTCGATGATGCCGTTGGGCTTGGCGTTCGGGCCCTGATATACGCCGGTGTTGGCGATGACCTTCATCAGGTTGATGATCTTGTTCCAGCCGGCTTCGTCGAACGTGAACTGCAGCGGATAGCCGGGAGTGTGGCAGCCGGTGCACTGGTTGTGGAAGATGCGCTTCATGTTCGCATCGGCCTCGGTGTCTTCCGGCAGGGCTGCGGCGAGCATTTCCGACGGCAACTGCCTGATCTTCTGCTCGGGATCCGTGATCGCCGCGAGCTTGAAGTCCTGATGCTTGGCGGCAGTAAGGTCGACTTGGCCCTTCGAGGTCTCGAAGCCCAGGGCCTGCGCCCACACGTTGTATTTTCCGTCCGACAGGGCGGGGAAGAAATAATCGCCGTTCTGGTCGGTATAGACGCTGGTGGTGATGGTCGAGCCGTCCTTCTTGGCGGAGATCTGCACGCCGTCGAGCTTCTGGCCGGAAGCCGACGTGATCGAGCCGCTCAGCAACTGATCGGCCGAAGCCGGCGCCGCCAGTCCGATCACGACCAGACCCGCTACGCTCGCCAATAACTTGCCCCGTAAATGTGTCATTGTGTTCCTCCTGCTTTCATCGACTGGATTTCATTCGCCGCCGCCGGCGCGCGGTGCTGCGCCCGGCGCGGTCGCCGGGACCGGCACGGTTCTCACATACGAAATGATGGCATCCATCTCCGCGGGCTTGAGGTAGTATTTGAAGGCCGGCATGCGCGGGGTGCCATTCGTCATGAACTCGCGCATCACGTCGTCGTCGCCACCGCCGGCTTCCTTGTTCAGCGCCGGACCATAGGTCTTCGCCCCGAGCGCGGGCGGCAGATGGCACACCCCGCACGACTGTGCGAAAACCTGGCGGCCGAGCTTCTGTTGATCGGTGAGATTGTCCGCGGGTTGCTGGGCAAAGCCTTGCCCCGATGTCAGCAACAACAACCCGAACCACGCGATGCGCTTCATCTGTCGTCTCCCCTTTGCGTGTTTTTTTGTGCGTTCCTTTTGGCGTAAGCCTACGCCTCGGAACGCCTCAAGGGAAGGGGGCCCGAGCCCACCATGCACCGATGCCGAACTTAGGCGGCGTGGCGCATATTTCCCAAACCTGTCGGAACCCGTGAGCAGCGCGCCGGATTGACACCGGCCATGATCGGCCGCCAATACCGCAATGTCCGGAACCGATCCGGGACCGCCGCCGGGAGCCCCGCTTGACCCGCATCCTGCTTGCCTGCGTCCTTGTCGCCTCACTGGCCGCCGCGGCCGCGCTCGGTCCGGGACCGGCCCAAGCGCAGGACTATCCGTCCCGGCCGATCCGGCTGGTGGTCGCCTTTGCCGCCGGCGGCACCACCGATTTCGTCGCGCGGCTGGTCGCCGGCGAGCTCAAGGCCCGGCTCGGCCAGTCCGTCGTGGTCGAGAACAAGCCCGGCGCCAACGGCGCGATCGGCGCCGACTACGTCGCCAAATCCGAGCCCGACGGCTACACGCTGTTCTTCTCTACTGCGGGCGCCATCGCCATCAATCCGAGCCTGCGCTCCGACCTGCCCTACGATCCCCAGCGCGATTTTGCCGCCGTCGCGCCGGTGGCGCGCAACACCGTGTTGTTCGCGGCAAGCTCCCACCTCAAGGCGGCGACCGCGCCCGACATGATCGCGTTGGCGAGGGCGAAGCCCGGCACCATCACGGTGGGAATCACCGGCATCGGAGCGATCTCCCATCTCATGCTGGAGCTGCTGCAGGCCAACGCCGGGATCTCGCTGCAATACGTGCCCTACCGGGGCGCCGGGCAGGCGATCTCCGATTTCGTCGCCGGCCAGATCGACGCCATGAGCGCCGAAGTGCCGGTGCTGCTGACGCAGATCAAGGCCGGCAAGGGCCGCATCCTCGCGGTGGCGTCGAGCGAACGCTCCGACGTGCTCCCGCAAGTGCCGACCTTCGCCGAGCTGGGCTATCCCGATGTCGTCGCCGACAACTGGACCGGCGTGTTCGCCCCGGCGCGCACCCCGCCGGCGATCGTCGCAAAGCTCAACCGGGCCTTGAATGAGGTGGTGGGCGACGCCCAAGTCAAACGCCGGCTCGCCGAGAGCGGAGTTTCGACGACCGGCGGCAGCCCGGCCGATCTCACCGCGCTGATCGCCCGCGAGACCGAGCGCTGGCGCAAGGTCGTCACCGCACTCGGCATCAAGGCCGGCGCCGGCGAAGCCGACACGACAAGATGAGAAAGCCGCGATTCAGGTCGCGCGCCGCACCGCCCGGGCTTCACGAACGGCACGACCCGCTCCGCGTAGTCTGCTGTTCTTTACAGCCGCCGCCCTCTTGGCCTTATTCCTATTGGTCGCCTTCTTGATTGCGGGCACGCTTTCGGCTGGTGGCGGCTTTGCGCGTTTCGACCGGGCGCGAACGTTCGGGATCGGCCTTGCCGCAACGGGGGGTTCTGCCATCTCCAGACCCGAACAGCGCGGCCATGTCGCCTTCGTCCAGCACCTTTGCGCTGGGCGCGCTTGGGTGAACGCGAGATCGCCGCCCGGCACTGGCCAGCAGCTCCGTTTCGTCGACGTTGCGCAACACGAAAAGAAGCTCGGGCTTCTCATCGAGCCGTACGCCGACGCCGTAGAGCGCCGCGGCGACGTGCTTGCACATGTCCGCCCAATCCGGGCAGCTGCACGACAGCTTGATTTCCTCCGGGGCCGGGAACAGGCCGTCGCCCTTGCTGCACACTCGCTCCATGACGCTCTTGGCGAGGCGGCCCTGCAGCAGCTCGACCAGCGAATCGATGCTTCCCGCGCAATCCCGGCAGATCGCCTGCCACTGCGACGCCTTCACCGGCGATGACCTTGATCTTGACGGTGTAGAGCTCCGAACCGGAGACCATCGCCGCGACCTCGCCGTTGCCGATCTTGAGGTCGACGACGAACCCGTTGCGCACATAGCTGCGGCCACGCGGCAGGCGGCTCGCAAAGTCGCTGTAGCGTTCGAGATTCTCGCACCAGGACTTGCCCCAGAAACTGTTGGCGATCTTGCGACCTTCGATCTTGCACCGGGGTCGGGCTCATCCCGCGCTTGGCGAGCTTGGCCAATTCTTTTTGCGCTTGCCGCTGGCGTTCGGCCACCGACACGTAGGGGCGCCACTCGTAAAAGCTCATCACCCCTCCTTGATCGCCGCGTTGAGGTCGAGAGCGACGAGCTTGAGTAGTTCCGCGTCGTTCATCTCGGTCAACAGCATTTCCGCCCCGCCCCCAAGAAAATCGCCGGCGAGCTTCTGCTTCGCCTCGATCATCTGGTCGATCTTGTCCTCGACGGTACCGCGACACACGAATTTGTGCACCAGTACGTTCTTGGTCTGCCCGATGCGGAAGGCCCGGTCGGTCGCCTGGTTCTCCACCGCCGGGTTCCACCAGCGGTCGAAATGGATGACATGGGACGCCGCGGTCAGGTTGAGCCCGGCGCCGCCCGCCTTCAGCGAGAGCACGAAAAACGGAACGCTTTCGTCCTCCTGGAACTGCCGCACCAGGTCCTTGCGCTTCCTGACCTCGGTCTCACCATGCAGGACGAGGCCAGACCGGCCGAACACGGTACCGAGGAAAGCGGCGAGCGGCGCCGTCGTCTCCCGAAATTGGGTGAAAACCAGGGCCTTCTCCTGGCGTGCGGCGATTTCTTCGGCGATGTCGCGCAGCCGCGCCAGCTTGCCGCTATCCTCCTCGACCCAGGCGCCGTCGCCCAGCCATTGGGAGGGATGGTTGCAAATCTGCTTCAACCGCATGAGGAAGGCGAGCACGACGCCACGGCGCTCGATGCCGTCGAGATCGTGGATCTTGCCGGACAGGTCCTGCACCGCCTGCTGGTAGAGCGCCGCCTGTTTGCGGCTCAGCAGGCAGAATGACTTGACCTCGGTCTTGTCGGGCAGGTCGGCGATGATGCTCTTGTCGGTCTTCAGGCGCCGCAGGATGTATGGCCGCACCAGCTCGCGCAGCGGGCCGTAGGGGTTATGCGGCCGCTCGGCGAGGCTTTTGACGAATGAAGAGAACTGTTTGGACGATCCCAGTAAGCCCCGGATTGATGAAATCGAAGATCGACCACAGATCGCCGAGCCGGTTCTCGATCGGCGTCCCGGTAAGGGCGATGCGGGTATCCGCTTTGAGTTGCTTGACGGTTCGAGTCTGCTTGGCGCCGGGATTCTTGATGGCCTGGGCCTCATCGAGCACCACCAGCCGCCACGACGTCGCGCAAAGCCATGGCGCACGGGCCAGATAGCCGTAGCTGGTGATCGCGAGGTCGGCGCCCGCCAGCAGGTCGGCACCGTTCTGCAGGGCCTCGGCGGGCGTCGTCGAAGGATGCACCACCACCGCCGTGAGGCTCGGCGCAAACCGGCCGATCTCGGCGGCCCAGTTGGCCAACAGCGAAGCCGGCGCGACCAGCAGGCTGGGCTTGCCCTTCGCCTCGTTCTTGAGCACCAGCAGCAGCGACAACACCTGGATGGTCTTGCCCAGCCCCATGTCGTCGGCAAGACAGGCCCCGAGCCCGAGCCGCGCCAGCAGGTAGAGCCATTGCATGCCGGCAAGTTGATAGGGCCGCAGCGTGCCGTTCAGTGACCGCCCGGGGCCGACGCGCAGGCGTCCATCGGGACTGCGCAACGCCACCAGCGTCTCCGCCAGCCACGGCCCGGCGACCGTCTCGCTCCAGGCGATATCGGCCGCCGCGGCCGCCTCGTCCCCGGCGATGCCGGCTCCGGCCAGCATGCGCATCGCCTCGCCGAACGACAAGCCTGCGGTCGAGGCACGCCGTTCGATCGCCTCGAACTGCTCCAGGGTCCGGCTCAGCCGGGCATGGTCGACCTCGACCCATTTGCCACGGATCAACGCCAGGCCGTCGGAATGGGCGAGCAGCCGCTTGATCTCGGCTGCCGACAGATTTTCGCCGTCGAGCGTCACCTCCATCGTGAAGTCGAGGAGCGAATCGATGCCGAGGGTGGAGGGCGGCCTGCCGCCGACCGTCGCCTTGATCTGGGGGCGCGCCGGCCGATTCATGCGCCAGCTTGCCGGCATGCGAACGACCACGCCGGCGCTTTCGAGCGCCGGCGCGTCCTTAAGGAGCTGCAATGCCTGCTGAGGGACCCAGCGCAGCGGATGAAATATTTCACCCGCATCCACCATGGCTTTGAGCCACCCGCAAAGTTCGGCGGCGCGCTGGACCGGCATCAGCAGGGACAGCAGGCGCTCGCGGTTTTTCGCGCCCGCATATTCCTGCAGCGCCTTGCCGAGCGGCACATGCTGCGCCTTTGCCGAAGCCGACAGGCGGGTCGTGTAGGTCGCCAGGAACGCGAAGGGAGCGTCTTCGTCCTTGCGGTTTTCCGCGAGATTGAAATGCACACGTCCGACCAGGTTCCAGGCCGGATTGCGCGATTTGAGGAATCCCTGGACGGAAAGCTTGGTGCGGGCGAGCTCGGCATCGAAGGCCTCGTCCATGGCGCGCCACAGGTCGGCCAGCGTCGCCGCCGTCAGGTATTCCGCGCCGGTCATGGGTGGGACGGCCGCCGCCGTCGCGGCCAACTCGCCTTCGCCGGGGAGCGGAACCGGCGGCTTGGCGGCGCCCTCGCCGAGCTCGGGCAGCGCGCACAGCGCGGTCACGTAACGCGCACCGAAATCCCGCCAATAGGACAGCACCGCCGGCAGCGCCGTCGCGACCTCGTCCGCGCCAAGCGCCAGCAACCCTTGGCCGGAGCCGCGACCGAACGCCTGCGCCAGCCGGGCGCCCAGCGCCGGCTCCAGTTCCGGCGCCTCGCCGTCTTGGCGCAGAGTCAGCACGCCGTGGGGCGTGAGAACCGGCATCACCATCGTCATGCCTTTCGAATCGATGCGATCTTCTTTCCGCCGGCCACGCCGATCAATCGTCGGTGGGATTTTCTTCTGCTTGCACGTCTAGCAAAGCCGACACTGCAAGCTGACGCCAAAAATCTGCGCCGCGGGGCACATTGCGAATAGGATGCACGACGCACCAGATCGCTATTTGCGCTTTTTCGGCAGGGTGCGGATGATCGTGCCCAAGACGCGGTCACCGACGGTCTTTGCCGCCTTGGTGCGCGACAGCCACTTCACCTTGCGCTCGCCCTTTTCCAGCCAGCTTGCCTGCTGACGCTTCACTTTCAAGACGAAGACCTGCACTTCGCAGACGATGACCTTCCCCCCTTTGAGCCGCTTCTCATAGGAGAACGATCCGATCGCCCGCCGGTTGATCTTGCCGACCACACCGGCTTCTTCGCGCGCCTCGCGCGCAGCCGCCTTATGGGGCGACTTGCCCTTGAGCGGCCATCCCTTCGGAATGATCCAGCGCCCGGTCTCGCGCGAAGTCACGAGCAACACCTCGGTCGGCGACTTGCCCTTTCGCCGCACTGGCAAAGCCGCGTATTGAACGCGCTTCGCGGGAGCTTTCTTCTTGGGACGGGCCATTGATTCCTGGTGAATGTTTCTCCGGGGGAGCTTCTCGACGCACATAAGCATCCCATGTCGATTTGTGCAGGTTTCCGCCGCATCGACAAGACCCGCCGTCCGCGGTGATCACTCCTTTTGTTCGTCGGCGATCCCGAGTTGGTGTCGGGGCTGAGTCGTACCGACCTCCCCGGACGAATTCAGCGCAGCAGGTCACACAGCTTGTAGAAAATTGCCCCGATCAGTCCCGCGGCGGGCATCGTGAGGATCCAGGCGACCACCACGTTGCTTGCCACATTCCATCGCACGGCCGCGACCTTGCGGGCGGCGCCCACGCCGACGATGGCCCCGGTGATCGTATGGGTGGTGGAGACCGGAATGCCGAAGGCGGTCGCCAGGAACAACGTCGCCGCACCGCCCGCCTCGGCGCAGAAACCCTGGACCGGATGGAGGCGGGTGATCCGGGACCCCATGGTGTGGACGATGCGCCATCCGCCCAACAGGGTTCCCAAACCCATTGCGGCCTGGCAGCTCAATATCACCCAGAAGGGAACGTAAAACGTGTCCCCCAGCGCGCCCTGCGAGAACAGCAGCACGGCGATGATGCCCATCGTCTTCTGAGCATCATTGCCGCCGTGGCCGAGCGAATAGAGCGCCGCCGATGCGAACTGGAGCACGCGGAAGAAGTTGTCCACGGCGACCGGAGTGGAGCGGACGAAGCCCCACGACACGATCAAGACCAGAAAGAGGGCAAGCAGGAAGCCGAGCAGAGGGGAAAAGACGATCGCGGCCCCGGTAATGCCCAAGCCGGTCCAGACGATCGCACCAAAGCCTGCCTTCATGAAGCCGGCCCCGGCGAGACCGCCGATCAGAGCGTGGGAACTGCTCGACGGGATTCCCAGCCACCAGGTGATCAGATTCCAGGAGATCGCGCCCAGGAGCGCGCCGAATATCACCGCCGCGTCGACCACTTCGGCCGAAACAATGCCGGTCCCGACGGTATGCGCGACATTGAGCCCGAAGAACAGGAAGGCGATGAAGTTGAAGAACGCCGCCCAGGCCACGGCATATTGCGGCGGGAGCACCCGCGTGGACACCACCGTGGCAATCGAATTGGCCGCATCATGGAGGCCGTTGAGCAGATCGAAAAGCAGCGCAATTGCGATCAGCGCTATCAGCGCCGGCAGGCCGAGTGCTGCGTCCATTCGCGGGCTCCGCCTCAGATTCTAGAAATCAGACATTCTCGATGACGATTGCGCTGATCTCGTTCGCGACATCCTCGAAACGATCGACCACTTCCTCGAGATGATCGTACACCTCGGTACCGATCATGAAGGCGATCGCGTTCGTTTCGGAAAGAAACAAATCCCTGCGGCCCTTGTCGTGAAGCTCATCGGACTGCCCCTCGATCCGGATGATCTCCTCGGTGAGCACGTTCAGGTGGCTGGCCTGCTTGCCGATCGAGCGCAGCAGCGGAACCGCCTCCAGCGTCACCTTGGCGGCGCGAACGATGAGCTCGCCCATTTCCTGCATGGGCGGCGCAAAGCCTCGAAATTCGAAGAGACGGATGACCTTCACGGTCTTGTTCATCTGATCGATTGCGTCATCCATCGACGTAATCAGGTCCTTGATGTCACCTCGATCGAGCGGGGTTATGAACGATCGCCGCAGCGCCGTGAGGACCTGCCGCGTGATTTCGTCCGCTTCGTTTTCGCGCGCGTTTACTTCATTGCAGCATCGCAAAACATCGCCGCCGCCACTGAGCAAGGCCCTGAGCGCCTCCGCGCCGGACAGGGTCACTTGCGCATGGCGGACGAACAATTCGAAGAAGCGCTCCTCCCTCGGCATGAGCGCTCGAAACCATCCAAGCATGAGCGCCTCGCGTTATTTTGAGCTGGTCGCAAAGCTGGTCGCAATTACGGCGAATACGTTTCGACCGTGCCACGAGTGGGAGATGGACGCAATTTCCGCCCCCCACACGGTTGGGGACAAGCTTCAGCACTTGCCTGGGTCACTTGCCTGCGTCACTTGCCGGCGTCACTTGCCGGCAGCGCCGCGGCCGATGAGGCAGAGATATTCCCACGCCATGGTCGCGGCCGCCAGCGCGGTAATTTCCGCCGCGTCATAGGCCGGCGCGACCTCCACCACGTCGCAGCCGATGAAGGCAAGCCCCGCGAGGCGGCGCATGATCGCCTGCGCCTGCCAGCTCGCAAGTCCGCCGACCTCGGGCGTTCCCGTGCCGGGGGCAAAGGCGGGGTCGAGCACGTCGATGTCGAAGCTGAGATAGACCGGGGCGTCGCCGACGATGTCGCGGATGCGCGCGGCGACCGCGGCGGGGCTCGAACTCGTGAACCTCCGCGGCGGTGACGATGGTGACGCCGCGTTCGATCGTCCAGTCGTAAATCTTGCGCCCCATGGGCGAGCGAATGCCGATCTGGATCATGCGGCGCGGCTCGACCAGGCCCTCCTCGATGGCGTTGTAGAACACCGAGCCGTGGCCGTAGCGCTGGCCGAACGTGTCGGGCCAGGTGTCGACATGGGCATCGAAGTGGATGAGCGCCGCCGGCCCGCGACGCCCGCGCAGGGCCCGCAGCAGCGGCAGGGTGATGCTGTGGTCGCCGCCCAGCGCGACGAGATGCGCGACGCCGCGCGCGGCTTCCTCGATCAGCGCCAGGCTGGCCGGAATGTCCCCCAGCGCGGTGGCGAAGTCGCCGATGTCGGCGAACGGCAGCGTCGCCGGATCGACCCAGTGGAAGGGATGCGCGCCGTCCACCAGCATCCGGCTCGCCTGCCGGATCGCCGCCGGGCCGAACCTCGTGCCGCTGCGGTTGGAGGTGCCGATATCGAAGGGAATGCCGGCGACGCAGGTCGGCGCGTCGCGATCGCGGCGTTCGACGCCGAGGAACGTCGGCGCCACGGCGTAGGTGGGAGGCGCCGTCATGGCAGCGCGACGGGCGGAATCGCGAAACGGAACACCGCAGCCGCGACCGCACAGGTCCAATCGCCATTGGGCGCGCCCTCGGCCGCCGCGGTGATCGAAAGGCTGTCGACGATGAGATCGCTCAATTCGTAGACGCGCTTGCGCTCGTCCCAGGCGGCATCGGGATTGAATTCGATGCCGAGGGTGGAGGCCAGCATGGTGGCGGCGAGATCCTCGACATAGTCGCGCATCGCGGCCTCCGACATGCCGTAGGCATGATGCTCGGAGATATAGCCGTAGTGATTGGGATCCTTGGGCCGGGCAAGGCCGATCCCGGCGGCGATCCGGCGGCCGCGCTCGTTGGTCTCGGACCGCGCCAGCACGCAGAAGGTGAGCTCGCCCGGGCTCAAGGTCGCGACCCCCGACGCGCGGGTGATCAATTCGCAGCCCGGCGGCAGGATCGAGGACACCGTCACGATGTTCTGCTGCTCGATGTCGGCATTGCGCAGCGCATATTCGAAAGCCGTCAGGCTGTGCCGGTGGACGCCGACGCCCTGGGTCAGGAACACGCATTTGGGGATGGGAAACATGAGACGCCCGCGATTCCGGTTGAGCAGGACCAGCCGACCGGCCGGCCCGGCAGGTTAGACCCCTCAAGGTTGACCATTTATGTCGGATTGGACAAGCGTGCCGTTATTTGCACAGTCTTTTCCGCGTCGCAATGAGTGCCGACACGGGTCGCGGCGGAAAGGGATCGGATGGAGCTTTCCTACACGCAGAACCTGGAGGACTATCACCTCTCCCTCGCCTTCGCCGGACAAAAGACCGGGACCTATATCGACGTCGGCGGCGGCCACCCGGTCGCCGACAATGTTTCCTTCTGGTTCTATGAGCGGGGCTGGAGCGGCATCGTCGTCGAGCCGCAGCCGGAACTCGCCGCCCTGTACGCCCGCCTGCGCCCGCGCGACGTGACGGTTTGCGGCGTCGTCGGACTCGCGTCCGGCGAGATCGATTTCCATGTGGTCGATCGCCTGCACGGATTGTCCACCACGGTGGAGCATCTCGCCCAGAAGGCACAGGCCTTCGGCGCGGACTACCGCACGGTGCGGATGCCGGCGATGACGCTCGCGGAACTGTGCGCGAAGCACGATCTCGGCGCCATCGATTTCCTCAAGATCGACGTCGAGGGCGGCGAGGCGGACGTGCTCGCGGGCGGCGACTGGCGGCGGTTCCGGCCGAAGGTGATCGTGGTCGAGGCGGTGATGCCCGGCGTCCGACGAACCGGCATGGGGCGAATGGGAACCGTTCCTGCTGGCGCAGGGCTACCGGTTCGCGCTGTTCGACACGCTGAACCGGTTTTACGTGGCGCAGGAGCAACCGGAAATCATGGCCCGTCTGCCGTCGGAACGGGCGCCCTGGGACAAGGTCGTCCACATGTACGAGATCGGCCGCGCACCGGAAAATCCTCGACATCCCGACCATGCGCTGGCGAATGAGCTGGCGCGCGGTTTCTGGGCGAGCCTGCCCTATCTCGACCGCGACGTCATCGCTTCGATCCTGGCGCGCGCCGGCGCTTCACGCCGCAGCGCCGGCGCGGAGTTCGCCGGCCAGATCGACACCGAGGCGTTTCGCGCCGCGCTCGGGCGGATCGCCTGCGGCTATGACGGCGGCCAGATCGTCGACGATTGAGCGCTACCCGGCGGCTGCTGCAGGGATGTCAGCCCCACGGCTCGCGGCGTCCGGGACCGTCGCGACGAGACGCGCGATGCTCAGATAGACCGCGAAGTCGACGGCGGAAAGCGGCTTGCCGTAGAGGAAGCCCTGCGCCTCCTCGCATCGCTCGTTCCTCAGGAATTCAGCCTGGGCGCTGGTCTCCACGCCTTCGGCGATGACTTCGAGGCCGAGACTGTGCGCCATGCCGATCAGCGAGCGGACCACGGCCGCGGACTTCGCGTCGCTGGTGATGTCGTCCATGAAGCTGCGATCGATCTTGATCCGCGACACCGGGAACAGGGTCAGGTAGCGCAGCGACGCATAGCCGGTGCCGAAATCGTCGAAGGCGATCTTGACGCCCTGCTCCCAAAGCCGCGCCAGCGGCTTGGCGGCTTCCTCGTGATTGAGCGCGATGTTCTCGGTGATCTCCAGCTCGAGCAGGTCCGAGGGGAGTTGGCTGCGCCGGAGCGCAGCCTCCACGTCGGCAACCAGCGAAGGATGGTGCAACTGCTTCGGGAACAGATTGACGGCGATGCGGGCGAGCGAAAATCCGCGGCTCCGCCAGTCGGCCGCCTGGGCACAAGCCGTCTCGAGCACCCAGCGGCCGACATCGAGCGCGAGTGCGCTGCCGGCGAGCGCGTCGACGAAGGCGTGCGGGTCGAGCAGGCCGCGCTGCGGATGCCGCCACCGCAGCAGGGCCTCGGCGCCGGTGACGGCGCCGTCGGAAAGCCGGACCTGCGGCTGGTAATGGAGCTCGAATTCGTGATTGGCGAAGGCGTGACGCAGCTCCGAATCGAGCACGCGGCGCGATTGGGCATTGGCGCGCAGGGCCGGGGTAAAGAAGCGGTACACGCGGCCGCCGCTCTTTTTCGCCTGGTAGAGCGCGAGATCGGCATTCGACAACAGCTCGTTGACGCCGGAGCCGTGCAGCGGCGCAATCGCAATCCCGGCGCTGGCGCTGAGATGAAGCACGTGCTCGCCGATGGTGTAGGCCTCGGACAGCCGGGTCTGCACCTCGCCGACGACCTCGGCGATGAGCAGCGGAGAACCGCAATCGGGAACGACGATGACGAATTCGTCGCCGCCGAGCCGGCACGCCAGTGCATCGGGCGTGCGGCTCGCGACCGCCGCCTTCAGGCGGCCCGCGACCTCCATGAGCAATCGGTCGCCGGTCGAATGGCCGAGTGTGTCATTTACGTCCTTGAAGCCGTCGAGATCGAGTAGAGCGATGCTGCACTGCCGATGACCGTCCTTCAAAATGCCCCCCAGCGTGTCGGTCATCGTCAGGCGGTTGGCGAGGCCGGTGAGCTGATCGAAATGCGCGAAGCGGCGCAACTGCTCCTCGGCCTTCTTGCGGGCGGTGATGTCCTCGTGCACGAAGGCAACGCCGCGCACCGTGCCATCCTCGGCGAACAGCGGCGCGGCTGCGAGGCGGATGTCGACGGCGGTTCCATCCTTGCGCAGCCGCCTGGTTTCGATGCCGCGAATGACCTCGCCGCCGCAGACGCGGCGATGCAGGTCGCGCGCCGCTTCCCGCAAGTCCGGGGGAACCACCATGATCGTCTGGCCGAGCGCTTCCGCTTCGCTGTAACCGTAGACCTCCTCGGCGGCGCGATTCCACAAGAACAGCTTGCGGTCGAGATCCGAGCAGGCGATCGCGAGCGGCGACGCGTCGATGACGGAGTCGAGCGTAGTCTTCGCCCGGCGCAGTTCGTCGGCGTGCTCGAGCCTCGCGTTGCGGCGCCGCTCCAGCGAGGAAGCCATTCGATTGAAGGCCTCCGCCAGCTTGCCGAATTCGCCGGCCGTGGAGATCGAGGTGCGGTGGCTCAATTCGCCGGACGCCAGAATCGTCGCGTCCCGCTCGAGCTGACGCAGCGGACGAATGATGCGGCCCGAAAGCATCCAGGCGATGATCGAGCCGAGGGTGAGGGCGAGAAGGCCGAACAGTCCGCTCAATTTGAGTTTGGTGGTGACCGCCGCGGAGGCAATTTCCGCGGGGATGCCGACGCTCACCAGCCACGGCACTCGGTACGCGGTCGAAAAGCCGGTGACGCGGGTGACTCTATCGCGCCAGGTGGTGAAATCGCTGCCGTCCCTCGCGCGCAGATGCCGGATCATGCTGTCCAGGTTCGAGAGGTCGCGTCCCACCGCACTGGGATCGTCCGGAAAAGCCGCGACGACGATTCCTCGGTCGCTGACGATCCTGACGATCGTGCCGGGCGGAAGATGGCTGACGCGTATCGCGCCGCGGAAACTGTCGATCGAAGTGCCGACGATCATCACCGCCCGCAGTTCGCCCGCCGCGTTCCTGATCGGGCGCGCGATGGGGAAGACCCAGAGGTGGGCCCTCCGGCTGCGCACGGGGCCGCCGATTGCGACCGGTTGGCCCGCCAGCACCTGTTTGAAGTAGTCGCGGTCACCGACGTAATATCGTTGCCCGGACGCGGTGCCGATGGTCTCGCCGTCGAGGCCTACCACGGCGACGTCGGAGATGAAGTCGGGCAACTCGTTCCTCAGACCGTGCAACAGCGCATCGTTCTGCGCCACATCGTCCGGATTGGTCGACACCGCACGGCTGAGGCCGAGCATGAGGTTTTCAAGATTGCCGATATGGTCGTCCAGCTGGGAAGCGAGGATGCGGGCTTCGCCGAGCACGCGATTCAAGGCCTCGGCCTGCTCGGTGCGGGATTGATTCCACAAGCCGACGCCGATCAAGACAAGGAACGGGAACGCGGCTGCCGCCACCAATCCGAGCAGCTGCGAGCGGATCCCCGTGAACTTCGCCACCGCGATTACTCCGATCGATCACGCCTGCGGCCGCCGTCTCGGCCACGGCAGATCGAAGCCAGGTTGATCGTCCGCAGGATAAGGCCGAGTCCATGAGGCGGGGTTTGCACCCGGCAAAGAATCCGCTGATTTTCGCTTCAGGTTTAACCCGGGGTAAAGGGCGGCACACGGTTTCGCGTGTACAGCGCGCCGGCGTCCCGAAATGACGCGAAAAGCGCGTCCCGGACGGAAGGCGTCATAGCCCGTTCAGTTAGCGCTTGCTGCCCCTTGACCGGCCGGGAACGGGCTCGAAGCGCGACGCTGTCAGTTAGACGCCGTCAATTGAAGGTGTGATTGAAGCCGACGCGCACCGTGTCGATGGTGAGATCGCCTTGGGAGGCGGTAACGGACGAGGACGATTGGTTGATGCCGGACCGTTGCAGGCACTGGCACAGGTTGTTGAAATGGCCGCCGCTGAGGGTCTCCGAGGCGGTGTCAAAATGCAGATATTCGAGCTTTACCGTCCAGGTCCGGGCGAACGCCCATTCGACGCCGGCGCCGGCGACCCAGCCCGGCCTCAGATGCGAATTGGTGACCACGGTGCCGGCCTGAAGTGCGTTGGTGTCGACAAACGGCGCGGATCGAGCCGGATTGAGCGGCGCCGTCAACTGGTTCCGCGTGAACTTGTCGTAGGCCCAGCCGAAACCGCCGGTGCCGTAGAACAGCCAGTTGTCGGACACCCAGCCGAGCCGGGCGCGGACCGAACCATAGACGTCGAGCTTGTCGGTCCACTGGGCCACCGCCGCGGGATCGCCCGGCGGAGAGGTCAGCGCGGTCGAGCTCAGTCCGGCACCCGAGATGTCCGCCTCGATGCCGACCAGGAATGGTCCGGGAAGCAGCCAGTTGTAGCCGATCTGCAGACCGCCGGTGACGCTGGTCGCGCCCAGCGAGCCGGACTCGCCGGTGTTCACGTTGGTCGACGAGGGGGGCCTCGATCCGCAGCAGAGCTGACCGGAAGCTGGTCCAGCCCACGTTGGTCTGGGTGAAGCTCACATTGTCCGACGCGCCGCCGATATGGCCGCCGACATAGAAGCCTTCCCAGTCGAAGCCCCCGATGATCGGGCCCTTGGCGACCGAATACGGCGCGAACGTCAGCCGCACGCACGGGAGCAGACAACGCGACTGCCGCGATCACAACGCTCGCAACAAACAGCTTCTTCACGTGGGCACCCGTGACCTTGTCGATCTTTTGAGGAGCCATTTTAACCCGGCGGCATCGCTTTGATGTACCTTTTCCGCCACAGGTCTGCGGAAAATGCGCAGGCAGATCAATTCCCACCGCGTCGCTGTTCACTTGCTCTTGCTGAGATATTGCTGCCGGAACGCGACTACGCAGCCGCGGCCGCTGAGGACCCCGTAGAGATTGGTGACGCCATTGCCGCACAACTTGACGCCGTTTCCGGTGAAGTCGCCGGCCGGAAGCTGGGGCGTGGCAACCCCGTTCACCGGCAGGAAGACGACGTAGTTCTGCTCGTCGAGGGCGAGGGAGTTCGAGCCCGAAGACGTCGGGACGTACTCGACGACCTCGTTCGAGAGAGCGTCGACATAGCCGAGCACCGCGGTCTTGGTCGCAAGGTTGGTGATGTTTGACGCGGAGAACCCGCTCCCGCCGACAGCAACATACCAGTGCGGATCCTTGGCGAAATTGGTGACGTTCAGACGGGCGGCGGTAACCCCATTGAGGAACAAAGTGCCCGACGAGGGATAGCCGTAAATCGCGCCGCCGTTGAGCTGCCCCATGGTTGGGCAAGTCGGATTTTGGACGGAGCAGCCTGGAGTCTGCGGGGTAGCTCCGTTGGGGTTGAGACCTGCAACTGTCTGGTTGTAAGGCGAGACAGGGTCGAGGGCCGTCGGGAATGGCCCCGGCAATCCGAACGGATTGCTTTCGACATTCAGGGCGAGCGAGTAGCTCTCGGCAATATTGACGTTCGATCCAGTGCCGGCGATGTTCCCATTGAATTTCGGCGAACATCCCAGGAGGACGTTGGCAAATGCGCCGACGAACGGGGGAGCGCCCGGAACGGAATTTGCCAAGGCCAAGTCCGGTCCCCCAGCAATTCCGCCAGGCGAGCAGTAACCGAGCTTCAGCACGACGCCGGCCGCGCTCCCCGTATAGTCGATGGTGTTCAGCGTGCCGGGCGCAACGGCAGTCGGATCGATCACCAGGAGACCGCCGTCGCAGTTCCAGAAATACCCGGTCGGGGCAACGACCACATTGGCGCTGGGTGGTGTCGTCTGAGGATAGAAGCATCCCTCATGGACTTGGGGCGCACCGGTGGGGCCGTCCGGGGCGGCATCGCTTTGATGTACCTTTTCCGCCACAGGTCCGCGAAAAATGCGCAGGCCGTCGCCTGAAGGCGTGCCGGTTCTTCATAAGAAATCCGGTCCGAGGACAACTGACGGCGACCTTAGCGCAGGGTGCCGACCGCAATCGCACGTAACCTCCTCCTTTCATGTGATCGAATCAGCCATGAAAAACCAACGCATCGCGGCATTGCTGAGTTTCGTCGCCGGATTCGTCGATACTGCAGGCTTCCTCGGCCTGCAGGGGCTCTTCACCGCGCACGTGACGGGAAATTTCGTTACCCTCGGGGCCGCTTTGGTGCTCGGCACCCACGGCGTCGTCGCCAAGCTGCTGGCGCTTCCGGAATTCGTCCTCGTCGTCGCCCTCGTGCGGTTGGCCGCAGCCGCCCTGGCGGCGCGCCGATGGCCCGCAGTGCGGCTTCTGCTGAGCGCGAAGGTGGTTTTGCTGATTGCGTTCTTCGTGCTGGCAGTGGCGCTCGGGCCGTTCCCCGACAGCGACGCGCCGGCGGCGCTGGTGACCGGCTTTGCCGGCGTCGCCGCCATGGCGGTCCAGAATGCGGTCCAGCGCATCCACCTCGGCAGCCTTCCGCCGAGTACGCTGATGACCGGCAATACCACCCAGGCAGTGATCGACGCGGTCGACCTGATGCGAGGGACAGACCCAGACCAAGCGCCGGCGCTGCGTGCCCGGTTCAACCGGATGCTCCATGCGATCTTCTGGTTCGCCGCGGGCTGCGCGGTCGCGGCTGCGCTCTATGCTTGGATCGGCTTCTGGTGCCTCGCGGTTCCTGCCGCCGCCGGCGCCGTTAGTGCGATCCTGGCGGTCGAGGACTGACTCCTCGCGCTGCGGTGATTCGCAATCCGGCGCCCCGCTCTGCAAGTCTTTCGCGGCGCGCAAACAGCGGCAGGCATCCTCGCTATTCTTTGGTTTTGATAAGCGCTGCAATTCGGTCCGACTGTACGATCGCATTGCCGAGTTCGATGAACTCTGCGGCGTCTCGAGGCGCCGCGGCAAGTCCGATTCCCTTCATTTTGTACAGACGCGGCGTCCACACCTCCCGGGTCTCCAAAAGGTAGACGCCGTACACCGCTTGCAACCCAGTTGGATCGTTGGTCCCAAGTTCTCGCTGTATTGTGTAGGCAGCAAGCGCGGCATTGGTCACGATCGAGGCCTCGATCAGCGCCTGTCGATATCGAGGGTGGCGCGCAATGTCGGACCCGAAGGCTCCCACCAATTTCCTCGCGGAAGCCTGCACGACAATGAGTAGGCCATCAAGAATATTTCGAAGCGAATGCTTGGTAAGGAGCGGCAAGTAATCGGTCGGGTTCAAAAACACATCGACTGCCGTCGTTAGCGCCCCACAACCGCTATGTCCCAGGACCACGATGAGCTTCAAAGTTCCGCGCAGATGATCCACAGCATATTTCAGGCTGCCGAGCACCTCCGTGCCCAGGCCATTGCCGGCCACGCGGATGACAAAAAGATCGTTTGGTCCTTCGTTGAAGATCAGTTCGACCGGCACCCGAGCGTCCGAGCAGCCAAGAATGGCGGCAAACGGATGTTGTGTCGGTGCCTTTGCATCGCCAGGTGAGATGCCGAGATCGCGTGCATCAACGGGAACGATCCGTTGCACCAAGCCGCTCTCATCTGTCAGACCTTCGAAAAGCGCGGCGAAAGCTCGATTGCCGTCATCCAGGCGGAGCCGTGCGGCGTCACTATCCAATGGCCGAGCCCTCGCGGGTGCATCTCGCGCCTCATACCTGTATGTAATGTCGACTGTCTTCATATTGGCGCCGCCAGCAGCCCCAAATTTGAAAGGCGCCTGACGCTATCACACAATTCGTGCTTGATCTGTACTGAACGTCCCCAGGTCGACCGAATGACGGTGAAAGCGAGCGACGATCGTTCCGCCCGCCTGCGTTTCGAGGCGCACGTGGCCGCCGAGGCGGACGAAGAACGGCGATCAGGTGATCCTCAATCCGCCGGTCGATATCGTCGAAGGTCAGACGGTGACGGCGCGCGCAGTGGCCGCACCGAACGCGCAGCGGCGGGCGGAGGGCGTCTCCCCTTGCCACCCGCCGCCATGCTCGGATCGAACCGGAATAAGGCCGGCTATTTTCCGAACAGCTCGTCGGTCGCCGTGATCAGACCGACCGTCGGATTGACGGCACAATAGGCGCCGAGCTTCTTCGCGTTTTGCTCGAACCGGTCGGTATCGAAGATCGGCGGATCGTCTTCATCCCGGTAGTAGCCGTCCAGCCACGCAAGAATGACGCCCATCGAATCCTTGTGGCTTTCCAGGAATTGCTTGCACGTGGTCGTCGAGAAATCGATCTTCTCCGCGCGGGCGGCGCCGGAGACAAGGCAAATGCCAAAAAACAGGGCGGTGAGCATCTTCATGCGGAGCTTCCTTTTCGAACATCGACACAGGCATATGGAACATAACGGCGGCCGGTGCCCGCATTGTTCATGTTTTGCGAACAATTTTCAGCGCGGGAGAGCCGCGGCGACGTCAACGGGCTTTCAGAGGAGCCATCGAGCCTCCGGAGCGGAGAGTTCCGAGACAGACTGAGCACATCTACAGCAATTTGCGTGCCGCGGAGAGCCGCGTCTCCCATAGCCGCAAGCTCATCATGCCTGTCTCAAATAATCTTCTCAGACGAAGTGTTGGAGCGGGCGATCGGGATCGAACCGACGACATACAGCTTGGGAAGCTGCCTAATAACGTTGATATCATTGATTAAAATGGCTTCATATGTCGCGTCCATGTCGCGCTCAGCCAAAAAGCTTCGCCTCTGCCGCGGCAAGCTCCGCCGTGTCGTCACCGCGCGGGAACAGGTGCCCATACCGGTCGAGCGTTAGCACGACAGTCGAGTGCCCGAGCCGCTCTTGAACGATCTTCGCCGGAAGCTCAAGCCCGCCGTCAACCTTCCGGTTGATGCACCAACTTGCGAAGAAATGCCGAAACGAATGCAGGCCGGTGTATCGGGCCCGCATGATCTTTTTTCCGTCGTCGCCGAGCATTACCTTGCCGTGCTCATCCTTCACGATGTCTGCAACGCCGGCCGCGATCTCGATTGGCCATAAGCCACGGGTGACGATGTTGCCGTGGTTTTCGATCTGGCCAGCACCGTTCGGGAACACGAGATCAAATTTGCCCTTCGGGCATTCGAGCTTCCATGCCTTTAGCGCGTTCAGCACTCCCGGCGGGATAGGCACGGCTCGCTCGCCGGCCTCGCTCTTGGGCTTGCCGATGTCATTGAAGCGATCAGCGCGCTGACGAACGTGAAGCTCGCCCTTCTTGAGATCCACGTCCGCCCAGCGCAGGCCGCGCAGTTCGGAAGCCCGCAGGCCGCAAAAGGTCGCCGTGAGCAGGAGGGGACGCCAACGGCCTTGCGCGGCCGCCAGGATGGCCCTGATTTCCGCCGGCGACGGAATGTCGATGCCGACCTTGAGCTTGCCGCGCTCGCGGCGCTCGGCTTGGCGTTCCTTGCCGCGGCGGCGCCGGGCGCGCAGATCGCGGACCACGTTGTGCGCCACCAGCCCGCGCTCCTGCGCGTCGGCCAGGATGCCGCTCAAACTGTTTCGCACCTTGCGCACCATGGCGGGCGAGCTCGAATGGCTGAGCTTGTCCTCAAAGGCGCGCACCATCGGAGCGCTAAGCTGTGAAAGCTTCATGGCACCGATGTGCGGAACGATGTGCTGCGCCAAATGCTGGCGATAGAGCGCAATCGTCGCGCGTTCCAGTCCGTTCCGTTCGGCCGACTCAATCCACAGATCGCCGGCCTGCTTGACCGTGACGCTCTTGCTGTCGGCGGTGTGCGTGCCGTGCCGGACCTCGATCTTGACCGTCGCGGAGAAGGCGTCGGCTTCTTTCTTCCGTTCGAAGGTCTGGATGTGCCGTTCGCCGTGCTGGTCGGTGTAGTCGCAAATCCAAGCCTCTTTCTGCTCGCCCTTCGTCGTCGTCCATGTTCTCTTGCGTATTGACATTGACTGCCCCTCAGTCCGATTGATTAGGACTGACTGCGAGCATGTCGCGTTTATTTCTGCATGTCAATTTGGCTAGCGGGCGAGGAGAGAGCCATCATGTTATGGATCCGCATCATAGCAATCGCATCGATCTCTTTGGGGCTGCTTTCGGCCGGTATCGCCCAAGCACAGCAGCCGCTGACCATTGCGAAGGCTCCCAGGGAGAGCGTGCTTTACAACTTCCAAGGCGGGGCCGACGGCGCGAATCCGAACGCCGGCGTGATTTTTGGTAGCGATGGCGCGCTTTACGGAACAACGATTTATGGAGGGACCTTTGGTTCGTCCGCTGGCAGCGGCATCGTTTTCAAGCTGACGGCCCAGCGCCAAAAATGGACCCGGACGGTACTACACAGCTTTTCGAGTGCACCTGACGGCATTAATCCGTTTGCCGGGGTGATTTTCGGTAGTGACGGCGCGCTT
>CAWBSI010000031.1:0-66042 GCA_963791375.1 uncultured Alphaproteobacteria bacterium
GGCCGGTCGCGCAGCCGCAGTCCTTTCAGCCAAAGTCGCAGGGCCTCCCAATGGATCGCCGCCGTTATCTTGAGGGTGATCGCCGGCATGGTCACGAACAGTCGAAGGAGCGCCGGTCAGTCACTTCCCGGCGGTTACCGGCGAGGCGTGCAATCTCTCCGTCGCTCGCCACTCACTCGGATTGCGACCGACTGCGTTCGGCTGGGCACTACAGAATTCGTAGCGCATGTCCATGTCCATGAACGGCGAGACGTAGAAGGCCTTATCGCAGCACTGAGCCGGCGGAGCCGGATGCGACTCCGACGGGCATCACGTAGCTGTGCCGTTCGCCGAAGGTGTTGTGCACTTCGTAGACGATCGCCGCCAGCGACCGTCCGCGCGCGTAGCAGAAGTAGACGCTCAGCGGATTGAAGCCGTATCCGAGCATGCGCGGCATGCAGAGCAGCTTGATCGAGCCGCCGACTACGACGATCCCGGCCTCGGCCAGACGCCGCTCGATCTGCACGCGCAGCGGCGTCGCCTGCCATCGCCATGGTCGAGGTCGTGCAAGCTGAACAAATTGAATCGGTTGTCGTGAGAACAGCCGGAGGCGCGTCGCCAGCCCGGCAGTTCGTCGAGATCGAGCAGCAGCCAGAAGCCGTGGTAGCGGAACGGTGGTCCCGGGGCCGGAGGCGCCGATGCATGACCGTGCCGAGGTAGAGGCGAGGAATGAAGGTCATGCGCAATGCCGGGGCGCGCTCGGCAACCGGCTGCGCAGCCGATGACGATGCGACCGGATTCGTTCGCGACGCTCCACGGCCGCCGATCGCCGCCGAGTTGCTCGGCGACCGCCAGCCCCGCCTGCAGCCCGTCCTCGTGGAAGCCTGCACCGAAATAGGCGCCGCAGAACCAGGTGCGCTGCTGGCCTTGCAATGACCACAGCCGGCGTCTGCGCGGCGATGGCGGCCGCGTCGAAGATCGGATGATCGTAGCCTTCGCTGTGTGCAGAATCGTTCCGGCACCGGGCGGAGCGGAGGGTTGAGCGTAACGAACAAGGGCGTATCGGTCTGGAGGTTTTGCAGGCGGTTCATCCAATAGGTGACGCAGACGCCATCGCGGGCTGAATTCCGGCCACCGATATAGTTCCAGCTCGACCAGACCGCGCGCCGCTTCGGCATGAAGTTCACATCCGAATGAAGCACGGCGAGATTGCTGCTGTAGCGGAACGCACCGAGCAGCTCCTGCTCCCCTGGGCTTGGAGTCGGCGAGCACAGCGAGCGTCTGGTCGGCATGCGTCGCCATGACCACGTGGTCGTAGCGCTCCGTTCCGCCTTTTAAATCCGTCACGATGGCGCCGCCGGCCGTGCGCCGAAGGTCGACGACGCCGGTATCGCATCTGATACGGTCTGCGAACGGGCGAATGAGCCGTTCGACATAGCTCCGGCTGCCTCCGGAGACGGTTTCCCAGGCCGGACGTCCGCGCAATTGCAGCAGCCCATGATTGTCGTGAAAGCGGATGAACGACGCGGCCGGATAGGCGAGGATATCCGCGGGCAATGAGCACCAGATGGCGCTGGCCATCGGGAGGATATGATCATTGCGGAACGCGGTTCCATAACCCGCCTTTACAAGGTAGTCGCCCAGGCTGATGCGCTCGTCGTCCAGCATGCCTGCCCCGCGCTTGGCCTCCCGATAGAATCGAACGAGATCAGCCAGCATCGACCAGAAGCGCGGCCGAAACAGGTTGCGACGTTGCGCGAAAAGACCGCATAGTCCGGTACCGGAGTATTCAAGGTTGCCGTCGTCCAACGAAGCCGCGAACGACATGTCGGAGCGTTCGGTCGGAACCTCGAGCAGCTCGAACAGAGCCGTGAGATTGGGGTAGGTCAAGCGATTGAAGACGATAAAGCCGGTATCGACGGGAATGCTGCGGCCGTCGACGGACGCCAGCACCGTATTCGAATGACCACCGATGCGTTCTGAGCTTTCATACACGGTTACGTCGTGGCGCCGGCTCAGCAGCCACGCCGCCGAAAGCCCGGAAATGCCGGTGCCGACAATTGCAACCTTGAGGCGACTTTCACTCCGCATGTGTGTCAAACAACCCGTTGCAGCGCGCATGGCCAACAGACCCGACGATGATCGGTGGCCGCGGTCTTATTCACCGAAACGCCCCGATGACTCGTTTGGATCACCGCGGAGTGATCCAAACGACGATCAATACCGTTTCTTCGGTCATGGATTCGCTCGCTCAATGCTCCGCATGGTCTGGCGTGTCGGCGTTTGTCCTGGTTTTTTCGCGTTTAAATCGGCTGGAAGGCGCCCGGAGGTGTTCCATCGCAATGCCGGCTGATCGACCCACGCCGACGGATGCAGCGCACTGGGGACGCCTGATCGAAGCGGTCGCGACCCGGCAGGACCGCGCCGCCTTCGCGGAGCTGTTTGAGCATTTTGCGCCACGGGTAAAGACGTTCATGCGGCGCTCTGGGGCAAGCGAGGGAAGCGCTGACGAACTTGCGCAGGAAACGTTGCTCGCAGTCTGGAGGAAGGCGGCGCTCTTTGAGCCGTCGACCGCGGGCGCGTCGGCGTGGATCTTCACGATCGCGCGCAATCTGCGAATTGACGCGCTGCGCCGGGACCGGCGCGGCGCGGCCCATGAGACGTCCGACGTCGAAGCCGAGTTTCAGGTTGACGAGTCGCCACAGCCGGACTCGCTGGTGGCCGCGGCGCAGGCTGAAGAGCGCGTGCGTGTGGCGCTCGCCGAACTGTCGAACGAGCAGATGCAAGTGGTCGAATTGGCATTCTACGAAGAGAAGGCGCACGCGGAAATCGCAAAAATCCTTCAAATCCCGCTCGGCACCGTGAAATCACGATTGCGCTTGGCAATGAACCGACTTCGCAACCTGTTAGGCGAACTGTCATGACGATCCGACATCATCCCTCCGAATCATTGTTGACGGCGTTTGCGGCAGGCGCGCTGGACCAGGGCCAGCACATCGCCATCGCAACCCATCTTGTTGCATGCCCGCGCTGCCGCAGCTGGACGCATGCGATGGAGCATGTCGGCGGCGCGATATTGGCTGGTCTTCCGCCTGCCGCGATGTCGGCCGGCGCGCTTGCCAAGGTCGAAGCCCGCCTGAGCGAAGCCGTAGATACCGGCGGGGCCGCGGAGCTTGCACCTCGTGCGATCGATGACCTTCCGGGCCTGCCGAAATTCATGAGGCGGTATCCCGCCGGTCGTTGGACGTGGATTGCTCCACGGGTGCATTTGCGCCGTGTCGAACTTCCCGAAGCCAGCAGCACGGGCGTATTTCTCCTCAAGTCCGGAGCCGGCACGAAGATGCTGCAGCATTCGCACACCGGAATGGAGATGACCTGTGTTCTCGCCGGGGCGTTTGCCCATGAGGGCGGACGGTACGGGCCCGGTGACTTCGATCTGGGCGACGAGACCGTCGATCATCAGCCGATCGTCGATTCAGCGGAAGATTGCATCTGCCTTGTCGCGATGCAGGGCGACCTGCGGCTAAACGGTTTCGTCGGCCGTCTAATGCAGCCATTCGTCCGCTTGTGAACGAGAAAGGGCGTTCGAAGCGGTTTGCCGGGGCTGCCCAGGTCGCGGCTGAAACGGTCGCGCAGGGCCGCGGCGGAGCCCCCGCATGAACTTGCTGCAGTTGATCATGATCGCGGCGGCGATAGCCGTCGGTCTTTCGGCCATCATGACGGTCGCCTGGTGGGTGCAGCAGACGACCGGACATTCGGGCTGGGTCGACGCATTCTGGACCTTCGGACTCGGAGCCGTCGCCACGATCGCCGCGCTTATGCCGCTCGCGGGAGGGACGTGGCCAAGCGAGCGGCAGATCTTTGTTGCCGTTCTCGCCGCCGTCTGGTCACTGCGACTGGGCTGGCACATCGTCATGCGGACCCATTCGACCAGTGATGATCCGCGCTATCGCCAATTGATCGTGGAGTGGGGTGGGGACGCGACGCCGGATGTTCTGGTTCCTGCAGACGCAGGCGGCGTTCGGCGTCGTGCTTGCGATGTCGATCGTGCTCGCGGCGCAGAACCCGCGTCCGGGTCTGCGCCTTCAGGACCTCGTGGGAGCGCTTCTGCTTGCGGTGGCCATCGTCGGGGAGAGCATTGCGGATCATCAATTGAGCCAGTTCAAGGCCGATCCCGCCAACCGCAACGCCGTCTGCCACGTCGGGCTGTGGAACTGGTCGCGCCACCCAAACTACTTCTTCGAGTGGATCGTCTGGCTCGCCTATCCACTGATCGCTGTAGATTGGTCGGGCGACAATCCCCTCGGATGGCTGGCGCTTCTGGCGCCGGTTTGCATGTATTGGCTGCTCGTACATGTGTCCGGCATTCCGCTGCTCGAAGATCACATGCTGCGCTCGCGTGGCGAGGCGTTCCGCGCCTACCAGCGGCGCACCTCGGCGTTCTTTCCAATCCCACCCAGCAGCTGAAACGAGTTTACCGCTCGATTGTGATCGCGCACGATCACCCTTCGATCCTGGTGGCAGCCCAAAATCCCGCCGCCCCCACAGAAGCCGCGAGTAGAGTGCCCCAAGTCATATCGATCAGAGATAGCTGCAGGGTCCAATTCCGAAGCGTAGCCTGATTGGTCAGGTCGTACGTCGCGTAGGTGAAGAACCCGAACAGAGCGCCGTACAAAAGAGCCGTGTAGATGCTCCCTCCCTTGAGCGCCGGGAGGACGACGAAGATCACGAGACCTACGGGGTAGAGGAGGTAAAAGGCGACCGCCGGCGTGAGGTTGACACCCGACAGGGCAATGTCGCCCATCGCCGGTCGGTATACCCGGCTCGCCATCGTGCTCAACCAAAGCATGTCCACGGCGACAAACAAAACGAGCGAGACAAGATATGCCGCGAGGTACGTCATTTTCCGCGCTCCACGCTCGAGAGCGTCATCGACAGGAATTCCTGGCGGGTCATCGCACTGTCGCGAAAGCACCCGAGCATTCTGCTCGTCACCAGATCCGACCCCTGCTTGTGGATGCCGCGAATGCTCATGCAATGATGGGTTGCCTTGATCACGACCGCCACTCCCTGCGGCTTGAGCACATTCTCAATCGTGTTGGCAATCTGTGCCGTCAGCCGCTCTTGGATCTGCAGCCGCTTCGCGAATGCGTCGACAACGCGGGCGAGCTTCGAAATGCCGACGACGCGCTGATTGGGAACATAACCAACCCAGGCTCGTCCGATGATCGGCGCGACATGATGTTCGCAGTGGCTTTCGAAGGGAACGCCGCGGAGGACCACCATCTCGTCATAGCCTTCGATTTCTTCGAACGTCTTCTGCAGGATCTGCTCGGGGTCTTCCCCGTAGCCGGAAAAGTATTCCTCGAAGGCGCGAATCAGGCGCGCGGGCGTTTCGCGCAGCCCATCCCGGTCGACGTCTTCGCCGATCCATTCCAGAACCGTTCGAAACGCCGCTTCGGCCTCCAATCGCGCGGGTCTGGGACGTTTTTGATCCGCGTTGTTGCGTCCGATGTGACAGATAGGATGGACAACGGCATTCATGTCGGACCCCAAATCCTCAAGGCTTCGCGCGCGGCGAAAGGCGGGCGCGACTATCGCGCCGTTACGATATCCAACGTTCTCCGGAGCGGTTTGGATCACTGCGGTTCGCCGCAACACGACTCACCCGTGCATCGGAGCATGCGCGGTCGTCGCGCCTAATCGGCATCGACGACGGCGACACAGATTGGGGACGATTCGCATCAGTTCGATTCAGGGGCGATTCGTATTGGGTGGCCCGGGGGTGCAGGCTCCTCAATGTCAACCGACCTGTGCGATGGCGGGCACGAGACAATTGGCGATAAGGGCCAATGTCTCCTTCTGGCGCCGTTCGCGTCGTTTTCGCCATTGAGCCCATGTCTGCTTCTGATGGGAGCGGACATCAGCCAGCCGATTGGGTTGACTTGCGGGAAAACGTGGTTGGGGGGGCCGCCGAGGAGGCGGGGCGCTCGATCTCGCGGCCAAGCGAACGGGCGGCGGCCGGTATTACAAAACAGGCTACAAAACGCCGAGCTTCTCTCGGAAATTCGGCAATGATTTCAATCAGAAACGGCGGCGTGGGCGGTTTCCCTCCGCCCGCACCATGAAGTTCATATCCGCTCAACGCAGTCATTCCGGAGCGCGTGTATTCGTGCGAACCCGGGATCCAGTTTGCCGTTAGGTTGGCGACGCCATCTGGATTCCGGGTTCCGCCTGCGGCGGCCCCGGAATGACCACGCAAATGATTGAGGCACCGAACGAGTTCCCGTTCCCCCGAAACCTCAACTCGTGTACCATCCCCTCAAATGCCGCCTAAAGGTGGAACCGCCGGACGTTCGGTTTGCAGCCACGGGCCGCCCCCGTGCCGGAGTTTCGGCGCAGCTTGAACTCACGATGCCGGCACGCGGCGGATGACGCCGTGCAAGAATTGGCATCGCACAAGGGGGACGCCCATGCTTTACCGAAGCTCGCTCGGCGTGCTGGCGCTTGCGGCTGCGCTGGCCGTAGAGGTTGTGCCGTCGCTGGCGTTTGATGATGCGGCCTATCCGGATCTGCGGGGTCAATGGCACGGCACCAACCAGGGGCGGCCGCGGTTCGATCCGGCGAAGCCGCCGGACCGCGGCCAGCAGGCGCCGCTCACCGCCGAATACCAGGCGATCTTCGAAGCTAATCTCAAGGACATGGCGGAGGGCGGGCAGGGCAATTACCCGACCTTCACCTGCCTGGTGCCGGGGATGCCGGCGATGATGACGGCCTATGAGCCGATGGAGATCATCGTCACGCCCGAGGTGACGCACATCCTGATGGATTACGTCTACGACAACCACCGGCGCATCTTCACCGACGGGCGCGATTTCCCCGACGATGCCGATCCCGCCTTCGAGGGCTATTCCATCGGCCGCTGGATCGACGCCGACGGCGACGGGCGGTTCGACACGCTCGTGGTCGAGACCCGCAATTTCAAGGGGCCGCGCGCCTACGACAACAGCGGCCTCATCCTGCACCCCGACAACCAGTCCGTCATCCGCGAGCGGATTTTCCTCGACCCGGCCGACCGCAATATCCTCCACGACGAGATCACCGTGATCGACAATGCGCTCACGCGGCCGTGGACGGTGATGAAGACCTACAATCGCGATCCCGCCGCGCGGCCGGAGTGGCACGAGGACGTCTGCTCGGAAGGCAACCAGCACGTCCGTATCGGCAACGAGAGCTATTTCTTCTCCGCGGAGCGCGAGCTGATGCCGACCAAGAAGAACCAGGCGCCGCCCGATCTGCGCTATTTCCGCGTGCGGAAGTGAGGCGCGTGAATTACTTCTGCCACCTCATCCTGAGGAGCCGTGCGAGGCACGGCGTCTCGAAGGATGGCCACACACACTGCGGCCCGTGGCCATCCTTCGAGACGCGCGCAAGAGCGCGCTCCTCAGGATGAGGTCATTGAATTGCTTCACGACACGGGAGCAGACCGGAGGACGCCGATGAACTACAAAAGCCCGATCGCCGCCATCGCATTGGCGGCCACGCTCATGGCGACATGTTCCGCCGCGCTCGCCTTCGATGAAAGCAAATATCCGAACCTGAAGGGCAAGTGGGAGCGCTCCGGCGTTCCGCGATTTGCCCTCGGCGAGGTGAAGGCGCCGCTCACTCCGGAATACCAGGCGATTTTCGATGCCAATGTGGCGGCCCAGAAGTCGGGCGGGCACGGCGACGAGCCGTCCTATGCCTGCCTGCCGCCGGGCATGCCGCGCATCATGAACGTGTTCGAGCCGATGGAGATCGTGGTCACGCCCGATACCACGCATATCCTCATCGCCCACATCCACGACAATCGCCGTATCTTCACCGACGGGCGCGACTGGCCGGCGGAAATCGAGAAGAGCTTCCAGGGCTATGCCATCGGCAAGTGGAGCGACACCGACGGCGACGGCCGCTATGACCTGCTCGAGGTCGAGACACGCGGCATGAAGGGCCCGCGCACCTACGACACGACAGGCCTGCCGCTGCACCACGACAACGAGACCATCGTCAAGGAACGCATCTATCTCGACAAGGACGACCCCGACCTCCTGCACGACGACATCACCACCATCGATCACGCCTTGACGCAGCCGTGGACGGTGAGCAAGAGCTTCAAGCGCAACAAGAACCCGCGGCCCAACTGGCTCGAGGAAGTGTGTGAGGAGAACAACCAGCATGTCCATATCGGCAGCGAGACCTACTTCATCGCCGCCAACGGGCTGCTGATGCCGACGCGCAAAGACCAGCCGCCGCCGAGCCTGAAGTATTTCAATCGCTCGGAGAAATAGCGCGGCCAGTTGACTCAGCGCATTCAACTCATACGGATTCGTCATGGCCGGGCTCGTCCCGGCCATCTCGATTGTGGAGGCACCGTGCCCTCGTGATCGAGATCGCCGGGTCAAGCCGGTCAAGCCCGGCGATGACGTGCGTTACTCTGATAAATCAGAGGCTCGCCTACCACCACGGGGTCATCTGCCAGTTCACGCCCACCCGGACGAAATTGTCGGTGTAGTTGTGGTGTATGGCGATGTCGCTGCCCTGCGCGCAGGGGACGCAGGACGGGATGACGGTGTTGTAGTTCTGCATGTGCAGATAGAGATACTCGGCCCGCAGCGACCATGCCGGCAGGAATTTCCATTCGATGCCGCCGCCGCCGGTCCAGCCCGCGCGCACCGTCGTGCTGGGCGTCGTCGTCTGGAACGTTCCGTTGAAAAAGGAAAACGAATCCGTGTTCGAGAACCAGCCCATCGCCAGGCCGGCGGTGCCGTAGTAGAGCAGGTTGCCGTAGGTCACGCCGAGGCGCGGGCGCAACGTCGCCACCACGTTGGCGGCGGAGGAATTGTACATGAAGTCGCCGTCGGCAATGGCAATTGCATTCGCGTAGGTGAATTGCCGGTTGGCGGAACCGCCGAGCCATTCGCCGTCGGCCTCCCAGCCGAACACGATGTTGCGGAGCTGCCAGTTGAAACCGATCTGCCCGCCGACGACGGTGCCTCTGGAGCCGAGCCAGCTCGAGGACCTGCTGTCGAGGATGCTGGCGGCGGCGGGGCCCCAGCCGACCGGGTCGACGCTCGATGAAATGCTGTCCTGGGCCATGTGGTAGCCGACATTGCCGCCGACGTAGAAACCCGTCCACGGATCGGGAACCACCAGGACCGGAGGCGGCGGCAGCGGATATGGCGGCATGTCGGCCGCCTTTGCCGTGGCCGCGGAGAGGCCGGCGAGCGCGACGCAAAGCCAAAAACATCTGTTTCATCGAGGCATGCTTCCACGGACAGACATGGTTAATTAACCAAAAACCTAGCATCGGTATGGTTAACAATTCGGGAACGCGGGGCGGAGTTTGTGGGGTCGGTGTCGGCTCGCACCACCCCCGATGTCGTCACCGGGCTTGTCCCGGTGACCTCGATCAGGAGGGCACGGCGGATGTGACGCTTTTGGAAAGCGCGGTGCCTTGATCATCGAGATGGCCGGGAACAAGCCCGGCCGTGACGGTGTGTCAAACGCGCAGGGGCGGCGGGCGACGCGCGCACGTCCTCACTGCCGTTTTACCGGCGAACCCAATCCGGTGCAGAAATCCCAACCTGCGGAAGACCAATATCCCGTATGCGGGCCGCAGATCCCCTCCGTAACATCGCTGAATTGGGAAGGCGACCTGTAATACTGGGTCAGCTCCGCGCCCGACG
This sequence comes from uncultured Alphaproteobacteria bacterium, assembly GCA_963791375.1. Lineage (GTDB taxonomy): Bacteria > Pseudomonadota > Alphaproteobacteria > Rhizobiales > Xanthobacteraceae > JAJPKK01. The sequence continues at coordinate 9,705 of CAWBSI010000031.1, forward strand.
AGGTATTGAAGCGGCCGGTGTTGTTCACCAGCCCCGCCACCACCGGCGAGGCGACGCTGGTGCCGCCGACGATGTTCCATCCCAGGGCGTTGGTGACATAGACCCAGACGCCGGTGCGTGGATTGGCCACCGCGGCGATATCGGGCACGCCACGAAGCGGGCTGTTGCCGAGCTTCTTGACGGAATTCTGGTAGATGGGCTTCGAGACGAACTCGCTCACGCCGCCGCCGCCGTCATACCATGCCGATTCTCCGATGAAATTGCCGCAACAGGTTGCGCGAAATGCTGGTGCCGCCGACCGCGACCACATTGGCCGAGACGGACGGAAACGATGTGCCGGGCGCGTCGCCGGTCGCCGCGAAATAGACGATGCCGGGCGTCGCGAAGAAGATCGAAGTCATACGGCTCTCGTTGGCGACCTCGGGGCCGCCCCAGCTCATCGATATCTCGCCGCCGCCTGCTGCGCTCAGGAGGTTGTTCGCGAGGTTCACCCCGGCGAGCAGATCGTTGAACTGGTTGGAAACCGCCTCCACCAATATGATGTTCGCATTGGGCGCCATCGCATGGGCCCACTGGATGTCGAGGGATATTTCCACCTCCCAGCCGGCATCATAGTTGGGCGGGACGTTGGTCTGCACGCCGTTCTTATCCGAAGTGGTACACCCGGAAATTCCCCGGTTGGGCACGGGCAGGCCGAACTGAGCGCTGAACGTCTGCAGGTCGGACAGCGCGAAAGGCGCGTCATAGGCGTCGACGATCACGATGGTACGGCTGCCGCCATGGGGCACGGCGTTAACGTGGTCTGGATTGCAGCCGGGGACCGCGCTCACGAAACGATAGATGCATGCTATCGATTGGGGCGTCTCGATGAACAGGCCTGTGACCGGAGGACCGACCGCCGGGCTTGCGCTTCGGCTCGTGACGGCAGGCATGCCGAGCGGCTGATAGAGATGCACGTTGGTGTGTGCGATCGGGCCGGGCTGGGGTATGGACGAGGACGGGGTGATCACGGTGCCTTCCGCGAAAACGTTCCGGGTGGCGTTCGGGTCCAGGCGCAGAAAGGCGGGCTCCTGGGCCAGCGCCGGCGCCGCCGCCGCCCCCATCAGTGAGAGCATCGTCCATGCCTTGAGGAATTTCATCGCCCCACCCATTTTTGTATGAATGCCCCGATCGAAGTCGCGAGAGCCCGAGTGTTTGCGTACTCCGGCACCGCTGATTCGACGAAAAGCAGCGTCCACGAAAAATTTACGATAAATGGATTAACGGAATTTTACCCATAATGGCCCTTCCACCCCGCCATCGCCGGGCTTGCCTCTCGGACGGAGCGTTTGCATGCTGCGCCTGACCGAGCTGAAGCTGCCGCTCGGCCATGAGGAGGGGGCGATCCGAGCCGCCGTCCTCAAGCGGCTGAAGCTCTCCCCGCGGGATCTCGTCGGCTTTTCCGTGTTCCGCCGCGCCACCGATGCGCGCAAGCGGTCGGCGATCGCGTTGACCTATACGCTCGACATCGAGGTCGCGGACGAGGCGGCGCTGCTCAAGCGGTTCGCCAACGACCGCAACCTCTCGCGCGCCCCCGACATGAACTACCGCTTCGTGGCTCGCGCGCCGTCGGGATCGACCGCGCGGCCGGTGGTGGTCGGCGCCGGCCCCTGCGGCCTGTTTGCCGCCCTGGTGCTGGCGCAGATGGGATTCCGTCCGATCATCCTGGAGCGCGGCAAGGTCGTGCGCGAGCGCACCAAGGACACCTGGGGCCTGTGGCGCCGTTCCGTGCTCAATCCGGAATCCAACGTGCAGTTCGGCGAGGGCGGCGCCGGCCTGTTTTCCGATGGCAAGCTCTACGAGCCAGATCAGGGATCCCCATCACCACGGGCGCAAGGTGCTGACCGAGTTCGTCGAGGCCGGCGCGCCGCCGGAGATCCTGACCGTCGGCAAGCCCCACATCGGCACCTTCCGGCTGGTGACCATCGTCGAGAACATGCGCCGCACCATCGAGGCGCTCGGCGGCGAGTATCGCTTCGAAAGCCGGCTCGAGGATCTCGAAATCGAGCAGGGCAGGGACGGCCTGCGCCATGTGCGCGGCGTGGTGCTCGCCGACGGCACCCATATCGCCGCCGATCATGTCGTGCTCGCCGTCGGCCACAGCGCCCGCGGCACCTTTCAGATGCTGTGGGACCGCGGCGTCGCCATCGAGGCCAAGCCGTTTTCCATCGGCGTGCGCATCGAGCATCCGCAGTCGCTGATCGATCGCTGCCGCTATGGCGCAAATGCGGGTGCAGGCGCCGGCCACCCGGCGCTGGGGGCGGCCGACTACAAGCTGGTTCACCACTGCGCCAACGGACGCTCGGTCTACACCTTCTGCATGTGCCCGGGCGGCACCGTGGTGGCGGCGGCCTCAGAGCCGGGGCGGGTCGTGACCAACGGCATGAGCCAGTATTCGCGCAACGAGCGCAACGCCAATGCCGGCATCGTGGTCGGCATTACGCCGGCGGACTATCCCGGGCATCCCCTGGCGGGCATCGCGTTCCAGCGCCACTGGGAGGAACGCGCCTTCGCCGCCGGCGGCGCGACCTATGCCGCGCCGGCGCAGCTGGTCGGCGATTTCCTCGCGAAGAAGGCGTCGGCGGGGCTCGGCGACGTGATCCCATCCTACAAGCCCGGCGTGCACATGACCGATCTCGCCAACTGCCTGCCGGATTTCGCGGTCGAGGCGATCCGCGAAGCGATCCCGGGCTTCGACCGGCAGATCAAAGGCTTTGCCATGGCCGACGCGGTCATGACCGGGGTCGAGACCCGCACCTCGTCGCCGATCCGGATCGGCCGCGACGACAGCTATCAGAGCACGAACACGCGCGGTCTTTATCCCGCGGGGGAGGGGGCGGGCTTCGCGGGCGGCATTCTCTCCGCGGGGGTCGACGGCATCCGCATCGCGGAAGCCGTGGCGCTCAGCATCGCCGGGACGGCAGCGGTTCGGAAAAGCGGCGCGTGACCGCGTTCAGCGATGGATCGGGTCCTTCCACAGGACCTGTTCCGGCGGCTCGATCGGCGCGATGTCGAGATTGACCACGACCGGTTCCTGGCCCGAGCGCACCAGCACGCATTCGAGCTCCTCGTCGCGGCTCGCATTGATCTCCTGGTGCGGTACATAGGGCGGCACGTAGATGAAATCGCCGGGGCCGGCCTCGGCGACGAATTCCAGGTGCTCGCCCCAGCGCATTCTTGCGCGTCCCTTGACGACGAAGATGATGCTTTCGAGGTCGCCGTGGTGGTGCGCCCCGGTCTTTGCGTTGGGGTGGATGGTGACGGTGCCGGCCCACAGCTTCTCGGCGCCGGCGCGGGCGTGGTTGATGGCGGCCGCCCGCGACATGCCCGGCGTCTGGGCGGTGTTGGGATCGAGCGAGTTGCCCGGAATGACCTTCACTCCGTGCGTCTTCCAGTCGATCGCATCGGCGTGCGGGTGGGCGTGATCATGAGCCATCGCTCGAAATCCTTCTTCGGGTGCCGGCGCATAGCATATCGCGGCGGGACGATGCCAGTGCGTCCACGGCGTGAAGGATATGCTGTTCCGATGGAATTGCTGCTGCGCGGGAACAAGTCCGGCAATGACGCCGCAGATGGGGCCTGCCCCGGTGATGCCCGTCGGGCGCCCGGACTACATCCGCCGTCCTTCGCAGCTGCACTCGATCAGCTTGAGGCACTCGAGATATCCGAAGAAAAGGCTCGCCAGCCCGGCAACGGCGACGGCGGCGACGCTGCTCATGGTCGCCGACCCCGAAACCACCAGCCCGGCGGAGAATGCCACGGCCAGGATGGAGATTGCGATCCAGGAGGTCAGGGCGCGAAAGCTCGCGTTCGTCGCCTGCATGCACAGGGCCCGGTGCCACGAAAAGGCGCCCTCGCCGCGATCGAAGGTCAGGCCTTGAAAAGATGAAGCTTTTCCATCTGACCCCAGCCACTTGCCCGGCTGCTTTGCGGAATAAAGCATGAAACACTCCCCGCGGAGAAGGACACCCACTCACCTTGGTGCTTCGAAGTCGCTTCCAGGTTCATCCGGGGCCGAGATTTTTGCGGCCGGTGTGGCGGGCCCGCCACTTGCTTTCGCGCCGGGGGCATTCTCCGCCCATCGAGCCCCCACCCCCGGAGCACACAGGATATGCCCCACGGCGGCCGGGCGGCGGGCAGTACAAATGTCCTTGCAATCGCCTGCTCATGCGCTGGCGCAATGGCCTGCGCTCCAGTAACATTCGTCCGGGCCGTCGGGGTCCGGCAGGTCACGAAGCGGTCATGAGAGGCGGGGTGCCGCTCCATGTCGGCTTTGTGGCGCCGTTCGCCGGAAACCGCTCCAACGACGAAAATCACGGGAGGTAACACATGTCGATAAGAGGAATGCTCGCAGGCTCGATCGGCCTTGCAGCGCTGGCGATGCCGGTGCACGCGGCGGACACGACTGCGGACCGGCTGCTCAATACGGACAAGGAGCCCGGGAACTGGCTCATGGTCCACCACGACTACAACAATTCGCGGCATTCGCCGCTCGCCGTGGTGAATAAAGACAACGCCAAGGACCTCAAGCCGAAGTTCATCTTCTCGATCGGCGGCCGCGCCACCGGCGGGACGCTGCGCGGCAAGGAGGAATCGACGCCGCTGGTCGAGGACGGCTTCATGTATGTGGCCGATACCTGGGACCGCGTCATGAAGTTCGACGTTCGCAGCGGCACCAACGCCGTACCGCTTTGGCGCTATGACCCCAAGATCACGAGGTCCCGCACCAATCGCGGCATCTCTCTCTACGGCGACAAGGTGATCATCTCCACCAACGACATGCGCATGATCGCCCTCAAGAAGGATTCCGGCGAACTCGCGTGGGAAGTCAACGCCACCGCGCCGACCGATCCCGCGACCGGCACGCCTTCGGCGAAGACGCAAGGGTTCACGGGCGCTCCGATCGCGGTCAAGACCAAAGGCGGCAAGGAACTCGTGATCCAGGGCGAGAGCACCGGCGGCCAGCTCGGCACCAGGAGCTGGGTCGGCGCCTTCGAGGTCGGTACCGGCAAGCTGGCATGGCGGACCTTCACCATTCCCGGCCCCGGGCGAACCGGGATCGGAGACATGGAAGGACAATCACAATGCCTGGCGCGTCGGCGGCGGCGGCGTGTGGCAGACCGCGTCGTACGACCCGGCCACCAATCTTCTCTATCTCGGCACCGGCGACGCGTTCCCGAGCTTCGATCCGCAGTTCCGGCCCGGCGACAATCTCTTCACCGCCTCGACCATCGCGCTCGACGCCGACACCGGCAAGATCGTGTGGTACTTCCAGGAGACGCCCGAACGAGCATTGGGACTTCGACACGCCGAGCCCCAAGATGCTCTATGACGTCAACGTCAACGGCGAGCAGCGCAAGGTCGTCGCGAACTTCTCGCGCAACGGCTATTACTACACGCTCGACCGCCTCAACGGGCAGTTCCTGCGCGCCGACCAGTACCAGGAGAAGATCACCTGGACCAAGGGCATCGATCCCAAGACCGGCAAGCCGCTCGACTACGACCCCACCAAGGACGTCCAGGTCTATGCGGGCATCGGCGTGATGCGCGAAAAGCCGGGACAGGAGGCGTGCCCGTGGTGGAACGGTTCGCCCACCTTCTTCCCGCCGACCTTGGACCAGAAGCGAGGAATCGCCTATGTGGCCGGCGCCGAGGGCTGCATTTCCAGCACCGCCAGCAAGACGCCGATGGACGAGAAGAAGGACTATGTCGGCCTGCCGCCCTGCTGCACCGAGCAGGGGCGCGTCACCGCCCACGGCGCGTTGTGGGCGATGGACCTCAAGACCGGCAAGATCGTCGGCAAGGCGACGTTCCAGCCGCCGACCGAATCCGGCATGCTCAGCACCGATGGCGGGGTCCTCTTCACCGGGCACATGACACGGCAAGTTCGCCGCCTATGATGCCGAAACGCTCAAGGAGCTGTGGAGCTTCGACTTGGGGATGCCGATCACGGCGCCGCCGATGACCTACAGCGTCGATGGCAAGCAATACATCGCCGTCATCGCCGGCGGCGCTGTCGGCGTTCGGCAAGGCGGCCTCTACCAGCCCAGCGCCGTCGTGGCCGTGTTCGGCCTCTGACGGCGGTTGCCGTTCCAACGACGAAGGGGGAGCGATTGCGCTCCCCCTTTTTTGAGCTTGCGATCTCGGGAGGTGCGGCGATGCGAGTTCCGTTGCTTACGATCGGTGCCGCCCTCGCCATGTGGCTCGCGGCCGGCCAGGGTCAGGCGCACGCCCAGGCTCCGAAGATCTGGGACATCAAGCTCGGGATTCCGATCAGCGCGCTGCCGCTGAACGACTTCGTCGACACCGCCTGCGGCACCAATGGCGGTCCGCCGGCGCGGGTCCTCAAGAGCTTCTACGAATTCGCCGCAATGCCGGGTCGAACCGAGCACGCGGGTTGCATGAGGTCTGGTTCCGCTATGACGACGAGATGGAATATGTCGCGCGCGCGCGCCGCTCCGAGATCATGGTGCGGCAGTATCCAGGCCAATTCGCTCGCGGGCCAGCCGATCATCACGTCGCTCTTGATCGACGATGCCGGCCTCGTGCAGGGCTACCGCGTCGTCAACGACCCGCGCGCGGATGCGCAGAACCCGCATCGCCGCCTATGGCCTTGCTGATCTCTTCAAGGGCATGGCATGGGCAGGTATTGGAGTGCACCGATCTGCCTCCGGCCGAAGGCGAGCGGCCGATCGACGACTTGCTGGTCAAGGAGAATTGCGAGGGCAAATCGGACGGGCTGGTGACGCGCGTCGAGGCCCGGCGGTACTACAAGCCCGGGCCAGTTCGCCGTCGATCCCAATGAAAATCGCCTCACCGAAAACCTGTTCGAAAGCTCCGCGCGCCTCGAGGTCTATCGGCCCGGCAGCGCCGCGCAGGAGCGGCCGTAGCGGATCGATTGAAATGAAGGGTACCTGCATGCAATGCAAGTCGCTTTGCGCCGCGCTCGCCGTCGCGGCGGTGTTCGCGTGTTCGACCGCGGGGCAAGCCCAAAACGCCGCGAAAGTCGATGAGGCCAAGGTGAAGTCCGGATTGTCGATCTGGCGATCCTCGGGCTGCTCGGAATGCCACGGCGCTTTCGCCGACGGCGAAAAGGAACGCGACGAGGCGCCCACCGGCGCCAATTTGCGGCAGACCCGGCTCGACGACGCGACCATTGCGGAGACCATTCGCTGCGGGCGGCCCGGTGTGGGCATGCCCAGCTTCGACGCCGATGCCTACAAGCAGCGCGGCTGCTACGGGCAGCCGGCCGGCGCCGTCGCCCGACGATCTCTATCCCGCGGGTCGTCACCTTGAACGCCCAGGAGATCGGCGACGTCGTCACCTATCTGCGCGCCCGCATCGTCGGGAAGCGCGCGGTGACGCCGGAGGAATGCGCCTTTTACTACGGCGACCAGGCGAGCTCATTCTGCGACGAGGCGAAGTAGGGCGGCCGTGTTTTCGATGACAGCCACGCCGGTGCATCTTCTCCCTCCCCTTGAAACGGGGAAGGTCGGGGAGGGGATCGCAGGCGGCACGCGCGGCAACTCAGCGGGCCCCCACCCCGACCCTCCCCCTGAAGAAGGGGGAGGGGGCTCAAGCCATCAAACGTTGAAGCCGCATCACTACGGATGGATGGTGTTGTCGGGCATCATCGCGCCGGTGAGGATCGTGCCGGTCTGGTTGGTGTTGCCGAGATTGGCCGAGCGCAGAACCGAGTGGCTGAGATCGGTACCGCTCAGATCGGCGCCGCCGAGATCGGCGAGATAGAACACGGACTCCCGCAGCATCGCGCCACTGAGATTGGCGTCGCGCAGATTGGCCTGGGTGAATTCGGTGCTGTCGGCGGCCGCGCCTCGCAGGTTGACGCGCAGCAATCGTCCCTGATGCAGGTTAGCGCCGTTGAGCGTGGCGTTGGCGAAGCTCGCCTCGTTGAGCAGCGCGGCTTCGAGGTCGGCTTCCGTGAGGATCGCGCGCTCGAGCCGTCCCCCGAGCAGGCGGATGCTGCCCATCAGCGCTTCCGTCAGGTTGGCGCGGGAGAAATCGGCGCGGCTGGCGTCGGCTTCGAACAGCATCGCCTTGGGGAGCTTGGCGTCGCTGAAATTGGCTTGAATGAGGTCCGTCTTGTTGAGATTGGCCTCGGTGAGATCGGCGCCGGACAGGTTTGCCCCGCGCAGGACGGCGCGATGAAAGCTCGCGCCGCGCAGATTGGCGCCGGCGAGGTTGGCGCCGGTGAGGTCGCGCCGCTTCAGGTTCGCGCCCGGCAGGTTGCAGCCCGGGCAGTTCTTGCTCTCGCCGGCAAGGAACGCCGCGACATCGGCCTGCGCCGCGGCACCCCACCGGGCGGCTTCGCCATTGACCGCGAACAGGACGGTCGCGGCGACGAGGAGCCTGCGCAGATGGCGGGCGGCGAGGCATTTCTTTGACGTTCTCATGCGCGTTCACACCATCCGCTGTTCGGCGCGAGTTGGCCGGGTGCCGATGTTAGTCGAGACTTGGGTTCGGTGCCAGCACGTGCGCAGGTCCGACCGCGGTGTTTATCCCTCCCCGACTTCGGGGAGGGCGGGGTGGGGTTCTTGCTTTCTTCGCGCGATCAGCGCCCGAAGACCCCACCCGACCTCGCTTTCGCTCGGCCACCCTCCCCGAAGTCGGGGAGGGAATCAGCGCGGCACTCGTGCAGTGGTGTAGTCTTCCAGTGAAAAACCTTCGAGGCCCGAATGCCCACTGCCAACGTGGATGCCGCGAACCGCCGGCGCAATCTCGGCTTTTTCTTCGACGACGCGCTCGCGCGCGCGCCGGACAAAGTCGCGATCATCGATCTCCACGGCGGCCGCGAGCGCGAAAGCACGTACCGCGCGCTCGATGCGCGGATGGACGCCGTCGCGCGTATGCTGGCGCGGCTCGGCGTCGCGCCGGGCGAGCGGGTCGGGATGCTGGTCGGCAACCGCGTCGAGTTCGTCGAATTCTTCTTCGGGGCGATGCGCGCCGGCGCCATCCCGGTGCCGCTCAACACCCGCCTCGCCGCCGATACGCTGACCTACATATTCGACAATGCCGGCTGCACGCTGGCGCTGGTCGATTCCCGCGCCAACCGTGACGCGGTGTCGATCGCGGCGGCGGTGCCGCTGCGCCACCGGCTGCTGCTCGACGAGGCCCATGCCGGGTTTCTCAGCTTCGAGGAGGAAATGGCCCGACCGGCGCCTGACGTCGCTCCACCGGAGATCGCCAACGATGCCCAGGCGTTCCAGCCCTACACGTCAGGGTCGACCGGTCGCCCCAAGGGCGCCATCATGACCCACCGCGGCATGCTCTGGTATGTGGAGCACAACCAGCGCCATTGGCCGGCTTCCCCGGAAGATCGCGGCCTGATCGCGCTGCCCCTGTTCCACAAGAACGCGCTGCGTGGCACCGTCAAGCCGATGCTCTATGCCGGCGGCAGCTTCGTGCTGATGCCGGCTTACGAGCCCAGGGCCTATCTCGATGCGCTCGCGAAATACCGCTGCACCTATTCGCGCGGCGTCGCCGCCGTCTTCACCATGGTGCTGCAGCATCGCGACTATATCGACACGCTTGACCTCACCGCGCTGCGCAGCATGTCGATCGGATCGGCGGTGGTGACGCCGGAGCTGCTCGATGCGGTGGAGCGCGCCTTGCCCGGCGTGAAGACTTCGGAAAGCTACGGCCTCACCGAAGGCGGCAGCCCGTTCCGCGCGCCGCTCGACGGGCGCCAGGTGCCGCGCGGCAGCGTCGGCGTCGCGGCGCCCGGCATCGAGGTGAAGCTCATGGACGCCGACGGAAACGTGAACCGCGATTTCGGCGAGCTTCTCATCCGCAGCCCCTATGTGTGCCTCGGCTATCACAACGAGCCGGAGATCACGCGTCAGAAGCTCTCCGACGGCTGGCTGCGCACCGGCGACGTATTTTCCCGCGACCGCGACGGCTTCTATTATTTCCGCAGCCGCGTCGACGACATGTTCAGTTGCGGCGGCGAGAACGTCTATCCGAAGGAGGTCGAGAACCTGCTGTTCACCCATCCGGACGTGGCCGACGCGGTGGTCGCGCCGGTGCCGCACGGGGTGAAGGGCTTCGTGCCGGCGGCCATGGTGATCCTGCGCGCGGGCGCGGCCGTCACCCCCGCCGGGCTCAAGACCTTCTGCATCGAGCGCGGCCCGCTCTATTCCCACCCCCGCCACATCGCGGTGGTCCAGGCGCTGCCGCAAAACGGCGCCGGCAAAATCGACCGCGCCGCCGTGCAGCGCGAGCTGCAGGCGCAGGCTGTGGGGATTATGTCCGCTTAGCCGTGAAGCATTCTTGCGAGCTCATCTTTGTGACCTCATCCTGAGGAGCGCCTGAAAGGCGCGTCTCGAAGGATGGCCACAGGCCGCAGTGTGTGTGGCCATCCTTCGAGACGCCGTGCTGCGCCCGGCTCCTCAGGATGAGGCCGCAAAGATGATTCACACTCATTCCCGTCCCCTCAATACGTCGCCCGCCCGCCCGATATGTCGAACACCGCACCTGTCGTGAATGCGCATTCCTGCGAGGCGCAGAACGCGACGAGGTTGGCGATCTCCTCCACCAGGACGAAGCGTCCGCGCGGGATCTTCGAGAGCATGTAGTTGATATGCTCGGTGGTCATCTGGTCGAAGATCGCGGTCTTCGCCGCCGCCGGCGTGATGGCGTTGACGGAGATGTCGTAGCCGGCGAGCTCCTTGCCAAGCGACTTGGTCAGCGCGATGACGCCGGCCTTGGAGGCCGAATAGGCGCAGGCATTGGGGTTGCCTTCCTTCCCGGCGATCGAGGCGATGTTGACGATGCGGCCGTACTTCTGGGCGATCATCGTGGGCGCCACCGCCTTGCAGCAGTTGAAAGTGCCGGTGAGGTTGATCGCGAGCACCCGCGCCCATTCCCCGTCCGGGTACTCCCAGGTCGGCACATTGGCGCCGGCGATCCCGGCATTGTTGACGAGGATGTCGATGCGCCCGCGGCCGGCGGCCTCTCTCGCTGTCGCGGCGACGCCGGCGGGATCGGTCACATCCACGACCGCGGTGAAAACCGGCCCCAGCGCACCGAGCTCGGCTGCGGCGGTCTTTGCCGCCGCGACGTCGCGGTCCCACAGCCAGACCGTCGCACCGCAGCGCAGGAAGCGCTCCGCGATCGCTCGGCCGATGCCTTGCGCGGCGCCGGTGACGACGGCGACGCGTCCGTTGAGATCGATGGCGTTGGGCATTCGGGGAACCTCAGGAATGGAAAGAGAGTTCGGATATTGAACGGTTTTTCGGGGCCAGTCCCGGAAAAAGCGGGGCTTCCCTCGACCGAAGGATGGGAGTACTCGATCTGGCATCGTCCCATGCCTGCACCCTTTGTTTGCACCCCCAACGGGTTCGAGTGACGCAATGACCAATCGGCTGAACCGCAAGATCGCGCTTGTCACCGCCGCGGGGCAGGGGATCGGCCGCGCCATCAGCGAGGCCTTCATGGCCGAGGGCGCGACCGTGATCGCGACCGACCTCGATCCCGGCAAGCTCGAAGGCCTTGCCGCGGCCAAGCGCGACAAGCTCGATGTGCGCTCGACGCCCGCCGTCGATGCGTTTGCGGAGCAGGTGATGCGGGCGTTCGGTCCGCCCGACATCCTCGTCAATTGTGCCGGCTTCGTGCATCACGGCACCGTGCTCGACTGCAGCGAGGCCGACTGGGCGTTCTCGTTCGATCTCAACGTCACTTCGATCCATCGCATGCTCCGCGCGTTCCTGCCGGGCATGGTGGAAAAGCGGCGCGGCTCGATCGTCAGCATTTCCTCCGCCGTCTCCTCGATCCGCGGCGTGCCCAACCGCTACGTCTACGGGGCGACCAAGGCTGCGATCATCGGGGTCACCAAGGCGGTGGCGGCCGACTTCATCAAGCAGGGCATTCGCGCCAACGCGATCTGTCCCGGCACGATCCAGACGCCCTCGCTCGACACCCGCGTTGCCGACCTCTCGCAATCGAGCCACAGGCCGGTCGAAGCAGTGCGGCAGGACTTCATCGACCGCCAGCCGATGGGACGGCTCGGCACCGCGCAAGAGGTCGCGGCGCTGGCGGTGTTCCTCGCCTCCGATGAGGCGAGCTACATCACCGGGCAGGCCCATCTGGTCGACGGCGGCATGGCGCTGTGACGGGAGGCGCGGCGATGCACGTCCTCTGCACCGGGGCGGCCGGCATGATCGGCCGCAAGCTGACCGGCGCGCCTTTGCAAGGACGGCGCGCTCGGCGGCCGCGCGATCTCGCGCCTGACACTCACCGATATCGTCGCGCCGCCGCAGCCCGCCGGCGGCGGAGCGGAGGTCATCACCGCCGCCGTCGATCTGGCGACGCCCGGCGCGGCGGCCCAGGCGATCGCCGGCCGGCCCGACGTGATCTTCCATCTCGCCGCCATCGTTTCCGGCGAAGCCGAGACGGATTTCGAGAAAGGCTACGCGGTCAATTTCGCCGGCACCCGCGCGCTCCTGGAGGCGATCCGCCTCGCCGGCGGCGGCTATCGTCCCAAGGTGGTGTTCGCCTCGTCGATCGCGGTGTTCGGCGCGCCGTTCCCGGAAGCGATCCCCGACGAGTTCATCCATACGCCGCTCACCTCCTACGGGACGCAGAAGGCGATGTGCGAATTGCTGCTGGCGGATTATTCGCGGCGCGGGTTCCTCGACGGCGTCGGCATCAGGCTGCCCACCATCGTGGTGCGGCCGGGCAAGCCCAACAAGGCGGCGTCGAGCTTCTTCTCCTCCATCATCCGCGAGCCGCTGGCCGGGCAGGAGGCGGTGCTGCCGGTGGACGAGGGCGTGCGGCACTGGTTCGCGAGCCCGCGCGCCGCGGTCGGCTTCCTCGTCCATGCGGCGGAGCTCGAGCGTGACCGTCTCGGCCCGCGCGTCAACCTGACCATGCCGGGCGTCTGCGCCACCGTCGGCGACGAGATCGCGTCGCTCACGCGCATCGCCGGGCCGAAGGTCGCCGCGCGCATCCGCCGCGCGCCCGACGAGCTGGTGACGCGCATCGTCGCCGGCTGGCCGCAGCGCTTCGACGCCCGCCGCGCGACCGATCTGGGCTTTGCCGCTGAAGCGAGCTTCGACGATATCATCCGCGCGCATATCGAGGATGAACTCGGCGGAAAGATCGTGGCGTGATGGAAACAATCTCACGACCTCATCCTGAGGAGCCGTGCGCAGCACGGCGTCTCGAAGGATGGCCACACGCGCTGCCCGCTGCCATCCTTCGAGACGCGCCCAAGAGAGCGCGCTCCTCAGGACGAGTTATATATTGTTTGATGGCGTCTGAGCTCAGGAGCACGCTTTTCGCGGCGGTGTCGAGAATAGGCACTTGCCGCAAAATGTTAAATTTCTCATCCTGGTCCATCGGCGCCGGAACTAGAACCCCGAGGCGGCGAGTGGGTAGGAGGCGATCTTTGCCTTCCGTGCTCGCTGCCATCCTTCGAGACGCCGTGCTGCGCACGGCTCCTCAGGATGAGGTCGGAAAAATATTCGCGCCTACGGCAACCCGAACACCGCCACGATCGACGAGGGCTGGTACAGCACCGCGCCGCGCTGGTTGACTTCGCCGCCGGCGACGACCGCGATGTACTGCTTGCCGTCGACGCTGTAGCTCATCGGCGGCGCCGTGATCGGGGTGCCGAGACTGAAGCTCCAGGCCTCCTGGAGCGAATCGGCGTCATAGGCGACGAGGCGTCCGGTCGAATGCCCGGTGAACACGAGGTCGCCGTCGGTACCGAGCATGCCGGACTCGTTGGGTAGCGGATACTGGGCCTTGCCGATGACCTTGCCGGTGCGCACGTCGAGCGCCCACAGGGCGCCGTGGGCGGTGCCGCGGCCCTGCTCCTGGCAGCACATGCGAATGCCGACCCAGTCCTTGTTCTCGTCCATGGGCGTCTTGACGATGGTGCCGCCGGAGCAGCCTTCGGCGCCGGAGACATAGGCGATCATCCGCTTGGCGTCGAAGGTCGGCGGAAAGAACGTGGGGGATCCGCTGTACCACGGGCACGCTTCCTGCCCCGGCTTGTCGCGCCGCTGGCCGATGCCGGCGTAACGCTGCACGTCGAGGCTCGGATCGTAGTCGGCCGGCTTGCCGGTCTTGGGATCGATGCCCTTGGTCCAGGTGACCTTCTCCTGGTACTGGTCGGCGCGCAGGAACTGGCCGCTGTTGCGGTCGAGCGTGTAGAAGAAGCCGTTGCGCGAGAAGTTGGCGACGACCTTGCGCGGCTCGCCGTTGAGGTTGACCTCGTAGAGCATCTTCGGGCTCGGCGTGTCGAAGTCCCAGTGCTCGTTCGGCGTCTCCTGGAAGTACCACACCATCTTGCCGGTGTCGGCGTCGAGCGCGATCGTGCTCGCGGTGTAGAGATTGTCGCCGGGGCGGTATTCCGGATCGAAGGTCGGGAAGGCGTCGCCGGTGCCGTAATAGAGCAGGTTGGTCGCGGGATCGTAGGACGCGGTCTGCCACACGCTGGCGCCGCCGATCCGATAGGCGTTGTGATTGTCCTTCCACGTCTCCGATCCCGGCTCGCCCGGGGCGGGGATGGTGAAGGTGCGCCACACCAGTTTGCCGGTGTCGGCCTCGAACGCACCGACCCAGCTTCGGGTGCCCTGCGAGCCGCCGGTGCTCTCGCCCTGGACCACGAGCTCCTTGCCGCCCGCGGTCTTGATGGTCAGCGGCGCCCCCGAAAACGCCTGGGTCTTGGACGGCGTCCCGGTCTTGGGATCCTGAGGCGCGGACGCCTGAATTTCCCAGGCGACCTCGCCGGAATCCCGGTTGAGCGCGATCAGGCGGGCGTCATAGGTGGAAAGGAAGATCTTGTTGCCGTACATGGCGAGCCCGCGGGTGGTGCGGGAGCGCGTGATCTTGGGGTCGTAGCGCCACAGCGGAACCGCCGCGGTGCCGCTGCGCACGTCGAACTTCATCACCCGCGACCAAGTGTCGGTCACATACATGAAGCCGTCGTCCACCAGCGGGGTCGACTCTTCCTTGCCGCGCAGCGTTCCGCCGGTCGAGCGCCCGCCGATCGAGAACATGAACTTGAGCTGGAGGTTCTTGACGGTGTCGCGATTGATGGCCTTGAGCTGGGAATGCCGGCTGTTGTCGTAGTCGTGGTGAACCATGAGCCAGTTCTGCGGCTCGGCCGCGGGGTTCTGCAGCCGCTGCGAGGTGATGTCCGCGGCGAGGCTCGGCGCGGCGACGGCGGCGATGGCCGCTGCGAGCATTATTCTCCTGGGCATATCGTTTCTCCCTGTTATTCCGTGCCGGTCATTGCCGACATATTAGCAGCCGTAGGGTGGGCAAAGCGAAGCGTGCCCACGAGAGACATTCGCGCGGGCACGGCGCGAAGCGCGCGCCTTTGCCCACCCTACGGCTTTTATTCTTTCACCGCGCCGGTCATGGCCGACACGTAGTGCTCGACGAAGAACGCGTAGAGGATGACCAGCGGCAGCGAGCCCACCAGCGCGCCCGCCATCAGCGAGCCCCACCGATAGATGTCGCCGTCGACGAATTCGTTCACGATCGCGACCGGCACCGTCTTGTTCTGGGTCGAGGACAGGAAGGTGAGCGCGTAGATGAATTCGTTCCAGCACAGCGTGAAGCAGAAGATGAAGGCCGAGATCAGCCCCGGCACGGCCAGCGGGACCACGATCCGCGTGAGGATCTGCCAGCGGCTGGCGCCGTCGATCAGGGCGCACTCCTCGAGCTCGTAGGGAATGGTCTTGAAGTAGCCCATCAGCAGCCAGGTCGAGAACGGGATCAGGATGGTCGGGTAGGTGAGGATCAGCGCGAACGGCGTGTCGAACAGCCCGTACTGGAACACGACCGAGGAGAGCGGGATGAACAGGATCGACGGCGGCACCAGATAGGCGAGAAAGATCGCGCCGCCGACCCAGTTGGCGCCGCGAAAGCGCAGCCGCACGATGGCATAGGCGGCGAGCACGCTCGAGGCGATCGAGAGCACGGTGGCACTGACGGCGACGAACATCGTGTTCCACAGCCAGCGCGGATACTCGGTTTCGAACAGCAGCTTGTAGATGTGCTTGAAGGTCGGGTTCCAGGTCCAGAACGGATTGTAGCGGTCGAGGTCGAGCAGTTGCTCGTCCGGCTTGATCGCGGTGAGCGCCATCCAATAGAACGGGAACAGCAGCACGATCAGGATGATGCCGAGCGGCAGATAGAGGGTGACGAGCCGCTTCGGCAGCGTCTCGAGGTAGCTCATCCCCTCGGTCGATCGATGCCGGCTCCGCCGGCGGGATCGGCGCCGAGCGAGCCGGGAGGGCGATCGGCGGGCGCGGCGACCTCAGTCATTGCTTTCGCCCTGCTGCCATTTGCGCCGCTGCAGGCCGAACCACGAGAGCAGGATCGCGCCGAGCAGGAACGGAATCATCGCGCTGGAGATGGCGGCGCCCTCGCCGAGATGGCCGCCGATGATGGCGCGCTGATAGGACAGCGTCGCCATCAGCTGCGTCGCATTGACCGGGCCGCCCCGCGTCAGCACCCAGATGAGCTGGAAGTCGGTGAAGGTGAACAGCACCGAGAACGTCATCACGACGGCGATGATCGGGGTCAGCATGGGATAGGTGATGTGGCGGAACACCTGCCAGCGATTGGCGCCGTCGATGATCGCAGCCTCGTAGAGCGACGGCGACACCGTCTGCAATCCCGCCAGCAGCGTGATCGCGACGAACGGTATCCCGCGCCAGATATTGGCGAAGATCACCGACCAGCGCGCGTTCCAGGTGTCGCCGAGGAAATCGATGTTGGTGGAGATCAGCCCGAGATGGCGCAGCGACCACGAGATGATCGAGAACTGGCTGTCGTAGATCCACCAGAACGCGATCGCCGACAGCACGGTCGGCACGATGAAGGGAATCAGCACGACCGCGCGCAGCATCGCCTTGAACGGCAGGTTCTCGTTGAGCAGCAGGGCGAGATAGAGCCCGACCGCGAACTTCACGATGCTGGCGACGGTGGTGTAGAGCAGCGTGTTGAACACCGAGAGCCAGAACACCGAATCGTCCCAGAGCCACTCGTAGTTCTCGAGCCCGATGAACTCGCCGGTCCGCCCGATGCGCGCGTCGGTGAAGGATATCCAGATGCCGAGCCCGAGCGGATAGGCGAGGAAAAGGATCAGGAACGCCGCCGCCGGCAGGATGAACCAGAAGCCGAGCCAGTCGCGATGCGTCTTCAACCGATCCCACGGGCCTGCGCCGCGCGCGGTGGTGATCATCTGACTTAAGGCGGCGTCGGTCATGGCAGTTATCAGTGATCAGGTATCAGTGATCAGATCAGCAGGGACCCGCCGAATTCTGATTACTGATCCCTGATTACTGACCTCTGTTACCGGTAGATCCGCTGCAGCTGGCGCTCGGCGATCTTGATCGAGCCCTTGGCGTCCTCGCGGCCGGTGCAGTAGCTCGCGAACATGTCGAGCAGCACGAAGTCCGCGATCGCGCTCGCCGCCTTCTCGCCGACCGAGCCGAGGCCGCCCGCGGTGAGCGAGCGCTTGGCGACGTCGCGATACACCGTCCGCTTGGGGTCGGCGGTCCACACCGGGTTCGCATCATAGGCATTGAGGCAGTGGGTAAGGTAGCCTTGCGCCGCCTCCAGCCATGGATTGAACTGGTTCGCTTCCAGCATGAACGCCATCAGCGCTTTGCAGGCCTGCGGATATTTCGTGTAGTTCATCGCCAGCAGCGGGAACATCAGGTGCAGCTCGGTCGGCTTGCCGACCGGCCCGATCGGGAAGTAGGCGTGATCCATGTCCTCGGCGATCTCCTTCTTGGTGGGGTCCTTGGTGGCCGCGACATAGATCGAGATGCCATTGTTGGTCCAGTGGAGTTCGCCGGCGAGGAACGCCTTGTTGTTGGAGGCATCGTTCCAGGAAACGACGCCGGGGATCATGTTCTCGTATAGCTGCTTGGCGAACTCCAGCGCCTTCACGGTCTCCGCCGAGTTGATGATCACCTTGTCGTTCTTGTCGACGACGTTGCCGCCATGGGCCCACAGGCACCAGTGCACCCAGGTGTTGCCGTCGCCGGAAGCATGGCCGAGAGCGAGGCCGCCCGGCGTGCCGTTTTTCTTGGTCGCCTTCGCGAGTTCCAGGAACTCGGCGGTCGTCTCCGGGAACTTGGAGAAGCCGGCCTTCTTGAGCGACGAGATGCGGTAGTTCATGAGGGCGCCGGTATAGCAGATCGGAACATTGATCCACTTGGTGCCGGTTCCCTTTCCGTAGCTGATCGCGCTCGGCACCCAGCCGCCGTATTTCTTGCCGAGATAGTCGGCGACGTCGGAGACGTCGACGCATTTCTGCGGAAACAGGTGCGGCAGCGAATAGAGCCCCCAGAACAGGTCGGGGCCGGCGCCGGTATTGGCGGCGACCGAAGCCTTGGGCTGGACGTCCTCGTAGGACTCCCGCGATATCGTCACCTTCACGCCGGTGGCCTTGGTGAAGGCTTCCATCAGCTTGACGAATTCGTCGTCTTCCGCCTGCACGAAATATTTCCACCGCAGCATCGAGAGCTGCGCGTTCTTTTCCGGCTTCCATGGCGCCGCCTGTGCCCATGCCTTGGCCCATTCCAGCAAAGCAGGTCCGGTCAACGCGCCGGATGCCGCGAGTGCCGTGCCGCCCTGGACGAGGGTGCGTCGCGAGAAATTGGTCATGGTTTCCTCCTGCGTTCCTTTTTCATTCGGGACTGTTCATTGCCGCTCCAGCCGCACGCCCGTCGTCTGGTCGAACAGATGGACAAGGCGCGGGTCGGGCTTGAGCCGCACCGTATCGCCGGGCTTGAGTGGATGCCGCTCGCGAAACACCGCGAGCACGTTCTGGCCGCCGAGCTTCGCCACCAGCAGGGTCTCCGAGCCAGTCGGCTCGACCACCTGGATTTCTGCCTCGGCGCCGTCATCGGCGAGGGTGAAATGCTCGGGCCGCACGCCATAGACGGCGGCCTTGCCGTCGGCCGCGTTGGGCGCGCCGAGCGGCAGCTTGAGCCCATCGGCGCACTGGAATTCCACGGCGCCGTTGCGCCTGACCGTGCCGTTGAAGAAGTTCATCGCCGGCGAGCCGATGAAGCCCGCTACGAATACGTTGCCGGGCCGGTCGTAGAGCTCGAGCGGAGTGCCGATCTGCTCGACGCGGCCGTCATGCATCACCACGATCTTGTCGGCCATGGTCATGGCCTCGATCTGGTCATGAGTGACGTAGATCGTCGTGGTCTTGAGCCGCTGGTGCAGCGCCTTGATCTCGGTGCGCATCTGCACCCGCAGCTTGGCATCGAGGTTGGACAGGGGCTCGTCGAACAGGAACACCTTGGGATCGCGCACGATCGCGCGGCCCATGGCGACGCGCTGGCGCTGGCCGCCGGAGAGCTGGCGCGGGTAGCGCAGGAGATATGGTGTGAGGCCGAGGATCTCGGCGGCGCGGTTGACCCGTTCAGCGATCTCGACAGTGGGCGCACCGCGCAGCCGCATGGAGAATCCCATGTTGTCGGCGACCGTCATGTGCGGATAGAGCGCGTAGTTCTGGAACACCATGGCGACGTCGCGCTGCTTGGGCGGCAGTGCGTTGACGACGCGATCGGCGATCCGGATTTCGCCGGCGCTGATGTTCTCGAGCCCGGCGATCATCCGCAGCAAAGTCGACTTGCCGCAGCCGGAAGGGCCCACCAGGACCACGAACTCGCCGTCGGCGATCTCGACGTCGACGCCGTGGATCACATAATGCGGGCCGAACGCCTTCTTGACGCCACGTATTCCCACTGACGCCATGGTTTCCTCCGCAGGGGCGCCTTTGTTCCGGCAGGCCTTGCTGCAACGGCCCTTTCCTGTGGATTCGAGACTAGCCGCAGGCGTGCCCGGTGGCCACAACGAAAAGCGCAATGATGTCGCAGGGTGGCCGGGCCGATCCCTAATCCGGCGCCCGCAGCCGGTAGCCCACCCCGGTTTCCGTCAAAATGTACTGCGGCTGCTCGGGGTCGGCCTCGATCTTGTGGCGGAGCTGGCGGACATAGACGCGCAGATACTGAGTATCGGTGAAATCGTTCCAGAGCTCGCCGAGCAGGAACTTGTGGGTGAGCACCTTGCCGGCGTGCTGCACCAGGACGCGCAGCAGCTCGTATTCCTTGGGCGACAGCTTCACCTCCTTGTCGCCCACCTTGACGATGCGGCGGACGAGGTCGACCGTGAGGTCGCCGGACCGGAACGCCGGCCGCTCGCCCTGCACCGGAGCTGATGGCGCAGCGCCGCGCGCATGCGGGCGAGCAGCTCCTCCATCCCGAACGGCTTGGTGAGATAGTCGTCGGCGCCGAGGTCGAGCGCCTGGACCTTGCCGGCCTCGTCGCCGCGGCTCGACAGCACGATGATGGGAACGGCCTCGTTGCGCGCCCGTATCATGGCCAGGAGGTCGAGCCCCTTCATGTCGGGAAGGCCGAGATCGAGGATCACGAGGTCCGGCTTGCTCTCGAGCAGCGCAAGCGCGGTCTTGCCGTTCGGCGCGTCGAGGATCTCGTAGCCCTGCGTGCTCAAGCCCATCCGCAGCAGCTTGCGGATCGGCGGCTCGTCGTCGACGATCAGGACCTTCAGCGGGCTTGCACTCACGCGGCGGTCTCCAGTTTCTCCGCCGCGGGGACCGGCAGGCGAATGGTGAAGATGGCGCCGGAGCGGTCGCTTCGGTTGGCGGCATCGACCGTCCCGTGCATCGCCTCCACGAAGCCGCGGGCGATGGCGAGCCCGAGGCCGGTGCCCGGACGGACCCGGTCGCCCTTGTTGGCGCGGTGGAACTTGTCGAAGATGCGCGTGAGATCGGCGGGCGGGATGCCTTCGCCTTCGTCGAGGATGCGCAGCTCGACGAAATCGCCGTCGCGCCGGCCCTGAATGCGAATGGTGGTGCCCTCAGGCGCGAACTTGGCGGCGTTGTCCAGGATGTTGAACAAGGCCTGTTCCAGCAGCACGGCATCGACCTCGAGCATCGGCAGGTCGGCGGCGAGCTCGAGCTGGACCCGGTGGTGGGCGAGAATCTTGCCGGCGCGCCGCAACGCGCTGCCGACGATCTCGCTGAGATCGTAGGGGGCGGTGTTGAGCGCGAGCGCGCCGGATTCGAGCCTCGTCATGTCCAGGAGATTGGCGATGAAGCGGTTGAGCCGCTCGGACTCCTCGATCATGGTGCCGAGCAATTCCGTCTTCTGGTCATCGGTCAGCGCACTCGACAGATCGCGCAACGTGCCGGCGGCGCCGAGTATCGCCGCCAGCGGCGTCTTGAGGTCATGGGAGATCGAGGTCAGCAGCGCCGAGCGCAGCCGGTCGGTCTCGACGGTGCGCTTGACCCGGTCCATGTCCTCGACGAGATGGACGCGCTCGATGGCGAGCGCGCTCTGGTCGATGAGCGCGTCGATGCAGCCGGCGCTCGTCGGGGGTGAGCAGCGGGCCCGGCTTGTCGCTGTCGATGCCGATGATGCCGATGGCGCCGCGTCCGGTCCGCATCGGCAGGAACAGGCGCTTGGCGCCGGGCAGCGTGTCGGAGCCGCGACCGGCGGTGCGGTCGTTCTCCCACGCCCATTTCGCCGCCGCCACGTCGGCGTCGCCCAGCATGTCCTCGGGCGGATAGCCGGCCTTGACGACGACCGTGCCATGCTCCGGCAGCAGGATCACGACCCGCACCTTGAGCATCAGGGCGATCTGATAGGTGGTCGCCCACAGCACGTCGTCGAGGGTGCCGACGCCTGCAAGCTTGCGGCTGAACGCATAGAGCGCATCGGTGGTGCGTGCGCGGGCCATCGCCGTCACCGCCTGGACGCGCACCCGCGCGGCGACGTTCGACACCAGCGTCGCCATGATGATGAAGAGTACGAAGGCCGCGATATTGGTCGGATCGGTGATGGTGAAGGTGTAGATCGGCGGCAGGAAGAAAAAGTTGTAGCACAGCGAGGCGAGCAGGCTGGCGAACAGGGAAGGGAACAGGCCGAAGCGGACGGCGACGGCGACGATGGCGGTGAGGAAGACGAGATCGACGTTCTCGACGCCCATCCACGGCTGGATCGCCTCGCTCGCCGCGAGCGCGAGCCCGACGGCGAGGATCGCGACCGCGTAGGGCCGCCACTGGAACGGCTCGCGCCGCTCGATGGCGTTCACGGTCTTTTTCGGGATCGGGTTTCCGGGGATCCGATCGCCGGCGATGACGTTGACGCTGATGTTGCCGGCGCGGCGCACGAGGTCATGGACCACCGAGCCGTGCACGATTTCGAACCAGCGTGAACGCGTCGATTTGCCCAGGATGATCTGGGTGACGTTGTTCGCCTGGGCATAGCTGACGATGTCGTCGGCGATGCGCCGGTCGCCGCCGGGAATGGTGGCGGCCTCGCCGCCGAGCGCCTGAGCCAGGCGCAGCGTATCGGCGATGCGGTCGCGCTCCTCCTCGGAGAGCGCAACGGTGCGCGCGGTCTCGACCGCGAGCGCGACGAACGGGGCGTGCAGGCGATCGGACAGGCGCTTGGCATAGCGCACCAGGCCGGCGCAGCGGGGGTCTTCGTTGATGCAGACGAGGATGCGCTCGCCGGCGGCCCATGGCCCCGGGATCGCGCGCGCCTGCATCTGGCTGAGCAGTTGCTCGTCGACCCGCTCGGCAGTGCGCCGCAGTGCGAGTTCGCGCAACGCAGTGAGATTTTCCGGCGAGAAGAAGTGCATCAGCGCGCGTTCCGCCTGGTGCGGAACATAGACCTTGCCTTCGCGCAGGCGCTGGATGAGATCGTCCGGCGTGATGTCGACGAGTTCGATCGCATCGGCGCGATCGAATACGGAGTCCGGCACGGTTTCGCGCACCCTGACGCCGGTGATCTGCGCGATGACGTCGTTGAGGCTCTCGATGTGCTGGATGTTCACGGTGGTGTAGACGTCGATGCCGTGGGCGAGGATCTCCTCGACGTCGAGATAGCGCTTGGGATGGCGGCTGCCGGGCGTGTTGGTGTGAGCGAGCTCATCGACCAGCACGATCTTGGGGTGCAGCACGATGACGCCATCAAGGTCCATTTCCTCGATCGTCCGGCCCCGATAGGTCACCGATTTGCGGGGGACGACCGGCAGTCCGTCGAGCAGGGCTTCGGTCTCCTTGCGTCCGTGCGTCTCGACGACGCCCACGATTACATCGGCGCCGTCCTTGCGCCTGGCGCGGGCCTGCTGGAGCATCTCGTAGGTCTTGCCGACGCCGGGGGCGGCGCCGACGAATATGCGCAGCTTGCCGACATCGGTCTGCTCGCGCCGCGCCGCCTCCAGAAGGGCTTCCGGGGAGGGACGCTGCTCGGGATCGTGCCGCTGGTCCGCCATCGTGGATCAGCTTGCCTTTCTTGTCCCTCCTCCCTTGCTTATCCCTCCCCGTCTTCGGGGAGGGCAGGGTGGGGCTCTCTGCCCTCTCAGCAGGGCTACAGCGGTCCCTAGCCGTTCCTACCCCACCCCGGCCCTCCCCGAAGACGGGGAGGGAGAAGAGATTCTCACTTGGGCGCGACCTGATCGAGCGCAAGATTGAGCGCCAGGACGTTAACGCGCGGTTCACCGATCAAGCCTGCGAACGGGCGCTCGATGTGCTCGTTGACGAGCTGCCGGACACGATCCTCCGACAGGTTTCGCGCCTTGGCAATGCGCGGCACCTGGAACAAGGCGCCTTCGGGCGTGATGTCGGGGTCGAGCCCGCTGCCCGACGTGGTGACGAGATCGATCGGGACGGCCGCCGAGGGATTCTCCTTCTTCAGCTTTTCGACATCGGCGCTGACCCGGTCGATCAGCGCCTTGTTGGTGGGCCCGAGATTGGAGCCACCGGAATTGGCCGCATTGTAGGGCTTCGGCACCGTCTTGGTCGAATCCTGCGGATCGGGCGTCATGGTCGCCGAAGGCCGGCCATGGAAATAGCGCTCGCTGGTGAATTCCTGGCCGATCAGGGCGGAGCCAACCACCTTGCCGTCGCGCTCGATCAGGCTGCCTTCGGCCTGGCTCGGGAAGATGAACCCGGCGATGCCGGTCATCGCCAGCGGGTAGAGCGAGGCCGGTGATGACGGTGAGCGCGATCACGAGGACGATGGCCGGACGGATTTCTCGCAACATGGCAAATCTCCCAAAACGAAAACGTCGCCTCAAACGAGGTGCAGGGCATTGACCACGAGGTCGATGGCCTTGATCCCGGCGAACGGAATGACGATGCCGCCGAGCCCGTAGATCAGCAGGTTTCGCCGCAGCAGCGGCCCGGCGCCGATCGGGCGATAGGCGACGCCTTTGAGCGCCAGCGGAATGAGCGCGATGATGATCAGCGCGTTGAAGATGATGGCGGAGAGGATGGCGCTCTGCGGCGTCGCCAGCCCCATGACGTTCAGCGCGCCGAGCTGCGGATAGAAGGCGAGGAAGATCGCGGGGATGATGGCGAAGTACTTCGCCACGTCGTTTGCGATCGAGAAGGTGGTCAGCGCTCCGCGCGTCATCAGCAACTGCTTGCCGATCTCGACGATCTCGATCAGCTTGGTCGGATTGGAATCGAGATCGACCATGTTGCCGGCTTCGCGCGCGGCGACGGTGCCGGTGTTCATGGCGACGCCGACATCGGCCTGGGCGAGCGCGGGGGCGTCGTTGGTGCCGTCGCCGCACATGGCGACGAGCTTGCCCTTGGCCTGCTCTTCGCGGATGAGGCGGAGCTTCTCCTCCGGCGTCGCCTGCGCCAGGAAGTCGTCGACGCCGGCCTCCGCCGCGATCGCCGCCGCGGTCATCGGGTTGTCGCCGGTGATCATGACGGTGCGGATGCCCATGCGGCGCAACTCGGCGAAGCGCTCGCGGATGCCGCCCTTGACGATGTCCTTGAGGTGGATCACGCCGAGCATCCGGCCGTCCTTGGCGACCGCGAGCGGGGTGCCGCCCGATTTGGCGATCTCGTCGGCGATCGCCTGCAGTTCGCGCGCGATCTCGGGGCTGAGCGTCGGCATCGGCGCCCGTACCGCGCCGCCCGCCGTGACCGCGGTCGAGGAGGCCGCCGTGACGTAGGCCAGGATGGCGTCGACGGCGCCTTTGCGCACCCACGAGTTGCCCACCTGGACCCCGCTCATCCGCGTCTGGGCGCTGAACGGAATGAAGGTGGCGTGCATTTCGGCGAGGTCGCGGCCGCGGATGCCGTATTTCTCCTTGGCGAGCACGACGATCGAGCGGCCTTCCGGGGTCTCGTCGGCGAGCGACGCGAGCTGGGCGGCGTCCGCCAGCTCCTGCTCGGTGACGCCGCGCAACGGCCGAAACGCGGTCGCCTGCCGGTTGCCCAGGGTGATGGTCCCGGTCTTGTCGAGCAGCAGCGTGTCGACGTCGCCGGCCGCCTCGACCGCGCGTCCGGACATGGCGAGCACGTTGAAGCGGACCAGGCGGTCCATGCCGGCGATGCCGATGGCGGAGAGCAGCGCGCCGATGGTGGTCGGAATGAGGGTGACGAACAGCGCCACCAGCACGACCACCGATATGGTGCCGCCGGCATAGGCGGCGTAGCTCGGTATCGTCGCGGTCGCGAACACGAAGATGATGGTCAGGCCGACCAGGAGGATGTTGAGCGCGATCTCGTTGGGCGTCTTCTGCCGCTCGGCGCCTTCGACCAGCTTGATCATGCGATCGATGAAGGTCGAGCCCGCCGCCGCGGTGATGCGGACGCGAATCCAGTCCGACAGCACCTGGGTGCCGCCGGTGACCGCGGAGCGGTCGCCGCCGGACTCGCGGATCACCGGCGCGGACTCGCCCGTGATCGCGGCCTCGTTCACCGACGCGATGCCTTCGATGACCTCGCCGTCGGACGGAATGACGTCGCCGGCCTCGACCAGCACGATGTCGCCGACCTTCAGGCTGGTGCCCGGCACCATCAGGTAGGTGGTGCGGTCGCCGTCACCGAGCAGCTTCGCCTGGGTCTCCGTGCGGGTACGCCGCAGCGAGTCGGCCTGGGCCTTGCCGCGGCCTTCGGCAACGGCCTCGGCGAAATTGGCGAACAGCACCGTGAACCACAGCCACACGATGATCTGCAGCGTGAACCACGGGTCGGCGCCGCCGGTCGCGAGATCGCGCACAAAGATGACGGTGGTCAGCGCCGCGACGACCTCGACCACGAACATCACGGGGTTCTTGACCATGAGCACGGGATTGAGCTTCGCGAATGCGGACCCCACCGCCGGCCCCAGGATCTTGGGGTCCCACATGGTGGTGGTCTGCACGTGCTTGCGCGGATTGGAGGTTTCCATCGAAGTCGCTCCGAGGGTTCAGTACAGCGTGTTCGCGGTCATCGCGAGCTGCTCGACGATCGGGCCGAGCGCGAGGGCCGGGAAGAAGGTGAGGCCGCCGACGATGAGTATGACGCCGACCACGAGCCCGACGAACAGGCCACCGGTGGTCGGGAAAGTGCCGGACGAGACGGGGATGGACTTCTTCGCCGCCAGCGATCCCGCGATCGCCATGGCCGGAATGATCATCCAGAACCGGCCGACCAGCATCGCGGAGGCGAGCGTCAGGTTGTAGAAGAAGGTCGCGCCGTTGAGCCCCGCGAACGCCGAGCCGTTGTTGCCGGTGGCGGACGTGTAGGCGTAAAGCACCTCGGTAAAGCCGTGCGGCCCCGGATTGTTCATGGAGGCGACCGCGGACGGAAGCACGGTGGCGACCGCGGTCCAGCCCAGATACATCAGCGGCAGGACGAGGATGGCGAGCATCGCCATCTTGACTTCCTTCGCCTCGATCTTCTTGCCGACATATTCGGGCGTGCGGCCGACCATCAGCCCGGCGACGAAGATCGCGAGGATGACGAACAGCAGCATGCCGTACAGGCCGGCGCCGACGCCGCCGATGATGATCTCGCCGAGTTGCATGTTGATGAGCGGTATCATGCCGCCCAGCGCGGTGAAGGAGTCGTGCATGGCGTTGACCGCGCCGCACGAGGCGTCCGTCGTGATCACGGCGAACATCGCCGAGCCGACGATGCCGAAGCGCACCTCCTTGCCCTCCATGTTGCCGCCGGTGAGCCCGAGCGCATTGAGCCCGGTGGTGCCCGCCGCTTCGGCCCAGTAGGTGACGGCGACGCCGGCGAGGAAGAGCACGCCCATGACGGCGAAGATCGCCCAGCCCTGGCGCTGATTGCCGACCATGCGGCCGAACACGTTGGTCAGCGCCGCGCCGATGGCGAAGATCGAGATGATCTGCACGAAATTCGAGAGCGCAGTCGGGTTCTCGAACGGATGGGCCGCATTGGCGTTGAAGAAGCCGCCGCCATTGGTGCCGAGCATCTTGATGGCGATCTGGGATGCGACCGGCCCGACCGCGATGGTCTGCGTGGCGCCCTCGAGAGTCGTCGCCTCCACATAGGGTCCGAGCGTCTGCGGGATGCCCTGCCACACCAGGAACAAGGCGTAGACGATGCAGATCGGGAGCAGGATGTAGAGCGTGCAGCGGGTGATATCGACCCAGAAGTTTCCGACGGTGCGGACCGACGCGCGGGCAAAGCCGCGAATGAGCGCGATCGCAAGCACGATACCGGTCGCCGCGGAGAGAAAGTTCTGATGGGTGAGGCCGAGCATCTGTGTCAGGTACGACAGCGTGCTCTCGCCGCCGTAGTTCTGCCAGTTGGTGTTGGTGAGGAAGCTCACCGTGGTGTTGAAGGAAAGGTCCTCGGCGACGGCCGACTGGTCGGCCGGATTGAACGGCAACATCGCCTGCAGGCGCAGCAGGGCATAGAGGATCGCAAAGCCGCCGATGTGGAACAACAGCATGGCCACGGTGTAGGTCAGCCAATGCTGCTCGCGCTTCGGGTCGACCCCGCCGGCCCAATAGAGCGCGGCTTCGACCGGGCGCAGCACCGGCGAAAGAAATGTGGACTCGCCGTTGAACACCCGCGTCATGTACCAGCCGAGCGGCCGCACCAGCGCGACGACGACGGCGCAATAGAGAGCAATCTGAATCCAGCCGATGACGGTCATGGCTCAACCTCTTTGAATTCCTGCGCTCAGAACCGTTCGGGCCGCAGCAGCGCGTAGGTCAGGTAGAACAGCAGGCCCGCGGTCACGAGCGCGGCGAGGGAATAGTCGAACAGCATGGCGTCCTCCTCACAGCCGATCGCAGGCGTAGGCGTAGCCCACCGACGCAGCGAAGAAGCCGAGCGCGAGCGCGACCATCAGAACGTCGAGCATGGAACTCTCCTCGAAAATTTGGTCCGGGCATTAGGGGCCGCGGCCGATCGCACGCATTGACCCATGATAAGCCGGATCGCCGATTGCCGATCCGACCGGGCAATCCTTGTGCGATGCACATAGGTGGTCCCACCGGGCCGTAGGAATTCGAGGGGGCACCCCTGCAATTCTTATAGGAATCTCATATAGACGCCGTGTGAATGCCGGGCTTGGCGAAATCGATTCCAGCCCTCCACGACGTCATCGCCGGGCGTGTCCCGGCGATCTCGATTATCAAGGCACGGGGCCAGCCCAAGCGCGGAATGTGTGCATGCCGTGCCCTGCTCATCGAGATCGCCGGGACACGCCCGGCGATGACGAAAGTGTGTGGTCGATGGCGAAGTGTGCGGCCGGGGCCGCCCCGTCGGCCGCTTCACCGCTTGAGCGCTTCCAGCTCCGGAAACGGCTTGTAGGCGGCATCGGCGCACTGGTTGACCACCCCTTTGTTGAACTGGTCGATCATGTGATCGAAGCGCCCGCCATCGAACAGCGCCATGCCGTCCTTGCTTCCGATGTAGCGGCCGTCGGTGTTCCTGGCGTTGTAGCGCACGCACACGACATATTGGTCGTGCGAGCCGATTGGTTTCATTGTCGGCTCGGCGATATAAGCGTCGCGCACATTGGCGGGATCGTTGAGGTAGGTTCTCATGAACGCGATGAGTTCGGACCGGTAATTGGCGGGGAAGATTGCGGCTCGCTCTTCACGCATTTCGCGGGCGTGATCCGTCCCGCAGCCGCCCAGCGCCGCGGCGGCGACGGCCGCAAGGCACATCAGCATCGACCGGCAGTGGGTGGGCATTCGCGCGATTCCCCGGTGCGGAATTGCTCTGGCTCATACAGCAGTCGCGACCGGCTTTGAAGGTCCTGCGTAGGCTCATAGCCGTCGATTGGACGGAGGGCAACCGGCCCACGGGGAGAGGACAAGGCCGGCGCGCGCGCGAGTTTGGTACCCCTATCCCTCCACCGGGATCACGTCGACCGCCGTCGCCAGGCGCTGCTGGCCGGAGCCGAGCACGACGCCGCCGATCGGGGCGACGTCGGCGTAGTCGCGGCCGATGGCGAGCACCACGTGGTCGTCGCTGGCGATCAGCGCATTGGTGGGGTCGAGCCCCCACCAGCCGGCGCCGCCGCACCACACCATCACCCAGGCATGCATGGCGTCGGCGCCCTCGAGGCGCGCCGCGCCCGAGCGCGGCACGGTGCGCAGGTAGCCGCTGACATAGGCGGCCGGCAGGCCGAGCCCGCGCAGGCCGGAGATCATGATATGGGCGAAGTCCTGGCACACGCCGCGGCGCAGCGCGAACGACATCGACGGCGTCGTCGTGACGGTGGTGGCGCCGAGCTCGTAGGTGAAGTCGTGCTTGATCCGCCGCATCACCTCCGCGGCGCCGGCCAGCACCGGCCGCCCGGGCGGGAAGCTCACCTGCGACATAGTCGCGGATTTCCGGATCGAGCGACACCTGGCGGCTCGGATAGATGAAATGCACCGGAGAATGCGGCCCGAGGTCCAGGCTCGCCAGCGTCTCTGCGCGCACGGCTCTCCCATGGCGGGGTGGCGTCGAAGTCGGCCGGCGCGACCGGCGTCCACGATGATGCGCGCGGCGAGCTTCACCGTGAGCGTGTTGTGGGGCGCGTCGATCTCGATCATGGTGGTGCGGTTCTCGAAGAAGTCGCGCCCCTCGCGGCGGCGCACCGGCGCCGGATCGATGTCGAGCACGGCGGCGGTCACCCGCTGGCGCTCCCGCGCGATCGGGACCAGCCGCAGCACGTGGTGCGCATAGGCTGCCGGCAGACGCATAGGCATATGTGGTGGTCTGGCGCACGTCGTAGATCATGCCGGCGCGTCCCCCTGGGTCTCGACCATCTCGGCCTGGCGGAAATACGCCTCCGAAATCGCCTCGGACAGTTTCATCAGCGCGGCTTCGGTGGCAGTGATGAGATCGGTCACGTCGGCGGCGGCGTCCGCGGTGCGCAGCGCGGTTGCCGCCGCCATGGCGATCTGGCGCGGCGGCGATAGCCGGCCGTCGGCGCGCAGGTGCGGCAGCACGTCGAGGTGGGCTTCGATCTGGTCGAGCTGGAACGCGACCGAGCGCGGATTGGAGGGATCGAGCAAAGTGAGATCGATCACCGGCGCGCGCGCCGCGACCATCACGTAGCGCTGGCGATAGGTGATGCGGCTGTCGCAGAGTTCGAGCAGCGTATCGAGCCCGCGGTCGAGCTTGCCGCCGAACTGACGGATGAACCGGCAGGTCGCGATCGCGCGCTCGATGCGGCGGCCGAGCTCGAGGAAGCGCCAGCCGCCGAGCCGCGTCATGTTCTCCTGCTCGAGGCCGGAGAACGACGCGATGATGCGCAGCGCCGCCTCGACCCGCTCGCGCCATGGCGGCTTCGGAACCGCCGCCGCCCAGCGCCGCCTCGCAGGTGGCGACCAGCCGCGTCAGCGTCTGCCAGGCATCCGGCGACAGGCGGTCGCGGATCACCGATCCGGTGCTGCGCGCAGCGGTGGCGAGCGCCGGCAGCGAACCCGGACTCTCGCCGTCCGCAAGCGCGGCGCGGGCGATCAGGACGGGCCGCGCTGTCGGAGATCCTTCGGGGACGACGCTCCAGGCGATGATGAGCGAGGTGATGGCGTCGATGACGTCTCCGGACGGATCGCTTTCCGCCATCCGGTTGAGCAGGGCGCGCACGAGCCGCAGCGTCGCCTCGGTGCGTTCGACGTAGCGGCCGAGCCAGAACAGGTTGTCGGCGGCGCGGCTCGGCAGCGTGCCGGTGGCGCGCTTGATCGTGATCCGGTCCGGGCTCGGCAGCAGCGTCGTCTCGACCATCGGGCCGGCGGACGAAATCCAGGCGTCTGCGGTCAGCGCGCCGCGCTGCAGGCTGATGGCGTAGACGTCCTCGTGCGTCGCCGATGCGCACGAATCCGCCGGGCATCACGGTCCAGCCGTCGCCGTGCCTGGTCAGGAACACCCGCAGGATGAACGGCCGCGGCGTCGAGCTGGCCGTCGCGCCACACCGGCATGGTGGAGAGCCGCACCGCCTCCTGCATCACGATGTCGACGCCGCGATGCTCGATCGATTGCTCGATCCGCCGGCGCAGCTGCGGCCCGAGATCGCGGCCGAGCACGCCGTCGCCGAGCGTCTCGCTCGGCAGGTCGCCGGAGAAGGCGGATGCGACCACCATGTCGTCGAGCCGATCCCGCATGTCCTCGCGCACCGCGGGATCGCCGAGCCACCAGGTCGCGATGTTGGGCAGCGCAAGCTCGTGACCGTCGAGCGCGCGCGCGAGCGCCGGCAGGAAGGCGAGCATCCCGCGCGCCTCCGCCACGCCGCTGCCGAGCCCGTTGGCGAGCACGATCTTGCCGTCGCGCACCGCCTGCACCAGCCCGGGCACGCCGAGCCGCGAGCGCGAATTGAGCTCCAGCGGATCGCAGAAGTCGGCGTCGAGCCGGCGCAGCAGCACCTCGGTGCGCTTGAGGCCGGACACGGTGCGGATGAAGACGCCGTTGTCGCGCACGGTCAAGGTCGTCGCCCTCGACCAGCAGGAAGCCGAGATAGCGGGCGAGATAGGCGTGCTCGAAATAGGTTTCGTTCATCGGCCCGGGCGTGAGCACGCAGACCCGGGAATCGTCCTGGCGGTTGAGGCCGGTCAGCTCGGTCTGCAGCGCCTGGAAGAACGGCGCGTGGCGGCGCACCCGCAGATTGCGATAGATGTCGGGAATGCCGTGGGAGAGCGCCAGCCGGTTTTCCAGCGCGTAGCCGGCGCCCGACGGCGCCTGGGTGCGGTCGCGCAGCACCCACCAGCGGCCGTCGGGGCCGCGCGCGATATCGGCGGCATAAAAGCGCAGATGCGCGCCGCCGGGCGGCGGCACGTCGACGAGCGGCCGCAGGAAGTCCGGGCTGCCGGCCACGAACGCGCCCGGCAGCCGCCCTTCGCGGATGAGCTCGGCCGGCCCGTAGACGTCGGCGAGGACGGCCTCGACGAGGCGTGCGCGCTCGATCAGCGCGGTCTGCAGATGCTCCCATTCGCCGGCCTCGATGACCAGCGGGATATGGGACAGCGGCCACGCCCGGTCGACGCTCTCCTTGTCTTCGTAGACGCGATAGAACACGCCGGATTCGCGCAGGTAGCGGTCGGTCGCGGCGAACCGGCGCGACAATTCCTCGCGCCCGAGGCCGGCAAGGCCGGTGAGCAGCTCGATGCCAGTGCCCCCGCACCTCCCCGTCATCGGCCATCATCTCGTCGTAGACGCCCGGCAACGGCCGGTAGTCCGCCAGCAATTGTGCGATCGGGTCGGGGTGCTCGCGGTTTTGCTCGAATCGGGCGGACATATGCAAAAGACTATTCGGTTCGGATTGACGTGCCTATACGGTGAAGGCCGGGGGGCCGCGCTGTGGGTGGATGCTAAGGACTCGTCCCCTCTCCCGCTTGCGGGGGAGGGTTAGGGAGGGGGCAATTCACGGCACAAACTCGCCGAGAGCCCTCTCCCCAACCCTCCCGCGCAAGCGGGAGAGGGGGTAAAAAGGTCGTGGGATCAGGCGAATTGAAGCGAAAATTCGCGGACGAGTCCCCGGCGATGCGACGGAGCGGTTGGCGGCTACCGGAATGTGGGAGTCCTCCGCAAATCCAGCGTCACCGGATACTCCGTCGCATGTTCCTGCCCCGGGATATCGGCGACGAAGCCCGGTGTGTGGCCGTGCTCCTCGAAACGGGCGCGGCGGCGGGCTTCGGCCTCGTAGGAGTTGACCGGGAAGGTCTCGTAGTTGCGGCCGCCGGGATGGGCGACGTGATAGACGCAGCCGCCGAGCGAGCGGTAGCTCCAGCGGTCGAGAATGTCGAAGGTGAGCGGCGCATGGACCGGCGACCGTCGGATGCAGCGCCGACGGCAGCGCCCATGCCTTGAAACGCACGCCGGCGACGAATTCGCCGGGGCGGCCGGTGGCGGTCAGCGGCAGGCGGCGGCCGTTGCAGGTGATCACGTGGCGCGCCGCATTGAGCCCTTCGAGCTTGACCTGAAGCCGCTCCACCGAGGAGTCGACGAAGCGGACCGTGCCGCCCGGCGTTCCCTCTTCGCCCATCACGTACCACGGCTCCAGCGCGTGGCGCAGCTCCAGCCGCACGCCGCCGTGAGTGACTTCGCCGTACAGCGGAAAGCGGAATTGCCGCTGGGCGTCGAACCATTGCGGATCGAAGCGGTAGCCTTCGCGGGCGAGTTCGTCGAGCACTTCGAGGAAGTCCTCCCAGACGAAATGCTCGAGCATGAACTTGTCGTGCAGAGCGGTGCCCCAGCGCACCATCGGGCCGTCGAGCGGCGCGCGCCAGAACCGGGCGACGAGCGCGCGCAGCAGCAATTGCTGGGCGAGGCTCATGCGGGCGTCGGGCGGCATCTCGAACGAGCGGAATTCGACCAGACCGAGCCGGCCGGTCGGGCCCTCCGGAGAGTACAGCTTGTCGATGCAGATTTCGGCGCGATGGGTGTTGCCGGTGACGTCGACCAGGAGATTGCGGAACAGCCGGTCGACCAGCCAGGGCAGCGGTGCGCCGACCGAAGGCTTGGGCACCAGGCCGAGCGCGATCTCGCATTCGTGCAGCATGTCCTGCCGCGCCTCGTCGATGCGCGGCGCCTGGCTGGTCGGGCCGACGAACAGGCCCGGAAAACAGGTACGACAGGGACGGGCGACGCTGCCAATACAGCACGATGCTCTTCAGGAGATCGGGCCGGCGCAGGAACGGGCTGTCCGCGGCGGTGGCGCCGCCGAGCACGACATGGTTGCCGCCGCCGGTGCCGGTGTGGCGGCCGTCGATCATGAACTTGTCGGTGCCGAGGCGGGTGAGGCGGGCCTCCTCGTAGAGCCCGCGGGTGATCTCGACCGCCTCGCGCCAGTGCGCGGAGGGGTGGATATTGACCTCGATCACGCCGGGGTCGGGCGTGACCTTGATGACGTTGATGCGGGGATCGTAGGGCGGTCCATATCCTTCGACCTGGATCGGCGTCTCGAGATCGGCCGCGGTCGCTTCGATGGCGGCGATGAGCTCGAGATAATCCTCGAGCCGCTCGACCGGCGGGACGAAGACGCACAGATGCCCGTCGCGGGTCTCGACGGCGAGCGCGGTGCGGACCGGGCGTGCCGCCGGCGCGGTCCTTGCGCCGCTTGGCTTGCGCGCTCTCCGACGTGTCGTCAGCGACCGCGGCGGCGTCGACAAACCGGTCTTGGGCGCGCTGGAACAGGATGTCCGGATGGGGCAGCTCGCTGCGCGGCACGAACGGATCGACCGGGCCGATGACCGGGCGCTCCGATGGCGGCAGGTAGGGCAGCGAATCGAGCGGCAGGCGGAAACCGATCGGCGAATCGCCGGGGATGAGGAACAGCCGGCCGCGGCGCAGCGGCCAGATTTCGCTGAGCCAGTCCGCCCGCGCCAGCGCATTGGCTGGCTGGACCGGCAGCACGTAGCCGGTCGGCACCGACACCCGCTGCTCGAATTCGCGCATGATCCTTGCGCGTTCGAGGGGATCGTCGATCTTGGGATTGCTGGGGTCGATGTTGTCGGGCCACTCGCCCTCCTTGATCATCCGCTTGATCGGATCCTCGAAGGCGGGGATGAGATAGTCGCGATCGATGCCGAGCCGCGCCGCCACGCCTTCGGCGAAGCGTTTGGCAAGGTCGACGGTGGGCGCATGGTCCTGGCCCTCGCGCGCGATCAGGCTTTCGTCGCGCCAGATCGGGAAGCCGTCCTTGCGCCAGAACAGCGCGAAGGCCCAGCGCGGCAGCGGCTCGCCCGGATACCATTTGCCCTGGCTGTAGTGCAGGAAGCCGCCGGGCGCGTAGCGCTCGCGCAGCCGCCGGATCAGTTCGTCGGCGCGGATGCGCTTGGTCGGGCCGAGCGCGTCGGTGTTCCACTCCGCCGACTGGTAGTCGTCGATCGAGACGAAGGTCGGCTCGCCGCCCATGGTGAGGCGGACGTCCTGGGCCTCGAGGTCGGCGTCGATCTTGTCGCCGAGTGCATCGAGCGCCGCCCAGGCCGCGTCGGAAAACGGAAAGGTGACCCGCGGCTTCTCGGCGATGCGGCTGACCCGCATCTCGAAGGCGAAATCGACCTCCGCGGCGTCGACGGCGCCGGTGATCGGCGCCGCCGAGCGATAGTGCGGCGTCGCCGCGACCGGCAGATGGCCCTCGCCGCACAGCAGGCCGGAGGTCGGATCGAAGCCGATCCAGCCGGCGCCGGGAATGTAGACCTCGGTCCAGGCGTGCAGGTCGGTGAAATCCTGGGTGGCGCCGGCGGGGCCGTCCAGCGGCTTGAGGTCGGGCTTGAGCTGGATGAGATAGCCCGACACGAAACGCGCCGGCATTCCGAGCTGGCGCACGATCTGCACCAGCAGCCAGGCGCTGTCGCGGCAGGATCCGGAGCCCGCCTGCAAGGTCTCGTCGGGCGTCTGCACGCCCGGCTCCATCCGGGTGACGTAGCGGACCTGCGTCTGGAGCTTCTGGTTGAGCGCGACGAGATAGTTCACCGTGTTCATCGGCTCGCGCGACAGCGTGCGCATGAACTCCTTGAGCAGCGGCCCGGCCGGCTCCGGTTCGAGGAAAGCGGCGAGGTCGGTGCGCAGCGCTTCCGGATATTCGAACGGAAAGATGTCGGCATAGGGCTCGACGAAGAAGTCGAACGGATTGATCACCTGCATGTCGGCGACGAAGTCGACCGCGATCGCGAACTCCGTGGTCTTTTCCGGAAAGACGTAGCGGGCGATCCAGTTGCCGTGGGGGTCCTGCTGCCAGTTCACGAAATGATTGGTCGGGCAGCACCTTGAGCGAATAGCTCTTGATGGCGGTGCGGCTATGCGGGGCCGGCCGCAGCCGGATGATCTGCGGGCCGAGGCTGACCGGCCGATCGTAACGGTAGCTGGTGACGTGATGGAGGCCGACGAGGAACGACATTGAATGTCCCGGGGCCGCCGGTACCGCCCTCGGACAGGACGGCGTCGCGGCGTGTTGAGTGCGTGGGAGCTTATGCAAGTCATGGGCCCGGTGCAGGAAGCGTCACCGAGCAAGCGCATTGTTGTCTTTGCACAAATATTGTGCAAACCAAGGCCGTCGCCGCATGGATCGATATCATCGCGAGGACGCCCGCACCATCGGCGATTGGTCGTAGGCTTTTTCCACTCAGAGGCCGGCGGTTCTTCCCTATGCCGGGCGATGGGCACGGGGATTGCAACATAACGCCGCCACCAAGGGCAG
The DNA here is from genome assembly GCA_963791375.1 of uncultured Alphaproteobacteria bacterium. Lineage (GTDB taxonomy): Bacteria > Pseudomonadota > Alphaproteobacteria > Rhizobiales > Xanthobacteraceae > JAJPKK01. The sequence continues at coordinate 46,172 of CAWBSI010000031.1, forward strand.
ACCGCTTGCATTCCCCGCCATTCGCCGCAAGCTGGCCGCACGACAAGGGAGACCGCCATGAACTTCTTCCCCGCCTGCTTCCCCAGTTGCACCGCCACCCGCCGGATCGCTCTTGCCCTTGGGGCCGGTCTCGCGCTCGCCGCCGGCTTTTCCGGTGAGGCCTGCGCCCAGACCAAGCTCAGGATGGTGCTGAACTGGAAATATCAGGGGCCGCAGGGCTTCTTCTTCGTCGCCGAGGACAAGGGCTATTTCAAAGCCGAAGGCCTCGACGTCACCATCGACCAGGGCGACGGGTCGGCGACGCCGATCCCCAAGGTCGCGAGCGGCACCTACGACATCGGTTTCGGCGACATCAATGCCCTGATCGACTTCGCGTCCAAGCGGCCCGAGGAAGCTCCGATCGCGGTCTATGTGATGTTCAACCGCCCGCCCTTCACCGTTGCGGTGAAGGCCGACAGCCCGATCAAGACGCCGAAGGATTTCGAGGGCCGCACGCTCGGCGGTGCCGCCAATGACGGCGCCCTGAAGCTGTTCCCGGCGCTGTGCAAGAGCGCGAAGATCGACTGCGGCAAGGTCAAGATCACCAACATGCAGCCCAATCTGCGCGAGCAGATGCTGATGCAGGGCCAGGTGGACGGCGTGTTCGGTTACGTCAACACCATCCGCTTCAGCGCCAAGCTGATCGGCGTCGACCCCGACAAGCAGATCCGTTTCATCAATTACGGCGACTACGGCATGGACCTCTATTCCAACGGCATCATCGTCTCCAAGAAACTGGTCAAGGAGAAGCCGGAGGTGGTGCGGGGCTTCGTGCGCGCGCTCAACAAGGCCGTGATCAATTCCCTCAAGGACCCGAAGATGGCGGTCAATGCGGTGCTCAAGCGCGAACCCCTGATCAAGTTCGACGTCGAGCTCGAACGCATGGACGCCACCCTCAAGGACGAGATGAACCATCCCGAGATCGCCAAGATCGGCCTCGGCAACGTGGACGACGCAAGGCTCCAGCGCTCGATCGACATCCTGGTCGAAGCGAGCGCGCTGCCGCGCACCCCCAAGGTCGACGAGATCTTCACCCGCGCGTTCCTGCCTCCGGCGGCGGAGTTGCCGAAGACGCTGTTCTGACCGGCGATGGATTTGTCTCTGCGCGGCCGCGTCGCCTTGATCACCGGGCCGGCCAAGGGAATGGGCGCGGCGGTCTCCAAGGCGTTCGCGGCCGAGGGGTGCCTGATGACGCTCGCCGGCCGCGACACCGGCGCCATCGAGCCGGTGGCGCAGGAGATTCGCGCCGGCGGCGGCAAGGCGATCGTTGTCGCCTGTGACGTCACCAATGCGGCCCAGTGCGACGCTGCGGTCGCGGCGGCGAAGGCGGCCTATGGCCGGCTCGATATTCTCGTCAATGTCGCCGGTGGCTCCGGTCCGATCGGCAAGACCGGCGTCGAGACGACGCCGCAGGAGTTTCGCGATATTGTGGACCTCAACATGACCGGGTGCTTCAACACCATGCGCGCGGCGCTGCCGGTGATGATCGCGCAGCGTTACGGCAAGATCGTCAATGTCGGCGGCACCTTCGGCATGCGCGGAAGGGCAGGGCGGCTCGGCTATTCCGCGTCGAAATGGGGCCTGCGCGGCATCACCAAGAGCTTCGCGCTCGAAGCCGGTCCCCACAACATCAACGTGAACTACGTCGCGCCGGGCATGGTCGACGGACCCCGGTTCCGCGACAAGGTCTGCGCCGACATGGCGCGGCGCCTCGGCATCAGCGTCGAGGAGGCGGCGGAGCGGCATGCCGCCGACTACGCGCTCAAGCGCGTCTCGACCGACGACGACGTCGCCAATGCCTGCCTGTTCCTCGCGAGCGACGTCTCGCGCCAGATCACCGGCGTCGATCTTCCCGTCGATGGCGGCTGGGCCATGTTGTGAGGCGATAATGAGCGTGACCGCCGACCTCGTCATCCGCAACGGCACCGTGGTGTCTCCCGACGCCGCCATCGAGGCGAGCGTCGCCGTCAAGGATGGCGTGGTGCTGGCGGTGGGCGCCGAAGAGGCGATGCCGGAGGCGAAGGAAACGCTCGATGCCACCGGCCTACACGTGCTCCCCGGCGCGATCGACGACCACGTCCATTTCCGCGATCCCGGCTATCCCCACAAGGAGGACTTCGGCAGCGGCACGGCGGGCGCCGCGTTCGGCGGCGTCACCACCGTGTTCGACATGCCCAATACCGTCCCGCCGACCGGCACCGGCAAAATCCTCGCGGAGAAGCACGCCATCGCCGCCGCGGCAGCCCATGTGGATTTTGGCCTCTACGGCCTGCTCGGCGAGGACACCATCGCCCACGTGCCGGACCTCGTCGCCGGCGGGGTGATCGGCTTCAAGCTCTACATGGGCAACACCTTCGGCAACATTCCCTCGCCTTCTACGGGCGCGATGCTCGAAGCCTTCGAGGTCGTCGCTGCGACCGGTAAGCGCATCTCGCTCCACGCCGAGACCGCGACGATCATGGCGAGGCGCGAGGCGCGCATGGCGGCGGCGGGGCGGCGCGATCCGCTCGCTCATCTCGCCGCGCGCCCGGCGGTGGTTGCCGTCGAGGCGGTCGCCCGCGCCGCCATCCTCGCCGAGTGGACTGGCGCACGCATCCATATCCTCCACATTTCCTCCGCCGACGAGTTGCGCCCGCTCGCCGAGGCCAAGGCCCGCGGCGTCGACATCACCGGCGAGACCTGCCCGCACTACCTCATGCTTTCCAGCGATGATTATGGCCGCTGGGCCGGGGTGATCCGGGTCAATCCGCCCGTGCGCGAGGCGCACCACCAAGCGCCGCTGTGGCGCGCGCTCGCCGACGGCACCATCGACGTCATCGCCACCGATCACGCGCCCCACTCGCCGGAGGAGAAGACCCGCAACGACATCTGGTCGGTCGATTGCGGCTTCCCCGGCGTCGAGACGCAGATGCCGCTGATGCTCACCGAGGTCGCGAACGGGCGCTTCACGATCTGCGACTATGTGCGCTGGAGCGCCGCCAATCCCGCCAAGATTTGGGGGCTCTATCCGCGCAAGGGCGTCATCGCGCCGGGCGCCGACGCCGATATCGCCATCGTCGATCTCGGCCGCGCCTGGACCATAGACGATGCCAAGATCCAGTCGCGGGCGAAGATCTCGCCATGGCACGGCCGCGGGGTGAAGGGGCTGCCGCTCCACACCATCGTGCGCGGGCGCTTCGTCATGCGCAACCGCACGCTGGCCTCAGATGCGCGGGGCTGGGGCCGCTCGGTCCACGCAATCCAGCACATGCCGCCTCCAAAGGTGCGCCACGCCGACGAGACGATGACGGCGATCGTGCCGGCGACGCGGGAGAGCGCGGCATGACCGCGCCCGCGGCCGAGAGTTCCCCCGACGAGGCCTTCGTAGAACTGGAGCGGGTGACCGTCACCTATGGCGGCGGCGTGCGTGCGGTCCATGCGCTTGCGGAGACGAGCCTGCGCATGGGCGCCGGCGATTTCGTCGCCCTGGTCGGCCCGTCCGGCTGCGGCAAGTCGACCATCCTCAAGCTGGTGAGCGGGCTGATCCGCTCCTCCACCGGGTTCGTCTACGTCGCGGGGCGCGAGATCGGGGCGACGCCCGGTGCGCGTCGGCATGGCCTTCCAGAATCCGACCCTGCTGCCGTGGATGACGATCCGCGACAACGTGATGCTGCCGCTCAAGATCGTGCCGCCGTTCCGGGGGCAATACCGGGCCAAGCGCAAGACCGAGTTCCGCGACCGCGCCGAAGCGCTGCTGGCGCAGGTCGGCCTCGCCGGTTTCGGCGACAAGCATCCCTGGCAATTGTCGGGCGGCATGATGCAGCGGGCGTCGCTGTGCCGCGCCCTCATCCACGATCCCCAGCTCCTCATGCTCGACGAGCCGTTCGGCGCGCTCGACCAGTTCACCCGCGAGGAATTGTGGTCGGTGATGCAGAACCTGTGGATGACGCGCCGGCCGACGGTCATCCTGGTCACCCATGATCTCAAGGAATCCGCCTATCTCGCCAACCGCATCTGCGTGATGCGCGCGCGGCCCGGGCGGATCATCGAGGACCGCGCGGTGCCGTTCGCGCGCCCGCGCACCATCGACCTGACTTATCAGCCGGACTTCGTGGCGCTGACGCAGCATTTGCGCGACGCGATCTTCGCCAAGAACGTGCAGGAAGCAGCATAACATGCCGGAAGCAGCGTGATGTCGACCGAGCTCAAGCACCGGATCGCCTCGGTCACGCTGATCATCGGCTTCTTCGTGGTGTGGGAGTTCGTGTGCTGGGCCTTCAAGATCAGCAGCATCGTGCTGCCGCGGCCGAGCGAGATCCTGGTGACGCTGGTCGAGCGCATGCCCGCCATCTGGCCCCATGCCGCGCAGACGCTCTACGAGACGCTGGTCGGTTTTGCCCTGGGGGTGGCGATCGGGGTGGTGATCGGCGTTGTTGTGGGCTCCTCGAAGCTCGCCTATGACGTCGCCTATCCGCTGCTGATCGGGTTTTCGAGTATCCCCAAGATCGCGGTGGTGCCAATTTTCGTCCTGTGGTTCGGCGCCGGCACGGTGCCGGCGGTGCTGACCGCGATCATCCTGTGCATCTTCCCGGTGGTGGTGAACGTCGCGACCGGGCTCGCCACCACCGAGCCCGAGCTCGAGGACGTGATGCGGTCGCTGCGCGCGACTAAGCTCGACATTCTCACCAATGTCGGGCTGCCGCGCACCATGCCTTATTTTTTCGCCTCGCTGAAGATCGCGATCACCCAGGCCTTCGTCGGCACGGTGCTCGCCGAAACCGTCGCGGGAAATCTTGGCATCGGCAATTTCATGCTTATCGCCAGCTCCAATTTCGACGTGCCGCTGGTGTTCGCGGGGCTGCTGATCCTCGCCGTGATGGGTGTCGGCCTCTACGTCATCTTCTCGCTCATCGAGATGCGGGTCACCGGCTGGGCGCGGCGCAAGGAATTGACGGTGGCGTGAACTGATCCAAAGGAGCATTCGATGCCGACCATGCACAGGGTTTCCGCGGCGGCGATTGCGCTTGCCGCGCTTGCGTTCTCGCTCACCGGCGCCGCGGCGCAGACAACCAAGCTGCGGTTCACCCTGGATTGGAAGCTGCAGGGCATCCATGCCTGGTACTTCTGGGCGCGGGACAAAGGCTATTTCGCCGACGAAAAGCTCGACGTCGTCATCGACCAGGGCGAGGGCTCGGCGGCGACCGTGAACCGCATCATGTCGGGCGCTTACGACGCGGGCTTCGGCGACATCAACGCGGCGATTCAGGCGGCGGCGGAGCGGCCGGACGAGGCGCCGGTCACGGTCTACATGATCTACAGCAAGGCGCCGTTCGCGCTCCTGGTGAAGGCGGACAGCCCGATCGGCACCATCAAGGACCTCGCCGGCCGGAAGCTCGGCGGGCCCGCGGGCGGCGCATCGCTCAAGCTGCTTCCGGCACTCGCCAGCCACAACGGCCTCGACGTCGGCAAGATCGAGGTCACCAACATGTCGCCGAACCTGCAGGAGCAGATGCTGATCCGCGGCCAGGTCGACGCCACCGCGATCTTCACCGCGACCAGCTACATGAACCTGGTCGCGCTCAAGCTCGATCCCGATAAGGATTTCCGCTGGATCAGCTATGCCGACTTCGGCCTGGATCTCTATTCCAACGCCGTGATGGTGTCGGCGAAATTCGCGCGCGAAAAGCCGGACGCGGTCAAGGGGCTCGTGCGCGCGATCAATCGCGCTTTGAAGGAGAGCGTGGCGAACCCGGATGCGGCGATCGCGCTGCTCGCCAAGGCCGAGCCGCTCCTCAACAAGGACATCGAGAAGCGCCGGCTCACCTATGTCTACGAAACCCTGATGGCGACCCCGGAAGCGGCCAAGCTCGGCATCGGCGACGTCGACGACGCCCGCCTCGGCCGTTCCATCGCCATCATCGCCAAGTCCTACGGCCTCGCGAAGCCGCCGACGGCGGGGCGGGTGTTCGACCGCGCGTTCCTCCCCGCCGTAGCGGAGCGCAAGCTGACGCGGTGAATAGCGGTGCGGCGTCTCTTCTCCCTCTCCCCGCTTAAGCGGGAGAGGGGGAACAAAGGCTCTACCCCTTCATCAGGACATCGCGCACAGCGAGGGCGACGATCTTGGTCGCCGCCTTGAAGTCGTTGAGCCGCAGGTTCTCGTTGGCGTTGTGTGCGTTCGCTTCGAGGATGGTGCGGGGGCCGGCGCCGTACAGCACGATCGGGATTTTCCGCGCGGCGTAGTGCCTGGCGTCGGTGTAGAGCGGCACGCCCTTGACCGGAATCTTGGTGCTCAGAATGCGGCTCGCATGGCGGCGCAGCGCATCGGCAGAGCCGCTCCCAGCCGGGCTGCGGCGCCAGCGGCTCGGCGTAGAGCACGGTGGTGGTCTCGACCTTGATGCCGCGGAACGGCTTTGCCGCCGCGGCGATCAGCTTGCGCAGCTCCGCCTCGACCTCGGCCCGGTTCTCCTCCGGGATGACGCGCCGGTCGATGCGCAGCGTCACGCGGTCCGGCACCACATTGGTGGCGAAGCCGCCGGCGATGGTGCCGACATTCAAGGTCGGCGACTTGATGCCGGTACTCTTCGATTTGCGCCGCGCGAGGCGAGGGCGGTGCTTGTAGAGCGCGGCGAGGATCGCGGTCGCGGCTTCGAGCGCATCGCGCCCGGAGTCCGGCTGGGCGGCATGGGCCTGCTTGCCGGTGACGACGATTTCGAGATGCAGGCAGCCGTTGTGGGCATTCACCACCGCATAGGAAAAGCCGGCGGCGAGCGCGTAGTCGGGCCGGCTCAGGCCGTTGTCGAGCAGCCATTTCGGCCCGAGCTGGCCGCTGACCTCCTCGTCATAGGTGAGGTGCAGCTCGACGGTGCCCCGCAGCGCTTCCTGCGCGGCGAGGTCGCGCAGCGCGAGCAGGGCAAAGGCGTAGGTGGCGAAATCCGATTTGGAGACGGCGACGCCGCGGCCATACATGACCGGCCCGAACTTGCTGTCCTCGACCGCCGCGCCATAGGGATCATGGGTCCAGCCGAGCCCCGGCGGCACCACGTCGCCATGGGCGTTGAGCGCGATCACGGGACCGTCGCCGAAGCGGTGGCGGACGATGAGATTGGTCACGCTCTTCATGCCCGCGGCAGCGACGAGCGCGGCCGGCACCGGATGCGCCTCGACCTCGAACCCGAGCCCGGTGAGCAGCTCCTTCGCGCGCGCGGCATGCGCGGCGCAATCGCCGGGCGGATTGTCGGTGGGGATCTTGACGAGCTCGGCGAGAAACGCCGTCTCGCGGGCGAAGTTCTTGTCGACGAAGGATTCGATGGATTGTTCGGGGGTGGATTTCTGCGAGGTCATGGTCCGTCCGGAAGGTGGTTCCGACTGACCATACGACGGCTGCGCCGTTTTGTCGTTCCGGCGCCGGCCGCAGGCCGGAACTGGGAGCCCTCCCGTCTCGCCCGAACCCCATCATTGTCATCGCCCGGTTTGACCGGGCGATCCAGTAACCGCGGGACTGCGATTGGGGCACAGCGGGAGTTCTGCCGATGGCACAGGGGTTACTGGATGCCCCGCTTTCGCGGGGCATGACACCGAAACGGAACGTGTCGGCGGAGATTCTGGGACAAGGCCGGCTGGATTCCGGGTTCGCGCAAGAGCGCGCCCCGGAATGACGGCGTTTCGCTCCCTCAGTTTACCTTTTGCGCGCCACGCACGAAGGCGGCGAGCTCGGCGTTGAAGCGGGGCGCGTCCTCGAAGAAGGGCGAATGCCCGATGCCCTGGTAGACCGAGAGCCTGGCGCCGGGGATCATCTTGGCGGTGTATTCGGCAGCGATCAGGTTCGAGTTCTTGTCGGCCGAGCCGTGAGTCACCAGCACCGGAACTTTCAAGTTTCTGAGCATGTCGTCGACATCGAGCGGACGGTTGCTCAGGCCGGCGCGCACCTTGGGCGGCACCATCATGTTGAAGGCGAGCATGGTCTCGTATTCGGCCTGGGTCGGCTGCACGTTGAAGCAGCCGTGCAGGAACTCCCGCGTCGCCGCGATGTTGGTGGCGAGGTCTTCCGACGCCATCAGCGGCAGGTTTTTCAGATTCGGGCCGACGAAGGCGGGATCGGCCTTCTGGCCGGCGTCGACGTAGTTGAGGCCGGCGAGCTTGCCGGTGCCGTATGTGGTGAGGTAGTCCGCCATCACCCGGCCACCATAGGACCAGCCGACCATCACCGCGCGCTTGAAGCCGGCGGCATCCATCACGGCCTGGACCTCGTCGGCCCAGGCCTTCGAGTTGCGATAGCGCTCCGGCTCGAACGGCTTGTCGGAATTGCCGTGCCCGCGCAGGTCGTAGGTCACCATGTGGAATTCCTTGGCGAGGTCGCTGTTGACCTGCTTCACCCAGGACATGCCGCTCTGGGAAAATCCGTGGATGAACAGGATCTCCGGGCCGTTCGGATTGCCCCATTCCTGCGCCGAGATGGTGAGCCCGTCGGGCGTCTTCACCGACAGCGCCTTGAACTTCTCCTGGGCAATGCCGGGGCCGCTGAGTGCGACGGCGAGCACCGCCGCGACCGCCGTTGCGGCAAGCCGGTGCCGGATGGCTTGGGTCATGATTTCCTCCCTCTTATGTTTGCCTTCGAATGACGCCCGGAGCGTGCACCGTAGGCACTGGTGGCGCAACACATAACGCGGCGGGGGCGTTGGCGAATGCCGCCCATCCGCGCGTCCCACAAAACGAGGCCCGACGCGCTGCGGGCGCCAGCGATCCCTGTCTACATCGGCTGCCCCCGACCTAATTCGAGGCGAAGGCTGCCATTAGGCTCAGTCCCCGCAATGATCCAGCCGCGGCGCCGGTAGAAAGCCAGCGCGCGCGAGTCGCCGCCGTCGTCAGCCAAATCACGTTGCCTTCGATCTGCAACCTTTCCACCGCGAGTTCGAGGAGGCGGCTGCCAAGTCCCTTTCTTTCGTGTTCCGGCAACACGAAAAGCGCGAAAATCGAAACAGCCGCCAGATCGGCGATGGCAAACCCGACAACGCGGCCGTCGAACTCGGCGACCCAACCCTTTGCGCTTGTCGCGAGCGAGGCAGCGACGCTTTCGGGCGTAATGCCCCGCTCTGCGAGCTGATCGACACTGAGCAAGTTCTCGCTCACCGACGTGCGGACGTGAAACATGCCCGGGACGTCGTCGAAACGAGCCTCACGAATGACGATGTGCAAGCTTGCAGGATCGACGGTCACTCCGGGATTCCTCGCAATCTTTCGACGGGGATTGCAGCACCGCCAACACCTCCCAGCCCGCCAGTACCACGGTCGCTAGCCCACAGGGCAAGTCGCGGGGTGCAAGCCGAGCAAGCGTCTGCCGACCTCGATCCCATACTTTGCGACTGCTTCCGCCAACCCAATTCGAATTCCGCTGCCTATTTCTTGCGCAGGCCCCGCCGGATCGGAGGCACGCCCCTTTGCGAACCTGCACGCGACCTCTGCCAAGCTGGCTGATTCTGGCGTGATTTCAATAAGTTCATTCTGCGCCGCGGCGTCACGCCGGCGCTGGCACGACCTTTGCGGAACACGGGCAAAACCACAAAACCCAGAGCGGAGAGACTCCGATGAAGCGTCGCGACTTTCTTAAATCGGTGACGGCGGTGGCGGCCGGCAGCGTGTTGCCTGCGGCGCCTGCGGTGTGGTCGCCGGCCAAGGCGCAGGCGCGCCAGGAGACCTTGCTCATCGTTTCCGAAAGCGGTCCCAACAACATCGACATCCATGGCGTCGGCACCACCGTGCCGGGCTACGAGACGTCGTGGAATTGCTACGACCGGCTGATCAGCCACGAGATGAAGACCGGCGAGAACGGCGCGCCCTATTACGACCGCGACAAGTTCAAGCCCGAGCTCGCCGAGGACATGAACGTCGGCGACATGTCCGCGACCTTCAAGCTCAAGAAGAACGCAGTCTTCCATGACGGCACGCCGGTCACCGCCAAGGACGTGAAGTGGTCGCTCGATCGTGCCGTCACCGTCGGCGGCTTTCCGACCTTCCAGATGAAGGCGGGCTCGCTGGAGAAGCCCGAGCAGTTCGTGGTGGTCGACGACCACACGGTGCGTGTCGATTTCCTGCGCAAGGACCGCCTCACCATACCGGACCTCGCGGTGATCGTCCCTTGCGTGATGAATTCGGAGCTCGTCAAGAAGCACGCCACCGAGAAGGATCCCTGGGGCCTCGAATACACCAAGCAGAACACCGCCGGCGGCGGCGCCTATCGCGTGGTGAGCTGGACCGCCGGCACCGAGGTGATCTACGAGCGCAACGACAAGTGGGTCGGCGGCCCGCTGCCCAAGGTGCGGCGCGTGGTGTGGCGCATGGTTCCGTCCGCCGGCAACCGCCGCGCTTTGCTGGAGCGCGGCGACGCCGATATTTCCTACGATCTGCCGAACAAGGACTTCGCCGAACTCAAGAACGTCGGCAAGCTCTCGATCATCTCGACGCCGTACAGCAACGGCATCCAATACATCGGCATGAACGTGAAGAATCCACCGTTCGACAATCTCAAGGTGCGCCAGGCGGTCGCCTACGCGATCCCCTACCAGAAGATCATGGACGCCGTGCTGTTCGGGTTGGCCAAGCCCACCTTCGGGGCGCCGCCGGACGCCGCCACCAAGGTCGCGTGGCCCCAGCCCGACAAATACTTCACCGACATCGCCAAGGCGAAGCAGCTGCTCGCCGAGGCCGGCTATCCCAACGGCTTCGAGACCACGCTGTCGTTCGATCTCGGCTTTGCCGGCGTCAACGAGCCGCTCTGCGTCCTCACCCAGGAAAGCCTGGCGCAGATCGGCATCAAGACCACGATCAACAAGATACCGGGCGCCAACTGGCGCACCGAGCTCAACAAGAAGGTGCTGCCGCTCTACACCAACGTGTTCTCCGGCTGGCTCGATTACCCCGAGTATTTCTTCATCTGGTGCTATCACGGCCAGAATTCCGTCTTCAACACCATGAGCTACCAGTCCAAGGAGATGGACGCGCTCATCGACGGCGCGCGCGATGCCGCCGCGGTCGGCAATACCGCCGCCTACGAGAAGGACGTGAAGGGCTTCGTCGACCTCGCCTATGCCGACATCCCGCGCATTCCGATCTTCCAGCCCTACGTCAACGTCGCCATGCAGAAGAACGTCTCCGGCTACCAATACTGGTTCCACCGCCGGCTCGACTACCGCGCCCTCGTCAAGGGATGACGCGTCCCTGATTCCAACGCTCTGAAGAACTGGGGCGCACCACGCGGAGACGGCGATGCTGAGGCAGATCGGAAAGCGGCTCCTGACGGTGATACCGAGCCTGATCGGCGTCATCATCGTCACGTTCCTCCTCACCCGCGTGCTGCCCGGCGACACCGCGGCGTATTTCGCCGGGCCCGCCGCAAGCGCGCAGGCGATCGAGGAGGTCCGCAAGCAGCTCGGGCTGGACAAGCCGCTGCCGGAGCAGTTCGTCCGCTACGTCGTCGATCTCGCCCATGGCGATTTCGGCAAGTCGCTGACGACGGGCCAGCCGGTCATTTCCGACATCGAAGTCGCGTCTGCCCGCTTCGGGAGAGCTCACCCTGATGGGGCTCATCGTCGCGATGCTGATCGCGGTGCCGCTCGGCATCCTCGCCGCGGTCAAGCAGGGTTCGCTGATCGATCACGCCTGCCGCGTGATCGCGACCGCGGGCGTGTCGCTGCCGGTGTTCTTCACCGGCCTGCTGCTCATCTATGTCTTCTATTTCAAGCTCGGCTGGTCGCCGCCGCCGCTGGGGCGCCTCGATATCTTCTATTCGCCGCCGCCGACCGTCACCGGCTTCTACCTCATCGACAGCCTGATCGCGGGCGACCTCGAGGTGTTCCGCGCGGCGCTGTCGCAGCTCATCCTGCCGACCGCGACGCTGGCGATCTTCTCGCTGGCGCCGATCGCGCGCATGACGCGGGCTTCGATGCTCTCGGTGCTGGCCTCGGATTTCGTTCGCACGGCGCGCGCCGGCGGGCTGTCGTCGCGCACCGTGATCCTCACCTATGCGTTCCGCAACGCCATGCTGCCGGTCGTCACCACGCTCGGGATGGTGTTCTCGTTCCTGCTGGGCGCCAACGTCCTGGTGGAGAAGGTGTTCGCCTGGCCCGGCATCGGTTCCTATGCGGTCGAGGCGCTGATCACCTCGGACTTCGCGCCGGTGCAGGGCTTCGTGCTCACCATGGCGGTGCTCTACGTGATGCTCAACCTCGGGATCGACATGCTCTACGGCGTCATCGATCCCCGCATGAGGGTCGAGGGATGAACGAGGCCGTTCGCGTCGAAGCCACCGCTGCGGTTGCCCCCGGCGCCGCCGCGATCCCGCCGACTCCGGCCTCCGCGCCGGCTGCGCCCGCACCCGCGCGCAAGCAGTCCTCGGTGCTGCAGCACGCCGTCTACGTGATCGGCGAAAATCCGGTCACCGGATTGTCGTTCGGCCTGTTCGTCATCATCGTCCTGTGCGCGATCTTCGGCCCGTTGCTGGCCCCCTATGATCCGCTGGCGAGCGACACCGCGGCGGCGCTGCAGGCGCCGTCATCGGCGCATTGGTTCGGCACCGACCAGCTTGGCCGCGACATCCTCAGCCGCGTCATCTCAGCGACCCGGCTCGATCTCGGCATCGCCGTGTTTTCGGTGGCGCTGGTGTTCCTGCTCGGCGGATTGTCCGGCGTCGCCGCCGGCTTCTACGGCGGCTGGACCGACCGCATCGTCGGCCGCATCGCCGACACCATCATGGCGTTTCCGCTGTTCGTGCTCGCCATGGGCATCGTCGCCGCGCTCGGCAACACCGTCACCAACATCGTGATCGCCACGGCGATCATCAATTATCCGCTCTATGTCCGGGTCGCGCGCGCGGAAGCAAATGTGCGGCGCGACGCCGGCTTCGTCCAGGCGGCGCGGCTGTGCGGCAACAGCGAAGGGCGCATCGTGCTGACGCAGATACTGCCCAACGTGATGCCGATCATGGTGGTGCAGATGTCGCTCACCATGGGCTACGCCATCCTCAACGCCGCGGGCCTGTCCTTCATCGGGCTGGGCGTGCGCCCGCCGATGGCGGAGTGGGGCATCATGGTGGCCGAAGGCGCCGCCTTCATGGTGTCGGGCGAATGGTGGATCGCGTTCTTCCCTGGCGCGGCGCTCATGATCGCGGTGTTCTGCTTCAACCTGCTCGGCGACGGTCTGCGCGACATCGTCGATCCCCAGCGCCGGACCTGAGCGCGGACATGGGGACCTATATCCGCAAAAGGCCGATCGATGGGCTTGCCTTCCCCCTCCCCCTGAAAGGGGGAGGGTCGGGGTGGGGGTCGTGCGCCGCATTCGCAGTGCTCGTTGAGAAGTCAGCGGACCCCCTCCCCCAACCCTCCCCCTGAAGAAGGGGGAGGGAGCGCAACGGATCACGCTTCAATGAAGGCGGGCATTGGCAGCATGGCTACTGCGAGCATGACGGCGGATACGGTTCCCCTCCTCGACGTCGAGGATCTCACCGTCGAGTTTGCCACCAGGCGCGGCATTGTTCGCGCTGTACAGCACGTTACCGTCAAGGTGGGGAAGGGCGAGACCGTCGGCATCGTCGGCGAATCCGGCTCGGGGAAATCGGTCACCTCCTACGCGGTGATGCGGATTCTCGATCGCGCCGGGCGGATCGCCGACGGTTCCATCGTGTTCGGCGGCGTCGACGTGCGCAATGCCGCGGAATCCGAGGTCCGCGAGCTGCGCGGGCGGGAAATCTCGATGATTTTCCAGAACCCGCGGGCGGCGCTCAATCCGATCCGCAAGGTCGGCAAGCAGATCGAGGACATCCTGCTCGAGCACGTGCAGGCCGTGCCCTCCGACGTGAAGGAAAAGGCGATCGATGCGCTGCGCCGCGTGCGCATTTCCAATCCCGAGGAGCGCTACCACGCCTATCCCTTCGAGCTGTCCGGCGGCATGTGCCAGCGCGTGGTGATTGCGCTCGCGCTCGCCTGCCAGCCGCAGCTTCTGATCGCCGACGAGCCGACCACCGGCCTCGACGTCACCACCCAGAAGGCGGTGATGGATCTCGTGGTGGAACTGACCCGCGAGCGCGGCATGTCGACCATCCTCATCACCCACGATCTCGGGCTCGCCGCCGCGTATTGCGACCGCGTCGTGGTGATGGAAAAGGGCAAGGTGGTCGAGACCGCGCCTTCCCGGCAGATCTTCTCGGCTCCCGAGCACGCCTACACCCGCAAGCTGATGCGGGCGACGCCGCGCCTCGGCATCGGGCTGCGCGACCTGCTGCCGCCGGACGCCGACCACACGCCGATCCCGGAGGGGGCCGCCGTCGAAAGCGGCGCGCCGCTGCTGGTGGTCAAGGACCTCGTCAAGGAATACAAGCGCAACGCGGTGCCGACCTCGCTCCTCAAGCTGTTCGGCCGCAAGGACGCCGAGGAGGCAAAGCCGTTCCGCGCCGTCGGCGGCATCAGCTTCGAGGTCAAGCGCGGCGAAAGCGTCGGCCTCGTCGGCGAATCCGGCTGCGGCAAGTCGACGACCTCGATGATGGTGATGCGGCTGATCGACAAGACCAGCGGCACCATCCAATTCGGCGGCGAGGACATCGGCGCGATCCCGGCCAAGCAATTCGCGGTGCTGCCGGCGCGCAAGCGCATTCAGATGGTGTTCCAGGACCCGACCGACAGCCTCAACCCGCGGTTCACCGCGGTGCGCGCCATCGCCGATCCGCTGATGCGACTCGGCGATGTCCACGGCAGCGACGCATTGCGGGCGAAATGCGAAGACCTCGCCACCCAGGTCGGCCTGCCCTTGGAATTGCTCGATCGCTTTCCCCACCAGCTTTCCGGGGGCCAGAAGGCGAGGGTGGGCATTGCCCGCGCGATTGCCTTGAGGCCGGAACTTGTTATTCTGGACGAGCCGACTGCCGCCCTCGACGTTTCGGTGCAGGCGGTGGTGCTCAATCTTCTCGCGGACCTCAAGGCTTTGCTTGGTATGAGCTATCTGTTCGTCTCCCACGATCTCAACGTGGTGCGCCTGTTGTGCGATCGGGTCATCGTGATGCGCGCGGGCGAGATCGTGGAGCAGGGCAGTTCGGAGGAGGTTCTCGGCGCGCCCAAGACCGACTACACGCGCGAATTGCTCTCGGCCATTCCGCACCCGCCGATGTGAGCCGCAAGAGAACACGCCGCAAGAGAAAACATGGCTTCCGAGGACGAATGGAACGAGTTTATCCTTTCGCTCTAAGTACTTGATTTTGCTTGGGTGATTTTCCCGTTGTTTTACAGTACCCGCACGCAGCCGGGGGACAAATTGAATGGGCACCGGCAGCTCGCGGCGCTGATGGAACTGACCGACGCCATCCCTGCCGCTAAGGGCGTCACGGGCGCTACGATCAAGCACCGCGAGGACCTTCAGGCGGGGCTGCGGGCGCTGCTGCACAATGGCGAGGGTGCCCCGGCGCGGCATATTTGCCGCGACGCTCTTTCTAGCCTGCCTAGCGGCGCTGGAATTGGATGGCGTTAGATCGAGGATATCTAGCTAGTAGGGGTAACCCTTAAGCCTTGGCGTCCCGTGCTTCCATTCAGGCAGCCGGGCGTAGTCATCGCCAATCGGCATCTTGACCTTCGGCAGACTCTCTTTGTCGAGGACTTGGTCCTCGGGGATCACCTTGTTCAGGAAGAGCAGGTAGGCCGTCAGCGCATATGCCTCATCGGCGGTGAGAGTCCCCTCATTCCCGAGAGGCATGCCGCGATGGATGAAATCCCACACGATCGTCGCAAACGGCGCGCGCAGTGGCAGTATGCGCTCCCGTTGCCAGATGGGAACATCTTGGCCTTTTTTCGATTGCAACGCCGGCGCCGGCCCCCCTAGGCCCGCTTCGCCATGGCAGCTGATGCACCCGGCCTCCTCAAAGACCTTTACGCCCTCCTTGGCGGTGCCGCGGCCCGGAGGGAGTTCCTCTCCCGTAGGACTGATCGAGATATCCAAGGCGCGGATTTCTGCTGGGGTCGGGGTGCGCCCCACGCCATACTTGGGCGCCGACTGCGCGAACGCGGGGCTCCCCAGTACACTCCCCAGGAGCAGTACACTCCCGAGGAGCGGCACGATCGTGACAAGCTTACGCGAGCCCATTGGTGACGCTCCCGTCCTTTGCGATCTTCCAGGGCATAACGCTGTTATCCAGCCCGGGCACTCGGTAATTTCGCTCGAAAGGCACGTTCCAGTACTGGGCGATCTGCTCTCGCGTCGGTTGCACCTGCCCGATCTCGTCGGTGCAGCGCGAAAGAATCTCGGTCTCGTTGCCATCCCAATTCCACGGATAGGTGAACCGGACGTGCGACATGCGTTGTGGAGTCCCGGCGAATGCGGCGAGGTTCCACTTCTTCCCGCCATCGGTGGACACTTCCACCGTGCGAATGGCGCCGCCGCCGGACCAGGCCAGCCCGCGGATCTCGTAGAATCCGCGACCGGGGAGCTGCTGTCCGCCGGACGGGTACGTGATGACCGACTTGGGTCCGATCTGGTAGCCGAGCGCAGCTTCTTCCGGCTCCTTATCGAGATGCCCGAACTCGTTGTAGTTCATGTAATAGCGGTCGACGACCTTGATGCGCCGCAGATACTTGGTGTGGAAGATTCCCTCGAAGCCGGGGGGAATCAGGCGTACCGGAAATCCTTGCTGCGGCCGCAGGGCCTCGCCGTTCTGGCCGTAGGCGATCATGCAGTCGTCCATCGCTTTGGCGATGGGCATGCTGTTGGCGCCCTTCACTTCCTCGGCGCCTTCCGCGACGAACCATGTCGCGCTGCCTTTCAGGCCGCACTCCTTGAGCAGCGTCGAAAGGAGCACGCCGGTCCATTCGGAGCAGCTGGTCATCCCGTGCGATTCCTGCACGTTCTTTTGCTTCCCGTTGTGCCGGTTTCCCGCGCACTCGATGAAGTGCAACCGGGTGACCGACGGGAAGCGCTTCAAGTCGTCCATGGTGAAGGTCAGGGGCTGATCCACCAGGCCGTGAATCATCAGATGTGTGCGTCTTGGGATCGATGTCCGGCATGTAGGAGCCGCGGGTCGTCGCAATATAGTGGAGCGACGACGGCGTGATCACGCCGACAGTGTCCTGTATCGGCGAGGCCACGTGGAACACCTTCCCGAACTGGTCGGGAGAAGGTCTGCCGCCGATCGGGTGCGCGATGCGCACCGATTTCACGTACTTGGAGCGCTGACCGTATTCGATCAACTCCTTGGTGCCCATGATCATCGGATTGATGGGCGCCGGTGCCTGGCCCGATGAATGGTCGTGTGCGGGTGCCTGGTCCGATGCTGGTGTTTGGCCGAGCGCCGGCGCTACCGCTCCCAACGTGACCCCACCGGCCAACGCGCCGCCGCTCTTTAGGAGCTCCCTGCGGCTAGTTCGTTTCGAACCCATCGATCTCTCCTTCGAAGAATGACACGACGATGAAATCACGTCCCTGCGGACGGGAGTATACGCGGCCTTGCCAAATCTGGCCAGTGCAGCGTTTGCAACCGCGGATACGCCGTCCGTGCAGGAGCGTCTGAATGTTGACGCGTGCGGATGTCGTCGGCAGCGATGTCGACGGCGCGATTGAGCACGGGATTGCCGGGGAGGCCGAAGATGAAGTCGATGCCGCGATTGTCGCAGAAATCCGTCACTTCAGGGCGGCCATAGTGACTGTCACCGCGCAGCGTGATCCTGGTTGCCGGCCAATGCCGGCGGATGCGCCGAAAGAGCCGCCGCAGATGACCGACGATCTCCCGTGCCGAGGGCGTCTTGCCCGGCCGCAACAGCACGGCGACGGACCGCCCGGTTATCGTGTCGTAGATATAAAGCGGCAGAGAATGTCCGGCAGCAAGTGAACCACGCGCAGCGGATCGCGCGGATCGCGGATGACCGCAGCAAGCTTTTCGGCAACACCAAGCTTGCGCTCGGCCGCCGCCAAAATCATCACGCCGCCATTCGAAGTGATCCGCCCCCAACTTCGGCTCGGCGCGCCAAGCTCTCGTAACTCGAAGCACGTGCCAGCCGGCAAAGTCCCCGCTTATGACTGTTCCCAGCCCCGAAATGTTTTACAGTGCCACGGTATGATGCGGGTCGTACATTTAATGTCCCGCCCCCACTGTAAAACGCAACACGCTGATATATAAGGATAATTGGTGTCAGACACGGAATGGAACGAGTTTATCGCGGCCTCCGCGCGCGCCTTGGCGCTGCCGGTCGATCCCGCCTGGTATCCGGCAGTGCGCGCCAACCTCGCGGTCACCTGGAGGCTCGCTGCCCTGGTGGCCGAATTCGAGCTGCCGGACGCCGCCGAGCCGGCGCCCGTGTTCCGGACCTGACGCCACATGATCAACCCTGAAACGTCGGCGCTCGACATCGCGCGCGCCGTGGCCGGCGGCGAGGTGTCGGCCGTGGCCGTCACCGAGGCCGCGCTCGCGCGCATCGAAAAGCTCAATCCGGTGCTCAACGCCTTCACCGACGTCACTGCAGCACGCGCAAGGAAGCGTGCCGCGGCGCTCGACGCGGCACGGGCAGCCGGGAAACAGCCGGGCCCGCTCGCCGGCGTCCCCTTCGCCGTGAAGAACCTGTTCGACGTCGCCGGCCTGCCGACCCGCGCCGGCTCCGCGATCAACCGCGAATTGCCGCCGGCGGAGCGGGATTCGCCGTTGATCGAAAGGCTGGAAGCGGCCGGAGCGGTGCTGGTCGGCGCGCTGAACATGGGCGAATACGCCTACGACTTCACCGGCGAGAACGTCCATGACGGTCCCTCGCGCAACCCGCATGATACGACGCGGATGACCGGCGGCTCGTCCGGCGGCTCCGGCGGCGCGGTGGCGGGGCGGCTGGTGCCGCTCGCGCTCGGCTCCGACACCAACGGCTCGATCCGGGTGCCGTCCTCGCTGTGCGGCGTGTTCGGGTTGAAGCCGACCTATGGCCGGCTGTCGCGGGCACGCAGCTTTCCGTTCGTGACGAGCTTGGATCATCTCGGGCCGTTCGCGCGGCATGCCGCCGACCTCGCGGCGAGCTACGACGCCATGCAGGGCCCCGACCCCGCCGATCCCGTGTGCGCCCAGCGCCCGGCGGAGCCGACGCTGGCGCTGATCGAGCGCAAGGCCGACGGGCTGCGCATCGCGGTTGCCGGCGGCTACTTCCGCTCCGGCGTGCCGGCGGAAGCGGCCGCGGCGGTGGCGAAGATCGCCGCGGTGCTCGGCGCGGTGCGTGAAATCGAACTGCCGGAGGCCGCGCGGGCGCGGGCCGCCGCTTATGTCATCACCGCCGCCGAAGGCGCCGGCCTCCATCTCGACCGGCTGCGCCGCCGTGCCGGGGACTACGACCCGGCCGTACGCGACCGGCTGATCGCAGGCGCGATGATCCCGGCCGCCATGGTCGCGCAGGCGCAGAAATTCCGCCGCTGGTATCGCGAACGCGTGCTCGCGCTGTTCGATGAGGTCGACGCGATCCTTGCGCCGGCGACGCCGTGCACGGCGCCGCTTCTGGGACAGGAGACCTTCGTCGTGAACGCGACGGTGATGCCGGTGCGCGCCAATCTCGGCCTCTACACCCAGCCGATCTCCTTCATCGGGCTGCCGGTGGTCGTCGTGCCGGTGCCGCTGCCGCCGCTGCCCATCGGGGTCCAGATCATCGCCGCGCCGTGGCGTGAGGACGTGGCCTTGCGCATCGCCCACGCCCTCGAGACGGCCGGCGCGGTCGCCGCCCCACGCCCGGCGATGTAGGTGCGTTACCGCATGTTCCGATGAAGCTGACCTTATTCGTGTCATTGCCCGGCTTGACCGGGCAATCCAGTACTCACGGTCGGTGTTTACTGGATCGCCCGGTCAAGCCGGGCGATGACAGCGAAGT
>CAWBSI010000032.1:0-80518 GCA_963791375.1 uncultured Alphaproteobacteria bacterium
CCCCGACTTCGGGGAGGGCCCGAGTGGGGTCTGCTTTTTTTTGCCAAGCCCCGCATGCGCCCCAAACAAGAACCCCACCCGGCCCTCCCCGAAGTCGGGGAGGGAGAAGGCGCCCACTAGCAATCCGGCTGCGCATCCATTATAAGCCCGGCTTCCGTTTACAGCCCCGATTTTGGCGTTCGCCGCCGTATCAAGGAATGCGAGGAGACCACCATGGCCGTGCCGAAAAAGAAGACCACGCCGTCGCGACGCGGCATGCGGCGTTCCGCCGACGCGTTGAAGCAGCCGACCTATGTGGAAGACAAGGATTCCGGTGAGCTGCGCCGGCCCCATCACATCGACATGAAAACCGGCATGTATCGCGGCCGGCAGGTGTTCAAGGTGAAGTCCGAGGCCTGAGCCGGGTGCGCGGCGGGCTCCGCCGCGGCAGCATGCGAGGGCGGGGCGGCTCCGGAATTGTCGGTGACGCCGCCATCATTCATCCCGAGGTCGGCCGATGTTCCTCCTTGGCGTCCCCCTGCTGATCATTTCCTTCGCGATCTACAACATCGTCGTCTTCATTCTGCCGGGCTTCGCCTGGTCGATGGAGGTTCTGCGTTTTCCGCTCGCCTCGGGCGGCGAGTTCGCGATAACGGCGGGCGATCTCATGATCGCCGGATCGATCCTCATCCTGCTGGTCGAAATGCTGAAGGCGGCGCGGCTGAGCCGGCGCAGCATCATCGATCACCTGCTGTCGATGGTGCTGTTCGTCGGCATGCTGATCGAATTCCTGCTGGTGAAGCAGGCGGCGTCCTCCACCTTTTTTCTGCTGCTCGTCATCAGCTTCGTCGACGTGATGGGCGGCTTCGCCATCAGCGTTCGCGCCGCCCAGCGCGATATCTCGTTTACTGGCGCCGACAACCACTCTCTCTGAGCGCGCTGCCGCGCGCCGAAATCGAGTTCATGTACCGCGATTTTCACAGTCCCGGGCGCTCTGCGGTCATGGCCTGCGAAGGCATGGCCGCGACCTCGCATCCGCTGGCAAGCGAGATCGCGATCGCCACGCTGAGGGCCGGCGGCACTGCGGCCGATGCAGCGGTGACGGCGGTCGCGGCGCTCGGCGTCGTCGAACCGCACATGACCGGCATCGGCGGCGACTGTTTCTGCCTGGTGGCGAAGCCCGGCGCGCCGCTGTGGGGCTATAACGGCTCCGGCCGCTCCGCCGCGGCCGCCCGGCCCGAGGTATTGATCGCCGAGGGTGTGCGCGCGATCGGCTTCGACTCCGTGCATTCGGTCACCGTGCCGGGCGCGGTCGACGCCTGGAACGCGGTGCTCACCGCCCATGGCCGGTTCGGCCTCGACCGCGCTCTGGCCCCGGCGATCCACCATGCCGAGCGCGGCTTTCCGGTGGCGCCCCGGGTGGCCTGCGACTGGGGCCGTCTGGTCGAGAAGCTGCGTGCCGATCCCGGCGCGTCGCGCCATTACCTCGTCGACGGCCGGGCGCCGCTGCCGGGCGACATCATGCGTTTCCCCGCGCTGGCGGCGACGCTGAAGTCGATCGCGACCCGCGGGCCGCGCGCCTTCTACGAAGATGCTGCCGCCGACATCGTCGCGACCCTCGCCGCACGCGGCTCATGGCTGGCGCGCGAGGATTTCGCGCGCCACCACGGCGATCCGATGACGCCGATCACGTCGAATTATCGCGGGCTCGACGTGGTGGAACTGCCCCCCAACGGCCAGGGCCTCACCGCGCTGGTGCTGCTCAACATTCTCGAACGCTTCGACCTGGCGTCGCTCGATCCGGACGGGCCGGAACGCCTGCACATCGCGCTCGAGGCGGCCCGGCTCGCCTATGGCGTGCGCGACGCCTTTGTCGCCGATCCCACTCACTTGCGGGCTTCGACCGAAACCCTGATCGATAAGGGCTTTGCCGCCCGCCTCGCGACGCTGATCGACCGCAGCGCCCGCGTGCCGCTGCCGCCGGCGCCGACGCCTGCCGGCAACACGGTCTATGTGACCGTGGTCGATCGCGACCGCACCGCTGTCTCCATCATCAATTCGCTTTACAGCCAGTTCGGCTGCGGCATCGCCACCGAGAAAACCGGTATCATGCTGCACAACCGCGGCGCCTGTTTCGTCATCGATCCCACCCATGCGAACGCATTCGGCCCGGCCAAGCGGCCGCTGTCGACGCTCATCCCGGCGCTGGCGATGCGCAATGACCGCTGCGAATTGTCGTTCGGGGTGATGGGGGCGGCCTACCAGGCCATGGGCCACGCCCACGTCATCACCAATCTCGTCGACTTCGGCATGGACCTGCAGGCGGCGATCGACGATCCCCGCGTGTTTTTCGACGGTGAGACCACCATCGTCGAGCGCAGCGTCCCGCAGGCGTCGGTTCGCGGCCTCGAGCAGCGCGGCCACCGGGTTGAGTTCTGCGCCATGCCGCTCGGCGGCGGCCAGGCCATCGCCATCGACTGGCGCCGCGGCGTGCTGATCGGAGCATCCGATCCCCGCAAGGACGGCTGCGCGATCGGGTATTGAAGCACTTGCGCTTTTCCCGTCGGCCGGCCGTGGCGCACCGGCCGCGACCCCGAAAGCCGCAGAATTACCTATTTGTTTAGTGTAGTTGGTTACGTTCCCGATAGATTTTCGCCGCGTCGATGGGGATTGGCCGTGGGCACCACCAAAAAGCTGTCGACTGCGCCGGCCCGAGCCGTGCCGCCGGCCCGAGCCGTGTCGATGCCGGTACGGCCGGGGTCGAGCGAGGAGACCGCGCCGGAGCCCTGCAAGGTCACCGAGATTCTCGCCTCGATCGGTGAAGTTGCCTACGAGTGGGATATCGGCAGCGATGCCCTCGCGTGGGGCACCAATGCGCGCCAGGTTCTCAAGGTCGCCGACGCCGCCGCGATTGCGACCAACAGCGCCTTCGCCCGTTTAATGTGCGCCGGCAACACGCAATCGCGCCGCGACGCGGTGCTCCGCTCCGAGCAGGACGACGCCGGGGCCGGGGTGGCCTATCAGGTCCAGTATTCCATCCGCGCCGCCGGCGAGACGACGCCCATGTGGATCGAGGACACCGGCCGCTGGTTTGCCGGTCCCGACGGCCGGCCCGCCCGCGCCCATGGCATGGTGCGGGTCATCAACGAACGCCGCGCCCGGGAGGAGCGGCTGTCGCTATCTCTCCCGCTTCGACGATCTCACCGGGGAGATGAACCGCCGGCAGCTCACCGACGTGCTTGCCGACACGCTGCAGGAGGCGATCAGGTCGCGGACTTCCTTCGCCATCCTGGTCGTATCCATCGACGATCTCGCGCGCATCAATGAGGCCTATGGATTTGCGGTCGGGGACGAAGTGATCTCCGCAGTGGTGCTGCGCCTGCGCGCGAGCATGCGCGCGAGCGACAGTCTCGGCCGTCTCTCCGGCAACAAGTTCGGGATGATCCTGCGCGAGTGCGGCCCGGACGAACTCCTGGTCGCGGCCGAACGCCTGCTTCTCGCCGTGCGCGACGAAGTCATCCACACCTCGACCGGGCCGGTGGCCGTGACCGCCTCGCTCGGCGGCATCGTCGCCCCGCGCCATGCCCAGACCGTCCACGAATTGCTGACGCGGGTCCACGAGGCGCTCAATGCCGGCAAGCTGCGGCGGCGCGGCTCCCTGGAAGTGTTCCGCCCCAACGTCGAGCGCGAGGCGATGCGCCGCGAAAACATGCGCGCGAGCGACGCCATCATCGGCGCCCTCAACGGACGCCGCATCGTTCCGGCCTTCGAGCCGGTAGCCGATGCGGTGTCGCGCCGGCCGGCCTTCTACGAATGCCTGATGCGGATCGGACGGCCGGATGGAACCCTGATCGGCGCTCATGACGTGATGCCGATCGCCGAGCGTCTCGGTCTCGTGCGCCTCATCGACCACCGCATGCTGGAGCTCGTCATCGCCGAGCTCGGCGAGGTGGCGGACCTGCGGCTGAGCGTCAACGTGTCGCCGGCTTCGACCGCGGATGGGACGTGGTGGAATGCGCTGGCGGCCTCGCTTGCGGGCGAGCCGGACCTCGCGCCGCGGGTCATCATCGAGATCACCGAAAGCGCGGCGATCCAGAATCTGGACGAGACCCGCGCCTTCGTCGCCCGCGTGAAGGACCTCGGCTGCCGGATCGCCATCGACGATTTCGGCGCCGGCTGCACGTCGTTCCGCAACATGCGCAAGCTCGGGGTCGATCTCGTCAAGATCGACGGCGGCTTCGTGAAAAATCTGGTGCGGTCGCAGGACGACCAGGCCTTCGTTCGGATGCTGATCGGCCTCGCCCAGCAGCTCGGCCTGAAGACGGTGGCCGAATGGGTGCAGGACGAAGCCTGCGCCGCGCTCCTGACGGAATGGGGGTGCGACTATCTGCAGGGCGCGCTGATCGGCTCGGCGACGATCGAACGTGCGTGGACCAACGCGGCGACGTCAGCCCGCGAGACCTTGCCCCCGCCGGTTTCTTGACGACCTCAGCACGTAGGGTGGGCAAAGCCAACGGGTCCGGCCTTCGGCCGGCCCGATGACAGGCTGCGCGTGCCCACGTAGGAATTTCCGCCTGGGCACGGCGCGAAGAGCGCCTTTGCCACCCTACGCGCCGCAATATGGCTAGGTCTTGGTATCGCTCAGCTTCTCGATCCGCTTCTGCATTTCGTCGAGCTGGCGCTTGAGATCATCGATCTCGCCGCCGGTGGTGGCCGGCGCGGTCTTCTCGGCCTCGGCGTTCGCCGGCCTCGCGCCGCGCGAACGGCATGAACATCGCGAAGGCGCGTTCGAACATTTCCATGTTTCGCCGCACCTGGTCTTCGAGCGGGGCGAACGGGCCGGCGCCGAAGGCGTGGCTCATCTGCTGGCGGAATTTTTCCTGCTCGCGGGTCAGCGATTCGATCGACACTTCGAGATATCGCGGCACCAGCATCTGCATGCTGTCGCCGTAGAAGCGGATGAGCTGGCGCAGGAACGTGATGGGCAGGAGGTTCTGTCCGCCCTTGTTCTCCTGCTCGAAGATGATCTGGGTCAGCACCGAGCGGGTGATGTCCTCACCGGTCTTGGCATCGTAGACGATGAAATCTTCGCCGGTCTTGACCATGCCGGCGAGGTCTTCGAGCGTCACATAGGTGCTCGTCCCGGTGTTGTAGAGCCGCCGGTTGGCGTATTTCTTGATGACGACCGGTTCTTCGGACTTGGCCATGGCTTGGATACTCGGCAATTCGTCGAAACGCCGTCGCGCTTCATCCCTTTGTCAAAATATGCGTTTTTGCCATAGCAGGCCACTGTTTTGTGCAAACATCCTGCCGACGTAACTAATGGAGCCGCAACGGCCGGCCCCTGGCGGCTTGCCCATCCCTCTCCCACATTGACATGGCCGGGCCCGAACGGGCATTGACCATGGCGATTACCCCCGGCGCCGGGACGCGCAATCAACGCCGCAAACCTGAGCTGAGAAGGAGTTTCCGTGATGAAGGACGACATCGTCATCGTAGGTGCGGCACGCACGCCGGTCGGCGCGTTCAATGGCGCGTTCGGCAGCCTGCCGGCGCACGAACTGGGCAAGGTCGCGATCCAGGCCGCGCTCGAGCGCGCCGGCATCGAGGCGCCGCGGGTTTCGGAAGTGATCTTGGGCCAGATCCTGACCGCAGGCGAAGGCCAGAACCCGGCCCGCCAGGCGTCGATCGCGGCGGGAATTCCGGTCGAGGTCCCGGCATGGGGGGTCAATCAGCTCTGCGGTTCAGGCCTGCGCACGGTGGCGCTCGGCTACCAGGCGATCCTCAACGGCGACTGCGAGATCGTCGTGGCGGGCGGGCAGGAGTCCATGAGCATGGCGCCGCACTGCGCGCATCTGCGCAATGGCGTCAAGATGGGCAATTTCGAAATGATCGATACCATGATCAAGGACGGGCTGTGGGATGCCTTCAACGGCTATCACATGGGCAACACCGCCGAGAATGTCGCCCGGCAGTGGCAGATCACCCGCCAGCAGCAGGACGAGTTCGCGGTCGGCTCGCAGAACAAGGCGGAGGCGGCCCAGAAGGCCGGCCGCTTCAAGGACGAGATCGCGCCGGTGACCGTCAAGACCCGCAAGGGCGACATCGTCGTCGATGCCGACGAATATCCCAAGCACGGCACCACCCTCGATGCGGTCGGCAAGCTGCGCCCGGCCTTCGCCAAGGACGGCACGGTGACGGCCGCCAACGCCTCCGGCATCAATGACGGCGCCGCCGCGGTGGTGCTGATGAAGGCGAGCGATGCGGCCAAGGGGAACCGCAAGGTGCTGGCCCGCATCGTGTCCTGGGCCCAGGCCGGGCGTCGATCCCGCCATCATGGGCACCGGCCCGATTCCGGCGTCCCGCGCCGCGCTCAAGAAGGCCGGCTGGAAGATCGAGGACCTCGACCTCATCGAGGCCAACGAGGCTTTCGCCGCCCAGGCCTGCGCGGTCAACAAGGACCTCGGCTGGAACACCGGCAAGGTCAACGTCAATGGCGGCGCGATCGCGCTCGGTCATCCGATCGGCGCATCCGGCGCGCGCGTCCTGGTGACGCTGCTCCACGAGATGGCGAAGCGCGACGCCAAGAAAGGCCTCGCCACGCTGTGCATCGGCGGCGGCATGGGCATCGCCATGTGCGTGGAGCGCGGCTAGAAGCAGCATTTCCAGTTCAAAAGCGGGCGGCGGCGGTTGCCGCCGCTTTTTTGTCGACAGGCGATTCAATGCGATGTCATTTTGCGAATCGACGTACATTGCGGTGCAGCAATGATTTGCCTTTGCTGATCATTTGCGATTATTTGACGGAAACATGGCTCCAGCAGCGACGACGAGCAGAGCATTCAGGGAGGAATCGATGGCACGGGTTGCAGTGGTGACCGGAGGCACGCGCGGCATCGGCGCGGCCATCTCGAAGGCATTGAAGGCCGCGGGCTACAAGGTCGGCGCCAATTACGGCGGCAATGACGAGGCGGCGAACAAGTTCAGCGCCGAGACCGGCATCAAGGTCTACAAATGGGACGTGAGCTCCTATGACGCCTGCGTCGCCGGGCTCGCCCAGGTCGCCGCGGATATCGGCCCCGTCGAGGTGCTGGTCAACAATGCCGGCATCACCCGCGACAGCATGTTCCACCGCATGAAGCCGGAGCAGTGGACGGCGGTGATCAACACCAATCTCGTGTCGTTGTTCAACATGTGCCGGCCGGTCATCGAAGGCATGCGCGAGCGCAAGTTCGGCCGCATCATCAACATTTCCTCCATCAACGGCCAGAAGGGCCAGATGGGCCAGACGAACTATTCCGCGGCCAAGGCCGGCGAGATCGGCTTCACCAAGGCCCTGGCGCAGGAGAATGCGCGCGCCGGCATCACCGTGAATGCGATCTGCCCCGGCTACATCAACACCGAGATGGTGCAGGCGGTGCCGAAGGAGGTTCTGGAGAAGTCGATCCTGCCGCTGATCCCGATCGGCCGGCTCGGCGAACCGGAGGAGGTCGCGCGCTGCGTGGTGTTCCTCGCCTCCGACGACAGCGGTCTCATCACCGGCTCGACCCTGTCCGCCAATGGCGGGCAGATCATGATGTGAGGCGGTCGGCCTCGAGGCGCCTTCAATCGGATTTGGCGGGGCCCGCAGCATCCGGCCTCCGGCGACCATTGCGGCGGGGCGAGTTCGAAGCGCGAAAACATGAAGCCCGGGGCGACGGTGCAGCCGACCAGCGTCCAGTCGCCCAGGCTCTCCGCAGCCTGCCAGGCATGCGGCGGGGACGACGGCCTGCGGGCGCTCGCCGGCCGCGAGATCGGCGCCGAGGCGGATGCGCTCGACCGGCGCCTTGCCGTCGAGTGAAATTTCCAGTTCGAGCGGCGCGCCCGCGTAGTAGTGCCAGGCCTCGGCGGCGTCGACGCGATGCCAATGCGAGCGCTCGCCGCGCGCCAGCAGGAAATAGATGGCGGTCGAGGCGGCGCGCCCGGCGCTCTCCACGCGGGTCCCGGAACGTCTGGCGATAATGGCCGCCTTCGGGATGCGGCTCGAGATCGAGCAGGCGGATGATGTCCGCGGCCGTCAGCGCTTGCATGGCGCCGGCCATATCAGAACTTGTTCTTGCGCGCCCGCACCTCGGCGAACACCTGCGCGGCGGGCTTGCCGGCAAGGCCGACCGCGGCGGCGACTTGCGGGTCGTCGGCACGCAGGAACACGTTGGCGCGCTTTTCCTCGCCCATCCGGGTCGGGATGGTCGGCGTTCCCGCCGCGATCTGCCGCTTGGCCTCCGCGGCGCGGGCCTGCAGCGCGGCATTGCCGGGCTCGATCGTCAGCGCGAAGCGGATGTTGGCGTCGGTGTATTCGTGGCCGCAATAGAGCGCGGTGTCGTCGGGCAGCGCGCGCAGCTTGAGCAGCGACTGCCACATCAGCTCCGGGGTGCCTTCGATCACCCGGCCGCAGCCGATCGAGAACAGCGTGTCGCCGGCGAACAGGAGCTTGTCGGCCGGAAAGAAGTAGTTGATCTGGCCGAGCGTGTGGCCCGGCGTCTCGATCACCTCCGCGGTCGAGAGAGCCGACCTTGACGCGGTCGCCTTCGCCGACCTCGACATCGACGGCGGGAATTTTCGCGGCCTCCCGGCGCGGCGCGACGACGCGGCAGTGGTGGCGCTGCTTGAGTTCGGCGATGCCGGCGGTGTGGTCGCCGTGATGATGGGTGACGAGGATATCGGTCAGCTTCCAGCCGGTGGCCGCGAGCGCCGCCTCGACGGGCGCCGCCTCCGGCGCATCGATGGCGGCGGTGGCGCCGGTCGCGGGATCGTGGACGAGGACGCCGTAATTGTCCTTCAGGCAGAGAAACAGCCGGGTTTGCGCGGTCATGGGCCCGTCCTTAGATGATCAGGGGCCAGCCTTCTAGCATGGCCCGGCGCGTGGTCTGACCCCAATATTGGCTTTCCCGGATGGTGGGACAAGCCGGCGCCCTGACTTATCGAGGTGGCGGGCGACCCGTCAAAACACATGGGAAACCATCTGTTTAGGTCGCACCAGCGTGCCGCCTCGCGGCGGCGCGCGGCGGATGTTACGGTGTGTCATGTCGCTCGATGTCGTCGATCTCCGCAGTTTCTACGCCCACCCGCTCGGCACGGTGGCGCGGCGCTTCGTCGGCGTCGGCATTCGCCGCTTGTGGACGGGCAGCAAGGGGCTGCGCGTGCTCGGCATCGGCTACTCGACGCCCTATCTCGGCCTGTTTCGCGAGGACGCCGAGCGCTGCCTCGCCTTCATGCCGGCGACCCAGGGGGTGGTGAAATGGCCGACGCCGCGGCCGACGCTGGCGGCGCTGGTCGACGAAGCCGAACTGCCGCTGCCCGATGCCGCGGTCGATCGCATTCTCTTCGTGCACGCCCTGGAAATGACCCACGACGCGCCGGCGCTGCTGCGCGAGGTGTGGCGGGTGCTCGCGCCCGGCGGCCGCCTGCTCGCCGTGGTGCCGAACCGGCGCGGGCTGTGGGCGCGCATGGACACGACGCCGTTCGGCCACGGGCGGCCCTATTCGCGCTCGCAGATCACGCAACTGCTGCGGGAGACGTGGTTCACGCCGACCGCCTGGGGCGAGGCGCTCTACGTGCCGCCGATCGAGCAGCGCTGGTTCCTGCGCTCGGCGGTCGCCTGGGAACGCACCGGCGCGACCGTATCGGCGCCGTTTGCCGGCGTGCATCTCGTCGAGGCCACCAAGCAGGTCTATCGCACCATCCCGGCGCGCCGGAAAAAGCTGGTGCCGAGCCTGGAACCGGTGCTCGAGCCGGTGCTCGCGCCATCCCCCGGCGGAGCGGCTCGGCTTCAACATCCGACCGGGACGGTAGCGCGATCGTCTCAGGCTGATGCCGATCGCGCTCTGACGAAATCGTCCATGGATCATTCGCCCGGCGGGCGCGGACCCTGCGGGGCGTCGTCGCCGTCGCCATCGCCCTGGCCGCCGCCCTGCGACATGTCGCGCGGGCCGCGGTGGCGGCGGCGTCGTCGATGCAGCGGAAATCGGTCGCCCTGCGGCTGGGCTTCGAAGCCATTCTGGCCGTAGCCCTGGGGCGCGGCCTGCGGCGCCGGAGCCCCACCGCCGGTGATGAAGGACGGCAGCCGCTCGACATTGCCGTCCTCGTCGCCGCCGCGCTGCGGTTGATGCTGCTGCGGCTGGTGTTGCTGCGGCTGGTGCTGCTGCGGCTGGCGGCCGCCATAGGACTGCTGCTCTCGCGGGGCGAAGAATTGCGCATCGCGCGGCAGGTAGGGCTGCGGGTCGCGGGTGCCGAACGCCACCTGATCGTTCGGCTCGGGCGCGCCGGCCGACATCCTCGTCGCCGTCATCGCCCATGTCGTCGCGCATGTCGGCGTCCGCCTTCCGGGCGGAAGAATGGCGCGGTCTGCCGGAACTGCTCCTGCGCAGCCGCGATCAGGCGGAAATAATGCTCGGCGTGCTGGTAGTAGTTCTCCGCCGACACCGGATCGCCCGACGACTGCGAATCGCGCGCAAGCTGAACGTATTTCTCGGCAATATGCGACGCTGTGCCGCGGATTTTGACGTCAGGTCCGTTCGATTCGTAGACCCGGGTGAGCGGATTGTGGCTCTTGCGGTTTCGCCCCCGCATACGCTTGTTTTGACCGTTTCTCATGGCTTGCGTGTTCGCCAACCCTTGATTGGGGCGGCCAATGGCCGCCGTTTCCTCGATCCGGACCGCGCTCGATAGAAGCACAGCCGGGCTGCAGCCCTCGCCAGAGCGAGAACATCCAATGCGGGGCTCCGCGTCGGAACGCCCAAATCGATAGCAATGATCTTAAGCTAGACCCTTTCCGCGGGACCTCCGCGGCGTTGCCCACCTTCCATCACGATCGCCGCGACGCTGATGCGACCGCGACAATGCGCTCAACCGATGAAGCATCCCGATCCCAAGTGAGGCGCCGGCAACCACATCATGCAGATTTCCGGCATCCATCTTACTCGCGCCACCTGCCTCGCAGAGCCATGCTCCGGGCCGTTTCTGTGGCGCGCTATCTGAACTTGGGTCGATTCCGTATCTCGAAACCTAGTCGGTCTCGACGGATAATCCAAGCGATTTTTTGCTGCATTTCCGCCCGGCGACCACGCGCTGCGGTCATGGGTTAACGACGCGCGGATACCGTCCTCGGAATGCCGGCGAGATCGGGCGCGATCGCGATCGCACCAAGCCCCGCCGCCGCAGCCAGCGCCGCCACGGCTTCCGATTGCCCGGCCCCGATTTCCATCACGAGATGCCCCCCGGGCGCCAGCAGGCGCCTCGCATCGCGCATGATGGCGCGATAGGCGGCAAGGCCGTCCGGGCCGCCATCGAGGGCGCCGCGCGGATCGAAATCGCGGACGTCGGGGGCGAGCGCTGCGATCTCCTCGGTCGCTACATAGGGCGGATTGGCTACGACGAGATCGAAGCTCCCCCGCAGCGCCGCCCCGAAGTCGCAGGCGATGAATGCGGCCCGCGCCGCAACCCCGAGACTCGCCCGCGTTTGCACGCGCCGTCGCGAGCGCGGCCGCATCGCAGTCGGTGCCGATGCCGCAGGCGTTGGGCAATTCGTGGAGCAGCGCTATCAGGATGGCGCCGGAGCCGGTGCCCAGATCGGCGATGCGCAGGTCCGCGATCCGCAAGTGCCGAGACCGCGCGCTGTCGCGGTCGATCAGGGCGAGCGCCGTTTCGACCACCGTCTCGGTGTCCGGGCGCGGCACCAGCACCGCCGGAGTCACCTGGAACGGCAATCCCCAGAATTCCTTGACGCCCGTGATGCGGGCCACCGGTTCGCCCGTGAGCCGGCGCGCGGCCAGCGCCTCGATGCCGGCGATTTCGGCGTCACCCAGCGCCCGCTCGCCGTCGTGCACCAAGCCCGCATGGTCGAGCCCGAGCACATGGCCGACGAGCAGGCGCGCATCGAGATCGGGGCTGTCGATTCCGCCCGCGCGAAACCGTGCCGCAAGGGCCCGCCGCACCGCTGCGATGCGCAGGTCTCCCGCCGCGCCGCGGGCGACGGTCACGCGCGCGCGCCGTCCGCGTCGGCGAGCAGCGAGGCCTGGTGCTCGGTCACCAGCGCATCGATGATCTCGTCCAGCGCCTCGCCCTCGATCACCTGGGGCAGCTTGTAGAGCGTCAGGTTGATGCGGTGGTCGGTCACGCGGCCTTGCGGGAAATTATAGGTGCGAATGCGCTCGGAACGGTCGCCGCTGCCGACCTGGCCGCGGCGGCTCGCGGCGCGCTCGGCGTCGCGCTTCTGCAGTTCGGCGTCGTAGAGCTTGGCGCGCAGATGCGCCATCGCCTTGGCCCGGTTGCGATGCTGCGAGCGCTCCTCCTGCATCATCACGACGATGCCGGACGGTATGTGGGTGATCCGCACCGCCAACTCGGTCTTGTTGACGTGCTGGCCGCCGGCGCCTTGGGCCCGCATGGTGTCGATGCGCAGATCGCTGTCGTTGACGGCGACGTCGACGTCCTCGACCTCCGGCAATACCGCGACGGTGGCGGCCGAGGTGTGGATGCGGCCCGACGCCTCGGTGTCCGGCACGCGCTGGACCCGATGGACGCCGGATTCGAACTTGAGCTTGGCAAAGGCGCCGCGGCCCCGGATCTCGGCGATGATCTCCTTGTAGCCGCCCTTGGTGCCCTCGCTGGCGGAGAGAATCTCCGACTTCCAGCCATGGGTCGCCGCATAGCGCTCATACATCCGGTAGAGGTCGCCCGCGAACAGTGCCGCCTCGTCGCCGCCGGTGCCGGCGCGGATTTCGAGGATCACGTTGCGATCGTCCATCGCGTCCTTGGGGATCAGCGCGAGCCTGATGTCCTGCTCCAGGGCGTCGCGCTTGCGCTCCAGCAGCGGGCGCTCCTCGCCGGCGATGGCGCGCATCTCCGCATCGGTTGCGGGATCGGCGATGATGTGATCGAGGTCGGCGATCTCGGCGATGGCGTGGCGATACGCCTTCACCTTTTCCACCACCGGCGCGATCTCGGCGAGCTCGCGGGTGAGCTTCACATAGGTTTCCGCCGGCAGCTGGCCGGAGAGTTCGGACGTGAGCGACGCATGACGCGCCAGCATGATGTCGAGCTTGGTCTCGGGGAGCATGACCGCAATCGAATGGGTTAGAGCATGATCCCGCAAAGTTGCAGACTTTTCGGACAAGATCATGCTCAAAATCAAAAACTCTAGAGCGCTATCCTTTTCAACCTGAAACGATAGCGCTCTAAAGGGGAATGCCCTCGGCCTCGGCGAAGGCCGTCAGCGCCTCCCGGATCGAGCCGGCGCCGTCCTTGCGCGCGATCAGTTCGTTTACCACGGCGCGGGCCTTGCCGGCATCGAGTTCCATCGCCATCGCCTTGACCGGACCGACCGCGGACGGCGCCAGCGACAGCTTGCGGTATCCGAGCGCGATCAGCGCCAGCGCGCTGATCGGTTCGCGATGCCATCTCGCCGCACAGCGTGACCGGCTTGTCGTGGACGCAGCCGGCGTCGGCGATGTCCTTCAAGGCGCGCAGCATCGGTATCGACAGCTCGTCGAAGCGGGTGTTGACGCGCGGATTGCCGCGATCGGCGGCGAACAGGAACTGGGCGAGATCGTTGGAGCCGACCGAGAGGAAATCCACCCGCTCCAGCAATTCGTCGAGCTGGTAGAGCAGCGCCGGCACCTCCAGCATGGTGCCGACCTCGACCCGCTCCGGCAGCTTGTGGCCGTGCCGGCGCAGATAGGTCAATTCGCGCTCGACCAGCTCCTTGGCCTGGTCGAACTCGTCCACCGTCGCCACCATGGGGAACATCAGCTTGAGCTCGCGGTTGGACGCGGCCCGCAGCAGCGCGCGAATCTGGCTGCGCAGCAGCGCCGGCCGGTCGAGGCCGAGCCGGATCGCGCGCCAGCCCAGTGCCGGATTCTCCTCCTCGATGTTGCGCATGTAGGGCAGCACCTTGTCGCCGCCGATATCGAGGGTGCGGAAGGTCACCGGGCGGCCGGCGGCGGCGTCGAGCACCGCGCGGTAGAGCGCGAGCTGCTCGCCGGTGCGCGGAAACTGCGACGCCACCATGAACTGCAGTTCGGTGCGGAACAGGCCGATCCCGGCGGCGCCGGTTTCGACGATATGGGGCAGGTCGACCAGCAGGCCGGCATTGATCAGCAGCGCGACGTCTTCGCCGTCCCTGGTCACGCAAGGCTTGTCGCGCAGGGCGAAATACTGGAGCTGGCGGCGCGCCCTCAGCCGCACCCGCTCGATATAGGCGGCTTCGAGATCGGGGGCGGGGCGGATATGGACCTCGCCGCGTCGCGCCGTCGACGATGACGGCGTCGCCGGAATCGACGAGGCCGATGGCATTGTTGACTTCGCCGACCGCGGCGATGCCGAGCGCGCGGGCGACGATGGCGACATGGGAGGTCGGCCCGCTCTCCTCCAGGATGACGCCGCGCAGGCGCTTGCGGTCGTAGTCGAGCAGCGCCGCCGGCCCCATGGAGCGGGCGACGATGACGGCGTTTTCCGGCAGGTGCTCGCGCGACGGCGCGTGGTCGCGGCCGAGCAGCTGGCGCAGCAGGCGGTTGGCGAGATCGTCGAGATCGTGCAGGCGCTCGCGCAGATAGGGATCGGTCTGGCGCAGCATGCGGGCGCGGGTGTCCGACTGCACGCGCTCGACGGCGGCCTCGGCGGTCAGGCCGGTCGTCACCGCCTCTTCGAGCTTGTGCACCCAGCCGCGGTCATGGGCGAACATGCGATAGGCTTCGAGCACGTCGCGGTGCTCGCCGCCCTCGGCGACGTCGCCATGCTCGAGCATGGTGTCGAGGTCGGCGCGCAGCGTGGTGATCGCGGCCTCCAGGCGCTGGCGCTCCTTGTGCGGGTCGTCGGCGATGAAATTGGTGATGACGACGCGCGGCTCGTGCAGCACCACGTGGCCGAGCGCAATGCCGTCATTGAGCGCGGTGCCGGTCAGGTGCAGGGTGCGGCGGGCGGCGGGCTCCGCCCCCGGCGGGGCGAGGGCGGACAGTTCGCCCGACGCGATCATCTCCGCCAGCACCATGGCGGTGGTCTGGAGCGCTTCGACCTCCTCCTCGGAATAGGTGCGCCGCGCGCGGTTCTGCACCACCAGCACGCCCAGCGTGTTGCCGGCCCGCAGGATCGGCACGCCCAGGAAGGAGTGGTAGATCTCTTCGCCGGTCTCCGGCCGATAGGAGAAGGCCGGATGGGCCTGGGCGTCGGACAGGTTGATGGCGTTCGCTTCGCTGGCGACCAGGCCGACCAGGCCTTCGTCCGAGCGCAGCACGGTCTGGTGGACCGCCTCCCGGTTGAGGCCTTCGGTCGCGTAGAGCTCGAGCGTGGCGTCGACGCGCAACACGTAGACGGAGCAAACCTCCGCCACCATGTTGGCAGCGATCAGCACCACGATCTTGTCGAGGCGGTCCTGCGCGCTGACCGGCTCCGCCATGACCTCGCGAAGCCGGCGCAACAATACGCGCGGACCTCCCAGCGCGCCGCGCATGGCCTAGGGTCCTTCGGGCGGAATTTTACGAGCCGGGCTCGCCCGCTTCCCGGCTCACTCTAGTGGTCTGACCCCAACATTTGGTGCCCAAATGTTGGGACAAGTCAGCCCACCAAATTATTGGAGCGGTGGGGCGACTTATCCAAACGGATGGAAACCATCTGTTTGGGTCGCACCACGAGGGGAGTAGCGCGCGCTCCGGCATCGGCACGCATAACCCATCTACGGCTATAGCCAAAGGGGCAGCCGTGCCGCAAGGCGAAAGGCCAAGTTTGCCACCATGTTGCGCCGCGCCAAATTTCAGGTCTTGTCCAGGCCGTAGAGGGAATGCAGCGATCTGACCGCAAGCTCGGTATAGGCCGCGTCGATCAGTACCGAAAATTTGATCTCCGAGGTGGTGATGGCGCGGATGTTTATGCCACGCTCGGCCAGGGCCTTGAATGCCTGGGCTGCAACGCCGGCATGGCTGCGCATGCCGACGCCGATCACCGACACCTTGGTGACGTCGGTCGCGGCGTCGAGGCGCTCATAGCCGATCTGCGCCTTGGCGCCGGCGATGGTCTCCTTGGCGCGCTCGAAATCCGCCGCCGGCACGGTGAAGGTCAGATCGGTGGTGGCGCCGTCCGCGGACACGTTCTGCACGATCATGTCCACATTGATGTTGGCATCGGCCAGCGGCCCGAAGATGCTGGCGGCGACCCCCGGCTTGTCCTGGACGCGGCGGATCGAAATCTGGGCTTCGTCCTTGCTGAAGGCGATGCCGGTGACGAGCTGCTGTTCCATGATCTCCTCCTCGTCGCAAATCAGCGTTCCCGGCGGGGTCCCGTGCGGGTCGATGTCCTCGGGCTGGTCGAAGCTCGAGCGCACGAAGATGGGCACCTTGTGAAGCCATCCCGAGCTCGACCGAGCGCACCTGCAGCACCTTGGCGCCCTGGGAGGCCAGCTCCAGCATTTCCTCGAACGCGATTTTGTCGAGCCGCCGCGCCCGCGGAACCACCCG
This sequence comes from uncultured Alphaproteobacteria bacterium, assembly GCA_963791375.1. Lineage (GTDB taxonomy): Bacteria > Pseudomonadota > Alphaproteobacteria > Rhizobiales > Xanthobacteraceae > JAJPKK01. The sequence continues at coordinate 16,461 of CAWBSI010000032.1, forward strand.
CGGGTCGGTGGTGTAGACGCCGTCGACGTCGGTGTAGATGTCGCAGCGGTCGGCGTGGATGGCGGCGGCGATGGCGACCGCGGAGGTATCGGAGCCGCCGCGGCCCAGCGTGGTGATCCGGCCGGTGTCCCTGTGCATGCCCTGGAAGCCGGCGATGACCGCGACCTCCTTGCGCTCCTTGAAGCGCCTGATCAGTTCCTCGCCATCGACGTCGAGGATGCGGGCGGAGGCGTGGGCGTCGGAGGTCAGGACCGGCAGCTGCCAGCCCTGCCACGAGCGCGCGGTGACGCCGATCGCCTGCAGCGCGATGGCGAGCAGCCCCGAGGTGACCTGCTCGCCCGACGCCACCACGGTGTCGTATTCGCGGGCGTCGTGAATCGTCGACGCATCGCGGCACCACTCCACCAGCCGGTTGGTGGTCCCGGACATGGCCGAGACGACGACCGCGACTTCATGGCCGGCATCGACCTCGCGCTTGACGTGGCGCGCCACATTGCGGATGTGCTCGATGTCGGCCACCGAGGTTCCGCCGAACTTCATCACCAGGCGAGCCATCCAGCTTCGCCCCTTTCTTGGTTGGCCGGCGCCGCGGCGAAAATGCGGGAGCCTCGGCGCGAAATGGCGCGTATACATACCGGCGAGGTTCCGCCGCCGCAACGGCGGGACGCCGGTCGGTGGTCTGACCCCAACATTTAGTTCCCAAATATTGGGACAAGTCAGCCCACCAGCCTATTGAAGCGGTGGGGCGGCCTGTCCAAACAGATGGGAACCATCTGTTTTGGCCGCACCACTGATCTTGGAAAACGTAAAGGAAATCCATGGCCGTCGAGACGATTCGCGCCGATGCCACGGTCGACGAGGCCGAGGTCGCCCGCTTTTCCCGCCTGGCGGGGCAGTGGTGGGACCCGCGCGGCGAGATGGCGGTGCTGCACAAGTTCAATCCGGTGCGGCTCGCCTATATCCGCGACGAAGCCTGCCGGCGGTTCGACCGCGACCCCCGCCGTCTCGGCTGCCTGTCGGGCCTGCGCATCCTCGATATCGGCTGCGGCGCCGGCATCCTGTGCGAGCCGTTGGCGCGGCTCGGCGCCGCCATGGTCGGCGTCGATCCCGCGCCGAGACCAATATCGCGGCCGCGAGGCTCCATGCGGCCGAGAGCGGGCTTGCCATCGATTACCGCGCCGCCACCGTCGAGACGCTGGCCGATGCCGGCGAGCGGTTCGACCTCGTGCTCGCCATGGAGGTGGTCGAGCACGTCGCCGACGTCGGCCTGTTCGTGCGGCGCTGCGCGGAGATGGTCAAGCCGGGCGGCCTGATGATCGCGGCGACGCTCAACCGGACCCTCAAGAGCTTTGCGCTGGCCATCGTCGGGGCCGAATACGTGCTGCGCTGGCTGCCCCGCGGCACCCATCGGTGGGACAAGTTCGTCACCCCCAACGAACTCGAGATCGCCCTCGTCCAGGGCGGGCTGCGCCTGAGCGGGGAGACCGGCGTGATCTACCATCCGCTCGCCGACCGCTGGCAGCTTTCATCCGACATGGATGTGAACTACATGCTGACGGCGGAAAAACCCGCTTAGGGCGGGATTCCTCCGGTTCAGCCACGGTGCCGCAGCGCGTCGACCAGCAAGACGAACGCCGGCGTGGGCTGCCGGCGGCTCGGATAATAGAGATGGTAACCTGAGAACGACGGGCACCAGTCGGCGAGCACCCGTATGAGCCGCCCCTTGGCGACGTGGGCGCGCACCTGATCCTCGGGCAGGTAGGCGAGGCCAAACCCGGCCAGGGCCGCGTTCTGTCTCAGTGCGATGGTGTTGAACACGAGCTTGCCTTCGACCCGCACTTTCACCTCGCGCCCGCCCTTCTCGAACTCCCAAGCGTAGAGGCCGCCATAGGTCGGAAGGCGCAGATTGATGCAGTCGTGTTCTGTCAGGTCCTGCGGCGTCTTCGGGCGCGGCCGCCGCGCGAAATAGGACGGCGAGCCAACCACCGCCATGCGCATGTCCGGGCCGATGCGCACGGCAATCATGTCCTTCGCGACTTGTTCGCCGAGACGGACGCCGGCATCGTAACGCTCGGCCACGATATCGGTCAGGCCGTATTCGAGGGTGAGCTCGACCTTGATATCGGGATATTTCGGTAGAAACCTCACCAGGGCAGGCCAGAGGATCGCATCGGCCGCGTGCTCGCCCGTGGTGATGCGGATGGTGCCTGCGGGCTTCTCACGAAGCTCGCTCAGCGCGGCGAGCCCGGCATCGATCTCCTCGAACAACGGACCCATGGTGCGGAGCAGGCGTTCGCCAGCCTCGGTCGGCGCGACGCTGCGGGTGGTGCGGGTCAATAGCCGCAGCCCCAGCCGCGCTTCGAGTTCGCGGATCGTGTGACTGAGCGCGGACTGTGAGACGCTGAGCTTCGCGGCAGCCCGGGTGAAACTCCGCTCTCTCGCGACGGCGACGAAGGCGAGGAGGTCGTTCAGATTTTCCCGCGGCATTCATGGCCCCTGCTCATAAGTCTATGCCGATTTTAGCGACTAGTCGCAAGAATTGCGCGCGCTAAATGATGGGCGGAGGCAGGCCCGCCGACCACCAACCGAACTCAGGAGCAGGAAAATGCAGAAGCGCAAACTTGGAAAGAGCGGCCTCGAGGTGTCGGCGGTCGGATTGGGCTGCATGGGAATGAGCTTTTCCTACGGTCCACCTGCGGACAAGCAGCAGATGATCTCGCTCATCCGGTCGGCCGTCGAACGCGGTGTCACGTTCTTCGACACCGCCGAAGTGTATGGACCGTTCACCAACGAGGAACTCGTGGGCGAAGCCCTCGCCCCGTTCCGTGGGAAAGTGGTGATCGCCACCAAGTTCGGTTTCGAACTCGATCCTAAGGGCGGTCCGAAGTGGGTCGGCCTCAACAGCCGGCCGGAGCACATCAAGCAGGCCGTCGAGGGTTCCCTCAAGCGGCTGAAGGTCGACGCCATCGACCTCATCTATCAGCACCGTGTCGACCCGGACGTGGCGATTGAAGACGTGGCCGGGGCGGTCAAGGACCTGATCCGCGACGGCAAGGTCAAGCACTTCGGCCTGTCCGAAGCCGGCGTGCAGACGATCCGCCGCGCCCACGCCGTGCAGCCGGTTACGGCGCTGCAGAGCGAGTACTCGCTGTGGACGCGAGGGCCTGAAGCGGAGGTGCTGCCGACGGTCGAAGAGCTCGGGATCGGCTTCGTTCCCTACAGCCCGCTGGGCAAAGGCTTCCTGACGGGCAAGATCGACGAGAACACCACGTTCGACACCACCGACTTCCGCGCCACCCTGCCCCGCTTCACGCCGCAGGCCCGCAAAGCGAACCAGGCCTTGATCGATCTGCTCGGCAGGATCGCGCAACGCAAGAAGGCGACGCCGGCGCAGATCGCGCTTGCCTGGCTGCTGGCGCAGAAGCCGTGGATCGTCCCGATCCCGGGCACCACGAAGCTGCATCGGCTGGAGGAGAACATCGGAGCGGCGGCGGTCGAGCTGACGTCCGACGATCTCCGGCAGATCGAGAGCGCCGCCGCCGAGATCACGGTGCAAGGGGCTCGCTACCCCAAAGAGCTGGAGCAGTTGACCGGGCGCTGAGCGGCGCCCGTATGTGAGGTGCCGATGAAACCGAGGCGCGCCGAGCCGCTATCCGCCAGCAGCGGATAACGCTTTCAATCCTCCGACCGTTTCCATAATCTTCGATATGCGAGCGCTGGTCGGGTCGATGACCGGTGTGTGGGTCAAAGCGGAAGTTTGCCAAAATGGCCGGTCTATCGTTTCAACTTTGAAAGTGGCCTGGCGGTTTCGCGGGCATGCTCAATCAACAGCCGCGTCACCGGATTCAGGCTGCGATTCTTCAAGGTAACGATTCCGACTGCTATGTGCCCGTTGGGAAGCTTGACCGGCAGAACCCTGAGCTCGGTGCGTGTGGGGGAAAACTGCAATACGGAAGCTGGGAAGATCGTGAGAAATCTCCCGGTCGCCAGGAGACTAACTCGCACCTGTGCGTTATCCGCAACTACAGTTGCGGTCGGATAAGCGAGGCCGTGGGAGCGAAAGGCTTCCATTGCGGGCAGCCCGGTTCCCGCTTCCGGCCGTGGCAGCACCCAGCATTCGTTGACCAGTTCGGCAAGGTTGATCTTGCGACGGCGAGCCCAAGGGCTTTGCGCGCCTGCCACGACAAAAAAAGTCGAATCGTCAAAGAGAAAGTTGAACTCAAATCGCTCGTCCTCAACGGGGCCAAATCGCCGTGTGATGAGGAGGTCAAGGTTGCGGTCGATCAGTCTACGACACAATGTCTCGACGGGTTCGGCTGCGATCTGAAACCCCATGCGCGGATAACGCCGTGACAGGCGCTCGACCAGCACGGATACAAACCCCGAAGCGAGAAAGGGGTTGCTTCCGATCCGTACTTGCCCGCTGGTCGGATCGGACAGAAACTCGATGTTCTTCATGGCTTGGCGGAGGTCATCGAAGATCGCCGCCCCTGCATCAAGTAAGGCTCGCCCATATTCGGTCGGCTCGACGCCCCGGGGATTGCGGTCAAGCAGTTGAACACCAATTGTTCGTTCCAAGTCCGCGATGGACCTGGAAACAGACGGCTGGGTGGTGTTGAGGTGCTCGGCGGCTTTCCTCATGCTGCCGGCCTTAACGACCGCCATTAGGACGTAGAGATCGTGCAGCTTGACGCGGCGCGAGACGTGGTCGCTCAACTGCAATGGCTACCCCGATACAGATTTGCTATAGCCTGATCAACAATTAGCATTATTCGCGTATCGTCGCATTCGCTATTTTCCATAAATGGCCGGCCATCGCACCCTGGCAATGTGTGGCTTTGCTAAAGCACGACGGGAGCCAGAGGAGGACGCCAAGCGTTTGCCCATCGCCAATTTCCTCAGGTGGCTGCGGGGCTACCGTGCTTCCGACAATCTCGCGTATCGCCTTCGCGGCCCTGCACCCTTTTCCATCGCCAACTTCTAATCGAGCAATGATGAAACTTCCCCGCCGCCAATTTCTGCATCTGGCCGCAGCCGCGCTGCCAAGCCTCTCGCGCGTAGCTTGGGCGCAAGCTTATCCCTCCCGGCCAGCACGCATCGTGGCGGGTGGAGCGCCCGGTCTAGCAACGGACATTCTCGCGCGTATCAGCGCTCAATGGCTCTCAGATCGGCTTGGTCAACCATTCATCGTGGAGAACCGCACCGGTGCTGCTGGGAACATCGCCGCCGAAGCAGTCGCTCGGGCCCCTGCAGACGGTTATACGCTGCTGCTAATTGGGGCCAACCACACAATCAACGCAGTCCTTTATGAAAAGCTCAATTACGATTTCATGCGAGAAATCGCGCCCGTCGCGGCAATCGCTCGGGTACCGAACGTCGTAGTCGTCAGTCCTTCCTTTCCAGCCCAAAGCATTCCAGAGCTTATTGCGTTCGCTAAAGCGAATCCTGGGAAGGTGAACTTTGCGTCAAATGGCAGCGGGACATCGATTCATATGTCCGCCGAGCTGTTCAAGTTGATGACGGGCGTGGACATGGTTCACGTTCCTTACCGCGGGGGAGCAGGGGCGCAAGCCGACCTGATGGGCGGTCGGGTTCAAGTCATGTTCGACAACTTGCCGGCCTCAATTGCTCTTGTCAGGGCAGAGAAGCTCCGCGCGCTGGCCGTCACGACGGCAGATCGTTGGAGCGGTTTACCAGATGTCCCGACCGTAGGAGAGTTTGTGCCGGGTTACGAGGTCAGCGCAGTCGGCGGCATTGGAGCACCGAAAAATACTCCCGCAAGCATCATCGAAAGGCTGAATAAGGAGCTTTACGATGGCCTCACCGATGCAACGGTAAAGCGGCGACTGAGCGAATTGGGTGGCGATGTTCTGGTCCTCTCGCCTGATCAATACGGAAGCTTACTCGCTGCAGAAATTGAGAAGTGGGGCAAGGTGATCCGGTTCGCTGGGATCAGGCTAGAGTGACGAGAGTCCGCTTCAGGTCGCGGCGCTGCGGTTCACCCAGTACGGCAGCACCGCATCCGGAAGCGGACCAGGACGAGGCTTGCGCCGATTCCTTCGCTATGTTCTGAAATACCGCTTAGAGCGCTATTGCTTTTGGGCATGGTCTTGTCCGAAAAGTCTGCAACTTTTCGGGATCATGCCCTGGCCCGCGGCCAGCTCAGCCATTTGGAAGTCATTCGGTGTCGGATTCGAGCTGGCTCTGGGCGGTCTTCACTCTCATCGCCGCCGCCGCGCAGACCGTGCGCAATGCCGCTCAGCGCGAGCTGACCGGCACGCTCGGCACGGTGGGCGCGACTCATGTGCGGTTTCTGTTCGGCTGTCCGTTCGCGCTGCTGATCCTCGCGGGCGTTCTCCTGAGCGGCGCGGCGCTGCCGCGGCCGGGGCTCGAGTTCTGGCCGTGGGTGCTCGACGGCGCGCTGATGCAGATCGCGGCGACGGCGCTGATGCTCGCGGCCATGAGCGAGCGTTCCTTCGTGGTCGCGATCGCCTATATCAAGACCGAGCCGATCCAGGTCGCGCTGTTCGGCCTGTTGTTCCTGGGCGACCGGGTGACGGCCGGGATGGCGGCCGCAATTTTGATCGCGACCTCAGGCGTCATCGTGATGTCGCTCAAGTCCGGCGCCGCCGCTGGCGGTTCGCGGGCGACGCTGCTGGGTCTCTCGGCGGGCGCCTGCTTCGCCTTGTCGGCGATCGGTTTCCGCGGCGCGATCCTGAGCCTGCACGACCCCAACTACCTGATGGCAGCGACCTTCACCATGACGATCGGGCTCGTCATTCAGGCCTCGCTGCTGTCGCTCTATCTCGCGCTGCGCGACCGCGCGGTGCTCGCCGCGATCGTCAAGTCATGGCGGCCGTCGCTGTTCGCCGGCTTCATGGGCGCGACCGCCTCGCAGTTCTGGTTTCTCGCCTTTGCGCTGGCGACCGCGGCGAGCGTGCGGACGCTGGCGCTGGTCGAGGTGCTGTTCGCCCAGGCGATCTCGCGCTTCGTGTTCAAGCAGCCGGTGTCGCCGCGCGAAGGCGTCGGCATCGTCATGATCGTGATCGGCGTGGCGCTGCTGATGTGGTCGTATTGAGGGCGCCACGCTTCGCTTTGCCCATCCTACGATTTTATCCCGATCAGCACCGCGCCGCCGGCGATGAGCACGATGCCGAGCCAGTTCGGCAGCGACGGGCGCTCGCCGAGAAACAGCACCGCGAACACGGCGACCAGCACCACGCTGAGCTTGTCGATGGGCGCGACCTGCGCGGCATTGCCGATCTTGAGGGCGCGGAAATAGCACACCCAGGACGCGCCGGTGGCGAGCCCCGACAGCACCAGGAAGGCGTAGGTCCGCGTCGAGATCGCGCCGGGGGACTGGAATTGCCCGGTGGCCGCGAGGAAGGCCGCGAGGCAGCCGAGAATGACGATGGTGCGGATGAACGTCGCGAAATCGGAATTGACGTTCTCGATGCCGATCTTGGCGAAAATCGCAGTCAGGGCGGCGAATACGGCGGAGAGGACCGCCCAGGCCTGCCAGGGAAGCACGCCGTCCTGCATCAGTTGCGCTCGTCCGGCAGCACGGGGAGCGGCGCGAATTCGATGCCTTCCTCGTGCAGCGCCTTGGCATCGTCGGGCGAGGCGGTGCCGTAGATCGAGCGGTGCTCCTTCTCGCCGTAGTGCATCTTGCGGGCTTCCTCGGGAAACTGCGGCCCCACGTTCTCGGCATTCTTGACGAGGTGCTCGCGCAATTCCCGGAGCTTGGTGCGAAGCTCCTGCTCCTGCGGCGAGATCACCGCGACGGGCGCCGCCGGTTCGGGAGCGGTGGCCTCGGGGGCAGCAGCCTGCGGCGGCCTCGGGCACAGCCGGTACCGCCGGCGTCGATTTGCCGGAGCGGGTAAGGCGCGGCGTCATCAGCGCCTTCTCGACCTTGGCCGTCCCGCATACCGGGCATTCGACGAGGCCGCGCTTGGCCTGCTTGTCATAGGCGGCGGAGCCGGCAAACCAGCTTTCGAATTCGTGTCCCCTGGCGCAGACGAGGTTGTAGCGGATCATGTCTCAGACCAGATGGAGGCGTGCCGGCTCCGCCATCGGCTCGACGATTTCGAACCGACGTCCGTGCTGGAGCGAAGGGATGCGCGCGCGGGCGGCGCCGACGGCGGCGGGATCGATTTCCGCCATCACCACGCCGGGCTCGGCATCGCCTTCGGCGATGATGTTGCCCCAGGGATCGATGACGAGGGAATGCCCATAGGTCTCGCGGCCGTTCTCGTGCTTGCCGCCCTGCGCCGCGGCGAGGACGAAGCAACCGTTCTCGATGGCGCGGGCGCGGTTGAGGATGTGCCAATGGGCTTCCCCGGTCTGGCGGGTGAAGGCCGAGGGGATGGCGAGGAACGTGCTGCCGGATTCCGCCAGCGCACGGTAGAGCGCCGGGAAGCGCAGGTCGTAGCAGATGGAGAGGCCGAGCCGACCCCACGGCAGGTCGGCTACCGTGGCGAGCTCGCCGGGCTGGTAGCTGCGCGATTCGCGGTAGCTCTCGCCGTTGGCGAGATCGACGTCGAACATGTGGATTTTGTCGTAGCGTGCGGCGATGTCGCCGCGCGGGTCGATCAGGAAGCCCCGGTTGGCGGCCCGCTCCGGCGACACCTTGATCGCGAGCGAGCCCACATGCACCCAGATCGCATGGCGCCGCGCGAGGTCGCGGAACGCCGCGAGCGAGGCGTCCTGCTCCTCGGCTGCGATCGCGGCGAACAGGCTGTCCCGCTTGAGCCTCCAGGATGTTGGTCATCTCGGGGGTCTGGACGTAGTCGGCGCCGTCCCGCTTGGCCTCGTCGATCAGCTTGACCGCCGCATCGAGATTGGCGGCGGGCGAGCGCCCGGAGCGCATCTGGATGAGACCGACGCGAAAGGCGGCACCGTCATGTGTGGCGTTGGTCATGGGGTCCCTTTAGTAACCTTGAAGCATGTCAGCCTTGGAGCAGCGGATCGAGCTTGCCGGCCCCGTCAAGCTCGTAAAGGTCGTCGCAGCCGCCCACATGGGTCGGCTCCGATGAAGATCTGGGGGACGGTGGTGCGGCCATTGGCGCGCTCGACCATCTCGGCGCGCAGGTCAGGCGCGCCCGCCACGTTGATTTCGACGAAGTTCACTCCCTTGCTGCGGAGCAGCTCCTTGGCCGACACGCAATAGGGACAAAAAGGCGTCGTATAGACCTCGACAGGCGGCATTCTCGTTAACCTTCGCCCGCGCGGCGGGCGCGATAACCACTATATGGGAGTGCGCACCGCCGCGACAACCCGGGCGAATACCAGCACGTCGACGGACGCGGCGCCGGCGCGCAGCAACGCCCGGGCGCAGGTATCTATCGTTGCGCCGGAGGTCAGCACGTCGTCGACCAGCACGAGCCGCCGGCCGTGCACGGCGGCCTCGCCGCCGGCCGGAACGCGGAACGCGCCCTGCACGTTGGCGGCACGCTCGGCGCGCGACAGGCCGACCTGCTGGGGCGTCGCCCGCACCCGCCTGACGGCGTGGGACACCGGCACCCCGCACGTCTGCGGCGATCACCTTGGCGAGCACGGCGGCCTGATTGAACCGCCGCGCCCACAGCCGCCGCCAGTGCAGCGGCACCGGCACCAGGGCGTCGGCCTCGGCGAGCACCTCGCGCCCGGCCCGCGCCATCCATTGGCCCATGGTGGTGGCGAGGTCGAGCCGGTCGCCATATTTGAGCGCATGCACGAGGTCGCGGGCGACATCGTCGAAGCGCACGGCGGCGCGGGCGCGCCCATAGGCGGGCGGATCGGCAATCGCCTCCATGGAGAGAATGCCGGGGCCGGGATCATAGGCGAACGGGTATCCCCAGGCGCTCGCAATAGGGCGGGGCGATGAACGAGACCTTGCACCAGCACGGCGCGCAAAGCCCGCCGCTGCCGCCGAGCGGCTGGCGACATGCCGCGCACAGCGGCGGCAAGGCGGTATCGACCACCAGGCCCAGCGCGGCGCGGCCGAATTGGGCCAGGCGGGCGATGCCGGGCCGGCGTCTCGGACGGGATCGCTGACGGGGTCTCCGACATGACCGGCAGCCTAACCTCGCTTTGACGGACGTGCCAGCGACCGCGATAGAATAACCGGGATGTCCATGGCGCCGACCCCTCTGTTCGATCGATCCCTGCTCGAGGCGCGGCGTCGCCGCGCCCGGCGCATCGGGCCGGCAACCTTTCTGCTGGACCGGGCGGCGGAGGATTTCGCTGACCGGCTGGCGGCGGTGCTGCGCCGGTTCGATCGCGCCGCCGATCTCGGCACTCCCACCGCTGCGGTGCGCGCCGCGCTCGCCGGCAATGGCGCGATCGGGACCATGATCGCGGTCGAACCGGCCTTCGATGGTGGCGACGTTGGGGCAGGGGTGGGCGCGGCGACGGGGAGGGCGCACTGCGAGTCGTGGCCGATGTCGAGGCTCTGCCGTTCGCGGGCGGTGCGCTCGATCTCGTCGTCTCCGCCTTTGCCCTGCAGACCGTGAACGATCTGCCCGGCGTGCTGATCCAGATCCGCCGCACGCTGAAGCCGGACGGGCTGTTCCTCGCGGCTCTCCTGGGCGGCGATACGCTCGCCGAATTGCGGGAAAGCTTTGCTGTCGCCGAAAGCGAGCTCACCGGCGGGGTGTCACCGCGGGTGGCGCCGTTTCCCGACCTGCGCGACATGGGCGCGCTGCTGCAGCGGGCGGGCTTCGCTCTGCCGGTGGCCGATGTGGATCGCGTGGTGGTGCGCTACGCCTCGCCGCTGGCGCTGATGGCGGACCTGCGCCGCATGGGCGCCACCAACCCGCTCACCGAACGCCGCCGGGTGCCGCTGCGCCGCGCCACCCTGGCGCGGATGATGGAGGTCTACGCCGACCGGTTCCGCGACCCTGATGGCCGGATACGCGCGAGCTTCGACATCATCTGGCTGTCGGGCTGGGCGCCCCACGAAAGCCAGCAGCAGCCGCTGCAGCCGGGCTCGGCAAAAATCCGGCTCGCCGACGCCCTGGGAACCCGGGAGATCAGCGCGGGGGAGAAGCCGGGGCGGGGGTAGGGCTTGCGAAGAATCTTTACGACTATGGAAGACGCCAATGGCCGGCGCGTAGGCGGGCTTCAGCCCGCCGCTCTAATTCGCCATGTTCTGCAGCGCCGTGACGATCTGGCCGTAGAGCGTGTCCCTGATGCCCTGGCCGGTGGCGCTGACTGCGGCGAAGATGGTGAGGGCGATCAGCGCCGCCATCAGCCCGTATTCGACGGCCGACGCGCCGCTCTCGTCGAGCACGAGGCGCAGTCTGCGAAGGTGCGATCGTCCTCGGTTGATCTGGCGGAGCATGTCGGTCCCTGCGTTGATTGGAGAAGGTCCGGGTTCACACGAGCGTCGTCAGGTGCGAGATCAGCGGTATGTCGGCGGCCGGCATCGGATATTCGCGCAAGCGGTTCGGCCTTACCCAGGCCAGCTGTTGCCCCTCCTGCGCGACGACCGTCCCTTCCCAGCGCCGGCACACATAGAGCGGCATCAGCAGGTGAAATTCCGGATAGCTGTGGCTCGCAAAGGTGAGCGGGGCGAGACAGGCTTCCTTTACCACTATCCCCAGTTCCTCCTTGAGTTCGCGGATCAAGCGTCTCCTCGGGCCGTTCGCCGGTTTCCACCTTGCCGCCGGGAAACTCCCACAGCCCGGCCATGCTGCGCCCCGGCGGCCTCTGCGCAAGCAGAATGCGCCCGTCGGCATCGATGAGGGCGCAGGCGGCGACCAGGACGAGTTTCACCACTTGTGCGCCTTCACGCCTGAGCTTGGATGGCGATCGTTAACACCGCAAGACCAAATTCAGTTCAATTTTTCGAAGATTCCGCTCGATCGTCGCGGTGGTTAACGACCGGCCCAATGGTCGCGTGGTCACGACCGGTAATCGCCGTTGATCGCAACATATTCCTTGGTGAGGTCGCAGGTGAGCACGCGGTCGCGGCCGCGTCCCATGCCGAGCGACACCTTGAGCCGAATGACCTGCTGCTTCATCTCGGCGGACACTTCGGCCTCGTCATAGTCGGGATCGCGCATGCCCTTGTGGGCGACCCTTATGCCGTTGAACCAGATCGACAGGCGGTCGCGGTCGGCCGGCTCCCCGGCCTTGCCCACCGCCATGACGACGCGGCCCCAATTGGCGTCCTCGCCGGCGATCGCGGTCTTCACCAGCGGCGAATTGGCGATCGACAGCGCGATGCGCCGCGCCGATTTCGGCGATGCGGCGCCCTCGACGATGACCTCCACGAGCTTGCGCGCGCCCTCGCCGTCGCGCGCCACCTGCTCGGCGAGGTTCTTGAGCACGCGCGTCGAGGGCCTTGGCGAATCCCTTGAGGCGCGGATCGGCGGCGCGCGCAATGCGGGGAGCCCCGCGGGCGGCGGCCGTCCCGGTCGCGAAGGCGAGCAGGGTGTCGGACGTCGAGGTGTCGCCGTCGATGGTCACCGCATTGAAGCTGTCGACGACGCCGTCGGCGAGGAGGCGCTGCAGCGCCGGCGCGGCGATCGGCGCATCGGTGAACACGAAGGCGAGCATGGTCGCCATGTCCGGCGCGATCATGCCGGCGCCCTTGGCGATGCCGCAGATGGTGACGGTGGTCTTGCCGATCTTTGCCTCGGCGGTCGCGCCCTTGGGAAAGGTGTCGGTGGTCATGATGGCCTTGGCCGCGGCTTCCCAGTTTCCGGGAGCGGCGGCGGCGACGAGGCCGTCCATGACGCCTTCGAAGGCACGTGCATCGAGCGGCTCGCCGATGACGCCGGTCGAGGCGAGGAAGACCTCCACGGGCCGGCAGCCGGCCGCTTTCGACGCAATGTCGGCGGTCAGCTTGGTCGCTTCGCGTCCGCTGCGGCCGGTGAAGGCATTGGCATTGCCGGAATTGACGACGAGGACGCTGGCGCGGCCCGCCTTGATATGGTCGCGGCACCAGTCGACCGGTGCGGATGGGCATTTCGACCGCGTGAAGACGCCGGCCACCGTGGTGCCAGGGTCGAACAGGGCGACCAGGACGTCGGTGCGGCCCTTGTAGCGAATCCCAGCGGCGCCGGTCGCGAACCGTACGCCGGCAATCTCCGGCATGTCGGGAAAGTTCGACGGTGCGAGCGGAGAAACCGCTGCTGCCATGGCACGCCCCCCAGAGCGTTCATGCGGTGAGGCCGGTCACGCTCCATTGTACGGAGCATGACCGGCATCGACTGCGTTCGTTACTTCTGGGTTGCTCGGCGGGCTTTGCCGGCTCCGCCGGCTTGTCCAGGCGGTCGATCTTGGCGTCCGCGCGCAGCTTGGTCACGAGATCGACCTGCGCCTTGCGCACCGCGAAGTTGCTCGACCTGGTCGCGCACGGTGTCGAATGCCGGCGCCTGGCGCTGGCGCTTGTCTTCGACCTTGAGCACGTGCCAGCCGAACTGCGTCTTGACGGGGTCGGAGACCTGGCCCTTGTCGAGCTTGAAAGCCACTTCGGAGAATTCCGGCACCATCTGTTCCTTGGTGAAATAGCCGAGGTCGCCGCCGTTCGCCTTGCCCGAGGGGTCTTCGGTGAGCTCGTTCGCGAGCTTGTTGAAATCCTCGCCCTTCTTGACGCGATCGATGACCGATTTCACCTTGGTCTCGGCGGCCTTGCTGGCGGCATCGTCGGTCGGATTGGCGACGCGGAACAGGATGTGGCGGGCATGGACTTCCTGCTCGGCGCCCATCGACTTGGTCGCGTCGTCATAGACCTTGTGCAGATTGGCGTCGGTCGTCGCCGCCTTGGACTCCTCCTGCAGCATCGTCTCCATCAGGCCTTGTTGCGCGCGAAGGCGATGCGCCGCTTGAATTCCGCGCGTGTCGGGAATCTTCTTGGCTTCGGCCGCCTTCGACAGCAGGATCATGTCGGTGAGATAGTTGACGAGGTAGTCGCGCTTACCCTGCTCGTCCTTGACCGGGATGTTCTGGCCGATGTCTTCCTCGGCGAGCGCGAGATCGCTCTGGTGTATCTCGACACCGTTCACCTTGGCGATCACGGGGTCGCCGGCCGGCGCCTGGGCCCAGGCGAAGCTGGACGCGGCGATCAGGATAGCGGCGCCCGTCGCCACCAGGGTCACACGGCGTCGTGCCGCCAGGGCCGACGAGACCATGGCGTGGGAACAGGGCAGGGAGATCATCGGATATGTCCTTATGGTTGGCTCGCGACCGACCGGTCCGCGGAAGCGGCGCACACTCGCGCAATCGGCCACGATTGGCAACCGGAGCTTGCCTCCAGTGGTGCGATCCAAACCGACGGTTCCCATCCGTTTGGATAAGTCGCCCCGCCACTTCAATAAGTTAGTAGGGTGACTTGCCCCAACATTTAGAACCAACTTTGGGCTCGAGACCACCGGGCTCAACGAGGCGTGATTGCGGCACGTCCCGATTGACAAGGGTGGCACCCCCTCCTATCTCTCCACTCGTTCGCCGGTCCCGCTCCGGGGGCATTCCAAAGCGCGCCTCGTCTCGCCCGAAAAGTGCCGCATTCCGAATGCGTTGGGGACAATTCCGGCCGTGCGATGACGGTCCCGCGGCACGCCCCGCAGTGGACGAGAAAGGATCTCCGGCAATGTTCGGCGCCGTAGCCCGCAAGTTTTTTGGTTCTGCCAATGACCGGCGCATTCGCGCCTTTCGCCCCCGCGTCGACGCCATCAACGCCCTGGAAAAAGAGCTCGAACGGCTCTCCGACGACGCGCTGCGCCTGCGCACCGATGCCTTCAAGAAGGAACTCGCCGCCGGCAAGACGCTCGACGACATCCTGGTACCGGCCTTCGCCACCGTCCGCGAAGCCGCCAAGCGCACCCTCGGCCAGCGTCATTTCGACGTCCAGCTCACCGGCGGCATGGTGCTGCATGAGGGCCGCATCGCGGAGATGAAGACCGGCGAAGGCAAGACGCTGGTGGCGACGCTTCCGGTCTATCTCAACGCGCTCGCCGGCCGCGGCGTGCACGTCGTCACCGTCAATGATTACCTCGCCCGCCGCGACGCCGAATGGATGGGCCAGATCTACAAGTTCCTCGGCCTCATCGGTCGGCGTCATCGTCCACGGGCTCGACGACGAGCAGCGCAAGCAGGCCTATGACTGCGACGTCACCTACGGCACCAACAACGAGCTCGGCTTCGACTATCTGCGCGACAACATGAAATACCGGCTGGAGGACATGGTCCAGCGCGGCCACATCTACGCGATCGTCGACGAGGTCGACTCGATCCTGATCGACGAGGCGCGCACGCCGCTGATCATCTCCGGCCCGCTCGACGACCGCTCCGAATTCTACAACACCATCGACAGCTACATCCCCAAGCTCGACAAGTCCGACTACGAGGTCGACGAGAAGCAGCGCGCCGTCAGCATGACCGAAGCCGGCATGGAGAAGATGGAGCGTCTCCTCAAGGAGGCAGGGCTGCTCAAGTCCGAATTCGCTCTACGACGTCGAGAACGTCTCCACCGTGCACCACGTCAACCAGGCGCTGCGCGCGCACACGCTGTTCCAGCGCGACAAGGACTACATCGTGCGCAACGGCGAGGTCGTCATCATCGACGAATTCACCGGCCGCATGATGCCGGGCCGGCGCTATTCCGAAGGCCTCCACCAGGCGCTCGAGGCCAAGGAGCACCAGCCGGTCCAGCCGGAAAACCAGACGCTGGCCTCGATCACGTTCCAGAACTATTTCCGCATGTACGAGAAGCTCGCCGGCATGACCGGTACGGCGCTCACCGAGGCCGACGAGTTCTACGACATCTACAATCTCGACGTGCTGGAAATTCCCGACCAACATGCCGCTGTCGCGGCTCGACGACGACGACGAGGTCTATCGCACCGCCAAGGAGAAGTACCGCGCGATCCTCTCCTTGATCGAGGACTGCAAGCAGCGCGGCCAGCCGGTCCTGGTCGGCACCACCTCGATCGAGAAGTCCGAGCAACTCGCCGAACTGCTGCGCACCAACGGCTGGGAGCAGCACGACTTCACCGATCCCAATGCCTTTGCCGCGCTCTATTCGGGCGACGAAGGTGCCTCCAAGGTGAAGGTGTTCGCCATCCTCAATGCGCGGTATCACGAGCAGGAAGCCTACATCGTCTCCCAGGCCGGCGTGCCTGGCGCGATCACGATCGCCACCAACATGGCCGGCCGCGGCACCGACATCCAGCTCGGCGGCAATGCCGACATGCGCATCCGCCAGGAGCTCACCGAGGTCGAGGACGGGACCGGAACGCGAGCGCCGCATCCAGGAGATCCGAGGCCAGGTTTCGCGGCTCAAGGAAAAGGCGCTAAAGGCCGGCGGCCTGTTCGTGCTCGGTACCGAGCGCCATGAATCGCGGCGCATCGACAACCAGCTCCGCGGCCGCTCCGGCCGCCAGGGCGACCCCGGCCACTCCAAGTTCTTCCTCTCCCTCGAAGACGACCTGATGCGCATCTTCGGGTCGGACAAGCTCGACGGCATGCTGCAGAAGCTCGGCCTGCAGGAGAACGAGGCGATCGTCCATCCCTGGATCAACAAGGCGCTGGAGAAGGCGCAGCAGAAGGTCGAGGCGCGCAACTTCGACATCCGCAAGAATCTGCTCAAGTTCGACAACGTGTCGAACGACCAGCGCAAGGTGATCTTCGACCAGCGCGTCGAGCTGATGAAGGACGAGACCGTCGCCGAGACCGTCACCGACATGCGTAAGGAAGTGGTCGACGCCCTGGTGGCGAAGTTCGTCCCGGAGAACGCCTATCCCGAGCAATGGAACACCAAGGGCCTCAAGGAGGAACTCACCCGCGTGCTCGGCCTCGACCTGCCGGTCGACGAATGGGCCAAGGAAGAAGGGATCGCCGACGAGGAGTTGATCCACCGGGTGGAGCGCCGCGCCGACGAGCACATGGCGTCCAAGGTGGCGCAGTGGGGGCCCGACGTGCTCCGCTACGTCGAGAAGTCGATCCTGCTGCAGACGCTCGATCATCTGTGGCGCGAGCATCTCGTCATGCTGGAGCATCTGCGCCAGGTGATCGGGCTGCGCGGTTACGGCCAGCGCGATCCGCTCAACGAGTACAAGCAGGAGGCCTTCCATCTGTTCGAGGCGATGATCCAGCACCTGCGCGAGGCCGTGACCGCCCAGCTCATGCGGGTCGAGATCCAGCAGGCGCCGCCGCCGGAGCCCCCGGAAAACCTGCCCTATATGGAAGCGCACCACATCAACCCCGCGACCGGCGAGGACGAGTTGGCGATGTCCGAGGGCGCCGTCGCCACGATGGCGCGCAATGCCGGCGCGACCCTCTCGCGCAATCCCAACGATCCCGCCACCTGGGGCAAGGTCGGCCGCAACGAGGTCTGTCCGTGCGGCTCCGGCAAGAAGTTCAAGCATTGCCACGGCCGCTTCGCCTGACGCCGGCGGGTGGCAAGGCGCCGCCGGCACCAGGGGCCGGGGCGCGATTTGCCACGCCCACAGCATTGATCCGGATTTGATATTGCGCTGCAGCCGGCCGTGCAAGAGCACGTTGATTCTGCGTGTGATCTTGTCCGAAAAGTCTGCAACTTTTCGGGATCATGCGGTAGGCTGCAGCTGGGAATCATTGCAACTACTGGGGAGATTGCCATGGTTGCGGGGACACGAGCTTTCGGGTCGGGCTGGGTCGGTTTTGGCACTTTGATCGCAGTCGGAATGGTTGCGGTCGTGCCGGCGGGCGCCCAGACCTCCCAGCAGCTTGGCTGGTGCAGCGGCAAGGAGAGCCCGAACCCCGACCAGAAGATCGCGGCCTGCACCGCGGTGATCCAGGCCGGTCGCTATACGGGCAAGAATCTCGCGCTCGTCTTCAACAACCGCGCCAACGGCTATCTGAAGAAAGGCGACCACGACCGCGCCATCGCCGACTACGACCAGGCGATCAAGCTCGATCCCAATTATGCCCTGGCCTACAACAACCGCGGCAACATCTATTTTCTCAAGAAGGATTACGACCGCGCCATCGCGGACTACGATCAGGCGATCCGGGTCGATCCGCTGCCGGGGGTCGCCGCCGACGATCGCGGCAGAACCGGCACCAACGTCTACAACAACCGCGGTTACGCCTATTTTGCGAAGAAAGACCACGCCCGCGCGCTCGCCGACTACGAGCGCGCCCTCAAGGTCGATCCCAAGGATCCCCTGGTCTACAACAATCGCGGCCTCGCCTATTCCGATATGGGCGACTTCGACAGCGCCATCGCCGACTTCAGCGAGGCGATCAAGCTCGATCCGAAGTATGCCGTCGCGCTCAACAAGCGCGGCATCGCCTATTACGCCAAGCGCGACTACGACCGTGCCATCGCCGACTTCGGCGAGGCGATCCGGCTCGACGCGAAATATGCCGAAGCGTTCTACAACCGCGGCAGCGCCTATGCGGAGAAGGGGCAGGATGACCGCGCCATCGCGGATTATGACGGCGCCATCCGGCTTAATGCCCAATACGCCTTCGCCTATGGCAATCGCGGCGGCCTTTATGCGCGCAAGGGCGATCTCGACCGCGCCTTGAGCGACTACTCAGAATCGCTGCGGCTCGACCCGACCAATGCCAATGATTTCAATCGGCGCGGCGTCGCCTATTACGGCTTGAAGGACTATGACCGCGCCATCGCCGACTACGATCAGGCGATCAAGCTCAATCCCGCTTACGCCGCCGCCTTGATCAATCGCGGCAATGCCTGGCGCGCCAAGGGCAATATTGACCGCGCCACGGCCGACTACGGCCAGGCGGCGCGCCTCGATCCCAACAATGCGCTCGCCTACATCAATCGTGCCGTCGTGTACGAAACCCAGAAACAGTACGACCGCGCCATCCCCGACTATGATCAGGTCATCCGCCTCGCGCCGACCAGTGCGGCCGGATGGAGCGGCCGCTGCTGGTCGCGCGCCATCATCGGACAGCTCGACCAGGCGCTCGCGGATTGCAATGAAGCCGTGCGGCTCGAATCCTCTGCGAATACGCTGGAGGGGCGTGCGCTCGTCTATCTGAAGTCGGGACAATTCGACAAGGCGATCGCCGACTACGACGCGGCCTTGAAAATGAATCCGAAGCGCGCCGGCCCACTCTATGGACGCGGCATGGCGAAGCTTCGCAAGGGCGAAGTCTGCCGGCGGCAATGCCGACGCTGCCGCCGCGAAGGAAATCAATCCGCAGGTCGGCAATTCGTTTGCGGGCTACAATATTCCGGCCGTGCGCGCCGAGACGGCGCCGCCGGCCGCCACGCCGCCGGTTGCCACGAGTACCGTGAAGTCCGAGCCTGCTGCGCCGGCCACCGAGGCGCCCGCGAATCGGGCCGCCCGGGCCGAGCCGGCAGCGCCGCCGGCGCCGGCCGCTGAGATCACCACCAGCGTCGCCAGGCCGACACGATCCGAGCCGGCGCGATCCGAGCCCGCGAAATCTGCGCCTCCGGTTGCCGTCGCCGCTCCCGCGGCCGTCGTTGCCGCACCGCCGCCGGCCGCCGACTGCTCATTGGCCGAGACGCACTGGAAAAGCGTGGAGTCGATCGGGACGCTGGCGGCCTATAAAGACCACCTCACCCGGTTCCCCAATTGCGTGTTCTCCACCCTCGCCGCCGCGAGAATCGAAGCGTTGACGAAATAGGACTCAACACCGGCGTCGTCGCAAGTCGCGCCCCCAATGAACGAAATGGCCGGGACAAAGCCCGGCCATTTTCATGTGCAAATTCATTTTCAATTCACAGCAGTTTTCGCGGACGCCTTGTCCACCAAAAACACTGCCGCGCGAGCGTGCGTCTCTACCGCATCCCGCCCCAGCGGCTCTCGAATGTGCCGGACGGCACCACCGGGGTTGCCCCGGTCATCAGGCCGGAATTCGCGGCGGCCGGCGCCGGATTCGGAAACGAGGGTGCCGGGGGCGTTGGATTGGCCGACGGCGGCGCCGTCATCTGGGCGACTTCGTTGTGCGGCTGCGGTTTTGCCGCCGCGGGCTGCGGCTTGGTCACGGCGTGAACGGTCGGCTTTGCCGGTGTCACGGAGGCGGTGGCGTAAACGGCCTTCGGCTTCGCCGGTGCCGCCGGTTCCGGCTGGGCAGCGGCAATGCTTGAGGTGGTCTCGGCTTCCGGCGACGGCGGGCGCGGCGGATTGACGTTCGCCGGCAGCGGGATGCTGGACGGCATGACCGGCCGGAAGCGGCCGTCGGTGTCGAACAGCGCTTCCTGCGGCCTCAGCTTGGCGAGGAAGGTCGGGTGCATGCCGCCATCGGTGCCGGTGCGGACCGCGACGGTGGCGATGCCCTTGTTGGCGAGCGCAGTGAATTCGCGTTCGTCCTTGTCGCTCTTTTCCTTCACCGCCGCGGCGATTTCGGCGGCCACCGTGTAGGTCGGGCACTTGTCCTTGGGGCGGAAGCTCATGGCCGGCGGCCGGCTCCGCATCGAAGACATAGCGCTTCTCGCACACATCGACCTTGGGCTCGGCTTTGGTGACCATGAAATGGTCGTTGCCTTCCTTGATCATCCGCCAGAACGGCCATGTACGGGTTGTTGCGGTGCTTGGCCATGTTGACCGGCGTCATCCGGAACGGATAGGCCTGCACCTGGAACGACTTCTGCCCGCCCAGGAAGGAATCGCGGCCGAGCGCGTAGATTTCCTGGATCTGCTCGTCGGTCATGGCGTAGCAGCCGGCGGACGAGCAGTCGCCATGCACCATCAGGAACGCACCGGTGCGTTCATTGGCGCGGTCATAGGCGTTGGGAAAGCCGAGATTGAAGGCGAGGTAGTAGTTCGAATTCGGATTCATCTGGCCGGGCGTGATGGTGTAGAAGCCCTCGGGCGCCTGGCGGTCGCCTTCCTTGACCTTGGGGCCGAGTTCGCCGGACCAGCGGCAGATCGGATAGGTCTTGAGGAGCGCGAACTGGTCGTTGGCGTCCTGCTTCCAGACTTCGAGCTCGGCCTCTTCCTTGAAGATGCGCACAAGGATCGGCAATTCCTTGGGCATGTTCTTCTTTTCGATCTCGGCGACCAATTCGGCTGGCAGCGGCCGCAAGGCGCGGGCGCCGGTCAAGCTGGTGCCGTCGGTCTCGCAGCCAGCAAGCGCCGCCGCCGCCGCGATGACACCAGACACTGCCAAGAAACGGGATGCCGTCAACAGCCGCGCGTGCAGCGTGGAACGTTTCAACGTGCCACTCCCCAATCCCCATTGACCCCGAGCTGGTTTCCCAGCGACGCAAACGAACCAAACATGGGTAGCCTTAAGATGTGGTATAAGCAAGGCAAACAAGGGCCTGGCCGAACCAACGCCGCCAAGGGTTAACGAAAGATCAAGCCAAGAGTTGACGGCGGCAAATCCAAGGTCTCGTACCGCTCAGACCCTGCCGGCGCCGGGCTAAGCGGCCGGCTTTCCAGGATATTTTCCCGCAATACCGGCATCCGGCGGTTCACGCCTGGATTCGCCCGATGGCGAGGAATTTATTCTGGCGATCGCGCCGCACCTCTGCCCGGTCCATCGCCCGCAGCGGGCCGAACGCCGCCGCGATGGCGTCGCCGACGGCCTGGATGGTGGTCTTGGCGTCGCGATGGGCGCCGCCCACCGGCTCCCGGATGATTGCATCGATCACGCCGAGCCGGGTCATGTCGTCGGCCGTGATCTTCATTTGGGTGGCGGCCTCCTCGGCCTTGGCGGTGTCGCGCCACAGGATCGACGCCGCGCCCTCCGGCGAGATCACGCTGTAGATCGAATGCTCGAGCATCAGCACCCGGTTGGCGGTGGCGAGCGCGATCGCGCCCCCGGAGCCGCCCTCGCCGAGAATCACCGCCACATTGGGAACCCCGAGCGCGAGGCAGGCATCGGTGGAGCGCGCGATCGCCTCGGCCTGGCCACGCTCCTCGGCGCCGATGCCGGGATAGGCGCCGGCGGTGTCGACCAGCGCCAGCACCGGGATGTCGAAGTGATCGGCCATCTCCATCAGCCGCACCGCCTTGCGATAGCCCTCGGGCTTCGCCATGCCGAAATTGTGCTTGAGCCGTGCCTCGGTGGTGGAGCCCTTTTCGTGGCCGATCACGCACAGGCCGTCGCCGTTGAAGCGGCCGAACCCGCCGATGATGGCGTCGTCGTCGCCGAACTTGCGGTCGCCGGCGAGCGGGGTGAAATCGGTCAGCAGCGCCGCCACGTAATCGAGGCAGTGCGGCCGCTGCGGATGCCGCGCCACCTGGGTCTTCTGCCACGGCGTCAGCGTCGCATAGAGCTCGTCGAGCGCCGCATTGGCCTTGCTTTCGAGCCGCGCGATCTCCTCGCCGATGGCGACCGCATTGCCGGCTTCCTGGAGCGCGCGCAGCTCCTCGACCTTCGCCTCCAGTTCGGCGACCGGTTTCTCGAAATCGAGATAGCTTCGCATCACTCCTCGCTCGCCGCCTCGCCCAATGGGTGGAGATCGCGTACCAAGCTCTTGAGGCGATCGTCCAGCACGTGGGTATATATCTGGGTGGTGGAAATGTCGGCATGGCCGAGCAGGGTCTGCACCACCCGCAGGTCGGCGCCATTGTGCAACAGGTGGCTCGCAAAGGCATGGCGCAGCACGTGCGGGCTCACCTGGGCGGCGCGCAGGCCGGCGGCACTCGCCAGGGTCTTCAGTTCGCGGCCGACGTGCTGGCGGGTGAGATGGCCGACCTCGCCGAACGAGGGAAACAGCCATTTCGACGGCGGCACATCCCGCACATGGGCGAGCAGCGATGCATAGGCGCGCATGGCGGCCTTGGCCGCCTCGTTGAGCGGCACCAGGCGTTCCTTGCCGCCTTTGCCGCGTACGATCAGCACGCGCTCGTCGCGCCGCGCCGCCGACGCCGGCAACGCCACCAGCTCGGAAATGCGCAGGCCGGTGGCATAGAGCAATTCCAGCAGGCAATAGAGCCGCTGCGCCCGCAGCCGCTCCAGCGCCGAGACTTCCGGCGCCTCGGCGGCCTGCCGTGCTGCCGCGATCATCCGGTCGACGTCGCCGACGGTCAGGACCTTCGGCAACGGCCGGCCCCGCTTCGGCCCTTCGAGGATCGCGGCGGGATCGTCGCCGCGATGGCCCTCGGCATAGAGGAAACGATAGAGCTGCCGTATCGCCGACAGCCTTCGCGCCACCGATGCCGGCTTGAAGCCGCGGGCCGCGAGGTCGCCGAGATAGGCGCGCAAATCGGCGGTGGCGGCGGTTGCGACCGTGCGCCGCTTGACCGCCAGAAACGTGGTGAGGTCGTCGAGATCGCGCGTATAGGCTTCGAGCGTGTTCGCCGCTCCGCCCCGCTCGGAAGCGAGCATGTCGAGAAACAGCTCGACCAGGCGCGGCGCCGGCGCCTTGCGCGCTCCCATCGCCGTCACTGGCGCTTGACGAAATGGTCCGGCGGGACCGTGACGCTCATTTCGCGGGTTTTGGGATCGACGTAATTGGCGAGCAGGTACATGGCCGCGTAGCCCAGTCCGCCGACGATTCCGACCACCACGATGACCCTGAACAAGCTCGGCATTGCATGGTTTCCGAAAGGGATGTCCCGATCCACCGAGGCTCGACTACGATCATTTTTGCTGCGCCGGGGCAAGTGGCAATTTTGTACAGCCGAGCCCGAATTCCATTGTGAATTCAATGGATCGGTATCTTGATGAGGAAACAACAGAGGGCGTCCGGCTGGGACGCGGCGACAGCTTCGCCGCCATGCAGCCGGGCGATCTGGCGCACCAGGGAAAGCCCGAGGCCGGTTCCCTTGCGGTCGCCGGCGAGCTGGAAGAACGGCAGGAAGATGCGCTCGCGCTCCGTCTCGGGGATGCCGCAGCCCGAGTCGATGACACGAAGGACCGCGTCTTCGCCGACGCGCCGCAGCTCCACGCGCACCGGCGGCTTGCCGTGACGTGCCGCGTTTTCGAGGAGATTGCGCACCAGCCGCCGCAGCAATCTCGGATCGCCGGAGAGCGAAATCGGCACACCGTCGAGCGTGCAATCGTCGTAATGGGCGCATTCCTCGGCGACCAGCGCCAGCAGATCCACGTGTTCCATCGCCGGCGGCGTGGCCGTGACGTCCAGCCGGCTAGCCAGCAGGATTTCCTCGATCAGGTCATCGAGCTCGGCGATGTCGCGCTCCAGTTCGGCCTTGGTCGCCGCATTCGGCTTGTCCCCATAGAGTTCGATGCCGAGGCGAAGGCGCGACAGCGGGGTGCGCAATTCGTGCGAGGCGTTGGCGAGCAACAGCCGGTGTGCGCCAACGAGCTCCTCGATTCGCGCCGCTGCGCGGTTGAAGCTCGCCGCGAGCCGCGCGACCTCGTCGCGTCCTCCGATGGCGACCCGGGTTGCGAGGTGTCCCGCGCCGAGCGTCTCGACGCCCGCCTGGAGCCGCTCGATCCGCTTGGTCAGCCCGCGCACCACCGGATAGGCGAAGACGGCGATGGCGATCGCCATGATGACAAGGAAGATCACCGCGCCAGAAATCGGATTGGGAATCCGCGCCGGGCCCCGCGCGACGATCCAGCGCTGGTCGGGCAGGCGAAAGCTCCAGGCCGGCGGGCCTTGGCCGCGCAGCCAGCCGCCACCGCTGTTCGTCCGTTCGGGTCGGGGCATCGGCCGGCCGGCCGCCGCGAGCGGCGCCAGGTTTGCGTCGTACAGCCCGATGTCGGCGTGCAGCCGCTGGGACAGCCGCTCGACCGCCTGCTGCTGGGCGCGGGGCGGTGCATCGGCCGGCGGCAGCACCGCCATTGCAAGCTCGCCGGCGAGTTCGAGCACGTGGCCATAGGGCGAATCGAACTGGCCCAAGCGCCAGAACAGCCCGACGATCATCACCACCGTCAGCAGGCTGGCGAGAAAGACCAGGTAAATTTTATGATAGAGGCGGCGCATGCATCACTCTCGTTGCCGTCACTCCTGCGCCTTGGCGAAGACGTAGCCGGCGCCGCGCACGGTGATGACGCGATGCGGCTTCTTCGGGTCGTCTTCGATGGCAGCGCGGATGCGCGAAATGTGCACGTCGATGGAGCGGTCGAACGCCTCGAGCCGCTCGTTCTTGAGCATATCCATCAGCGTCTCGCGCGACATCACGCGGCCGGCACGCTGCGCAAGCGCGAGAAGGAGCGCGAACTGGTAGCCGGTGAGCACGCGCGGCTCGCCGTCGAGACGAACCTGTCGCGCATCGACGTCGATCTCCAATCGGCCGAACCGCAGTATCTCGGAGTGGCGCTCGCCTTTGGTGCGGCGAAGGATCGAGCGCAGGCGCGCCAGCAGCTCGCGCGGCTCGAACGGCTTCGGCAGGTAGTCGTCAGCGCCCATTTCTAGTCCGACGATCCGGTCCGTGGCATCGCCGCGCGCAGTCAACATGAGGATGGGCGTGTCCGCTCCGGCGCGGAGCCTGCGACAGACTTCCAGGCCGTCCATGTCCGGCAGCATCAGATCGAGGATGACGGCATCGAAGCCCTCGCGCGTATGCAGACCGATCCCGGAGCCGCCGCTGTGGCTTGCAGTGACGGAAAAGCCGAACTCGCCGAGGTATCTCGTCACCATCTCGGCGAGGCGATGGTCGTCTTCGATGAGCAGGATGCGCGGGCTCACGGCGGTGTTCTCATGTTCGGTGTCGACTTTGGCTATCAGGCGATCATGGCTGCAGCCTGTCGCCGGCCCAGGGCATCGAAACGTCTTTTGTCGCCTGCCTCTGCGCAACCTCCAAATGGCGGCGCTGCCATGGGACGGGGCCGATCCCGAACACCAATGAAAAACAGGATGGCAGCCCGTCCCGAGGGGCGGGCCGCCTTGTCTGGGCCGGGGTGATCAAGCATCGCCGCGGGGTAGGGCGACACCGTCGAGCCACGGTGTCAGTGCCGCCAGAAGCCGCCCCAACCCCAGTGTCGCCCCGGGCCGTGATCCATGGCCCAGCTGCCGCCGGCCGGCAGCATGTCGCTGATCTTGCGGCGCTGTTCGGGCGTGAGCACGTCGGCCGCGTCGGCCACGGCCTGGACCAGCTGTTTGCTTACCGCCTCGTGGGTAGCCATCTGATCCGCACGCAGCTTCTCGATCGCGGCGCGGTCGATCGTCGGCTGGGTCAAGAGTTCCCGTCCTGTCGCGCGCGCCGCCAGTATCTTGTCCCTCACCGGCAGCAGATTCTTCACGGTGGCTCGCACGATGGCCCGCAGCTTGTCCTGCTGTTCGGCTGTCGCGTCGATCTCGACGGCCAGATGCCGGATCATGCGGTCGGCGCGGGTATCGATGAAGGCTTCGATGACGCTGCTCGGCAGAGTGCTCGCCCAGCCGGGTCCGAATTCGCCGAAGCGCCCCTCGAAGGATGCATCGGTGGTGGTGTCGGGAACCTTCACCAAGCTGTGCCGCAGCCCCTGGCTGAACGACGAACCGGCGAATGCCCCGATACTGGCGACGCCCAGGACGATGGCCACCACGATGTAGGCTCCCTTCATGCGAGGGGTCCGGTTCGGCGGCGTGGACGTCGGAGCAGCAACCATCGGATCATGTTCACTCATGTGGCTCTCCTTGTTGTGGATCATCCGATGGACGCGAATGTGGACGGGCTCGATTTCCGGGGCTTGTCGGCAACGTAAAGTTTTGTAAAGAGCGGCGGACGCCCGCTGCGCCGGTGCCTTGTCGCCGGCTGCCGACCGGCTTCATGGTGGCGAGGCGATGCCGCCGGGGCGTGTTGCCGCCCTCAATCGATTGTGGGACGTTGCGACCTGGTTTCGAGGACTCCGGATGCCTGAAATCGTTCTGCCGACAGCCTCGGCGACCTCCGGCGGCGCCGCGCTCGCGGCGGCGCTGGGGCGACGCTCGATCGTGCTGGTCGGCATGATGGGGGCGGGCAAGTCTTCGATCGGCCGGCGGCTGGCGGCGCGCTTGAGCATCCCCTTCGTCGATGCCGACGCCGAGATCGAGGAGGCCGCCAGCATGTCGATCGCCGACATCTTCGCGGTCCATGGCGAGCCCTATTTCCGCGCCGGCGAGGCACGGGTGATCGCCCGGCTGCTCGAGCACGGTCCCCAGGTACTGGCGACCGGCGGCGGCGCCTTCATGAATGTCCAGACGCGGGCGACGATCCGCGACAAGGCGGTCTCGGTGTGGCTGAAGGCCGATCTCGACGTGCTTACCAAGCGGTTACGACGGCGCAACGACCGGCCGCTGCTCAAGACCGAAGACCCGATCGCGACATTGTCCAAGCTTCTCGTCGTTCGCGACCCCATCTATGCTGAGGCTGATGTCACGGTCGTCTCGCGCGACGTCACCCACGAGGTCATCGTCGACGAGATCATCGCCGCGGTTTGCGGCAAGCTCGACATTGCGGTCAAGTCGGGCTGAAGGAGAATGCCATGACTGCCCCGTTGCGGCCGGTACGTCCGGCCAAACCCGATCCGACTTCGCGCGATCCGGCTCTGCGCGATCCGACCCTCGTTCATGTGGCGCTGGGCGATCGCGCCTATGACATCGTGATCGGGCGCGGCCTCATCGTATCGCTGGGGACGCGCGCCGCCACGCTCAAGCCGGACGCCAAGGCGGCCATCGTCACCGATGATGTGGTGGCATCGCTTCACCTCGACGCCGCCGAGGCGGCGCTCGCTGCGGCGGGGATCGCGACCAGCCGCGTCATCGTCGGCGCCGGCGAGGGCGCCAAGAGCTTCACCTATTTCGAGCGCGTCTGCGAGGCGCTGATCTCGGCAAGGATCGAGCGCGGCGACCTCGTGGTGGCGCTCGGCGGCGGGGTGGTCGGCGATCTCGCCGGTTTTGCCGCCGCCGCGGTGCGGCGCGGCCTCGACTACATCCAGGTGCCGACGACGCTGCTCGCCCAGGTCGATTCCTCCGTCGGCGGCAAGACCGCGATCAATTCGAGCCACGGCAAGAACCTCGTCGGCGCGTTCCACCAGCCGATCCTGGTCGTCGCCGATACCGCCCTGCTCGACACGCTGCCGGCGCGCCAGTTCCGGGCCGGTTACGCGGAGGTGGTCAAATACGGCCTGCTCGGCGATGCCAAGTTCTTTGATTGGCTCGACGCCAATCTCAAAGAGGTGTTCTCCGGCGGCGCGGCGCGCGAGAACGCCATCGCCACCAGCTGCCGCATGAAGGCCGAGATCGTCGCCCGCGACGAACGCGAGACCGGCGACCGGGCGCTGCTCAATCTCGGGCATACCTTCGGTCATGCGCTGGAGGCGGCGGCAGGATTTTCCGACCGGCTGCTGCATGGCGAGGCGGTTGCCCTGGGCACGGCGCTGGCGTTCGAGTTTTCCGCCCGGCTCGGCCTCATCGCCCCGGCGCAGGCAGCCCGGGTGACGCGGCATCTCGCCGTCGCGGGCCTGCCGGCCGCGCTCGGGGAACTCCAAGCTTTCGCCGGCGGCCCGCCCGATGCAGACGCCCTGATGGACCTGATGGCGCAGGACAAGAAGGTCAAGCGCGGCAGGCTGACCTTCATTCTTCTGCGTGACATCGGGAAGGCCTATATCGCTCCGGACGTCGATCCGGCGCAGGTCCGTGCCTTCCTTGCCGAGAAGCTCGATACGCGATGACGCCGCACGATTGGGTCACTCTTGCTGTCGTCCTGCTGTTCCTGTTCCTGTCGTTCCTGTTCTCCGGCAGCGAGACGGCGCTGACGGCCTCGTCCCGCGGCACCATGCTGCGGCTCGCCAAATCCGGGAACCCCGATGCCATCATCGTCACCCGCCTCCTGGAAAACCGGCAGCGGCTGATCGGCGCTCTGCTGATCGGCAACAATGTGGCGACCATCGTGTCGTCCGCGCTCGCCACCGAGCTGCTGCTGTCCTGGTTCGGCGATGTCGGCGTGGTCTATGCGACCGTCGTAATGACGATCCTGGTGATCGTGTTCTGCGAACTGCTGCCAAAGACCGCGGCGATCATCGCGCCGGACCGCCACGCGCTCGCGGTGGCGCGGCCGACCGCGCGCGTCGTCGCCGTGCTCGGCCCGGTGCTCAGCGCGGCGGAATGGCTGGTGCGCAAGATGCTGGCGCTCGTCGACATCCGCGCCGGCGAGAGCGAGCCGCTGCTGCCCCCGCACGAACGCCTGCGCGGCGCGGTCGACCTGCTGCACCGGGAGGGCAGCGTCGAAAAGCTCGATCGCGACATGCTCGGCGGATTGCTCGACCTGCGCGACCTCACCGTGGCCGACGTCATGATCCACCGTACCGAAGTCATCACGGCCGATGTCGGCGAGCCGCCCGAGAAGGTCGTCCAGCGGGTGCTCGACGAATTGGTAACGCGGATCCCGCTGTGGCGCGGGTCGCCGGAGAACATCGTCGGCATCCTGCATGTGAAGGACCTGTTGCGGGCGATCCAGTCGGCCGGCGGCGATCCCGCCAAGGTCGACATCATGGCGATCGCGCGCCCGCCCTGGTTCGTGCCGGACATTCGTCCGCTGTCCGAGCAGCTCAAGGCGTTTCGCCGCCGCCGCACCCCGCTCGCGCTGGTCGTCGACGAGTATGGCGAGTTCATGGGAATCGTCACGCTGGAGGACATTCTCGAGGAGATCGTCGGTGACATCACCGACGAGCACGACGTCGAAGTGGCCGGCGTGCGGCCGCAGCCGGACGGCTCGGTCAATGTCGATGGCGCGGTGCCGATCCGTGACCTCAACCGCGCCATGGATTGGAACCTGCCCGACGACGAAGCGACAACCATTGCCGGCCTCGTCATCCATGAGGCACGCTCGATCCCTGAGCCGGGCCAGAGCTTCACCTTTCACGGCTTCCGGTTCCAGGTGCTGCGGCGGGATCGCAACCGCCTCGAAGCGCTGCGGATCACCCCGGTGGTGCTGAAGGCGCCGCCGAAGGCCGCCTGACTGCCAAATATGCCGAAGTCCGCCTAACTGCTAAATATTAAACATATCGCCGTAAGCTCAGGCGAGCCCTTCCTCGGGCGATGCCGCGTGGATCGCCAGCGCGTGGACGCCGGACTGTAATTCGCCCGCGAGTGCCGAATTTATCATGCGGTGGCGCTCCAGCCGGCTCTTCCCCCGGAACGCATTCGACACGATATAGACCCTGAAATGCGTTTCACCGCCCGGCTCGTGGCCGGCATGGCCCTCGTGTTGATGGGACTCGTCGACCACCTTCAGGCTCTGTGGCGCGAAAGCCTCAGTCAATTTTTCTGTGATGATATCGCAAACGCTCATGTCGCATGCATTAACCGCGCCTCGACGATTACGTCAATCACGGCGTATCCGAGCGGTCCGGAACATGTCCTTGGAGTTCTGTCAAGCTTGCGCGACGTGACGAACCTTTCCCATAATAGGCAATGAAGTTCGACTCGCCCTTGTACGATCGTATCCGGGTCAAGCCCGGCGAGGACCGACGGCTGCATGCCGATCGGCCCTGCTGCGATTGGCCGGAATGCGCGAACGCGGCGACCCACCGGGCGCCGAAGGGGCGAAACCGCGAGCGCGAGTACTGGCGCTTCTGCCTCGATCACGTGCGCGAATACAATCAGTCCTACAATTTTTTTGCCGGCATGAGCGATGATGCCGTCGCGCGCTACCAGAAGGACGCCATGACCGGGCATCTGCCGACCTGGCGGATCGGCATGGTCGGCAGCACCGGACGGATGAAGGGCAAGCCCGGGAGGCCCTATTCCGGCGAGGCCGAGGATCCGTTCGGCATCTTCCGCGACATCGGCGGCGGACCCGGCGCCGAGCATCACAGGGCGGAGCCCGAGCGGCGCGCGGTGCGCAATGCCGAGCGCAAGGCGCTCCATGCACTCGGGCTCGAAGAGGGCGCCGGCCGCCTCGACATCAAGGCGCGCTTCAAGGAGCTGGTGAAACGTCACCATCCCGACGCCAATGGCGGCGATCGCGGCTCGGAGGAAAAGCTGCGTGAAATCATCGAGGCGTATAATTACCTAAAGGCCACCGGATTCTGCTGATTTCGCTTGGCTGGTTTGCGCCGGCGGGGCGCAAACGCCGCCAAAACCGCGGGGGCGTGTCGCGTCGGGTTGAAATCTAACGTGAATTCAACGGTATAGAGAGTGGTCGGGGTCGCTTGCGACGGCCTGCCTGTTTTCGCTGCATCCGCAAAAAACCATGCGCCAGGAGCGGACACGGGCCGCTGCGGCGCTTTCAACTCGGGATCGGTTTCTGTTAAATTGGCCACGACATACGTTCTGCCTCATGCGAGCCGTCCCGCGCCTCGCCGATGCCGTCTGTCCAGACGCCGAACGCCAGATCGACGCCGCGGCCGGCCAGTCCCGTTATCATCGGAGACGGGCCACGCGCGCACGGAGGAGCAATGACTGCCGTTACTGAACCCGCCGCCCCGCTTCCGGATGTGAAAGTCTCCGTCCGGCAGCTCTTCGGCTTCGACAGCGAAATGGAAGTCCCGGCCTATTCCGAGCCGGACGAGCATGTGCCGGAAATCGATTCGGATTACCGCTTCGACCGCCCGACCACGCTCGCCATCCTGGCCGGTTTCGCCAGGAACCGGCGCGTGATCGTCACCGGCTATCACGGCACCGGCAAGTCGACCCATATCGAGCAGGTCGCGGCGCGGCTCAACTGGCCGTGCGTGCGGGTCAATCTCGACAGCCACATCAGCCGTATCGACCTGATCGGCAAGGACGCGATCGTCATCCGCGACGGCCAGCAGGTCACCGAATTCCGCGACGGCATCCTGCCCTGGGCCTATCAGCACAATGTCGCGCTGGTGTTCGACGAATACGATGCCGGCCGCCCCGACGTCATGTTCGTGATCCAGCGGGTGCTGGAATCCTCCGGCCGCCTCACGCTGCTCGACCAGAGCCGGGTCATCAAGCCGCACCCGGCATTCCGGCTGTTCGCCACCGCCAACACGGTCGGCCTCGGCGACACCTCCGGGCTCTATCACGGCACCCAGCAGATCAACCAGGCCCAGATGGACCGCTGGTCCATCGTGACCACGCTCAACTATCTGCCGCACGACAACGAGGTCGAGATCGTGCTGGCCAAGGCCAAGCACTATCGCAACGAGGCGGGCCGCGACATCGTCAACAAGATGGTGCGGGTCGCCGATCTCACCCGCAACGCCTTCATGAACGGCGACATCTCGACCGTCATGAGCCCGCGCACGGTGATCACCTGGGCGGAGAACGCCGACATCTTCAAGGATGTCGGGTTCGCGTTCCGGCTCACCTTCCTGAACAAGTGCGATGAGCTGGAGCGCCCCATCGTCGCCGAGTTCTACCAGCGCAGCTTCGGCCAGGAGCTGCCGGAATCTGCGGTGAACGTGGCGCTGAGCTGAAGTCGCCTCGAGATGCCTGTGCCCCAAATCGAGAAGGTGCACGGTCCCGCGAGGCGGGAAATCGTCAAGGGATTGAGGGCGTACAATGTTGCCGCGGTCGGAAAGTTCGATCATCGTCCGCTGACGGTGACCATTCGTGACCGCGGAAAAATCGTCGGCGGCCTGTCCGCGGAGACGTTCTTCGGCTGGATGTTCGTGAGCTTGCTGTGGGTGTCCGACAAGCATCGCGGCAAGGGCTGGGGA
This sequence comes from uncultured Alphaproteobacteria bacterium, assembly GCA_963791375.1. Lineage (GTDB taxonomy): Bacteria > Pseudomonadota > Alphaproteobacteria > Rhizobiales > Xanthobacteraceae > JAJPKK01. The sequence continues at coordinate 48,879 of CAWBSI010000032.1, forward strand.
AGTTCGCTGATGCAGTCCGCCGAGGCCGAGGCGCGCAGTCGTGGCGTGCGCAACGTGTATCTCGACAGCTTCAGTTTCCAAGCTCCGGCGTTCTATGCCAAGCTCGGCTATCGGGAGTTCGGGCGGTTGAAAGAGTTTCCTGCGGGCCACGACCGCGTCTGGATGACCAAGGCGTTGTGATGTCCTCCAACATCAAACCCAAGACTCCGGCCAAGGAGGCGCCCACCGAGCCGTTCAAGCGCGCGGTGACGGGGTGCCTGCGCGCCATCGCGCGGCAGCCCGAGCTCGAGGTCTCGTTCGCGGCCGAGCGCCCGGGCATGGTGGGCGGCAAGGCGCGGCTGCCCGAGCCCCCGCGCAAGATGACCGCGTCGGACGCCGCGATCGTGCGCGGCCATGCCGACTCGATCGCGCTGCGGATGGCCTGTCACGACACCGCCATCCATCGCCGCCTGATGCCGGGCGGCCAGCAGGCACGGGCGGTGTTCGAGGCGGTGGAGCAGGCCCGCGTCGAGGCGATCGGCGCGCGCCGCATGCAGGGCGTCGCCAAGAATCTCTCCGCCATGCTCGACGACAAGTTCCACCGCGGCAAGTTCGATGAAATCTCCGATCGCGCCGATGCGCCCATCGAGGAGGCGGTGGCGATGCTGGTGCGCGAGCGCCTGACCGGCCAGCCGCCGCCGCCGGCGGCGCGGCGTCTCGTCGAGTTGTGGCGGAGCTGGATCGAGGGCCGCGCCGGGCGCGAGCTCGACCGGCTCGAGGACACGATCGAGAACCAGCGCAAGTTCGGCGACATCGTCCACGACCTGCTCGACTCCCTCGACATGGGCGACGATCGCAGCGAACAGGACGAAGAGGACAGCGACGACAACGACGAGGAAGGCCGCCAGGACGAGAAGGGCGAGGACGGCGATTCCTCGGAATCCGAAGAGTCCCAGCGCATGAGCCTCGAGCAGGCGGACGCATCGACCGAGGACCTGCCCGACAGCGCCGCCGAGGCGACCGATGCGCCGACCGCCGACATGCCCGACGATTCCGAGATGGGCGATTCGGAGAATGCCGCCGAGCCGTGGCGCCCGCGCCAGGGCGGCCGCAACGAGCCGCGCGGGCCCGATTACCGGCCCTTCATCACCAAGTTCGACGAGACCGTCGCCGCCGAGGATCTGTGCGAGCCGGAGGAGCTCGATCGCCTGCGCGGCTATCTGGACAAGCAGCTCGCCCATCTCCAGGGCGTGGTCGCCCGCCTCGCCAACCGGCTGCAGCGCCGTCTGATGGCGCAGCAGAACCGCTCCTGGGAGTTCGACCTGGAGGAGGGCCTGCTCGATCCGGCGCGGCTCGCCCGCATCATCATCGATCCCATGCATCCGCTTTCGTTCAAGCGCGAGAAGGAAACCAATTTCCGCGACACCGTGGTGACGCTGCTGCTCGACAATTCCGGCTCGATGCGCGGCCGCCCGATCACCGTCGCGGCGACCTGCGCCGACATCCTGGCGCGCACGCTCGAGCGCTGCGGCGTCAAGGTCGAGATCCTCGGCTTCACCACGCGCGCGTGGAAGGGCGGGCAATCGCGCGAAGCCTGGCTCGCTCAGAACAAGCCGGGCAATCCCGGTCGTCTCAACGACCTGCGCCACATCATCTACAAGTCCGCCGATGCGCCGTGGCGGCGCGCCCGGCGCAATCTCGGCCTGATGATGCGCGAGGGCCTCTTGAAGGAGAACATCGACGGCGAGGCGCTGGACTGGGCCCACAAGCGCCTGCTGGCGCGCACCGAGCAGCGCAAGATCCTGATGATGATCTCCGACGGTGCGCCGGTCGACGACTCTACCCTCTCGGTCAATGCGGGCAATTATCTCGAGCGGCATCTGCGCTGGGTGATCGAGGAGATCGAGCAGCGCTCGCCGGTGGAGCTCATCGCCATCGGCATCGGCCACGACGTCACGCGCTATTACCGCCGCGCGGTGACGATCGTCGACGCCGAGGAACTCGGCGGCGTCATGATCGAGAAGCTGGCCGAACTGTTCGACGAGGCGCCGCCCGCGGAGCCGGCACGGCGTCCGAAGCGCCGGCTGCATTCGTGACCGCCATTCCGCGGAGCAGCGCTTCCTCGCGGCCTCGCCCCACGGCATTCGCCACCATCGCGGCGGTGGCGGCGGCGCTGGCGTTTGCGGTGCCGGTGGCCGCCGAGCCCGGTCACAACGACAATCCGGTCGCGATAAAGGTGGAGGCGAAAACGATCAACTCGTTTTTGCCGCGCGACACCGATCAGCGCCGCTTTGGCCCGCTCGAGTTTCGCGGCGGCCTTGAACTGACCTCGGACTATCGCAAGTTCGGCGGTTTTTCGGCTCTCAGGATGGCGCCGGACGGCGAGCATTTCGTCGCCCTCACCGACAACGGATACTGGCTCACCGGCCGCATCGCCTACGACCGCGAGCGTCCGGTGGGCATCGCCGACGCCGAGATGGCGCCGATGCTCGGCCCGGACGGCCGTACACTGGATGCACGGGGCTGGTATGACACCGAATCCCTCGCCGAGCAGGACGGCATGTTTTATGTCGGGATCGAGCGGGTCAATCGGATCGTCCGCTTCGATTTCGCCAAGTACGGAATGCGCGCCCGCGCCGTGGTGATGCCGACGCCGCCCGGCGTCGCGACATTGCCGAACAACAAGGGCCTCGAAGCCCTCGCATTCGCGCCGCGCAACAGCAAGCTCGCCGGGACCTTGATTGCGTTTTCCGAGCGCGGCCTCGACGCCGCCGGCAACCTCAAGGCGTTCCTGATCGGCGGCCCGACGCCCGGCGAGTTCTCGGTCAAGCGCCGCGACGATTTCGACATCAGTGACTGCACAGTGCTGCCGACCGGCGACCTGCTGCTGCTGGAGCGGCGGTTTTCGCTGCTGCGCGGCGGCATCGCCATGCGGCTTCGCCGGCTTGCGCTGGCCGACATCAAACCGGGCGCCCTGGTGGACGGGCCGATCCTCTTCTTCGCCGACATGGGTTATCAGATCGACAACATGGAAGGGCTTTCCACCCACCGCACGGCCGCGGGCGATCTCATCCTGACCATGATCTCGGACGACAATTTCTCGTTCCTGCAGCGGACGATTCTGCTGCAGTTCAAGCTGATCGAGGAATGACCCGCAAAATCAAGGGAATAGAACGCAGGCGATTGGACGCGAACGCGTTCTCGAGCGCTATCGTTTCAGGTCGAATCGGATAGCGCTCTAAAGTCTTTGATTTTGAGCATGATCTCGTCCGAAAAGTCTGCAACTTTTCGGGATCAGGCTCTAACTCGCGAGCTTCTTGCCGATCTGGCGCTTGAGTTCGAGCGCGCGCTTCGACAGTTCGGTGTCGCGCGCCTTGATCAGGAAGGCGTCCAGCCCGCCGCGGTGATCGACGCTCTTGAGCGCATTGGCGGACACCCGCAACCGCACCGAACGTCCGAGCGCATCGGAAATCATCGTGACGTTCAAGAGGTTGGGCAGGAAACGCCGCTTGGTCTTGATGTTCGAGTGGCTGACCTTATGGCCCGTCTGGGGGCCCTTGCCGGTCAATTCACACCGCCGCGACATGACATACCTCTGAAAAATCATTGACCCGCGCTTGCCCGCGCGGAGCGTGGAAACGGGGCTCAGTTGGACCGCGGACGTATAGTGACCGGTGCTGGAGGCGTCAAGCGCCAGAGCATGATCCAGCATGATCCCGAAAGGCTGCAGGCTTTTCGGACGGGACCGCGCTCAAACCAAAGAGCCCTCCGGCTCGGCCGGGGCGAGAGGGGACCGCAGCGCGGCGGCGGAATTCCGCCGGAAAGACCGGGGGGTAGCCGCTGGCAGCCCCTTGCGCTACATCATACAATCGACTTATTCCCCCCCGACAAACCGGCTCCGAAATGTGATGCCGAGTCCGATCAAGATGGGTTCATTCGTGCCTTTGGCCTGGTCCGGTTTTGCTCGACATCTCTTCATTGCAGGTTCGGTCATCGGGGCCGTCTATGCCGTTTCCGGGGCTTGCCTCGCCCAGGGCAAGCTGGACTCCCGCTATACTGCGAGCCTGGCGGGAGTGCCGATCGGCAAAGGCGCCTGGATCATCGATATCGGTGACGACCAGTACACCGCCGCAGCGAGCGGCATGACCACCGGAATATTGAGCGTGTTCACCAGCGGGCAGGGCAGTGGCGCCTCCCGCGGCCACATCCGCAGCGACGGAATCGCCCCGAACACCTATGCCTCCAGCATCACCACCGACCACAAGCTCGAGGAAATGCGCATCGTCCTGAGCAGCGGGTCGGTCAAGGAAGTCACCATCAATCCGCCGACCGCGTTCAATCCATCGCGGGTGCCGCTGACTGACGCGCACCGGCGCGGCGTCATCGATCCCATGTCCGGGGTGCTGATGCGGGTGCCGGGCAACGGCGATCCGCTCTCCCCTGAGGCCTGCCGGCGCACCATCCCGGTGTTCGACGGCCGCATGCAATTCGACCTGCAGATGAGCTTCAAGCGCATGGACGTGGTGAAGGCGGAGAAGGGCTACCGAGGCCCTTCGGTGGTCTGTGCCGTCCAGTTCGTGCCGCTCGCCGGCTATGTGCCGGACCGCCCGGCGGTGAAATACCTCGTCGCCCAGCACGACGTGGAGGTTTGGCTGGCGCCGATCATGGGGACGCGGGTGCTGGTGCCGTTCCGGGTATCGATACCCACCCCGTTGGGACGCGGCGTTCTGGAAGCCACCCAGTTCATAACGACGCCGGCCCCGCCGCGGCTCACCGCGAACAGCCCGACCCATTGAGTAGCTGTCGAGGCGTTGCCGTTGCCTGAACTTTGTTGTGGCAGCCACGATCTCTGACTTGACAAATGCCTCGCGGAACGATCTGGAACCGGCGGCGCGGCATTGACGTCCTCACGTGCGTTTTGACGGCGAAACAGGCGGGATTTTTCAGGATTTGGTGGAAGTAGCACAGACTCTCACTAGATGTTGGTGAGAACGAAACCAATGACGACGGAGTCAGCGATTCGGGCGCGCTTTGTTCGAGACTCGTTCCGGCCTTGAGGATGGCAGCGGCCGTTTCCTCTGCTTTCGTCGCATTGTGGTACACATAGCTCGTTAAAGTGACGCGCCGGCCGGTCCGCGCGCTGGCGGAGGCTGGAATGCCCATCTCGTTCAGTTCACCCGGGGAGCGCGACCCCCGCGCCCGCGGCCATGGCGTCACCGCCGTCCTGGGGCCGACCAACACCGGCAAGACCCATCTGGCCATCGAGCGCATGCTCGGTCATTCCTCCGGCATCATCGGGCTGCCGCTGCGGCTGCTGGCCCGCGAGGTCTACAACAAGGTCTCCGAGCGGGTAGGGGCGGACGCCGTTGCCCTCATCACCGGCGAGGAGAAGATCAAGCCGGCCAATCCGCGCTTCTGGGTCTCGACCGTCGAAGCCATGCCGCGCGACCTCGATGTCGCTTTCGTGGCCGTCGACGAGGTCCAGCTCGGCGCCGACCTCGAACGCGGGCACGTCTTCACCGATCGCATGCTCAACCGCCGCGGCCGCGAGGAGACGCTGGTGCTCGGCGCGGCGACCGTGCGTCCGATGGTCGAGCGGCTGCTGCCCGGCGCCAATATCCTGAGCCGGCCGCGCCTGTCGCAGCTCGCCTTCGCAGGCGAGAAGAAGATCACGCGCCAGCCGCGCCGCACCGCGATCGTGGCGTTCTCGTCCGACGAAGTCTATGCGATCGCCGAATTGATCAGGCGGCAGCGCGGCGGAGCTGCCGTCGTGCTCGGCTCGTTGTCGCCGCGCACCCGCAACGCACAGGTTGCGCTCTATCAGTCAGGCGACGTCGACTATCTCGTCGCCACCGACGCCATCGGCATGGGATTGAACCTCGACGTCGATCACGTCGCCTTTGCATCCGATCGGAAATTCGACGGCTATCAGTTCCGACGCCTCAACCCGGCCGAATTCGCCCAGATCGCCGGCCGCGCCGGCCGCGCCACCCGCGACGGCACCTTCGGCACCACCGGCCGCTGTGCGCCGTTCGACGCCGAGCTGGTGCATGCCTTGGAAAGCCATGCCTTCGAGCCGGTGAAGGTGCTGCAATGGCGCAATTGCGAGCTCGACTTCTCCTCGCTGGGCGCGCTCTCCGCTTCGCTCGCCGCGACGCCGACGGCGCCGGGGCTTACCCGTGCGCCGGTCGCCGAGGATATTCTGGTGCTCGAGCACGCCGCGCGCGACGAGGACGTCCGTGCGCTGGCGAGCGGCCGCGCCGCGATCGAGCGGCTGTGGGACGTGTGCCAGATTCCCGACTACCGGAAGATTTCTCCGGCCACGCATGCCGAGCTCGCGGTGACCCTCTATGGTTTTCTGTTGCGGGAGGGTAGGATTTCCGACGATTGGTTTGCCCGACAGATCGAGCAGGCAGATCGCACCGACGGCGATATCGACACGCTTTCGACGCGCATTGCGCATATAAGGACCTGGACATTTGCGGCGAACCGTCCGGACTGGCTGTCCGATCCCGATCATTGGCAGGGTGTCACCCGCGCGATCGAGGACAGGCTGTCCGATGCGCTGCATGAAAGACTGGCCGAACGATTTGTCGACCGCCGCACCAGCGTGTTGATGCGGCGGTTGCGAGAGAACACGATGCTGGAAACCGAGATCACGAAGACCGGCGAGGTGGTCGTCGAAGGCCACACCATCGGACGCCTCGACGGCTTCCGCTTCGCGCCCGATACGACGGCGGGGACCTCGGACGCCAAGGCGCTGTCGGCCGCGGCGCAGAAGGCGCTCGCCGGCGAGATCGAAGCGCGCGCCAACAAGCTCGCCCACGCGCCGGACGCGCAGTTCGTGCTGACCTCCGACGCGACGATCCGCTGGATCGGCGAGCCGGTCGCAAAAATCGTCGCCGGCGATCTGGCATTGCGCCCGCGCGTGCGCATTCTCGCCGACGAGCAGTTGACCGGGGCCGCGCTCGAGGCGGTGCAGACGCGTCTCGACCTGTGGCTGCGCACCTATGTGGAGCGCCTGCTCGGGCCGCTGTTCGTGCTGTCCGCCGCCGAGGACATCACCGGCCTTGCCCGCGGCATCGCCTACCAGATCGTGGAAACGCTGGGCGTCCTGGAGCGCAGCAAGGTCGCCGACGATCTCAAGAGCCTCGACCAGGCCTCGCGCGCGGTCCTGCGCAAGCACGGGGTGCGGTTCGGCGCCTACCACGTCTATGTGCCCGCGCTGCTCAAGCCGGCGCCGCGCTCGCTCGCGGCGCAGCTGTGGGCGCTCAAGCATGGCGGCCCGGACATGAAGGGGCTCGACGACCTGCAGCGGCTGGCCTCGAGCGGACGTACCTCGTTTCCCGCCGACAAGGAGATTCAGCGCAATCTCTATCGCACCATCGGCTACCGGGTGTGCGCCGAGCGCGCGGTGCGGGTCGACATCCTCGAGCGGCTTGCCGATCTGATCCGGCCGGCGCTCGCCTGGCGGCCCAACTCGAACGGCTCCAAGCCCGCCGGCGCCTTCGAGGGGATCGGTTTCATCGTGACCCAGGCGATGACCTCGCTGACGGGATCCTCGGGGGAGGATTTCGCCTCGATTCTGCGGGCGCTGGGGTACCGAATGGAGAAGCGGCCGAAGCCGCCGGAGCCGGCAGCCGCGCCGGCCGCGGAGGCGGCATCGGTTGCAGTCGATGCGGCCGCGGGTGAGGCGGCATTGCCGTCCGGCGAGGCCGCGGGCGATTCCGCGACGGGCGCCGACACGATGGCTCACGATGCGTCCGACGGGACGACCGGTGCCGCGGCGGAAATCTCCGCCGACGTGGATACCGCGGCGCCTGCGTCTGGGCAGCCCGCGCCCGACGCAGTCGAGGCCGCGACCGATTCGGAGCAGGGCGTTAGCGCGCACGAGCCGTCCGCAATCGCAGAACCCGAGGCCGTGGACGCGCAAGGCGCCGCCGAGACCGGCGCGCCGCCGGCCGAATCGGTCGCCGAAGAAGGCGCGCCGGCTGTCGTCTCCGAGGCAGCGCCCTCGGATGCGCCAAGCGAAGCCGGGAGCCCGGATTCACCGGCGTCGGCCGCGGCGCCCCAATCGGCGGCGCAAGCCCCGGCTCCCGAAGCGCCGGTTGAGCCGGAACTCGTCGAAGTCTGGCGGCCCGGCGGCCGGAGCGAGGAGCGCCGCGGCCCGCGCCGCCCGGCACGCCGTCCGCATCGCACGGGGGACCGCCCGGCCCAGGCCGCGGAGGGGGCCGTCGCGCCGACGACAACCGCCGAAACGCCCGCGGTCGCGGCGGAAGCGGGAACCGAGCCCGACAAGCCCCAGCACCGCCGCCATCGCCGGCGTGGTCCGCCGGGGCAATTTGGTCGCGATCGCGGCGATCAGGCCGAATCGCGCGAGCAGGGCGACCGTCGTTCCGATTCGCGGCCGGAATCGCGCGGCGAAAGGCGCCCCGGCGACCGGCCGCCGGCCTTTGCCAAGGACCGCCAAGACCGCCACCACGACCATAAGGACCGCCACGACCATAAGGATCGCCGGGAGCCGCCGCAGCGCCGCGAGCGCGAGAAGCAGCCCGACCCCAATTCGCCGTTTGCCAAGCTTGCGGCCTTGAAGGCCCAGCTGGAGGCAAACGCCAAGGAGCGCCATTAGCGTGCCGGCCCGCCAGCACCGCGCCGACGGCCGTCAGGCCTCGGATGTGGGCGTAAGCGCGGAACGTCAACGAATCGACAGGTGGCTCTGGCACGCCCGCGTGGTTCGCACCCGCGAGGCCGCCGCTGCGCTCACTGCGGCTGGCTATGTCCGCATCAACGGCTCCCGCGTCGAGGCGCCCGCCGCGCCGGTGCGATGCGGGGATGTGGTGACGATTGCGCTCGACCACGGCGTGCGCGTGCTCAGGGTGTGCGGCTTTGCGCCGCGTCGGGGCGACGCGGAGGAGGCCCGACGGCTGTTCGACGACCTCGCATGAGGCGAGGCGCCCTCCTATATGTGGCACACGGCGGAAAGCGACCAATTCTGCGGGGCGTGCGCTGGTCACGGTTGCACCCGCGTTGTTCCTGCGCTAGCACCCGGGCGCCGGATGCCATCCGCCGGGCGGGAGCCTCTACATGACCTATGTCGTCGTCGAGAACTGCATTAAGTGCAAGTATATGGACTGCGTCGAGGTGTGCCCGGTCGACTGCTTCTACGAAGGCGAGAACATGCTCGTCATTCATCCGGACGAGTGCATCGATTGCGGCGTCTGCGAGCCCGAATGCCCGGCCGAGGCGATCAAGCCCGACACTGAGCCCGGACTGGAAAAATGGCTCGGAATCAACGCGGAATACGCGAAGTCGTGGCCGAACATCACGGTCAAGCGCGACGGGCCGCCGGACGGCAAGGATTGGGACGGCGTCAAGGACAAGATGCAATATTTTTCATCAGAGCCGGGAACCGGCGATTAGAGAATGAGGCGGCGATTCGGTTAAGATGAGGCATAGAATCAATGACTTTAGGCTGCCGGCCGTCGTGAATTGAAATAATCTCGCGCCACAGGGGCCGTCGCATGCGTCGGCATTGCTGCGGCGTTAACGGTTTTGCCGTTTTCTACATATGTCGCATGACAGAATTGACACATTTGCACTCGGTAAAGCTTTGAATTTCACTGGAAATGTGATATCAATGACTAAATAAGAAGAACAACGCTTCGGCGCTTCCGCCGGGGTGCAATGTTTCTGGAATACTCCCGAGGAACCGTCAAACAGGGGCGTGATATCCACGCAGTGAGCAGTGGCAGGCAAAACGCGTCATAGGTCCAGGACGAAAAAGACCGCAAAGCCCTCTTCGGCCAACCGCCGTAGGGCACCGCAAGCTTCACGGGGCGCAGCCCGCCGTGGAGCTCCCGTGGCCAAGCCCGTCAGCCGCAGCCGGCTGGAAGGGAAACCCGTCAGCCGCGCTCGGCCGGAGGGAAAAGGAGTGAACCAGGGAATGATCTCAAAAAAGACGACTCAACGACAAGGGTTCAAGACCGGTGAGTTCATTGTCTATCCCGCGCATGGCGTTGGTCAGATTCTCGCGATTGAAGAGCAGGAAGTTGCGGGCTGCAAGCTTGAGTTGTTCGTGATCACTTTCGTCAAGGACAAGATGACGTTGCGTGTTCCCACCGCGAAGATTACGGCCGTCGGCATGCGCAAGCTGGCCGAGCCGCCGATCGTCAAGCGGTCGCTCGACACCCTCAAGGGCCGTGCCCGGGTGAAGCGCACCATGTGGTCGCGCCGCGCTCAGGAATACGAGGCCAAGATCAATTCCGGCAATATCGTCGCGATTGCCGAAGTTGTCCGCGATCTCTTCCGTTCCGACACCCAGCCCGAGCAGTCCTACAGCGAGCGGCAGCTTTACGAAGCCGCGCTCGACCGGCTGTCCCGGGAGATTTCGGCGGTCCAGCGGATCACCGAGACCGAGGCGGTCAAGGAAATTGAAGCCGCGCTGGCCAAAGGGCCGCGCCGCGGCAAGGCGCCGGAAGGCGAAGAAGTGGTCATCGAGGAAGAGGCGGCCTGAAATCCGGCTCCACCTCAGGACGAAGACGAATGAAAGCCCGGCCGAGCGCCGGGCTTTTTCGTTTTTCGGGCCTTTTTGTTTTCCGAAAATTTCGATTTCGCAGGCGTGACGGCGGCGATCGGCCGATCACTCCACGATGATCTTCACGAACTCGCCCGGCTTCATCTGGTCGTTGGCATCGAGGCCGTTCAACACCCGGAAGCGATCGAGCTGGCGGTCAATCAGGGCCATGCGCGAGGCGAGGTGCTCGACGGTGTCGCCGGGCTGGACCTTGACCACCTTCAATCGCAGCGGCTTGGCCGACTGGATCTCCGCAAGGGTGAGCCGCCGGAAGGTGCCGACGGCCTCGCGGAACGCGCGCTCGGTTTCCGGCGTCCGGGCCTTGGCGGCGAAGATGAACCGGTAGATCTCGCTGCCGAAGCGGACGGCATAGAGGCGGAAGGTCCATTGATCGCCCTTGGCGGTCGCGGTCGCCGCCGGGAAGCCGTTGATGGAGAGTTCCTCCACCGAGCCCTGTTCGATGTTCTCGATCCAGCCGGAATTGAGATATTCGATCAGCGTCTGCTCGGCCGGCACTTTCACCACATCGAGCCGCAGCGCCTCATTGCCGGGGTCCTTGATTCCCAGCACCGCCTGGGCGGTGTTGTCGAGCGAAAAGCCCTCGGGCGCGGTGAAGGTGAAGCCGAGCTTGGGATGGAGGAAGCGGCGCCCGCGCACGAAGCCCTCGATGGGATCCTCGCCGTAGACGAGGCCGTCGAGGCCGGCGAGATAGGCCGCCTTGTCGCGCTCGCCCCTTCCAGGGGCGGCGATCTGGCGGGCGCTGTTGCGGGCGCTCTTGACGCGCTCGGGTGTCGCCGGATGGGAAGACAGGAAATCGAGCGGGCGATTGTCCCGGCTGCGCCCGACCGCGCGGAAATCGGCGTTGCGGCCCATCGAGGTGAGGAAACGCGCCGCGCCGAACGGGTCGTAGCCGGAGCGTGCGGCAATGCCGACGCCGATGCCGTCGGCCTCGAATTCCTGCGCGCGGGAGAAGCTCGCCAGCGCCAGCTTGGAGCGCGCGAGCGCCATGGCGCCGTCCTGCGGATCACTCAGCACGTCGTTGACGACGTTGTTCACCAGCTCCGCCCGGCGTGCCTGCTCTTCCCGCGTGTCGGCGTGGCGCGCGATCACATGGGCGATCTCGTGGGACACCACCGAGGCGAGCTCGGATGAATCATTGGCGAGGCCGAGCAGCCCGCGCGTCACATAAAGCTGCCCGGTCGGCAGCGCGAAGGCGTTGACCGCGGGAGAGTTGAGGATCGTGACCTTGTAGGTCAGTTCCGGCCGCTCGGATGCCGCCACCAGCCGGTTGACCACCCGCGTCAGCACCGCCTGCAGCTTGGGGTCTTCATAAGCGCCGCCATACGCCGCCAGCACGCGCTGGTGCTCGCGCAGCCCCTGCGGCGTCGATTCCGTGAGCTTCGGCGGATCGGGAAGGAAAATCTGCCGGCTGTCCGGCATAGATGCGCAAGCGCCCGCAACCAGCGCGATCAACGCCGCCCAAACGGGTCCGACGGCGCGCCGACGGACAACTCGATTACCCCAGCTCATCATCGTTGGCGGCATAACGTAGAATTATGCCGTTAGTTCCCCCTGACGATCTCGATCTGATCGGGGCGCGCCGCTTCGATTACCGGCCCCCCACGCTGCTCGATCCAGCCGCGCACCTCGATGCGCCGGCCGGCCAGACTTTTCGGATCGACCCCTGCCGCGATGAACGCCCGCTGGTTCCGCTTCTGGATGGTGACGGCGAAGTCTTCCGTCCAGCGCCGCCCGAAGTTCAGATACACCATGCCGCCGCTTTCGCGCACCGACATCACTTTGCCCCCCACCAGCGCGAAACGCCCCAGTTCCGTCATGACGTCGTCGGGATATTGCGCTTCTTTCATTACGAAAAAGGGTTCGCCCCACAGGCCGAGCATGCCGTCCCGCGCCTTGCGTTCGACGCCGCGAAGAAATGACAGGCATGTACTGATGTCCCCACCCGTAGCCACCAAAGCATAACCTTTTGTCAAAATTTCGGACTGGACCCAGATTTCTTCATTCGGGCCGGTAATGAAGACCTGGGCAACCAGCCGGCCGTAGCGGTCCGAACCGGCGCCGACCGACTTGAGAACCACCGAATGGTGCATCAGCAGCCCTTCCAAGGCCGTTTTCGCGGCCTGCCCGATGGCCGCGTGCTCCTCGTCGGGGTCGGCGGCCGATACCGGTGGCGCCTCGATGGCGGCGAGCCGTGCCTCGCGTCCATCGGAAAGCATGAAGGTTTTGCCGTCAGTGACGCGAACGACTTCGCCGGTAGCGATGGTTGGGCCCCCGCATGCGGGGGCGGCCGGCTGCGCGGCAGCCTGATTTGCCGCGACTGCGACCAGGCCTGCGAGGGCGCGCAATAAAATTGCGGACAGCGGCAGGCCGTGCCGCTGTCCACGCGATGACGGCCGATCAGTTGGCCGCGAAGCAGTAGAACAGGCCATTGCCGCCGGTCGCGCGCAGATCGTCCTGGCTGCAACTGCGCGACTGGTGTGCCGAGTTCCAGGAGCGCTGGAATTCATTGTCGGCGCCGCCGCGGCGGTCGACATGGCCGAGCATGGCGTTGCCGAGCTGGCCGCTCTTCCAATTGTTGCAGGTCATGTTGAGGTTGCCGGGGAACGCCCGGCCGTCGGCGGTCGAGCCGGTCAGGATGTCGTGCCAGTTTGGATTGTAGCCGAATCCGGCGATCATGGCGCCGCGCTCGGTGAGCGACGTCGACGCGCCGAGCCGGTTGCTTCCGCTGTGCAGGTCGTCGACGCTCTGCGCCACCACCTCGCCCTTGAAGTTCTGCCACGGACCCTTGCCGATGCGGTCGCGGGCATTCACCGGTGTTCCGGTGCCGGGAACGGAATTGGTGCTCAGATAGGCGCGCCAGGTCTTGTTGCCGGCGCCGACCGCGGCGGCAAGTTTCTGGCAGTGCTCATCGGCGCCTTCGAGGCCGCCGAGATCGGCGCCCTTGCCCGGGCCGGAACTGGTCACGAAAAACGTCAGGTTGGGTGGCGCCTGCGGCGCCTGGGCCTGGACTGCGCCACTGAACCCGCAGGCAAGCAGCGCCGCGGACGTGAACAGCGACAAACGCGTCGTCTTCGACATCGATTTTCCTCCCATGTAAGTTTCTTGTCGAGCCGGATCGCCCCACTCGAACAGCATGCGGGGCCTGTTTAGCATTTTCCGGCGCGGGAGGAACCACTGCGCCAGCGGAATTTGCGCGCACCCAAAGGCGCAAGCCCTGCCGCTGACGACCGATCTACGAGGCCGCCTTTACGTTGGGCGACCGCGCTCAATCGCGGATCTGGGGCCGCCGTCGCATCACGGTTTGGTGGCCCCGATCGATTAGAAAAGTTGCAGATTTTTCGGACAAGATCATGCTCAGAATCAGGGACTTTGGAGCGTTATCGATTCAACCTGAATGGCTGACGCTCTAAGTGGACACGCCGAGCACGCTGTAGAGTGGGCAAGTCCGGAAAACAGCGGTCAGGATCGGTACGATCCCGATCCAGCCGACCCAGTTCCAGCCGGTGTCGGGAAAGATCAGCCCGATTGCGAAGGCGAGCAGCGCGAGGCCGATGATCACTCGAAAGATGCGATCGGCGGTTCCAACATTGGTCGACATGGCGTTTCCTCCTGGTCTGTTCAGTGTGGCCGGGCCCCCGCGCGCAGGCGGCGACGAACACCCAACGCCAAAGTGATGCCCGTGATGATCTGTGCGATGCTCGCTCGGGCTTTCGCGAAATTTGAAGATCAATCCGATCGGCCGCCTTGCGAAAAATCAAACCGACATCTGAAAAAATGCACTTCGCCCGATAAGAGCCTGCTCGCTTTGAGTGCTCGGCCCACTAAGCCGTGGGCGCGGTCAACGGTGCCCGCTCCAGATCGGCGCGATCCCAACCGGCGGCGTCGGCGGCGGCGTCGTAGGTCTCCTGCAGAAATCCCATCAAGGTCCGGTCGGGGTCCGGCGCTTGGCGGACCACGTCGTAGGGCAGGATGAACTCCTTCAATTGCGGATCGTAGAAACGCGCCAATCGTTTGGATGCGCGCCTTGTCGAAATTCGGCGGTTCGGGATAGGCGTAGGAATAGAATGCGGCGCGGCCGTATCCGCCGTTGCCGGGCCAGAAGCCGCAACTGCTGACTTCCTGTGAATAGGCTTCGCGCATCACCCAGTTGGCGACATTCGGCGCGGCCCCGGGATAGGGCGGCGCGCGACGTCCGGAAAAGCGCGTCACCGCGAGATCGAAGCTGCCCCAGAAGAAATGGACCGGGCTCGACTTGCCGACAAAGCGGGAGCGGAACGCGGTGAGCACACGGTGGCTTTGCAGCAGCACCTGCCAAAACCGTCGCGCATAGTCGGCGTCATAGGCGGCGTGGGAATGATCGTCCTGGAACGGAACCGCATCGGGAATCTCGCACGGCATCGTCCAGATGCGGACGTCGATTCCCAAGCGGCGCAGAGCGGCGAGGAACGCGGAATAGAATTCGGCAACCGACATTGCCTTCAGAGCGAACTGCTCGCGCGCGCCGCTGCTCGTCTCGATGACCAGAGCATGATCGATGAAGTCGAAGGTGACGTCGAAGGACTGCCCTCCATAGGGAATGGCCGAAGTGGTGAGGCCGCGCGAATTCACGTAGAGCACGACCTGCCACCAGTGATTCATCATCGGGCTCAGCGCCATCCGCACCTTGCCGACGATCTGGGTCCAACGATGCAGCGTGTCGCCGGTATCGTGCCAATCCGACCAGTTCAAATCGGGCCATTTCAAATCGTACGAGGCGCCTGCGGTGGTTTGTGTGGCCAAGTTCTGCTCCTGCTGGAATTGAAAGCTCCCGAGGTCACCGTTGTTGTCGCCGGTCGCGCCGTGCGACGCATCGAGCGTCCCGGTTCCAGCGGCCGCGTCTTGATGTTCTCGGCGAAAGCATCTCTCGGTGGACTGAGTACCGTCGCGGGCCAAACTTGCAACACTTTGAGGGCCCATGCCATAATTCATAGATCCCGCATCCTGGAAATTCCGGTTCTCAGACATTAGGGAGAAATCAGCTCATGTTTGACAAATCATCGTTTGCAATAGCTGCTTTCATCTTCGCGACTTCTCAGGCGCTTGGTCAGGGTGCGATTCCAAGTCCATCTCCGGTTCCGTCTCCGGTTCCGACCGGAGCGCAAAGTGTTGCTGCTCCAATTCCGGCCGGAACGCCGTTTGTAACGCCATCATCCTCGGCATTTCCCTCGCCTGCGGCCTCGGCTTCGCCGGCTCCGATGCCATCGGGCACGCCGTCGCCTTCGATCTCGGCCTTGCCGGCGCCGATGCCTGCGTCGCCAACACCTTCGCCTGCGGCCTCGGCCTCGCCCGCTCCCATGCCTTCGCCAGGGCCGACCCTGCTGCCTTCGGCCGCGGCCTCTCGCTCGCCGACGCCTTCGGCTGCGCAGTCAGCCTTACCGACTCCGGTAGCTTCACCTGCGCCGTCCCTGTTGCCTTCGGCCACGGCCTCTCACGCGCCGTCACCTTCGCCTGCGGCGTCGGTCTTTCCGGCTCCGATGTCATCACCCACGCCGTCCCCGTTGCCTTCGCCCGTGGCCTCGCGTGCGCCGTCACCGGCGCCCTCGACGACAGGCGCGGCCGTGCCGCCTCCAATGCCTTCGCCCGCGGCCCCGTTTCCTTCGCCCGCCGGCCGGTAAATCATGCAATCGAGGCCGCCGAAGTTGGCGGCCTGACTCTCCAAAGCAGATATATTTTCGGAGGCCGCGAGACTCGCACGTAGCCGCCGGAGTTCCGGTTGCCCGTTCATTCCACTTAAAGCGATATCCATTCAGGTTGAATCGGATAGCGCTCTAAAGTCCTTGATTCCGAGCATGATCTTGTCCGAAAAGTCTGCAACTTTTCGGGATCATGCTCCAGTCGCGCATCCGACCGCCTCAATACGGCAGGCCGACATAATTTTCGGCGAGCGCGGTCGCCGCTGCGCGCGAATTCATGACGTAGTTGAGTTCGGCGAGCTGCATCTTGCGGTCGAATCCGCCGGTGGGGAAGGTGTGCAGCAGCATGGTCATCCACCACGAAAAACGCTCCGCCTGCCAGATGCGGGCGAGCGCACGGTCCGAGTAGCGGTCGAGCCCGGCGGTGGATTTCTCCCGGTAGAATTCCTGCAGGCCCTGCGACAGGTAGCAGACGTCGCTGGCCGCGAGGTTGAGGCCCTTGGCTCCCGTCGGCGGCACGATGTGGGCGGCATCGCCGGCGAGAAACAGGCGGCCGAACCGCATCGGCTCGGCGACGAAGCTGCGCAGCGGCGCGATGCTCTTCTCCAGCGAAGCGCCGGTGACGAGACGTGCACGCGCTTCATCGTCCAGGCGCCGCTTCAACTCGTTCCAGAACCGCTCGTCCGGCCATTGCTCGACGTCCTCGGCGAGGCTGCACTGGATGTAATAGCGGCTGCGTGTGCGCGAGCGCATCGAGCACAATGCGAAACCGCGCTCGTGATTGACGTAGATCAGCTCTTCCGACACCGGCGGCGTGTCGGACAACAGGCCGAGCCACCCGAACGGATAGACGCGCTCGTAATTCTCGATGACGTCCGCGACGGCTTGCCGGGTGACGCCGTGGAAACCGTCGCACCCCGCGATGAAGTCGCAGCGGAGCTCGGTTTCCTCGCCGTCCTTGCGAAACGTCACGCGGGGGCTCTCGTCTCTGAAGTCGTGCAGGCTCACCTGCTCGACCTCGTAGATCGAAGGGGCGCCCGCGGCGGCCCGGGCCTCCATGAGGTCGCGCGTGATCTCGGTCTGGCCGTATACCATCACGGTGTTGCCGGTCAGCGCGCGGAAATCGACGCGATGGCGCACCCCGCCGAAACAGATCTGCGTGCCGTCATGGACGAGGCCTTCGCGATGCATGCGCGCGCCGACGCCGGCCTCGTCGAGGAGCGCGACCGCGCCTTGCTCGATGACACCGGCACGGATGCGCCCCAGCACGTAGTCCGGGCTCTTGTTCTCGAGGACGACGTTGTCGACGCCGGCCTTGTGCAGGAGCTGGCCGAGCAGCAACCCGGACGGCCCGGCACCGATGATGGCGACCTGCGTGCGCATGCCGTGACCTTTTCTACTGGGTGCCCTTCCGGCGGCGCAGGCGGTCAGTACCGCTCAGGCACGAAGTGGCGTCCGCTCAACCCGGCCATGTCGTCATACTTGCCCTTGTCGGAACGCTTGGGCAGCGTGACCTTCTCGCGCGGCGCTTTCTTGTAGGGGATCAGGGACAGGATGTGGGCGATGCAGTTGAGGCGCGCCCGCCGCTTGTCGTCGGAACGCACGATGTACCAGGGCGCCGCCGCGCTGTCGGTCTCCGCCAGCATGAGGTCGCGGGCTCTCGAATAGTCATACCAGCGCCGGTACGACTCGAGGTCCATCGGACTGAGTTTCCACTGCCGGAGCGGATCATGTATGCGCGCCTTGAAGCGCCGATCCTGCTCGTCCTTTCCCACCTCCAGCCAGATCTTGATCAGGATGATGCCGGCTTCGACGATCCATTTTTCGACCAGCGGGCAGAGATCGAGGAAGCGCCGGTGCTCCGCGGCGCTGCAGAATCCCATGACGTATTCCACGCCGGCCCGGTTGTACCAGCTGCGATCGAGGATGACGACTTCCCCACCGGCAGGAAACTGCTCGATGTAACGCTGGATGAACATCTGTGTCTTCTCGCGCTCCGACGGCGCCGGCAGCGCGACCACCCGAAACACCCGCGGGCTCACCCTCTCGGTGAGGGCCTTGATCGTTCCGCCCTTGCCGGCGGCGTCGCGGCCCTCGAACAGAAGGATGACGCGCAATCCCTTGTACTTCACCCACTCCTGCAGGCGGCACAGCTCCACCTGCAGCTTGCGCAGGTCCTTCTCGTAGTCCTTTCGCTTGAGCTTGCGGTCGTGATCGTCGCCGGCGACTTGAGCCTTCGTCATGAGCTGTCCAGTCGTGTCATGGGCCGCGTCGGGCTCCTCGCCGTCGTGCGGCGTTAAAATCAAGTCTGAAATCCGCTTCGAACCAAGCGCCGATCCGGAGCCTTGAAACCCGCGTTCACCCCCACACCAGCGTCATGCCGATGTCTCCGGGTATGCCTCCCGGCCAGTCGACGATCTGGCACCGAAGACGATAGCCGCGGGGCTTGAGGTGTCTCTCCCAGAATTGGAACAGTTCCTTGGGAAGGCCGGTCAGGGTGGTCTCCCAGCCGGGCTCCATCTGGTTGATGGCGCGGCCATGGTCGGTGAAGAGGGTATTGGGGAAGCGGCCGACGAAAACTTCCGTGAGCCCGTTGTTCACGGCACGCTGGATGATGGCCGCGGCGCGCTTGAGCCGTTCCTCGTCGGAGATGCCCGACGGCTTTGCGAGGCGATCCAGCAACTCACGCTTCTCCGCGTCGGCGGCCGCCTGCTTGCGCATATAGGAAGAAGCCTTCTCGGCCTCGGCCAACGCAATTTTCTTCATGCAATCCTGCGCCGATGGAAGCAGTTCGTCCGCTGTGGTCATGAGACTGTCTCCACAAAATATTTTGTAAAGATATCGCAGCTCCCGAGGCCGCACCCTGATTTTGCTCAATTCCGGGGGCGCGAGCAAGGCCTTGGGCGGCGTCGGTTGTGGCCGCAATTTTTGCGCTGGATCAAATCGACGGCCAGCGAAAGTCTCATACTTTCGCAAAACACGCGCGGTTGTCCGCGCGCGGCACCGAGGAGCATCACATGACTGCGATCCGTGGCTTCGTGCCGCCGGCGGCTGGCGGCGACCGACTGGGCGTCCATTCGCTCGATCATTTCGTGCTGGCGGTCCCCGATCTCGCCGTGGCCGCGAGTTTCTACGCGAGCTTCGGCCTCGACGTGCGCGGAGCCGGCAACACGCTCGCGCTCAAGACCTACGGTCACGACCAGCGCTGGGGCAGTGTGGTGGAGGGCGCCCGCAAGCGGCTGCACCACATCTCGTTCGGCTGCTATGCCGAAGATCTCGGCCGCCTCAGGGCGCGCGCCGAGGGCAACGGCGTCGAGATCCTCGATCCGCCGGCGGGCTTTGCGAGCAACGGCTTCTGGCTGCGCGACCCCGCCGGCGTCCTGGTCGAGGTGAAGGTCGCCGCGAAGGTGTCGCCTGTCCACAAGATGTCCGGCGCCTGGTCGTCGTCGCCGGAAGGCGTCGCCGGCGCCCCGGTGCGCCGCGACGCGCCTGTCGTCCGTCCACGCCGGCTCTCGCACATGCTGGCGTTCACCACCGACATCGCGCGCGCGGTGGAATTCTATTCGCGCAATCTCGGGCTACGCCTGTCCGACAGCTCCGACCGGGTCGCGTTCATGCACGCCATCCACGGCAGCGATCACCATATCCTCGCCTTCGCCGAATCGAGCGCGGCCGGCATCCATCATTCGAGCTGGGACGTCGGCGGCATCGACGACATCGGCCTCGGCGCCATGAGCATGGCCGACAAGGGCTACACCAGGGGATGGGGGCTCGGCCGCCACGTGCTGGGCTCGAACTATTTCCACTACGTGCAGGACCCCTGGGGGAGCTTCGCAGAATACTCCTGCGACATCGATTACATCCCGGCGACCCAGGACTGGCAGGCCGGCACTCACAGGCCCGAGGACTCGTTCTACCTCTGGGGCCCGGAGCCGCCGGCGGACTTCACGACCAATTGCGAAGCGGTGAATTGAGGTCGGCGGCCGCGGCCGGCGGCACTGCGCCGGCGGTCTTCACCGAGGCGCTTGCGCTTCCCGCCACAGACTGGCGTCGATCAGCGCGGCGATCGCCTCGCGCGGTCGCGCGGGCCTGCTCTGTTTCTCCGCCATCCAGGGTTCCTGCTCGAACATGCTGTCCAGCAGGTCGTCCGGGATCGACGCCGGAAATCGGAACAGGTTCCACGTCGTCGATACGATCTGCGCCGGCAACTTGAGCTTCCCCGCTATCAGCAGCTGCGCCGATTCGGGACGAGCATGCGCCTCTTGCGAGGTCCGGATGAGGGATCGCAAAAAGTCGACCAGCGCCGCGCGCCTGACGGGGTCGGCTGCAGCCGCAGCCGTGGTGTTCAAGTTGAAGCGCTCCCGATAGGCCGGTCCCTGGATGATCACGCCATCGGAACCCAGCGCTTGCACGGAGTTCTCGGCAGCCGGTTCCCAGATCGACACGGCGTCAACGTCGCCACGCGCGAGCGCCGCCGGCATTTCGGTCGGCAAGGCCCCGACGACGGTGACGTCCTTTTCCGACAGGCCGACGCCACGCAGCGTCTTGACGATGTAGAAGTGCGCCGAACTGTTCAACGAGGTTGCGATCTTCTTGCCGCGCAGATCGGCTGCGGTTCTAATCCCGGCGGAACGGCGGGCCACGATGCGATAGCTGTATTCCGCAACGGTGAGGATGACCCGGATCTCCGGGTTGGCGGTCGATCTCAGAACGGCCTGCGTCTCCGCATTGGTCGCGGCGTCGACCTTGCCCTCGGTCAACGACGGAAGAGCGCCACCCGTGAGTTCGACGGCAGCGCCGCCGTCCGCGGCGAGATAGATCGGCAACGTCTCGATTGTGGTCAGATTGATGCCGACCCGCAGCTTTTCCGCCGTCGCGCTGTCCCCAGGGCCCGCGATCGCGGCCGCGGCGACGCAAGCCATGGCGGCGATCCGCAACGAGTTGCGCCCAAAGTCTCTTGCGATGGCCATCGTCCGCTCCGTTTTCCAGCTCATTTCGGCCTCACCGTTGCGACCAGGGTCGAGCGTCAAGAGTGCTTGGCGCGGGCCCCTGTTCATTGCGCTCCGTCCGACGTCAGCTTCTGCTCGACGAGCCAGTGCTGAATGAGATCGGCGACGGCGCCGTTGTTTCTGTCCATCATCATCATGTGGGAATTGCCCCTGATGCCGACGTCCGGCAGATTGATCACGTCGACCTTGCCGCCCGCGGCCCGTACCGCTTGCGCGTATTCGAGATCGAGCTTTCGGTAGGCGACCCAGCGCGAATGCAAGTCGACGTTGTCGCCGAATATCATGAGAATCGGCACGTTCTTGAGCGCAGTCGCCTTCGCGAGGGTGCCGCCGCCCGCGGACTCGACGGCGACGATGGCCTTTATTTTTTCGGGCCGCGCCTCCGCAACCTTCAACCCGAACCCACCGCCTTGGCTGTGCAGCAGCAGCACGCAAGGGCACACCTTGTCGACCAGCGCCATGTAGCCCGCGACGACGGCGTCGTCGGTCGAGAGCCAGCGCGGGACGATCTGTTTCATGTAATTCGCATAGGCCTCCACCGGGAACTGCTCTCCCGGCATCAGCTTTTGCCTGGCCGGATCGGGGCTCCAGGACCCTTCACCGGTGCCGATGCGAAATCGCTCGAACGGGTCTGCGTAGGTCAGGAAGATCGGCTCGTCCGGCCAAACGTCCGGGCTTGCGAATCCCGAACGCCCGCGCTCGACCGCATCCGAGACATAGACGTCCCACCCCTTGCGGATGAACATGTTGAGCCAGCCTTCGCGGCCGTCCGGCGTGGTCTCATAGGTGACGCCGGTCAGACCGCCGCCGTGCCACATCAGCAACGGCACCTTTCCCGTGCGCGCCTTCGGCAGGAAATACTGCGCGTACATCTGCTCGACCTGATATTGGCCATTGGGGTCGAGCTTCGACGACGGCCCACCCGGCACCCGCACGATGTCGCGGACCGGCTTGCCGGAGATCTCCACAATTCGTCCGCCGACATGGAACGAGCCCATCCCCCGCAAGACGATGTCGTCGCCGAACGCGACCGGCGACGACGCCATGACGATCATCGCGGCTGTTACCATTCGCAGCATGGTGGCCTCCTCCATGATCGCCGCATCTGTTGCGCGGCTTAGAACCGAAGACTTCGGGTGATGCGGCCGGCGCCGCACTGGCGGAGCTCCGCCTGTGGTCTCGCGGTGCGGCGCGCGAGCGTTGAGAGTAACGCGCGGGTGGCGACAGCGAAACGCCAAATCGTCCGGCCCATTTTTTTGTGCGAGCGCCAAGTGGGCAGCCGAGCGGCGTCGAGCGCAGGAAGATTCGCGGCGCCGGTTGTACGGCGATTCCATCCCGTCTACTATCCGCCCCCCACCATCCGCCGTCCGGCCGACTTTCATCCCTGCATCATCAGTCATTTTGAGGAGCGTGGAAGGATCCATGATCATGAACCGCAGTTGCTTGGGAATTGCGATGCTCGCACTCGCGGCGTTGCTTGTTGCGCCCGCCGCCGCGCAGACGCGGTCACCATGGCTCCAGGTCGGCATGCTCAATTGCAGGCTCAACCCGAGCATCGGCTTCATCATTGCCGGACACCAGACGATGGAGTGCCGCTTCACTCCAAATCAGCCGGAGCCGCCCCAGGCCTATGACGGCGCCATCAACACCATCGGCCTCGATGTCGGCTTCTCCTCCGGTGGAGCGCTGGCCTGGGCCGTGTTTGCGCGAACCATCGGCACGCCCGCAGGCGCGCTCGCCGGCGAATATGTCGGCGTTTCCGGTGACATCGACATTGGCGTCGGCGGCGGCGCCAACGTCCTGGTCGGCGGCTCTGGCCGGACCTTCGCGCTGCAGCCGGTCTCGGTCGAGGGCTCGATCGGGCTGAACGTCTCGCTCGGCGTGTCGGCGCTCAAGCTGCGCGCCGCGCGGTGACGTTCCTCATAAATCGCGAAGCGGAAAGTTGAGGCAGTTCGGGGGCACGCTCGCACCGCCGGTCGAGAGGTGCCGCGGGGCAGCGGAATACGCTATGCCGGGCGCGCTTTAGAGCGCTCGCCGCCGGCTTTTTCTGGCCCTGCCGAGATCGCGCCGCGAGGCGAGATTGTGTTCGCTGCCGGCCGCTCTTTTCGCCCGGATGTGGCTGTGCTGCAACAGCTTTCATCAGGCGGATGGCGTAAGAATGAGCACATTCCTGGAGGGTCCCCGAATGAAAAAGCTTCTCATTTCTGCACTGGCCTTTGCGGCACTGATCGCTCCCGCCATGGCCGCCGACATGGCCGCGCCCTACTACAAGGCGCCGCTGCCTATGCCGCTCTATAGCTGGACGGGCTTCTATATCGGCGCCAACCTGGGCTGGAAGGGCATCGAGACCAACATGACGGCGGCCCCGGCCGACGGGCCCACGTTGGCCTTCAATGCGGCGTGTATCGCAGCGGGCGCGTGCCCGCAGAACTTCGGTTCGAGCACCGGCAGCGGCATCATCGGCGGCGGCCAGATCGGCTACAACTGGCAGATACAGAACTGGGTGGTCGGCCTCGAGACCGACTTCCAGGGCACCAGCGCCAAGGCATCAAACACCATCGGAACCCAGGTCGGGGGCTTCGTCCCATTCACCGGCACCGAGCAAACCAGCGAAAAGACGCTGGGCACCGTTCGGGCGCGGGCCGGCTGGCTGTTCACGCCCATGGTTCTCGTATACGCGACCGGCGGCTGGGCTTACGGCGATGTCGATCGGACCTGGGCGAGCAGCTTCGCCGCGCCGGCGTTCTCCAGCTGGGGCGGCACCGCCTCCAGCACCCTCTCGGGCTGGACTCTCGGCGGCGGCGTCGAATGGGCGCTCGGGAACGGCTTCTCGCTCAGCGCCGAGTACCTCTACGTCAGGCTCTCGGGCGGCAGCTCCTTCCTGACGACCAACCAGGGCGGTGCCTGCGCGCCCGGCGGAGTGCTCTTGTGCACGTTCAACGTTCAAGGCGCCGACCTCACCGACAACATCGTCCGCGCCAAGGTCAACTACAAGTTCTGATCACTCCGGCCCGGCGGCGGTCATCGTGACCGCCCCGCCGGTGCTTCGGAGGTTTGCGACAACAACCAAGGCCCCGGACGTCCCGGGGCCTTCGTGTTTGTGGCGCCCCGCCTGACCGCCCGCGGACCTGACCGCCGGCGAAAAGGAGTCCGACGTTTCCTGGTTTCACCGACAGATGTAGGCCCTGTGTTTCACGGGCAGCAGCGTCACCGGCGGATAGAGCCAGGTGAAAGGGAATTCGTCCACGATCGCGAAACCCCGGGCCGGCAGTTCGCCGCGCCAATCCTCCGGCCTGCGATAGTTGTGCGGCGCGCCGGCCGGCTCGAAATTGAGCCTTTCGTCGGCGCGTATGGCGTTGGCGCGTTCCTCCGGCGTGCACGGGGTGTCCTCCGCGAATACGAACACGCCGCCTGGACGCAGGACGCGCCTCACCTCGCTCAAGATCACCGCCTGGTCGTCGGCCTCGACGTGGTGCAGGACGAACAGCGCCCACGCCGCGTCGAATGTCGCATCCGGGAACGGCAGATGCCGGCCGTCGCCGCGCACCGGCCAGCAGGCTTTGCGTGCGATCCGCCGGGTCACCCGCGGCGAAGGATCGAAGTCCGGCTCCATCAGCACGCAGGAGCGCCGCGGTGAATTCCGCGCGATCACCTCGCCGACATGGCCGTAGCCCGAACCGATATCGAGCATCAGGCCGGCGGCCGGCAGATGGCGAAGGATGCGGGTCTGATGAACCACGTGGGCGGCGCGCAGCCGGCAGACCAGATCCGCCCAGCGCCACCCGTAGACGAGGCGCCTGTGACGTTCCTCGATTGTGCTGGCCTGCGCCATCCCTTACCCAAAGTGCAATCCGCGCGCCGCCTCTGTAGCCCGGGCGACGCAATTCTGCTATTCAACCCGCCGGCCGGTACGCCGCGGGCGCGACCGACCGGAGTGCCACCGCCCGGACCAGCAACGAGAACGCTAACGCATTGGAATATCTAGCGCATGACCCCGAAACGTTGCAGACTTTTCGGACCGGATCACGCGCGAAATCAACGGTCCCGTAGCTCAGCCGGATAGAGCAGCGGTTTCCTAAACCGTTGCAGCCCATCTCGTCCTGTATCGTGCAGTTCCGTTTCGTCCGGAAATTCGGGCGTTTCTGACTTGCCACCAAACATCCGATACCGCCATTTCCCACCCTGTATCGAGGAGTTCGGTGGGAAATCGGGTGGGAAAATTCGACCGGGCTGAACCCGACCGGCCAGTGACCGACCCCGGCTGGCAAGCGACCCGCCCAACGTGTGCCGACGACATCGAGCAGGGCCGCCGAGCCAGGGCGACGTGGCTGACGATCCGAGCGCCGGCAAAGTTGATTGGGCCGGCGCCCCCCTGCCGCGGCACGCTGGCACTATTTGGCGCATACGCGTCGAGCTTCGATCGCGTCCTTCAGGGCACGATAGCTTGTCGGGAACGGACCGATTGCGTCGCCGTCCGGCAGGCAGCCGGGATAGCATGCCCACCAGTACCAGCCCGGCGAGCCGCCTAGTGCGCGTGCCATTTCATGGTCCACGAAAAACACCTCGATCGCGTGCCCATTGATCCAGTCCACGTCACAGAGCGGCGCCGTAGTCGCAGATGCATCGGCGGGGTTTCGCATTGCTGCCGCCTTCACGCTGCCGATTGCCGATAGGCTCGGCAAGCGCCAAGCCGCGGAGATAGTCCGCAGCCTTGGACGCCTTGCTGCACGCCGTGAAGAATGCGCGCTTGTCGGCCTTGAGCAGTTCAATCCAGGTCGCGATGTAGCCCGCGTTGCGAACGTCGCCGTCAAAGCCGAACTCCGCACACAGGAAGGCCGCGCCCAACTCGGCGACCAGTTCCTCGGCCGCGTAGTCGCGTGAGCCGAAGCGGTTCTTCAGATCCCGATCAAGGCGCGACTTGTGCCCGGTCCAATGCGTGAGTTCATGGAACGCCACGTTGTAGAAGTGATCGGCGCCCTTGAATGCCTCGAACGCCGGCAGCGAAATGAAGTCGTGGCTCGGGCACGTAGTACGCCTCGCCTGCGCCTTCGCGAATGTCCGCGCCAGTCGAGCGCAAGAAATTCGTCGGCGAGCGCGTCGCGCGTGTCGGGATTGCGAACGCGCATCGGCTTGCCCGCGTCCGACGCTGTCGGGCAAGGTCCTCGCACTGGTCGACGTTGAACACGGTGTACTCCCGCATCATGGGAACGATGCGCGTTTCGCCTTCCTCGCCATCCCGATCCGCGACCTGAAGCTGCTTCACGAAGTAGACCTTGGTGCCGTGCTCGCCCTTGCGCACGTTGCCGCCGGCCTCGAGTGCCTGCTTGAACGTGAGAAACCGCGGCGTTGCCCAGCCGCGATTGCGCGCGAGCCACAGCAGGATCACGTTGCAGCCGGAGTACGGCCGGTTGGTCACGGCGTTCTGCGGGCATGTTCTGCGCCGGCGGTTGCCGACCATGGCTTGACCCAAGGCGCGGCGCCGGCTTCCAGCTCGGCGATGATGCGGGCCGAGACTTCCGAATAGAGATCGCGTTTCATTGGATGGTCCTCGCTGTTACGCGCGACCGTTTGCGAACAGCCGCACGCCGTAGCGGCGTCGCTGCATGGTTTATTTTTGTTAGGGTCTCGCGGGCACGACGGGCCAAAAATGGCCGGACCCACCCCCCTACATGGACAGGGCGGCGGGGTGCGCGCGCGAGCTAGACACCCCTATGAAAATATCTAGGACCTCAAAAAAGAGCCGTTAACCTTTGCTTAACCTTTGACGGTCGCAAAAACGAGCTGCGCTGCGTGCCAATTCCGACAGATCACACTTGGCAGCGCCGCGGCTTGGCACACGCGCGAGGCCCCGGCTTGGCGTACGAATGAGATGATCCCGCACCCGACGGATTAGCGAGATGTGCCTTTCCGTAACCTTGGCGCGCTAGGCCCCCCAACCAGAGGCGGGCCCCACTTCGGCAGCGAGTGTCAGGTTTCACCAGGTCCGGACAAGCCCCCAGATGGTCCTACGCCGCTTAGGGCCGGAGCGCCCTCTTTCGGTGCGCAGATAGATTGGACCCGGTTCAAGACCAGACATGGAGCCCCGACCGCGATAGGCTCCCCGATCAGCTGTGAGGTGATCGGATGCGACGGCGGGAGTTCATCGCGGGGCTCGGCGGCGCGGCGGCGTGGCCGCTAGCGGCGCGGGCGCAGCGGCAAGAGCGCGTGCGCCGTGTAGCGGCCCTGATGGCGTGGACTGAAAGCGATCCGGGATACCGGCGATGGTTCAACATCTTTGTTCAGAGACTTCTCGCAACTCGGGTGGGTGGACGGCCAAAACGTGCGAATTGATCAGCGTTGGGCGAATGGCGAAGTCGATCGAATGCAGTCATTCGCTAAGGAACTGGTCGAACTTCAGCCTGACGTGATCTTCGCGTGCACCACCCCGGTAACGGCAGCGCTACACCGGGAGACGCACACAATCCCGATCGTGTTTGCACTCGTCGGCGACCCAGTGGGCGAAGGCTTTGTTGCGAGCCTGGCGCGCCCGGGCGGCAACGCCACCGGGTTCATCAATGTCGAGGCCGGGATGGTAAGCAAGTTGCTGCAGTTACTCAGGGAGATCGCGCCCCGCATCAAACGTGCGGCCATTATGTTCAATCCCGACACGGCACCTGGCGGCGGTGACTATTACCAGGGTTCGTTTGAGGCCGCCGCGCGAACGTTAGCAGTCGAGCCAGTCACATTGCGCGTGCGCAACGATGGCGAAGTCGACACCGCAATGACCTCGCTTGGCCACCAACAGGCCGGCCTCGTCTTGATGCCCGACGCCTTTATTGCCGCGCGTCTACAGGCGATCATATCGTCGGTGGCTCGCAACAATCTGCCAGCGATCTTCGATCTGCCTCAATATGCTCAAAGCGGGGGCCTGGTCTCATACGGAGCCGACAACGCGGACATGCTCCGGCGCGCGGCCGGCTACGTGGATCGCGTCCTCCGCGGCGTGAAGCCGGCTGACCTGCCGGTCGAGGTCCCGACGAAGTTCGACCTGGTCATCAATCTCAAGACCGCGAAGGCGCTCGGCCTCGACAGTGCCGCAGACGCTGCTCGCTGACGCCGACGAGGTGATCGAATAGAACTCGCGCAACTTGGCCGCATCGAGGGTCAATCTCTGCCTATCCAGTCCCGGCGGTCATGTCCGGTTCGACCAGCAGCGGACGTGGGCCGAATTGTGAAACCGACGTGATGGGCCACGAGCCGCCTCTCGCGCTGCAAAAAAGATTGGGAGACCTCGCCTCAAGGCCAGACATGCAGCCCCGACCGCGATAGGCTGCCCACAATGCAGCTTAAGAGGTGATGGATGCGACGGCGGGAGTTCATCGCGGGGCTCGGTGGCGCGGCGGCGTGGCCGCTCGCGGCGCGCGCGCAGCAGCCGGCGATGCCGGTGGTCGGGTTCCTTGGCGCCGGTTGGGCGGACGGGTATGGGCGCCGGATGGCGGCGTTTCGCGGGGGTCTCGCGGAAGCCGGCTTCATTGAGGGCCGGAACGTGGCAATCGAAATCCGTTGGGCGGACGGTCAATATGATCGATTGCCTTCAATGGCGGCCGATCTGGTTCGTCGCCAGGTAGACGTAATTGCTGCGACCGGTGCAATTGCCTCCGCCCTGGCGGCCAAGACGGCGACCACGACAATTCCGATTGTCTTCTCGATCGGCAACGACCCAGTCGAGATTGGGCTTGTCGGCAGCCTGAGCCGACCGGGCGGTAACCTCACGGGGGTGACTACGTTGGCCCTTGAGCTAGCGCCGAAGCGGCTGGAGTTGCTGCACGAGATGGTCCCCACGGCGAGCAGCGTGGGCGTGCTCGTCAATCCGACCAATCCCAATTTAGCGATCCTGTCCAGAGACCTGCAGGCAGCTGCCCGCATCCTCGGGGTGCAAATCCAAGTCCTGCATGCGAGCACCGAACCCGACTTCGATGCGGCATTCGCGACCCTGGTCCAACTGCGAGCAGGCGGGCTGGTGATCGGCCCCGATACGTTCTTCAATGGCCGAAGCGAACAGCTGTCCGCACTGGCGCTCCGCTACGCGGTGCCCACGATCTACCAGTATCGCGAATTCGTCGCGGCCGGCGGTCTGATGAGCTACGGAGGCAGTGAAACGGATGCGTACCGTCTGGCCGGCGTCTACACCGGCCGCATTCTCAAGGGCGAAAGGCCCGCTGACCTGCCGGTTCAGCGGGCCACTAAAACCGAGATGTTCATCAATCTCAAGACCGCCAAAGCGCTCGGTCTTACGGTGCCGCAATCGATCCTGGTCCGCGCCGACGAGGTGATCGAATGAAACGGCGGGAGTTCATCGCGGGGCTCGGCGGGGCGGCAGCGTGGCCGGTGGCGGCGCGGGCGCAGCAGCGCGAGCGCGTGCGGCGGATTGGCGTGCTCATGGGGTATGATGAAAAAGATCAAACTGCGAAGGCCTACTTTTCTGAGCTTATCCGTGGGCTCGGAGAGCTGGGCTGGAACGACGGTCGCAATCTGCGGATGGATGTTCGCTGGGGAGCCGGCGTCCCTGACCGGATGCGGATATTTGCCAAGGAATTGATTGACCTGCAGCCCGAATTAATCGTCGTCAACTCCGCCGGAGCAACCAAGGCGCTGCAGCAGCAAACACAGACTATTCCAATCGTCTTCCTTCTTGCCGGTGATCCCGTCGGCAACGACATCGTCCGCAACATCTCGCATCCCGAGGCCAACATCACGGGCTTTACCTACGAATTCGCCATCGGTGGCAAATGGCTGGAGCTGCTGAGGGACGCCGTGCCTCGCCTCGCCCGGGTCGCGCTCATTTTCAACTCCGAGCTTGTTGGCGGAGAAGCGTATCTGCCGTCGATTGAGGCGGCTGCGGCCCAATACGCAATCGCCACGATGAGGACTTCTATTCGCAATGCCACCGAGATCGAGCGCGCCATGGACAGCATTTGCCGCCGAGCCGAACGGCGGTCTGATTCTCGTGCACGCCTCCCCTTCTCATCGCCCATCGCACGTTGATCAATCGGCTGGCGGTACGGCACGGGCTGCCCGCAATCTATCAGGACAGGCACTTTGTCGCCGAGGGCGGCCTCATGTCGTATGGCACTCGACCTCGGCGAGCTGTTCCGGCGCGGCGGTCCCTCCTATGTGGACCGCATCCTGCGCGGCGCGAAACCGAACGAGCTGCCGGTTCAGTTTCCGACCAAGTTCGAACTCGTGATCAATCTCAAAGTCGCAAGGGCGATAGGGCTTGAAATCCCTTCCGCACTGCTGCTGCGCGCCGACGAGGTGATCGAATAACAAGATTGCAGTGCAAAACAAAATGGCCAACGACAGCCGCTGTGGGTCAAAAGCGGCACACTGCTTCCATGCCCGCATGTCCGTTCTCGCCAAGTGCAGACATAGCCACTTCGCCGAGCCGACCCATTCGTCCGAAAAATTCCCTCGTCGTCAAGATCGCACCGACCACGAGTGCAGCCGTGCACTCCCGCAAGTCCTGCAGCGCTGCGATTGGCACACCGGTGACAAGATGCATCCCCTGCCATGCGGAACCGATCATGAGGTGGTGTCACTGCCATAGGCAATGCTGCCCTTGGTCGACACGGTCGCTTCGGCAGCGAGTGCGGGCCCTGTTGCGATGCCGGTAGGCAATGTGTCCGTAGCGCGTGAAGATGTCCGCGTTTTGTAGCACATCAAATGTCCGCTTCTTTTGCTGTTGTTGGGCCTGTGGGGCTTGTGGGCAACGCGCTTGCGTTGTCCACAAATCCACAGGCCTCTGCGGCCGCCGAGCGGATTTAAGCGACTTGAGAGACGACATCGTCGGTGCGTCCTTTCGGATCGAAGCGGGCGAGACAGCGCGGCCCGTCGAAGATGGCGAGCCGGCCGTCGGGATATTGGTGCACCCGCACGGTGGCGCGGACGTAGTGATGGCGGTGGCGCTGGGGCGGGATCTGGAGGCTGCGCCGGTTCAAGGAGACGCAGTTGTCGGCGCCGACCACGCGATCCTCCTGGACGCACAGCACGTCCTCGATCGGCCGGCCGACATAGGGCACGAAGGCCGAGCCGGGCTCGGCGGCCGGCACCGCGAAGCGGGCGTTGTAGTCGGGCACGAAGCGTTCCTGGAGGTACCGGTTGGCGGCCGCCACGGTCTTGATCCGGGCCAGGCGCAGCTCCTGCGGCAGCCGCTTCTGCAGCGTGCCGAACACCCGCTCCATGCGGCCGCGCCCCTGCGGCGAATAGGACGGGATGTGGGTGATGCCGAGCTGGGACAGGGCGCGGCCGACCTGGGTCAGCTGGGTCTTGTCGACCTTGCCGCCGTCCTTGGGCGTGATGAAGTAATGCCAGCCCCGATCGGTGTAGAACGCGCCGAACAGGCCGTGC